>NZ_CP084288.1:0-439699 GCF_022879815.1 Caballeronia zhejiangensis
CAAGCAGGTCGCCGAAGCGCTCACGCTGCATCGCCCGATGTCCGCTCAGGCCGCGCGCAAGGAAGCGCTCGAGCTGCTCGAACTCGTGCATCTGCCGGAGCCGCGCCGGCGCTTCGCGCACTATCCGCATCAACTGTCGGGCGGACAGCGGCAACGCGTGATGATCGCCATCGCGGTCGCGTGCCGCCCCGGCCTCCTGATCGCCGACGAGCCGACCACCGCGCTCGACGTCACCATTCAGGCGCAGATTCTGGCGCTGATCGACCGCCTGCGGCGCGAACTGTCGATGGCCGTGCTGCTCATCACGCACGATCTCGGCATAGTCGGGCGCTGGGCGGATCGCGTGGTCGTGATGAAGGACGGCGCGAAGGTCGAGGAAGCATCGAGCCGGCAACTGTTCACGCAGCCCGCGCAACCGTACACGCGCGCGCTGCTCAGCGCGTCGCTGCATTTCGGCGCGGGACTGCATTATCGCGACGCGCGGCTCACCGACGCGCCGCGCGCCAAGCCGCGATCCACCGCCGAAACGCCCGCGCGCGTGCTGCTGGACGCCCGCGACGTGCGCGTCGACTACGACGGCGTGCGCGCCGTGGACGGCGTCAGCTTCGAGATTCGCGCGGGCGAGACAGTGGGCCTCGTCGGCGAATCGGGATGCGGGAAGTCATCGCTGTCGCGCGCGCTGACGCGGCTCGTGGAGCCCACGGGCGGGCGCATCGTCTTCGACGGCGACGATGTCACGCATCGTGGACGGCGTGCGTTGCGGCCCTATCGCCGCCGCGTGCAGATGATCTTTCAGGATCCGTACGGCTCGCTCAATCCGCGTCATACCGTCGAACGCACGCTCGGTCATGCGCTCGCCATTCACGGCGTCTCGAACCGGCGCGAACGGCACGACAGGATTCGCCGCATCGTCGATGCCGTCGGTCTGCCGGAATCGGCGCTGCGGCGCTATCCGCACGAGTTCTCGGGCGGGCAGCGGCAGCGCATCGGCATCGCGCGCGCGCTCGTGCTGCGGCCGGAACTCGTCATCTGCGACGAGCCCGTGTCCGCGCTCGACGTCTCCATTCAGGCGCAGATTCTCGACCTGCTCGCCGACCTCAAGCACGAGCTGGGCCTCGCGCTGCTCTTCATTTCGCATGACCTGTCGGTGGTCCGCTATATCGCCGACCGCGTGCTCGTGATGCAGGCGGGACGCATCGTCGAGAGCGGGGATCACGCTTCGATCTGGACTTCGCCGCAACACACCTACACGCGCGCGCTGATCGACGCGGTGCCGTCATCGCATGCGCCATTCTTATTCGATACAAGGAAAATTGATCGTGACTTTCAAGCGCAAGCCGCAGCCGACCTCGACCTCGACCTCGACGCTTCTGTTCCGCGATGATCCGCTGGGCGCCGCCGTGGCCGATCTGAAGCGGCGCAGGCTGCTCAAGGGCGCGGGCGCGCTCGTCGCGGGCGCGGCGACGCCGTTCGTGTTCACGGGCAACGCCTGGGCCACGACCGAAACGACGCCGATCACGCTGAACGGCGCGAAGCGCGGCGGCACGCTCACGGCGGTCATCCATCCGGAACCGCCGACGCTCGCCTTCTTCGTCAATTCCGCGACGATGATCGGCGCGGTCGCAAGCAAGATCTTCGACGGCCTCGTCGAATACGGCCCGGACCTCAAGCCGCGCCCGCAGCTCGCGGAGAGCTGGACCGTCTCGCCCGACGGCCTCGCATGGACCTTCAGGCTGCGCCGCCATGCGCTTTGGCACGACGGCCAGCCCTTCACGTCCGCCGACGTCAAATTCTCAGCCGAGGAAGTGTGGTTGAAGATCAGCCCGGCGTCGCGGCGCGTGCTGCAATACCTGACGAAGATCGATACGCCGGATGCGCATACGGTCGTGCTGCATCTGTCGAAATCGACGCCCGCGACCTTCGGCATTCTCGATTCGCTCGGCACGCCGATCCTGCCGAAGCATCTCTATGAGAATACGGACATCCGCAACAATCCGTACAACAACAAGCCGGTCGGCACCGGTCCGTTCAAGTTCACGGAATGGGCGCGCGGCGACCGCATCGTGCTCGACCGCTTCGACAAGTATTGGGCGCCGGGTCAGCCGTATCTCGACCGCATCACATGGAAAATCACGCCCGACGTTTCCGGCCGCGCGACCGCGCTGGAAACCGGCGCGGCGCAATATGGCGAACGCAATCCGGTGACTTTCGCCGATGCCGACCGGCTCGCGAAGCTGCCCCATCTCGTCGTTTCGCGTGAAGGCTATAACGGCTACGCGGCGTGGCTCTGGCTGGAACCGAATCTGCGCGATCCGATTCTCGGCAAGCTCGAAGTGCGTCAGGCGATCGCGCACGCGATCAACCGCGACGTGCTCGTCAAGACCGTGTGGGGCGGCTACGCGGTGCCCGCGACGGGGCCGGAGTCGTCGCTGGTGAAGTCTTTCTATACGGCGGATACGCAGCAGTATCCGTACGATCCGAAGCGCGCCGAGGTCTTGCTCGACAAGGCCGGATTCCCGAAGAAGGCGGACGGCTGGCGCTTCAAGCTCGATCACGATTTCATTCCCTACGGCGACGACTATCGGCGCACCGGCGAGTTCGTGCGTCAGGCGCTGCGGCGCGTGGGCATCGACGTGAATCTGCGCGGACAAGACTTGCCGACGTGGATCAAGAACGTCTTCACCGATTACAACTTCCAGCTCATCAGCAGTTGGGGCACGGACGGCCTCGATCCGCAGATCGGCATCGAGCAGCATTACTGGTCGAAGGCGGCCTCCAACGGCACGCCGTGGTTCAACGCGTCCGGCTATGCGAGCACCGAGATGGACCGCGTGATCGAAGCGGCGCAGACGGAAACCGATCCGGCCAAACGGCGCGACCTATACGTCGAGTTGCAGAAGATCGCGCAGCGCGACCTGTCGCTCATCAATCTGTTCGAGTTCCGCTGGTTCGGCGTGTGGGCGAAGGACTTGCGCAACGTCACCGACACCGCCAGCCATTCGCGCGCCAATTTCGCGCGCGTCTGGTTCGACAAGGCGTGACCGTCATGCGGCTTACATCGGCGCTCGCGGGACGCAGGATCGGGCACAGGCTGATTCAGCTCGTGCTCGTGCTGCTCGGCACCACCGTGCTCAACTTCGTGCTGCTCAAGCTGATGCCCGGCGATCTCGTCGATGTCATCGCGAGCGAGAGCGGCAACGTGTCGCCGCAATACGTCGCGCAGTTACGCGAAGCATATGGCTTGAATCACGGCGTCGGGTGGCAACTGCTGCATTACATCGAACATGCGCTGCGGCTCGATCTCGGCTTTTCGTTTCGCTTCGGCGAACCGGTCGCGTCGCTGATCTTCGCGCGCCTGCCCGCCACGCTCGCGCTGATCGGCACGGCGCTCGTCGTCTCCGTCAGTCTCGGGCTCATGCTCGGCGTGCTCGCCGCGCGCCGCCCGCACGGCGTCGTCGATACGCTCGTCTCCACGCTCGCGACCATCGGCTATTCCGCGCCGATGTTCTGGACCGCGCTGCTCCTGATCGTCGTCTTCGGCGTGCATCTCGACTGGCTGCCGATCGGCGGTGTCGCCGATACAAACGTTGCGCATCGCGGCGTTTCGCGCCTGCTCGATCATCTGCGCCATCTCGTGCTGCCCGCCGCGACGCTCGTGCTGTATTACGTGGCCATTTTCGCGCGGCTCGCGCGGGCTTCGATGATCGAGACGCTGCAGGAAGATTTCATCCGCACCGCGCGCGCGAAGGGCGGCCGGCCGTGGTACGTGACGACGCATCATGCGCTGCGCCATGCGGTGCTGCCCGTGCTCACGATGCTCGGCCTGCAGGGCAGCGCGCTGATCGGCGGCTCGGTGATCGTCGAGACGGTGTTCGGCTGGCCGGGGCTCGGGCAACTGTCGTTCGAGGCCATCAAAAGCCGCGACGTCAACCTGCTGGTCGGCGTGCTGCTGCTCTCGGCGTGTCTCGTCGTCCTGCTCAATCTGATGGTCGATCTGCTCTACGGACTCGTCGATCCACGCACGAGGTCGAACCGATGAAGCCGCTCACTTTCCTGCGCCAGCCTTCCGCGTTCGTCGGCGCGCTCCTGCTCGCGCTGGCGCTTGTCGCGGCGCTCTCGGCCAACTGGCTCTTTCCCGGCGATCCGCTCGACATGGTCGCCGCGCCCTATCAATGGCCCGGCGCCGATCGCGCGTTTCCGCTCGGCACCGACCTGATGGGCCGCGACCTGCTCGCCGGTCTCTTTCACGGCGCGCGCGTCTCGCTGTCCGTCGGCGGGACGGTCGCCGTTATCGCGCTCGTGCTGGGCGTGCTGATCGGCGGCGTCGCGGGTTACTTCGGCGGCGCGATCGACCGCGTGCTCATGGCGATCACCGAGTTCTTCCAGACCGTGCCGCCGTTTCTGCTCGCGATCATCCTCGTGGCGATTCTCACGCCGTCGCTTTCGACGATCGTGTTCGCGCTCGGCGTGACCGCGTGGCCGGGCATCGCGCGGCTCACGCGTGGCGAGTTCATCGTGCTGCGCGAGCGCGAGTTCGTCCGCGCGAGCATCGCGCTCGGCGCAAGCGATGCGCATCTGATCTTCATCGAGATCCTGCCCAACGCGCTCACGCCGATTCTCGTTTCGACCGCGCTGCTCGTCGCGAACGCGATTTTGTCGGAGGCGGCGCTGTCGTTTCTCGGGCTCGGCGATCCGAACGTGGTGAGCTGGGGCTCGATGGTCGGCACCGGGCGCGAAGCGCTGCGCACCGCGTGGTACATGATCGCGGTGCCCGGCTCGGCGATCGCCCTGACGGTGCTCGCGCTCAATCTGCTGAGCGATGCGCTGCACGCCGCGTTCAATCCGCGTCTGTCGAGAAGCCGCCGCGACGATGCGGCGTCGCGGCTCGAAGCCGTCGAAGGGCTGCGGCCTTGAGCGTTGCGCCGCAGCGTTCCCGCTTACTGCGCCGGCTTGGAGAATCCCGCGAAGCGCTGCTCGATCACGCGCGCGAAATCCGCCGACCGGTACGCGTTCGCGATGTCCGTCACATACGGCTTGTTCAGATCGGCCGTGCGTACCGCAACGAGATTCAGGTAGTACGGCGGAATCTTTTCGAGCAGGAGCGCGTCATTGAGCTTGAGGCCGGCCGCGAGCGCGAAGTTGCCGTTCACGAACGCATAGTCGACGTCATCGAGCGAGCGCGGCAGTTGCGCGGCTTCGAGCGGCACGAGCTTGATCCTGTGCGGATTCGACGCGATATCCCGCTCCGACGATTTCACCGGATCGACGCCGGGCTTGAGCGTCACCCAGCCGAGTTGCTGCAACAGAATGATCGCGCGCGCCTGGTTGGTGACGTCGTTCGGCAGCGACACGGTCGCGCCGTCCTTCAGCTCGTCGAGGCGCTTGTGCTTGTGGCTGTAGAGTCCGATCGGCGCGGTGGGCACCTTCACGAGCTCCGAGAGCGCGAGCTTGTGATCCGCCGAGAACTTCTTGAGATACACCTCGTGCTGGAATGCGTTGGCGTCGAGCGCGCCGTCGGCGAGCGCGAGGTTCGGCTGCACGTAGTCGCTGAACTCGACGATCGTCACCTTGTAACCTTCCTTCTCCAACTGTGGCTTGATACCGTAGCGAATCTGGTCCGAGTACGGACCGGCCGTCGCGCCGAAGCGAATCTCGGGCTTGTTCGGATCGGCGGCCTGCGCGAGCGATGCGATCATTGCGCTCGATGCGATGGCCAGCACGCCGGCCCGCAACGGATGGAACTTCTTCATTGGGTTCTCCTCTTGCTTCGCGCGCGCGAGGCAGCGAAGCGGTTATCGTCGATGGTGCGCGACAAGCTTACAAATCGGCCCATCCAAGCCAAACCAATGTATTTATCTATGGTTTTCCGGTTTGACGCCAAAGCCGGGCATCGAACACGGCGCACCCTTCATCGACAGGAGACACTGCAATGAGCCGCACTCAAGACGCCCCGTGGGCCGAGCCTTTGGAAGCGGTGCTGCGCGAATGGGCGAAAACCGCCGCGGCACGCGACAAGGCCGGCGGAACCGCCTTTCATGAGCGCCGCCTGTTGCGCGAGAGCGGCCTGCTGCGACTGTCGTTGCCGGTGGAGTACGGCGGCGACGGCGCTCCGTGGTCGACGACGCTCGATGTCGTCAGACGGATGGCACGAGTCGACAGCTCGCTCGCGCATCTGTTCGCGTTCCATCATCTGCAACTCGCGACGATCCGCCTCTTCGGCAGCGATGCGCAGATTCGCCATTGGTCGCGTGAGACTGTCGCGCAGGGCTGGTTCTGGGGCAACGCGCTCAATCCGCTCGACAAGAGCACGCGCGCGCTGCCAGGCGACGCCGGCGGCTATGTCTTCGATGGCCGCAAGAGCTTTTGTTCCGGCGCCCGCGATTCGGACCAGCTGCTCGCGTCCGCGTTCGATGGCGACGGGCGGCTGCTGATCGGCATCACACCGACGAATCGCGCGGGCATCACCGTGCTCGACGACTGGGACAACATGGGGCAGCGCCAGACCGACAGCGGCACGGTGATCTTCGAGCGCGTGCCCATCGCGGCGGACGAATTGCTGCTCAATCCCGGACCGCTTTCCAGCCCGTTCGCGACGCTGCGGCCGCTGCTCGCGCAGTCGATCCTGTGCCATATCTATCTCGGCATCGGCGAAGGCGCATTGCAGGCGGCGCGCGACGCGACGCTCGCGCAGACGCGGCCGTGGATTGCCTCGCAGGCCGAGCGTCCCGCCGAGGATCCGTACGTGATCGCGCACTACGGCGACTTCTTTGTCGCGCTCGAAGGGGCGTGTCTGCTAGTCGAACGTTCGATGCAGGCCTTCGATTGCGCGTGGGCGCGCGGCCTTTCCCTCACCGAAAGCGAGCGCGGCGAAGTGGCCGTCGCAGTCGCCACGGCGAAGGTGGCGGCGGCGCGCGCGGGGCTCGACGTCGCGCATCGCATGTTCGAAGTGACGGGCGCGCGCTCGACGACGGCGGCGTTGCGGCTCGACCGCTTCTGGCGCAATGTGCGCGTGCATACGCTGCACGATCCGCTCGATTACAAGGTGCGCGAGCTGGGCGACTGGGCGCTCAACGGACGAATTCCGAAGCCGTCGTTCTATTCGTGAGACGACGCGCCGCGCCATGCGCTTTCGCCATGGCGCGCGGCCATTCCAGCAAACTGCGCGCGATCTTCAGGCCGCGCACTATTCGAATCCGGAAGTGGACCGACTGCTCGAAGCGGCCTCGGTGGAAACCGACGAAAACAGGCGCCGTCAGCTGTTCCGGCAGTTCCAGCAGATCGTGCATGACGATATTCCGTCGATCGAGTTCGGCGCCAATCCGAACATCACGATCGCATCGACCAAAGTGAAGAACCATGCATCCACAGGCGAAGGTCTGAGAGGCAATTTCGCGGACCTTTACATCCTGCCGTGACGCGCGCCGAAACCGAAGGCAGGCCGGCATAAGGTTATGCCAACGGATTGGTTATCGGAACGGGATCGGGTCCATAGAATGACCGGGTTCGCCATCCTCACGACAAGGACACAGTTCTCGTGCAACGACTCTCCCTTTCCCTTCTGCGCGCGCTGCTATGCGCATTTTTTGCCGTGGTCGTGAGCGCGACCGCGCAGGCGGAAACGCCCTTGCTCAAGATCGGCGTGACGAGCGGACCTCATGAGGAAATCTTCGAGGCGGTGAAAAAGGTCGCGGAGCGCGACTACGGTCTGCGCATCAAGATCGTGTCGTTCAACGACTATATTCAGCCCGACGCGGCCCTCGACGCAGGCGATCTCGATGCCAACAGCTACCAGCACCGGCCTTTCCTCTCCTCGCAGATTCGCGCGCGCGGCTACAAGCTGGTCGGCATCGGCCGCACGTGGATCGGGCCGATCGGACTCTATTCGAAGCGTTACCGGAAGTACTCGGACCTGCCGGACGGCGCAACCATCGGCATTCCGAACGATCCCGCCAACGAGAGCCGGATTCTCCTGCTGTTGCAGAAGGCGGGCAGCATTCGGCTGCGACAGGGCATCGATCCTGTCACGGGCGTCAACGCGACGCCCCTCGACATCATCGACAATCCCAGGCACTTCCGATTCAAGGAAGTGGATGCGGCGCAGCTTCCGCGCACGCTCGACGATTTCGACGCCACGACGGTCAATGCGGACTATGCGATCAAGGCCGGACTCAACCCGGCGAAGGACACGATCCTGCGCGAGGACGGCTCCGGGGTCTACGCGTGTCTGATCGCCGTACGCGAGCAGGATGCGAACAAGCCGTGGGTGCAGCAGATCGTCGCCGCCTATCAGTCTCCCGAAGTCAGGCAGTTCATCCTGTCGCGCTATCAAGGCGCGATCATTCCGGCGTTCTGAGGGGCCGACAGACGCGCCTTCGACGACCGATGCAAACCGCGGATAAGACACGATATCGCGCCGGACCGACTTCGCGCTCAGCGCGACAGAGACTGCGGAGCGTGCCCTCGCGGATGTGTATCGAGCGCGGGGGAGGCGTCGTCTTCCGGCTCGGCGGACAGGTCCCGCTTGAAGGTGCCCGAGCGCCGGTCCTGGCGCATTGGCGCTCGAACCGACGATGGTGCTGGCCGAAATGGCACGGGGTCGCCATCGACATGTCCACGGCCCTGCAATGCCGTGAGTGATGGCGCGCCGGACTCAACGAGGCGCCGCCCTCGCAGCGGCATGAATGCTCGATCTCGAAGCGACGATAGACAGGACGGCCGAAACGGTCAGACTGCCGCCGACGCACATCATGGCGATGACCAGTGCCCTGGCCAAGGTCACCGAATCCGGCGAAGTCCCCGCGACACTGAAGAAAACACCGCCGATGACCGCGACACCCAGTGCTGCGCTGATTTGCAACGCCGAATTCGTGATGCCCGCGATCATCCCGGAACCGGTCGCCGGTGCGCGATTGATAACCGAGCGCACCAGCGTCGGCAGCGCCCAGCCCTGACCGAATCCCAAGAGCGCTACTGCTCCTATCAGCGGAAACTGAGCCGGCATCTGTCCGGGCGCGCCGGCCACGAGGGCGGCGAGGAGTATGCAGCCGGCGGCCTCCAGCATCATGCCGATGGCGGGGACGCGGTCGCCGAAGAGGCGAATGGCCAGCGGGGTCGTCAGCGGCCCGATGAAGGCGCCGACACCGAACGGAAGGAACACCAGCCCTGTCTCGAATGGGCTCATCCCAAGCGCCGCCTGGAGGTAGACGGAGAACGTCAGGAAGAATGCAGAGACGACGTAGAAGAAAAGGACGCCCGTAAGCCCGCTCATCAGGCCGGGCCTGCGGATCAGCTCCACGCTGATTAGAGGCACACCGCCTCGGCGGGCGTAGGCCATCTCATATCGGCAGAAGCCCGCCCCGGCGACGGGGGATGCGATCAGCATTGCGCAGGCCCACCACGGCCAATCCAACTCCCGCCCTTCGACCAGAGGCACGATGAGCAAGGCCAGCGTGAGTGCGCAGAGCAGCACGCCGATTCGGTCTACAGGTGCCGGGCTGTCACCGCGGACGTCGGGTAGCAACGGCAGCCCGAAGATCAGAACAGCGGCGACGACGGGCAAGTTGATGAGAAAGACGACGCGCCACTCAAGGTGAAAGACGTCCGCAGAGATCAACGCGCCCCCGAGCGCCTGCGCGGCTACGGCGGCCAGACCCACCGCCGCGCCGTATAGGCCCAAGGCGCGCGCACGCTCTTTCTCTGGAAACAGGGCGTGAATGGAGGCCAGTCCTTGCGGCGCCATGGCGGCGGCGCTCAGACCCTGCAGCACTCGCCCGAGGATCAGTATGGCGGGCGACGATGCGAGCCCGCAGATCACCGATGTCAGTCCGAAGCCCGTGACGCCGATCAGAAAGATACTTCGTCGTCCGAATAGATCGCCTAGCCGTCCGCCTGTGATAAGGAAAACCGCGTAGGCCGCGGCATATCCGGAAATGACGAGTTGCAGCTCCGCAGCGCTCGTGTGGAGCGTGCTTTGGATGGACGGCAGGGCGACGTTCACGATGAAGAAGTCCAGCGGCGGCAGAAATGCGCCCACCAGCAACACCGCGAACGCCGACCATCGACGTGTGGAAGAGGTTGTCATATGCATAAGTCCCGGCGGCCGCGGGCCGCATCAAGCCGGACGGCCGAAGCGTTCCGTTCCCGCGATGGGCTGCCAGTTCTGGAGCGGCGTCGCGTAGTGCATGGTGAAGGTGCGCTCCACGAATGCCCAGCGGCCTTCGCGTCGCTGATAGATGTCGCGGTATTGGCCGCTCACCTGTAGCGTGCCCTGATCGACGTCGTAGAAAAGACAGTCCGCCGCTACAAGGCCGTGGCCGTTGTCACCGTCCACCGTGATTAGCGCGTTCGCCATCCAATGATGCATGTGGGGCATGCGCTTCATGTTGATGCGCGCTTGCGCCAGGATCGCCTCCAGGCCATCGGAGTTGCCGTTCGCGCCCAGGTGCAGTCGCGAGTCGGGATGCCAGAGCGTGGCCAGCAGCTCGATATTCATGGTGTCGAACGCCTCGGCGTAGTTGGCGATCAGCGCCTCGATGGCGAAGCGGCTTTCGATGGCGTCAAGACGTGCTTCGAGTTCTTTGGACATTGGCTTATTCCATACCGAATGGTACACAAATAGCTAAAAAAATGCGGGATTCGTGTGATGACCCCGCGCGGCTCCGGCTTTACATACCGAATGGTACATATTTAAAAGAATACGGAAGGCTGTGTCAACCGCTTTCTTGAACGGCCCGCTGACATGCACCAGAGGTGCCAGCTCGCGACTTGCACCCAAATTATGTATCGACTAGTATGTATATTTCGACTGAAGGAGATGTTCATGGTTCAGCGGGGTCGGCCACGCACGTTCGACCGCGATGCGGCAATCATTTCGGCGATGCATCTGTTCTGGGAACATGGCTATGAATCGACGTCTTTGTCGCAGTTGAAGGCCGCGATCGGCGGGGGCATCTCCGCGCCCAGCTTCTATGCGGCCTTCGAGTCCAAAGAGGCGCTGTACAAGGAGGCGCTGGAACGATACATGGAGATTTACGGCAAGGTGACGCGCAGTCTCCATGACACGTCGCTTCCGCCACGGGAGAGCGTGTTTCTGGCGATGCTTCGGTCGGCAAGGATGCAGACCGAGAGCGGCCACCCGAAAGGCTGTATGGTCGCGCTAGGCGTTGTGGGGGCCAGTTCCACCGGCAGCGAAGCCGTCACTCAGTTGCTTCGTGAGGTGCGCAATCGCACGCGCGCTGGCTTCCGCGCCTGCGTGGCACGGGGCATCAAGAGTGGGGAGCTGCGCAGCAGCACGGATCCGGCGTCGCTATCCATCGCGCTCGACTGCTTTTTTCAGGGGTTGTCCGTGCTCGCCCGCGATTCAGTCCGGCATGCCGTCATCGAGAAGGCCGTGAACGACGCGATGGGGATCTGGGATGCCGCAGTAGACCGGCCGATGCCGCAGTAGAAGCGCGTGGTGCCGTGGAAGGCACCGATGCATATCATCACGATCGCCTATTCCCGCCGCCGCGCATGTACCGCTGTTAGCACCGGCAACACGCGGCCGGCGTCGTATATGTCGCGATACTGCTTCCGCTGTCCGTTCACGCGCTTCCAGATGACAAGGTAATCGCCCGCGTCATTCCGCAGGGACTCGGCCATCGGCCTTGCTGTCGCATCCGAATGAGGATGACCGGAAGCTGCCGGGGATAGCGCTCTCCGCGCTGTATTCGACGGGGCGCATGGCGCATGGCGAGCGGCAGAGCGCGTCGTCTCCCTGCTTTCGTTTGAAGGATGTCTGTTGGCCGAATTTGCGCCGACGCTGCGCTCTGCGTAAAAGAGCCGACAAAAAACTTGACTATACGAGCATATGCACCTAATCTCCATCTCGAGAGAGCATATGCTCTCACTTTCAAACGGAGCGATGCGATGAACAAGCCTGAGATTCTTGTGAGCGGTGCAACCGGACGGACCGGAGGCAATGCTATTGACGAACTGCTCGAGATGGGCAAACGCGTGCGGGCATATGTGCGTACGGATGACGATCGAGCGGAAGCGCTGAGGCAGCGCGGCGTCGATGTCGCGGTCGGGGACTTTACCGACATCGACGATATTCGGGCAGCGATGGAAGGCATTCGATCGGCCTATTTCCTTCATCCGATTGCGCCGGGAATCATCGGGGCCGCGGCCTATTTCGCGCAGGCAGCACAGGAAGCGGGCGTCACGGCGATCGTCAACATGTCGCAGATTTCCGCGCGTCGGGAATCGATGAGCCACGCAGCACAGGATCACTGGGTCTCCGAGCGAGTCTTCGATTGGTCGGGTGTCGCGACTACGCATTTGCGCCCGACGTTCTTTGCCGATTGGCTCGTCTATCCGCATTTCGCGCGGGAAATTTGGGCCACGAAGAAGATCGAGTTTCCGTTCGGCAACGGCCGTCACGCGCCTATCTCCAGCGACGATCAGGGACGCGTGATCGCCCACATCCTCGCCAACCCCGAAGGCCACGAGGGCAGGACCTACACGCTCCACGGCCCCGTCGAGATGAATCACGTCGAGATCGCAGCCAAAATGAGCGAGGTTCTCGGCGCCCGGATCGAATACGCGCCGACTTCCATCGAGGAGTTTCGGATCAAGATGGAAACCCTTTACAAGTTTCCGCCGTTCCTCACGCAGCATCTGGTCGAAGTCGCGCAGGACTATCGCGACGGCATTTTCTCGGGCACTAACGACGCCGTCGAGAAGATCACCGGGAAGCCGCCGCTGTCGGTCCAGGAGTTCGTCGCGAAGTATCGGGACGCCTTCGTGTGAACAGGTCCTTGAATAGCTATCGCCGCACCTTCGCACGACGCGCGCGTAAGCTTCTCGCAATTAACCGAATGAGGAGTGCAACGGATGTTGCCAGTAAATAAGCCGCTCGGCATCGATCAATGCAACTGCTTCGCCGTGAGGAAGGCGAGCAGGCAGATCTCCCGACTCTACGATAGCCATCTCGAGCCCTCGGGTCTGCGCATCACGCAATTCCTCACCCTGGCCGCCCTGCGCGAAGTGGGAAGTACCCCGGTCAACGCGCTTGCCGAACGGCTCGATATCGAACGAACCGCGATGGGGAAGATGGTGGGCTTCCTGGAGCGCGACGGTTTCGTCACGATCAAGCCCTCGCCCACCGATGGCCGAAGCCGCCTTGTCGAACTCACCAAGGAGGGACGGCGCCTGCATGAAAGAGCAGCCCCTCTCTGGCAGGAAGCGCAACGGGAGTTCGAGCAGTTGAACGGTGCGGACAACGTTCTCGCGTTACGAGAACGGTTGAGAGGGGTACTCATCGGCGACGTGTCGATGCGTTCGTCGGAAGACTGAGCCTTCCGATGCATTGCGGCAAGAACGTCATTCGTCAAGCACGTGTTCCGCAACCAGATCACCGCACATGTCGAATCAATCGCGCAAACATCTTTCCTGCACGCCGGCACCGGCCACCCCCGGTCCGGCCTGCAACGCCAAAGACCCGCACGCGAGAATGAGGCCGACACCACACACTCCCGGCCATTGCCATACGCTCCACGCCCACACGCCCAGCAACGAACCGAGCGCGCCGCCCGCGAAGCGAATCGTCATATACAGCGTGTTAATGCGGCTCATCGCATCGCTCCTGATGCTCATGCTGCGTGCCATGTTCGCGACGTGTGCGCTTTGCAGCCCGAAATCGAGAAGGATCACACCGGCGATCAGACCGGCGATACCGTAGCCCACCCACGCGAAGATTGCGAACGCCATGAAGAAAATTGCGGAGCTCGCCAAAACCACAAGACGCGGATTGCGCTTGTCTATCAGCTTGCCCGCTCCCGTCGAGGCCAGCGCTCCGACCACGCCCACAAGTCCGAACAGACCGGCGATCTCGCTGCCGTAATGCGCATTCATGCTGCGCAAATGAAACGTCAGCGTGACCCAGAATGCGCTGAACGCAGCGAACTGAAGGGCCGCGATCGCCGACGTCCGGCGCAAGAGCGCCTCTTCGCGGATCAGCGTCCATAGCGAACCCATCAGGCGTCGGTACGTGCCCGACCAAGTCGGCGTCGAGCGAGGCAGCCTGTGCGACAGTACGGCGGCCGTGACAAGCATCGCTGCGGATGCAAGCCAGTACACGGTCCGCCATCCCCAATGCTGGGCGATCGATCCGGATACCGCGCGCGACATGAGGATGCCGGATAGCAATCCGAACATCACGATGCCGACCGCTTCGCCGCGTCGCTCGGGTCCTGCAATTTGCGCCGCGAAGGGTGTGAGCAACTGCGGCGCGACGCTGGTAAGCCCGGTCAGGAAACTGGCGGCCACGAGCCAGTCGAGTGTAGGTGACACAGCCACTGCGGCGAGTGCGAGGCTAGAGATGCACAGCAGCGTGCCCAGTATCGAACGTCGATCGAGCTTGTCGCCCAGCGGAACGAAGAGCAGAAGTCCGAGCGCATAGCCGGTCTGCGTCGCAACCGATGCTGCACCGGCTGCGCGCTCGGTGGTGTGAAACGTGAGCGCGAAGTCGGCGAGCAAGGGCTGGTTGTAGTAGTTGTTCGCGACCACGATGCCCGCCGCCGCGGCCATCAGCCAATACACCGACCGTTTCATCTCTGTGCTCCTCAGGCTGCGCCCCGCCTTTGCTATTCCGTTTGCGACGAATGTAGACTATTCCGGATTTCGCCAGTATCCCTCTGATGCGGCAATCACCCTTGCTGAATACGGAAGAGCCGAATCATGGACCGCCTCGAAGCAATGAACGTCTACGTGCGGGTCGTCGATGCCGGTAGTTTGTCGGCCGCCGCGCGCGCGATTCCGATGTCGCTAACTTCGGTCAGCAGGCACATTTCGGCGCTGGAAGAGCATTTCGGCGCGCAACTGCTTCGACGCACCACACGCCATCTCGCGATGACCGACGAAGGTCGCATCCTGTACGACCGCGCGAAGGCAATCCTTGGCGAAGTGGATGAACTCGGCAGTGCGATGTCGGCGGGGCGTGGCAAGCTCTCTGGCCGCCTACGGTTCAGCGCGCCGAACCTGCTCGGCCGGCTGGTGATCGCGCCACTTTTGCCGCGCTTTCTCGAGCTTCATCCGGACGTGGCTGTTGATCTCCTGCTCGTCGATCGTGCGGTCAATCTGGTCGACGAGGGTCTGCATCTCGCCGTGCGCATCGGGCGTCTGCCGGATTCGAGCCTCGTCGCGCGCAAGCTCGGCGACATTCAGATGGTGACCTGCGCAGCGCCCGCGTACCTCGCGCATCGCGGCACGCCTCGTACTCCCGGCGATCTGCGCAAGCACGACTGCCTCGTCTTTTCAGACGCGCCTGGGGCCGTTGACTGGCGCTTCGAGTCGCGTGCGATGCGCACGCGCGTCAGCGTAACGGGCCGTCTGTGGATGAATAGCCTGGACGCGCTGGTACTGGCGTCGATTCAAGGTGCCGGGATCGTGCGCGCGCCCGCATGGCAGGTCGCGGAGCACGTCCAGTCGGGTCGCTTGCGGCCCGTCCTGGAGATGTACGCACCGCCCGCAACGCCGGTCCACGTGCTGTTTGAACGCGTGAAATTGTCGTCGCCGAAAATCCGGATCTTCGCCGACTATCTCGTCGAACATTGGCCATCCGCATGACCGTCTTGCGCCAGGCAAGCGACGCCGCGCAAGTTCAACCGATCCGAACGCTGTCGAGAATCTCGTCTGAACCGGCCTCGAGCGGAGCGAAATTGGTCGAGCGCACATAATCCGGTCGCGGCTGCTCTACTTCTTCAGGCTTGTTCTTCACCTGGTTGTAGACGATATAGGCCTGCCATCGATCGTCGCCGGACAGGTTATGACCCGAAGCATGCACAATGTTCGCGTCGAAAAACACGACTGTTCCCGGGCGGCCGATGATAGGCACGGCCTTGGGATGGCTCGACAAAATATCGAGCATGGTCGGCTTCGGTACCACGTAGAAGCGATAACCGGTTGCCTCGTCGAACGTCGGATCGAGCGAACCCAGTTTGTGGCTCCCCGGGATGAAGTAGAGACATCCGCCCATTTCGGTCGGCTGGTCGAGCATGACCAAGGCAGTTGTCATCCGCGGCTCTTTCACGCCGTCGATATGCCAGGTGCCGAAGTCTTGATGCCATTGCCAGACGGAACCGTCGATTGCCGTCTTCAAATTGCACTTCGTGTGATAGACGTAGAGCTGGTCATCGTCGATCAGTTGTTGTGCCGGCCCGAGCAATCTGGGAGAGCGCACTGCGGCGTGAAAAACCGCCGATGCCGTCGGACTTTCTGTCTCGTGAACCTTGTAGATGGTTTTTGCAATGCCGCCCGTTTTTTCCCGGACAAGATGGTCGGTGTCAATCTTCTGGATTCGGCGCAACTCGCTCTTCATATGCGCAATTTCTTCTTCTGAGAAAAGCTCCGGCAGAACAACGAATCCATCGCGCTCGTATGCTTCCAACTGTGACGCGGTAAGTTCCATGAGGGGTCTCCTGACTTGTCGGCGCAATGTCATGATCGTAAGACCGGTCACGTCCAATGTAAAAGATATAATAAGTTGCGTATCGATACCTCAGAGGTTCCAGATGGAACTGCGTCATCTACGCTACTTTCTGGTGGTGGCACGCACGCTCAACTTCACGAAAGCGGCGGATGAACTGCACATGGCGCAGCCGCCGTTGAGCCGGCAGATACGCGATCTGGAAGAAGAACTCGGCGTAGCGCTTTTTGAGCGACGGGGCAAACGAGTGTTTCTTTCGTCGGCGGGCCAGGTCTTCGAAGAACGGGCCAAGCGAATCCTGATGGAAACGAACTCCGCGATCGTGGATTCGCAACGCGCGGCACGAGGGGAAGTCGGCCGGGTGGCGGTGGGGTTCTTCGAGCACATCGCGTATACACTGCTGCCGCCGCTCTTGCGCGAATTTCAGCAGCGTTATCCCGCGGTGACAGTCGAGCTTCGATGGTTTTCCTCCGCGGAACAGATCAATGCGCTCGACCGAGGGGACATCGATCTGGCGTTCGTCCGCTCTTTGCCGCCTGATACGCGACTGAACAGCGTCTTGTTGCTTCAGGAGCCGTTTTACGTTGCTATCGCCAAGGACAACCCACTCGCAGCAAAACGGCGGATTTCCATCAAGGACTGCAGGCAGTTGCGCGTCATCAATTACCGGAAAGATGTCGCGCCGGACTATCACGCCACCATCAACCAGTTGTGCGCGCTTGCCGGATTTTCCCCATCCACGAGCTTTGAAATGGGGCAGATCTACGCTTCGCTTGGCCTCGTAAGCGCCGGGTTTGGCGTGACGCTCGTACCGGCGTCAGTTCAACGAACGCACATGGACAACGTCGTCTATCGTCCTCTGCGCGAACAGCACGCGAAAAGCGAACTCTACCTCGCGTGGAAGGAACCCGGTCCGCCCCCCGCGCTAGGCTCTTTTGTTCAACTAGCGCGCGAGATAGCCGCGCACTACCCGCGAAAAGCGAAGGTCGAGTAAGCGCGAAGCGGTACGGCGTCAATGGCGATGAACAGGTTGGTTTTGAAAAAGGGAAAATGTCGGCGAACCTGCTCTGCTGTGCGGCCACCCTATGCGACGCTGATGCGATTGCTCGATCGCCACGCATTCGGCAAGATTCGGTGATCGCTTCGCCCGACGTCATCCAGCACACCGCCTGCATCGGCGCGCACTCATGCGTTTGCAACGTTCGCCATCGTCTCCAAGAAGGTCGACATGAATTTCAGGTCCTTACAGTGCTTCGTCATTCTCGCGGAGGAACTGAACTTCAGCCGCGCGGCCGAGCGGCTGCATATCGCGCAACCGGCGTTGAGCCAGCAGATCCGGCTGCTGGAAGAGCGGCTCGGCACGCAACTCGTCGATCGCGCGAGACGCCCGCTGCGGCTCACCGAGGCGGGCCACTATCTCTGCACCGAAGCGCGTCAGATTCTCGGCTCGTGGGAACAAGCCAGTCTGGGCGCGCAGGAAATCGGCATCGGGCGGCGCGGCTGGCTGTCGATCGGGTTCACGCGATCCGCGATGTACAGCATCCTGCCGCCCGCGCTGAAGGCGTTCCATCACTCGTATCCGGAAGTCGAGCTCAAGCTCTTCGAGATGCTGACCGAAGAACACACCGATGCACTGCGCGACCTGCGCATTCATGTCGGGATCGGACGTCAGCCGCTCGACATCCCCGGTTGCACGTCGTATCCGCTGCTGCGTGAACATGTGGTGGCCGTGCTGTCGCCGGATCATCCGCTGGCGGGCAGGAAGAAGGTGCGTATCGCCGAACTCGAAGATACGCCGCTCATCGTGTATCCGAAGCATCAGAACGCGCAGTTCAAGCGCACCGTGCAGTCCTTGTATCGCGATGCGGGCGTCACGCCTTTCATCGCTCATCAGGCTTACGAAATCCAGACGGCGATCGCGCTCGTCGCGGCGGGGCTCGGCGTGACCTTCGTCGGCGAATCGGTGGCGCGGCATGGACGCACCGACGTCGTGTTCCGTCAGCTCTCAGGCCCGGGTGCGTCGCGCTGGTCCACGCTCGCCGCCACATTCCGCACGGACGACGATTCGGCGCATCTGCGTGCCTTTCTCGCGTGCCTTCCTCCGCCGCTGACCGGCGCCGCACTATAAGAGAACGCTTATAGAAGCATAAGGAACGCGTCTTGGACGCGGGCCGGCGCGCTACTTATCATCGATTTTCATGTCCTGGGCCGGCATGCCTTACGCGCAGCCGAACGGACAGACGAGCGGCGCAGGCCGTTTGTAAAGCGAGGCCGCAGAGCCTCGCGATCCGATGAAAAAGAACGTGGAGACGGCATGGCCCCATTCAACGAAGCAGCAACGATGCGAAAGGTATACGGGCGGCTCATGCCCCTGCTCTTCGCGATGATGTTCTTCAACTACCTCGATCGCATCAACATCGGCTTTGCCGCGCTCGACATGAACAAGGCGCTCGGCTTCAGCCCTGCCGTGTTCGGCTTCGCAGGCAGCATCTTCTTCGTCGGCTACATGGTGCTCGAGGTGCCGAGCAATCTGCTGCTGCATCGCGTGGGCGCGCGCCGCTGGATCGCGCGCATCCTGCTCACGTGGGGCGCGGTCGCGGCCGTCACCGCGTTCGTATTCGACGACAAGAGCTTCTACGTGCTGCGCTTTCTGCTCGGCGTCATGGAAGCGGGTTTCCTGCCGGGCGTCGCGGTGTATCTGACGAAGTGGTTCCCCGAGCGCTATCGGGCGCGCGCGGTCGGCGGCTACATCATCGCGGGATCGTTTTCCGCCGTGCTCGGCGGCCCGATCTCGACCGCGCTGATGACCTACGCGAACGGCATCCTCGGCCTGCAGGGATGGCAATGGATGTTCATCCTCGAAGGCATTCCGGCGATGCTGCTCGGCCTGCTCACGCTGCGCATCATGACGGAGCGCCCCGCCGACGCCGACTGGCTCGCCGACGACGAAAAGCGCTGGCTCGAAACGACGCTCGCGGCAGAGCGCGAAGCGGTCGGCGGCAACGCGCACTTCCCGCTGCTGCGCGTGGCGGGCGATGTCCGCGTATGGAGCCTCGCGTGTCTCTTCGGCTGCGCGCTCGTCGGCATCTACGGGCTCTTTCTGTGGCTGCCGCAGATCGTCAAGAGTCTCGGTCATCTGAGCAACATCGAAGTCGGCTTTCTTTCCGCCGCGCCGCCGCTTCTCGGCGTGCTCGGCACGTTCATCATCAGCCGCAGTTCGGACCGCACGGGCGACCGCAAGAAGCATCTCGCGTTCGTCTACGGCATGAGCGCCCTCGCGATCGCGGGCAGCGCGTATGCGCCGAATCCGGTCGTCGCCTATGCGCTGCTGTGCGTGACCGGCCTCTTCATCTACGCAGGCAATCCGCTGTTCTGGAGCCTCGCCTCGTCGTTCAGGACCGGCGCGGCGGGCGCGGCGACCATCGCGCTCATCAACACGATCGCGCAGTTCGGCGGCCTCGTCGGGCCGTGGAGCATCGGGCTCGTGCGCAACGCGACGGGCAACTTCAAGCTCGCGTTGCTGACGATCGCGGCGTTCCTCGTCGTCGCGACGATCATCGCGCTCGTCATGCGCGTGAAGCCCGCCGACGACGAAGACACTTCGCTGCCCGCATCCGATTCGCACGAAGCGGGCGCACAACGACAGGAAAACCACGCATGATCATCGATTGTCACGGTCACTACACGACCTCGCCGCCGCAGCACGAAGCATGGCGCGCGCAGCAGATCGCCGCGCTGAAGGACGGCGCATCGGCGCCGCCGCGCCCCGCCATCTCCGACGATGAAATCCGCGAAAGCATCGAGAACGGGCAGCTTCGCATCCAGCGCGAGCGCGGCACCGATCTCACGATCTTCTCGCCGCGCGCCGCCGGCATGGGCCATCATCTGGCGACGGCGGAGGCCAACGCGGTCTGGTCGGAAGCATGCAACGACCTCGTGCATCGCGTCGTCGACCTGTTTCCGCGTAATTTCGTCGGCGTCTGTCAGTTGCCGCAAGCGCCGGGCGTGGCGCCCGAGAATTGCATCGCCGAACTGCGCCGCTGCGTGGAAGAACTGGGTTTCATCGGCTGCAATCTGAATCCCGACCCTTCGGGCGGGCACTGGTCCGGGCTGCCGCTCACCGACCGCTCGTGGTATCCGCTCTACGAAGCGATGGTCGAGCTCGACGTGCCCGCGATGATCCACGTTTCGTCGTCGTGCAATCCGAACTTTCATGCGACCGGCGCGCATTACATCAACGGCGATACATCGGCGTTCATGCAATTGCTCCAAGGCGATCTGTTCGCGGATTTCCCGACGCTCAAGTTCGTCATTCCGCACGGCGGCGGCGCGGTGCCGTATCACTGGGGACGATATCGCGGACTCGCGCAGGACATGAAGCGGCCGCTGCTCACCGAATATCTGCTGAACAACGTGTTCTTCGATACCTGCGTCTACCATCAGCCGGGCGCCGAGCTGCTCGCAAAGGTGATTCCGGCGAAGAACATCCTGTTCGCGTCGGAGACGATCGGCGCGGTGCAGGGCATCGATCCCGAAACGGGTCATTACTTCGACGACACGCGCCGTTATATCGACGCGATCGAATGGCTCAGCGACGCGGATCGCCAGCGCATTTTCGAGGACAACGCGCGCGCGGTGTACGGACGGCTTTCCGCGCAACTGGAACGGCAACGATCGAACGAAGGAGCGACCGCATGAATCCGGCCGGATGGCGTGAATACGAATCCGCGGCTCAGGCGAGCCCCGCGACGCTCGCCGCGTTGCGCGAGCTGGCGGTATCGCTTCTGAGCGACAACATGGCCCGCGTGAGCGGCACGACCGGACTGCGTCCCTATCATCGTCCGAAGCCGATGGCCGGCACGGCCGTCACGGTACGCACGCGCGGCGGCGACAATCTCGCGATCCATCGCGCGTTCGACTACTGCCGCCCCGGCGACGTGCTCGTCATCGACGGCGCCGGCGAGCTCACGCAGGCGCTCATGGGCGACATCATGGCGAGCTTCGCGCAGAGCATCGGCGTGCAGGGTCTCGTCATCGACGGCGCGATCCGCGACGTCGGCGCGCTCGGCCAGCGCGACTTTCCCGTGTACGCGCGCGGCGTCACGCATCGTGGGCCGTACAAGAACGGGCCGGGCGAGATCAACGTGCCGGTGACGGTCGGCGGGATGGTGGTGAATCCGGGTGATATCGTCGTCGGCGATGAAGACGGCGTGCTCGCCATCGCGCCCGCCGACGTCGAAGCGGTGATCGAAGGCGCGCGCAAGCAGGCGGCGAAGGAAGCGGCGGCGCTCGAGTCGATCGCGGAAGGCCGTTTCGATCGTGCGTGGGTCGCGGTTCAGCGCGATCGCATGATGAACGGCTGACGCCTTGCCGAACCGCCGCGAACGCGCGCATGATGGCGCGTTCGCTTCATCGACTATCGACCGCCATGCCCGACTTTCTCGACGCCGCCGCGCTCATCGACCTCGCGCGACGCGCGCAAGCCCGCGCGCCGCAACCCTGCGCGTGCACGAAAACGCCGCTCGACGGCTGGCAATCGCAGCCGCTGTCGCTCGACGAATCGCAGTTCCGCGAGATCGGCACGCTGTTACCGGAGCACGATCCGGAGCCGACCTTCGCCGAATATCTGCCAGGCAAGACGAACTACTGGTCCGCCGATGCGCCCATCGCGCCGCGCTTCTTTCCGTATAACCGCTGCGGCGTCTGGGAATGCTCGTCCTGCGGGCGGCTGTATCTGCGCTACACGGAAGGCGGCGGCTACTTCGTCGATCGCAGGATTCGCGCGGTGCGCGCGGATCTGATCGAAGACGTCTCGCCGTGACAATGCGCGCTCGCGCAGGAACGTCCGTTTCGCGCGAGCACGCATTTCAGCCTCAACTCACCGCATCCTTCACCTTCTTGCCATCGGGCCGTCCGAGGCCGGTGCAGGCGTCCCATCCGGCTGTCGCGTGGAAATCGTCGTTATTGCCCTTTGTGATGTCGACGAGCGCCAGCGGGTCCTTGTAGAGATGCGGATTGATATACCCCACCGGCGCGCCCTTGATCGCGTTGATGCGCGCGATCAGTCCGGCCCATAGCGGCGCGACCGCGCTCGTTCCGCCGATCACCATGTCGTGACCGTCGACGCGCACTTCGTAGCCGGTCACGGGATCGGCATTGCCGGCGACATCGGGCACGCCGCGCATCGCGAGCGGACTGTGTGCGCCGCCCGCGCGCGTGACCCGCAGCCCTTCCTGCCACGCGGGCAGCGCGAAGAACGAGCTCACGCCGCCGCCGGTCGCGCCGCCGTTGGCGCCGTCGTTCCATACGGTCTCGCTAGCGATTCCGTTGCCGCTCGCCTGCAGCGACGTGCCGCCGCAGCCCAGCGCATACGGACTGGACGCAGGAAAATCGACGTGATCCGCGCCATCGCCCACGCCGTCGCCGGAACCGTTGTCGCCGGATGCCGCGCAAATCGTCACGCCGAGCGCCGCCGCCGACTGGAACGCCTGATCGAACGCGTTCATCGCCTGCTGCGTCCATGCCGATTCCGGACCGCCCCAACTGATCGAAATCACCGACGGCTTGTTCTTCGTGTCATGAATCGCGGTGCCGATGGCGTCGATAAAACCCGCGTCGGTGTTGGGCGCGAAATAGACGACGATCTTCGCGCCCGGCGCGACCGCGCCCGCGACTTCGATATCGAGCATCACTTCGCCATCGGGACCGTTCGGATCGCCGGTCGGATGATTGCGTCCGTGATCGACCGAAACCGCGGTCACGGACGGCGCCTTCATATTCAGCGACGCGAAATACGTCTTGAGATCCGCGGGACGGTAGCCGCCGCCCAGCTCGATGATCCCGATGCATTGATTCTGACCGTCGCCTTGCGGGAAGTCATAGAGCGACGCGAGCTGCACGGGCGTGAACGTCGACGCGCCGGCTGCGCGCGCTGTCCAGCGCACGTTGCCCTGCGCGCGGGTCCGGAAGCTGGGCCGCGCCTGCGGACGGTTGTCGAGACCCATGACGGCATCGACGACGCCGTTCAGTTCATCGGGCAGATGGATCGGTCCCGTGCGGCCGCGATAGGTGCCGCCGTCATGTTCGTACTGTTGCAGGCTCACGCCGAAGGCCGCGTCGAACTGCGCGACCGTGCCGGAGAGCACGACCGCGCGCCGCGCCTCGTGACTCTCGACGACCGACAGTCCGTGCTTTTGCGCGAACGCATGGACCGCCGCCAGGTCCGCGCTGTCCGCGCCGAAATGCTTCGTGAACTCGTCGTGATCGATATGCTTCGCCGACGCGCCTTGCGCCGCGAGCGCGCTGATGTGCTTCTCGAACGCATCGTGCGAGCGCCGTCGCACGAGCATGGTGACCTCCAGACGTTCGTTCGGGTCTGCCTTTCCGATGGGCTGCGCGTCCTTTAAACACTCGCGTTCGCTTCCGTTGAGCGGATGGTTTGCCATGTCTGAACACTCCTGAGAAACGCCGCCGTCGTGGGTTGCGTTTTCGATGCCTCGCGGGCGGCGGGCGGGCATCGGATGCCGTGCGATACGCGCTTATTGACCGCCGAAATAGATCTGCTTCATCTCCTGCGCTGATGCCGGGCGCATGACGGCGCGAGCGCCCGTCGCCGACGCGCCCGACATCGCGCCGCCATAGCCAGTCGCGTCGTTCCGGCTCGATACGCGCGCCTCCGCTGCCTGGATCGCCGCCGGATAGCCGGGATCCTCGCCTCTGCCCGGGTAGTAGCCGGCCTGCTCCAGTTGCTCGAGCTCGGCGCGCACCTGGGCGCGCGTGAGCGCCGCGTCCGTCTGCGCGAGCACGGCAATCGGCAGCGCAAGCGCGGACGCCGCCGCGAGCGCCATCAAAATCGGTTTCATGATGATCTCCTTGATGATGCGAAAGTTCGTGACGCGGACGTGCTCGTCCGCAGATGAAAGACGATCACCGATGGAAAAAATCGCATTCTTCGTTGCGCGATATGAACGCGATGCGCGCGAAGGGCAACGCCTTCGCGAATCGTCCGTAGAATCGCGTCAGAATAATGCTGCGCGAAAAGCTGCAAGGAGCTAACGATGTCACAACGAAACACTGACGAGGCGCTTCGTCGCATGGCGTCGATCGTCGCGCTGGTGTTCGCGCTGGTGCTCGTCGTGTTGAAGGTGTGGGCCTGGTTCGCGACCGGATCGATTTCGCTGCTCACCGCCGCAGCCGATGGCCTCGTCGATGTCGTCGCGTCTTCGGTGACGTTCATGGGTGTGCGCTATGCCCTGCGCCCGGTCGACGAGGGGCACCGCTACGGTCACGGCAAGGCCGAAGCGGTGGCGGCGTTCGTGCAGGCGCTGCTGCTCACGGGCGTGGCTGTCGGACTCGGCATCGAATCGGGGCAGCGCGTCGTGAATCCCGAACCGTTGAATCAGACAGACTTCGGGATCGCGGTCATCGTCGTGAGTACGCTTGCGGCCATCGGACTCGTGCTGATGCAGACGTGGGTCGTGAAGCGCACGGGATCGACCGCCATCGCCGCCGACCGCGCGCACTATGCGACCGATATCGCCGTGAATATCGCCGTGCTCGTCGCCCTGCTGCTCGATCACTTGCTCGACTGGCCACGCGCCGACGCAATCGGCGCGCTGTGCATCTCGCTCTACATGCTGTGGAACGCGCGCGGCATGGCGGTGGCTGCGCTCGTGCAACTGCTCGATCGCGAACTGGACGATCCCGAACGCGCGCGCATTGCGGCGGCCGTGACGGCGGTCGAAGGCGTGCAAGGCGTGCACGACATCCGCACGCGAAACGGCGGCGATCGCGTATTCGTCGAGTTCCATCTCGAAGTGGCCGGCGAGCTGACCGTCGCGCAGGGCCACGCCATCGCCGATGACGCGGAAAGAGCCGTGCAGCGGCTCTTTCAGGCATCGGACGTCACGGCGCACGTCGAACCGGCGGGCATCGTCGACGATCGTCTGGACGACCGCGTGCTCGGCACGGCATCCACCGCCGGCCACAAGTGATTGCATCGGTTCGTCGTGGCGCGGCGCACGCGGCATCGGCTGGACAAAATTACCGCGTCGGCGCGTCGGCCGACGCCCGCCGGCTTCCGGGCGCCTAAAGCTCCCGAATCCGGCTGACGTAAACAAGGCGTGATCTTCGCTAAAAGCAACGCCGAGCCCGCTGCCCGTTCATCGAGAGCCCGCGTCATCAACGTAATGTCCCAGTCTCCCCAATCCGGATCGTCCAGCACCGTCGCCAGCGGCGATCGCTCGCGACAGGGGCACAAGACCGCGCGAAATCAGGAATTTCTCGCTTTCTTTCTGTCCACGCGAAGCGACCGCGCGACGCTCTCCTGGACCGTTCTCACGCAGATCGGCCTCGCGGGCCTGGGCGTCGGCGCGCTCTGCTACCTCGCACTGTCGTTCGTGTCCGAAGGTGCGGCTTCCTGCGCGGGCGTCGTCTCGGGCGCGATCGCGTTCGCGTTCTTTTTGCGTCGTGCACGCCGGAGCGCCGCGCGCGCGAACGCCACGACCGCGCTCGCAAAAGCGCTTCTCGACGCCAATCGCGAATGCCTGAAACTGCTCGACGCCGATGGCCGCATGGTCCGCATTTCCGAATATGGCGCCGAACTCATGGAAGCGAGCGCGCCCGAACAACTCGCCGGTTCGAACTGGCTCGGCTTCTGGTCCGGTGAAGACGCGACCGCCGCGCACGATGCGTTTCATGCCGCCATGAGCGGCGCACGCGCGACATTCCGAGGCAGTTGCCCGACCACGTCGGGCGCGCCCAAGACCTGGCATTCGCGCCTCATTCCGATAGAGAACGGCGACGGCGGCGTGGAAGGCGTGATTTGCGCCTCGCAGGACATGACGCAGCAGGCGGAACTCGCCGCCGCGCTCTGCGCCAGAGAGACGCTGATGTCGGAGATGGAGGCGCACGTCGGCCTTTGCTTCTATTCCTATAACGCCGATTTCACGGGCTTTCATCACATCAGCGCGGGATGCGCGGCCGTCTTCGGCCTGGATGCGCAAACGTTTCGCGAGTCGCCCCAGGCCTGGATGGCGCTCGTGCTGCAGGAAGACCTGCCGCAACTCACGGCCGCGATGCGCCGGATCGCCGAATCGAAAGTCAGCCAGAAGGCGCTATACCGCATCCGCCGTCTGGACGGCAATGTGCGCTGGATTCAAAGCACCGGATCGCCCGTTCTGGACAGCGCGGGCAATGTGGCGCGCATCGTCGGCATCAGCGAGGATGTCACGGCGGAGCAGGACCGCCTCGCCGAACTGGACCGCCTCGCCTTCACGGATTCGCTGACCGGTCTCGCGAATCGCGCCGCGCTCATGTGCAGGATCGACGAGCGATGCCGCAAGCAGGCGCCCTTCGCGCTGATGTTCATCGACCTGGACCGTTTCAAGGTGCTCAACGACACGCTCGGTCACACGGCGGCGGACCGGCTGCTCAAATCGCTGAGCAGGGTCATCCGGGCCGCGTTGCCGGCCGATGCATTTCTCGCACGTCTCGGCGGCGACGAATTCGCCGTGCTGATCGACGGCGCGAAGCACAAGGACCCGCTCGCCGAGATCGCGCGCGCCACGCTCGATGCGCTCGTGCAGGCGGATCAGGCACACCGCGCCGGCACGATCACGGCGTCGATCGGCATATCGGTCTTTCCCGAAAACGGGGGGAATCGCGAGACGCTTCTGACGAGCGCCGATATCGCGATGTATGCGGCCAAGAAAGCCGGACGCAACGGCTACCGTTTCGCCGACAAGGATTCGAGCGAACGCATCGTCGATTTCGAACTCGAGCGCGACCTGCCCGCGGCGCTCGCCAAGAAGGAGTTTCAGCTTCACTACCAGGCGATCCACGAGCCGCACACGCGCGAGGTCCGCAGCGTCGAAGCGCTCATTCGCTGGCGGCATCCGGAGCGCGGGCTCGTCTCGCCGGGCGTCTTCATTCCCATTCTCGAAGAGAGCGGCTTCATCGCCGAAGTCGGCGCATGGGTGATGGACGACGCCCTGCGTCAGCTCGCGCTATGGCGGCAGGCCGGCGCGCGCGCGCTCGGCGTTTCGGTGAACGTGTCGGCGCGACAGTTGCGCGACGCGACCATCGTCGATGTCGTCGACGAAGCCTTGCGCCGCCATGCCCTGCCCGCCTCGACGCTGCAACTCGAACTCACCGAGAGCGCGCTGATGGACGACCCGAGCCTTGCACAGCGCACGCTCGGTGCGTTGAAGAAGCTGGGCGTGCGCATCGCCATCGACGACTTCGGCACCGGCTATTCGAGTCTGCGCTATCTGGCTGATTTCGCACCGGACTGCGTGAAGATCGACCGCTCCTTCATCACGCGGATGGAATCGGATCAGGCAACGCGCAGCATCGTGTGCGGCATCATCCAGATGTGTCACACGCTGGGCCTGAGCGTGACGGCTGAAGGCGTCGAGGAAACAGCGCAACTGGAATTGCTCAGGCATGCGCAATGTGACTTCGTGCAGGGCTTCCTGCTGAGCCGGCCGGTCGCCCCCGACGACGTGCTCGGGCTCCCGATCGCCACGCCGTCCGCATTGATAGATTAGGAAAGGAACCGCGAAATTCGCGCGCTTGCTTTTCCTTTCGGTGAACCCTAACCTTACGCCGAAGTTGTGACTAAATGTAACGTTTGTATCAAGATGATCGCGAACGTCGATCGAGTCGCAAACGACGCACAAGAAAATTGCACGGCAAGAATGCCGGCATGAACCACGGGGTTTTTCCGAAGAGCGGGAAACCATGAATAGCAGTGAATCGCTTGACTCGATCCGCGAGATCAATCTGTCGTACGTGATCCTTGCACAACGCATGTTGCTCGAGGACAAGTCCGTCGCCATGTTCCGGCTCGGGCTTTCGCCGGAAATCGCCATGATTCTGGCCAATCTCACGGCCGCGCAAACAATCAAGCTTTGCAGTTCGAACCAGTTGTTGTGCGCGTTCCGCTTCAACGATCATTCGTTGCTGTCCGCATTGACGCAACCGGCCACGCACGTCGACGTCGGCGCCACTCACGCCGCCATCCTGCTGGCCGGACAGCCGGCGGAACAGTTCGCATGAGCATGGAAACCACGCTTCGCAAAAGCGTCAGCGACGACGCGCAGGAAGTCTATCGCGCGATTGCCCTCATCGAACTGGGCGCTCGCATGCAGTTGCTCGAAACCGAGTTGACGTTATCGCGCGACCGCATGATCCGTCTGTATCGGGAATTGAAGGGCATGCCGCCGCCCAAGGGCATGCTGCCGTTCTCGGCGGACTGGTACATGACGTGGATGCCCAACATCCATTCATCGCTCTTCTACAACATCTATCTGTTTCTCAAGGAGCAGACACGCTGTTCGCGTCTCGATGCGTTGACCAAGGCTTATCGACTGTATGTGGAGCACTGCGGGCAGAACCGGCTCGAAGTCGTCCTGAGCCTGACGCGTGCATGGACACTGGTGCGCTTCTTCGAAGCGGACATGCTGCAGCAGACGCCATGCTGCCGCTGCAAGGGCAAGTTCGTCGCGCACAGGCACGATCTTCAGGCGCATTTCGTGTGCGGCGCGTGTCAGCCGCCGTCACGCGCGGGGCGGACGAAGAAGGCTGCGAGCAGCAAGGCCGAGTGCGGTTCGCTGGCGGCGTGAGTGGATGAACTCAGGTCGGCCATCCATGTGTGAAGCGCTGTAGCCACGCCATGGTCTGGCCGTCTTCCCATCGAGTGCTCCAGAACGGTTCGTGGCTTTTGATCTGCATCGGCAACAACGCACGTGCGACATCGAAATACGGTTTCAGATCCGCTTGAACGTTGCGGTCGCCGAGCGTCGGGCTGTCCGACACCTGCAAAAGCGTCGCGAAAGGCCCATCGACGAAATCGAAAGCAGCAAGCTTCGCCTGCGCTAATTCCTTTTGAAATTGCGTTCGAAAAGGTTCGCCGATGACCGTCAGCCAGCTCAGGCACTTGTAGCCTCGCTTGAGTTCCCTCGCGCTCAGTTCGATCTCCTCCACATCGCAGCCCCAGTATCGGCGCGCCAAAGCATAGATGCGCTCGAACGAAACTTCTTCGTATTTCGAAGACGGACGTCCCTGCAGCAGATAACCGCCATAGCCCGAGCAAACCGGAAACATCGACATCATGTCGAGTGCGAGTGAACGGAGGAATGCGGCATCGACTTGCCAATCGAATTCGAAGCGAAAGAAGCTCGCCATTTCGGGTTCCGTAAAAGGCCGAAAGCCGTGAAACATGAAGACCCGCGAATCGACGGGCTTTGCGTCCGAAAACCCATAGCCCCAATGCACCGTCTTGCGCAGTTCGGGAAGCAAGACGGTTTCGAAGCGAATGCGCGCCGCCGCATCCCACGCTTCGAGCCTCGCCCACGAAACGGTCGACCTGTAGTTCCTGAAGACATCGCCGACCGCGCGAAGGTACGCGTCATACACGCGTCTCGCCGTGACCGGACCGGGCGGATCGGGCACATAGAACACGAGATGCTGTTTCAATTCGACCAGCGGCATGGGCGACGAAGGATCATCCGTGAATTCGAGGATGGGGTTTGCCATCGCGTCGGACTTCCCGGTCAGGGTTTGAGGTTTTTCCGGTCTTTCTGCTGAGCGGCAACACGACGCTCCAGCACTGAAAGATAGCCCTTCAGGAAAGCCTCGAAGTTATCGTGACGCCATTGCTCCCCGATGCTGGAAATCCACACAACCTCGTAGCCATGCTTAGAGGGCGAAGTGTCCACGTCGAACGAAACGCACTCCGGCGTGTTCCCCGCACCGATGACGAACTGGCTGCACGCCGGGTACTCGTCGACCATTTCCGGAAGGAGACCGTGGTCGTCGCGCGCGACCTCGAGCGCCGAAAGCAGTGACAATTCATCATTCATCAAGCTGGATACGCCATTGCTCGTGGACAGAAACAATCGATAACTCGCCGGCATGACGAGGTTGCGCGCTTGCAGAAAGGCATCGAGCGCCGCGAGGTCGCCTCCGCTCGCCGGCGGGCGCAGTTGAGGCCGCACGGGATCGTCGCTGAAGTAGCCGTTGAGCTTGAACTTGGTATCACTCAGCTTCTGCAGCAGGTCTTGCATCTGTTGGGTGTTCACGCGACCTCCTTAATCACAGTTACAAGAGGGATGCGCTTTCATGCGCTTGGGGGCGGGTTTGAGCCGGTTCATGCTGCCGCCGACCGTGTAATTCACGCGGGCGTCGGCCCATCGCATATTGGCGCTGGTGAGTGGCCCGCTAAGAGAAGCCGGGTGCATGTGATCCGGATTCATTGCGCCCCGGCCGCTGCGAGCGGGGTCCGCCAATCCTCCCGCCTGCTTCCATTTTTCGTGCTGACAGTCCGGCGGCTTCACGTTCTTCGGACTGTAAAACATGCGCTTGATGGCCGGATGATCGGGATTGCCGGCGGCCGCGGTCACGGCGTCGGCGAAGTCCTTCGCGAATTGCTTGAGGCTCGCCTGATACGCATCGTAGTGGTCGGAACCGGGATTGCTGGGACTATCGCTCAGCCTCGCCTTCTTGCTCTTCGACTGGTTGTAGGCCTTGACCATCTCGCAGACCTGACCGCACATGCAATCGTCCCATTTGCGCTTTTTCTTTTTCTTCTTTTTCCCGCAATCCGGTCCGACCTGAGTCGCCGGCGGACGTTTCGATCTTTTCTGCTTCACGCCTGTCATCGTCGCGCCGGTATTGGGCGGAGAACCGTTCGGGCCGCAGTTGTTGAGCATCGGCTCGGCGAGAAGATGAACGCTCTTGCCCTCGATTTTCACCGTCATCGATCCCGGCGTGATGAATCTGGCCGGCCCGTGCGTGTTGCTCGAAAGCAGACCGCCGCCCGTGCCCTTGCTCGCCATGTCGCCGAAGCTGTTGAACATCGCGCCCCGGATAGCCACCTCGTCGCCCTCGATCTTGACGCTCGTCGAATAGCCGTCCGGCGAATCGCCCGATTTGGCGGTATTGGGCAACGCAGCCGGAACGAACGGAGCGGGCGGCCCCGGCATCTTGCACATGTTCGGGAGCGTGGCCCGAGCGGTGCCGGAACTGCCCTTGGTGACAGGCGTCTTCGGAGGATGGATTCCAACGCTGGTCATGGCGCGTCGAGCAAGTCAATGGCGCGAAGCGGCCGGCATCGTGGCCGATTCGAAAAGCGCGCAGGCCCGCAAGCCCGCCTCCGAACTCGACCAGATCAATGTTCTCGGGCCTGCCGCATAGCCACGCGACGCCGCCTGATGAGCCAGCATCGCGAACAATGGCCCGGACGCCGCGCCCACATCGCCCCAGACGTCCGCTGGCGACAGATAGCCGGTGGCATCCTTGAAATGCCGGCCCAGTCTCAGGCAGACGAACCCCCACTCTTCGCCTCGATAACGCTCGCCGTTGATATCGCAGATGACATGATCGATCGTCTTCCGCGCGCCCGGCGCGCTCGTCAGCGCGTCTCGCACGACCGCGGTCAGACCCTTGCCGACGCACACCTCGCGCGTTTTGATGAGGCAGCGCTCCGATCCTGTCGCAGCTGCAACGAGGTGCATCGTTTCGGCAACGCCGAGCCGCCGGCACGCGGCGTCGCTCATCAACAGGCAGAATGCCGCGCCCTCGCCGGGGACGAAGCCGCTCCTCGATCCTTCGCCTGCGATCTGCCTGCGCCCGTCGAGCCAATTCAGCGTCTCAGGATGCAGATAGCTGTCGATGCCGCCGACGACGCACGCGTCCAGTTCGCCGCTTCCGAGCGACTCGCTCGCCTTCCTGAAGGCCGCTACTCCGGCTGCGTGCCCCTGCGCATGCACCGAGACTTGTATCGGATCGATCGTCGATCCGCCCAGCCGCCGCAATCCCTGCATGACGGCGCTCGCGTCTTCATGCGTGAAGCCAGGGCGGATTTCCGGCAGCGCGACCATCATCGGCGATCGAAGCGGCGCTTCGCCCAGGTGAGCGAGGGCGCGCGTCAGGTCGCGCCACGCGAAACCTGCCAGCGCAAGCAGACGAGACGGACCGTGCAGCCCCGGGTCGAGTCCGGCGTCGAAGGCCAGGTTCACGTAGTTGCCGAGCCTGTCGACGATGAACGGATGCTCGCGCGCCGCCCCTATACCCGCCCGCACGGCCGCCGCGCTTGCCTCTGCCCCGAGACCGAGCGGCGTGCGCGCACCGGCGGCCGCCATGACGACGCGTGCGCTCATGACAGGTAATCCTTCTCGCGGACCAGCGTGCTCTCGAGATAATCGGGTTCGTCTTCGACCTTCAGAACCGTGACCCACACGAGCATCAAACGCAGCGCATCGGGTTCCAGTATCACCGACGAAAGGCGTGCGCGATGCTCGTCGTCGCGGGTGTCGATGCGCGTCGTGAAAGCCAGGCGCACCTTCGGCAGCGCGAAGGACATCGACCCTGCGGGCGTGAGGTTGATCAGTTCGACCGGCTCTCCGCCCTGCAGAGGGCTTGCGGGTTGCTGATCGGGTGGAGCGCACTGCAAGGAGTGCGGACTCCAATCCTCGGGCAACAGCGGCGAGCGATCGCGCATCCACGCATCGTCGTAAGTGCCGGCGCGTTCCCGCCTCGGCGACCAGAAGCTGTCGATGGCGCCGAACCCGGCGGGGCCATCCTTGTCCAGACGTCCGCTCGGGTATTCGAAATTGGGCATCGCCATGCCTTCCCGGCTCTGCCCTGCGCCGACTACGCCTCGCCCGACCGGATTTCGGGCGTCATAGCCGTGTCTGGCGGGGTCGTCGCCGGGCGCATCGTAGCCGCCATAAGCGAGCTCGTAGATGACCGGCAGACGGACGACCGGCTCCGCCAGCATGCGTCCGGGCATCCCTTTTCCCCATCTACGATGTCCGCGAACACGCAGCGTCTTGCGAACCGGCCCAACCCGCATGTCGACCAGAAAGTCGTCGCTGGGCCTGCCGCCGGGCGCGTAAGCGGTACCGTTGAGCACGATGTCGGTCGTCGGCTTGGGCCCGAGCAAGTCCGAGTCGTAGCGAAGGCTGGACCGTCCGGGCGTGCCGGTGTATTCGGCGGTCTCGACCGGCGGCGTCTGCTCGTCCGCGAGCCGCGGTCCCGCCGGCGTGATGTCATAGGTCGCCTTTACCGCGACGATCCATTCGTGCGTGCCCTCCTTGTCGCGCGTCCATGACGTATCGACTTCGTAGGCAGTCCGATTCTCGATGCTCCACATTGACGACCCCCTATCGCGAACAGTGTTAAGACGAAGCACGAAGAATCGTTTTGAAAGAGCGTCAATCCATCGCCTGCAATGCGCGTCGCTGACGCCATGCAGGCGCTGCGCAATTGAAGAGCACGCTGCGCGGATCGGCGAGGCGCAGTTGAATGGCCGCCGCGGCGCGCTGCCGCTGAGCGCCATTGCGCAACACGTCGATGCACTGCGCTTTCGACGACAACGCGCCCATGAGATAGCGCCCGCTGCCCGGCATCCGCGCCTTGTTGGCGTGCCACCATGTGCGCGTCTTGTCGGGGTCCGGCCACGGCGCGCCGTCGTCCTCTTCCTCGGCGGCATCGGCATCTTTTTCGCCGCCGGAATTCCCCGATGCCAACGGCGCGCGTTCCAGCCCGAGACGAACGAAATCGACTCCCGTGATGAGACTGAAGCTCTCGCCCGCGAGCCGCGCCACGCGGTCATCGTCCATACGGCCGATCAGCCACTGCGCATAACGTGGATCGCCGGTGAAACCGACGGCGCGAATCAGCCTGCGCGCACTCTCCGGTTTAGAAGCGAATCGCTCCAGCCATCGATGCGCATCGGCGGGCGCGAGCACGCTCGCCGCGAGCGCGAGCGCGATGTCGCCGAACATGGATGGCGTAGCCGCAATATCGCGAATGACCTCGAGCGCCTCGTCGCGATCGCCGAACAGCAGCGCGGATCGCGCGGCATGAAACCGGCATGACGCGTCCGCGTGATCGAGATGGGCCTGACATGTTCCGAGCAGATCGACGCGGCCGATATCACCCGCGCAGCGCAGCGCCCGGGCGCGCAGCACAGCGTCGTCGGAAACGAGCGCCGCGTCGAGATGCCGCTTCGGATCGACGCGATGCTGCGCACATCCCTCGATGCCAGCCAGTCGCGCGGCGGGGTCGTCGCACGCGAGCAGGATCGAGACGACACCGGCGAGACGGCCCGGACTCACCCAGCCGAACGCCGAATGAAAGCCCGCTCTGGCATTGGGCGTGGCCTGACTCAAAGCGAGCAGCCGCATGATCGCCGGGTCCGAACGCGCCTCGATGCAACCGACGGCGGCGGTGAACAGTTCGCCCTTGCCCGCGTGCTCCAGCGCCCGAATGCTCGAACGCAGGCCGGCGCGTCCCGCCACGGCGATGCCGTCGAGATGCGCCGCGATGCGTTCGTCGAGCCGTGTCAGATCGGAGAGCCGCACATGCGGCGCGCGCACGAGACGGGAGCGGATTCGCCGCAAGGCGGCGGCGTCTTCGACATGTTGCTCCAGCACGCGGAAAAGCACGCCGCTCGCCGAGTCGGCGACCGGTTCGGCTTCGTCGGCTTTCGTCGTGTCCACGGCGACATGCATCAGTTGATCTGCACCGATCCGCCGATGATGCGATTCAGTCCTGACGCACTGCTCGACACGCTGCTTCCGCGTATGCGCACATGTCCGTCGCGCGTGAGCGTGATGCTGGCTTTTCCGCAACGCAGCACCATCTGCTCCTTCGCCGTCACGAGAAGCCGCTTGCCATCGGCGTCGACATCGATCTGTGCGGGCGCATCGTCGAACGGCCAGGCTTCGCATCCGATCAGACAGCCGATGATGATCGGGCGCGTCGGGTCTCCGGCTTCGAACATCAGCGCGACTTGACGGCCGATATGCATGCCGCGCAGATCGACGACCGTGCGCGCGACGAGCGCCGCGCTCCCCGGCTGGCCAGGGTAGACGACGAACGGGGACGCAGCGTCGCCATCGAGTCCGATCAACTCGCCGATCCTCACCCCGTCGATGGCCGCAAGAGGGCCTTGTTCGAGAAAATCGCGTCCGCTCATCGCGTGCTCCTTCGCGTCTCATTCAAAGACGAACGAGCCGACGGCGATTTGCAAAGCTATCCATGACTTCGCGGCGCTTGAAATAAGCGCATCGCGAACCTATGCTCATTGAACAGTCGAATCCGGTCCGCAAGCCCCATGCGGACGTCGTCAGTGGAAGGAGACGCCTCATGCGTCTGTCGCTTATCTTCGTGGTCCTGTCGGCCGTGAGCGCAATGTCCCTGCATGCGGACGCAGACGACAGGCAGGACGGGCGACGACATCGCGACCAGCCCGCTCTGAAAGTATTCGATGCACAAGGCAAACTTATCGGACGCCTTGCTTCTTACGGCGGCTACGACGGCGTGTTCCTCACGATCGACCGCGCGCTCGTCTTCGCGCAGATCACGCGCCTGAACAACAACGGCGAAGCGTACGACTCGGCGAAATTCCAGTGGTCGACTTACGGACCATTCGACTACTCGACCGCCGATTGCAGCGGCTCGCCGATCATTCCTCCCGGCAGCGGCCCACGACCGTCGATCGCGATGAGAACGGGCGCGGACGTCACGCTCCTGATCGCGGGCGATACGGACTCGTCGCCCGCTCAGGTCGTCGCGGTCTTCGACGGCAAGCAGTGCACGCCGCCGCCGACTATCGGGCACATGCCGCCATCCACCGCGCCCGTGCCCGCATTCACGGCCGAGACGAACTATCCGCTGACGGCTCATTATCCCGAGCCGCTCACCATCAGATATTGATCGGGCACGATCGACGGAGACGCTTCATGTGTCGAATGCTTGTTTTGCTGCTCGTCCTGTGCGCGAGCGTGAGCGCCGCCGATGAACGCGATAAACGCGATAAACGCGACGATCGCGCGCATTCCGGCGAGAACACATTGCGCCAGCCGATGGTGTACGACGCACAGGGAAAGCGCGTCGGCCCGCTGGAGGTTTATTCGGGCGTCAACGGCGTGTATCTCGCGATAGACGGCGAGCCCGTCTTCGTGGCGGTGAATCACAAGCGCGTCGGTCCGTTGCAGTATTCGGCCTCGCAATACGAATGGGTCGGCTATACGTTCGTGCCGTACCCATCGCGCGATTGCACCGGAAGCGTCGCCGTCGCGGATGCCGGCAGCCCCGCTCCGGCGATGCCGCTCAGAGAAGGCGCCGACGTGACCGTCTATATCGCGGGCAAGCAAATGTCCGGCAACGTGCAAGTGTGGTCGTTCAGGCAGACAGATCCGTCTACCGGGGCGACGACCTGCCTGACGAGTCTGTCTGACCAAGGCGCCAACTACTGGGCCATCGAGCGCACGTATCCGCTGACGCAGCATTATCCCGAGCCGTTGCGCGTGGCTTATTGACGGAAGACGCGCACGGACCGCACGGAGACCGACATGAGGCACTGGCTGATCGGAGCGCTGATCGCGCTATACGCAACAACATCGCCCGCCGATGACTTCGCGCATCAGGCAAGGCATCGCCCTGTCAGGGTGTTCGATGCGAACGGTCACGTCATCGGCGATCTCACGATCTTCGCCGCGCAAAACGGCGTCGCGCTGACGGCCGGAGACGCAACCGCCGTGATTCCCATTGCACGCGTACAGGACGCGACCTTTCACTTTTCCGCGACCGACTTCAACTGGCTCGCGACGAAGGTCGTCGATTTCGCATCGCCCGATTGCAGCGGCGATCCGATCCTCGACTCGCTCAACGGACCGCGCGCCGCGCTCGCCGTCAGACGCGGCAACGACGTCACCGTGTACTTCGCGGCCGAAGGCGTCACGCAGTCGTTCCAGGCGAATTCGGCGCTCGATCCGAACGCGGCGAACGGATGCCGTCCGTTCACGGCATCCATCACGCTTTCGGGCTTCAAGGTCGGCGCGACGCTCGCGATCAGCCGCACGCATCCCGAGCCGCTCAGGATCGGCTATTGAAAGGCATCACACGCGGCCTTTCCACGGCACCATCGCTTTTTCCAGATACCGCATCAGCAGATCGAAGCAAAGCGCGAAGAAGCCGATCACGATGATGCCCATGATGACGACATCGCTCGCAAGAAACTCGGCCGCGTTGAGCACCATGAAGCCGAGACCGCGCGTCGAAGCGACCATCTCCGCCGCGACGAGCGTCGTCCAGCCGACGCCGATGCCGATACGCATGCCCGTGAAAATCTCCGGCAGCGCGGACTTGAGGATCACATGCGTGACGACCTGCGTGCGCGACGCGCCCATCGAATACGCGGCGTGGATCTGCTCGATCGACACCGAGCGCACGCCCGCGCGCGCGGCGATCGCGAGCGGCGCGAAGATCGCGAGATAGATCAGGAAGATCTTGGAGAACTCGCCGATGCCGAACCAGATGATGATGAGCGGCAAATACGCGAGCGGCGGCAGCGGCCGGTAAAACTCGATCGGCGGATCGAACACGCCGCGCGCGTGCCGCGAGACGCCCATCATCACGCCGACCGGAATCGCCGTCGCACACGCGAGCGCGAATGCGCCGAACACGCGCAGCAAGCTCGCGACGACGTGTTCCGCGAGCGTCGAGTTCGCGAAGCCATCGCTCGCCACCGCGATGAACTTCGCATAGACCGCTTGCGGCGACGGCAGAAAGAGCGGCTTGACCCAGTGCATGCCGGTGATCAGAAACCAGCCGGCCACGAGCACGGCGACGGTCGCGATGCTCATCGCGAAGCTGCTGCCGTAGCCTGGCACGCCGAACGTGTCGCCCGGCTTCACCGGCTTCTTCTTCGATTGCCGCGCGGGCCGGCCCGGCGGACGCCGCGATGCGCCGATGCCGCTGTCGATCGCGGGACCCGGCACCGTCATCGATGCGCGCTTAACCATGATGAATCTCCTCCGCATGATGAGCGGCGCGCTCGTCGCCGTAGATGATGCCGAGCACCCGCTCGCGCATCTCGATGAAATCGGGGCTGGACTTGATCGCGCGCGCATCGCGTGTGGCGAGGAAGCGGCGGTTGAAATCGAGATCGTAGCTATGCGTGATGCGGCCCGGACGCGGCGACATCACGATCAGCCTGCTCGCCAGAAAAAGCGCCTCCTCGACGCTATGCGTGATGAAGAACAACATCTTCTGCGTGCGCTGCCAGACATCGAGCAGCAGCTCCTGGATGGTCTCGCGCGTGAGGGCATCGAGCGCGGCCATCGGCTCGTCCATCAGCAGCATCGCCGGATCGCAGGTCAGCGCGCGCGCAATGCCGACGCGCTGCTGCATGCCGCCCGACAGCTGATAAATCATGTGCCGATGAAAATCCTGAAGGCCGACGAGCGCGAGATTGCGCTTCGCGATGTCCTCGCGCTGCGCCTTCGGCACGCCTTGCAGCTTCAGGCCGAAGGTCGCGTTGTCGAGCACGTTGAGCCACGGCAAGAGCGCGTGCTTCTGGAACACGACGCCGCGATCGGCGCCCGGCCCTTCTACCGGCCTGCCGTTGAGCAGCATCTCACCCGATGACGGCGCGATGAAACCCGCCATCAGCGATAAAAGCGTCGTCTTGCCGCAACCCGACGCACCCAGCGCGACGACGAATTCGCCATCGCCGATAGTGAGATCGATGCCGTCGAGCGCTTGCACGCGCTCGCCCGGGCGTCGGCCCGGAAACACCACGCTCACGTTCTTCACCTGCATGCAACCCATATGTCCTCCGGACTCGGATGTGCCAAGGGCAAGCGGCGCGCGGCCGGGCTTATTTCAGTTTTTCCGCGGCTTCGACGTATTCCGCCGTCACGAACTTCGAATAGTCCGGCAGCACGGCGTCGACGCGCTTCTGCTGCTTCAGGAAGTCCGCCGTGTCCTTGAGCGCGAAGGCCGCGCGGCTCGATGCGCCGCCGCCGAGCCACTGCTTCGTCGCCTGCTCCTGCGCCGACGGATAGCCATACAGCGAAAGCGAGCCCGGCACGTCGGCCGGCGCGCCGCCGATCGTCTTCGCGATGGCCGCGGCCTGCTGCGACTGCGCGGTCCATTTGGCCGGATCGTTGCGGTATTGCGCATCGAGATCGGAGATGGCCTTGACGAACTTCGCCATGAAGTCCTTGTGCGCTTCGCCCCACGCACGATCGACCGCGATGCCGTCGAACGTCGGCTTGCCGAGCTTGGACAGATCGCCCGACGTAATCAGCACCTTGCCGCTCTTCTTGAGTTGCGAGAGCGCCGGATCCCACACGTAGGCAGCGTCGATATCGCCGCGCTCCCACGCCGCCGCGATCTGATTCGGCTGCATGTTGAGAATCTTCACCGACGACGGATCGATGCCCCAGTGCTGCAGCGCGAACATCGTGTGATAGTGCGTCGTCGAGACGAACGGGACGCCGATGGTCTTGCCCTTCAGATCCGCCGGCTTGGCGATGCCCGAGCCGTTGCGCACGACCATCGCCTCGGCTTCGTTGATGTTGTCGAGAATCCAGAAGAGCTGCGCGTCCACGCCCTGGCTGACGGCGGCGGCGAGCGGGCTGGAGCCGATCACGCCGATCTTGATGTCGCCCGAGGCCATCGCGGTCGCCACCTTCGCGCCGGATTCGAACTGCCGCCAGTTGATCTTGTAGCCGGTCGCCTTGGCGATGGAGCCATCGGCGATGCCGACGACCCAGGGATCGACGATCTGCTGATACGCGATCGTCACTTCCTTGTCTTCGGCGTTCGCGGCCTGCGCGCCGCCCCACGCGCACACGGCGACGGCGAGTGTCGCCAGCGCGCGCGCCGGCGAGAACTTTCTAAGCAACTTGCCCGGCAGGCGTTTCAAGCCACAGACGCGGATCGTGTTCATGACGGTTCCTGGAGAAGTGGAAAATCGGGCTCGCCGGCGCGGCATTCCCCGTTTCGGTGCGGTCCGTCGCGCAAGCGGCGAACCGATGACCGAGTATCCACAGCGAAAAATCCAGGAAGTTAGTGCCAGACGGGAACAATCGTTGAGTCCACATTCCGTCGGGCGGCGGGAAGGCTTCTTATGAAGGCGTCGGCGCTACGGATGCGCCTTTTATTTGATCTTCGCGGCGGCGGCGAGCTTGCGCACGCCTTCCTTCGCATCCTCGTTCGAGTTCATGAAATTCGTCACGACGTCGGTGATCGCGCCCGCCGTCACCGGCGATTGAAGTTCGCCGAAAGCCAGCGAAGGCAGGAAGCCGCCCGACTTGATCGTCGCCTGCTCGTCCGCGCGAGACTTCTTCGCGCAGCTGTCGAACTTGTCCATCGGCACATCGAGGCGAACGGGAATCGAACCCTTGTTGAGGCTGAACTGTTCCTGGAATTCGGGCGACATGATCGTCTTCGCCATCGCGATCTGTCCCGGCGTCGCATCCTTCTTCCCGTTCTGCTGGAAGAACACGAAGGCATCCGCCGTGTACGTGTAGGCGTTCGACGTGCCCGGAGCGGGCGCGCAGACGAAGTCGACGTCCGCCTTCTTGCTCGCGTTCGCGAATTCGCCCTTGGCCCAGTCGCCCATGAACTGCATGCCGCCCGAGCCCGAGATCACCATCGCGGTGGCGAGATTCCAGTCGCGGCCGTGATAGGCCTTGTCGAAGTAAGTGCGTATCTTCTGCACCGTCTCGAAGACCTGAATCATTTGCGGCGACGTGAGCGTCTTCTGATCGAGATCGATGAGCGCCTTGCGATAAAAGTCCGTGCCTTGCGACAGCACGACCGTCTCCCAGATGGTCATGTCCTGCCACGGCTGACCGCCATGCGCGACAGGCGTGATGCCCGCCGCGCGAAATTTGTCGGCAAGCGCGAAGAACTCCGGCCACGTCGTGGGCGGCTTGCCACCGACCTTGTCGAGATCCCCCTTGTTGATCCACAGCCAGTTGATCCGATGCACCGAGAACGGCGCGGCGACGTAATGTCCGCCCGACTTCATCGCGTTGTCGATCTGCGCGGGCGTGTGCGCTTTCCAGTCGGCCGAGGCCTGATCGATCGTGACGACCACGCCCTGATCGGCCCAGTCCTGAATCAGCGGTCCTTTGATCTGCGCGGCGGAGGGCGCGTTGCCCGAGATCACCTGTGTCTTCAGCGCGGTCATGGCCGCCGTGCCCGATCCGCCCGCGACGGCGAAGTCCTTCCATTCGTATCCTTGCTTGCTCATGTCGTCCTTGAGCACGCGGATCGCTTTCGATTCGCCACCGGAAGTCCACCAGTGCAGGACCGAGATCTGTTCGGCGGCCGATACCGCGTGCGTGCCGGCGATGAACATCGCGACGGCTGCCGCAACCGACATCGTTGATCGTTTCATTGCTTGTCTCCGGGTTTTATTTATTTATGAAGCGACGCGTTCACGCGCGCTGTTCGAATCCGAGTTGCGACTTGCCGAGCGGCGTCAGGTCGTCGGGCGTCGCGCGGCCTTCGAAATCGACTTCGAAATGATCGCCTGGAAAATCGGGCGGGCTTTCGCCCTTCAGGAAGCTCGGCAATTGACGCTTCAGATACGCGTCGTTTTTGGCGCATCCGGGCGCGGAAGCGATGTACATGACGTTGCTGTAGCCGGCGCCCTTGTGTTCGTCTTCGACCGCGTGAATGACGTCGCTATGCCAGAACACGGTGTCGCCCGCATCCATCTTCGGGATCGACGACAGCGCCTCGAACAGCGGCGCGTGATACTCCGGCCTGATCGACAGCGCGCGTCCGGGCATCGCGCCGCACAGGTCGTCGTCGGCGACGTCGTCCTGGAGCGCGCGCAGCAGGATGTACACCATCGCGTTGGCGATGGGCACGAGCTGCAGCGTGCCGTCGCCCGGACCTTGCGGCGTCAATGCGGTCCAGCCCTGGAACGTGCGGAACATCGAGCACACGGCCGGCGATGCGATCTCTTCGACATCGGGACGGAAAGCGGCGTCGAACGCATCGTAATCGCGCCAGTTGCCCGCGAAGACGTGGCGATACACCTTGCGGAAATTGCCTTCGATCCAGCGCTCGACCGAGCCGCCATCGCAATGCGCCGACAAGCCGAGCGACGCGGAACCGGGCGGCCGCCGGCGCAGACGGTCGGCATAAACCGGCACATGTTCCGGGTCGAAGTGAACGCGTCCTTCGCTCTCGTTGCGCCAGAGCTTGTTGAGAAACACGCGCGCCGCGGTCAGCGACTCCGACTGGCGCGCCAGCACTTGAGGCTTCGACCAGTACACGCCGTAGATTTGCGGCTTGCTCGACGCGAGCTGACCGAAGTACTTGTCTTCGGCGCGGTTTTCGAGGCGCTTGTCGAGGCGATTTCGTTCGACGTAATGCGCGATGTCTTCATCCCATTGCTGTACCTGTGCGCGTGGAAAGACATTGCGGATCACGCACGCGCCGCTCGACTTGACGAGCGCGATCTGCTCGCCGCTCACGCGCCCTTCGGTGATGTCGGCGAACTGAATTTCCGGAATGACGTCTTCGCCGCGATCGCGCCGCGCGGCGATCCGCTTCGCTTCCTCGCCGATCGTCTGCTCGACTTGCGCGAACACTTCGCGGTAGTTCGGCAGCGCGGCGCGCAGTTCCTTTTTTGCTTGCCGGATCGCGCCCGGCAAGTCATCGATTTTCAGCGCCATGATCGTCTCCACATGAATTTCCGTGGACACAGCATATGATGCGTCCGTCTGCGGCGGTGATACGATTCAGGCAATTCATTTGCGTTTTCGGCCATGAAACCAGCCTACGAGCATGTCGAATTCGGCGCGGACTGTTCGGTGCGGGTTTACCATCGGCGGCTCGCGCGTATTCCATTCGAATGGCATCACCATCCGGAATACGAGCTGACGCTGACGATGAACAGTCACGGCAAGCGCTATATCGGCGATTCGGTGAACGACTATCAGGCCGAGGATCTCGTCCTCGTGCCGCCTGATTTGCCGCATACGTGGTCGTCGAACCGGTCGATCGACTCGTCGTTGCCGCAAGTCGCGATCGTCATCTGGTTCGACGGCGACTGGGCGCGGCGCATGGCGGACTGCTGCCGCGAATACGAGCCGCTTCGCAAGCTCCTGCGCCGTGCGGCGTGCGGGCTGGCGTTCGAGCCTCCCGCCGGCGAACGGATGCGCAGCCGTCTCGAACAGTTGCTCTCGACCGCGCCGCGCGAACGCCTGAGCGCCGCGCTCGATGTCCTGTGCACGCTCGCCGATGCGCCGGGCCATCCGCTCGCGTCGCCGAGCGCTTTCAATCAGACGAACGCGGGGCCGTCCGGTCACGAGCCCGAGCGCATCAATCGCGTTCTTTCGATGATCGATGCGCGCTTTGCCGAACCGCTCCGGCTATCGGAGCTATGCGAAGCGGCGAGCCTTTCGGAGCGCACCTTGACGCGCTATTTCGTGCAGCACATCGGCGAGAGCGTCGGGCGATACATCGCTCGGGTTCGAATCGGCCATGCGTGCCGGATGCTGGGCGACACGTCCCTGCCGATATCGGTCATCGCCGCGCGCTCGGGATTTGCGAACGTCGCCAACTTCAATCGGCAATTCAAGGCCGCGAAGCAAACGACGCCGGCGGAGTACCGGCGTCAGTTCATCGATGCAGGCGCGCTCGTCAAGGACACGGCGAACAGCCTGACCGAACGGCCGCCTTCGCTTCAGCAGAAGCGGCGGCGTTGAAGTTATCGCGATGCGCTGAGCGTATGCCCTGCATCGCGCGACAATCTCAGATAGCCCACGATCGTCCGGCTCGCCTTCTTGTGCGCCGGCGTGCTCACGCTTTTGTTAAGCGTCGGTCGCGGCCGATGCGCCTGGGTCGGAGCGGACCCCGGCGGTGCCTTCATGCGAACGGGCTGAAGTCGTCTCCGCGTTGCGATTAGCTTGGGTTCCTAATCAATCGACACGCGCCGACCGCGCACGATCAGACGATTACCTGCAGACCGGCGCGTCGAGGCACGCTCATTGCGCAGTGGCTTCGGATCGATTCATCGAAAGCAACCGGCCATGCCTCTCTCCGCTCAAAGAACCCTGGTGATTTCCCCGCATCTCGACGATGCCGTCTTCAGTTGCGGCGCCCTGCTCGCCGCGTCGCCGGGCGCATCCGTCTGCACGATATTCGCGGGTGCGCCGGACACGGCGCTCGCCACCGACTGGGACGCGCAGTGCGGCTTCGCGGACGCACATCAGGCGATGCGCGAGCGCCGTGTCGAAGACAAAGCCGCGCTGCACGTCCTGGGCGCTCGTGCCGTGCATCTCGGCTTTCTCGACTCCCAATACACGCAAGGCGGCACGAGCGCGACCACCGCCAAGATCGCCTCGGCCATTCGCGACGTGATGCGCGAGAAGGATTGCGCCACGCTCCTCATCCCGCTCGGCCTCTTTCATTCCGACCACGCGCTGGTTCATACGGCCGCGCGCGAGGCGTGCCTTTCGGACGCGACGGCATGCATTGCGTACGAAGACTGTCTATATCGGCGCATGGATGGCCTCGTGCAGCAACGGCTCGTCGAGCTCATCGGAAGCGGCATCGAAGCGACGCCGCTGCTCGATCCGATCGATGCCGCCACGCTCTCGCGCTGCATCGAAGCGAAGCAACGCGCGGTGCAATGTTATGCGAGTCAGCTCAAAGCCTTCGGGCCCCACGGCTATGACGACGTGCTCGCGCCCGAACGCTTCTGGACTCTGCGAGCCGTCGACCATGGCTGAACCGGCAACACTTTCCGAGCCCGATCGCGCGCGGCTCACCGTCGTCGTGCTGACGTACAACAGAGCCGATCAGGTGCTCGACACGCTCGCAAGACTTGCCGCGCTGCCGGACCGCATCCGCATCGTAGCGGTCGATAATGCGTCCACCGACGGCACGGCCGAGCGCATTGCGGCGCAGTTTCCATCGGTCGAACTCGTCGTGGCGCCGGACAATCTCGGCGCGGCCGGACGCAATCTCGGCGTCGCTCGCGTCGCGACGGAGTACGTCGCATTCTGCGATGACGACACCTGGTGGAGCGCCGGATCGCTGTCGCGCGCCGTCGCGATCCTCGATGCGGCGCCGCGCGTCGCGGTGCTCAACGCGCGCGTCGTCGTCGGTGCCGACGGCGCGGCGGACGAGACCTGCCAACGAATGCGCGAAAGCCCGCTGCCGCATCGTGGCTTGCCCGGTCCCGCGCTCGTCGGCTTCATGGCGGGCGCGTGCGTGTTCCGCACCGACGTCTTCCGGCAAGTCGGCGGCTACGAGCCCAGGCTTTTCATCGGCGGAGAAGAAACGCTCGTCTCGCTGGATGTCCTGTCCGCCGGCTACGAGATGGTCTATATGGATGACCTCGTCCTTCATCACCATCCCTCACCGCTGCGCGACAGCGCACAACGGCGCAGGCTCCTCGCGCGCAACGCCGCGTGGGTCGCATGGATGCGCCTGCCATTCGACCAAGCCCTTCACGCCACCGGAAAAGCCTTCCTCGTGGCATGGCGCGAGCGCACGTTGATGCGCGATTTACCGATCCTCGCAAGCGGCATCGCATGGGCGATGACCAGGCGCCGCGTGATCCCCTCGCGCGTCCAGGACATGCGCCGCGTCGTGCGCGAAGACGATTTGCGCCGCGCCAGGCAGACGAAATCGTCGGCGTCTTTCGGTTCTACACGCCCCACGTAAAAACGCGTGCGTCGCGCGACGAACCAAACGAAATTTGGTTCGTCCCGCATCGAACCGCAAATCGTTTCGCAGTTCTCGCCAGTTCGACAACGAGTGGCACAGGGAATGCTGAACGCTGGTGACTGATCCACGCGATGGCGCGCCGCGCACACGCACATTGGGATCGCAAGATAAGGGGACTTCCGTGAAAATCGCATTGATCAGTGAGCACGCATCGCCCTTGGCGATCGCGGGTGGCGTAGACAGCGGCGGGCAAAACATCTATGTGGCGAATGTCGCGCGTCAGCTCGTTCGCATCGGTCACGACGTCGATGTGTTCACTCGTTGCGACCGTTCGTTATTGCCGCTCGTCTCGCGCTTCGAAAACATCCGCGTGATAAATGTACCGGCCGGTCCGCCCGTGCAGTTACCGAAGGAACAGCTTCTGCCGCATATGGATGCGTTCGCCGGCTTCATGATCGACTTCATGAAGAAGGAAGCGCAACCGTATGACATCGTGCACGCGAACTTCTTCATGTCGGGCCTCGTGGGTCTGCGCATCAAGGACGCGCTCGGCGTGCCGCTCGTCACGACGTTTCATGCGCTGGGGCGCGTGCGACGCCTGCATCAAGGCGAATCGGACGGCTTTCCCGATGCGCGCTTCGATATCGAAGACGAGCTCGTCAGGCGCTCCGATTCGGTCATCGCCGAATGTCCCCAGGACGAGAACGATCTGATTCATCTGTACGACGCCGATCCCGCGCGCATCGACCTCGTGCCGTGCGGCTTCGATCGCGCGGAGTTCCATCCGCTAGACAAGGCGGCAGCGAGAGAACGTCTCGGCTGGCCGCAAGACCGGTTCATCGTGCTGCAACTCGGGCGCATGGTGCCGCGCAAGGGCGTCGACAATGTCGTGCGCGCGCTCGGCATGCTACACGGTGAGCATGGCGAAAGTGCCGAGCTTTATGTGGCGGGCGGCAATTCCGACGAAGCGAACGAGAACGCGACGCCGGAGATCGGCAGGCTGCGCGGGGTCGCGCGCGAATGCGGCATCGAAGAGCATGTTCACTTCGTGGGCCGTCATGGACGAGGTGAACTGAAGCACTTCTATAACGCAGCCGATGTCTTCGTGACGACGCCGTGGTACGAGCCGTTCGGCATCACGCCGCTGGAGGCGATGGCTTGCGGGCGGCCCGTCATCGGTGCTGCTGTCGGCGGCATTCGCTACTCGGTGGCGCACGGAGAAACCGGCTTGCTCGTGCCGCCGAAGAATCCGGCCGCGCTCGCGGATGCGCTCGTCGCGCTCAAGCGAGATGCCGCGCTCGCCACGCGAATGGGCGAAGCGGGCCTCGCCCGCGCGAACGCAATGTTCACATGGTCGAGCGTCGCGCAGGCGCTCGCACAGGTCTACGCGCGACTTGCGGGCGAGGAAGGACAAGCCGCCGCGCGCGTTGCCATGGGCGGAGCCGCACGATGACGCAACCACTGCGGCCTGCGATCTTCATCGACAAGGACGGCACCTTGCTCGACGATGTGCCCTGGAACGTCGATCCGCTGAAGATGCGCCTCGCGCCGGGCGCGCTCGACGCGTTGCGCCTGTTTTCGTGGCTCGAACTGCCGATCTTCGTAATCAGCAATCAGAGCGGCGTCGCGCTCGGCAAGTTCGACTTGCAGGCACTCGATCGCGTCGAAGCGCGTTTGCGTGAACTCGCAGCCGAAGCGGGCGCGTCGTTCGCCGGCATTTACTGGTGCCCGCATCATCCGCGGGGCGTCGTGCCTGAATTCACGCGCGCGTGTGAATGCCGCAAGCCCGCGCCCGGCCTGCTGTTGCGTGCGGCGCGCGAGCATGGCATCGATCTTTCGCAGAGCTGGTTCATCGGCGACATTCTCGATGACGTCGAAGCCGGTCATCGCGCGGGCTGCCGCAGTGCGCTGATCGATAACGGCAACGAAACCGAATGGCTCAAAGGCGTTGGACGCGAGCCGGATATCGTCGCGAAGGACCTGTACGAGGCGGCGATTGCAGTCGTCAATGCGGAGTGTCCCGCATGAAGCCCATGCTTGCACCCGTCGTCGAAGCGCATGCGCGCAAGAGCGCCGCGAGCCAGGCGCGCGAATGGGGCGCGGATGTCAAGCGCATTCTCTGCATCCGTCTCGACAATCTCGGCGACGTGCTGATGACGACGCCCGCGCTGCACGCGTTACGCGCCGCGCAGCCGGGCAGGCATCTGACCTTGCTCGCATCGCGAGCGGGCAAGGCGACGGCGCCTTTCATCGATGCAATCGACGATGTGATCGAATACGACGCGCCGTGGGTCAGGCAGGATGCGCCCATCGACGCCCTCGCCGATCTCGCCATGCGTGCGCGCCTTGCATCGGCGCATTTCGATGCAGCGGTGATCTTCAGCGTCTACAGCCAGAATCCGCTGCCCGCGGCCATGTTGTGTCATCTCGCCGGCATTCCGCTGCGGCTCGCGCATTGCCGCGAGAATCCGTATGGTTTGCTCACCGACTGGGTTCAGGAGACTGAACCGCAGCACGGCACACGGCATGAAGTGGAGCGGCAACTCGCTCTCGTCGCAAGAGTCGGTGCGAAAGCCGACGATACGCGCATGCGCTTCTCCGTGCGCCCCGCCGATATCGACTCGCTGACGCAAAAGCTCATCGCCCGCGATGTCGATATGGACGCACCGTTCATCGTCGTGCATCCGGGTGCGAGCGCGGAATCGCGCCGCTATCCCGTCGAACGCTTTGCCGAAACGATCGAACGTCTCGGCGCTCAATTGGAATGGCCGATTCTCGTGACGGGCTCGCGAAGCGAAAGTCACTTGTGCCGCGCCGCCTGCGGCACGAGTCCCTACGCGCACGATCTGTCCGGCGCGCTCGAACTCGGGGAACTCGCCGCGCTCATCCAGCGCGCTCGCGTTCTCATCTCGAACAACAGCGGACCGGTGCATCTCGCATCCGCGCTGGGCGCGCCCGTCGTGGATCTCTACGCACTCACGAATCCGCAGCACATGCCGTGGCAAACGTCGCATCGCGTGCTGTATCACGATGTCTCGTGCCGCTGGTGCTATCGCAGCGTGTGTCCCGAAGGCCATCACGCGTGCCTTGTCGGCGTCGAGGTAGACGAGGTTGTCTCCGCCGCGCTCGAGCTCATCGAAGAAGAACATGCATCGCCCGTCCATCCGATAACACAGGCAAGCTAAGCTATGTACACACTTGGAATCAACGCGGTTTATCACGACAGCGCCGCGGCGCTGGTCAAGGACGGCGTCGTCATCGCGGCGGCCGAGGACGAGCGCTTCACGCACGTCAAGCATGCGAAACGGCCGGTGCCGTTTTCCACATGGCAGCTTCCGTTCGATGCAATCGACTATTGCCTGAAGGAAGCGGGCATCGAACTCGCGGATGTGGATCACATCGCGTATTCGTACGATCCGCATCTGTTTTCCGGCATGCCGAAGGACGCAAACGCGAACATATCCCTGCCGATGATGCCCTCGGCGCAAGCGATGACGAACCCGTCCGAATCGCCCTGGGATCCGCTGTTCCTGAGCTATATCGTCAATGCGAAGGGTCAGTTGATCGACGGCGCGCCGCATCATCTGAAGCGGCGTTTCCTAAGCGGCGGACGCGCCCCGCGCTTCGCGTGGCATAACGTCGATCATCATCTCTGTCACGAAGCGAGCGCGTTTCTCGCCGCACCTTTCGACGACACCGCCGTACTTACGATGGACGGTCGCGGCGAAGGCGTCACGACGAGTCTCGGGCAATTCGTGAATGGCGAATACACGCGCATCAAGCAAGTGGAACTGCCGCACTCGCTCGGCCTGCTCTATGAAACGGTGACGGGCTATCTCGGCTTCCTGCACTCGTCCGACGAGTACAAGGTGATGGCGCTCGCGTCGTTCGGCAAGCCCGCGTATGTCGATCAGTTTCGCGAGATCGTGAAGTATCGCCGCGACGGCAGCTATACCGTCGATGCGCCGCGTCTCGTCGAGCGCTTCGGTCCCGCGCGCGAACGCGGCGGCCCGCTCACGCAGCATCATTTCGATATCGCGCATTCATTGCAGGTCGTTCTGGAAGAGACCGCGCTCGAACTCGCGAAGTGGCTGCACGAACGTACGGGTCTGAAGAATCTCGCGATGGCGGGCGGCGTCGCGCTCAACTGCGTGATGAACGCGCGCCTGCGCGATCGCGGACCGTTCGATGAAATCTGGGTTCAGCCCGCCGCCGGCGATGCGGGCACGGCGCTCGGCGCTGCCTTGTGGACCGACTATCAGCAACGCGCGAAGACCGGCGATCGCGGTCGAAAATGGCGCATGGATCACGCATATCTCGGACCGTCGTTCGATGACGACGAGATCGAAACCTTCCTCAAGTGGACGCGCGCGCCGTATCGCAAGCTCACGAATATCGCCGAAGAAACCGCGGACATTCTCGCGCAAAACCGCGTCATCGGCTGGTATCAGGGACGCACCGAGTTCGGCCCGCGTGCGCTCGGCGCGCGTTCGATTCTGGCATCGCCCATCGATGCGTCCATGCAGGCGCGCCTCAACGAGATCAAGGATCGCGAGGACTTTCGTCCGGTTGCGCCCGTCGTGATGGAAGAGCACGCAGCCGACTGGTTCGTCGATGCACGCGTCGCGCCGTTCATGCTCTTCGTGTTCGACGTGCGCGACGACATGAAGACGCGCATTCCCGCGGTCACGCATATCGACGGCACCGCGCGCGTGCAGACCGTCAATCGCGCGCAGCATCCGCTTTACTACGATCTGCTCGCGGCGTTCAAGGCGCGCACGGGCGTGCCGGTTCTCGTCAATACATCGTTCAATACGCGCGGCGAGCCGATGGTGAATACGCCGCGCGACGCACTCGAATCGTTCTGGACGTCGCCGCTCGATGCGCTCGTGATCGGCTCGTTCCTTGTCGAAAAGCCGGGCGCGCACGCATGAGCACCTACGCCGAACTCTTTGATCACGGCGCGATGAGCGCGGCCGATGCACCCGCGATACCGCGCGGCGATTTCATCCCGGACGTGACCGTGGTCGTGCCGACGTATCGCCGCCCCGCGATGCTCGAACGCTGCGTGCTGGCGCTCGCGGCGCAGACCTACGATCCGGCGCGCTACGAGATCATCGTATGCGACGACGGCCCCGACGAAGCGACGAAGGCATGCGTGCAGCGCCTGTCGCAATCGCGTGCGCGGCGCGGCCCGTTGATCCGCTACGTTCCCGTCACCGCCACGCAGGGTCCGGCGGGCGCGCGCAACGCGGGCTGGCGCGCATCCCTCGCGCGGCGCATCGCCTTCACCGACGACGACACCATTCCCGATCCGAACTGGATCGCCAATGGCATGCGTGCGCTCGATGCGGGCGCGGATGCCGTGTCGGGCCGCATCGTCGTGCCGCTGGGACCACGCCCGACCGATTACGAACGCGACGCCGCCGGACTCGCCAGCGCCGAATTCGCGACGGCGAACACCTTCGTCACGCGCGCCGCACTCGAACGTACGGGCGGCTTCGATGCGCGCTTTACGGCGGCGTGGCGCGAGGACTCGGATCTGCAATTCGCGCTGATGAAGGCGGGACTCGTCATCGCGCGTGCGGAAGACGCAACCGTGCTGCATCCGGTGCGCCCTGCGCGCTGGGGCGTGAGCATATCGCAGCAGAAGAAGAGCCAGTTCGATGCACTGCTCTACAAAAAGTATCCCGCGATGTTTCGCACGCGCATCCGCCGCAATCCGCCGCTTTTGTACTACGCGATGCTCGCGGCGCTCGTCGTTGCGATCGGATCGTTCGCAGCACACGCGCCGCGCACCGGGTCGCTCGCATTGCTTGCCTGGGCCGCGATGACCATATGGTTCAGTATGCAACGATTGAAGACGACTGCGCGCACGCCGTCGCACGTCGCGGAAATGCTGTGGACGTCGGCGATCATTCCGTATCTGTCGATCTACTGGCGCATACGCGGCGCGTTCAAGTTCAGGGTCTTCTTTCTATGAACGTCGAGCGCATCGTCATCTTTCGCGCATTGCAGCTCGGCGACATGTTGTGCGCCGTGCCTGCGTTGCGTGCATTGCGCCGCGCCTATCCGCAAGCACATATCGCGCTTATCGGTCTGCCTTGGGCGGCAAGTTTCGTCGAACGATACGCGCATCTCGTCGATGAACTCATCGTGTTTCCCGGCGCTATCGGTTTTCCCGAGCAGCAGGAAACGGATGCACATCTGCCTCGTTTTCATCAAGCGATGCGCGCACGTCGCTTCGATCTCGCGATTCAACTGCATGGAAGCGGCGGCGTGGCGAACGATATCGTCGAAGGCATCGGCGCGCGTCTGAACGCGGGCTTTCTGAAGCCGGACGAAGCCATGCGTAGAGGCGTCTTCATGCCATGGCCCGACGATCTGCCCGAATCCGCGCGATACACCGCGCTCATGCAGCGGCTCGGCATCGACGCAAACGATCTCGATCTCGAAATTCCGCTGACCGATGCCGACAATCGCGAATGCGATGCGCTGATCGAAGCGTGCGCGCTCGATAGCGAGCGGCTCGTGCTCGTGCATCCGGGCGCGCAGCTGCCTTCCCGTCGATGGCCCGTCGAGCGCTTCGCCGACGTGGCGCGCGCGTTGTCGCGGCGCGGCTGGCAAGTCGCCGTCACAGGCAGCGCGGGTGAAGCCCCGTTGACGGCGCGCGTTGCGCAAGGTGCCGGCATCGATCTCGCCGGCCGCACGTCGCTCGGCTCGCTCGCGGCGCTCGTCGCGAAGGCGCGGCTCATCGTATGCAACGACACGGGGCTTTCGCATGTCGCCGCAGCGATGCGCACGCCGAGTGTCGTCGTCGCGTCGGGCAGCGATACACGTCGCTGGGCGCCGCTCGATCACGCGCGTCATCGCGTGCTCGCGGACTGGCCCTCGTGCCGTCCGTGCGCGTTTCGCGAGTGCCCTTACGGTCATGAATGCGCGATGAACATAAGCGTGCAATCCGTGATCGACACGGCATTCGCCCAGCTTGAATCGACCGTCCGAGAGGAGACGCTTCTTCATGCCCACGACTAGTTCCCGGCGTCTGCGCGTGCTTACCTGGCATATTCACGGCAATTATCTTTACTATCTGAGCCAGGCGCCGCACGACTTCTATCTCGTCACGCGCCCCGGTTATCCGCCGGGCTATGCGGGCACGGCGGGTGCGTTGCCCTTCGGCCCGAACGTGCATGAAATTCCGGCGAGCGAAGTGCAGTCGCAATCCTTCGATGTCGTGCTCTTTCAGCACAAGCGTCAATGGGACGACGACCGCATCAATCTGCTGAGCGACGCGCAACGCCGGCTGCCGCGCGTCTACATCGAGCACGATCCGCCGCAGGAAAACCCCTTCGAACAGAAGCACTGGGTGCAGGAACGCGACACGCTGCTCGTGCACGTCACGCACTTCAACAAGCTGATGTGGGACAGCGGCGAAACGCCGACGCGCGTCATCGAACACGGCGTGATCGTGCCCGAAGGCGTGCGCTATAGCGGCGAACTCGAACGCGGCATCGCGGTGATCAATCATCTGCGCCAGCGCGGCAGGCGGCTCGGCAACGATGTCTATGCACAAGCGGCCGCGCGCGTGCCACTCGATCTCGTCGGCATGGATGCGCAGTCGGCGGGCGGCATCGGCGAGATCGGCAATCTGGAGCTTGCGGCGTTCAGCGCGCGCTATCGCTTCTTCTTCAATCCGATTCGCTGGACGAGCCTCGGGCTCGCCATCGTCGAAGCGATGACGATCGGCATGCCGATCATCGGTCTCGCGACGACCGAACTCGCCACCGTGATCCGCAACGGCGAAAGCGGCTACGTGCATACCGACACGCAGGCGCTCATCGACGCGATGCAGCACCTGCTGCGCGATCCCGCCGAAGCGCGGCGTCTCGGCGAAGGCGCGCGGCGCACCGCGCTCGAACGATTCAATATCGCGCGCTTCGCCCGCGACTGGGACGAAACGCTGCGCTTCGTATGCAGTTAGCACACACATCGAAAGGATGAAGGCGACATGAGAGAAGCCTATAGAAAGCGAATTCTGGTGACGGGCGGCGCGGGCTTTCTCGGCTCGCATCTGTGCGAGCGGCTGCTCGCGCTCGGGCACGATGTGCTGTGTGTCGATAACTTCTACACCGGCACGAAGGACAACATCGCGCATCTGCTCGACAGCCCGAATTTCGAACTGATGCGGCACGATGTGACATTTCCGCTTTACGTCGAAGTGGACGAGATTTACAACCTCGCCTGCCCCGCTTCGCCGATTCATTACCAGCACGATCCGGTGCAGACGACGAAGACCAGCGTGCACGGCGCGATCAACATGCTCGGGCTTGCGAAGCGCGTGCATGCGCGCATCTTCCAGGCATCGACGAGCGAAGTGTATGGCGACGCGCATGTGCATCCGCAACAGGAAGCGTACTGGGGCAACGTGAATCCGATCGGTCCGCGCTCGTGTTACGACGAAGGCAAGCGCTGCGCCGAAACGCTCTTCATGGATTATCGGCGGCAGCACGGACTGTCGATCAAGATCGCGCGCATCTTCAACACGTACGGGCCGCGCATGCATCCGTCGGACGGACGCGTGATCTCCAACTTCATGATGCAGGCGCTCTCGGGCGAGCCGATCACCGTGTACGGCGAAGGCTCGCAGACGCGCTCCTTCTGCTATGTCGACGATATGGTCGACGCATTCATCCGCCTGATGGACACGCCCGATGAACTCACCGGACCCGTCAATCTCGGCAATCCGCACGAGCTTTCGATGCTCGAGATCGCGCGGCGCATCATCGAATTGACGGGATCGTCATCGGAGATCGTGTTCAAGCCTTTGCCGATGGACGATCCGTGGCATCGTCAGCCGGATATCGCGCTCGCACGCGATGCCCTCGGCTGGACACCGACGACGCCGCTCGACGAAGGCCTGCGTCGCACGGCGCAGCATTTCCGTGGCGTCATCGAGGCGATGCAGGGGCGTCACGCGCTCAATATCGCCACGTCAGGTTGATGCTTCCGTTCAACGGCGCAGCATTGCATCGGTCACATTCGAACGCGCGCTCGCGCCGCCCTCATCGAAGCGATGTGCGCGCCGTCACGTCGCCGATCGTCGCGATCAGCTTCGGCGCGGCGACCGGCTTCGTCAGATGCGCCTGAAAGCCCGCGGCCTGTGCGCGCGAACGTGCATCCGCCTGCGTGTGTCCCGTCAGCGCGATCGCGGGCATGCGTTCGGACAGCGACGCGCCGCGGCGCGACTCTTCCTCGCGAATGAGTCGCAGCACGTCGTAGCCGTTCTGTTCGCCGCCTAGCACGATGTCGCACAGAAGCGCGTCCGGCCACTGCGCGCCGGGCAGTTCGCGCAGACGCGCAAGCGCTTCATCGCCCGATGCGCAAGACATGACGCGCGCGCCCACCGATTCGAGCACGGCTTCGAGCGCATCGCGCGCGTCTTCCTGATCGTCGAGCACCATCACGGTGATGCCGGCCAATGCATCGTCATGCGTGGCTTCGGACGCTTGCGGATCGTCGAGCACGGGACGCAGCGGCATCGTCGCGACATACGCGACATGCTCGTCGATATAGCGCACCGTGAAGCCGCCGCCCATTTCGTTCAATGCGGATTCGAGCCGCCGCATCTGCTGCGAAGACAGATCGGCGGGACTCGCGCGCTGACCGATCACCGTGAGATTCGCGTGATTGTCTTCGCGAAACACGCGCAGTTCGATGCGCTCGCCGCGCGCCGCCGAGCTCATGTGCGAACGGCACAGATCGGCCACGATCTGCTGCAGCACGCTGGCATCGCCCGAGACGCGCAAACCCGGATCGCTGATGACCGTGTAGAGATTCACGCCGCGCGTGACGATCTCGTCGTGCAGCGCATCGACCACGCCTGCGACGAGCGCATCCAGTCCGAGCGCCGTCGCGGACACCTTGCGTTGCGCGTGCTTCAGCTCGCCCTGCTGCCATTGCAGCGACCACATGCGCGCGTACACGCCATCGCGCGCGAGCAGTTCGTCGTGCTGTCCCTGCTCGACGATGCGTCCATGCTCCATCACGAGAATCCAGTCGGCATCGACGACAGTGGACAGCCGGTGCGCGATGACGATCGACGTGCGGCCCTCCGCGAGCCTGTCGAGCTCGTTCTGGATCGCGCGTTCGGAGCGCGTATCGAGCGCGGACGTCGCTTCGTCGAACACGATGATGCGCGGATTCTTGAGTATCGCCCGCGCAATCGCGATGCGCTGACGCTCGCCGCCGGAGAGCCGCACGCCGCGCTCGCCGACGCGCGTCTCGTAGTCGTCCGGCAGACGCTCGATGAAGCCGTCGAGTTGCGCCGCGCGGGCCGCCCGCGCGATGTCCGCGCGCGTCGCGCCGGGACGCCCATAGCCGATGTTGTAGGCGATCGTGTCGTTGAAGAGCACGGTGTCCTGCGGCACGATGCCGATGGTCGCGCGCAGGCTGTTCTGCGTGACCTGCGAGATGTCCTGACCGTCGATGCGTATCGCGCCCGCCGTCGGCTCGTAGAGCCTGAACAGCAGCTTCACGAGCGTCGACTTGCCCGATCCGCTGCCGCCGACGACCGCGAGCTTCTTGCCCGGATGCGCGCGAAAATCGACATCGCGCAGAATCTGCCGCGCCGGATCGTAGCCGAACTCGACATGATCGAACTCGATCTCGCCCGCCGTCACGACGAGCGGCTTCGCGTGCGCTTCGTCGACATCCTCGCGCACGCGGCCGCGCGACAGCAGAATGTTGAACATGCGCTCGACGTTGACCATCGCGTCGTTGGTCTCGCGAAACACGAAGCCGAGCGTGTTGAGCGGATTGCACACCTGCACGATATACGCGTTGACGAGCACGAGATCGCCCACGCTCATCGTGCCCGCGACGACGTGTTGCGCCGCGCGCAACATCACCGCCGCAATGCCGATCGTGATGATCGTGCTCTGCCCGACATGCAGCAGCGTGAGCGCGCGCTGATTGGCGATGCGCGCATGCACCCACTGCTCCAGCACGCTCGAAAGACGCCGCGTTTCGATGCTTTCGCTCGCGAAGAACTTCACCGTTTCGTAGTTGAGCAGGCTGTCGACGAGACGGCCGTCCGATTGTGCTTCGAGGCCGTTCACCGCGCGCTGGAAGCGCATGCGAAAGCGCGTGAAGATGACCGTCCACACCGAATACAGCACGAACGTCGCGCCGATGATCGCCATGAATTCCAGCGAATACGCGTGCACCATGACCGCGACGATCGTGCCGATCTCGATCATCACCGGCACGATCGTGAAGAGCGATGTGCCGAGCAAAAAGCCGATGCCGTCCGCGCCCTTCTGCACGTCGCGCACGACCGCGCCGGTTTCGCGCCGCGCATGAAAGCGCGCGCCGAGCGCATGAAGATGCGCGAACGTGCGCTCGGTGAACGACGCGACCGTGCGCTGCGTGACGATGCTGAAGACGACGTCGCGCGCTTCGTTGAGCACATCGCCGAGATAGCGCAGCAGCACGTAGGCGAGGACGAGAAAGACCGGAAAGACGACGCTCGATGCGGGATGGCTGAACTCGTCGATGACGCGCTTGAGCATCAGCGGCACGCCGACCACCGCGAGCCGCGCGCCGATCATCAGCGCGACCGCCGCGGCGGTCTGATAGCGCCAGGCCCACACCGCGCGCCACAGATCGGCGCCGATGCGCCTGCGCACGCGCGCGCGCTCCTGATCCTCCGTTACGCGGGCCGTCACTCCTTCCAGTCCTTGCGCTTGCCCGCGCCGGGACTCGATGCGCCCTTCGTCGCGGATTGCGCGTTGTTCTTCTGCACGCGCTCTTCTTCCATGCGGCTAAGCGTGGCCGGGTCCGTGCCCGACTGGCCCGCGGCGCCCGCGCCGCCGGCGACACCCGCGGATTTCCCGGATGCCTGGTTTCCCGATGTGGAATGGCCTGGCGGCGCACCGTTTTGCTGGGCGTTTGCGAGCGTGACGCCCGACAGCGAGACGCACGCGAGCGTGTGGATCATTCCCGATCGTAATTTGCGATTCATGGCGTTCTTCCTGCAACAGGGAGTGGTCAGCACTGGTGTGTCGATCAGCAACCCGTGCGCCCGGGACCGCAATGACGGACCGAATGGGAAGCGTCAAGGGGCCTGAATCCAGCATGAACCCACGTCATCATCGGGGCGCCCGAAGTCTTGTCCGACAGCGAATCGATATCGCCGGAGGCATCTCAGGCTGTTTTGCAATTCGTGAAGCAATGCCATGCACTCTTTACCATTGCAACCGATCTGTCGTAGACGAATCTGACGCTATTCCTGTTCGGAAACTCTACGCTCGAATTGCGTGAGCGTGAGGTCGATCCTCGAGAGAGTCTGCCTATCCATCTTGTCGTAGTGGATTGAGATCGAAAAGACTCGACCCAGTACGTTTGCAGGCAATTGCCTTCAATGAGCCTTGCGCGCCGCCTCTTCCAGCCGCAAAGACGATTCGAGAACTTCGCTCGAAGACGTGACGAATTCGCGTGCCCATTGCGTGGCGGCGCGCTCGGCGGCGCTCCGTGTTCCATACGCGACGTTGGTCGGAAAGGTCGCTTTGGGCACTTCGTCGTGCTTTCGATAATCTCGCTGGCGCGAGAACTGTGCGATCGCGGTCCAGCCATCATCCGGTACGTGTTCTGGAATGATCTCGACAAAAAAACCGCTCATGGAGTACATGATGTCCTTCGTTTAAAAGCACATCTGCTGATGCAAGGTCCGAACGCCCGGAGAAACGCCCGACCGTTCGAGCGCTGCCTTGCCGCGCCGCTTTCGACGGCCACGCAATGCACGTTTTTCCAGACATGCGATGTAAATCAGGCATTCGGATAGCTTAGCCCTTATCGAGCAAATATCGGACCGCGGCGCCTAAAAAATCACGCGCATTTCATGATGTGGTTATAGGAAAGCATTCGATTGAATGCGCCGCTTTCTTGGCCGCATCCCGGGCAACATCCGGTAAGAGGCGCGTAACCCAATGCGCGTCGTGCCTTCATAGACTGTGCGCTTTCGATAACCCGCTTCGAACGCACATGCGCCCGGCTCTCACCATCGATTCGCTCGCGAGCTTCCGGCTTAGCGAAGACGGCGGCTATCTCGTCGTCGACGCGCGCTCGGGCTCGTCGGTCGCATTGCATTGCTCCGTCATGCACGAGTTGATCGCCGCGCTCGCGCACGCCATCGCGTGCTCGGAAAGAATCCGCAAGAAAAATCGCGCGGCCAAATTCACGATGCATTGCGCAGGCTGGGAAGTCGCGCTCGATGCGGATGGCACCGGCGCGCTGATTCTCTCCTTCGTCCTTCAGGGCGGCGCGCAGCTCTCCTTTCGCATACGCCGCGAAAGCGCGCTGCAGATCCATGAAGTCATCGGCGCGGCGACCGGCCAGTCCCTGCCCGCCATCGGCGATGCACCGATCCAGTAAGCCCGCGCCGCTCTCTCCACTTTTCCCGGTTCCCGCATGAAGCATCACATCTATCGCTCGCTCGCAGTCGCGGCGGGCGCCCTCGTCAGCGCGCACGCGCATGCCGGCAGCAGCTTCATCGTGCGCGACATTCGCGTGGAAGGCGTGAGCCGCGTCGATCCGTCGACGGTCTTCGCCAATCTCAAGATACGGCGCGGCGACACCTTCACCGAGACGGGAGCCACCGATGCGATCCGCGCGCTCTACGACACCGGCCTCTTCACCGACGTGAGCGTGTCGACCGAAGGCGACGTGCTCGTCGTGCGCGTCGTCGAAGCGGCGGCCATCGCCGGCGTTCAGTTCGCGGGCGTGCATGAATTCGACAAGGACAATTTGTCGAAGGCGTTGAAATCGGTCGGACTCGCGCCGGGTCAGACCTACAACAAGGCGCTCGCGAACCGCGCGGAACAGGAACTCAAGCGCCAATATCTGATGCGCGGCTTTTACGCCGCCGAAGTCACGACCACGGTGACGCCGCTCGATCGCGGCCGCGTGCAACTGCTTTTCTCGGTCGCCGAAGGACCGAGCGCGAAGATCAGGCAGATCAATTTTCTCGGCAACACCGCGTTCGATGAAAAGACGCTGCACGACGAGATGCAGCTCTCCACGCCCAACTGGTTTTCCTGGTACACGAAGAACGATCTTTATCAGAAGGAGAAGCTCACCGGCGATCTGCAAAACCTGCGCTCGTTCTATCTCGATCGCGGCTACCTCGAATTCAGCGTGGAATCGACGCAGGTTTCGATCTCGCCCGACAAGAAGGACATGTATCTGACGATCATGCTGCACGAAGGCAAGCCTTACACCATCACGAGCGTGAAGCTCGCGGGCAATCTGCTCGGGCGCGATGCGGAATTGGCGCGGCTCGTGAGCATCGAGCCGGGCGAGCTGTTCTCGGCTAACAAGCTGCAGCAAGTGACGCAGACGCTCGTCGACAGGCTCGGCGGATACGGCTACGCCTTCGCGAGCGTGAACGCGCAGCCGGACATCGATCAGGCGCATCACACGGTCGCGCTCACGTTGCAGGTCGATCCGGGCAAGCGCGTGTATGTGCGCCGCGTCGAAGTGATCGGCAATACGCGCACGCGCGATGAAGTCGTGCGCCGTGAAATGCGCCAGTTCGAAAGCGCATGGTTCGACAGTCAGGCGCTCAAGCTCTCGAAAGACCGCATCAGCCGTCTCGGCTATTTCACCGATGTCGATGTGACGACCGTGCCCATCGAAGGCGATCCGGATCAGGTCGACGTGCAGATGAAAGTGACAGAGAAACCGACAGGGGCGATCACGCTCGGCGCGGGCTTTTCATCGACGGACAAGGTCGTGCTGTCCGCCGGCGTCACGCAGGACAACGTGTTCGGCTCGGGCACGAGTCTCGGCGTGAACGTCAATACGGCGAAGACGTATCGCACGCTGAGCATCACGCAGACGGACCCGTACTTCACCGTCGACGGCATTCAGCGCATCACCGATGCGTATTACCGGACGACGTATCCGCTCTACTATTCGAGCGATTCGAGCTTTCGTATCGTGAGCATGGGCGTCGACACGAAGTTCGGCATTCCGTTCTCCGAATCGGACATGGTGTACTTCGGCGCGGGCGTCGAGCAGGATCGCTTCAATACCGATTCGGATACGCCGCAATCGTATCTGGACTACGTGAGCGAGTTCGGCCGTGTGGTGAACAACGTGCCGCTCACGGCGAGCTGGAAGCGCGACCATCGCGACAGCGCGCTGGTGCCGAGCCGCGGCTATTATTTGCAGGCCAACGCGGAAGTGGGCACGCCGCTCGGCAACACCGAGTACTACAAGACCGATTTCACCGCGCAGTATTACCACTCGTTCTCGCGCGGCTTCGTGTTCGGCGTGAATCTTCAGGCGGGCTATGGCTCGGGTCTGGGTGGCAAGTCGTATCCGATCTTCAAGAATTACTACGCGGGCGGCATCGGTTCCGTGCGCGGCTACGAGTCGAGCTCGCTCGGTCCGCGCGACAAGACGACGAACGATCCGATCGGCGGCTCGAAGATGGTCGTCGCCAACATCGAGATGACGTTCCCGTTGCCGGGCACCGGCTACGACCGCACCTTGCGCGTGTTCACCTTCGTCGATGGCGGCAACGTCTGGGGCGACGAAGGCAACAGCACCGGATCGAACGGCCTGCGTTACAGCTACGGCATGGGCCTCGAATGGATTTCGCCGATCGGCCCGCTGAAGCTGAGCCTCGGTTTCCCGATCGTGCATCACAGCGGAGACACGTATCAGAAGTTCCAGTTTCAGATCGGCACCGCGTTTTAAGGCTCTTTACGTGAATCTCCGGCGAAGAGCCCGGCCCGTCCCGGTTCGGCGATCTACGCATGAGCGGGCATGACCGCGCCGAGCTTCGCGCCATTCGGACTGAAGGCGTAGCCGCGCCCGCGTATCGTCTGAATGAGGCGCGGCTCTGCGGGATCGTCCTCGACGATCTGTCGCAAACGGCACACGAGCGCATCGACCGAGCGCTCGGACAGCGCACAGCCCTGCTCGCTCAACTGACGGGTGAGGCGCAGGCGCGACATCACCGTCATCGGATTGCGCGCGAACAATGCGAGCAGTTCGATGAGCCTGTCGTGTACGTCGATGGCCACGCGCTTGCGCTTCAGCGTGCGCTTCGCCGGATCGAGCACGAAGTCGCCGAGGCGCAGCTTGCCGTCGCCGGGCGTGACCGGCAATGCACGCCGCGCGCGATGACGCAACAGATTGCGCATCCGCGAAAGAATCTCGCGCTCGTTGCAGGGCATTTGCACGAAGTCGTCGGCGCCGAGATCGAGACAGGTGATGGCGTCCATCCAGCCGTGCGGCGCGCCGATGACGAGCACCGCGATATCCGGATGCAGCGTGCGCAGATCGCAGAGCACGGCTGCCGTGGGCGTGTCGGTCAGTTCGTTGCTGAGCAGGATCAGCGAAGGCTTCGTGTGCTCGATCTCGACGGCGAGCGTCTCTGCATTCGAGATCGTTCGCATCGCCGGGTAATAGCTCGAAAGAAATGCGCGCAGTTTTTGCCGAACGCCGTCATCCGGCTCGACGATGACAATGCGATGCGGCTCGTGCGTACCTGAGATCATCGTTACGCCCTCCGCAGCTTCGGACGGCCGAGCGCGGCCGCATCGAGCGCGACGTGACGTTCGCCGTTGGCGTGCAGGCGCATGCGCTCGCGGATTTCCGGTTCCGTCGCGCTCACATGCACCGCGATGAACGAGCGTTCGCCGCGAAAGTTGATCCATTCGACGACACGGCAGGACGCGCCCCACGGCTGCACGATCGGCGCGGAAAGGCGGCAGCCGCGCAGTTTCGTCGCGGGTTCGTCGGCGATCTGCGCTACATCGGCGGAACTTCGTCCGGGCCAGGACGGGCGCTTCATATCGGCCTCCTTTCGTTCGGTGCGTGGCATGGCGTAACTCCGTGGTTTTCCCTTGAGATTGCCAGCGACGTTAGCGATCAATGCCGCATCCAGCATGGAGAAAAAATGGAGAAGTCGTGGAGATTCGCGAGGAAACTGCGTGACGAAGGCCGCATCAACTAGAATCGGCCGTCATTCAATCCGCCTGCCACGCGAAGGGTTCCTCATTGAAGTTTCGTTTTGGCATCGCCTCGAAGATCTTTCTGCTCGTGCTGGTCGCGTGTCTCGTCATCACGTTGACGATGGGCTACGCCGTGCGCGTCAGCTTCGAGAACGGCTTTCTGCATTACGTGCGCGAACGCGATGCGGGGCGCGAACGCGCCGTGATGGCGAAGGTCGCGAGCGAGTACGCCGCGCACGGCAACTGGGCGTTCCTGCGCGGCAACGACGACGCATGGCTCGCGCTGCTCGACGACGCACAGGAGCAGTTCGTGCGGCGCGAGATCGAAGACATGCGCGCGACCGTGCCGAGCGCGTGGCGCAGCTTTCCGGGCAGCGGGAGCGTGGCGCGCATCCTCGGGCCGCTCGGCGAGCCGTGGCACGGTCCGCACTGGGGCATGCGTCCTTCGAACGCGTTGCCGAACCCGTCGCCTTTCGCGCCGCCCGAATCCGCACGTCTGCGCGATTCGCTGAATACAGCGCCCGAAATCGAATCGGCGGATCGCGTGCGCGGGCATAGACGGGAACGTCCGCCTGCCGCGCTGTTCGATGCGGATCGCGCGCTCGTCGCATCCACCAACGAGCCGCCGCCGCCGGATGCGCCCGCGTCGCCCGTGCGCGTGCATGGCAAGATCGTCGGCTGGCTCGCAACCGCCGGGCCGACGCCGCTCACCGACGCCGCCGACATCGCGTTTCAGGCGCAGCAGATGCGCGCGACCTGGCAGATCGGCGGCGTCGCCGTGATACTCGCCGCCGTCGTCGCGATGGTGCTCGCGCGCCTCGTGCTCGTGCCGGTGCGCCGCGTGATGGCCGCGACGCATCGGCTCGCGAGCGGTGACTATTCGATTCGCGTGCCCGCGAAGAATCGCGACGAGCTCGACAAGCTCGCATCGGACTTCAACTCGCTCGCCGATTCGCTGGAGCGCGCGGAACGTTGCCGGCGCGAGTTCATCGCGGACGTGTCGCACGAATTGCGCACGCCGCTCGCCGTGCTGCGCAGCGAACTCGAAGCGATCGAAGACGGCGTGCATGTATTCGATGCCGCATCGCTCGCCTCGCTGCAGACGGAAGTCGCGGCGCTGAACAAGCTCATCGAAGACCTGTACGACCTGTCGCTGAGCGATGTCGGCATGCTGCGCTATCGCAAGGCGCCCGCGCAGGTGAACGCGCTCACGCGCGCGTCCGTCGATGCGATGCGTCAGTCGTTCCGCGCGAAGCGGCTCGCCATCGATGTCGAATGCAGCGATGCGCTCGCCTCCGCCGATGTCGATGTCGACGCCGCGCGTTTCGTGCAATTGCTGAAGAACCTGCTGCAGAATTCCCTGCGCTACACGGATCCGAACGGGCGCGTGCGCGTCGCGCTCGCGGGCGCACCCGACGACTGGACGCTCAACGTGCAGGACTCGTCGCCGGGCGTGCCGACGTCCGCGCTGCCGCATCTCTTCGACCGTTTCTATCGCGTCGACGAATCGCGCAGCCGGCAAAGCGGCGGCGCGGGACTCGGGCTCTCGCTATGCAAGGCGATCGTCACGGCGCATGGCGGCAGCATCCGCGCGGACGATTCGGCGCACGGCGGCGTGTCGATCACCGCGCGCTTTCCTTCCCACCGCGAGTAAGCGATGCCCGTAACTTCTCCCGCCCATGTCCTGATCGTCGAGGACGAGCCGAAGCTGGCCGCCGTGCTCGCCGACTATCTGCGCGTCGCGGGTTACATCGTGACGACGCTCGCCGATGGCGCGCAGGTCATCCCGTTCGTGCGTCAAACGCCGCCTTCGCTGATGCTGCTCGACCTGATGTTGCCGGGCCGCGGCGGACTCGATATCTGCCGCGAATTGCGGACGTTTTCGGAGCTGCCGGTCATCATCCTGACGGCGCGCATCGACGAGATCGATCGTCTGCTCGGACTCGAAACCGGCGCGGACGACTACGTGTGCAAGCCGTTCAGCCCGCGTGAAGTGGTCGCGCGCGTGAAGGCGATCTTGCGTCGCGCGGGCGGCGCGAACGCAACCGCGAGCGGCGCGGCGGCCAGTGCGCTGCAAATCGATCCGCAGTTTCATCGCGTGACGCTCGACGGCCACGAACTGCGCCTCACGCCGATCGAATTCCGATTGCTGCATCTGCTGCATGTGTCGATGGGCCGAATACTGCCGCGCTCGTTTCTGCTCGATAACGTCTACGCGGATCATCGCGTGGTGACGGATCGCACGATCGACAGCCACATCAAGAATCTGCGCCGCAAGCTGCAGGACGTCCGGCCCGAGGGCGAGATCATCGTCTCGGTCTACGGCGTCGGATACAAGCTCGAAATCTGAGCGAACGTTCAGTTCGATGCGGGCATCGTCACGCGCGCGATCAGGCCCGAAGGCTCGCGATTGATGAGCGCGAGCGTGCCGCCGTGCGAACGCACGATGTCATCGACGATCGACAGCCCGAGGCCCACGCTGCCGGGCCGCTGCGCGCGCGCCGGGTCCAGGCGCACGAACGGCTCGATCACGTCCTGAAGGCGATCTGCGGGAATGCCCGGCCCGTCGTCGGTCACGTCGATCACCACGTTGCCTGCATCGAGCGCCGCCGTCACGACGATCTCCGTGCCGAAGTGAATGGCGTTGTCGATGAGATTCGTGAGAACGCGCTGGATCGCATCCGGCTTGCAGAAGAACGGAATCTGATCCGGCCCGTCGTAGCGGATCGCCGCGCCCGACTCCGCGTATTCGTCGCATAGCGTGCCGAGCAGCGCGCCGAGATCGAGCCACTCTTTTTTCTCCGCGCCCGCATCGCTCGTGAGGAATGCGAGGGCGGAACTCACCATTGTCTGCATCAGATCGATGTCGCGCAGCAGCTTGGCGCGCTCGATCTCTTTCTTCTCGGCGTCGAGCTGCAGGCGCATGCGCGTGAGCGGCGTGCGCAGATCGTGGCTGATCGCGGCGAGCATGCGCGTGCGGCTTTGCATCGAGCGCGCGATGCGTTCCTGCATGCGGTTGAACGCATGCGCGGCGCGGCGGATTTCGAGCGGTCCTTCTTCATCGATCGGCGCAACGGTGATGTCGCGGCCGAACGCATCGGCTTTCTCGGACAATCGCCGCAACGGGCGAATCACGCGCGACACCGCCCACGCCGACAATCCCGCGACGCCCACGCACAGAAACGCGAGCGCGCCGAAGAACGGAATCGTGAAGCGATCGGGCTCGCGTTCGTTGCGGTCGGTGCGAATCTCCAGCGTGCGCTGGCCGAGGGGAATCAGCACTTGAAGATTCTGCGTCGGCTGACGCGCATCGCACGTTCGCACCGTCAGCGCCGCGCCCGCGTGCAGTTCCGCTCTGAGCGCGGCTTCGAGATCGTGGGTGTCGAGCGTCGAGCCTTTGCAGATGACGGCATCGTCGACGAGCTTCGCCGTCATGCGCGCGCGACCGGCGGCGGCCAGCACGCGCACGCGGTCCGCGTCGGGCGTCGCGCTCAGCATGTCCACCAGCGCGACGATGCGATACGACGTCTGCCACGGCCACGGCGGGCTCGGCGGCGCGCCGGGATAGAACAGCAACACGATGAAGAGCAACAGCGTCGCCGCCGACGAGCCCGCGACGATCGCGAGAATCTGCCCGAGCGTGGTCGCGAAAACGCGCGGCATCAGGCGGCGCATCACTGGGCGGTCACTTCGGGCTGGAACGCGTAACCGTCGGCGCGCACGGTTCGGATCGGATCATCGAGCGGATCGTCGCCCGCGAGCTTGCGGCGCAGCCGGCTCACGAGCAGATCGACGGAGCGCGTCGCGATCGGGAAGTTTTTGCCGCGCGTGAGACGGATGAGTTCTTCGCGCGATAGCACTTGCCGCGGATGCTGGCACAGCACGAGCAGCAAGTCGGTTTCGGCGCCCGTCAACGGCACGCGCAAGCCGGCGGGCGAGCGTAGAAAGCGCCGGTACGGATAGAACGTGAAGCCGGAGAACGTCATCACGATTTCGCTTGCCGGCGCGCGCGCGGCGGCCTCGTTCGTCTGGCCGCGGCGCAACACGACGCGGATGCGCGCGAGCAGCTCGCGCAGATCGAAGGGCTTCGACACGTAATCGTCCGCGCCGAGTTCGAGGCCGACGACCTTGTCGGTCGGTTCGGACAGCGCGGTCAGCATGATGATGGGCGGCCCGCCCGATGCACGCACGCGACGGCAGAAGCTCAGGCCGTCTTCGCCGGGCAGCATCACGTCGAGCAGCACGAGGTCGAAGCCGCCGCGCGCGAGCAGTTCGTGTCCGGCTTCCGCGCTTCCGGCGACCTGCACGCGAAAGCCCTTGCCGCGCAGATAATCCGCGAGCGATTCGCTGATTTCCGGGTCGTCTTCCACGAGCAGCAGTTGAGATTCGTTCACTTCGTTGCACCGGTTCGAGAGCGGGCGGCGTCGCGCCTCAAGACGAGATTGTCCATCAATCCGGACCTGAACTTGATGTCAATCCGGACACACTCAGCCATCTTACTCAGTACGCGGATGTCGCGCGCAGACCACAACGTCCTTCCGATTCGCACAAGACATTACCGCAGGTAATCCCGATTCGCGCCGCATTGCGGCATCGCGCGCACGCGAACGCATTGATGCTCAAGGGATTCCTCTTTCGCTGTGCTCCGCAGGCGCACGCGTTACACAACATTCGGTAACTCGCGTCCAACGAAAGCACGTCATGTGCCGTGATTTAATCCGCCGTCCGATGCGTCGACCGATCGATCGGAAAGAACCTCAAGCTCTCTTGGAGATACCACAGTGAAGAAATCCCTATTCACGCTGAGCGCGCTGGCCGCGCTCGGCACCGTCGCCGGCACGGCGCACGCGCAAAGCAGCGTGACGCTCTACGGCCTCATCGACGCGGGCCTCACCTACACGAACAATCAGGGCGGCGCGCATAACGTTCAGGCGACGAGCGGCGCCGTCAACGGCAGCCGCTGGGGCCTGCGCGGAACGGAAGATCTCGGCGGCGGCCTGAAGGCGATCTTCACCCTCGAAAGCGGCTTCAGCATCATGAACGGCAAGCTCGGCCAAGGCGGACGCGAGTTCGGCCGTCAGGCGTTCGTCGGACTGTCGAGCGATCGCGCGGGCGCACTCACGCTCGGCCGTCAGTACGATTCCGTCGTCGATTATCTCGGCCCGCTCGCACTCACGGGCACGCAATACGGCGGCACGCAGGCCGCGCATCCGTTCGACAACGACAACCTCGACAACTCGTTCCGCGTCAGCAACTCCGTGAAGTACCAGAGCCTGAACTACGGCGGCTTCAAGTTCGGCGGCCTGTATGGCTTCTCGAACGATGCGGGCGGCTTCGCGACGAATCGCGCGTATAGCGTGGGCGCATCGTACAACTACGGTCCGTTGAACGTAGCGGCGAGCTACATGCAGCTGAACAACGCGGGCGCGACGCTGAATTCGAGCGGCGCAGTCAGCGATGACGCCACGTTCAGCGCAAGCCGTCAGCGCACGTTCGGCGCGGGCCTGAGCTACACGTTCGGCGCGGCGCAAGCGGGCTTCGTCTTCACGCAGACGCGACTCGACGGCGCGACGGGCATCGGCGCATCGGCATCGGGCACGACCAACGGCATCACGCTCGATGGCGGCAGCGCGCGCTTCACCAACTACGAAGTGAACGGCCGCTACAACCTGACGCCCGCGTGGTCGGTGTCGGGCGCGTACACCTTCACCGACGGCCATCTCGAAGGCGTCGATCCGAAGTGGAATCAGTTCAGCCTGCAAACGGCGTACGCGCTGTCCAAGCGCACCGACGTGTATCTGCAAGGCGTGTATCAGCACGTGAGCGATACGGGCGATTCGGGCATCACGGCGGCGATCAACGGACTGTCGGCATCGTCGACGAACAGCCAGGTCTCGGCGACCGTGGGCTTGCGTCACCGCTTCTGATCGAAGCGTGAGCGAACGGCGGACGCGTATGTCCGCCGTTTTTGCGTCGCATGGGTTGCGGCGTTACTGATCGTCCCAGCGCGCGACGGTCTGTTCCTGAACGCCGAGCCCTTCGACGGATAGCTTCATCACGTCGCCCGGTTTCAGGTATTGCTCGGGCTTCATGCCGAGGCCGACGCCCGGCGGCGTGCCCGTCGTGATGACATCGCCCGCTTCGAGCACGACGAACTGGCTGATGTACGAAACGAGCTTGCTGATCGGAAAGATCATGTCGGACGTCGATGAGTTCTGGATGCGCTTGCCGTTCAGTTCGAGCCACAGCGGCAGATTCTGCACGTCGCCGAGTTCATCGGGCGTGACGAGCCACGGACCGAGCGGACCGAAGGTGGGCGCCATCTTGCCTTTCACCCATTGACCGCCGTGTTCGAGCTGGAACGCGCGCTCGGACACGTCGTTGCAGACTTCGCGCGATCGATATCGCAGAGCGTGATGTGCGCGACGCCTGCATCCGCGAGCGATACCGCGATGGCCGCGCCCGCGCCGCCGCATCCGAGCACGAGCGCGCGCTTCGCTTTCACGTCGTGGCCCTTCGCGAACAGGCCGCGCACGAAGCCTTCGCCGTCGAACATGTCGGCGTGCCAGCGGCCTTCGTCATCGCGACGCAAAGCGTTCACCGCGCCGATGCGCCGTCCGCGCGAATGCACTTCATCGGCGATGGCGAGCGCACGTGTCTTGAACGGCGACGTCACGAGCAGGCCGTCGAGGTTCTTCAGGCGCAGCAGCGCGGGCAGAACCGCATCGATCTCGCTTGCCTCGATGTGCATCGGCACGAGCACCGCATCGATGCCCGCGTCGGCGAACTTGCGCGTATAGACTTCGGGCGAGCGCACCTGCGCGATAGGATCGCCGATGATGCCGTACAAGCGCGTGCGCCCCGTGATCGACGCGGCACTCATGCGCGGCTCCCGTACCACTCGGCGATGCGTTGCGAACGATGCCTACGTTCCCGGGCCACCGTTTCATCCTTGATGCCCATGAGTTGCGGCGCGAAGATGCGCGCGTCCATCTCGTGCACGTCGGTGGCGATGGCTGGACCGAAATCCATCTGCGCGAAGACATCGCGTTCGATATCGATGCCCGGCGCGACTTCGATCAACTCCAGCCCTTTATCGCCGACACGAAACACCGCGCGCTCGGTGATGAACAACGCGGAATTGCCGCGCTCGTGCGCGAGCGGCGCGCTATAGCAGATCTGTTCGAGCGAACGCACGAACTTCCGATGCCTGCCTTCCTGCAGGATCCGCGTCTTGCCGTTCTCCCATTGCACGTCGAGCCCGCCCGCGGTGAGCGTGCCGCTGAAGATCACGCGCTTCGCGTTCTGGCTGATGTTGATGAACCCGCCGACGCCGACGATCTTGTCGCCGAAGCGGCTGATGTTCACGTTGCCGTGCGCGTCGACTTCCGCGAACGAGAGGAACGCGAGATCGAGACCGCCGCCATCGTAGAAGTCGAATTGCGACGGCTGCTCGATCATCGCGGCGAAGTTCTGCGCGCCGCCCGAATCGCGGCCTGTGATGGGCGCACCGCCGATCAGCCCTTGCTCGTTGGTGAGGATCACCGAGTCGAGCAGGTCTTCTTCCGCGGCGACGGTCGAGAGTCCCGTCGAAATGCCTGCGCCGAGATTGCACACGGCATGCGGATACAGCTCCATCGCCGCGCGCCGCACGATTACCTTGCGCGGGCCGAACGGCAGCGGACGAATCTCCGAAAGCGGCACGCGCAATTCGCCGGCGTAGCTCGGATCGTAATCGGTCGCGTAAGTCTGACGCTGCTCCGGCTCGACGACGACGAAGTCCACGAGAATGCCGGGGATCTTCACTTGCTTGGGCGGCAGCGTGCCGCGCCGCGCCATGCGTTTCACCTGCACGACGACGATGCCGCGCGCGCGCCGTGTCGCCTGCGCCATCGCGAGCATTTCGCCGAGCACGGCTTCCTGTTCCATCGTGACGTTGCCGTCTTCGTCGGCGGTGGTGCCGCGCAGGAACGCGATATCGATCGGGAACGGCTTGAAGCGCAGCCATTCCTCGCCGTCGATACGCATCAGCTCGACGAGCATCTCTTCCGTCGACGGACTCTGACGCGCGCCCTGCTGACGCGGATCGACGAACGTGCCGAGCCCGGTCTTCGTGATGAGGCCGGGACGCCCGCCCGCCATTTCGCGCATCAGTTGAGACCTTGACGACGAGGCCATTGGGACAAACCCAAAGTACGAGGCATCGACGGGCACGCATCGATTTACAGGCTATGATCTGTTTTCACGCTTAACAAATCAAAGGCTGTAAAATGGCTTTACAGATCAAAACCTGTAGGAGCACGCGATGGACTATTCGCTGAAAACACTGAGCCAGCTCAGGCCGATCCTGATCGGCTTTCGCAAGGCGGCGGGCCTTACGCAAGCGGCGGTCGCGGCGCGTCTCGGCGTTACGCAGCAGACGTACGCGCAACTCGAAGCCAATCCGGCAGCAGTGAGCGTCGAACGTCTCTTCAAGGTTCTACGCGTGCTCGACGTGGAACTCGCGCTCACGCGAGCGGAAAAGGCGAGCGAAGCCACGCCGATACACCCGCCGCCGCCCATCGCGGCCAAGGCCACCGCCGCGCGCCCCGCACGCAAGCGCGCCACGGCCGCCGCTGCGGCCTCGAAGAAACGGGAGAACTGGTAATCATGGCGCGCCGCACGCAATCCGGCCGACTCGACCTGTGGATGAACGGCCTGCCCGTCGGGCATTGGGAAACAGGCGCGGCCGGCGAACGCCTCGTCTATCGCGACGACTGGATCGCCGATCCTCAAGGCCGTCCGCTATCGCTGTCGCTGCCCTTCACGCCGGGCAATCAGCCGTGGCGCGGGCAAGTCGTCACCGACTTCTTCGACAATCTCCTGCCCGATAGCGAGCCGATCCGCCGCCGCATCGCCACGCGATTCCGCACCGGCGGCACGGCGCCGTTCCAGTTGCTCGCGCAGTTGGGCCGCGATTGCGTCGGCGCCCTTCAAATGCTGCCGCCCGGCGAAGCGCCCGTCGATCTCGACACCATAAAAGGCCGTGCGCTCACCGCATCGCAGATCGCGCGTCTGTTACGCGAGACCACATCGGCGCCACAACTCGGTCAGCACGAAACGGTCGACGACCTGCGCCTGTCCATCGCCGGGGCGCAGGAAAAGACCGCGCTTCTGCGTCACGGCAAGCGCTGGCTTCTGCCCGAAGGCAGCACGCCGACCACGCATATCTTCAAGCTGCCGCTCGGGCTCGTCGGCAACATGCGCGCCGACATGCGTACGTCGGTCGAGAACGAATGGCTCTGCTCGAAGATCGTCGCGGCGTTCGGCCTGCCCATCGCGCGATGCGAAATGGAACGCTTCGACGATCAGAAGGTGCTCGTCGTCGAGCGCTTCGATCGCCGTCTGTCGAGCGACAAATCGTGGATCCTGCGCCTGCCGCAAGAGGACATGTGTCAGGCCACCGGCACGCCCGCGCTGCTCAAGTACGAGTCGGACGGCGGTCCCGGCATCGAACGGATCATGGAGGTGCTCGCCGGATCGACGCACGCCGCACAGGACCGTCTTCGCTTCTTTCGCACGCAGATGATCTTCTGGATACTCGCCGCCACCGATGGTCACGCGAAGAACTTCAGCATCGCGCATCTGCCCGGCAACCGGTATGAATCGACGCCGCTTTATGACGTGCTCTCGGCGCATCCGGTCATCGGTACGCGGGCCAATCAATTCGCCGCGCAACGCGTGCGCCTCGCGATGGCCGTGCGCAGCAAGAACGCGCACTATCTGATCGGCGAGATTCAGCGGCGGCACTGGATCGCGCAGGGGCGGCGCGTGGGACTCGCCGCGAACGATGTCGAAACGAAGATCGATGAACTCGGCGCGCGCACGCCGCACGTCATCGACGAAGTGGCCGCACGCTTGCCACGCGATTTCCCGATGGACGTCGCCGAGACGATCTTCGACGGCATGCGCCGCCTCGCGCGCAAGCTCGCATCGTGACGCGCGGCGTCACTTGCCCATGTACTTCTGCGCGAGCGCTTCGTAGAGCGGCGGTGCGAACAGCTTCGACACCTGGCTCGCAATCAGCGCGGTGGCCATCAGCGACAGCACGAGCGCGTGACCGTTGATCATCTCGATGACGATCACGAACGCCGTGATCGGACTCTGCGTGACGGCGGCGAGATAGCCGACCATGCCGAGCGCGATCAGCATCGGCAATTCCATGTTGCCGAACACGAGATGCAGCGCATTGCCGATGCCCGCGCCGATCGCGAGCGACGGCGCGAAAAGTCCGCCCGGCGCGCCCGGCAGATACGACCCGACCATCGACGCCATTTTCAGCAACGGATAGCTCGCGCCGACTTCCGTGTGGCCTTCGAGCATGCCGCGCGCTTCCGCATAGCCGCTGCCGAAGGTATGGCCGCCCGCCACCACGCCGATGACCGCGATGACGAGCCCGCACGCCGCGCCGAACGCCACCGGATGCGTCTGACGCCAGCTCGCGAGACGGCCCGGCATCCAGCGCTCCGTGTTGAGCAACAGCCAGCAGAAGATGCCGCCCGCGATGCCCGTCACCACGCCGAGCAAAACGACGGCGAGCGCGAGCGATTCGGGGAAGTGTCCGGTGAGATCGATCGTGCCGAAGTAGACGTAGTTGCCTTGCAGCGCGAGCGAAACGATGCCGGCAAAGATGATCGCCGTAATCAGCACGCCGCTCGTGCGCTGCTCGAAGCTGCGCGTGAGCTCTTCGATGGCGAACACCACGCCGGCGAGCGGCGCATTGAACGCCGCCGACAATCCCGCAGCCGCACCCGCGAGCGCGAGATTGCGTTCCAGCGCGCCGCCGCGCATGTTGCGCAAGCGTGTGGGATAGAAGCGGCGCAAGCTGAACATGAGCGCCGCGCCCACATGGATGGTCGGCCCTTCGCGTCCGATGGTGAAGCCGCCGAGAATCGACAGAAACGATATGGCGATCTTGCCGACGAGAATGCGCAGCGTGAGCAAGCGCGGCCCGAGCTCGCGCTTGTCGTGCAGCATGGCGATGACCTGCGGAATGCCGCTGCCTTCGGAGCCGGGAAAGAAGCGGCGCGTCAGCCAGACAGCGAGCGCGCCGATCGCGGGCGTGAGCAGCAGCGGCAACCACCAGTAGACGGCGACGACGCGCAGAAAAGCGTCGTACCCGAAGTCGATCAGCCGTGCATACATGACCGCGACGAGCCCGGTCGCGATCGCGCCGAGCCAGAACACGCCGTAATGCAGCCACAGTCTGCGCGCGCGCAGGATGGTGCGCCGGTCGATGAATCCAGGAATGTGCATCGGGGAAGCCGCCTAAAATTTAAGGCACATTGTGACATAAAAGTTGCATCACACTTCCTGCGGACCGAACACCCAGCCGAACGATCCATAGTGCGCCTTGTGTTCTGCAGCGAGCCTGAGCAGGCACCGCTCGCCCTTCGCGGTGAGGTGAACCTGCACTTGACGGCGATCGGTCTTGTCGGTTTTGCGAGTGACGAGTCCCGCCGTCTCGCATCGCGACACCAGCGCCGCGGTGCCGTTCGGCGCGGCCTGCAGCCGCTCCGCGAGCTCGCCCACGGTGGCCCAGCGCCGTTCGGGAAATCCGCGTACATGCAGAAGCAACTGGTACTGAAGCGTCGTGATGCCGGCCGCGTTGCAGACTTCCTCCGACACGCGCAGGAACTTGCGCAGCTCGTAACGGAAGCTCGACATCGCTTCCAGGTCCTGCTTGTTGATGCTCGATGACATTGGCGATCCTGATTCGAGATTGGCTTGCTCGCGGATCATACGACGCCGGCTACCCGAACACGCGTCGCCACGCCACCCGAAGGCGCCGCGCGCGGTCCTCGAACAGATACGAAGCGAGCAGCGCGAGAAGCATGGAGACGGCGCCCGTCAGCACATGCTCGACGTAAGGCAGACGATAGTGGCCCGGATGCGCATACGCATCGCCGATCGCGGTGAGCACGCCGACGAGCGCCGCATTGCCGTACCGGTTTCCGTAGAGTTTCGCGGCGGGCGTGAAGGTCAGAAGCAGCGCGAGCAGTCCGGTCAGAAGCCCGGTCTTGAACGCCACCATCCAGTGCGCGGCGCTGGCGATATTGCCCCAGCTGCCGGGCATGCACGTCATGCATGCGCTCGTCGGCTGCCAGAAGCGTTGAACGAAGACCTTGATTCGACGCGTCCATTCGTTCCACATGATCGCCGTCCTCATCGACGCAGCGCGTCATCGATTGCTGCGACCGCGCAAACCAAGCCGCGCTTCCTGCCCTCTTGCGCGAGTCGCTGTAGCGCATCCGTCGACGCCGCTTTCCGGTCGCCCTTGCCATGCGCGACGAGCGCGCGCGCCCGCGCCACGACGAATGCCGAAAACGGCGATGGCTCGCGTCGCGCGTAATCTTCGAGCGCCGCAGCGTGATGCGCGGCCGCGTCCAGAAGTCCGCGATCGAGGCACGCGTCTATCGCGTCGCGCCGAAAGAGAAAGTGGTTGTGGCTCACCGCGCCGCTGGCGAGCAGAGCTTCGCCTTCCGCGAGCGCGCTGTCGAAGACCGCGACGTCGTCCGTCGAACGCGCCAGCACGCCGAGATACGCGGCGCCCAGATACGTCATGCCGGTCTCGCGGCTGATCGACAGCGCCTCTTCGATATCGTCGAGCGCGTCGCGCCGGCGTCCCGCAACACGATGCAATTCCGCGCGCAACGCGAGCGCCTCGCCTTCGAAGCGCCTCGATTTCAGTTCGCGCGCACAGCGCAGCGCCGGGCCGACATGCTCCCACGCGCGATCCCACTGCGCGAGATCGTGCAGGCAGTGAAACGCCGCATGATGCGCAACCGCGAGCGCCCGCAACTGCCCGACCTTCTCCGCCGCGGCCACGCTCGCGAGCGCCGCATCGAGCCCCGCGTTCGCCGCGCCCGCGAACCATGCGGTAATCGCGTGCATCGGCAGATTGGCGACTTCGATCCGTCCGAATCCGTGACGCCGGCACAGCTCGATGCAGCGGCTGAAGGCGTCGTTCGCGCTGATCATCCGTCCGCGCATGTACTGCGCGTCGCCGATTCCGCCGAGCGCGGCGGCCTCCAGTTCCGCGTCGCCCGCTTGCTGCGCGAGCGCGAGGCTGCGTTCGTGTTCGCGCACGCAGCCTTCGATATCGCCGCGCGGAAAACACAGGTTGCCGCGCAGGAAATGGATGCGCGCTTCCTCGCGCAGCAGTCCTTGCGCGGTCGCGGCCGATGCGGCGCGATTCAGATCGGCCCACGCGCCATCGAGATCGTCGATGACGCGCTTCACCGTCGCGCGCCCGATCCACGCGTGACAGCGCGCCGTGTCGGTCGTGGCGAAGCCGAGCGCGGTTTCGAACGCCGCGAGCGCCGATGTCATGTCGCCCGCGTCGTGCAGGATCGTGCCGCGCAGGCATTCGAGCGCGGCGCGGTCGCTGTCCGCATCCGCGATTTCGAGCCCGCGCGCGACGAGCCGAAGCGCCGCTTCATGCCGATACGCCGACGCCTGCACGCGCGCCGCGTCGCAATAGGCGAGCGCCGCGGCGCGATCCGCGGCGCGATCGAGATGCTCGGCGCGCAGAACCGGATCGCGCTCGCCGAACCACTGCGCCGCGCGACGATGCAACGCGCGGCGACGGCTTTTCAGCAGCCCGTCGTAGATCGCGTCGCGGATCAGCGCGTGGTGGAAGATGAAGCCGGCGCCCTGGCGTCGCACCAGGCGATCCATCGACGGCGATTCGAGCGCGGCGCCCGCGCCGGTTTCATCGACGAGAAAATCGACTGCATCCTTCTCGACGAGCTGCCCGAGCACCGACGCCGCCTGCAAAGCGGTCTTGCCGGCGGAATCGAGCCGGTCGAGCCGCGCCTGCACGAGACTGCGCACCGAGCCGGGCACGCCGGATTCCGCGCCGTCCTGCGCGTGGTTCAGCAACTGTTCGAGAAACAGCGGATTGCCCGCCGCCCGCGCGATGCAGCGCTCCGCGAGATCCGCCGTCGCGCCGGGAAACGATTCGGCCATGACGCGCGCCTCGCTTGCGCTCAACGGTCCGAGATCGATGAGCGAATACGGCGCGCCGTGCGCGGCGTGCCAGGACGCGTCGAAGGTTTCGGATAACGGGCGCGCGGTCAGTACGAGCACGGCCGCGCAATCCGCCGCCGTCGCGGATAGCGCCGCGAGGTCCGCCAGCGTCGGCGCATCCGACCAGTGAATGTCTTCGACGGCAAGAAACCGCGGATGCCGGCCGCTCGCGCGACGAACGAGCCGCGCCACGACATCGCGCCGGCCGCGAACGCGCATCGCGTTGTCCATTGCCTCGAAGACCGTGCGATCCGCGAGCGGCATGGGCATGTCGAGCAGGTCTTCGAGAAAGAGCGCATCGCCTTCATCGATCGAACCGGAGGCGATCGCCTGGGCGATGCCCTGCCCTATCGTTGCGTCATCGTTCGGATCGTCGAGCGCGAGCAGTCCGCGCACGAGCGATTGAATCGCGCCTCGTCCGGTCGCCGCGCCGAAGTCGAGCACGAGCCCGCCGTGACAGACGAATCCCGCATCCCGCGCGGCGCTTTCGAACGCTTCGACGAGGCGCGTCTTGCCGATGCCCGCCTCGCCGCGCAGCACGATCGTGCGTCCATGGCCCGTCGCGCGGCACGAGCCGAGCACGGTCCGGAACGCGAGCAGATCTTCGCAGCGGCCGACCATCGGCCGGATCGGCGGCGCGTGTCGAATGCCGGCGATGCGCCATGCCGGAACCGGATCGGCGAATCCCTTGACGGACAGCGCGCCGCGTTCGACGCAATCGAGACGCTCGGCCAGATGACGCCGCACGGCCTCCGATATGAGGATTTCTCCCGTGCCGGCCGCGTCCGTGAGACGCGACGCGAGATTGACGGTGTCGCCCGTGACGGTGTACGCCCGATGCGTCGCGCTGCCCGTGCCGCTCGCGACGACCTCGCCGCCCGCAATGCCGATGTGCACGCAAACCGCGCGACCGAGCGCGCGCGACAGGCCGGGCATCGCATCGTCGATTGCGAGCGCGGCGCGCACGGCGCGTTCGGCATCGTTTCCATGCGAGACCGGCGCGCCGAAGACCGCCATCACCGAGTCGCCGACGTGCTTGTCGACATGGCCGCCATGCAGCTCCACGATGCGATCGACCTGCTCGAAGTATCGATCGAGCACGTCGAGCACTTCTTCCGCGTCGATTTCCCGGCTCATCTGCGTGAAGCCGCACAGGTCGGCGAAAAGCACGGCGACTTGCCGCCGCTCTCCTTCATCGCCCGGTTTGATGGACGCATGCGGCAGTCCGGCCAGCGCATCGAGCAGCTTGCGCCGATGCCCGACCGGCGCGACGCCGAGTTCCTTCAGGTCGTCGGCGGTGAGATTGCGCAGCACGTCGGCGTCGATGGCGTTCTCGCGAAACACCGGCTCGTACCGTTCCATTCCGAGGCTGCGCAGCCAGGCGGCGACGTCCACGATCTCTCCTGGGCGGAAGATCTGCTTCCACTCAAAAAGATAGCACGCAGCCGGACGCGCGCCATGGCTCTCACGCTCCGATCGACTGCAGCAACCGCGTGAGATCGCGCGGCTCGACGCGGATCAATCCGCCTTTCGGACTGTCGATGTCGGCGATCAGCGCGAGTGACAGCGCGACCGTCGCCGGAAGAATCGTGATGAGCAGCCCTTTGGTCAGCTTGCCCTTCGCGCCGTAGCCCTGCATCACGCAGCCGAGCAGCGCGATGATGATCATCAGATACCACGCGCCCAGCGGAATATGGTTGATGCGCGCTGCCTCCGAGTAGTCCTGCGAGTTCAGCACGTCGTTCATGCCGGCGACGACGAGCGCGCCGATGGGCGTCGGCTGATCCTTCGCCACTTGCGTCGCGAGCTGCCACAGCTCCGTTTCGACATTCGACGTATCGCGGACGATCGTCGCGAGCGCATCGGGCGCGCGCGTCGTGTAGTTCGCCAGTCTCAGCTTCGTATAGCGGAGCAGCGCGGACTTGATCTTCGCGCCGGTCGCGGCATCGACGAGATCGGCGCGCGCATATTCGGTGCCGATCGCGTTCGCCTCGCTTTCCTCCAGCGTCTTGCGCAAGTCGTAGCGATTCACCGCCATCGAAAGGCTGAAGCCGACGAGCAGCGCAAGCAAGGTCAGCGTGGAAGTCTGGATGATGTTGAAGTCTTCGCGATCCTCCGGCGGCAGCACGGCGAAGCGCCGCAATACGTGCGCGCCGCACGCCACCGCGCCGATGAACAGCGCGAGCAGCACGACGAACAAACCTTCCGGATGATCGACTAAAACCGTCATCGGCGCTCCTTCAGCGCGCGTCGGCCACGGAAGATTCGGCGCTCGCGAGCATCGTCGCCAGCGTCGTTCCGGCGAGCGCCGGCGCGTCGACGTGAAAGAGCGCATCGCCGAGCGCCGCGCGCGCGCCGATCCGTCCGGCGAGCCATGCGCGCAAGCCCGCCTCCGGCATCACGACGATGTTGCTGCGCCGCGATGCGTCGGTTGCGTCCTCGAAGTCCTGTGCATCCGCGAAGTTAAGGAAGTTGGCGTACTGCTGATTGATGTCGAGCGTCGCGCGCGTCGCCGGCTTCGACGCCGCGCCCGTCCCGCCCGATGGCGACGCGTCGGCCTGCGCCAGCGCATCGCCTACGACGCCCGACAGGCCCGTCGCCATGCCGGCGACCGCAACGTTCTTCAGAAAGACTCGACGCGCTTCTGCATCGGCTGGATGTTTCGGCTCGGACATCTCGTCTCCTGTCGGGAAATGCCGGAACGCGATGTATTCCGTCTCGGATCGCCTTTGCGATCCGCACTGAAACACACGCGTCAATAACGTCCATGTGTTGAACCGATACTGGAAAAGCGCTGGATCAACGGTGGATTAAATCTATCGTCCGAATGTTCGAATAGACGAGCGTTATGAAAGTCAATCCTCGCGCACGCGCGCCGTGATCGGAACGTGCGCGCTCGTGCGTGAAGATTCGCGCGACGCGCCGACGAGACAGCGCCCTTGCGGACCGTGAACGGCGTCGGGTTCGGGAAAGAGCCGCAGCATCGTCAGATACAGCGCGCCGCCCACGACGAACGAAACCGGCACGCTGAGATCGCAGCCGCCCGCGAGCGCGCCGAGCGGCCCGGCGAACTGTCCCGGCAGATTCACGAACGTCAGCCCGATGAACGCGGCCGGCAGCCATGCGCCCATCGCGCGCCAGTTCCAGCCGTGGCTATACCAATAGTGGCCGCCGCGCCCGCCGCGATTGAACACTTGCAGATCGTCGGCCAGATAGAAACCGCCGCGCTGCACGAAGCCGATCACCATGATCGCCATCCACGGGCAACTGAAGGTGCAGATGAGCGTCGAGAACGTCGCCACGCTTTCCACGAGGTTGAACGCGAAACGCCCCACGAAAATGAAGCCGATGGCGAGCAGGCCGATCAGCGCCGTCGCGCGCACGCGGTTGAGGAACTTCGGGAACATGCTCGACGTGTCGAGGCCCGTGCCGTAGAGCGCGGTCGTGCCCGTCGACAGTCCGCCGATGATCGCGATCAGACACATCGGCAACAGGAACCAGCGCGGCGATACCGCAAGCAAGCCGCCCACGTAGTCGTTCGAGCTGATGAAGCTCGGCGCTTGCGTCGCGATGATCGTCGCGGTGACGAGGCCGAAGAGGAACGGCAAGAACGTCGCGATCTGCGCGAGAAACACGGCGCCCATCACGCGGTGGCGCGGCGTTGATTGCGGAATGTAGCGCGCCCAGTCGCCGAGCGTCGACGCGAACGAAACCGGATTGCTCAACGCGACCAGCGCCGCGCCGACGAACGCCGCCCAGAAGCCTGCGCTGCCGTGCTGAAGCGCGCCCGCGTAGTGGACGTCGAAAGGCTTCGCGAACGCGAATGCGCCGAGTACGAACATGAGGCTCGCCGCCCACACGGCGATCTTGTTCACCCACAGCATGAAGCGAAATCCGTAGATGCAGACGATCAGCACGAGCACCGCGAACACCAGATACGCCGTGCCGAGCGTCCACGGATTGACCGGCAAGCCGATCATGTCGTGCGCGCCGCCGACGAGCGCATCGCCCGAACTCCATACGGCGAGCGAGAAGAACGCGACCGATGTGAGCACCGCGAGAAACGATCCGACGATGCGGCCATGAATGCCGAAGTGCGCCCCCGACGACACCGGATCGCTCGTGCCGTTGCGCGGCCCGAAGAGGCTCATCGGCGCGAGCATGCAGGTGCCCGCGAGCACGCCGATCACGATGGACCACACGCTCGCTTCGAACGAAAGGCCGACGAGCACCGGAAAGCTGCCGAGCACCGAAGTCGAAAACGTATTGCAGCCGCCGAACAGCAGGCGGAACAGATCGATGGGCCGCGCGTATCGCGAAGCGTCGGGAATGCGCTCGAAACCGTAGGTTTCGATCTTCGTGATGCTGGTGCTGTCGCTGGTGTTGTCTGCCATGTTGTCTCGCTCCATTGTTATCGGCGGTCATTCCGTTGCGTCGGAATGCGCGCCGTAATGCGTCATCAAGGCGTCGTCAAGGCGTTCACATCGGGCACGTTGCTACCGCGCGTTCAGGCTCATCGTGATGAATCTCGCGCGCGCCATAGACGCCGAAAAGGTCTTCACAGAAGGCTCGAACGATGGCTTTGTCGGCCATGTCGCGCTTCATCGCGAGATGCAGCGGCACGTCGAAGCCGAACGCGGTGCGTCCCAGCACGCGGACCAGTCCGCGCTGCTCGAAGGCGTCCGCGTGATGCGCGGGCAAATAGCCGATATGACTGCCCGACAGGATCAGCACGGTGGCCGCGTCGATGCTGTCCGCGATCGCCGTCACGCGCCGCTCGCCGATGCCCGCGAGTTCTTCCGGCACCGGATAGCTGCGCCAGATCCAGTCGTGCGCGCGCAGATCGTCGAGCGTCACGAGCGGGTCCGCATGAAAGAGCGGATGTCCGCGCCCGCAACAGATCACTTGCCGCTCGTTGAACAGCCTGCTGTACGACAGCCCCGCGACGCGATGCCAGAAATAGCCGATCGCCAGATCGAGTTCGCGATTGACGAGGCTTTCTTCGAGTTCCTGCGGCGGCGCGACGTGCATCGCGAAACGCACGGCCTGATCGCGCTTTCGAAATGCGCCGATAGCTTCCGCGAGCCGCGCGTTCTCGACATGCGATGCCTGTCCGATCAACCCGATCGACAGCGTGCCGACCAGCTTGCGATCGATGTCGCGCACCTGCGCGACGAATTGCGATGTCGCGCCGATCAGCGCCCGCGCCGACATCACGAAACGCTCGCCTTTGGACGTCAGCCGAAAGCCGCCGCGTCCGCGTTCGCACAGCCTGAAGCCGACGCGCGCCTCCAGCGCGGAAAGCTGCGAGCTGATGGTCGACTGGCGCACGCCGAGCGACGCTTGCGCGGCGGTGATGCCGCGCGCGTCGACGACCGCGAGAAAGACGCGCACGAGGCGAAGGTCGAGATCGGATGTATTGGAGAACATGTCGTCGCGCTCACATCGGGAAGCCCATCGCCTTGATGCCCTTGATCCACGCGCGCTTCCAGCCGCCCTCGGCATCGGCGCCGTCGAATGCGTGGAACGTGACTTTCGCGGCGAGCCATCGCACCGGCTCGGGCGGAATGTAGGTCGGGCTTCGATTGGCGATGTCGAGCGCGCGCTCGGGACTGTCGCGATCGAAAAGGATGTTCAGGCCCATGAACGCGCCGAAGCGGCTCGCGGCCACGCCGAAGCCGGTGTAGCCCGCGACGAACACGGCCTTGTCGCCGAGATAGCGCTTCGCGAATACCGATCCGCGCGAGCAGTAGTCGATCGGACCGCCCCACGCGTGCGAGAAACGCACGTCGCTCAGTTGCGGGAACGTCTTGTAGAACGCCTCCGCGAGACGGTAGTACGTGTCGCGCTGCCGATCGCGCGGCGGATTCGGATCGCCATCGAAGTGATAACTCACGAGGCCGCCGAAGATGATGTTGTTGTTCTTCGTGAGGCGGAAATAGTTGAGCTGCGTGCGCGTGTCGTAGATGCCCTGACGCTGCTTCCAGCCGATGCGCGCAAGTTGCTCGCCGGTGAGCGGCTCGGTCGCGAGTACGTGATCGCGCACTTGCAGGACGCGCCGGTTGATATCCGGAATGCCGACTTTCGCGGTGCCGCTGCCCAACAGCACGCGCGGCGCGCGCACGCTGCCCGCGGGCGTCGTCACGAAGACGGTCGCGCCTTCGTCGATCACGTCGATCAGCGGACTGTGCTCGTAAAGCCGCACGCCGAGTTCGAGCGCCGCGCGCTTGAGACCCCACGCGAGCTTCGCCGGATGCACGATGCCGCTGCGATTGCGCGACCACAGCGCACCCGCGAACAGCGGCGAATCGAGTTGTTCGCGCGTGGCCGCGGCGTCGAGCAGTGTGACGTCGTGGCCATACGATCTGTGCAGATCGTAATCGGCACGCAGATGGTCGATATGCTCGGGATCGACGGCGACCGTCATCTCGCCGTTCCATTCGATATCGGCGTCGATGCCGTAGCGTTCGAGCGTCTCTTCGAAGCCGTCGAGATTGCGCTGGCCGAAGGCTTCGAGCTCGGCGATATCGTTCGGAAAGACCCGCACGGCGTTGGGCAGGCCGTGCATCACCGATGTCGAGATGATGCCGCCCGCGCGCCCCGATGCGCCGTGCGCGACCCGTCCTGCTTCGATCAGCACGACGTCGAGTTCGGGCATCTGCTCTTTCGCCTGCACGGCGGCCCACAAGCCGGTGAAGCCGCCGCCGACGATCAGCAGATCGGCGCGTGTTTCGCCCGCGAGCGACGGTTCGGCCGGCGGCTCGGCGGGATTGTCGAGCCAGTAGGGACAGAGCTTCGTGCGGGCGAGTGCTTCTTCGACGGTCAGTCGGGCCCGCTTGCGGCGCACATCGCGCGATGCGCCGGGTGCGGCGAAGTCGGCTTCGAACAGTTGCGCGCTTTCGTTCATGACGTGTCTCCTCCTCGGGCGCGGTGCGCGACGTTATTGCTGCGGTTCGAGCACGACGTAGAACTTCTTCGCGTCCTCGATCGTTTCCCAGCGGCCCGCGAAACCGGCCGGCAGCAGATAGCCCTCGCCCGCCGCGAACTCGCGGCGCGCGCCGTTCATATCGGTCAGCGCGATGCGGCCTTCGACGAGCCAGACGGCTTCGTCGGCGGTGGTCGCGGGGAAATCGACGGCGCCGACCTTGCCTTCCCACCAGCCGATCACGTAGTTGCCGGTCTTGCCTTCGGCCGCGCGCCAGTCGCTTTCGTCCATGCCGTAATCGAGTTGCGTGAATTGCCCGATGCCAGCGCCCAGCGGCGCGATGTCCTGAATCAGCTTGCTCATGTGTTTCCTTCGGTGCGTCGTTTTCAATGAATCGGTGCGCCAAAGTTACCGGGTCGACATGCCCCGGTATGCCCCCCCGCAGGGGGGACAAGCCGCGTTTCAGCGATCTGCGGGTAAATACCTAGTTACCTCGAAATCCCCGTCTGGCGGGCGATGCGGCGCTTGATCTACAATCGGACAGCCTTTTCTTTGGGGCGCGCCATGCTGCTCAACGTACCCCCGCTCAATCAGGATCAAGCCGCGTTTCCGCTGTCTTTCAAGACGCTCGGCAAAGTCATCGAAGCTGTCGGCACGCCGGATTTCGTGCCGCGTCTCACGCTGCTTCTCAATGAAGTCGTGCCGCTCAATGTCGTGCACATCGAACGTTCGCGCGTCGATCGCAGCAAGCCCACGGGGTTTCGCTGCGAGTGGATCGGCAGCAGCGGCGTCGGCATGGACACGAGCGTCATCTCCGATGTCATGACGCTGTACTACGACCGCTTCTACGACAGCGATCCGCTCTTCGCGGGCATTCGCGGCAAGGTCGGGACGATGCTCGTCGTGCGCGATATCGGCGCGATTCCGCCGGGCGAATTCCGTCAGCGGCTCTTCGACGAAGCGTCGATCGCGCACGAATGCGTGCTCGCGCGCGGCACGCCGCACGCGCAGGATTCCATCGCGCTCGAACGCGCGCTCGATGCGCCGCCGTTCACGCTCGCCGAGATGAACCGCTTTCGCAACGTGAGCGAGTTCCTGTTTCCGCTGCTGGAGCTGCATGCTTCGACGAGCGCCGCGAAACGCGTCGCGCATCCGACGTCGTTCCTGCATCCGCTCGCTCAGTTCGATGCGCGCATCGCCGAGGATCGCGTGCGTCTGTCGAAGCGCGAATACGAGATCTGCACGCATCTGATTACGGGCCGCACGGTGCCCGAAGCGGCGGAAATCATCGGTGTGCGAATCGGTACGGCCGAGTCGTATGTGAAGCGCGCGTTCGCGAAGCTCGGCGTGCGGACCAAGCGCGATCTGATCGCGTGGGGGCAGGAGCATCCTCGTCTGCACGCCACCTGAAGCCGCGTTCACATCGAACCGGCTCGATGTGAACATCTCCATTTCGTGATTCGCGCGGCGCTCGCCTCGCCTAACATCGCCCCGTCCTTACAACGATGACGGGAGACGTATCGATGCAGCGCGAACTCAATCAGCCGCTCGGCGGCAACGACATGCCGCGCTTCGCCGGCATCGCGACCATGATGCGGCTGCCGCAGGCGGCGAGCACCGTTGGTCTCGACGCGTGTTTCGTTGGCGTGCCGCTCGATATCGGCACGTCGAACCGTTCGGGCGCGCGCTTCGGGCCGCGCCAGATCCGCGCGGAATCGGTGCTGCTACGTCCGTACAACATGGCGACGGGCGCCGCGCCCTTCGATTCGCTGCAAGTGGCCGATATCGGCGACGTCGCGACGAATCCCTACGACCTGAAGGATTCGATGCGGCTGATCGAATCGGCATACGACGAGATTGTCGCGAGCGGCTGTCGCCCGATCACGCTCGGCGGCGATCACACGATCGCGTGGCCGATCCTGCGCGCGCTGCACAAGAAGTACGGCAAGGTCGCGGTCGTGCACGTCGATGCGCACGCGGACGTCAACGACACGATGTTCGGCGAGAAGATCGCGCACGGCACGCCGTTTCGACGCGCGGTCGAGGACGGCCTGCTTCGCTGCGATCAGGTCACGCAAATCGGTCTGCGCGGCACGGGCTATCACGCCGACGACTTCGACTGGTGCCGCAAGCAGGGCTTCACCGTCGTGCAGGCCGAAGCGTGCTGGAACCGGTCGCTCGCGCCGTTGATGGAAGAAGTCCGCGCGCGCGTGGGCGACGCACCGGTGTATCTGAGCTTCGATATCGACGGGCTCGATCCCTCGTTTGCACCCGGCACCGGCACGCCGGAAATCGGCGGCCTTTCCGTGCAGCAAGGCCTTGAAATCGTGCGCGGCATGAAGGGCCTGAATGTCGTGGGCGCGGATCTCGTCGAGGTCTCGCCGCCTTACGATCAGGCCGGAACGACGGCGCTCGTCGGCGCGAATCTCGCATTCGAGATGCTCTGCGTGATGCCGGGCGTCGCGTACCGTTGAACCATCGAGGACGATCATGAATATCCGCGACAATCACTCGATTCTTGTGCCCGCCGCGACGATCGCGGGCACGCGCTATGGCGCATCGGTTCTGGAAGCGGGCAACGCGATCCACAACGCGTCGACGGGCGCGGTCATCGGCTGGCAGGAACATGCCGACGCCGCGCAAGTCGATGCCGCCGTGCGTGCCGCGCACGCCGCGCTCGATGCATGGCGCAACCGCACGCCCGCATCGCGCGGCGAGGTGCTGCGCAAGATCGCGCAGTCGCTCGCTGCGAACCGCACGCGTCTTTCGTCGATGCAGCAAGCAGTCAGCGGCAAGCCTCCGCTCGAAGCCGACACCGACGTCAGCGACGCCATCGCCACGTTCGACTACTACGCGGACCTGTGCGCGGACGCATCGCTTTTTGCGACCGAGACGCTGACATTGCCCGACGACGCCGTGACGGGCGAGCGCCATTACGAAGCGGTCGGCGTGGCCGCGCTGATCGTGCCGTGGAATTTCCCGATGGTCACGACCGCGTGGAAGATCGCGCCCGCGCTCGCGGCGGGGTGCACGGCCGTGCTGAAGCCGTCGGAATTGACGTCGCCGGTCGAGCATCTGCTCGCGGAAATCATGACGGCGGCGGGCGTGCCAGATGGCGTCGTGAATATCGTGAACGGCAGCGGCGAAGTCGGCGCGCTGCTCGCGGCGCATCCGCTCATCGACAAGATTTCGTTCACGGGCAGCACGGGCGTCGGCCGCAAGGTGATGCAGACGGCGGCGCAGGACATGAAGCGCGTGACGCTCGAACTCGGCGGGAAATCGGCGCTGATCGTGCGCGCCGATGCGGACATCGAGCACGCGGTCGCGCTCGCAATGGGCGGCGCGTTCACGAACGCCGGGCAAATGTGCTCGGCGACGTCGCGCATCCTCGTTCACGACGAGGTCTATCGCAAGTTCGTGGCCGCGCTCGAAGCGGCCGTGCGCGCGCTCGTGGTTGCCCCGCCGCACGTCGAAAATGCCGCGATGGGCCCGCTCGTATCGCATGCGCAGCGTGCGCGCGTGCAGGCGCTCGTCGAGCAGGGCGTGGCGGACGGCGCGCGCATCGCGTTCCGCGGCGCGCTCGACGGCGCTTGCGCGGACGGCTTTTTCATGGCGCCGGTCGTCGTCGCCGAACCGGATGCCGCCAACGTGCTTTGGACGGAAGAAGTGTTCGGGCCGGTCGCGTGCGTGAAGTCGTTCCGCACCGACGATGAAGCCATCGCGCTCGCCAACGGCACGCGTTATGGGCTCGTCGCAACCGTCGTGACGCGCGATGAAGAAGCCGCACGGCGCTTTCGCCATGCGCTGCGCGCGGGCCTCGTGTGGATCAACACACCGCAGTTGATCTTCCCGCAGGCGTGCTGGGGCGGACTCGGACTGAGCGGAATCGGCCGCGAGCTCGGCGTGGCGGGATTGCGCGGCTATCAGGAATTGCGCCACGCGATCGTGGCGCGCGGATAGTCGGCCCGTCGACGCGCGTGAGCAAGCTCACGCGCGCGTCGCTTGGGCCAACTCGCGCGCGAGACCGGACTAGCTGCGCGGCGGACGCGGCGGACGGTCGCCCGGACCACGGCTCTCGCGATGATTCGGCCGGCCGGGCGCGCCGTGATCTTCGCAAATGGTGGAAATCGCGTGCTTGAAAAGAACCTGGTTTCCGCTCGTCGAATTGAGATAGACCATATAGGTGTCGAACGACTGGATATGGCCCGTCAGCTTGATCCCATTAACGAGATAAATGGAAACCCGCTTGCGTTCTTTGCGCAGCGCGTTGAGAAAATCGCCTTGAATGCTGGCTGGACTGTTGGACATTTATGACCCGTGTTTAACCGAGCGCAGGCACCCCGACCGACCCTCGTCATTCGTGGAGCCTGCTTTTTGTGCTCGGCATGTTTTCTTTGGACAAGTCATTATCCCGTTTCCGCGCCGTTGTTGCGATGAAAAGATAATCGCCCTATATGGCGCATGGCCGTTTCCGTCGAATCGTCGGACAAAATACGACGAATCATGGCCGATAGAGACTGGAAGGCCCGTCCATCATTTGAGCACCGCCGCCTCCACGGCGGCGAGATACGCGGCGAGCGCCCGCTTGACCTCGCGCAGATAACGGCGCGCCAGTTGCACGTCGCCCATTGCGGGACGCAGCTTCACGGCCAGCGCGCCGCTCGCGAGCGCGTGCAGCATGTCCACGTACAGTTCGCGCTCGGACGCTTTCACGCCGGGCATGCGTGCGTCGATCACCTTGCGCATCATGCTGGACTTGCGCTTTTTCTTCGCTTCATCGTGCGGCATGACCGACATCAGAATCAGGAGATCGGTCTTGCGGTCGAAATATTCGATATGCGGCGACATGATCCGATCGATCACCGCTTCCGCCGACAACGCCCGCCAGGTCTCGCTGTCGACCCGCGCAAGTTCGTCTTCGAGTTCCTGCAGCGCCGCCGCGTGGCGGTCCCACAACGCGGCGAGCAACGCGTCGCGATCCGGAAAGAAGTGATACATCGAGCCGATCGGCGTTTGCGCACGCCGCGCGACGCCGTGCATCGTCACGCCTTCCAACCCCTTTTCGACGATCAGCTCGGCGGTCGCATCCAGCACCGCCTCGATGCGCGCGCGCCCGCGCGCCTGCAAGGGCGAACGAGCCGTGCTGGCGCGCTCCGGATCCTGCAATTCGCTTTCATTGTCGGCGCGAGCCTTCTTCATTGTCTCTCCTCGAGCAAGGTCAAACTAGACGCTCGCGTCTAGATTCGTGCATACTAGACGGCATCGTCTAGTTTGGCGAGCGCGTCGCGGTGACATCGTAGTCATTTCTGGCCGCAACGCCCTCGCCGTCCCGCATTCATCGAAGGCTACCGCACCCGCGCGGTGGCGCGAAAGCTCCCGGAGAACACATGTCAGTCACAGCGCCCACGCACGGCGGCCAACCCGCCGACGCCGTCGAACGCAAACCGTCACGCAAACGCCTGCTGATTGCAATCGGCATCGTCGCGGTCGTCGCCGGCATTGCATGGGGCGTGCGCTGGTGGACGGTCGGCCGTTTCGTCGAAACCACCGACGACGCCTATCTCAAGGCCGACAGCGTCACCATCGCGCCGAAAGTAAGCGGCTATATCACCGAAGTGCTCGTCGCCGACAATCAGGCGGTCGAGGCCGGCGCGCCGCTCGCGCGGCTCGATACGCGGCAGTATCAGGCCTCGCTCGATCAGGCGAAGGCCGCGCTCGATGCGCGCGCCGCCGACATCGACCGCGCCGAAGCCGAGCTGAAGCAGCAGCACGCCAACGCCGATCAGGCGAAGGCGCAGGCCGAAGTGTCGCGCGTAAGCCTCGCGCATGCGGAAGACGACGTGAACCGTTATCGTCCGCTCGTCGCGACGGGCGCCGAAACCGCCGAGCGTCTCGCGAGCCTCGTCTCCACGCGCGATCAGGCGCGCGCCACGCTTGCCGCGAATCTCGCCGCCGCGCGTTCGGCATCGACGCAGATCGGCGCGACCGAAGCGCAGATCGCGCAGGCGCGCGCGCAAGTCGAAGCGGCGCAGGCGCAACTGAATCAGTCGAAGCTCGATCTGAGCGACACGACGCTCGTGAGCCCGGTCGCGGGGCGCGTCGGCGATCGCACCGTGCGCGTCGGCCAGTATGTGCAGCCGGGCACGCGCTTGATGACGGTCGTGCCGGTCGAGGCGCTCTATCTGGAAGCGAACTTCAAGGAAACGCAGGTCGGGCGCATGCGCGTCGGCCAGCCGGCGACGCTGCACGTCGATGCACTCAAGGGCACCGAGTTGCACGGCGTCGTCGAAAGCTTCGCGCCCGGCACCGGCGCGCAGTTCGCGCTGCTGCCGCCGGAGAACGCGACCGGGAACTTCACGAAGATCGTGCAGCGCGTGCCGGTGCGCATTCGCGTCGATACGGGTCCGCAAACGCGCAAGGTGCTGCTGCCGGGCCTCTCGGTAACGGTCGATGTCGACACCAAAACCGCCACCGACGACAGCCATCGCATCGCGGCGGAAAATCGCCATGACTGAGGCCGCCGCGCATCCGCATCGCGCGAGCGCGACCGACTGGATCGCGGTCACGGCCGGCGCGCTCGGCGCGCTGATGGCCACGCTCGACATTTCCATCACCAACTCCGCGCTGCCGCAGATTCAAGGCGAAATCGGCGCGACCGGCACCGAAGGGACCTGGATCTCCACCGGCTATCTGATGTCGGAAATCGTGATGATCCCGCTCGCCGCGTGGCTCACGCGCGTGTTCGGGCTGCGCAATTTTCTGCTCGGCAACGCGGTGCTCTTCACGCTGTTCTCGGTGATGTGCGGCTTCTCGACGTCGCTGTCGATGATGGTCGTGGGCCGCATCGGCCAGGGCTTCACCGGCGGCGCGATGATTCCGACCGCGCAGACCATCATCCGCACGCGGCTGCCGCGCGAGCAGATGCCCGTCGGCATGACGATCTTCGGCCTGATCGTGTTGCTCGGGCCGCTGCTCGGACCCGTGCTGGGCGGCTGGCTCGCGGAGAACATCTCGTGGTCGTGGTGCTTCTTCGTCAACGTGCCGGTCGGCTTCGCGCTCGTCGCATTGCTCATCACCGGCTTGCCGGCGGAGAAGTCGCATTGGGAATCGTTCTTCAAGGCCGACTGGATCGGCATAGCGGGACTCGCCATCGGCCTGAGCTCGCTTACCGTCGTGCTCGAAGAAGGCCAGCGCAATCAGTGGTTCGAATCGCATGAAATCGTGATGCTCACGTGCGTCACGGCGTTCGGCTTCCTGCTCATCGCGATCTCGCAATTCGTCGCGACGAAGCCAATCGTGCGGCTGTCGCTGCTGCGCAATCCGCGCTATGCGAGCGTGATTCTGATCGTGTTCGCCGTCGGCGCGGGGCTGTATTGCGTGTCGTTCCTGCTGCCGCAGTTTCTGAGCGTCGTCGCGGGCTATAACGCGCTGCAATCCGGCGCGATCATGCTCGTGTCGGGCGTGCCCGCGTTTCTCATCATGCCGGTGCTGCCGCGTCTGCTCGGCAAGGTGGATTTTCGCGTGCTCGTCATCTCGGGCCTGCTGTGCTTCGCCGCGAGCTGCCTGCTCGATATCTCGCTCACCGCGCAAAGCGTCGGCCACGATTTCTTCTGGTCGCAGATCTTGCGCGGCTTCGGCCAGATGCTCGCGATGATGCCGCTCAATCAGGCGTCGATGGCCGCCGTTTCGCGCGAAGAATCCGGCGATGCGGCCGGCCTCTACAACATGGCGCGCAATCTCGGCGGTTCGGTCGGGCTTGCGATCATCGGCACCGTGATCGACCGTCGCAACGACTTTCACACCGCATCGATCCGCGAATCGCTGACGGCGAATTCCGTCATCGGTCAGGAACGCATGGCCGCGAGCGCCGCCAGCTTTTTCGCGCAGGGCGGCGACATGGCGCACGCGAAGATGCAGGCGCTCGGCCAGTTGTCGATGCAAATCGGTCAGCAGGCGATCGTCATGACTTACTCCGAAACCTTCTACGTGCTGGCGATCGCGCTGCTCGCGTGTCTGCCGCTCGCACTCTTGCTCAAGACGCCGCGCGGCCAATCCGGCGACATGTCTTCTGCCGGCCACTGATTCATGAACTCATCGACGATGTTCCCTCGCACGCTTCGCCTGACCGCCCTGCTTCCGCTCGCTGCTTTCGCGCTCGCCGCGTGCACGGTCGGCCCCGACTATCGCGGCGCGCCGGAAATCGCGCCCGACGCCGCGAAACGCGCCGCCTTCGTGCGCGCGCCGGCGCAGGGCGTCGTCGCGACGCACGCGCCCGCGACGTGGTGGCAAGCGCTCAACGATCCGCAACTGAACGCGCTCATCGATGCCGCGTTCGCCCACAATCCCGATCTGAAGATGGCGCAGGCGCGCTTGCGTCAGTCGCGTTCGCAACTGCGCGGACAGCGCGCCAACGAGTTGCCGAAAGTGTCGGGATCGGCGGCGGCGTTGCGCATGCGCTCGCCGGATACGTCGATCTTCGGTTCGTCGGGCGATGACGGTTCGTCGGGTTCGACGGGACGCGGTCCGGTCGATTTCTACACCGTCGGCTTCGATGCCTCGTGGGAGCTCGATCTCTTCGGCGGCACGCGCCGCGCGATCGAAGCGGCATCCGGCGAAGCCGAAGCCGTGCACGCCGATCTTTCGGACGCGCAGGTGTCGCTCGCGGCGGAAGTGGCGTCGGTGTACATCGACTTGCGCGATCAGCAGGAACGTCTCGCGCTCGCGGAACGCACGGCCGAGTATCAGCAGCAGATGCTGACGCTCACCGAGCAGCGGCGCGCGCGCGGCACGGCGGCGGAAGTCGATGTCGAGCGGCTCACGACGCAAGTCGACACGACGCGTGCGACGCTCGTGCCCTTGCAGACGCAGATCACCGATTCGCTGGATCAACTCGCCGTGCTGACGGGCCGCGCGCCCGGCGCGCTCGATGCCGAACTCGGCGCGCGTGCGCCGTTGCCCGCGTTGCCGTCGTCGGTGCCGATCGGCGATCCGGCGGCCATGCTCCAGCAGCGTCCGGATATCCGCGCGGCCGAGCGTCGTCTCGCATCGAGCAATGCGCAGATCGGCGAGCATATTGCCGATTATTTTCCGAAGGTGACGCTGCTCGGCGATATCGGTTTCTCCGCATCGGAGCCGAGTCATCTGCTGCGCAAGCAGAATTTCTCGTGGGTCGGCGTGCCGTATCTGCAATGGAATCTGTTCGACTTCGGGCGCACGGCGGCGAATGTCGATGCCGCCAAAGCCGCGCGCGACGAAGCCGAAGCGCGCTACGAAAAGACCGTGCTCGGCGCGCTGAAGGACGCGAATTCGTCGCTGTCGCGTTACGGCAACCAGCGCGAGCATGTCGTGCGGCTGCAGCAGGTGCAGGCGTCGGCGGAGCGGTCGGCCACGCTCGTGCGGCAACGTTATACGGCGGGCGTATCGACGCTCATCGATCTGCTCGACGCACAGCGCACGCAATTCGCCGCGCAGCAGGACGTGGTCGCCGCGCAGGCCGAACTGCTGAAGGACTTCGTCGCGTTGCAGAAGAGTCTCGGACTCGGCTGGGCGACCTAAGCGTCTTCGGTCGATTGACGCTGCGACGCCATCTCCCGCTCGAACATCGGCGCATAGAACGCGACGGCCTTGCGCAAGATGTCGTTCACTTCCCTTAGCGCGACATTCTCTTCTTCGAGTTGCGCGATGCGTCGAAGCGGATCGTCGTCTGCGGCTGGCGTCGTCATGTGCGTTCGCGTGATGTGCGCTATCGATGCGACAGCGCCTTCGCCGATTGCAGAAGGTCGTCGAGCATCGACTGGCGTCGCTCTGGATCGGTGTCGCGGCCCGTCATGAAGCACAGCGCCGCGATCGGCAGTCCGGCGCGATCGCGCACGGGCGCGGCCATGCACAGGCGAAACGCGTTCGACAAGCCTTCGGTGCAGCAATAGCCCTGATTCTTCGCGGCTTGCACATCGCGCATGAATTCATCGAAGTCGATGCGCACGCCGTTGTCGAGCGCGAAGTCTTCGGCGGGAATCAGGGCGCGGATTTCATCGGCGTTCAGGTGGCCGAGCAGCAGGCGTCCGGTCGCCGTCCACGGAATCGGCACGCGCACGCCGATATCCGAGCTGATGTTGAACGGCCGCGCGCTGTTTTCGGACAGCACCACGGTGTACTTGTTTCCTTCGAGCATGCAAAGCTGCGTGGTCTCGTCGTACTTGCGCACGAGCGCGAGTATCGACTGATGCGCGCGGCTGATGAGGTCGTTGTGCGTCGCGTAGTCGGAGCCGTAGTAATGCATCTCGCGTCCGAAGAACACGCTGCCATCGGCCGATGTCTCGAGCCAGCCCACTTCCGCCAGGATCGCGACCAGCTCGTAGATGCTCGAACGCGGCGCGCCGGTCGCTTCGATCAGCTCGCGCATCGTCATCGGGCGCTGCGCGAGATGCAATTGCCGGAACATGGCGATGACCCGATCGACTCCCCTCGCTCGCGACGATTCCGTGACTGCCATTCATTCGCTCCGTGTGCGTCAGTGGTCGAGCACGCGATGCAGGAACTGCCGCGTCCGCTCGTTGGATGGATTCACGAAGATCTGCTCCGGCTCGCCCTGCTCCGCGATCACGCCTTTGTCCATGAAGACGACCCGATCGGCGGTCTTGCGCGCGAAACCCATCTCGTGCGTGACGACGACCATCGTCATGCCATCGCGTGCGAGTCCGCGCATCACTTCGGTCACTTCGCCGACGAGTTCGGGATCGAGCGCCGAAGTCGCTTCGTCGAAGAACATGATGCCCGGCTCGACGGCGAGCGCCCGCGCAATCGCGACGCGCTGCTGCTGTCCGCCGGACAACTGGCTCGGATAATGATCCGCACGGTCGGCAAGCCCGACGCGATCGAGCACGTCCATCGCGCGCTTGCGGGCATCGGCGGGACTCATCTTGCGCGCCTTGATGAGCGCGAGCGTGACGTTGCCGAGCGCGGTCTTGTGCGGAAAAAGATTGAACTGCTGGAACACCATGCCGACGTGACCGCGAATATCGCGCGCGCGTTTCGGGTCGTGCAGCGGCACTTCGTTGACCCATACTTCGCCGGAATCCGTCGTTTCGAGCCCCGCCATGATGCGCAGCACCGTGCTTTTGCCCGAACCCGACGCGCCGATCAGCACGAGCACTTCGCCCGCGCGCACGTCGAGATTGATCTCGTTGAGCACGCGCGTCGCGCCGAATGCTTTGCTGACGCCCGACAGCGAAATAATGGGCCTGGTCTGACTTTGATTGCTCACGACAGTCTCCTGCGGTCATGGTGGCGCACCCATTGCGAAAGCGGGAAGCACACGACGAAATAAACGAGTGCGACGAGTCCGTAAATCTCGACCGGCTTGCCGATGCGATCGACGATCGCCTGGCCGCCGTGCATCAGCTCCGACATGCCGATCATGCTGACGATCGACGTATCTTTGATAAGCGAAAGATATTGGCCGATGAGCGGCGGCAACACGATCCTGCCGGTCTGCGGCAACACGACGAACGCGAACGCCTGCGTGCGCGACAGACCGAGAATCTGCGAGACTTCCCACTGGCCTTTCGGCACCGCTTCGATCCCGGCGCGAAAAACTTCGGCGATATACGCGCCTTGATAAACGCTCAGGCCGATCACGCCGGCGGCGAAAACATCGATCGCATAGCCGAAATACGAGACGCCGAAGTAGATGAACATCAGCGTGATGAGCACGGGCGTGCCGCGAAAGAGCTCGGTATAAAGCCGCGCGATGCGGTCCGTGCCCCACGGTCCGAACGATCGCAACACGGCGGCGAAAAGGCCGATCAGCGTGCCGCCGACGATCGACGCGACGGACAGCAAAAGCGTCGTCACGAGACCTTGCAGCAGGATCGACAGACTGGTTCTCAGCAGTTCAAATGACATGATCCGACTCCGGTTCGGGCATCAGGCGCGATTGGCGCGGCGCAACGCGAGGCCGCCGAAGCGTGCGCGCGGCCGGACGACGAGCGGCGGATGAAACATGCGCGCGCCGAGCTGACCCGCGATCCACGACAGCACGTTGCTCAGCACGAGATACGCGACGAGCACGACCGAAAACGTCTGCACGTAGAGCAGCGTGCGCGAATTGATGACGGTCGCGGTGCCGGTGAGTTCGGGCAGCGCGATCGCGGAGAGCAGCGACGTGCCGAGCAATAGCTGGATCAGATAGTTGACGATCGCCGGATAGACCGCGCGCGCGGCCTGCGGCAAGACGATTTCGGTGAAGATCTGCCCGCGTTCGAGGCCGAGAATGCCCGCGGCTTCGAGCTGTCCGCGCGGCACCGACTGAATGCCCGCGCGAAACACTTCCGACAGATACGCGCCGACGTTCAGGCCCAGCGCGATCACGCCGGCCCAGTAGGCATCGAGCGCAATGCCCGCCGACGGCAAGCCGAAGAACACGATGAATATCTGCAAAAGAACCGGCGTATTGCGGATGACTTCGACATACGCGCGCGCGACGAAGCGGATCGCGGCCATCGGCGACAGGCTCGCCAGCGCGGCCAGCAAGCCGAGCACCAGCGACAGCACGAACGCGAGAAGCGTCACCTGCAGCGTCAGCCATCCGGCTTTCAGGAACTCGGGGACGTAGCCCCACAAGGTCAGCCATTCGTAGTTCATCTCGGCCTCCGCATCCGTCCGGTCTCGTGCGATATCGACATCACTTCATCCTCAGAACTGCGGGTTGAGCGGGAAATGCGGATCGGTGCCGAACCACTTCTTGTAGAGCTGCGCGTTGAGCTTCGACGCGTTGATGTTGAAGAGGAACAGGTTCAGATAGTTGAGCCACGCCTGATCGCCGGCCTTCACGCCGAAGCCGTTGTATTCGAGCGGCACGAGTGCTTCGTTCGTGACGGTCAATTCGGGATCGAGCTTCGCCTGATACGCGAGGAAGTTGTTGTCCTCGATCATCGCGTCGGCCTGGCCTTGCTTGACGGCGAGAATCGCGGCCTGCGAGCTGTCGTATTCCTGGATCTTGATCGGGATGTTCAGCGAGCGGACTTCATCGCCGTTGGTCGAGCCCTTGACGGTCGCGATCGTGCGGTTGCCCATGTCCTGAACCGACTTGATGCCGCTGCTCTTCTTGACCAGCAGCGCCTCGCTCGCGACGACATACGGCGTCGTGAATTCGATGACCTTCGCGCGCTCCAGATTGCGCGTGAAGTTGCAGAACACGACATCGACCTTGCTCGTCTGCAGGTTCGGGATGCGGTTCGCGCTCGTCGTGTTCACGACTTCGAGCTTCACGCCCATCTGCCTGGCGAGTTCCTTGGCGAGATCGACGTCGTAGCCGTCGGGCTGACCATCCTTGTCGTAGAAGCCGAACGGCGCGAACGTCAGACAGTCGCCGACCCGCAACGTCCCGCGCTGCAGAACCGCCTGAAGCGTCGACGAACCTGCCGCCGCCCCGGCGTTTGCGCCGCCGCCTTCGGCCGGCGTGGAAACCTTGGTGCAGGCGGCCAACGCCAGCGCGCCGGCGATGACGAACAGCGAAACGGTTCTGACGCCTATGTTCGAGAGTTTCATGAGCAGGTCCTTTCGAAGGATGGTTATGAGGAACCGGTTCCAGAACCGGCTCAGAGCGAAACGCGAAAGTTCGCCTATGTCCGATATACCGGACAGACATCTGGCGTATCGGATCGAACTGCAGTGTTGGATGAGAAAATTCCGAGCACAAGCGGCCCGAACCCTAATTGGCGAGGGTTTTTTGATCAGATAAGGGGATGCGGCTACAGGCGCAGTCGGCTGACGAGCCGCCAGGACGCGCGAGCGGCGCGGCGGAATCACGGGAGCGATGGTTCGACGTTCGGCCTTGCGCCCCGACCCGGCGAAATCGGGCCATGGATTTTGCGTTCTATTTCTCGCGAGCCGGAACGTCGCGTCGGAAGCTACTGGCTGGCGCCCGCTCCGATCCCCGCTTTCTTCTGAGCGTTCTGCAAGTCCTGGGGATAGTTGGGATCATTCGCGCGGCCGGGGTTATAGCCCGCGTCCTCGAGTTTCTTCAGCTCGGCGTTCTTCTTGTCGCGCGCATGTTTTCGTGCGGCTTTTTTCTCGGCTTTCGTCATGGACGCAGCTTGCGTCGCGCCGGTTGCGGTCGAACCGGTATCCTGCGCATAGGAAAGCGAGGCCGCGGATGCGCCCGCCACGCCCAGGAAGAATGACACGGCAATGCTTGCTAGCTTCGTTCTCACGGTGATTCTCCGTTCGCCTGGAGGACTTGCGTTGAGGAAAGTATAGGGCGCGCGTTTCGGCACTGCGCCCGTCGAGCATGCGACTTTCATTCGTCACGACATAACTTATCGGAAGCCAACGGATGCAAATCATCGTCGATGCCGACGCCTGCCCCGCCGTCGTGAAGGATATTCTCTTTCGCGCAGGCACACGCATGAAGGTGCACGTGACGCTCGTCGCGAATCAGTTTTTGCGCACGCCGCCCTCGCCGTGGATACGCGCGATTCAGGTGCCCGCCGGTTTCGATGTCGCCGACGCGCGCATCGTCGAGATGGCGCAGGCTGGCGATCTCGTCATCACGGCGGACATTCCGCTCGCGGCGGCGGTGATCGCAAAGGGCGCGTTCGCGCTCGATCCGCGCGGCGAATGGATGAACGCGGAGAACATCGAGGAACGTCTGTCGATCCGCGCGATGATGGATCAGTTGCGCGGCTCCGGCGTGCAGACCGGCGGGCCGCCGCCGTACGCGCCGCGCGACGGCAAGAACTTCGCCGCGCAGCTCGACCGTTTTCTCGCGAAGCAGCGGACGCCCGATTGAGCAGGCGGCTTCAGGCGGTCCCGTCGATGATCTTCCGGATCGCTTCCTCGAACGCCTCGGAAGGCTGCCCGCCGCTCACCAAATACTTCTGGTCGAAGATGATCGCCGGCACGGACTGAATGCCGAGTTGCTGGAACTCGCGCTCTTCGGCGCGGACTTCGTCGGCGTACGCACCGCTTTGCAGCACCGTGCGCGCCTCGTCGCCATCGAGCCCGGCGCTGCGAGCCGCTTCGATCAGGACGTCGGGGTCGCTCGTATCCTTGCCGTCACCGTGATAAGCGCGCAGCAGCGCGAGCTTGAGCGGCAGTTGCTTGCCTTCGATGCGCGCCCAATGCAGCAGCCGATGAGCATCGAACGTGTTGTAGACCCACTTGCGTTCGCCGAACGCGAAGCCTTCGCGCGCGCCGCGCTCGCGGATCATCGCCTGCGTCTCGCCGATCTGTTCGGGCGTGCGGCCATATTTGCGGCCGAGATAATCGACGATGCGCTCGCCTTGCGGACTCATGTCCGGATTCAGTTCGAAGGGATGAAGGGTGATGCGCGCATCGACGGTATCGCCGAGACGCTCCAGCGCGCGTTGCAGCGAAGAGAGTCCGACGGCGCACCACGGGCACGCGATATCGGAGACGAAGTCGATTTGGAGAGTGCGGGACATGAGGTTCGTGAAGATTGGAATCGAGTCGGACAGACTAGCTCAAATCGCCGATATCGGTTTGCGCGTGCCCTTCGCGGCATCCGCGAACAGGTCGAAGACTGGATTCACGATTTCGACGCGCTCCAACGGGAGCCGGGCGAGCGTCAGGGCGGAACTGGCGTAGAGCCGATAGTGCAAATGCCCAATGTCGTTCTTGCCGTCGGGCATGGGGATCGCGAAGCAAATGATGGCGCGGTTGCTAAAGACCGTTAGTTGCGATCGATCTGATTGCGTAATGGTCAGTCCCTGCCCTTCGCGCTTTTCGACTTGTTGAAGACGTAGCCCGAGAAGCCGTCTCTCAGATCGGGATATTTCTGAATGATGGTTTCGACGAGCTCGCTCGATGGATCGATGCCCAATCTGCGCAGCGTCAGCTTTCCCGCCGGACTCGTCTTGTAGGTGCGCCGCCAGTCTTCGCGCTGCCGCGGCGTCGCGGCCTCGTACATCTCCCAGCCGCGACGGACTTCATCGACGATCCGGTTCTGAGCGTTCACATCCTGTGCCGCGACCTGCAATGCCCGACGCGCCTCGGCCTGTTGCTTCGCTTCGGTGTCGCGTTGATCGGTCAGCGCCAGGCTCTCCTGAATCTGGACCATCTGGCGTTCCGCATCCGAGACGATCCAGCCTTCCTTCAGCGCTTTCATGAAGAAGCCCGCCGGACTCTTCGACACCTTGCCGAGCTTGAGGCTGAAACGCGTACGCTCGATTGCCTGCTCCAGACGTTCGTCGGTGAAGGTATCGCGCTCGGAAGCGATCTGATTCAACTGCGCGCTGGACAGACCGATTTCCTGTTTCAGCGTCAGATACAGCGCCTGCGCGTGCTCGTGCGTATGCAGCAGGCGCTCGGCTATTTCCTTGCGCTCGACGCGAAATCGCATGCGTCCGATCTTGCGTGAACCCGGTTCATTGCGCGTCTCATACGAGAGGGAAAGATCGGAGACCTCATTAATTTGATCCACCGCCGGAGCGAGCCAATCGCGCTTGAAGTATTTGAATTCCTGCGCTTTTGCGCCCATCGTCCCCTGCCAGGCGCGCAATTCGTCGAGCGTGAACCAATCGGTTATACCCTCGGCCGCGTAGGGAAGCAGATGGTCGTACATCACGCGCGCATAGCTGAGCGTGAAAAGCGACGTGATGCGCAAGCTCAGCCAATGCGATTTCCCGGGACCGCGAATGATTCCGATGAGATCGGGCGGAACGCGGAACTGAAACCGTCCGCCGACGTATGAGATGCGTCCAATCAGTTGAACCGATCCGAACGGCTTGGAGCCATCGGCGTCGGCTTCCGCGGTCGCCTGAATGAGCGCCCTCTGCGCCTCGGTGATCACCTGTTCCAGATGCGCGTTGTTCCGGCTCGAGTAGCGCATGAGCCACTTGAAATAGTCGAGCTCGACGTCGTACAGGTCGTGAATCTTTTCTTCTTGCGCGACGATGAAATAGGCCGCGTCGATCAAGCGACGAGCCGCCACGCCAAGATCGACGATGCGGATCAGGACGTTCTTGCGCGAAAAGCCGATGTCCGAGCGGGCGGCTTCGACGGGCAAGCCCTGCGCATTCGCATCGTCGAATAGGGCCAGCGCCAGTTGTCTGGACGTGGCCACCTGCCCTGCTGTCGTCATTCCGTCTCCGTGTCCGGCGCTAGTTCATTGTGTCGAGCGGTACGTTAACGGCTGCAAGGTGAGCTGTCAACACAAACTACCTCACCTTTTGCAGGCGCGGACACAGGAAACCTCACCATTGCGGCGCAACCTACACAAATTTCCTCACCATTCTTGCCTAGACGCCTCACCTTGGGGTCCACTTCATCTCACCTTGACGGGGTAAACACAGCACCTTGACGCTCAATCAACATCACTTCAAGCACACTTTTCCTCACCTTATGGGTGTAAGTCGTTGATTTCATGAGCGTGCGCGTGAGACGTTAGTGGTGGTGAGTCTTTGTGTTTACAAAAATAACTAACCAACGGCCTTACTCATATAGACGGTGCATTTTATTTCTAACCAGCGGGACTATGGCGTTTCGCGCGCTTCGGTTAGGTGAAGTGAATTGTGACCAGCCGTCGAGACGCTGGAATCCAACTGCGCCGACGTTCGCAGAGGTGAGGTTTTTTGTGATGGGATCCGGCGTTCCACTGAGCTCACGATGCCGTGGAGCGTTTCGCTGTCCTCTGAGCGTTTCGGGAATCACTGAAGATAGCTTGTATAAGTGGTTGATCTTATTGATAGTCTTGCACCTCCGCCCCAGTGCTTGCAAATTTCGATCAATTCCAATAGCTATTCATCACTGCGGCTAGTATTCTACGGTTCGACATCTAGTTACACCAAAACCGTGGAAACATCGGCGAGCGTGAAGAAAACGCCTCACCGTGGACTAAAAAAGGAAGCACCGAATGAATTTGAGCGAACTGCCAGGGATTAATCGAAGGGTGAAGCTCTCCAACCTAGGAGAGTTCGCAGAGCGTTTGTCGGTCATGACGAACGAACTGCGTGATCAGATCTTGGCACCACGGCCAAGGAAGACAGCGCCGGTGTTTACGATAGGCGAGCTGTCGGACATGTGCGGGATCGACCGGCAGAAGATCAATTATCTGGCGACAAAGGAAGGTACTGACCTCCCGCCGGGTGAAACGCACGGAACCGGGCGTGCGCGTATCTTCTCTCTGAAGGATGCCCGAACGTGGGTTCAGCAGGTCTCGGACATTTATCAGACGCCGCTTGTCACTGGTACGCGCGAACATCGCGGTCGCGTGTTAATCACGGCGAACTTCAAAGGCGGATCGTGCAAGACGACGACGTCGATGTGCATCGGCCAAGGATTGAGCTTGCGTGGTCGCAAGGTTCTCATGATCGACCTCGACCCACAAGCGTCGCTTTCGGAGTTGTGCGGCCTGTACGCGGAAAAGGACGTGACTTGGGAGGATACGGTCCTGCCATACATTTACGATCCGGACATGGAAGGCGGTCTCGCGTCGAAAGTGCAAAGCACGTATTGGGACGGACTCGATGTGATTCCGGCACACAACTATCTTCACGACGCCGAATTCCATCTGCCTACTGCGCAGAAGACGAACGCGAACTTCGAGTTCTGGTCGGTGTTGCGAAAAGGGATTGAGCCGCTGCGCGCGGAGTACGACTACATCATCCTAGATACCGCGCCTTCGCTCTCTTATATGACGCTGAACGGATTGATGGCGGCCGATTCGATGGTCATGCCGCTCGTACCCGAAAGTCTGGATTTCATTTCGTCGGTGTCGTTCTGGTCGTTATTCGCTGAAGTCGCGAATGGTTTCGTCGAACACGAAGTCGACAAAACATACGACTTCGTTTCGGTGCTTCTCTCGCGGGTCGACTATGGCAATACATCTTCGGCGCCGGTCGTTCGCTCATGGTCTCAGCGCGCGTATGGCGACTGGTTGCACACCACTGAGATTCCGGCGAGTTCGGTCATGAGCAATGGCGCGTTGGCTTTTTCTACTGTCTTCGATCTTTCACGGGCCGAGACAGTCGCGAAAACTTTGGCGCGCGTAAAACAGCCGATGGTCGACTACTGCAAATGGATCGATGACCAGTACGTTGAGCAATGGAGGGCGGGACAATGAGCAGCCTTCGCGACCGAATGATGAGCAAGACCGCGGAAGTTCGTGCGGCAAAGGACATCCAACTCGATCCGCAGCAAGAGAAGGCGACGAGTCCGCGCACTGCGCCCGGAATGGCAGCGGCGTTGGCCTCGGCGCAGCAGCGCATCGCGCAACTCGAGCAGGCAGGTCCTGCGTCGGAAGCGCCGGTCTCGGAGATCGTTCCGAATCCCTGGCAGCCTCGGCAGGTATTCAACGACGCGAAGCTTGTGCAACTCGCCGAGTCGATCCGCGAAGCGGGTCTCGTACAGCCGATCGTTGTACGGCGCATCGGCACCGGATACCAGATCGTGGCGGGTGAGCGGCGCTGGCGCGCGCACAAGATGATCGGTAAGGAATCGATCAAGGTTCTTGTCGTCGATCTTTCCGACGAAGAGATGGCGATGCTTGCCCTCGTCGAAAACGTAGCGCGTGAAGATCTGTGCGACTACGAGATCTCGCGATCGATTCGACGGACCGAAAAGGAGTTTCCTAACCGCAAGCGCATGGCTGAAGCGTTGGGCATCTCGCGCTCCGAGTTGTACCGGTATCTTTCCTTTGGCGAGTTGCCGGATTTCGTCGTGCAGGATCTAGATGTGCAGCCTCGCCTGTTGGGAGCCACGGCCGCGGAGAATGTCGTCTCGGTACTGCGCGGGCGGAACGCGGCGGCGTTCGACGTTGCCAAGGGCCTTTGGGCGCGCGTGGTTTCGGGCGATCTGGATCAGTCGAAATTTGGCAAGGCGATCAAGCAGGCGTTGGATGACGAGCGCAAGCCGGCGCCGGCCGTAAGCGATCGCAGTATCGACAAGATTTTTGCGGGTGGATCGCAGGCAGGGTCGATCACGAGAGACTCAATGGGGCTCACGGTCAAGATCAAAGCCGGATTACTGACCGAAGAAAAGGAACGGCAAATTCGGGAGTTGGTGACACAATTGTTTGCCGATAACAGCTAGTTGATTCCCTCCAGCAATTGGTCTTGATGCGGTGCGCTCAGCATCTGGGTCAATTTCCGAAGCTCCAAGAGTGTCTCAACTTGGGACACGCGCAGCGCGAAGTCACGCTCGTGCACTTCTAGATTGATCTAACGAGTGTCCCGACTTGGGACACTCGGTCTCCGCAGCAGCCTCCGCCGTTCACGCCCGGGGCGCAAACTTTCCCACACGCGCGCATCGAAAGGACTCCCACGGTTGTTTGCACGCCAACTCGTGAACTGATGCTATTTCCCAGTGGGAACGAGCTGTCTCAACGGCAGGACAATTGATGGCAAGCACCATTGATGCACATGAGGCGCGCGAAATATCTCGATTTCGATCCAGGCGCATGGTCATCCGGTTTGGCGCAGAGGACGACGCAGCCACTACTCCAAGCGCGTCGATGCCAGTCACTCTCAGCGTGGGTGAATAGCAGATTGGGAAAGGCAGAGCCTGCCAACATCCGAAGCTTGAATGTAAAGCCTGAACGTCCTCTTAGCGATGCGAAACCAACGGCGAAGCCGGTCACCGCCACTCGAGCAAGTACTTCGCCTAGAAAGCTGCTGAACAATGATCGCTCCGATCGTTCGTGAAACAATCGACGCCCCGTTTCCACTCCTGCGATCCCTAGACAGGACGGGCTTGCCGGCCATTTTTAACGCTGTTCTGGGAAGATGTTTCACGAAATCGTCGCCGTGAACACAGGGTATCGGCATAAAAGGAACCGGCGAGCGCGCCGAAACGCGCATGACGGCCGCATCGTGACGAATAAGACGAAAAATGTAGCGCCCGATACGTCCGCAATGAGGCGTCGAAGCTGCGTGAGACGGCGTTTCGCTGGTCGCGGCGAAGAACACCCGTCGCGACTCCGGATGGGGCGACGGAAGACATCGATCCGCCAGACCAACCTTCATAAAATGCTGCGCGGATCAGCAAACTTTCCGCTTGCTCCCTCGTCCATTCAGACTGCTTGCCGCCCGCGTGCTGGTGAAAAAGCTCGGACGGAACATGCGCGAGCCGCAGGTATCTGAAAGTTAGGCTCAGCGTCCCCGCGCGTTCGCTCTCGCGAACTTCCGCGCGCGCGACAATCCCGAAGAGCGCTCATCACGCGCGACCGGGATCAGTCGCGGGAAGAAAATGTCGAGCACCGCGACCATCGAGAGCAATACGACGGCAACGAAGACCATCGTGCCAAGAAACTCGAGCAAAGACATATTCACCTCGTCCGGTCGCATAGTTTTGTATTGGAGATCTACTGGACTCAGTGTGAGCGAGGCATGGCAAAGTCGATGTCGCGATAAGCCGGGACAACAGGCATCTGTTCGACGCTTCGAATTTCCGTCCGCGCTTAATGTCTGGAATGCGCGCGGGCTGACCGAAATGCGTCCGCGGGCGTCCGGCGCGTCGAAATTCAAAGTCAGACGCAAGTGGCGAGTTGTCGGCGGAAAGGCCCCTGCGCAACGCCTACCTCGTATATTTCTTCGGTATCCGAAATAATGTGGCCGTGAAAATGCGCGCGGGATGCTTAGCGCAAATAAATCCGGACGGGCAAAGCTCAACAGGCCGCCGGCAATCCGATCCGCAACTGGCAGTGCGCGACGCGCACTCCACGCGACATCACTTCGTAGCGGCCACCACGAAGGCGTCTGATCTGTCAGGTAGCGTCAAAGCTCCTAATACCTGACTGCCGCTGAAAAAGACGACGCCCGTAAGCTTCGCACCCGGATATATGCAGGGCGCGGGTCCAAACGCGATCGTGGCGTCCAGCACGTCTTTGTCGCCATGAGGCGTGGCGGTTCCGCTGAACGTGCAGCCGCTCAAGCCTTCACCCTTGATCGAGCCGTCCTGACCGATTACAAAAGTGGCGGTCTCGCCGTCCTTCGTCGATCCGGCCGCGCCCGAATACGTCCCGGCAACGGACGACAGCGCCACCGGACGTTCATAGTTGGCGTCATAAACCACGTTGAACTTGATGCTGTTCTGCTTCGCCGTGCTCGTATAGATCACGCCCTGAACGCTGTTCTTCGCGTTGTAGCCCGCGAGGACGGGCGTATCGGTCGCCGCCTTGCCGCTTATGTCGAAGGTGCGCGCATTGTCCGACTGAAAAGTGCCATGAGATGCGGATGCCGCACCCTGTACCAGACCTAGCGCGTTTGTCGTCGTGTTCGCATACACGAAATAGAAAGCGCCAGTCTCGAGCACTACGCCGCCCACGACGTTGCCGTTCGCATCGGTTCCGGAATAAAGGCCTTGTGCAGCGTTAGCCTCGGGCGCGCTCGGCGCATTATCGGAACTGCCGCCGCCCCCACCGCATGCGGCCAAAACGACTGTAACTGCAGATACTGCGACGACGCGTTTCATATTTTTCTGATGTCTGAACTTGCGCTAGCGGCAAGCGAATGAAATAAGCGATGACCGGAATCTTGAACTGGTCCGACAGCCTTTGAAGCGGCAGGCCATCGCGGTCCCGCGATTGCCGAATTTGGCCTTCCCCTTGGGGATAACGGCATGGAAGCGCACGACTTGAGGGCGTATGCTATTCATCGATGCGCCATGACGCAGCACTGTCAACGGCCGGACATAGAGCCGGCACATTCTTGTCGAAGCCCGGTACGCAGGGAGAGAGGACAGATCATGGATGACACGCCCACCATCGAATCGCGGATCAGCGCCGAGCCCGCGCGCAGCGGACTTGGCGTCGAGGCGCTGCAGCGCGATATCGTCGATAACCTCATCTGTCTGCAGGCGCGCTATCCGGAGATCGCCACGCCGCACGACTGGTACATGGCGCTCGCCTACGCCGTCCGCGACCGGATGATGACCCGCCGAGTCGCCACCACGCACACCTATGTAGCGCGCGACGCAAAAGTCGCGTGTTATCTGTCCGCTGAATTTCTCATCGGCCCGCAACTCGGCAACAACCTGATCAATCTCGGCATCGAAAGCAACGCGCGCGAAGCGTTGCAGGCGCTCGGACTCGACCTCGATACGCTGCTGTCGATCGAAGAGGAACCGGGCCTTGGCAACGGCGGCCTCGGACGCCTGGCCGCGTGCTATCTCGACTCGCTTTCCACGCTCGAAATCCCGGCGATCGGTTACGGAATCCGCTATGAGTTCGGCATCTTCGATCAGGAAATCCGCGACGGCTGGCAAGTGGAAATCACCGACAAATGGCTGCAGAAGGGCAACCCGTGGGAAATCCTGCGCCCGGACGTCGCGTTCTACGTGAACTTCGGTGGCCGCACCGAAAGCTCGACCGATGAAGCCGGCCGCTTTTATGTGCGCTGGATTCCTGCCTATACGGTCAAAGGCGTGGCCTGCGATACGCCGATCCCCGGTTTTCACGTCAATACATGTAACTCGTTGAGGCTCTGGAAAAGCGAGGCAGTCGAGTCGTTCGATCTTCAGGATTTCAATGCCGGCGACTATTACGAAGCCGTGCACGAGAAGGTGCTTTCGGAGACGCTGTCGAAGGTGCTTTATCCAAATGACGAGCCCGAAGCGGGTAAGCGCTTGCGGCTCGCGCAGCAGTACTTCTTCGTTTCGTGTTCGTTGCAGGACATGTTGCGCCTGCTTGCGCTCAAGGGCGAGCCGATCAATCGCTTGCCGGACATGTTCACGGCGCAATTGAACGACACGCATCCGTCGATAGCCGTCGCCGAGTTGATGCGCCTGCTCGTGGATGAGCGGCAACTGCCTTGGGACGACGCCTGGGACATCACGCAGCGCACGCTCGCCTATACGAATCACACGCTGTTGCCCGAAGCGCTCGAGACGTGGGGATTGCCATTGTTTCAGGGCTTGTTGCCGCGATTGATCGAGATCATCTACGAGATCAATCGCCGCTTCCTCGATGATGTCCGCCAACGATATCCCGGCGATGAAGCGCGGATCGCGCGCATGTCGCTGATCGACGAAAGCGGCACGAAGCGCGTACGCATGGCGCATCTTGCGACGGTCGGCAGTCACGCGATCAACGGTGTGGCCGCGCTCCATTCGGCACTGCTCGAAAAGACGGTGCTGCGAGATTTCGCCGAGCTATGGCCCGAGCGCTTCCATAACGTGACCAACGGCGTCACGCCGCGCCGCTTCATGATGCTCAGCAATCCGGGTCTCGCGAAACTGCTGGACGAGGGGCTGGGGGAAGGTTGGGCGACCGATCTCGGCAGACTGCGCAAGCTGTCCGAATACGCCGACGATGCCGCATTTCAGGAACGCTGGCGCAACGTGAAGCAGGCGAACAAGCAGATCCTCGCGGATAAGATCAACAGCGCGACGGGCATCGTCGTCGATCCTGCGGCGCTGTTCGACATACAGGTCAAGCGAATCCACGAGTACAAGCGGCAACATCTGAACGCGCTATACATCGTGACGCAGTACATGCGTCTGCGCCGCGATCCACAACTCGCGCTGACGCCGCGCTGCTTCGTATTCGGCGGCAAGGCCGCGCCGGGCTACGCGATGGCCAAGCTCATCATCCGGCTGATCAACGGCATCGCTGAAGTCGTGAACGACGATCCCGCGATGAACGGCCGCCTGAAAGTCGTATTCTTCCCGGACTTCAACGTCAAGAACGCACACTTCATTTACCCGGCTGCGGACCTGTCCGAGCAGATCTCGACCGCGGGCAAGGAGGCTTCGGGCACCGGAAACATGAAGTTCATGATGAACGGCGCGTTGACCATCGGTACGCTCGATGGCGCGAATATCGAGATCCGCGAAGAAGTCGGCGATGAAAACTTCTTCCTGTTCGGCCTGAATGCTGACGAAGTGGAACGCGTGAAGCGCGAAGGGTATCGTCCGGCCGACTATGCGGATGCGAATCAGACGCTGCGGGAAGTGCTGGAGTTGATCGGCAGCGGGCACTTCTCGCGCGGAGATCGAGAGATGTTCCGTCCGCTGGTCGACAACCTGCTACACCACGATCCGTTTCTGGTGCTTGCCGACTATGCCGCGTACGTCGCGCGTCAGGAAGATGTGAGCGCCGCCTGGCGCGACGAGCGGCGCTGGACTCGCATGTCCATCCTGAATACCGCCTATGCAGGCAAGTTCTCTTCGGACCGCGCGGTTCACGAATATTGCGAGCGGATCTGGAATATCCGCCCCGTGAAGATTTCCATCGAACGACGAAACTAGTTTTTCTTCCCGAGATCGCGCAGACGCTTGCCGGCCATCAGATCGTTGCCGAGTTTCTCGAGCGAAACGCCGCGCGTCTCGGGCACGTAGAAGAACACGACGACCGCAAAGATGACGTTGAGGATCGCATAGAGCACGAAGGTGTTCGCTTCGCCGACAGTCGACAGCAAGCTCAGGAACGTGGCCGCGACCGCCATGTTGGCGACCCAGTTGACGAGCGTCGAAACGGCGATGCCGAAGTCGCGCCCTTGCTGCGGCTGGATCTCCGAGCACAGGATCCAAACGAGCGGGCCGGCAGACATGGCGAACCCCGCGATGAAAAGCAGCAGCGACGCGACCGCCAGAATCTGTGCCGTGAGGCCGGCGACTCCGGCATGCAGCAGGAACCCGAGCGAGCACATGCCGATTGCCATGATGGCGCATCCCGCATAGAGGATCGGCTTGCGGCCCCAACGATCGACGAAGGCAATCGCGCCGAAGGTCGCAATGACGTTGACGAGGCCGACGATGACTGTCGCCCACAGTTGCTGTTCATGAGTCGCGAAGCCGGCCAGTTCGAAGATGCGCGGAGCGTAGTACATCACGACGTTGATGCCGGTGAGTTGCTGGAACACCTGCAGCACGACTCCGAGCAATACCGAGCGACGGAAGTTCGCGTTTTGCCGCAACAGGCTCCATCCTCGCTGGGGCCGCGTGTTGTCTTCGTTGACCTGCTCGAGTTCGGCTTGCACGTCGGCGGGATTGGCGTAGAAGCGTTGAAGGACGGCGCGCGCTTCGTCGGCGCGGTTGCGCTGAAGCAGCCAGCGCGGGCTATCGGGAAGGGCGAGCACGCCTGCGAGGAAGAAGACGGCGGGAATCGCGATGACGCCGAGCATCCAGCGCCAGTCGGCCACGTACGACAGTCCGATGTTCGACAGGAAGGCGGCCAGGATTCCGACGGTAATCATCAACTGATACGTCGAGATCATCGCGCCGCGTACTTGTCGCGGCGCAACCTCCGAAAGATAAAGCGGCGCGGTGAAAGACGCCATCCCGACCGCGAGGCCCAGCAGCAAGCGTGCGCCGATCAGATGAGCCGGACTCGCCGCGAACCCGGACCATAGCGATCCCGCAATGAAAAGTATCGCCGCCAGCACGAGCGCATAGCGGCGTCCGAGACGCCACGATAGCCAGCCCGCACCCAGTGCGCCGATCGCCGCGCCTACCATCATCGAGCTGACGATCCATTCTTGTGCGCGATCGCTCAGAACAAAATGCTTCGCGATGAAAGGCAGTGCGCCCGAGATCACCCCGATGTCGAGGCCGAACAGCAGGCCGGCGAGCGCCGCCATCAGGCAGACGAAGAGACCATATCGTCCGGTTTTCGTGGATGTCGGGACGCTGCGGTCGGCGAGGGTGCTCATCTGAGTTGTCTCCAGGTTGCGCTTCAAACCGGTCACGGTGGCAGTCGGGCGGCTTTGCTTCGACCATGCGACTGCGCACATGATCGAAGATGAGAATTAGCGCGGGATGAGCGCGCGATGAAGGACGCCTGAATCGTGTGACCGGCCGACATCGTACCGGTGAGCGTCAATTGCCGCCCAATGCCATCGCCTCGTTGTTGTGCCTGGTCAATTCTTCGTGCGCGCGTGCGATCTGACGTGCACAGACGCCGGTGACACGCGCCGCTGCTCGGCTTCGAATTTGCCGCCCGAAATGACCCGTTTATTTTTTTGGAAAAGGCGCTTGACGTCGTCGAAATAGCCCCGCATAATTCGCCTCCCGTTGAATGACGGCGCGCAAGAAAGCAAGCGAATAGCGAAGCAAATAACTGCGCAAATGCTCTTTAAAAACTAACAGCCGATAAGTGTGGGCGCTTGATGGCGAGTGCGGCTGGTTCTTCGGAATCGGCGATAGCAAAAGTATCAAGAGTCTCACACGAAGTATCAGAGGAAGGTTTGTTCATCTTTGGATGGAATAAATCATCGTCAGTACGTTGAGTGAGCGACCTATTCGGAAGAATAGAAAACAGTAACAGGTATTGAACTGAAGAGTTTGATCCTGGCTCAGATTGAACGCTGGCGGCATGCCTTACACATGCAAGTCGAACGGCAGCACGGGGGCAACCCTGGTGGCGAGTGGCGAACGGGTGAGTAATACATCGGAACGTGTCCTGTAGTGGGGGATAGCCCGGCGAAAGCCGGATTAATACCGCATACGACCTAAGGGAGAAAGCGGGGGATCTTCGGACCTCGCGCTATAGGGGCGGCCGATGGCAGATTAGCTAGTTGGTGGGGTAAAGGCCTACCAAGGCGACGATCTGTAGCTGGTCTGAGAGGACGACCAGCCACACTGGGACTGAGACACGGCCCAGACTCCTACGGGAGGCAGCAGTGGGGAATTTTGGACAATGGGGGCAACCCTGATCCAGCAATGCCGCGTGTGTGAAGAAGGCCTTCGGGTTGTAAAGCACTTTTGTCCGGAAAGAAAACTTCGTCCCTAATATGGATGGAGGATGACGGTACCGGAAGAATAAGCACCGGCTAACTACGTGCCAGCAGCCGCGGTAATACGTAGGGTGCGAGCGTTAATCGGAATTACTGGGCGTAAAGCGTGCGCAGGCGGTCTGTTAAGACCGATGTGAAATCCCCGGGCTTAACCTGGGAACTGCATTGGTGACTGGCAGGCTTTGAGTGTGGCAGAGGGAGGTAGAATTCCACGTGTAGCAGTGAAATGCGTAGAGATGTGGAGGAATACCGATGGCGAAGGCAGCCTCCTGGGCCAACACTGACGCTCATGCACGAAAGCGTGGGGAGCAAACAGGATTAGATACCCTGGTAGTCCACGCCCTAAACGATGTCAACTAGTTGTTGGGGATTCATTTCCTTAGTAACGTAGCTAACGCGTGAAGTTGACCGCCTGGGGAGTACGGTCGCAAGATTAAAACTCAAAGGAATTGACGGGGACCCGCACAAGCGGTGGATGATGTGGATTAATTCGATGCAACGCGAAAAACCTTACCTACCCTTGACATGGTCGGAACCCTGCTGAAAGGTGGGGGTGCTCGAAAGAGAACCGGCGCACAGGTGCTGCATGGCTGTCGTCAGCTCGTGTCGTGAGATGTTGGGTTAAGTCCCGCAACGAGCGCAACCCTTGTCCTTAGTTGCTACGCAAGAGCACTCTAAGGAGACTGCCGGTGACAAACCGGAGGAAGGTGGGGATGACGTCAAGTCCTCATGGCCCTTATGGGTAGGGCTTCACACGTCATACAATGGTCGGAACAGAGGGTTGCCAAGCCGCGAGGTGGAGCCAATCCCAGAAAACCGATCGTAGTCCGGATCGCAGTCTGCAACTCGACTGCGTGAAGCTGGAATCGCTAGTAATCGCGGATCAGCATGCCGCGGTGAATACGTTCCCGGGTCTTGTACACACCGCCCGTCACACCATGGGAGTGGGTTTCACCAGAAGTAGGTAGCCTAACCGCAAGGAGGGCGCTTACCACGGTGGGATTCATGACTGGGGTGAAGTCGTAACAAGGTAGCCGTATCGGAAGGTGCGGCTGGATCACCTCCTTTCTCGAGCTTCGCACACGAAGTTAAGCGCTCACGCTTATCGGCTGTTGTTTGAAGACAGGCTTTGGGTCTGTAGCTCAGTCGGTTAGAGCACCGTCTTGATAAGGCGGGGGTCGTTGGTTCGAATCCAACCAGACCCACCACGGTCAAGATGAGTCAGGCAGTCAGTGAGGCTGCAGACGCAAGACGCGGGGGATTAGCTCAGCTGGGAGAGCACCTGCTTTGCAAGCAGGGGGTCGTCGGTTCGATCCCGTCATCCTCCACCAAGTCCTCAATGCGCAGTGTTTCGTGAAGCACTTTGCATTGGCGATTGAAAGCCAGTTGATGTCGCAGGCGAGTGAAGTGAGCTTGTCGGCTAAACGTTCTTTAACAATCTGGAAGAAGTAGTAAAGAGACTATCTAAAAGCACTTAGAGATGGGTGTGAGTCGGGTAGTCAGGGTAGTGATTGTATCAAGTATGAAAAGTGATCTTGATGATGACTTGGAATACGGCACAACGCGAATACTCAGCCTATGGCGAGGGTGGCTCGAGAGAGACACACTTGTTATAGGGTCAAGCGAACAAGTGCATGTGGTGGATGCCTTGGCGATCACAGGCGATGAAGGACGCGGTAGCCTGCGAAAAGTTGTGGGGAGCTGGCAAACGAGCTTTGATCCACAAATGTCCGAATGGGGAAACCCACTCCTAATGGAGTACCCACAACTGAATACATAGGTTGTGTGGAGCGAACGCGGTGAACTGAAACATCTAAGTAACCGCAGGAAAAGAAATCAACCGAGATTCCCAAAGTAGTGGCGAGCGAAATGGGATCAGCCTGTACTCTTTATCTTTGTTGTTAGTCGAACGCTCTGGAAAGTGCGGCCATAGCAGGTGATAGCCCTGTAGACGAAAACAGCGAGGAAGAACTAGGGGTACGACAAGTAGGGCGGGACACGTGAAATCCTGTCTGAAGATGGGGGGACCATCCTCCAAGGCTAAATACTCGTGATCGACCGATAGTGAACCAGTACCGTGAGGGAAAGGCGAAAAGAACCCCGGGAGGGGAGTGAAATAGATCCTGAAACCGCATGCATACAAACAGTCGGAGCCTGGAAACGGGTGACGGCGTACCTTTTGTATAATGGGTCAGCGACTTACGTTCAGTAGCGAGCTTAACTGATTAAGGCAGGCGTAGCGAAAGCGAGTCCGAACAGGGCGATCAGTTGCTGGGCGTAGACCCGAAACCAAGTGATCTATCCATGGCCAGGTTGAAGGTGCGGTAACACGTACTGGAGGACCGAACCCACTAACGTTGAAAAGTTAGGGGATGAGCTGTGGATAGGGGTGAAAGGCTAAACAAACTTGGAAATAGCTGGTTCTCTCCGAAAACTATTTAGGTAGTGCCTCGTGTATCACCTTCGGGGGTAGAGCACTGTCATGGTTGTGGGGTCCATTGCGGATTACTACGCCATAGCAAACTCCGAATACCGAAGAGTGCAATCACGGGAGACAGACATCGGGTGCTAACGTCCGGTGTCAAGAGGGAAACAACCCAGACCGCCAGCTAAGGTCCCAAAGATTGGCTAAGTGGGAAACGAAGTGGGAAGGCTAAAACAGTCAGGAGGTTGGCTTAGAAGCAGCCACCCTTTAAAGAAAGCGTAATAGCTCACTGATCGAGTCGTCCTGCGCGGAAGATGTAACGGGGCTCAAGCCAGTCACCGAAGCTGCGGATGCGTACGCAAGTACGTGTGGTAGGAGAGCGTTCCGTAAGCCTGCGAAGGTGCGTTGAAAAGCGTGCTGGAGGTATCGGAAGTGCGAATGCTGACATGAGTAGCGATAAAGGGGGTGAAAAGCCCCCTCGCCGTAAGCCCAAGGTTTCCTACGCAACGTTCATCGGCGTAGGGTGAGTCGGCCCCTAAGGCGAGGCAGAAATGCGTAGCTGATGGGAAGCAGGTCAATATTCCTGCACCATTGTTAGATGCGATGGGGGGACGGATCGCGGAAGGTTGTCCGGGTGTTGGACGTCCCGGTCGCTGCGTTGGAGAAGGCACTTAGGCAAATCCGGGTGCGTAATTCAAGGGCGTGGCGCGAGCTTCTTCGGAAGCGAAGCAATTGGAAGTGGTTCCAAGAAAAGCCTCTAAGCTTCAGTCTAACGATGACCGTACCGCAAACCGACACAGGTGGGCGAGATGAGTATTCTAAGGCGCTTGAGAGAACTCGGGAGAAGGAACTCGGCAAATTGGTACCGTAACTTCGGGATAAGGTACGCCCTTGTAGCTTGACTGGCCTGCGCCAGGAGGGTGAAAGGGTTGCAATAAACTGGTGGCTGCGACTGTTTAATAAAAACACAGCACTCTGCAAACACGAAAGTGGACGTATAGGGTGTGACGCCTGCCCGGTGCCGGAAGATTAAATGATGGGGTGCAAGCTCTTGATTGAAGTCCCGGTAAACGGCGGCCGTAACTATAACGGTCCTAAGGTAGCGAAATTCCTTGTCGGGTAAGTTCCGACCTGCACGAATGGCGTAACGATGGCCACACTGTCTCCTCCCGAGACTCAGCGAAGTTGAAGTGTTTGTGATGATGCAATCTCCCCGCGGCTAGACGGAAAGACCCCATGAACCTTTACTGTAGCTTTGCATTGGACTTTGAACCGATCTGTGTAGGATAGGTGGGAGGCTATGAAACCGGAACGCCAGTTTCGGTGGAGCCGTCCTTGAAATACCACCCTGGTTTGTTTGAGGTTCTAACCTTGGCCCGTGATCCGGGTCGGGGACAGTGCATGGTAGGCAGTTTGACTGGGGCGGTCTCCTCCCAAAGCGTAACGGAGGAGTACGAAGGTACGCTAGGTACGGTCGGAAATCGTGCTGATAGTGCAATGGCATAAGCGTGCTTAACTGCGAGACCGACAAGTCGAGCAGGTGCGAAAGCAGGTCATAGTGATCCGGTGGTTCTGTATGGAAGGGCCATCGCTCAACGGATAAAAGGTACTCTGGGGATAACAGGCTGATACCGCCCAAGAGTTCATATCGACGGCGGTGTTTGGCACCTCGATGTCGGCTCATCTCATCCTGGGGCTGTAGCCGGTCCCAAGGGTATGGCTGTTCGCCATTTAAAGAGGTACGTGAGCTGGGTTTAAAACGTCGTGAGACAGTTTGGTCCCTATCTGCCGTGGGCGTTGGATATTTGAAGGGGGCTGCTCCTAGTACGAGAGGACCGGAGTGGACGAACCTCTGGTGTACCGGTTGTGACGCCAGTCGCATCGCCGGGTAGCTATGTTCGGAAGAGATAACCGCTGAAAGCATCTAAGCGGGAAACTCGCCTTAAGATGAGATATCCCCGGGGCTTCGAGCCCCTTGAAGGGTCGTTCCAGACCAGGACGTTGATAGGTCAGGTGTGTAAGTGCAGTAATGCATTGAGCTAACTGATACTAATTGCCCGTAAGGCTTGATCCTATAACCAGTGTGTTTCACGTACTGACTTGGCGCCACAGCGCTTGGTCAATACCACCCCTGGTTGAGTATCGTTGTGCGACACTCACTCCCCAAACACTTCTACTTCTTCCCAGATTGGTTGTCGCGCCCACCCAGGCGAGACAACAACAAGTCATGCCTGATGACCATAGCGAGTCGGTCCCACCCCTTCCCATCCCGAACAGGACCGTGAAACGACTCCACGCCGATGATAGTGCGGATACCCGTGTGAAAGTAGGTAATCGTCAGGCTCCTCATGCTTCAAACAAAAACCCCACCCCAAAAGGTGGGGTTTTTGCGTTGGGACTTTCAAAGCATCTCACGCCAGCTTGCGAATAGCCGATTGCTGATAATTCTCGATGCCGATTTTGTCGATGAGGCCGATCTGAATCTCCAGCCAATCGATGTGATCCTCGGTAGCGTCGAGCAGTTCGACCAGAATCCCTCTTGAGACAAAGTCCCGCACCGATTCGCAATAGACGATCCCCTCCTTGCATTGCGCTTGGGCCGCCTGCTCGAGCTTGAGGTCGTTCTGCAGAGCTTCGAGCGTCTGCTTGCCAATGGCCAACGCATGAAGATCATGCAAATTCGGCAGTCCATCGAGCATGAGGATTCGCTCGATCAGCTTGTCAGCATGCGTCAACTCGTCCATCGACTCGTCGTATTCGTGCGCGCCGAGTTCTTCAAATCCCCAATGCTGATAGAGACGCGCGTGCAAAAGATACTGATGCACGGCCGTCAGTTCGTTCTTCAGCTCGGCATTGAGGTAGTCAATCACTTTCGAATCGCCTTGCATACCGTCTCCCGCCTGGTCGCGTTGCCACACACTCAGAATAGACGTTCGGCGATGACGAGCCGACAACGAGATTCATTCGCATTAGTGGCGACACTGCCGCATCCGCCCGCGTAGCGGAAACTTCCCTCGATTGCGCGATTTTCATGCCTATAATCGAGCGCAAAAGGAACGAGCCGCACAGAGTACGCCTTGCAGATAACAACAAGGAGAGACGTCGTGCCCCGATCGAACCGTACCCGCGCCCCTTCAATCTTCAGCCCGAATATAGCGAGCACGGGCCGTCGGCAGTTCCTCGGCATGGCCGGCGCCGGAATGCTCGCGACACTTCTTCCCGGCTGCGGCAGCGATAACGCCGACTCCCAGTCCTATCCTCAAACCGTCGCCATGGGGCAGCAGGCAATCCAGCAGGCCATCGGCAATCCGACGCAGCCCGTCGCGGCAATATCGGTGGCCATGCTCAAGGGCAGCAACGTGTTCTGGCAGCAGGCGTTCGGCGTATCGTCGGTGCCGAACCAAACCAAGGCGACGACCCAGACGCGTTTCAACATCGGCTCCGTCAGCAAGCTGTTTGCGGCGCTCGCAGCGACGATCCTCCAGGATCGCGGACTGATCACGCTCGATACGCCGATCGTCCGTTATCTCCCGACATTCACGATGCTCTCGCCCGAGTACGCGAAGATCACGACGCGCCAGTTGCTCTCGCATTCGTCGGGACTGCCGGGCACGAATTCGCGCAATCTCTTCACGTTCGCGCCGGTTCCCGGCTACGCAGCCGATACGCAAGCCGAACTCGCGAATACGCATCTGAAGCATTACCCCGGCGAGCTTGCCGTGTATTGCAACGACGGCTTCACGATGATCGAGCAGATCGTCCTCGCGATGACAGGGCAGAGCTTCGCGAGCTTCGTGGAAGCGAACATCCTCGCGCCGCTGAAGATGACGAACTCCAGCTATCTAACGAGCGTGCCGAGCAGCGGCTCGTTCTCGTATCCGTTTGCGAACGGCACGCAGTATCAGGAATTCGTCAACGCCTATGCGACGGGCGGGTTGAGCTCCACGCCCGGCGACATGATGAATCTCGCGCAGATGATCATCGGCGGCGGCATGTTTCAGGGGCAGCGCGTAGTATCGGCGGCGGGCATCGCGCAGATGGGCACGGATCAAACTACCGGACTCCTGATTAATCCGTCGCCCGAATGGAAATGGGGACTCGGCTGGGACTCGATCAGGCAACCGGCGCTCGATGCAGCAGGCGTCCTCGGATGGGAAAAGGACGGCGGAACGGCCTTCTATTCGAGCGAGTTCTTTGTCGTGCCACAGGCGCAACTCGCGCTGATGATCACGGGCAATTCGGGCTACGACGCTCGCAAGATCGCCGAATCGCTCGTGCTCTCCGCGCTGAAAGAGGACGGCTCGATCGCCTCGCTGCCGGCCAAGATCAGCACGACGGCGCCATCGGCCGCATCGGCGCCGAACATCGTCACGGCTGGCGGTATCTACGGCAATTCCGACTCGCCATTCCAGGTGATCGCGAATCCGGACGGCAGCCTGCAATTGAACCAGTGGGATGGAAAGAAGCGTGCGTGGACGCAGCTTGGCGCATACCAGTATCGCAGTGACGGATGGTGGTGGAGCAATAGCGATAGCGCCTCGTATCGCTTCACGGTCGCTTCCGGAACCGATGAGAACGGCCACGCGTACAGCTATCGCTATCTGATGAAGCGTGTGGTGCCAGGCGCGGGTTACGCGTATCTCACGCTGCCGGTCGGTCAGCAACTCGCCGCGCTCACGCCGCTCGACACCGCATGGCAGCAGCGTTTAGACACGCAATGGACCCTGACGAACGATTCGCCAACGGCCGTGCCGATCGTCATCGATGGGAACGAACCGGCTTACCTGACCACGTTGCCCGAACTGCCGGGTTATGTGCTGTACGGCAACACGGACCTTCGCTATCAACTCTTCGTGCCGCTTTCGGACGATCGCGGCGGCATGTCGGTCAGGGTGCCTGGTAACTTCGGTCGCGATCTCTATGAGATCCGCTTTGCGTCAGCGAGTGGCGGCACGACACTGACGCTCGGAAGCTCGATTTACGCGAAGGCTTGAATGAAAGCACTCATTCGAAGCTAATTCACGGGAAGTAACCTGCTTCACATCGGCGATGCATGTGAAGCAGGTTCGACGAACGAACGTCATGCGCGCTGCGTCAGGCGGTGAAGCGATACGGCAAACGCCGCCTCCTACACGACAAGGAGCACATCATGTTCGCACTGCTTTCGCATCTTCTCGGCAAGCTGGTTTCCCGTACCGACATGCCTTCGCATAGCGCTTATCTCGCGTCGTCAGGCGATCTTGCCGATCTCGAACGCCGCATGCGTAACGTCGAAGACGAAGACCGCGCTTACAGCATGTCGTTTTGATGCGCGAAGACCCGCATGAAACATCCGCGGCTCAATTCGCCTCACGTCCTGTCGCGAGCCACGGCTTTCGATCTTCGAGGCAGACCATTCCTTCGTACAGTTCGACGTAGGAGCGGATCATCGCATCGAGACTGAATTTGCGCGCATGCTGGCGCAGCCGGTCGCGCGTAGAAGGATCGTCGAGCAAGGCGGTTGCCTCGTGAATTTTGTCGATCAACGTCTCGGGCCGGCCGACGTCGAACAGGAGATTCGAACGCGGCTCGATGATCTCGGGAATGCCGCCCATATTCGATCCGACGACGGGCACGCCATGCGAATACGCTTCGAGGACGACCAGCCCGAACGGTTCGTTCCACACGGACGGCACCACCAGAATATCGATGCTGCTCAGGAAATCCGAAGGATCGACCCGTCCGAGGAAAGTCACGCGCGGGTCCGCGTATTTCGTCTTGACCGAATCGACGAAGTCCTGATCTCCGGTGCCGCCGATCGAGAGCGTCCAGTCGAGCGTCTGGTCTGCGAGCAGTTGTTCCAGCAGCAACTCGACGCCCTTTTCAGGCAGCACGCGCCCGAGCATGCCGAGTCGCAATGGAGCGTTTCCATCTTGTCTCGAGTGCTGTGCCGCGACGGAATCCATGGCCGGCTGATAGCAATTGTTGATGACGGTCGTCTTTGCCGCACGCGAGAAAAAACCGCTCTCGAGATGCTTCTGCAAGACGAAATCGCTCACGCCGACCGCAACGCTGACCTGCGCGGATGCGATCTGCTTCGGCTTCGCATACAGCGAGCACACGCCGCACTGACTCGCGCAGGGCTTGCCGGCCGTGAGCATGCTCGCCGTCGGGCACAACAGATAGTAATCGTGGATCGTATGTACGATAGGCACGCCCGCGTTGTTGGCGACGCGCCATGCATCGACGGAAAGACACGAGAGGTTGGCAGTATGAATGATGTCCGGCTTCTCGCGCTCGATGATCTCGGCGAGCTTTCGCGTCATCGACGTGTTGCGCACGTCGATCGCGTGCCAGATCAGCTTGGCGACGCGGGAATGCTCGCCAGGCGCATGCGGCCAATAGAGATTGGTCGAACGCAGACGATAGACCTTCGCGCCGTTGACGACTTCATTGCGATCGTCGCCTGTGCCGGTCGCGCAGACCACGCAAACCTCTATGCCTGCCTTGATGAGGCCATCGGCAAGGAGTCGCGTCGCAACTTCGGCGCCGCCGACCTCGTCTGGAAAATATAACGTGTTCGCGATCAGTACTTTCACGGCGTATGGACAGGATGCAGATCACTACGAGCCGGCGGCTTGGCGGTGCGAAAGTCTTCGCGCGCGCCGTAGCTTGTTGAGCGCTTGCCGATGATGTGACGGGGCGGATGACCCTTCATGTGTCGCGGCTCCGGTTCTACAGCGTATGAGCTGATGGCTGACAGTTGGCGCCGCGTCACCTCGATCCGATCGACGACAGGATTGGAAATCGAGTGCGGTCGTTCGAGCTGAACTTTGACCCTGCAAGGTGTGCGGCCCAGTTTACCCCATGAAAGCAAGGGGTATCGCGTTTTTTCAATTTGCGTGCTGCCTACATGCTTTGCGTCTTCCTTATGAATCGATAGCCCGATTTTTACCTTGTGGCCAGCAGCAAAAACGATATGGACCGTGGCAAGGTTACGGACATACGGCGCGTGGCAGCGCCTGTTCTTCGAGCACGCTTTCATACAGCGCGCGATATGACTCGACCATCGCATCGACGTTGAAGCGCCGCGCATATTCGCGGAAACGCTCGTGCACGCGCGGGTCGTCGAGCAACGCCACCGCTTCATGCAGCTTGCCGATGATCGAAGAGGGCTGCGCGATGTCGAACACCAGATTCGTGCGCGGCTCGATGACTTCGGGAATGCCGCCCGTGTTTGCACCGACGACCGGCACGCCGTGCGAATACGCTTCGACCGTGACCCTCCCGAACGGTTCATTCCAGATCGATGGCACCACGAGAATGTCGATACTGTCGTAGAACGCGTCGGACTTCACGCGGCCGAGATATTCGATGCGCGGATCGTCGTACTTCGACTTGAGCGCCTGAAGATAATCGGCATCCGCATGGCCGCCTACGGCTAGCGTCCATTGCAGCGTATCGTCCGCGAGCAATTGCTCGAGCAGCACTTCCAGCCCTTTCTCCCGCGACACGCGCCCGAGTATGCCGAGTCGCACGGGGCCGCCTGCATAACGGCGCGTGCGCGGCGGCGCAGTCGAAGTTTCAAGCGATTCGCACGCGTTATAGATGACCGCCGTGCGCGACGCACGCGAAAAGTAGCCGCTTTCCAGATGCTTTTGCAACACGAAGCGACTCACGCCGACAGCGACCGCGACGCGCGCCGACGCGATGCGCTTGGGCTGCGCATACACCGAGCACACGCCGCACTGCCGCTGGCATGGCTTCGAATGCGAGAACATGATCGCGGTCGGACACATCAGATAGTAATCGCGCGCCGTATGCACGATCGGCACGCCGGCATTGCGTGCGAGACGCCAGATATCGACAGAGAGGCAAGACAGATTGCTGGTGCTGATCACGTCCGGCTTTTCACGCGCGATGATGCTCGCGAGCTTGCGCGACATGATGACGTTATAGACATCGATGGCATGCCAGATCAGCTTGGCGACGCGGCCGTGCTTCTCGCGCAGATGCGGCCAGTAAAGATTGACCGAGCGAAGCCGATAGACCTTCACACCATTCACGTTGTCCACATGGTCGACACCCGATCCGGTCGCGCAGACCACACAGACTTCGATGCCTGCCCTGACCAGACCCTCGGCCAGTAGTCGCGTAGATACTTCGGCCCCTCCGGGTTCATCCGGAAAATAGAGTGTGTTCACGATCAGTATCTTCACGACGACGAAGTCCCCTTGGAAAAGCCTATGCAAAGACACGGCAGAGCGTAACGCTCTCAGGGTTCGACGATCGGTCAAACGACGGAAAAACCCCGGAAGACAAGGCAGGTATTGAAATCATCATACTCGACGGCGAGCTAACGTCGTGTTCAAAGAATCGTCGAGCGGTGCTTGTCTCTGCCATGACAGATACTCGCGCGAGCGCATTTCGGCTCGACTGCGATGCGGAAAACATAGCAGCTTGTGCACCGGCGTTCAATGTGGTGCCGAACATAGACGCCGATGACATTGGGTGTTGAAAGAAAGAGGAATGCGGGCAGTGATCGAACGCCGCGGCCTGAACCGCGGCGTGCATGCTGTCGTTACTGCGGCTCGTACCACGAATAAGTCGGAAGCGTGGTCAAAGGCTTGCCGATCTGGAACGTGATATCCCGCAGGGACGTCAGCGGAATGTTGCGCGGATCGCCCGTGTAGCGCCGCACGTCGCCGTTATCGTTGATATATACGACGATGTCGCCGGTGATGCCCGCAACGTTCGTGCTCGAAAGCGGCATGCCCCAGACATCGAATACCTGGCCGAGCGTGAAGTCCTTGAAGTTCGGCGTTTCGATATGAATGATGCCGGTGTTGTCATGCGTGTGCGTTTCATAGTTACACGAAGACAAGATGCCGACATTCTTCGGGAACGCGAGCCACTGCCCGTCCTTGAAGATGGCGACGTGCGAGTGAACGTGGAACGTCTCTGCCATGCCCGCCGCGCAGATCAGGCCATCGACCGGCGCGCCGGTGCCGCCCGTCGCCGTATTGCCATCGGTAAAGTACAGATTGCCCACCAGGCCGCCGTAGCTGAGCGTCGTCACCGTCGACGTGAACGGCGGCGGATCGGTCCACGTATAGGTCGCGATCTGCGTCGGCGTCGCGCCGATGACGAGCGTCACTTCGCCCTTGTCCGGCAGCACGAGGCTCGAAAGATCGCCGGTGTATTTGGTGAGCGTGCCGCCCGTGTTCACCCACGCGGTCACATTGCCAGTGAGGCCCGCCACGTTGGTCGTGCTGAGCGGCTGACCCCAGACGGAGAAGAACTGCCCGAGCGTGTAAGACGCATTCGATGTCACGTCCATGCGGATCTTGCCCGAGGCATCGACGGTGTGGACCGGATACACGCAACCCGTCTGCTTCGCCATGGTCGGCTTCACGTATCCGACGTTCGCCGGCAACGAGAGTTGCTTACCGTTTTGATAAATCGACAGATGTGAATAGCTGTATTTATTGCCGGCGACCGTACAGTTCAGATTGGCGACGGCCTGGCCGGTGCCGCCCGTCGATGTCGAGCCGTCGCTCCATTGCGATGCGCCGATCGTCGTACCATCGACGACTGCAGTCGCGGCGGCGAGCGTCGGCGTGCCGGTCGTCGTCGAAGGCGTGCTCGCGCCGGAGGGTGCGCTCGCGCCGCCCGGTGAGCTTGCACCGCCTTCGCCCGAGCTCGTGGGCGAGCTCGATCCGTTGCCCGAACCGCCGCCGCCACCGCAAGCGGCGAGCAATGCGAGCGCTGCGGCCGCGAGTGCGCTTGTCATCCAGCGCGTGTTCATCTGTTTCTCTTTGAGCATGTGTCGACTCCGCCCCTAAGGATTTCTGAAGGTGTTGCGGGTTGCACTGCGGCCGCATGCGCGACGCATGCGTGGCGTGCATCCGGCATCGGAAGCATCGCGAGCCGCTCTCGATGCAAGAAACGCGCTTGCTCGTGGAGACGGTCTCGATACGATTGACGCAAATGTTGACGCCTGTCGCTACGACGCTCGTCTATCGACCGGATGCGTTATGGTCTGACTTGCGTCGGTGAAGTCCAGCGACTCATCGAAAGAGAGAAACCGGTCCGGTTATCTGATTCGCCGGCCCGAGGAAATTTAACGTCGAAGAAATGTCGTCGCAAGCAAAGCAACTTTTGGAAACGTGTTCTGACACCGTGGTTTTCGGGTGTGTGCGTTCGCGTACATACGTGCAGTCCACGATTCAGCAGAAAATCAAGGTTTCGATGAAGTGCCGACGGCAATGAACAGCGCCGTGGCGAAATTCGGTTCGCATTTAACGCGCGGCCGGAGAAAGGGGCGGACGGGGTTTCGTCTGACGGACAGAATAAAGGAGGGGAGTAAATGACTCTCTCGAAGACGTTGTTTCACAGCGTAAGGGACTGGTTGCCCGATAACCTGTACTTGACCATTTATCATCGTCGCCGGATCGGACGATTTCCAAAGCTGCGCAATCCGACGACATTCAATGAAAAAATCCTGCGGCGCTGCCTCGAACCCGATCCACGCTTCGGCGACCTCAGCGACAAGCTGAAAGTACGTGAATACGTTGCGGAAAAGATCGGCAGCGAGTATCTCGTGCCGCTGGTTGCTGAACCATCCGATTTCACGAGAAGTGTTTTCGATGCGCTTCCCCAATCCTTCGTCATGAAGGCGAATCACGGCAGCGGATTCGTGCATGTCGTGCGCGACAAGAACGAAACGTCATTCGAGAAACTCGATGCAATGGCGAAAAGCTGGTTATCGACCGACTTTTATGCGATTGCACGCGAACGACATTACCGAACCATCGAGCGGCGCATTTTCTTCGAGGCACTTCTTACCGGAGAAGATGGAAAGGTCCCGCCGGATCTGAAGTTTCATGTCTTCAACAAGCAGTCGGGCGATCCGAAGATATTCATCCTCGTTATTTCGGATCGTTTCGGAAGCCCGCGCGGCGACATGTACGACGCGGACTGGAATCTTCTCGATATCGGCATGGGCCACTATCCGCGCAGCCCGACTCCGGCTCCGCGACCGGCGAATCTGGATGCGCTCGTTTCGATCGCGCGAAAGCTGTCGAGCGATTTCGAATTCGTGCGCGTCGATCTGTACGATGCGAAAGACCGGATTTACTTCGGCGAGCTGACGTTCACGCCGGGCGCTGGCATGTTCGCGCTGCATCCCGACAAGGTGGACTACGAGTGGGGAAGCCTCATGTAACGTTCACGGCCGGCCGCGCGTGTCGCCCAGCGGAAACTCGATGTGACATCGCGCGCCGTTCCGCCCGAGCTCCAGCCGGCCGCTTCCATTGAGCTCGTCGGCGACCTTTCGTTCGATCATCTCCGTGCCGAAGCCGCGTCGGCGAACGTTCGCCGACGCGTCGAGCACGGGCCCGCCATGTTCGGTCCAGTCGAAGCAGAGCCACGTCGCGCCGCTTCGGTCGACGCGCGCCCAGCGAATCGTCACGACTCCGCCATCCGCCGAAAGCGCGCCGTATTCCAGTGCGTTGACGACGAGCTCGTGGACGATCATCGTCATCGTCTCGGCGGCTTCCGATGAAAGCGCGGCATGCTCTCCGTCGATATCGAATTTGCCGTTCGTTTCGCCCAGCGCATCGATCTCGAGACGCACGATGTCGTGCAGATCCACTTCGACGTTCAGTCCATCGGCAAGCGCTTGCTCGATGCGCGCGAGCGCTTGCAGCCGTCCGTTCATGAGCGACGCATGGCGTTCGACGCTTTCCGCGCCATCGGCGGTGCGCGCGTTGATCGAAATGATCTCGGCGATGATGCCGCGTACCCGGCGCCTCAGTTCCATGAGCAGCGCGGATTCGTGTTCTAGCGCGTCGCGCAGCGCTTCCGCCGAACGGGCGCGCTCGACCTCGGCCCAACAACGGCCCGCAACGCCTTCGACCAGCGCGACCATCTCCGGCATCCAGCGGCGGGACGTGCGTTGCGTCACGCGAAGAAGCCCGCGCAAGCGGCCTTCGGCCATCACCGGGACGAAAACAGCCGCGCCGATGCCGTCTTCGGCAAGGCTCTGCCTGATCGTCGCGGACAGACGCGGATCGGCCTGCGTATCGCTGATGACGACCGACTGGCCTCGCTCGTACGCCGACGCGAATGGCTCACAGGTCGCGCAATCTTCGATCGGCAGCCACTCGACCTGCTCGGTGTCCAGTTGCCCCGCGACCATCCGGCAAGCCAGGTGCATCATGCTTTGCGGATCGGTCAGATCGCGCGCCGCGTTCGAGAAGCGCACCAGAAACGCGTTGACTTCCCGCGTGCGTAAGCGCGAGCGTGACAGCTCGATCTGCCCTTCGACGCGCGCCAGCAGCTCGCGCGCGGAAAACGGCTTCGCGACATAGTCGTCCGCGCCGGCCTTGAGCCCCTTGATGGCGGAGTCTTCGCCGGCGTAGGCCGTGAGAAGGATGACAGGCGTGTCCCTGAGCGCATCGTCCTCGCGTATCGCGCGCAATAGAGCGAAGCCGTCCATGCCGGGCATCATGACATCCGCGAGGATCAGCTCGGGCCGGTGCCGATGCGCCTGAGCAAGCGCGAGCGTGCCGTCGGGCGCGACGTCCACTTCCCAGCGCGCGCTGAGCAGACGTTGCAGATGCTCGCGAACATCCGCATTGTCGTCGACGACCAGCACACGGCCGCGTTTCGGTCCCGTGGCCGCGCTCAACTCGACGAGGTCATCGTCCTCGAGCGATCCGTTCGGCCGAAGCCAGCGTGCCGCTTCATCGGCCAGCAGTGCGGCGAGCGCCGGCTCGCGCCCGCTCAGGTCCGGGCGCTCGATCGTTTCGAGGCGCGAAGTCAGCGGAATCCAGACCTGGAACGTGGTGCCGGAATGTTCCTCGCTGCGCACGGACACTTGCCCGCCCAGACGCTGCACGAGATCCTTCACGATCGCGAGACCGATGCCCGCGCCTTCCGCCGTGCGCGCGCGGGATTTCTGCACGCGATGAAAGCGCGTGAAGACGTTCGGCAGCTCCGACGCCGGAATGCCGACGCCGGTATCGATGACTTCCAGTTCCGCATGCAGCCTGATCGCCTTGAGGCGAACGCTGATATGGCCTTCGAACGTGAACTTGAGTGCGTTCGAAATGAGGTTCGAGACGATCTTCTCCCACATTTCGACGTTGACCGGCACGGGCGGCATGTCCATGTCGATGGCGACGCGGCAATCGAGTCCCGCCGCCTTGATCGCGCCGGAAAACGCGCTGACGATATCCGCGGTGAGCCGGCCGAGATTGATCGGCGCGACGGCGGGCCGTCCCTGAACATCGATGGCCGAGAAATCGAGCAGGCTGTTCACGAGCCGCAAGAGGCGGCGTGCATTGCGCGACGCGACCACGACGTTCGCGGCGGCCTTCTCCGGCAGCGACGGATGCTGGCGGAGCAGTTCGTCGAGCGGCGCGAGCATCATCGTGAGCGGCGTGCGGAATTCGTGGCTCACATTTGAAAAGAACTCGGTCTTCGTGCGATCGATTTCGGCGAGCCGCGCCAGCCGCTCGCGCTCCAGTTCATTGGCGAGCGCGTCGCCGATTCCCGCGCTGACTTGCTGAACGACGAGATCGATGAAGTGCGCGTGCGCTTCGTCCTGAGGCCGATGCGGGCTGAGACCGAGAATCAGGACGCCGAGCGGCCGGGCTCGCGTCGCGGTGCCGAGCGGTATGATCAGCGCGCGCGTCGGGCGCTGGCTGCGCCGGGGCGCCGTGACGGGCGCCTCGAGACCGGGAAAGCGGCAGTCGAGATCGTCGACGGCGAAGCCCGTCAGCACGCCGGATCTCGACGCCGCCAACGCCGCGGACATCGGCCAGCTTCCGTCGTCCCGGACGTTCATCGAGAGCGTGTAGGGCGCAGCCGCGCAGCCGGCCTCGAGACCGGCCGCTCCCGCAAGGCTCGCCTGCTGGCCCGTTTCGTCGAACAGATAGATCAGGGCGAACGGCAAATCCGCCGGCGCGCTGGCGAGCGCGGCGGCGGCGCGTTCGCAGGCTTCGCGTCGCGACAAGGCGTCGGCAAGCGCCTTCGCGAGCGTGTGCAATGCGCGCGTGCGGCGTTCGGCGACGACGTTGCGCGTCGTCTCCCAGCCCGTGTTCTGCACGCCGAGCACGCGGCCTTGCACATCGCGGATGGGCGAGTACGAGAACGTGACGAAAACTTCCTCCACGAAGCCGTGCCGGTCGATCATGATCGGGAAATCTTCGCCCGCGACCGCCTCGCCGTGAGTCAGAACGCCCTTGGCGATGGGTCCGAGCACGTCCGTCCAGACCTCCGGCCACGTCTCGTGCGCGGGCCGGCCGAGGGCGAGCGGATGCTTCGCGCCGAGGAAGACGCGCCAGCGGTCGTTGTAGATCTGAATCAGATCGGAGCCCCACAGGATCGACATCGCCTGCGGTGAATCGATGGCGGTGCGTACGGTAAGCTGCAGTTCGGCAGGCCAGCCGAGCACGCATCCGAGCGGCGTGCGGCACCAGTCGATCTCTCGCGCCAGATGCGCGATCTCGCCGGCATCGCCGAACGTGCGGTTGATGGCGCGCAGCTCCGAGCGCATGCGCGGCTGTGGCGTTCCGCAGACGATCTCGCCGATGACCTGACCAATGTCGTCGAGCGGCACCACCATGTCCGCCGCGCCCGTGGCGATGGCGGCTGCGGGCATTTGCGGATATTCCGCGCTCGCCTGACTCTGCACGATCAGGCGGCAGCCGGCGGCGCGCAACGCGTTCGCGCCCAACGAACCGTCGCGGCCGAGGCCCGTCAGGATCGCGCCGATCGCTCGCGGGCCGAAGCTGCGCGCAACGGATTCGAAGAGCCGGTCGATCGGCCGTTCGATCGCGCCGCCGGGACACGGCGACAGCACGAAGGAACCGTCCGGCAGCAATTCCACGAAGGCGTGCGGCGGGGCGACCATCAGCCTGCGCCCGCCGATGCGCGAGCCGGCGGTGATCCATTCGACCCGATACGCGAGTCGTTCGAAGACCCATAGTGTTGCTTCGGGCGGCAGGTGCATCATCAGCACGACCGTGAGCGGCAAGTCTTTCGGCAGGCCGTCGACGAGACTGGCCGTGGCCATGTGCCCGCCCGCCGACGCGCCAATGACGATGAGATCGAAGGCGGACTCCGGAATCTGCTCCAGCCGGGACAGCGATGTCGGATCGGAAATCTGCACGCGCCACTCCTCGCGATGAAAAGATCCGTCTTTCAGGCTAGCACGAATGTGCGAAGCCAATTCGACGCCCATTCGACTCGCGTATTTTTTCCGATCGCTCGATCGGCGTATCTCGGGCACGATAGAACGGCAAGTTCGTTTCAATACCGAGGTCGAGCCATGCAAATCCAGACTGGTAATCTTTTCAGCTTCGAAGCGAAGCGCGGCAATGAGGAGCGTGTCGACATGCTCGTCACCGGAGAGCGTCTGAACGTGGAGCGGATCGTGTCGATGGGGCACGCGAGCCCCGAAGGATTCTGGTACGACGACTCGCGCGCCGAATGGGTCGTGCTGCTGTCGGGCGCGGCCGCGCTCGAATTCGAAGACGATTCGACGCTGCTCGAAATGCGTCCCGGCGATCATGTGCTGATCGAACCGCATTGCCGGCATCGCGTCGCATGGACGCATGCCGTCGAGCCGACCGTATGGCTCGCGATCTATCACGAACGCCGGGCCTGAAAACAAAAAATCAGCGTGTTTCAGCGCGGAACAGGCGGCAAACGTTTGCATTTGGCCGCTTTAACGCTTTCGCAACAATGAGGCGAATGACGCTGCGTTTTGTCACCGAAAGTTCATGAAGAAGCCTTAGCGTGCACTGTTTCTTCATACATCGGCCAGCGTTGTCATGCACTCAGCGTTCTCGAGCTTTCGCGGTTTTTCCGGGCAGAGAGATCTTCGTACTGCCGGCGATCTTTGCAGGGAAGTCCCCTTTGTCGACGCGGAGGGCTCCAATGCACTGGTGATGGAAATCTTCTCCGCGCGCCGCGACATGGGAAGCCTGGCCGTGATCGAAGGATTGCGCCCAATTGGACTGATCAACCGCGATATCTTCATGTCGCAGATGAGCAAGCCTTTTCATCGCGAGCTTTACGACAAGAAGAGTTGCATCGCGTTCATGGACAAGGAGCCGCTGATCGTCGAAGCGGACGTGAGCATCGAAACCCTCGCATTCAGAACCGTCGATGCCGGCGAAAAGGCGCTCGTCGATGGTTTCATCGTCACGCGCGGCGGACGGTTCTCCGGCGTGGGCAGCGGCCTCGAACTCGTGAGCGCGGTCGCGCAAATGCAGGCGGAGAAGAACCGCCAGATCATGCAGAGCATCGAATATGCGAGCGTGATACAGCGCGCCATGCTGCGCGCATCCGACGACACATTGTCGACGCAGCTTCGCGATGTCGCGATGGTCTGGGAACCGCGCGATGTCGTCGGCGGCGACTTCTATCATTTCGCGGCGTTCCCGCATGGCTGGTTCGGTGCGGTGGCCGATTGCACCGGTCACGGCGTTCCCGGCGCGTTCATGACCTTGCTTGCTTCGGCGTCGCTGTCGAAGGCGATCGAGCAGATCGGTCCGCGCGATCCGGCTGCGTTGCTCGCGGCGGTCAATCGCAACGTCAAGGGCTTGCTCGGGCAAGTGAACGGCGATGCCGCCGGGCATCAATCCAATGACGGACTCGACACCGCGTTTTTCTGGCTCGATGCTTCGGAAAACGTGCTGCATTTCGCGGGCGCGCGCGTCGCGCTGCATATTCTCCCGCCCGATGCGGCGGAGTTCCAAACCATCGCGGCCGATCGCATGGGCGTAGGTTATGTCGACAGCCGCGCGGACTACGCGTGGAATCTGCGCGCGATTGCGGCTCCGGCCGGCAGCCTGATCTTCATTTGCACCGACGGGCTGACGGATCAGATCGGCGGCCCGCGAAACATTTCCTTCGGCCGGCGCCGCATTCTCGATGTTATCCACGCACATCGCGGCGAGTCGCCATGGACGATCTGCGAGCGCGTTCGGCAGGCGCTCGCGCATTGGCAATGCGTGCAGCCGCGCCGCGACGATGTCACGTTCTTTTGTGCCCGTATCTAATCAATTCAAAGCATGTCTCAACTACTCGATCAGGACAGCGCCTTTTTCGATCTGGCGCAGCGACGCAATGTTCTCTTCTATCACAAGGGATATTTCTCGCATAACATCGTCGCGGCCATGGGCGAAGTCGTGAAGCTGCAACTGGAAGTCGCCGGCGTGAGCGGTCCGACGCGCCGCAAGCTCTTCTCTTCGTTTGTCGAGCTTTCGCAGAACATCGTTCATTACTCGTCGAATGCGCTTTTGCAGGGCAGCGAAGACGAAGGCGCGATACGCGAGGGCGCGGTATGCATCTCGAAGGACGGCGAACATCACGTCATGTTATGCGTCAATCCGATGGCGACCGCCGAAGTGGAAAGCCTGCGTAACAAGCTCGAGCCGCTTCGCAACATGTCGCTCGAAGAGATAAGGCAGGCGTACAAGCTATCGCTGCGTTCGGATACACCCGAAGACAGCAAAGGCGCCGGCCTGGGTTTTCTGACGATGGCGCGCGATGCGAGCGCGCCGCTCGAATTCGCTTTTCATCCGCGTGCCGACGAACCCGGAACCACGCTGTTTTGCCTTATGGCCATCATCTGAGCAGGAAGGCACGAGAACATGGATAACTTTTATATTGCCGCCACGACGACATCGCCCGAGGTCGATTTGCGTTTCGATCAGCACGCGTTGTCGCTCAAGGGCGAGTCCTATCCCGAGAATGCGGCCGCGTTCTATGCGCCCGTCATCGAGCAGATGCGCAAGTATCTTGCCGAGCATGCCGGAGCCGTCGTCACGATCGACGTCGCGCTGACTTACTTCAATAGCTCGAGCACCAAGATGCTGTTCAGCATGTTCGACGCGCTCGATCAGGCAGCGCAATCGGGCAGCCGCGTATTGATGAACTGGTATCACGACGAGGAAGACGAGACCATCGCCGAGTTCGGCGAAGAACTGAAGGCCGATTTCCGCGCGATCGAATTCACCGACCGTCTCATCGCTCATCCGGGACGGTAGGCATGCCATCGACATCGTCCGACGATCCGACGCCGGATCTGTTCCAGAACGAAAGTGCGGCGCTGGACAAGGCGCGCGCGATGCACGCGGCGCCCGACGCAGGCGCCGCGGAATATCGCCGGTCGTTGGGGGAACTCATCGATCATTTCGAGCGCCTCATGCGCGAAACGCGGCGTCTGATCGGGCGCAGCGACCGCGCCGAGCGCGAGATGCAGACGCTCGCGCAGCAATTGGCGCATCGCGCGTCGCACGATGCGCTGACGGGCGTGCTGAATCGGAGCGCCGTCATCGAGCAGGCCACGAAAGCGCTGCGCTCGACGAGCGCGGCGATGATCGTGCTCGATATCGACGAGTTCAAGCGGATCAACGATGACTTCGGGCATCCCACCGGCGATGCGGTGATTCTCGGCGTCGTCGATTGCCTGCGGCGCATCGTGGGCGATCAGGGTTTCATCGGACGCGTGGGCGGCGAGGAATTCACCGTGCTGTTGCCCGGACATGAACCGCACAGCGCCGCGCTGCTCGCCGAGCGCATGCGTGAGGCGATCAGCGATACGCTGGTCGTCGAGCCGGTGGATCGACGCATCACGGCGAGCTTCGGCATCAGCAATAATGCGGCGGGAACCGGCTTCGACATCGCATACGGGCTCGCCGATGCAGCGCTGTATCGTGCGAAGCGAAGCGGACGTAATCGCGTGGAAGTCGCCGATCAATAGGCGTATATCCGCTCTTGACGATTACTTTCTGCGTCGCTGATTCATTAGTTTGACTATATCGCTTGTCGGCGCGCTGGTTATCAGGCGCGCGATGTCGTCCAGATGAACCCAGCGGCATTTGGATATTTCGTTACTCGGGCGAGCTTTTGCCCGATTCGGGACTGCGCAGGAAAACACGTGATGGTGTTTCTGCTTGCCGCGAAAGTCGAAAAGATATTTGGCCGACTTTCCCGATAACCGCGTTTCTTCCCGAAGCTCGCGCAGTGCGGCATCCGAAAGATGTTCTCCACGTTTGAGTATTCCGCCCGGCAAGGCCCACTTCGACTGACTGCGGGCGACAAGAAGGATGCGCTTGCCTCTGCGACAGATCACGGTGGCGCGTTTCTTCAAACCGGTCTCCCTTTTACTTCCAGGTATTCTCGACGCGCTTCACGCGCCATCGAATCGGGCAGAGCCTGATTAGCTGTGTATGCTAATACAGAACCTTACTCACTCGGCAAGCTCGTAAAGCACGGGCGGCGTACACGCAACAGGCGGAAATCGCTTCATCAAACGGTCACAAACATGCGATGCGGCCAGTTCATTGTGGTAATGTCTGAGCCAGGCGATTTTTTGTTCAACTCGAGGCATTGAAATGGATAGGGATGGTGACTGGCCTTTGCCACGGCCAACCACTTTCTTCAAAGCCGACCGGCGTACTGCCGGATCGTCACTCTCGAAAACGAACTCAATAGCCAGTGCTTTCTCGTCACTGGCGACGCCGGTAATCGCGGAAGGAGTGCAAAGAGCGAAAGAGCTATCCACGACGAGCGATGCGCAAGATTCTCCCCAGCTTCGCGTCGCCTTCAGAATGCTCCGCGCTTTGTACTGGCGTATTCTCCCCATGCTCGAATTTTTCGACCCGTTATCAAGGGCGGGCACGGTCGCAACATCAAAGCGTTGACGTCCGTGCAGAACAAGCTGGGCGGGCTGAATCGGCGCAAGGGCAATGCGGCAAGCTGTCGATACACATACATTGAATCAGGAAATGGCTTACACAACACCGGAAATCACAGAACTCCTGGCGAAACAGGACGCGCTGAACAAGCAACTGGCCGAAGCGAAGGAACGCGAAACGCGCCAGGTGCTGATCGAAATCGTGCAGAAGATGCGCCAGTACGGCATCAGTCTGGAAGAGCTGTCAGGCAGCAAGCCGAAAGCGCAGGAACCGGTCAGGGAAGCGAAGTATCGCGATCCCATCGGCGGCGCGACGTGGAGCGGACGCGGCCGCGCGCCGCAATGGATCGTCGGAAAGAATCGCGATGATTTTCTCGCCGACACGCGCGCCACGAAGACGACCAAAGCCGCCGCGCAAGCCGCGCTGTTCGGCGACGAGGCCTGAAGCGAAGTCTTCGATCAGGCACGCTCACGGCGGCAAGAAAACATCGCTACAGAAGGGATTTTCCCTGAGCGAGAATCTTGTCGCAGACCTGCTTGGTGACTTGCTCCTTCAGCCCCGCACCGCTCAAGTCGAGCTGCTTGCCGTTGCCGCTATCCAGAATGCCTTTCGCGCCGTTCGTATAGCCTGAATCGCTGGAAGCCGAGCCGCCGAGCTTGCTCATCAGCCCGTCCTTGACGGATGACGCACTGCCGCCGAGATAGTTGCTCTTGACGCAATATTCGATAACGCCCGCGACATTGCTCGTGCTGCCCGACGTGAGCGAATCCATCGATAAGCCTCCGGTCAGGCCGCTCAAGTTGCCGAGTGCGCCGCCGCTGCTGCTCTCTTTACCTTGATTGAGCAGATTGCCGAGTTGAGCGTGAGCTACTGGAATGGTAAGCAGGACTGCAGTCAGGATTCCGCCGGCCAGAACATGACGCTTTGAGAAGATCATGGTGCCTCCGAGGTTTGATCTCTCACTATAGACGATGAACGCGCGCGGGTCGGCATCGACTGCGCGCGTTTCGATTCGTTGAAAAGTACCGGATATTCAAGCGCGAATCATCCGCCTGTTCCCGTGACGCGCCATACGACATTGCCGACGTCATCGGCGATGAGAAGGCCGCCGTCGCGATCCTGCGCCACCCCCACAGGTGCGCCGTATAGCTCTTTCTGATCCGCCGATGTGAAGCCGGTCACGACATCTTTCGGCGCGCCGACAGGCTTGCCGTTTTCGAATGCGACGTAGGACACGACATAACCGCTCAGCGGCGAGCGATCCCAACTGCCATGTTCGCCAATGAACGCGCCGCCCCGATATTGCGCCGGCAGATTGTCGCCCGTATAGAACGCCAGCCCGAGCGGCGCGACGTGCGAACCGATAGCGTAATCGGGCGGAATCGCGCGGGCGACGAGATCGGGGCGCTGCGGCTGCGCGCGTGGATCGACGTGCTGTCCGTAATAGCTATACGGCCAGCCATAGAACGCATTCTCTTTTACTGAAGTCAGATAGTCGGGGACGAGGTCCGCACCGATTTCATCGCGTTCATTGGCAATTGCCCAGAGCTGCTTCGACTTCGGTTCCCATTGCAGTCCGGTCGGATTGCGAATGCCCGCTGCATAGATACGGCTCGCGCCCGTCGCCGTGTCGACTTCGAGAACGTCGGCGCGCCGGTATTCGACCTCCAGTCCGTTCTCGCCGACATTGCTGTTCGAGCCGACGCCGACATAGAGCTTCTTGCCATCGGGGCTCGCGAGCAAGGCCTTGGTCCAGTGATGATTGATCGTGTCCGGAAGATCGGCCAGCTCGACGCCGCGCTCGGCGATGCTCGTTTCGCCCGTCTTGTAGGGAAACTTGAGGATCGCGTCGGTATCCGCGACATAGAGCGTGTCACCGATCAGTTGCATGCCGAACGGCGAATGCAGTTGATCGATGAACACATGCCGCTCCCACTCGCCACTCGCGCTTTTCCTCAACAGCGTGATGCGATTCGCGCCTTTCGCCTTTTTCCCCGACTTGCTCGCGATCAATCCGGCGATGAGTTGCTTGGGCGTCGTCACCGCTTCCTCGTTCGGGCTGTTGGATTCGGCCACGAGGACATCGCCGTTCGGCAGCGCGTAGACCTGACGCGGATGCACGAGACCGGACGCGATCTTTTCGATCCGCAATCCTTCCGCGACCTTGGGCGTCGCGCCGTTGCGCCAGCCGACGTATTCGGGAACCTGCATCGGCGGCGCGAAGAAGTTGCGTGCGTCCGGCAGTGGAGGCTTCTCGCCCGCCTGATGTTGCGCATCGTACTGCGCGTGTTCGTTGCATCCGCTCATCGATGCCGCGAATGCGATCGCGAGCGCGCCTATCATCATGCGCTTATTCATGAGCCGCCTCCGCGAGAACGAGCCGGTCCATGGCCATCGCGATATGACCGATGCTCAGAAACACCACGGTGATGACCGAGAGAATGACGTTCTCCGGAACCATCGCATAGGCATCGCGGCTATGCACGAAGGCGTTGACGACAGCGGCGACGATCGCGATCAGATTGAGCCAGAAATCGATTCGTTCGATCCGCGAGACCGCGCGCCGCTTTTGCAGCCATACGTGACCGAGATTGAGCAGCCGCGGAACGATGGCGATGATGAGACCGGCCGTCACGAGCCACGCCGCGCCTTTTCCCCAGAACACATTGCGCGTGATGGCGTAGCTGATGTCGAAGATCAGCGTGCCGACAAAAAGCCCGTAAGGAATGGGATCGAGCAATTCGAATATCGCCGGAGCGAATTTCGATGGAGGTCTCGAAGTGGCGGATGAAGTGGACATAGCTTCTCTTCCCGAATGCGCGTGGTTTTTAGCCCTTGCGCATGCGGCATGCCCGCGCGCGTACTTCGTTGTTGACTCGTTGAAAGGAGAAGAGATGAAACGGTGTGCCTGTTTCGACAGGATTCAAGCGAAGGTCCGGCGTGATCGACGACGTAAGAAGCGCTTCGATCGATGTCGCACCTCGAACTCGGTGCGACATCGTCGGCCGCTCACAGCAGACGCGGATCCAGCGGCGGAGGCGCGGACGGTAGCGCGGGCAGCGGCGGCGGAAGATGAAGCTCCTTCAGCAGCGCGGCGCCGGGCCACGAATCGGGCAGCTTCGGCATCTCGGGAAGCTTCTTGCTATCGGGATTGGTCAGATACAGCATGCCGCCGTGAATGGCGGACATCGCATTGCGATGCATCGTTTCGACGCACGGCAGGTCGGTGATGGTCAGAGTGGTCATGGCAGGTCTCCCGGCAAAAATAAAAGTAATTGAATGGCGACGGACGAGTCGCCATTCGATCTTTTGCACAGGTTGTGCCAAGCGAAGCAGAGCGCGCCGGTCATCGGTTTCGCTCGAATTTATCGACGCATAACGGCGTACTCCGAACGACAGTTCGATCGCGCGATGTCGGCGCGCGCCCGACACTCAATCCAGCGCGACGACGGGAACCGACACGCGGCCTTCCATCAGTACGCGCGCGCTGCGGCTCATGATCGCTTTCTTCACTTGCCATTCGCCGTTCGCTTCGACGGCCTCAGCGCCGACGCGCAACGTGCCCGACGGATGCCCGAAGCGCACCGACTGACGCTCGCCGCCGCCCGCCGCGAGATTGACGAGCGTGCCCGGAATCGCCGCCGCCGTGCCGATGGCGACCGCCGCCGTGCCCATCATCGCGTGATGCAGCTTGCCCATCGACATCGCGCGCACGAGCACGTCGACATCGTCCGCGCCGATGCGCTTGCCGCTCGACGCGACGTATTCCTTCGGACGCGCGACGAACGCGATCTTCGGCGTGTGCTGACGTTTGGCGATTTCATCGAGGCTCTTGATGAGCCCCATGCGCAGCGCGCCGTATGCGCGAATGGTTTCGAAGCGCTTCAACGCGGCATCGTCGCCGTTGATCGCGTCCTGAAGCTCGGTGCCCTTGTAGCCGATGTCCTCCGCGTTCACGAAGATCGTCGGAATGCCCGCGTTGATCATCGTCGCCTTGAAGGTGCCGACGCCGGGCACGTGCAGATCGTCGACGAGATTGCCGGTCGGGAACATCGCGCCTTCCGCGCCTTCTTCCTCGGCGGCGGGATCGAGAAATTCGAGCTGCACTTCGGCGGCGGGGAACGTCACGCCATCGAGTTCGAAGTCGCCGGTTTCCTGGACGGCGCCGTTGGTCATCGGCACATGCGCGATGATCGTCTTGCCGATGTTCGCCTGCCAGATGCGCACGATTGCAATGCCGTTATCCGGCACGCGGTCGGGATCGACGAGGCCGCTCGTGATCGCGAACGGACCGACCGCCGCCGAAAGATTGCCGCAATTGCCGCTCCAGTCGACGAATGGCTTGTCGATGGCGACCTGGCCGAAGAGATAGTCGACGTCATGTCCGGCGCGCGCGCTCTTCGAGACGATGACCGTCTTGCTCGTGCTCGACGTCGCGCCGCCCATGCCGTCGATCTGCTTGCCATACGGGTCCGGGCTGCCGATCACGCGCAGAAAGAGCGCATCGCGCGCGGGGCCGGGCACGCGCGCCGCTTCGGGCAAATCGTTCAGGCGAAAGAAAACGCCCTTGCTGGTGCCGCCGCGCATGTAGGTCGCGGCGATCTTGATCTGAGGTGCGTGTGCCATGTGATTCGTATCCTTGATTGAATGTCAGGCCGCTTCTTTCGACGACTCCAGGAAGTCCTGCGCGAAGCGTTGCAGCACGCCGCCGGCTTCGTAGATCGAGACTTCCTCGGCCGTGTCGAGCCGGCACGTCACGCTCACTTCGACGCGTTCGCCGTTCGCACGATGGATGACGAGCGTGAGATCAGCACGCGGCTTGCGCTCGCCGATGACGTCATAGGTTTCGGTGCCGTCGATGCCGAACGTCTGCCGATTTTCGCCCGGCTTGAATTCGAGCGGCAGCACGCCCATGCCGATCAGGTTCGTGCGATGAATGCGCTCGAAGCCTTCCGCGACGATCGCTTCGACGCCCGCGAGACGCACGCCCTTCGCGGCCCAGTCGCGCGACGAGCCTTGTCCGTAATCCGCACCCGCGACGATGATGAGCGGCTGCTTGCGCTCCATATACGTTTCGATGGCTTCCCACATGCGCGTGACGCGGCCTTCGGGTTCGATGCGCGCGAGCGAGCCTTTCTTCTGTTGACCATCGACGATGGCCATTTCGTTGATGAGCGTCGGATTCGCGAACGTCGCGCGCTGCGCCGTCAGATGATCGCCGCGATGCGTCGCGTACGAATTGAAATCCTCTTCGGGCAAGCCCATTTTCGCGAGATATTCGCCGGCCGCGCTGTTCGCGAGAATCGCGTTGGACGGCGAGAGATGGTCCGTCGTGATGTTGTCGCCGAGCACCGCGAGCGGGCGCATGCCCTTGAGCGTGCGAGCGCCTGCAAGCGCGCCTTCCCAATACGGCGGACGGCGAATGTAGGTGCTTTGCGCGCGCCAGTCGTAGAGCGGGCTGATGGCTTCGCCGCTTTGCGCGGTCAACGCGAACATCGGTTCGTAGACGCGACGGAACTGCTCGGGCTTCACGCTTTGTTTGACGATGGCGTCGATTTCCTCATCGCTCGGCCAGATGTCCTTCAGATACACGGGCTGGCCGTTCTTGCCGATGCCGAGCGCATCGCGTTCGATATCGAAACGGATCGTGCCCGCGATCGCATACGCGACGACGAGCGGCGGCGACGCGAGAAACGCCTGCTTCGCATACGGATGAATGCGGCCGTCGAAATTGCGGTTGCCGGACAGCACGGCGGTCGCGTACAGATCGCGATCGATGATCTCCTGCTGGATCGCCGGGTCGAGCGCGCCGGACATGCCATTGCACGTCGTGCACGCGAACGCGACGATGCCGAAGCCGAGCTTTTCCAGATCGGGCAACAGACCGGATTCCTGCAGATACAGTTCGACCGCTTTCGAGCCCGGCGCGAGCGACGACTTTACCCACGGCTTGCGCGTGAGACCTTGCGCATTCGCATTGCGCGCGATGAGCGCCGCCGCGATCACGTTGCGCGGATTGCTGGTGTTCGTGCAACTCGTGATCGCCGCGATGATGACCGCGCCGTCCGGCATCTGCCCCGGCGTTTCTTCCCATTTGCCCGCGATGCCGCGCGTCGCCAGTTCGGACACCGGCAGGCGCTTGTGCGGATTCGAGGGACCCGCCATGTTGCGCACGACCGTCGACAGATCGAAGCGCAACACGCGTTCGTATTCCGCGTGCGTCAACGAATCGGCCCACAGGCCAGCGGTTTTCGCGTAATGCTCGACGAGGCTCACTTGCTTGTCGTCGCGGCCCGTGAGACGCAGATACTCGATCGTCTGCTCGTCGATATGGAACATCGCGGCGGTCGCGCCGTATTCGGGCGCCATGTTCGAGATCGTCGCGCGGTCGCCGAGCGTGAGGCTCGACGCGCCTTCGCCATGGAACTCGAGATACGCGCCGACGACCTTTTCCTTGCGCAGGAATTCGGTGAGCGCGAGCACGATATCGGTCGCCGTGATGCCCGGCTGACGCTTGCCCGTCAGCTCGACGCCGACGATATCCGGCAGACGCATCCACGATGCGCGGCCGAGCATCACGTTCTCCGCTTCGAGCCCGCCGACGCCGATCGCGATGACGCCGAGCGCATCGACGTGCGGCGTGTGGCTGTCGGTGCCGACGAGCGTATCGGGATACGCGATGCCATCGACCGCGTGAATCACCGGCGACATGCGCTCCAGATTGATCTGATGCATGATGCCGTTGCCCGGCGGAATCACATCGACGTTCTTGAACGCCTTCTTCGTCCAGTTGATGAAATCGAAACGATCTTCGTTGCGCCGGTCTTCGATCGCGCGATTCTTCGCGAACGCATCCGGATCGAAGCCGCCGCATTCCACCGCGAGCGAATGATCGACGATGAGCTGCACCGGCACGACCGGATTCACCTTCGCGGGATCGCCGCCCTGGTCCGCGATCGCGTCGCGCAGGCCAGCGAGATCGACGAGCGCGGTCTGTCCGAGAATGTCGTGGCAGACGACGCGCGCGGGAAACCACGGAAAATCGCGCTCGCGCTTGCGTTCGACGAGCTGCATCAGCGATTGTTCGAGGATCGCCGGATCGCAGCGGCGCACGAGATTCTCGGCGAGCACGCGCGAGGTGTAGGGCAGCTTGTCATAAGCGCCGGGCGCGATCGCTTCGACGGCTGCGCGCGCGTCGAAGTAATCGAGTGTGGTGCCGGGCAGGGGTTTGCGGTTTGCAGTGTTCATCGCCGTGTCTCGGTCATGGCATGGTCTTTCGCGCGCCATGCTCAAAGGTATTGTGGGGAAGACCCCTTCGACTGGAAATCCGGGCTATTTTAGGCGCCGATTTCAAAAATAACCCGCCGCCGGCGCGGCGACGGGTCGAAGCTCTTCACGGATCTCGCGTATCACCGTAAAGAGGGCTGATGCGCTTTACGCACGCTTTGCCAGCGGGACGAACTCGAGGTTCTCCGGACCGGTGTAATTCGCGCTCGGCCGGATGATCTTGTTGTCGATGCGTTGCTCGATGATGTGCGCGCTCCATCCCGACGTGCGCGAGATCACGAAGAGCGGCGTGAACATCGCGGTCGGCACGCCCATCATGTGATATGAAACCGCGCTGAACCAGTCGAGGTTCGGGAACATCTTCTTCGCGTCCCACATCACCGATTCGAGGCGCTCGGCGATATCGAACAGCTTCGTATCGCCGGCTTCCTTCGACAGATTCCTCGCGACTTCCTTGATGACCTTGTTGCGCGGATCGGAGATCGTGTACACCGGATGGCCGAAGCCGATCACGACTTCCTTATTCTCGACGCGGCGTTTGATATCGGCTTCCGCTTCATCCGGCGTCTGATAGCGCGATTGAATTTCGAACGCGACTTCGTTCGCGCCGCCATGCTTCGGACCGCGCAGCGCGCCGATCGCGCCGGTGATCGCGGAATACATGTCCGAACCCGTGCCCGCGATCACGCGCGCCGTGAACGTCGATGCGTTGAACTCGTGCTCGGCGTAAAGATTGAGCGATACATGCATCGCATCGACCCAAGCTTTGGACGGCGCGACGCCATGCAGCAGATGCAGAAAGTGACCGCCGATGGAATCGTCATCCGTTTCGACTTCGATGCGCTTGCCGTTGTGCGAATAGTGATACCAGTAGAGCAGCATCGAGCCGAGCGAGGCCATCAGCTTGTCGGCGATATCCTTCGCGCCCGGCACGTTGTGATCGTCCTTCTCCGGCAGGATCGTGCCGAGCACGGAGACGCCGGTACGCATCACGTCCATCGGATGCGCGGACGCGGGAATCCATTCCAGCGCGGCTTTGAGATTCGCGGGCAGGCCGCGCAACGCCTTCAGCTTCGTCTTGTATGCCTTCAGTTCGGCGGCGTTCGGCAGCTTGCCGTGCACGAGCAGATGCGCGATCTCTTCGAACTCGGACGTCGTCGCGACATCGAGAATGTCGTAGCCGCGATAGTGCAAGTCGTTGCCCGTCTTGCCGACGGTGCACAGCGCGGTATTGCCCGCCGTCACGCCCGACAGCGCGACGGATTTCTTCGGCTTGAATGCGCCCGCGCTTGCGGTGCTGTTGTCTGCTTCGCTCATGAATTTGTCTCCTGAAACAAGGGTTATTTCTTCGCTGCGAACAATTGGTCGAGCTTGTCTTCGTAGGCGTGATAGCCGAGGTATTTGTACAGGTCGGCGCGCGTCTGCATCGTTTCGACGGCGGCCTTTTGCGTGCCGTCGCGCTTCACTGTCTCGTAGAAGTTCAAGGCCGCTGCGTTCATCGCGCGATACGCGCCGCAACAATACAACGCGATGTCGACGTTCGCATCCTTCAGTTCATCGACGGTGAAGAGCGGCGTCGAGCCGAACTCGGTCAGATTCGCGAGGATCGGCACGCGCACCGCAGCCTTGAAGCGGCGATAGTCATCGAGCGATTTCATCGCTTCGGGGAAGATCATGTCCGCGCCCGCTTCGACATACGCGCCGGCGCGCTCGATCGCCGCGTCGATGCCTTCGGCGGCGGCCGCATCGGTGCGCGCCATGATGACGAACGAATCGTCGGTGCGCGCATCGACGGCGGCTTTCACGCGATCGACCATTTCGCCGGTCGGCACGACTTCCTTGCCCGGACGATGCCCGCAGCGCTTCTGTCCGACCTGATCTTCGATATGCACGGCCGCCACGCCCGCCTTGATGAACGAGCGGATCGTGCGCGCGATGTTGAATGCGCCGCCCCAGCCGGTGTCGATATCGACCATCAGCGGCAGCGACGAGGCGTCGGTGATGCGGCGCGCGTCGATCAGCACGTCTTCCATCGTGCTGATGCCGAGGTCGGGCATGCCGAGCGAATTCGCGGCCACGCCGCCGCCCGACAGATAGAGCGCCTTGAACCCGACGGCTTCGGCCATCTTCGCGGCGTAAGCGGTGATCGCGCCGACGACCTGCAGCGGCGATTCCTCGCGGACGGCCTGGCGGAACCGCGCGCCGGCGGTCTGTGCGGACTGGATTTCGGAACTCACGTTTGTCTCCTGAAAAAGTGCTGCGTATAAAAGCAACTACCTTGCCATCTTGCGATATTTTTCTAACTCGTTGATTTTTCGTGGTTTAGACGTTTCGGCTCCCAGCGCTTGATTTCACGTCTGAAATTTCCTGTTTCGAAACTGAAATCCGTAGCGCATACTGGATTTTTTTTGCGCAGACGATCATGCAAACCGAAACCGCCTCGCGCCCGCGCATCTGGGCGGTCGGCATCAGCCGGCTAAGGGATTTGTTCATCGATCTCGTCGACACCTACGCCGAGCGCGCCGAACTCGATGTCGTGGCGCTCGGCTTCGAGGATGCCGCGAACAGCATCGAATCGGCGCGCGACGGCCGGCCGGATGTCGTCGTGGCGGGCGGCTCGAACGGCGCTTATCTGAAGAGCCGCGTGTCGGTGCCGGTCGTCGTCATCAGTCCGACCGGCTTCGACGTGATGCATGCGCTCACGAAGGCGCGGCGCGAGGGCGCGAGCGTCGCGCTCGTCACGCACGGCGACACGCCCGCGGAAATTCGCCGCTTCCTCGCCGTGTATGGCATCGACGTGATTTGCGCGTCCTATCGCTCGGCGCAGGACGCCGAAAACCTCGTGCTCGATCTGCGTGATCGCGGCGTCGATGTGGTCGTCGGCCCCGGCCTCGTCGCGGATCTGGCGGCGGACGCGGGCATGAGCGCGGTGTTTCTGTATTCGCGCACGTCGGTCGTCGCCGCGTTCGAGACGGCGCTCGAAGTCGCGCAGGCGATGCGCCGCGAAGTCGCGCGGCGCAATCGGCTCGACAACCTGTTGCAGCATCTTCGCGATGGCGTCGTCGCCGTCGATGCGCTCGGCCGCATCGAAGCGATCAATCGGCGGCTCGCCGCCGCGCTCGGCATCGCGGATGCGTCGCGCGCCGTCGGACAGGCGTTGCTCGATGTCGCGCCCGAACTCGACGGCGTGCTGCCTTCCGCCGACGGCGACGTGTTCGGCGCGGTGCGCGGCGTGAGCTACGCGATCCATCGCGGACCGCTCGCAAGCGATGGCGCGTCGGGCGGCACGATCTTCACCTTCCAGGAATCGCGCGCGGTCGAGCGGCTCGACCGGACGCTGCGCTCGCGGCAGGGCGCGCAGGAATTCGTCGCGCGTTATCGGCTGGAGGATGTCGTCGGCGAATCGGAGTCGATCGAGCGCGTGCGTTCGCTCGTGCGCCGCTACGCGAAATCCGACGCCACCGTGCTGATTCTCGGCGAAAGCGGCACGGGCAAGGAGATGGTCGCGCAGAGCATGCATCGCCTGAGCCGCCGCAAGGACTTTCCGTTCGTCGCGATGAACTGCGGCGCGTTTCCCGAAGCCCTGCTCGAAAGCGAGCTTTTCGGTTACGAGGAGGGCGCGTTCACCGGCGCGCGCAAGGGCGGCAAGGCGGGGCTGATCGAGGCGGCGCATCGCGGCACCTTGTTTCTCGATGAAATCGGCGAGATGCCGCCGTCGCTGCAAAGCCGGCTGCTGCGCGTGCTGCAGGAGCGCGAAGTGATACGGCTCGGATCGACGGAGCCGACGCGCGTCGATATTCGCGTGATCGCGGCGACGCATCGCACGCTCGCGCAAGGCGTCGCCGATGGTTCGTTTCGCGCCGATCTTTTTTATCGCATCAATATTCTGAGCATCGCGTTGCCGCCGTTACGCGCACGTTCCAGCGACGTCCTGCTGTTGGCGACCGCGCTGCTGGCACAGGCCGCGCGGCGCGACAAGGCGCTTGCGTCGCGCGTGCCCGATCGCGAAGCGGCGGCGCGCGTGCTCGCGCCGCTGGAAGATGCGCTGTGCCGATATCCGTGGCCGGGCAATGTTCGCGAGTTGCAGAACATCGTCGAGCGTATCGCGGTGGAGTTATCGGATCGGGATGCGCCCGTTGCACTCGCGCTCGACGAACTGGAAGCGATCGCGCCTGAGCTGTTCGAGGACAAGTCCGACGCAAACGCGGACCGCTCGCTGCGCGATCTCAGCCGATCGGTGGAAGCCGATCAGGTCCGCGCATCGCTGGCTGCGTTCGGCGGCGATCGCGATGCCGTCTGCAAGGCGCTCGGCATCAGCAAGACGACGTTGTGGCGAAGGCTCAACGCGAAGCCGAAAAGCTGACGAGCCGCGTAAATGTGTCCGTAAGCTCGCGCTGCTAGCATCTCCTCTCTTTCCCAATCCAGAACCTAACGAACTCATGAAAAAGGCTGTCATTGCTGTGTTTGCCGCTGGTGCGGCATTTTTTTCCGTCGCTCCGGGTTTCGCCGCTTCGCACAATCACCATCAGGTTTGCCACAAGGTCAAAGTGCATCATCACTGGGAACGCCACTGCAAGTAAGCGCGTTTCGCAGCCGAAGGCGATGAGCCCCGTTCGCATTTTCCGACGGGGCTTTTTTTCGTCTCGCGACGCCGCGATCGCGCCGTGAAAGCGCGCTGTTAACAGTCGCCGTCGCCTATACTTTTTTCGCAGTCAATCGATATCCATACTGCGGCTTTCCCGAACGGAAGCGCTGTTGCTCATGCGCCATTGCCGCCTTGTCCTGCTTCCTCTCTGCCTCTTTATGCACGCAAAGAAAACGCGGCGCGTCAATACGTGCGGCCGCTTCACTTTCATTCGATGAGGACACCATGGCTACCTACATCATGCTGCTGAATTGGACCGATCAGGGCGTGCGTACCGCGAAGGACACGGTCGATCGCGCGCGCGCATTTCGCGAAGCGAGCAAGGCGATGGGCGCGACCATCGGCGCACTGCACTGGACGCTTGGCGCATACGATCTCGTTACATCGTTCGATGCACCCGACGATGAAACCGCGACGCGCCTCGGCCTCGCGCTCGGCGCACTCGGCAACGTCCGATCGACGACGATGCGCGCGTTCGGCGAAAGCGAGATGGAACGCATCGTCGGGGGATTGAAGTGAATCGGATAACTTAATAACGCATCGACCTCTGCATTTGGCGTGCCCGGGCGCGGCACGGTCATTGCGCAACTCATGATCGAGCAGACGGAAACGCCTGCGTCCTAATTTCCAGTCCGATCAAGGAGGGACGGATCATGAACAAGGCAATTGGCGTACTCATCGCGGCTGTAGCCGCGGCGGCACTGTCGAGCGGCGTTTATGCGCAGACGGCGGGAGGATCGAGCGGCTCGACGGGCAGCACGGCCAGCCCGGCGAATCAGGTGAACGGTGCGACGGGCGCATATGGCACGCCGGGCACCACCCATTCCGGCAGCGGCATGGCCGCCAAGCCCAATAGCGGCTTGCCGAGCAGCACGAACAGCACGACGAAGTCCGACGCGCCCGCGCCGAAGAGCAACAACACCTTGGCAACGCCGAGCGTCGTATCGCCGGCAGCCGGCCAATAACGCGGTATGAAAGACGGCGACCCATGTATCGGGTCGCCGGGCGTTGTGCGCTGCAATGCGTAGCAGGCGGATGTCGCAAGTTGCGACATCCGCATGGACAGGACTTCGGCAGGGTGTCCGATTTTGCGACACACCCTGCCGATGCCGTCATCACAGAGCGCGAAGGCCATCCACGCAGGCTCACGCGATGCCCCCGCTCGCTTAGCGATTGGCGTGGTCCTTGCTCTTATCCCGGCGCATCGCTTCAGGCGAAGCATCGACGATAACGAACAAGGAGACATCACGTGAAGGCTGCCGTGCTGCATGAGTACGACGAAACGTTGTCCCGCGACGAATTCGTCCGCTATCAAGACGTCCCCACTCCCGAAATCTCGCGGCCCGACGATGTGATCGTCCGGATCGGCGGCGCGGGTGTGTGCCGGACCGATCTGCATATCGTCGAAGGCATCTGGCGCAGCAAGGTCGATATCGCGCTGCCCTACATCATGGGCCACGAGAACGCCGGCTGGGTCGAGGCGGTCGGGCGGGGCGTCGAAAGCGTCAAGGTGGGCGATCCGGTCATCTGCCATCCGCTCGTCACGAGCGGCCACTGTCTCGCGTGCCGGCGCGGCGACGACATGCACGCGACCGAAAGCCGTTTTCCCGGCATCAACTCGAACGGCGGCTATGCCGAATATCTCGCGACCGGCGAACGTTCGCTGATCCGCCTGCCGTCCACGCTCGCGCCGAAGGACGTCGCGCCGTACACCGACGCGGGCCTCACTGCCTATCGCGCCGCGAAGAAGGCATCGCGTCATCTTTTGCCGGGGCAGTTCGCCGTCGTGATCGGCGCGGGCGGTCTGGGTCACATCGGCATTCAGGTGCTGAACGCGCTGTGCGCGGCGGAGATCGTCGTCGTCGACCGATCGGAGACCGCCCTCGCGCTCGCGAAGGAATGCGGTGCGCATCATACGGTTCAGGGCGGCGACGACGCCGTCGAGCGCGTGCTCGAACTCACGCAAGGCAACGGCGCGGAAGCCGTGATCGATTTCGTCGGCGAAGGCAACGCGATCGCGCAAGGTCTCGCGATGACGCGCAACGCGGGCTTCTATTACATCGTCGGCTACGGCGGAAAGATCGACATTCCGACGATCGACATGATCACGAGCGAAAAGACCATCGTCGGCAATCTGGTCGGCACGTATCCGGAACTCGTCGAGCTGATGGCGCTGGCCGATCGCGGACTCGTCCATCTCGCGACGCGCGAGTATCGACTGAGCGAGGCGAATCAGGCGCTGCGCGACCTGCATCACGGCAAGGTGAAAGGACGCGCGGTCCTCATTCCGTAACGACCGGCCGGCCTCGCGACAGACGAGGCCCGCAAGCCAGGCTTTCAGCGGAGAACGCCATGACTGCGCAGGGCCAACCCACGCCCATATCGGAGCGCGTGCGGCTCGTGATCGAGCTCACGTGGATCAATTCGGAGCATCTGCGAAGCAAGAGCCGTTTCGCGGGCGTCGAAATCGAACTCGAAAGCGCGCTGGCCGCGAGCCGGCCCGAAGCGCGCACGTCGCTGCAATTGTTGCGCATCGAAATGCTGCGCGATCAGCTTTGGGAAGCGGACCGGGCGCTGAGCGCGCTGGAGGAAGAGCGCGCGCGTCTGGAGGCGGCGCTCGCGAACGCGGAGGCGGCGACGCGCACCGCGCATGGCCGCGATCCGCGATGAACGTAAGCGCGCCCACGCCGCTCGTCGAGCTGCTCGGCGCGTGCTGGACGGCGCACGCGAGCGTGACGGCGGCGACGTGGAATGTAGGCGGCACTCACGCGGGCTTCACGCTCGGCGATGGAACGCTCGTGCTCGCGTCGGGCGAATGGGAAGGCGGTCCGCAACTCAAGGCGCACGAGACGCGCGGCGTCGAGTTGATCAAGGCCACCGCGCCGCCGCCGCCGCTCGCGCGCTTTGCGATACACGATGGCGCGAGCCTCGGGCTCGCCGCCGATGCCGATGGCGGCTTTCTGAGCGCGGGCGATGACGGCAGGCTCGTGCAGATGGACATCGATGGCAATGTGCGCCAGCTCATAGCGCAGCACGGCCGACGAATCGATCACGTCGCCGTCTCGCGCTCGGGCGTGCGCGCGTATGCGAGCGGCGCGCTGGTGCGGCTCATCGGCGCGATGGAAAGCGAGTTGACGCTGCCCGCTTCATCGACCGCGCTGATGTTTGCGCCCACCGCGCAGCGACTCGCCATCGCTCACGCGGGCGGCGTCACGCTGTGGGATACGCGCGCCGCGACGTCGCGGCTCTTTGCGTGCGCCGGATCGCCGCGCGCGATCGCGTGGAGTCCCGATGGCCGGTATCTCGTCGCGGGCACGGAAGGCAACGCGCTGCACGGCTGGCGTCTTCCCGATGGCGACGATATCGAACTCGGCGGCTATGCGCTGCAGCCCGGCTCGCTGTCGTTCTCGGCGGACGGCCGCGTGCTCGTCACGAGCGGCGGACCGCGCGCGGTGTGCTGGCGCTTCGATCCGCCCGATGCGGATGATCGTCCGCGCGAATGCGGCGTCGCGGGCAGCGCGCCGGTGAGTGTCGTCGCGTGTCATCCGTCGTTGTCGCTGATCGCGGTCGGTTATCGAAGCGGCGCGGTGCTGTTGTGCCAGCCCGGCGGCGCGGACGTGCTGTTCGTCCGGGCCAACGGCGGCGCGGCGATATCCGCGCTTGCGTGGGCGCCCGACGGCGGGCGTCTCGCCTATGGCACCGAAGCCGGCGAGATCGCGCTCGTGTATTTGCCGCACGCGCTATTCCGCATTTCAGGTTCGCATTAGACGCTCGAGGGAGACGGAGATGACGACCGATGCATCCACGAAGGAAGCGTTTTTCGAGCGGCTCGGCGCGCTGTCCGACGACATGATCGCCGCGCATGGCCGCGACTTCGCGATGGGCGCGCTGATACTCGCCGCGCGTTTCATCGCACAAGGTCAGCCGGTCGCGGATGCGGCGAATGCAAGCGCGAGCAAGATCATCGTCGACCATTGAGTGATGTCGCAATTCGGGACACCGTAAGAAATTCGATCGTCGCGTTCCACGACACAAGCGCATCGAAAACCCATGAAAAACGGCGTATTCGCGGATGGCACGCTTGTCGCTCTTCAAGCTGCCGTGCCGATGCAAACGGCGCAATCGCCCTGTAACCGGACAAGGAGAGCTCGATGTCAGAAGCATTAACGCTCAACAAGATCACATCCCAGCGAGGCATCAGTATCGGCGAGGCGGCAAAACGCGTCGCCGATCTCGGCTGGACACCCAGTTACGTTCAGGAAGCGATGACCTTCCCGACGGACTACAAGATCAGCAAGGCGCCGCGCGATCCGATGAAGCAGGTGCTGCGCTCGTATTTCCCGATGCAGGAGGAAAAGGACAACCGCGTCTACGGCGCGCTCGATGCCGCGCTGCGCGGCGACATGTTCCGCAATGTCGAACCGCGCTGGGTCGAATGGATGAAGCTGTTCCTCGCGATCATTCCGTTCCCGGAAATCTCGGCCGCGCGCTCGATGGCGATGCTGGGCCGTCTCGCGCCCGGCGAAGAACTGCGCACGGGCTTCACGATGCAGATGGTCGACGAGTTCCGCCACTCGACGATCCAGATGAATCTGAAGAAGTGGTACATGGAGAACTACATCGATCCGGCGGGTTTCGACATCACCGAAGCCGCGTTCGGCAAGTGCTACGCGACGACCATCGGACGTCAGTTCGCTGAAGGCTTCCTCACCGGCGACGCCGTGACGGCCGCCAACGTGTTCCTGCAAGTGGTCGCGGAAACGGCGTTCACGAATACGCTGTTCGTCGCGATGCCGTCGGAAGCCGCGCGCAACGGCGACTACGCGCTGCCGACGGTGTTCCTTTCCGTGCAATCGGATGAGAGCCGTCACATCGGCAACGGCCATTCGCTGATGATGTCGGTCATCAACGACCCCGACAATCATCTGCTGCTCGAACGCGATCTGCGTTACGCGTTCTGGCAGAACCACGCGATCGTCGATGCGGCTATCGGCACGTTCATCGAATACGGCACGACGGACCGCGACAAGAAGAAAGAGTCGTATGCGGAGCTGTGGCATCGGTGGATCTACGAAGACTATTACCGCACCTACATGCTGCCGCTCGAAAAGTACGGCATCAAGATTCATCACGACGATGTCGCCGCCGCGTGGGATCGCCTCGTCAAGAAGAACTACGTGCACAAGGTCGCGCAGTTCTTCTCGGTCGGCTGGCCGGTGAACTTCTGGCGCATCGAGGCGCAGACCGAGAAAGACTTCGAGTGGTTCGAGCACAAGTATCCCGGCTGGTATGCGGAGTTCGGCGAGTACTGGAAGTGGTACGCGAAGAAGAGCGTGCCCGGCCAGACCAACATGCTGTTCGATCAGGAGAACGGCTACGTGTATCCGCATCGCTGCTGGAGCTGCCTCGTGCCGTGCCTGATTCGCGAGGACTTCTGCGTCGATGAAGTCGACGGCAAGCTCTACACGTATTGCTCGGAGCTATGCCGATGGACGCACAAGGTCGCGTTCGCGTCGGAATACGAAGGCCGCCCGACGCCTGCGATGGGCCGTTTCAGCGGGCGCCGCGAATGGGAAGAGGTCTATCACGGCTGGGACCTCGCGGATTGCATCAAGGATCTCGGCTTCGTGCGCAGCGACGGCAAGACGCTCGTGCCTCAACCGCATCTGCGTTTCGACAACCGCGACATGTGGACGCTCGATGATGTGCGCGGCCACACGATCCAAAGCCCGATCGTGTTGATACGAGAGATGACGCCGGAGCAGCGCGAGAAGCACATCGCGGAGTATCGCGCGGGCTTCACGATCAATCCGTGCAATTGACCGATGCGAGGGAGGCGCGTATGAGCGGCGATGAGTCTGTGACGCACACGGTCCGCTTCGAGCCGGTCGGTGTGGAGATGTCGGTCGAGGAAGGCGAAACCGTGCTGGAAGCGGCGTTCCGTCAAGGCATCGCCGTTATGCACGGATGCAAGGAAGGGCAGTGCAGCAGTTGCAAGTCGTTGCTGGTCGAAGGCGACGTCGAGATGAAGAAGTATTCGACCTTCGCGCTGCCCGACTACGAGAAGGAATCGGGTCACGTCTTGCTTTGCAGGACGCTGGCCTACAGCGATCTCACCGTCGAACTGCTCAACTACGACGAAGACCTGATGCGCCGCTCCATACCCGTCGCCGAATACGACGCGACCGTCACGAGCATCGCCGCGCTCACGCACGACATCAGGCTGCTCGAAGTGGAACTGAGCCGTCCGTTGCGTTACTGGGCGGGGCAGTACGTCGATCTGACGCTGCCATCGGCGGGCATCACGCGCTCTTTCTCGATGGCCAATCCGCCCGATGGCGAACGGCGCCTCTCCTTCATCATCAAGAAGTACCCGAACGGCGCGTTCTCGTCGCGGCTCGACGAAGGTCTCAAGCCCGGCGACCGGATGATCGCGAAAGGTCCGTACGGCACCTGCTTTCGACGCGAGGATCAGCCCGGCCCGATGGTTCTCGTCGGCGGCGGATCGGGGATGTCGCCGCTGTGGTCGATCTTGCAGGACCACGTCGCGAGCGGCGAAGAGCGGCCCGTGCGCTTCTTCTACGGCGCGCGCACGCGCCGCGATCTGTTCTATCTCGACGAGTTCGCGGACTTCGCTGACAAGCTGCCGGACTTCCGCTTCATACCGGCGCTCTCGAACGCCGAAGCCGCCGACGAGTGGACGGGCGAGACGGGTTTCATCCACGAAGTCGTGAGCCGCACCTTGCGCGACGAAGCGCTCGCAGGCGATATCGATGCCTACACGTGCGGTCCCACGGCGATGATCGACGCCGTGATCCCGGTGCTGCAAATGGCCGGCGTAGAACCGGAACGGCTGTATTTCGACAAGTTCACGCAGGCGGTCCGATGACGGCCCGTCGCCCTGATATTCGCTGATCGGAAAGGAGACATGACATGAGTACGTCGACGGAGCAGTCATCGCCGCTTAAGTCGGGCGCTGCGGGCGCGGCGCAGTTCGTGGGCTGGGACAGCCGCAAGTACAACTATTTCGAACCGAAAGGACGCAAGGCAAGCCATTACGAAGACATGACCGTCGACGTGCAGCCAGACCCGAAGCGCTATCTCATTCAGGACTGGATACTGCAATTCGCCGACGGCACGCCGACCTATTCCGAAACGTGGACCGCCGCGCAATGCTCGGACTGGCACACGTTCCGCGCGGTCGATGAAGAATGGGAGCGCACGCACTATCAGCGCCAGTCGACCATCGTCGGAATGATTACGAACGCGATCGGCAATGCGCGGCGCTCGGGCGCGGTCAAGCGCTTCGACAAAGCCTGGGTGAAGGTGCTCGAACATCATCTCGGCGCGTACAAGCACGCGGAATTCGGGCTCGGCACGGCGACCATGCACGCGCAGCGCTACGGCTACACGCAGATGATCAACAGCGCGATCCTGACCAATGCATCGTACAAACTGCGCTTCGCTCAGGACTTGACGTTGTATCTCGGCGAGATCGCGCTCGATCTGCCGGGCTTCGATCTCGATGCGGGCAAGGAGCACTGGCTCAACGATCCGATGTGGCAGGGCACGCGCCGCGCGATCGAAACCATCGGCGGCGCGACCGATTACCTCGAAAAGTATTTCGCGGTGAACGTCGTGTTCGAGCCGCTCGTCGGCGATCTCTTTCGCAGCGGCTTCATCATGCAAGTGGCTGCCGCGCAGAACGACTTCGTGACGCCGACCGTGGTATCCGCCGCCGAAGGCGACTACGAGCGCAATCTCGCCAACGCGGTCGAGCTGTTCCACATGCTTGCCAACGATCCCGCGCATGGCGATGCGAACCGCGCGCTCTTCGGCGCATGGCTCGACAAGCATGGCGCGCTCGCCGCCGATGCCGCGAAGCATCTTCAGCCGATCTGGTCCATTCCGCACGCGAAAGCCGCGCAATACACCGACGCCCTGAGCAGTTCGGTCGAGCGCGCGCAACTGATCGCGAAGGAAGTCGGCATTCCGTTTTCGCTCTCCATTCAAGCCTGAATCCACCGCGAACAGGAGCCGCTCATGTCAGTGCATACCGACAACATCTTCAAGCCGATCAAGGATCTTCGCTTCGATCAGACCATCTCGCATCAATGCGGCGTCACGATGAACGACAGCGTCGAGGCGCGCGCGATTGCGGAACTGATGGCGACGAAGCCGGGCATCACCGTGACGTATCTGCCCGCGATGATCCGCATCGACGGGCAGGGAAAGATCGAGTTCAAGATGGGCGAAATCAGCGACGTGCTGGGCCGCGAGATGACGCCACATCTGTTCGAGATATCGACATCGACGCATTACGGACGGATGGTGATGATCGACGACGATACCGTCGTGCTGTTCGGCAACATGGAAGACGCAATGGCCTACGAATGAAAACGTTCGCGGGTGCGCCCGCGAGCGACAACCCCACGGAGACAGCAACATGTTCAGAACCCAGGACGGCGAGGACATTTTCATCATCGACGGGCACGTTCATCTTTGGGACGGCAGCAAGGCGAACGTGAAGAACGTGCATGGCCAGCAGTTCATCGACTGCTTCTATGCGTATCACAAGAACCTGAGCCCGAAGGAATACCTGTGGCCGAAGGAAAAGTTCGACCAGTACGGCGAAGCGGTCATGTATGAAGACCTTTTCGTCACCGGTTACGACGACATGGCGATCTGCCAGCCGACCTATCTGACCGACTTCTACAAGAACGGCTTCAATACCACCGAAGCGAACTATGTGGTGAAGAAGAAGTATCCGCATCGGTTCATCGTGAACGGCGCGTTCGATCCGCGTGACGGCGAAGCGGGGCTCGAACGTCTCGAGGAGCTGGCGCAGTTGTACAAGATTCAGGGCGTGAAGCTCTACACGGCCGAATGGCGCGGCGACAGCAAGGGCTACAAGCTCTCCGATCCGGGCGCGTACCGGTTTCTCGAACGCTGCGAGAAGCTCGGGATCAGGAACATTCACGTTCATAAAGGACCGACGATCCTGCCGCTCAATCGCGATGCGTTCGATGTCGCCGATATCGACGACGTGGCGACGAGCTTCCAGAACCTGAACTTCATCGTCGAGCATTGCGGCTTGCCGCGTCTCGATGACTTCTGCTGGATCGCCACGCAGGAGACGAACGTGTATGGCGGCCTCGCGGTCGTGCTGCCGTTCATCCACACGCGGCCGGAATACTTCGCGCATGTGATTTCGGAGCTGCTGTTCTGGATCGGCGAGGACCGCATTCTCTACGGCAGCGATTACGCGATCTGGTCGCCGAAGTGGCTCATCGACAAGTTCATGGCGTTCGAGTTGCCCGAATCGGTCGCGAAGGAAACGGGCGCGAAGCTGTCGCTGGAGGCGAAGAAGAAAATCCTCGGGCTGAATGCGGCGCGTCTGTACGGCATCGATATCGAGGCGCAGAAGAAGCTGCTCGAACAGACGCCGCAAAGCGCGGTCGCGCACGCATGAGCGCCGCGAGCGCGGTGAGCGAACCGGCGGCGCAAGTGTGGGAGCGGCTCGCATCCGTCATCGATCCGGAACTCGACGAGTCGGTGACGGAGCTCGGCTTCGTCACGTCCGTCGATGTCGATGCCGATGGCGGCGTGAGCGTCGCCTTCCGGCTTCCGACGTACTGGTGCGCCGCCAATTTCGCGTATCTCATGGCGGCGGACATGCGCGCGGCGATCGCGAATCTGCCGTGGGTGACGGGCATCGGCATGACGCTCGACGAGCACATGTACGCCAACGAGATCAATCGCGGCATGGCGCAGAACCTGTCGTTCCGGCAGGCATTCGGCGATGCCGCGAACGACGATCTCGACGCGGTGCGGCAGACATTTCTCGTCAAGGCATTTCAGCGCAGGCAGGCGGCGTTGCTCGCGCATCTGCTGGCGAGCGGGCGCGAAGCGGAGGCGCTCGTGCGGCTCACCATCGGCGAGCTTGCATCGCTTGCCGACGAGCCGGAACGCGCGCATCTGATCTCGCGTTACATGGAACGGCGTCACGTATGCGGCGGCGCGATGGACGAAGCGCAGCCCGCGTTCATCGACATACACGGCGTGCCGCTCGATCCTGCGACGCTCGGCGCGTATCTGCGCGAGTTGCGGCGCGTGGGCGTCAACGCCGAGTTCAACAGCGCGCTATGCCGCGGTCTTCTTGCGGCGCGTTACGACGATGTCGAAGAGAAGCCGGTTCGCTTCTATCCGCGAACGCGCGATGCATCGACGATACGGACATAAATCGAAAGACAGGAGACAGGAGCACACGATGCCGAACATCATGTTGCATGACGAAGAAGCGCGCGCGGCGCTCGGCCGGGGCGTGGGCAAGCTCGCGCGGGCGGTACGCGGAACGCTCGGGCCGAAGGGCATGAACGCGATCATCGACCGGCCGATCGGCTCGCCGATCATCTCGCGCGACGGCGTGAGCATCGCGAGCGAGATCGAGCTGGAAGATCCGTTCGAGAACATCGGCGCGCAGGTCGTGCGGGAAGTGTCGAAGCAGACGAACGACGTCGCCGGCGACGGCACGACGACCGCCACCGTGCTCGCCGATGCGCTCGTGCAGCAGGGCCTCGAATGTCTCGCGGACGGCGCGAATCCGGTCGAACTCGTGCAGGGCCTCGAAGCCGCGGTGTACGAAACGATCGACGCGCTCAAGCGTTCCGCGACGCCGCTTTCCGGACCGGAAGAAGTGCGCGCGGTCGCCGTGGTGGCCGCCAACGACGAATTTACCGGCGGTCTCGTCGCCGAGGCGCTGGAGCGCGTGGGCGCTGACGGCATCGTCGATGTCGAATACGGCTCGACCGTCGAGACGCGGCTCGAAGTGGTGGAAGGCATGGCGTTCGACCGCGGCTATCTTTCGCATCACATGGTGACGGACATCGAACGCATGCAGGTCGTGCTCGACAATCCGCTCATTCTCATGACGGATCAGCGCCTGCAAAGCCAGGACGACGTCGCCGCGATTCTCGCGCTCGCGAACGAGCACAAGCGCGCGCTCTTCATCATCGCGGAGGAAGTCGCGCCCGCGTGCGTCGTCACGCTGCTCGCCAATCGCGACAACGGAGGCTTCGGCGTCGCGGCGATTCATCCGCCCGAATACGGCCACTGGCGGCGCGCGATGCTCGAAGACATCGCGATCGTCACCGGCGGGCGCGTCATCGCGCGCGATCTCGGCGGCCGGCTCGACGCCATCGACATGCGCGACTTCGGCAGCGCGCGCCAGGTGCGCGTGTCGTCGAATCAGACGATCATCACGGCGGGCGCGGGCGACCCCGCCGCCGTATCGGCGCGACGCCAGCAGGTCGCGCGGCAATATGACATGGCGCCGGAGAACGTCGAGCGCGACAAGTTCGAAGTGCGCCTCGCGAAGCTCTCGGGCGGCACCGCGATGATCCTCGCGGGCGGAGCGACGCCCGTCGAGCAGAAGCGCCGGCTTCATCTGATCGAGGATTCCATCAACGCGGCGCGCGCGGCGATTGCCGAAGGCGTGGTGCCGGGCGGCGGCACGGCGCTGCTGCGGGCATCGGCGCAACTCGACGGATTGATCGCGCGAAGCCACGGCGCCGCGCAACTCGGCGCGATGCTGCTCAAGCGCGCGCTCGCGAAGCCGTTGTTCACGATCGCGTCGAATTGCGGACTGGACGGCGCGTCGATCGTCGCGCAGGTGGCGAAGGCGGATCGCGCGACCGGACTCGACGCGCGCACCGGCGAGATCGCCGATCTGGCCGCGCGCGGGATCATCGATCCCGTGAAGGTGAGTTACAGCGCCGTGCGCAACGCGGCCTCCGTCGCCGCGCTGATCCTGACGACGCAGACGCTCATCGCGAAGAAGCCCGACATCACCGATCCGACGGCGGGCCCGGCGCTCGGCGCGGGCGCGGAGCTGCTCGGCCGCAAGTAGCGCGCGCTGCTGCGCTGCGACACAGCGCGCGCCGCCAACGGGGGCGTTTTCCCCGAGAGGACGAGAGACGCACGAGGTCTATACTCAGCGGACTGTGCTGCGCAATCGCCGGGCCAAGCCGGCGAATCCCGATGCAGCAGCCCCCGCGAGTCGCGCCGACGCCCGCCGCAAGAGCGGGCCGCGCTCCACCTCGCACGGAGGAGACACATGACGAGGCGCCTCATCGGTATGCCGGCTGGCGGCGGTCGCGCGAGCGACCCCTTCGTCGCCGGGTGGACGCGGCCCGACGCAAGCGCCGCCGATCACTCCGACACCGACACCATGCTCGCCTGGGAGCGTTTTCTCGCAGGCGAGATCAGCACGGCCGCGCCGACCGAACTGATCGCATCATGGAAACGAAGTCTGCAATCGGGCGTGAATCCGACCTCGGGCGCAGCGCCGTTCGCCGTGCATGGCGATGCGATCAACACGCTGCGCTGGCGGCATCGCGAACTGCTCGCGGCGTCCGACCGGCTTTTCACGGCCACCGCCGATCTCTTCGCGGATTCGTATTCGATCCTTCTCTTGACCAACGCCGACGGCGTGATTCTCAAGGCGGCCGGCGATCTGCGCACGCTCGACGCCGGCGAAAAGATCCATCTGATGACGGGCGGCGACTGGCGCGAGGCATCGGCCGGGACCAACGGAATCGGCACGGCGCTCGCCACGCGTCAGCCGACTTACGTGCACGGCTCCGAGCACTTCTGCGAAGGCATCAAGGCATGGAGCTGCGCCGCCGCGCCGATCTGCGAACCGGGGACCGGCGCGGTGCTCGGCGTGCTGGACATATCGGGGCCGCCATCGACGTATCAGATCAACAATCTGACGCTCGCCGTCACCGCCGCGCGCCAGATCGAAATGGTGCTCGCGGAGCAGGTGGCGCGCGAGCACATGCGTCTGCTGGCGTTCTGCTTGCAGCGGCTTTCCTCGACGGATGCCGCCGGGCTCATCGCCATCGACCGGCACGGACGGCTCGTGCACACGACGGCGCGCATCGCACTGCCGGTCAATCCGGGCGAGCGCTTTCCCGGCATGGGCGAGCATTTCCCCGTCGAGGACTGGGCCAATCATCTGCCGCAAGGACTGCGGCCCGAGTGGTTCAATCCGGTCGTCGCGGACGGCGAAGCGATCGGCGCGATGCTGATCGTGCCGCAGCCTTCCGGCCTCTCGAATGCGTCGCGTCTTGCGGGCGGCGCGCGCCGCGTCGGGCCGCAAGTGCAGCCGCGCGGCGAAGCCGACCCGCAACGCAACCGCTTTGAGCAGATCATCTGCCAGAGCGCGGCGATGCAGCGCGCGATCGAACGCGGACGGCAGCTTGCGCGACGGCGCGTGCCGGTGCTGATCGAAGGCGAAACGGGCGTCGGCAAGGAGCTGTTCGCGCGCGCGATCCACGGCGAGGAATCCGACGAAGGACCGTTCGTCGCCTACAACTGCGGGGCGGCGTCGAAGGAACTGATCGGCGCGGAACTCTTCGGCCACGTGCGCGGCGCTTATACGGGCGCGACGGCGGAAGGACGTCCCGGACGATTCGAACTCGCGCATGGCGGAACGCTGTGCCTCGACGAGATCGGCGAATTGCCGCTGGAACTGCAGCCGGTGCTGTTGCGCGTGCTCGAAGAAGGGGTGATCTATCGGCTCGGCGATACGCAGGCGCGTCGCGTGGATGTGCGCCTGCTCGCCATGACGAATCGCAATTTGCGCGAGGAAGTCGAGTGCGGGCGATTCAGGGCGGACCTTTACTATCGCGTCGGCGTCACGCGGATTCGCATTCCGGACCTGCGCGAGCGCGATGGCGACGTCGATCTGCTGATCGATCACTTCAACCGCTCGCTCGCGCTGCGTCACGGCGTGCCGGCGCGGCAGTTTCCCGACATCGTGATGGAAGTGCTGCGCGCCTATTCGTGGCCGGGCAATGTGCGCGAGTTGCGCAACGTGGTCGAGAACCTGTTGCTGACATCGAATGACGAGCGCGTCGCGCTGGTCGAGCTGCCGCCGGAAGTGCTCGATGAATCGCCGACCGTGCGTGACACGGTCATGTCGAACGCGACGCCCGGCGCGGGCAGCCTCGAGGAAACCGAGCGCTTCGCGATCGCGCGTGCGTTGCGGCATGCGCAGGGCAACATGGCGCAGGCGGCGCGCGCCCTAGGCGTGTCGCGCAGCACGCTGTATCGCAAGATGGAGCAGTATCGGCTTGCGGTCGACGAAAAGCGTTCGTAGCGCAAGCCGTTCTCGGATATCGCCAGCGCGCCGCGCCCTTACCGCAGCGAATAGAAAGTAACACCCGGTAAGGTTTGACGCGAAGTGTGCATTCATCGGGCATTCGATCTGTCGAGGCATGCCATATCGTTCGATACGGCGACTCAATCCGCCGACGCCCAATGAACGAACACATCTCCGAGAACGAACCAAACATGAATACACGAAAGAAGTTGCACAGCCCATCCATCGACTTGCGGCGCTGCGCGCGTCTCGTTGCGTGCGTGATGTTGACGTCGCTCGGCGCGATGACTGCATCGCATGCCGCGAGCTTTCGCTGTCCGCATGACGCGTCCGCGTCGGAGCGGCTCGTCTGTGCGGACCCGGAACTTTCATCGCTCGACGATAAGCTGGCCGCCGTTTTCCGCGAGGCGCACGACGCGACGACCGACGCGACCGCGCTCGATGCGGATCGCGTGGCGCAATGGCAATGGCGTCAGCGCAACTGCAAGGACAAGGCGTGCGTGACCGACTGGTACACGCGGCGCATCTCCGAGCTGCAAGCGGACGTCGCGCACGGAAAGAAGCAGACTGCCGAGCACATCAAGTACGGCATCGCCGAACAGCGGCTTGCGCCGTCGGCGGAAGCGGCCGTGCTTCGGATGAAAGGGCTTGACGGCGGGAAGGATGAACAGGCCGGCGCTGAATCGAAGACATCGGCCGATGTCGAAAAGAAGAGCGCCGTCGTCGGACAGGTGAACGTCGAACGGCTTCGCGCGGCGTCATCCGCACACTACGAGACCGCTGCTGCCGCTCCGTTGATGAACGCGAACATCACGCACAATCCCGCGCTTTCGACGCCATGCAAGAGCGACTGCGCGCAGCGGCAAGTGCGTATCGCTTTCTAGTTTCGGCTTGATCCGGTGAAGGGCGACGTGGAGGAACGCGTCGCCCCGAGCGCGTCAGCAGGCCAGCGCGCAGTAGATTCCGCCGAGCGTGCCCGCCGCGCCCAGACCCATTCCCAAAGCGATGTTTCCTACGGTGGTGGCGCATCCGCCGAGCATGAAGGCGAGCAGCAACGCGATGAGGGAAGTAATGAGTTTGCGCATGATGTAGCGATTCGGTTTGCGGTAGGCGGGAGAGACGTCTTCGACGTGCGGCATACGAGGCACGAGGCCGGAGCCGATCGTAGCAACGGCCAGTCGCATCCATTGCGCGGAAAAGACGTGGAAGCAGCGCGGCTCTTACCAACTATTTCGTGTTCCGCATTGACCGATGACCGCACCGCTGGCGGATAGGAGCCGTCGGCTTCTGTCATCATGGAGTCGCTTAGGCGAATCCAGGGGTGTCATGTCAGATCTCGAGCATGAGAACGAAATCCGCGAAAATGCGATGCACGAACGCGCCGCGAGCGAGGAGCACGACGAATCGGCGGTCGGCCGCACCGGCCCGCTGAACGAAGCGGCGCTCCTCGGGCGCAAGACGCCGCCGTGGCCGGATTCCGCGGCGGCCAATCCCGGTCAGCACGCGCCCGCCGGCAAGCCCGGCACGATGCGCGCATTGGCCGGTCTGCTGTTCGGCCTCGCGCTGCTCGTCGCGGGGAACGGCCTGTTTCAGACGCTGATTCCCTTGCGCATCCTTCAGTCGGGCTATTCGACGTTCGTCACGGGGCTGATCCAGTCGAGCTATTACGCCGGATTCATATTGGGCGCGGTCGTCAATCGGCGGCTGATCGATCGCATCGGTCAGCATCGGACGTTCGTCGCGTTCTCGGCGGCGGCCTCGATTCTCGCGCTCGCTTTCGGCGCGGCGCAGTCGCCCTGGGTGCTGGGCGGCGTGCGACTTCTCACGGGCGTCGCGTTCATGGGCTTGTACACGTCCGTCGAAAGCTGGCTCAACGGCACCGTCGACAACGAGAAGCGCGGCCAGGTATTCGGTCTGTACGCGGCGATCAACTATCTGGCAGTGGGCAGCGGCCAGTTCCTGCTGAATGTGGGCGCGGGGTCCGGCGCGCAGCAGTTCTCGATCAGCGCGGCGCTCTTTGCGGCGGCGGTGTTGCCGGTCACGTTGATGGAAGGCTGGCCGGTGAAAGTGAACGATGCGAATCTCGATCGCGTGCCCGCGCGAAGCTGGGGAGAGAGCCTTCGCGAAATGATGGCCGTGGCGCCGCTCGGCGTGCCGGGCTGCATACTGACCGGCTTCATCTACAGCAACTTCTATGCGCTGATGCCCGTCTATCTGCAACGCTCGGGCTTCACGACGGAGGAACTCGCGACGTTCATGGGCGTTGCGCTGATCGGCGCTTTGCTGCCGCAGTTCCCGATGGGACGGCTGTCTGATCGCATCGACCGGCGGCGTCTGGTTCTATGGACCTCGTTGACATCGGCGGTGTTGAGCCTCGTGCTGTTCTGCCTGGATTTTCGCATCGTCACATGGTGCGCGACGCTGGCTTATGTCGCCGTGACGTTCACGCAATACGGGCTGATCGTGTCGCATGTGCAGGACCGCACGGAGTCGCATCTGCGCGTTGCAGTGTCGGCGATGCTGCTCGTGCTCTTTTCTCTCGGCGGCATGACGGGACCGACGCTGGCATCCGCGTTGATGACGCTCATCGGGCCGAGCGGACTGTTTCTCTTCAATGCGCTGTCGTGCGTATTGCTGGCGCTGAGTGCAAGGCACGCGCTTAGGCTATCCGCGCGGGCGGCCGAATGAAGCTCCCGTTATTTCCGCCCGGTCGTTGCTTCGCTCAGTCATAAACGATAACCTTGATTCGTTCGTGATCCGTCGAATGCTGGTCAACCGGAGACAACCGTCCCGTGAAGCGAGCCTGGTGTTTCTCCTGCATCGTCGCGTTGAGCGCGGTCGTCGGCGGTTGCAACAAGGACGGATCGCAAAAAGCCGCATCGGAAGCGGGTGCATCCGCGAGTCAGGCGGCGAGTCAGCCCGCGTCGGCCGCGAGCGGCGCGGCAGCGGCATCGGGCGCGCAGCCGCACGGCGCGCTCGCTGCCGTCGCCCGCGCGCAGTTGCCCGCGGAAGCCGCCGAAACGCTCCGTCTGATCAAAGCGGGCGGCCCGTTCCCTTTCAGCGAGGACGGCGTCCTGTTCCGCAACAGCGCGACCTTGCTGCCGGAACATCCGCGCGGCTATTACCGTGCATACACGGTTCGCACGCCGGGTTCGGCGGATCGCGGGCAGCGCCGGATCGTATGTGGCGGGCCGCGCAAGCAGACCCGCGACTGTTACTACACCGACGATTACTACTCGAGTTTCAAGCGCATCACCGAGTAATCGAAGACGTAGTCCAATGCGCCCGTTCGATCAAACCGAACGCTTCGCCGTGGCGCGCGAGGTCTTCGCGACTTCGCCGCTCGCATCCAGCACGGCGCCGCCCGTTTCGCGCGCGGCGTCATTCGTCGCATCGGCCAGATTCGTGATGAGCTCGCCGGACGATTGCGCCGCCGTCTGCGCGTCATCGGCGGCGGCGTTCGCCATGTCGCCGAACTTGATGCCATTGCGCTCGTACTGATTGCGCACTTCGCTCAGGATGTCGTCCTGCGTCGATGTGATGATCGACAGCACATGCTGGCCATACGATGCGGCCTTCTGAGGAAACTGCGCCAGCATGACCGATTGCCATCCGAGGACGTCGCCGGCGCCGGCTTCATCGCCTGCGCGCAGAAGCGCATTGCTTTCGTCGATGACCGTGCGAACCGTCTGCACGTTCAGTTCACCGAGCGCCTGCATGCCGCTTGCGAAGCGCCCCGTCATGTTGAGGAATGCCTGCAAATTGGCGCGCGCCAGCGACGGAACCTGATACGCGAAAGAACCGGGATACTGAAACATTGACCGCTCCTTTTCAAAGTCGAATGTAAATCGGTAAAAGGAAATGCGGCGGCCGGACGCGGGCGATTCCGCGCGTTCCTGCACGCGCGGAGTCGATGGGTTTGTACGTTGCGTCTGACCGGCTGACCACGATATGACAGTTACGTGCATATCCGATGAAAATACGGCGAGAAACGCCGATGCCATGCAGCCGTATTTCCCGTCTCAGACGTGAGCGATGCGCGGTGGTTCCCGCTTCAGCCAGTCGCGCAGCGGATCTGGTCCAGCGGGAAGCCGAGTTCGTTGGCGGCGTCTTCGAGGTCGCTCAATGCCTGGCCGAAGACTTCGCCGATTTCTTCCGTGCCGACGAATAACTTTCCCGACCATATGTGTCCCTGCGATGGCGGAATGGCCAGTAGCGTGATCTTGTCGTTGTCGTCGTGCATCGCGGTTTCTCGTGACCCGTGAGAGGAGAAGGCCTTGGTCGATAGCAGATGCATTATCGATCCGGGTGTGGGCCGAAAACTTAGCGGTCGGTCGTCCGTAACCCGTCCTTATGGAACACGACGCGTCGATGCTTTCGCGGAATGCTCGTTGCTGAAAGGAGCACGAGACTTCATTCATCCGAGGCAAGCATGGACGACTCCCAAACCGTCTATATCGGCAGCGAAGATCCGGACTCGCTCGACGCGCGCATTCTGTGCGACGAACGCTCGGCCTATCACGCGGCGCTGACGGGCGAAAGCGGGCAGCAGTGCGTGGCCGATGACGATCTGCGGAGCATCCGCGCGCGCTACGTGGTGGCGCGCAACGCGATGGGCGAAGCAATGGGATGCGGCGCGATCCGGCGGCAGAGCTATCACGCCGCCGAACTGATGCGGCTCTACGTTCGCCCGCAGTATCGCGGGCTGGAAGCGATCATCCTGTCGTATCTCGAAGAGGAAGCGCGTCTGCTCGGCTATCACACCGTCTGCGTCGTGACGACGCCGGGCGAGTCGAATGCATCGCGCTTTTGCGAAGCCAGCGGGTATCGCCGCACGCCGGCCGATGAGCGCGGCGCCGTGTGCTTCGAAAAAACGCTGCTCGATTCCGTCTGACTTTCAAAAGATGCATGCGGCATGCCGGTTGCTTTGCCGGTGAGCGCACATGCGCAACGCAAGCGCGAGCGGCGTAAATCGCGCAACCGGGAGGGAATCGTGGACGAACAGAAGGAGCAGGACCGCATCCGTCGACGTGCGTATGAGATCTGGGAGCGCGAAGGCAGTCCGGATGGTCGCGCCGAAGAGTTCTGGCAACAGGCGCAGGCGTCGATCGAAGCAGAGGATGGGCCGGATCAGTCCGGGCGCGAAGCCGAGGCACACGGCGACGCGACGATCAAGTAGCGTCGCGTCGCAAGCGCGCGCTCATTTCAGCAACGTCATCTGCAGCACCTTGAAGATCACGAGCCCGACGGCGATCACCAGATAGCCGCGCAGCACGCCCATCCAGATGCGCGTGGCGAGCGTCATTTTCTGCGGGGCGAGCGTGTCGAGCGGCGGCATGCGCCATGTGTCGCGTTGCGCGCGATCGACTCTCGTGTGCGTTGCTTGCGCCGTCTTCGTGGTCTGTGCAAAGGCGCCCACGCGACGCAGCAGCACGCTCGCCGCGAAGCCGGCGATCGCCAGAACGGTGCCGCCGGCGAGCACGCCGATGATCGTCTCGCCGCTGATGTCCGGATACATCACGGCGGCCGTCAGGATGATCGACAGCATCACGAGCACCCAGATGACCGAGCCCGTGAACAGGTTCAGCTTCTTCGAGTTGACCCACGGACCGAGCACGGCGCGGTCGTTGCAAAGCAGCAGCAGGAACACGGTCGCGCTCGGCAGCAGCACGCCCGCGAGCGTCTGCACCGCTTCGGTCAGCAGGCCGAGCGGGCTGCCCGGAATCAGCACGATCGCGGCCGCGAGCGCGACGATGCCGAAGTAGACCAGATAAAAGCCCTTCGCGTCGGTCACGCCGCGATGCAGCGAGTGCCGGATCTTGAAGACGTCGCCGATGGCGTACGCGGTCGACAGCGACACGGCCGCGGCGCCGATGATGCTCGCGTCGAGCAGCGCGACCGCGAACAGCGTCGCGCTCGTGCGGCCCGCGTACTTTTCGAGGCCGGCGATGACGCCGCCGGCATCGGTGAAGCTGCCGAACTCGGGATGCCCGGCGAACAGCGCCGCGGTGAAGCTCATCATCGCGACCGAGCCGATCAGCACGAACGCAATGCCGATCCACAAATCGGCCTTCTCGTACTTCATGAAGCGCGGCGTGATGCGCTTGTCGATCACGTAGCTCTGCTGGAAAAAGAGCTGCCACGGCGCGACCGTCGTGCCGACGATGCCGATCACGAGCAGCATCACGTCCGACAGCTTCGCGTGCGCGGGCCAGTTGGGCACGAGAAAATCGCGCGTCATCTGCGACACCGGCGGATGTATCGCGACGAGCACCGGCACGAGCACGAGGCTCAGCACGCATAGCACGACCGCGAAGCGCTCGAAGCGGCGGAAGTCGCCGGTGCTGACGGCGGCCATCGTCAGCGCGGCCGCGACGCAGACGCCCGCGACCTTGGGCAGCCCGAAAAAATCGAGCACGAACGTGATGCCGATGAACTCGGTGACGATCGTCAGCGCGTTGAGCAGGAACAGATCGATGACGCTGAACGCGCCCCAGAACTTGCCGAAGCGCTGGAAGATCAGCCGCGCATGGCCGACGCCCGTCACTGCGCCCAGACGCAGCACCATCTCCTGATTCACGTACAGCACGGGCACGAGCAGCAGCATGGTCCAGAGCAAGCTCGTGCCGTAGTTCTGGCCCGCCTGCGTGTAGGTGCCGAACGCGCCTGCATCGTTGTCGCCGACCATCACGATGAGGCCCGGCCCGAGTATCGCGAGAAGCGTGCGCAAACGCGCCCGCCAAGACCCGCGCGGCGCCGTGTCGTGATGCGCGATCGAGCCGAAGGCGCCGCGAATATCGCCGACGTGCGCATCGTCGAGCACGGCGCTGCGTGGCGGGACGCCCGGTGGAGAGACGTTGGTTGGCGTGGACATGATGCACCCCGTGGCAAATATTGTTTATCTGACTTGACCGCCGTCCGGCCCGCGGATGACCGCATGCGCGCGCTTGGCGACAGGCGCGCGCGCACGGCCGACTGCGAGGCGGCGGCAGAACCAGACGGCGGACGCACGGCGGCATCACGCCATCTGGGGCGGATCGAGGTGCACGTTTGAGTGACTGCGAAGTACTACGGCGCGCACCGCTTGCCTGGGTGACAAACGGCGGCGTTGAAAAGGCGCGGACGTGAGTCGCTCAGGCGGAGATTTCGTTCGAAGGTCGACTACTGCAAGTGTCCAAGGCATTTGCCCAATCGTTGAAGATTGTGGATTTTATGGACCGCTTCAAAACCGCGTCAAGCGATGAATGTCCGTTGCGCGAAAATAATTCCGGCTCGCGTGGCGCTGAAATGTTTGCCCTTGAAGGCACGCGCGCGAACCTTTCAACGCGCGGCGTCGCCGTGCATACGGAAGCGCGGACTTCAAAAACCTCAGGCGCGTTTCGTTTATTCGGTGGATCGCACGCACGAGGCGCGCGACGGATGCGGACCGGGACGGAGGATCGTATGGTGACGGACATTTCGCTGCGCGGCGCTGCGAAGCGCGTCGGCTGAACGCGAGGCCGGTGCGCCGATGGGCAGCAACGATGCCGTAGCGCAGAAGCCGCTCGCGAGCGTCGACACGCCGCTCGGCGACGACCTGCGCTTTCTGAGCCTTTCCGCGTGCGCGGAACTCGGGCGCATGCCACGCATCGAGTTGACGCTCGTCTCGAAGCGCGCGGACCTCGACTTCAGCCGCATCCTCGGCAAGCGCGTGAGCGTGTCGCTCAACGTGCCGAAGGCGAAGCCGCGCGTGTTCGCCGGCTATGTCGTGGGCTTCCGGCAAACCGGCATGCGCGGACGGCTCCATATCTACGAGGCGGCGGTGCGGCCGTGGCTGTGGCTGCTCTCGCGGCGCAGCAATTGCCGCATCTTTCAGAACAAGACGGTCGAAGAGATCGTGAAGGCCGTGTTCGCCGATCCCGTCTACAAAGGGCTCGAATTCGGCGAGATCAAATGGAAGGCGAGCACGCGCGCGCATCCGCCGCGCGAATACTGCGTGCAGTATCGCGAATCGGACTTCAACTTCGTCAGCCGGTTGCTCGAAGACGAAGGCATCTACTACTGGTTTCAGGACAAGGATGGCAAGGAGTCGCTGATCCTGACCGATACGCTCGCCGCGCACGAGAGCGTCGCGGGCTGCGAATCGCTGCCGTACGGCGCGGTGCAGGCGGCGGCGCCCGACATCGAATTCGTCAGCGAGTGGCGCACGCATCACGCGATCGAAACGCATAACTGGCTGCTCACCGATTACGACTTCAAGCACCCGTCGCGGCCGCTGCAGAAGCAGGCCGCGAAGCACATGCAGGGCTTCGACGCGTTCTCCGGGCTCGAACATTTCGACTATCCGGGCGGCTATGTGGAAGCGGATCACGGCGAGAGCCGCGCGAAGTCGCGTGCGGACGAATGGCGCATCGAAGGCAGCGTGCCCGACGATCCCGGCATCAACTGGCATCAGGTCGAGGCGCGCACCAACAGCAAGAACGTGCGCGCGGGCGCGCTGCTCAAGCTGACGCGGCATCCGCGCGCGGACCAGAACACGCAATATCTCGTGACGCGCACGCGTTACGAGATCGAACTCGCCGATTACGAAGCCTTCGACGGCGCGCAGGCGAATCGCTGCGAATGCTGGTTCTCCGCGATCGACGCGAAGCAGGCGTTCGCGCCCGCCCGCACGGCGCGCAAGCCGTTCGTGCAGGGACCGCAGACGGCGGTCGTGGTCGGGCCGGGCGGCGACGAAATCTACACCGATCAATATGGCCGCGTGAAAGTGCAGTTTTTCTGGGACCGGCAGGGCAAGCGCGACGAGAACAGTTCGTGCTGGATCCGCGTATCGCAGCCTTGGGCGGGGAAGGGCTGGGGCGCCATCGCGATTCCGCGCATGGGCCAGGAAGTGATCGTCGATTTTCTCGAAGGCGATCCCGACCGGCCGATCATCACGGGACGCGTCTACAACGCCGAACAGATGCCGCCGTACGATCTGCCCGCGAACATGACGCAGTCGGGCATCAAGAGCCGGTCGAGCAAGGGCGGAAGCGGCGCGAACTGCAACGAACTGCGTTTCGAGGACAAGAAGGGCGCCGAGCAGGTGCTCATTCATGCCGAGAAGAATCAGGACATCGAAGTCGAGAACGACGAGACGCACTGGGTCGGGCATGACCGCAAGAAGAACATCGATCACGACGAAACGACGGTCGTCAAGCACGACCGCACCGAAACCGTGGGCAACAACGAGAAGATCGACGTCGTGATGAACCGCACGGAAACGGTCGGCGTGAACGAGAGCATCACGATCGGCGCGAACCGCACCAAGACCGTGAAGGCGAGCGAGACCGCGACGGTTCTCCTGCAACGCACGCACAGCGTGGGCATCAACGAGACGATTACCGTCGGCGCGGCGCAGGAGGTGACGATCGGCGCGTTCCAGGTGGTGACGGTCGGCGCGTATCACACGGAGACGATCGGTGCGAGTCAGACGGTCAGCGTCGGCTCCGGCCAGACCGTCACGGTGGGTTCGGATCAGACCGTGAGCGTCGGCGGCAACCAGGCGACGAGCGTAACGGGCGATCAGTCGCTCAGCGTCGGCGGCGGGCAGACGGTGTCGGTCGCGAAGGACGCGAGCGAGTCGATCGACGGCGCGCAGTCGAGCACGGTGGCGAAAGGGCGCACGACGTCCGTCGGCGAGGATGACGCGCTCAAGGTGGGCAAGAACCTCACGATCAACGCGGACGAATCGATCAGTCTCGTTACGGGCGATGCCAGCATCGTCATGAAGAAGGACGGCACGATCCAGATCAAGGGCAAGGACATCAGCGTCAAGGGCAGCGGCAAGATCAGCGTGACGGCGGATAGCGACATCGTGATGAAGGGAAGCAAGATTCTTCAGAACTAGCGCGCCATGGTTCCCGTTTCGAACGGCGATGCGATGACCGTTCGACATGGCCCGACACGACCGGCCTTCCCGCGTCCGGCAAGTCTTATATAAGACATAAGACATAAGACGTTTGACGCAACGCAGCGTCGCAATTAGAATAGCGGGCAACGCAGTGCCCAGAACATCCCGGCTTGTTTGCAAAGCCTTCACTGAAACGCAAAGGCAACGGTCCCCCCATGCTGGAAAACTTTCGTGCTCATGTAGCCGCGCGCGCCGCGCTCGGCATTCCTCCGCTGCCGCTGACGGCGCAGCAGACCGCCGAACTGGTCGAGCTGCTGACGAACCCGCCCGCAGGCGAAGAGCAGGCTCTGCTCGATCTCATCACCAACCGCGTGCCCGCCGGTGTGGACGAAGCCGCGCGCGTCAAGGCGGGCTTTCTTGCCGCCGTGGCCAAGGGCGAGACCGCCTGCGCGCTGATCTCGCGCGCGCGCGCCACTGAGCTGCTCGGCACGATGCTGGGCGGCTACAACATTCAGCCGCTGATCGAATTGCTCTCCGACGCCGAAGTCGGCACGGTGGCAGCGAACGCGCTGAAGAAAACCCTGCTGATGTTCGACCAGTTCCACGACGTCAAGGAACTGGCCGACAAGGGCAATGCCAACGCGCGCGCCGTGCTGCAAAGCTGGGCCGACGCCGAATGGTTCACGAGCCGTCCGGAAGTGCCGCAGAGCCTGACCATCACCGTGTTCAAGGTGACGGGCGAAACCAACACCGACGACCTCTCGCCCGCGCCGGACGCCACCACGCGCCCCGACATCCCGCTGCATGCGCTCGCCATGCTGAAGAACGCGCGTCCCGGCATCACGCCGGAAGAAGACGGCAAGCGCGGTCCGGTCAAGTTCATCGAATCGCTGAAAGAGAAGGGCCATCTGGTCGCGTATGTGGGCGACGTGGTCGGCACGGGTTCGTCGCGCAAATCGGCCACCAACTCGGTGCTGTGGTTCACGGGCGAAGACATTCCGTTCATCCCGAACAAGCGTTTCGGCGGCGTGTGCCTGGGCGGCAAGATCGCGCCGATCTTCTACAACACGATGGAAGATGCCGGCGCACTGCCGATCGAACTCGACGTGTCGAAGATGGAAATGGGCGACGTCGTCGAACTGCGTCCGTACGAGGGCAAGGCGCTGAAGAACGGCGAAGTGATCGCCGAGTTCCAGGTCAAGTCCGACGTGCTGTTCGACGAAGTGCGCGCCGGCGGCCGCATTCCGCTGATCATCGGCCGCGGACTGACGGCGAAGGCGCGTGAAGCGCTGGGTCTGGCTCCGTCGACGCTGTTCCGCCTGCCGCAGCAGCCGGCTGACAGCGGCCGTGGCTTCTCGCTCGCCCAGAAGATGGTCGGCCGCGCGTGCGGTCTGCCGGAAGGCCAAGGCGTGCGTCCGGGCACGTATTGCGAACCGAAGATGACCTCGGTCGGCTCGCAGGACACCACCGGCCCGATGACCCGCGACGAACTGAAAGACCTGGCGTGCCTCGGCTTCTCGGCCGACCTCGTGATGCAGTCGTTCTGCCACACGGCGGCTTATCCGAAGCCCGTCGACGTGAAGACGCATCAAACGCTGCCGAACTTCATCAGCAACCGTGGCGGCATCGCGCTGCGTCCGGGCGACGGCGTGATCCACTCGTGGCTGAACCGCATGCTGCTGCCGGACACCGTCGGCACCGGCGGCGACTCGCACACGCGCTTCCCGATCGGCATCAGCTTCCCGGCGGGCTCGGGTCTCGTCGCCTTCGCGGCCGCCACCGGCACGATGCCGCTCGACATGCCGGAGTCGGTGCTCGTGCGCTTCAAGGGCAAGATGCAGCCGGGCGTCACGCTGCGCGATCTCGTCAACGCGATCCCGCTGTACGCGATCAAGGCGGGCACGCTGACCGTGGCCAAGCAGGGCAAGAAGAACATTTTCTCGGGCCGCATCCTCGAGATCGAAGGTCTGCCGGATCTGAAGGTCGAGCAGGCGTTCGAACTGTCGGATGCATCCGCCGAGCGTTCGGCCGCCGGTTGCACGGTGCATCTGAACAAGGAACCGATCATCGAGTACCTCAACAGCAACATCACGCTGCTGAAGTGGATGATCGCGCAGGGCTATCAGGACCCGCGCAGCCTGCAGCGCCGCATCAAGGCTATGGAAGCATGGCTCGCCGATCCGCAACTGCTGCAACCGGATGCGGATGCCGAATACGCCGCCGTCATCGAAATCGATCTGGCAGACGTTCACGAGCCGATCGTGGCCTGCCCGAACGATCCGGACGACGTGAAGACGCTGTCGGACGTGGCCGGCGCGAAGATCGACGAGGTGTTCATCGGTTCGTGCATGACGAACATCGGTCACTTCCGCGCGGCGTCCAAGCTGCTTGAAGGCAAGCGCGACATTCCCGTCAAGCTGTGGGTCGCGCCGCCGACCAAGATGGACCAGAAGCAACTGACGGAGGAAGGTCACTACGGCGTGTTCGGCACGGCGGGCGCGCGCACCGAAATGCCGGGCTGCTCGCTGTGCATGGGCAATCAGGCGCAGGTGCGCGAAGGCGCGACGGTTATGTCGACGTCGACGCGCAACTTCCCGAATCGTCTCGGCAAGAACACGAACGTGTATCTCGGCTCGGCGGAATTGGCGGCCATCTGCTCGCGTCTGGGCAGGATTCCGACGAAGGAAGAGTACATGGCCGACATGGGCGTGCTCAACGCCAATGGCGACAAGATCTATCAGTACATGAACTTCGACCAGATCGAAGACTTCAAGGAAGTCGCCGACACCGTGCAGATGTAAGCGTGCTGTCGGGCTACGGCGAGCGGTTTCGTCGTAGCGTCGCGCAATGGCGCCGCGGGCTGAACGCCCGCGGCGCTTTTTTTTTGCGCGAGGGTCGTCGAATGGATTACCTCATATGTGCGCGCCCGTTTTCTACGCGCGTTCACTTCTTCGCCCCGTATGTCGGCGACGCCAGAGTTTCATGATGACCTTATAGGCGACGATGGCCACAAGCAGGTCGAGCGCCGCCATAGAGAACACGTAAAGACCATCATAGTCACGGACACCGAGCCAGTCGGAGACACCGATTAATATTTCCTGTTGCCGCAGCGTCAGCGGCGTCGGATAGGTATGTACGTAGCGAGTCGCGAGCAGAAATAGCCCAATAAACAGCGCGGATTTCAGCGAAAGGATCGCCACCCTACGGGCAAGTGTTGCCAATGGTAATCACCTCGATTACGCCATATGCGCGTAAGCCGGTGGCACCGACGGGCACTGTTGGCGATTGCAAGAGAGCCTGCCGCAGCCTTTGAAAATCCGCAACGCTTTGAAGCGTAATGCAGCCGAACGACACACCCGAACCGCCGATCGGATGAAGGCGAAAGTTCCCTCTATTAACGCCGTTCACCCAAGTCCAATCATCGATCAGTCCGTCATCGCGGTAGAGTGCGAACCATTCGCCGTGATATGACGGACGTCCGGCCACAGTATTCAACGTATCCTTGGCCCATGCATATAACTGCGAGCCAATCCCGCCAGTAGGTCTATCGACGATCCAGTAACGACCGGAAGGGATCGGGCCTTTATCGACCACCGCCGTGCAGCCCCCCCGATTGCGATAGGCTTTATCGCCGGAAAACGCCTGAAACGCCCCGACACCAGCCATGACAAGCGTCAGCATCGGCGCATTATCGACCACGAACTTTCCCCGCAGAGCCATCTCGTTCCCCCGAGCCTAGCGTTCCGTCCACGCGTCGGAGAACTTGATGTTGCCGTCCAGGTAGTGCCAGGTGATGTTGTCATACATGAGCGATACGGCCTCGACGTGATTGAGCGGGCTCATGCTGGCGATCTTCGTGTTCGCGAAACCGGGATGAACGCCGGCCACTTTCACGCCCTCGAGCAGCATCGTGAAGTAGTTTTCCTCCCGGCCCGCGTCATTGATCCGATAGAACCTGATCTCGGCAGATCGAAGGGTTTGCCCTTTGGCAACCGCTTTGTACAGATACGGGCTGGCCGCATCGAACTCTTTTTCGATCGACATGGGCGCGTGTATGCGCGTGCCGGTAATCCTGCCGGCGTTGCCATCGACCGGAAGCGTCAGGCCGTGTCCAAAGCCGATGATCTCGATGCTGCCCTCGCGCCCTTGCACGGAGACACTGCCCTTGATCGGCGAACCGCCATCGTCCTTCAGCCACATGTATGCGGGAATCGGCATGGTTGTTTCGCTTAATTCGTTGGGAAGCCGAAACAATGGAGTAAGACACATCAACAGCGCAATACGCTTTTTCTTAACAAGGTCGATTGAGTGGCGAAGTAGACAGCGCATGATTTTGTCGCCGTCGCGGACGAAAACGAGCCGCCCCGATATCATCCCCAATCCATCAGCCCAACCCTGCCGACATCCATGGAAAAAGCTTTCAGCGACGCCGATCGCGAAGCCGTCTACCGCGCGATCCGCGAGCGTCGCGACATGCGTCACTTCGTCGGCGATCCGGTGTCGCCGCACGTCATGCAGCGCCTCATCGACGCCGCGCTGCACGCGCCGAGCGTCGGCTTCATGCAGCCGTGGCGCATCCTGCGCATTACCTGCGCGAACCTACGCGCGCGGTTGCGCGATGCGGTCGAACGTGAACGCGTGCTGACCGCCGATGCGCTCGGCGAACGCCGCGATTCGTTCATGCGGCTCAAGGTGGAAGGATTGCGCGAGTGCGCCGAAGTGCTGGTGATGGCGCTGATGGACGGCCGCGAGCATCATGTCTTCGGACGGCGCACGCTGCCCGAGATGGACCTCGCTTCCGTCGCGTGCGCGATCCAGAACATGTGGCTCGCGGCGCGTGCCGAAGGGCTGGGAATGGGCTGGGTCTCGCTGTTCGATCCCGTGGAAGTTGCCGCGCTGCTCGACATGCCCGCCGGCGCGCGGCCCGTGGCCATTCTTTGCGTCGGGCATGTCGAACGCTTCTACGATGCGCCGATGCTCGAAAGCGAGCGTTGGGCGGCGCGCCGTTCGACAGAGGAATGCGTCTTCGAGAATACGTGGCCGTCTCGGAAGGACGGATGAATTTTTTCGCGATATCTGTCCATCGGCGCACGCCCCGCGCGTCATCGTGATGGCGCCCGGATGATCCGGCCGCATCGACCTTGTGACGGAGGCTCACATGCACTATCTGCTGATGATCTATTCGGACGAAAACCGCTGGAACCAGATGACCGACAGCGAGCGGCAGCAGGGCGTCGCCGCGTATCAGGCGTACACGGAATCGTTGAAGAAGGCGGATGCGCTCGTCGGCGCGAACCGCCTGCAGCACACGAGCACGGCCACGACGGTGCGGCTCGTCGACGGGAAACCGCAAGTGCTCGACGGGCCGTTTTCCGATACGAAGGAGCAGCTCGCCGGCTATTACCTGATCGACGTGCCCAATCTCGACGCGGCGATCGCGTGGGCGTCGCGCTGTCCCGGCGCGGCGCACGGCCTCATGGAAGTGCGTCCGGTGTGGACCGCGCCTTACGATGCGCCATCCGCCGGATGAGCGAGCCCGCTGACGGCGCGAGCGCGGTAGCGGAATTGGTCGCGCGACGCAGCTACGGCAAGCTCGTCGCGCTGCTGGCGATGCGTACGCGCGACGTCGCCGCAGCCGAGGACGCGCTCGCCGACGCGTTCGCGGCCGCGCTCGCGGACTGGCCGAAGCGCGGCTGCCCGGCGAATCCCGAAGCGTGGCTGATGACGGTGGCGCGCCGCCGGGCGATCGACGGCGCGCGCCATCGCCGGGTCGGTGACGACGTCGCGCATCAACTGACGATTCTCTCCGGCGAAATCGACGAGCACGAAGCCGGCGCATTGCCCGACCGGCGGCTCGGGCTGCTGTTCGCGTGCACGCATCCCGCGCTCGAGGCCGCGATCCGCACGCCGCTGATGCTGCAAGTGGTGCTCGGGCTCGAAGCGAAGACGATCGCTTCCGCGTTTCTCATGTCGCCCGCCGCGATGAGCAAACGCCTCGTGCGCGCGAAGAACAAGATCCGCGAAGCCGGCATTCCGTTCAGCGTGCCGGAGCGCGAAGACTTGCCCGGCCGTCTCGACGCGGTGCTCGAAGCCGTGTACGCGGTGTATGCCGAAGGATGGACGGATCCGCTCGGCGGCGATGCCGCGCGGCGCGATCTGACCGGCGAGGCGCTGTTTCTCGCGCATCTGCTCGTCGACTTGCTGCCCGATGAACCGGAGACGCTCGGCCTTCTTGCGCTGATGCTCTACGCCCAGGCGCGATGCGACGCTCGACGCGATGCGGCAGGCGACTACGTGCCGCTGTCGGCTCAGGATCCGTCGACATGGAACGCGCCGATGATCGACGCAGCCGACAGGCTGCTGCGGCGCGCGAACGCTTTCAACGCGATCGGACGGTTTCAGCTGGAGGCCGCGTTGCAGTCGGCGCATGTGCATCGCTGCCGCACGCATCGGCCGAACTGGGACGAGATCGTGCAGCTCTACGATGCGCTGTTCGGGATCGCGGCGTCGCCGGTGGTGGCGGTGAACCGCGCGCTCGCGCTGGCGGAACGCGACGGCGCGCGGGCGGCGCTCGATGCGCTCGCGCCCTACGCGGACGATCCGCGCCTCGCCGACTATCAGCCGTATTGGGCGGCGCGCGCCGATCTGCTCGCTCGCGTCGGCGCGACGGACGAGGCGCTCGCCGCCTACGATCTCGCGATCGGACTGGAGCGCGATCCGGCGGTGCGCCGGTTCTTGCAGCGCAGGCGCGCCGCGGTGTCAGCGGGCGGGCGATGAACCCTCGGTTCCAGGCGTCGCGGGCTGCGCCGCGTTTCGCACATGCGTCAGATCGACCACGTTGGTTCCGTCGCCGTGATCGTATCCATCGATGTGGGGCAGCGCCGGCACGGTGTCGTCCTTCTCCAGCCAGTTGTCGCTCTTGTACGTGGCCGAGCGCGCCTGCATGTAGCCGTAGCGATCCGCGGCGATCGCCTGAAGCTGCGACGCGTCGCGAACGATCACCGGCCTCAGGAAGATCAGAAGGTTCGTCTTCTGCCGGCTTTTCGTCTCGTGCCTGAATAGCGATCCGAGCACCGGAATCTTCGAAAGCCACGGGATTCGGGAATTGCCGTTCGTGTAGTTGTCGCTGATCAGTCCGCCGAGCACGACGATCTGGCCGTCGTCCGCGAGAATGGTCGTCTGCAGCGAGCGCTTGTCGATGCTGTAGCCGCCCGCCTGATCCGCCGTGCCGTTCTGCACGCTCGAATCTTCCTGATAGACCTGCAGCGTCAGCGTTCCGCCCTGATTGATCTGCGGCTTGACGTTCAGCATCACGCCGACATCCTTGCGGTCGTACGTGTTGAACGCCGATACCGATGACGAGCTCGTCGTGTTCGTCGAATAAGACCCGGACTCGATGGGAACATTGGTGCCGACGAGAATGCGCGCCTCGTGATTGTCGAGCGTGACGAGGCTCGGCGTCGACAGCACGTTGACATCCGAGTTCGACTGCAATGCGCGGAACAGGCCCTTGGTGCCGAGGATATTGCCGAATCCCGCGACCAGGCCGACGTTCGTCGTGGTCGCGGCGACGGACTGCAGCCCCGCAGCCGTCAGCCATTCGATGCCGAATTCGCCTTCCTTGTCGGAAGCCACTTCGATGATGAGCGATTCGATATACACCTGAACCTTGCGCTGATCGAGCCGCGCTATCACGGTGGCGAGGTTTCTGAACACCGGTTCGGGCGCGGTGATGATGAGCGAATTCGTGGACACGTCCGCGACGACTTCGCCGCTTCCTTGCTCGTCCTTGTCATCGCCCGAGCGCGATTGCATCCCGCCGAAAGGGCTTTTCGAGGAAGACGCCGACGATGACGTCGCGCTCACCGACGATGCCGAATCCGTGCCGCCCGGCAGCGGCGGCAGCGTGCCGTTGCTGCTCGGAAGCCCCGACGAGCTTTGATTGCCGCCGCCGTTGCCCGAGCCCGATTGCGAATCGCCGCCGCCTGTCTGGCCGAGAATCCGTCGCAGCGTCTTGGCGATATCGGTGGCGTCGGCGTTGCGCAGGCTGACGATATGAATGTTGCCCGGCGCGCGCGTCGGCGTGTCCAGCTTGACGATCAGCGATTCGGCGTCGGACAGCCGCGCGGCGCCGCTCGACCGAAGCACGACCGCGTTGCTTCTCGCGTCCGGCGTGACGACGACCTTCTGCGTCGGATCGCTGTTGCCGATGCCGTTCAGATCCAGCAACTTCTGCGCTTGTTGCGAGACGGCCGTCGCATCCGCGAAATTGAGCTGCACGACCGCGATATGCGGGCTCGACGCCCCTTCGATGCCCGCGATGATCGACGCGATCCTGCGCACGTTATCCGCATAATCGGTCACGATCAGCGTGTTGTTGCTCGGGTTGGCGGCAATCGTGTTGTTCGGGGAAATCAGCGGCCGCAGCGTCGGCAGGATACTGTTCGCGGACTCCCTGCGAAGCTGAAATACCTGCGTGACGATCTGATCGCCCTTCGCGACGGGCTGATTGCCGACATAGGTCGGCACGCCCTGAACCTTCGCTTCCGATTCCGGCACGACCTTGAGTACGCCGTGATCCTGCAATAGCGCGAAGCCCTGCATACGCAATGCGGATTGCAGCGTCTTGAGCGCTTCGTCTTCGGGAACCGGATTCTCGGAGACGAGATCCAGTTGTCCCTTCACGCGCGGATCGACGATGATCGTCTTGCCCGTGGCGAGTCCGATCGCGCGCACGACCTCGTTTATATCGGCATGCGAAAAATTCATCACGACGGCGGCGAACGGCGCACGCGGATACGCAACGAGGAAAGTCATCCCCGCGACGAATGCGGTTCTTGCAAGAGATCGCGACAGGGCGCGGCGAAAACGGTCTTGGATCGGGAGAGTTGTCAAATCGGCGGGCGATGTAGTTGGCTTCAGCGCAGACAGGAAATACACGCAAAAAAGCGCGCTGCGGGGACTATACGTGCCGTTCGATGACTAAAGGACTACAGGTAAGGTTTCGATAGGATTGCAGATCCGTTCAAGGCGCGCGATGACGTTCCACTATCACAAGATGTTTCGCAATCCTTCTTTAGAGCGAAGGCACTCGCACCGATCGACGACACAACCTGTTTCCCGGAGAAATAGTTGGTAAGAAGATCGTCGCGTGCGAGTGCCGGGCGCGCTTACTTGGCCGCGCCGACGAGCTTGAACGAGTCGAAAGCGGGATCGATGGGCGTGTGGCCGATATGCGTCAGCGCTTCCGCGACGAGCGGCTCGCACGCGCTGTAGTCGGAGTTCATGCTGTCGACGTGCGCCTGGGGAAAGTTCACGGACAGCACCTTGCCGCCCCAGCGTTCGGTGGTCGCGGTCATGCTGCACTTGCCGGCGCCGCCGATCTTCAGATCGAGCAGGATCACGTTCATTTCGAACGCCGCATCCGAATTCGAGAAGTTCCACTGCATCACCATGCGGTCGCCCGGCGTGTTCGTATCCACGAGTTTCATCGTCTTGTCGGGAATGCCGACCGCCGCGACGAGATCGAGAACATTCGATCCGATGAGCGCGCCGGAATCGCTGCGCGCCTCATGTGTCCGGTAAGCCGCGCATCCGGAAAACAGCGTCACGAACAGCAGAAAAATCAGGGTAAAAGGCCGCACGACAACTCCTCCGTCGAAGTAGATGGAATCCCGCAATTGGAAGAAATGCAGAGTGGGCGCCGTGAAAACGGGCGCGCAGACGGGAACCAGCAAGAAGGCGACCCAGGCGGCCGCGCGGCGCGTTTGTCTCTCGCCGATTGCCTTTCGGAATATTTCGCGGCGGTCCGCGTGAGGTATTAACTACCGCTTCATCAACGTCCATCGGGCAAAGTCGCCGCGACGGGCATCAAGAATCCGCTTGCGCCGCCGACATATCGTGCATGGCCTCCGGTGCCACACACGAATAGGCCCCGCGAATTGCGAGGCTCATCACCGCCGGACGCCGCAACGTCAAAGATGCGCGCGCAGCCAGTCCCATGCGAGCGGCCCGCAGATCACGCCCCACGTAAGCAAGCCGATGACGATGGCCACCGTGACCGCCGCGCTGCCGCAGTCCTTGGCGCGTCCGGAGAGTTCGTGACGTTCGAGCGAAATGCGGTCGATCGCCGCCTCGATGCTCGAATTGATCAGCTCGACGAGCAGCACGAGCAGCACCGAAGCCGCGAGCAGAACGCGCTCGGCGGCGCCCACGGGCACCGCGAACGCGATCGGCAGCAGCACGGCCGCGACGCACACCTCCTGGCGAAACGCGCTCTCCTCGCGCCAGGTCGCGGCGATGCCGTCGCGCGAATGGCGCAACGCGAAAAGGCCGCGCAGCAGGCCGCTGCGCTTGACTGCGGGCTTCGCGATCCGCTCGGCGTGGCCGGATTTTTCGGATGCGGAAGACGTAGCGGATGAAGAACGGGATCGAACCATGTCGCGATGTGGCGCTTTTTTTGATGAAGGACGGCTGAGGTGATACAAATTGTCACAAATTATGCTACTGTTGCGTCCGCTTTTCAGCGGCAAAGGTGCGTCATCGCACAGACCGGCGCGATGAACGCAGCAGCCGCACGACGGCACCCGCGTCGCGGATCACGCACGCCCCGACGCCTCGCTTCGTGCATCGCACGCTTGCCCCGATTCTTTCCCGCTCTTGCTGCATTCGTCCCGGTTGCCGCGCGCGCCGCTCGCCTGGCGATCCGATTGTCGTTGCGCCTCCGTCACGATGCCATAGCGGGCAGCGCGGCGCGCGGCCGTGAATTCCGTAGCTGACTCGCCGATGAAACCAGTCGTCTCGTTCTGCCTCTCGCTGGCGATGGCCGCCAGTGCGCTTTTCGCCGGCGTCTGCGCCGAAGCGGCGCCGCCGGCCGTCAATCCGGACGCCGCTGCCAGCGCCGACGCCGGCTCGATCCACGTCCCGTTCTCCGCGCTCGGCGCGTATCAGCCGATGCATCTGCGCGGCCTCGAAGATACGCGCTCGATCGTGCTCGGCGTGCGGCTCGACCGCGTCGTGACCGGCGCGCGCCTGCGTCTGCGCTACACCTACTCGCCCGCGCTCCTGTTCGCGCTGTCGCACGTCAAGGTGTCGATCAACGGCGAAGCGATCGCCACCGTGCCGTTCGACAAGGAGCACGCCGGCGCGATGCTCACGCAGGACATCCCGCTCGATCCGCGCCTGCTCACGGACTACAACCAGTTCGGGCTGCGCTTCATCGGCCATTACACGCTCGATCATTGCGAGGATCCGGCGAACACGGCGCTGTGGGCCGACATCAGCCCGACGAGCGAATTCATCCTCGATACCGCGCCGATCAGGCTGCCGAACGATCTCGCGCTGCTGCCCGCGCCGTTCTTCGATGCGCGCGATGTGAGCCGTCTCACGCTGCCGTTCGTGCTGCCCGCATCGCCGGACAGCGCGACGCTCAAGAGCGCGGGCGTGCTCGCGTCGTGGTTCGGCGCGCTCGCGGATTACCGTCAGGCGCGCTTCCCGGCGATGAACACGCTGCCCCCGAACGACCACGCGGTCGTCGTCGGCACGCGCGCGCAATTGCCGGCGGGTCTCGCGCTGCCCGATATCGACGGGCCGACGATTCTCGTCGCCGACAATCCGGCGTCCAAGGATCGCAAGCTGCTCGTCGTGACCGGCCGCAACGGCGCCGAAGTCGACGATGCCGCGTATGCGCTCGTGCTCGGCCGCACGGCGATGTCCGGCGATGCGGCGAAGGTCGCGCATGTCGACATCGGCCAGCCGCGCGAACCGTACGACGCGCCGCGCTGGATGCCGACGAATCGCCCGGTGCAGTTCAAGGAACTCGTCGACGACGTGTCGCAGCTTCAGGTCGCGGGCAGCGAGCCGGAGCCGATCCGCCTGAACCTGCGTGTGCCCGCCGATCTGTTCTCGTGGAACAGCGTCGGCGTGCCGCTCAATCTCAAGTACCGGTACACCGCGCCGACGGTGCAGAACAACTCCGCGCTCGCCATCGACATCAACGAGCAACTCGTGAAGTCGTTCCGGCTGCCGCCCGCCAAAACCGATGACACGCAAGGCCGCCTGCAATTGCCGCTGCTTTCGGGCGCGCCGGGCGGCACGGCCAACGCGCTGGACATTCCGGCGTTTCGCGTCGGCAGTTCGAACCAGCTGCAATTGCGCTTCAACCTCGATTCGCAGAAGCAGGGCCTGTGCGCGGGCGTGCCGACCAACCCGGCGCGGGCGGCGGTCGACCCGGATTCGACCATCGACTTCTCCGGCTTCGTGCATTACGCGCAACTGCCGAATCTCGCGTACTTCGCGAACAGCGGTTTTCCGTTCACGCGCTACGCCGATCTGTCGCAGACGGCCATCGTGATTCCCGCGCGTCCCGCCAATGCCGAGATCGAAGCGATGCTGACGATGCTCGGCCACATGGGCCAGTGGACCGGCTTTCCGAGCCTGCGCGTGACCATCGCGCGTCCGGACGATGTGCCCGCGCTCGCGCAGAAGGATCTGCTCGTGATCGGCGGCGCGCCGTCGTCGCCGGTGTTTTCGCGCTGGCACGATGCGCTGCCGCTGTCGATCGCGGGTTCGGCTGCGGGAACGCCGTCGAAGGAGGGCATCGCGCGGGCGTCGTTCTCGGTCGGCGAGCATTGGCGCGATGGCGCGCGTGTCACGCACGGCGGCGCATCGCTGGATCAGAACGGGCCGCTCGCGGCGCTGATGGGCTTCCAGTCGCCCGGAACGAAGGGGCGCAGCATCGTCGCGCTCGCGGCGACCGGCGACGGCCATCTCACCGATCTGCTCGACGTGCTCGAACGCGCGGATCGCCTGTCGCAGATTCAGGGCGATGTCGCGCTCGTGCGGCACGGCGGCGTGGACAGCGCGCGCGTCGGCGAGACGTATGTCGTCGGCTACGTGCCGTGGTACGCGAAGCTGTGGGGCCACGCGATCCGTCATCCGGCGCTGCTCGGCCTCGCCGGCGCGCTGGCGGGCCTGCTGCTCGCGATCGCGGCATTCGCGGCGCTGCAGGAACTGGCCGCGCGGCGCCGGGGTATCTGAGCGATGAAGGCTTCGGGCGTAAAGCGCGCGATCGTGTCCGGCGCGCTCGTCGTGTTCGGCGCGAATGCAGCAGCGACGGATCTGGCGTCGCCATCGGCGTGCATGGATTCGTGGCCGCGCTGGGACGCCTTCAAACGCGACTTCATTTCGAAGGAAGGCCGCGTGATCGACGTCGGTTCCGCAGACGAGCGCACGGTCTCCGAAGGCCAGTCCTACGCGCTTTTCTTCGCACTCGTCGCCAACGACCGCGCGAGCTTCGACACGATTCTCCACTGGACCGAAGACCGGCTCGCGCGGGGCGATCTCACGTCGCGCCTGCCCGCGTGGCTCTGGGGCCGCGACGACGCCGGCACGTTGCGCGTGCTCGACGGCAACGCGGCGTCCGATGCGGACTTGTGGATCGCCTACGCGCTCCTCGAAGCGGGCCGCGCGTGGGGCGAGCGCAGCTACACGGCGCGCGGCGCATCGCTTGCGAAGCGCGTGCTCGACGAGGAAACGGCCACGCTGCCCGGCCTCGGCCTCACGCTCTTGCCCGGGCCTCTGGGTTTTCATCCGTCAGCCGATACGTGGCGCGTCAATCCGAGCTACGCGCCGCTGCAGGTGATTCGCGGCATCGGCGCGAGCCTGCCCGATGACGCGCGCTGGACGCGGCTCGCGGCATCGAGCGCACGCATGCTGATCGACACCGCGCCGCAGGGCTTTGCGCCGGACTGGGCGCTGTATCGCGCGAACCGGGGTTTCGAGCCCGACGAAGAGACGCACGCCGAAAGCGCCTATAACGCGATCCGCGTGTATCTGTGGGCGGGCATGCTCGCATCCGACGATGAAGCGCGCGCGCGCCTCCTCGCGCATTTCGCGCCGTTCGCCGCGTATATCGACGCGCACGGCGCGCCGCCCGAGCGCATCGACACGCGCGACGGCAAGCCCGGCCCGAACGACGGCAACGCGGGTTTCTCCGCCGCCGCCGTGCCGTTTCTCGACGCCATCGGACGCCCCGAACTCGCGGATGCGCAAGCGGCGCGCGCGGCGGGGGCATCGGCGCCGGGGTACTACACGAGCGTGCTGACGCTCTTCGGCCTCGGCTGGCGCGAGGGCCGCTATCGATTCGCGGGCGACGGAACGTTGCGCACGGCGGCATCGGCATGCGGAGCGGCGAAATGATGCGCGCGCCCCGGACGAAGGCGACGTTGCTGCGCGCGGCGCTGATGTCGGCGAGCGTCGTGTGCGCGACGCAGACGCATGCCAGCGAGGCATCGACGGACGCGCTCGCCGAGCGTCTTTACGGCACCGCGCGCGCGTGGGCCAACAAGCATCGCGACGATCTCGCGTTGCAGGCGATCGACAAGGCGCTGCTCATCGCGCCGGACGATCCGCGTCTGAACGCCGAGCTCGTGCGTATCCAGTTGCGGCTCGGCCAGGCGCAAAAGGCGCAGGCCACGCTCGCGCGCATGAAAACGCGCGCGCCCAATGCGGCGCTCACGCAGCAAGTCGACGACGAATATCGCGTCGCGGTCAGCGGCCGTCAGGAAATGGCGGCGATCCGCCTGCTCGCACGCAGCGGCCAGTCGGACGAGGCCGCGCGCCGCGTGAGCGCGCTCTTTGCGCACGGCGCGCCGTCGGGCCCGCTCGGCGCGGAGTACTACCAGATCATCGCCGCGACGCCCGCGCGACGTGCCGAAGCGCTCGCGGCCTTGCACCGGCGCATCGTGGACGATCCCGCCGACGTCGATTCCGCGCTCGTCCTCGCGCGTCTGCTCAACAGCAGCGACGCGACCCGCGCCGAAGCGAACCGCATCGCATGGAATCTCGCCACGCGCACCGACACCGACCGCAACACCGCGCTCGACGTCTGGCGTCACGTACTGCAATCGGCGGGCGCGGACACGGCCTATCGGCAGGCGCTGCGTGCGTACCTCGAACTCGTGCCCGACGACACCGAGTTCAAGGATCGCGCCGATCTGCTCGACGCGCGCATCGAAGCGCAGCGCAAGCTCGAACGCGATCCCGATTACATCGCCCGGCAGCGCGGTCTGGCGGCGCTCGCTCGCGGCGACCTGAACGCAGCCGCGCCGTTGCTCGCGCGCGCGGCGGCCGCCCGTCCGGACGACGCGGAAGCCGTCGGCGGATTCGGTTTGCTGCGCATGCGCGAAGGCAATCGCGACGAAGCGCGCGCGCTGTTCGAACGCGCGGCGTCGCTCGCGCCGGACAACCGTGCGAAGTGGCTGGGCCTCGCGCGCACGGCGCGCTTCTGGGGCACGCTCGCGCACGGCCGTGACGCCGCGAACGCAGGCAAGCCGAAGGACGCCGAACGCTACGCGCGCGAGGCGCTCGCCATCGAGCCGGATAGCGCCGATGCCAAGCTGCTTCTCGCCGATGCGCTGCTCGCACAAGGCGACTGGCGCGCCGCCGAACCGATGCTGCGCGCGCAGCTTGCGGGCCGCGAGCCGAGCCTGTCGGCGCTGAAGAGCACGCGTGCGCTGCTCGAGTCGACCGGACGCGCCGATGAAGTCGAGCCGCTCATCGCCGCGTTGCAAAGCCGTTTCACCGCCGCCGACGATCGCCAAAGCCTGATCGCGATGCGCGCCGATATGGTCGCGAACGAGGCGCAGCAACTCGCCGCGCGCGGCCAGAACGGGCCGGCGGCGCAGAAATACGAGGCGTCGTTGCGCATCGAGCCGGATCAGCCGTGGACGCGCTTCGCGCTTGCGCGGCTGTATCGGGATATCGGTTTGCCGCAGCTCGGCCGCGCCGTGATGGACGACGGCCTCGCGCGCTCGCCGAACGCCGCGCCGATGGCTTACGCCGCCGCGCTGTATCGCAATTCGATGGACGATCTGGCGGGCGCGCGCGCCGCGCTCGATGCCGTGCCGCAAGCCGATCGCACTGACGCCATGCGCGCGCTCGCCCGCAATCTCGACGCGCAACAGTCGCTCGCCGATGCCCGCGCCGCCTTCGCGCGCAACGACGCCGACGCCGCCGCCGCCGCGCTCGATCGCGCGCAAGCGCTGGCCGCGGACGATCCCAACCTGCTCGCGTCGATCGGTGCGCTGTATATCGATCGAGGCGACGCGGAGCGCGGCCTCGCGCTGCTGCGCGACTGGATGGCCACGCATCCCGAAGAAACCGATGCTGACGTGCGCCTGCGCTACGGCGATCTGCTCGGCGGCGCGCGTCGCGAAGATGCGCTGTCGCAGACGCTCGCGCAAGTGCGCGCGGAGCCGAAGCTCACGCCGCGTCAGCAAGAGCGTCTGGAGGATCAGGCGTTGCGCAGCGTGCTGCGTCAGACCGACGATGCCATCGACGCCGCCGATTACGCGCGTGCGCGCCGTCTGCTCGATACCGTGAGCGACGCAGGCAAGCGCGACAAGCGCTACGCGTTCGAGCTCGCCGATCTCGCGCGCGCGCAGGGCGATTACGACAGCGCACGCGCCGCGCTCGCGCCGATGCTCGCGGCATCGCCCGACGATCCCGAAACGCAGCTCATGCTCGCGCGCGTGCTCGACGACAGCGGCGGCATCGGCGCGCGCAAGGAAGCGCTCGCGATCGTCCGCCGCGTCGCGGATGCCGCGCCGCCCGACGACATCGACACGCGCCTCTCTGCCGCGCGCCGTTTCGCCGCGCTGCGCCGTCCGCTCGATGCGCAGGCGCTGACGCAGCCGCTACGCGTCGCCTATCCCGAACGCGCGGACGTCACCGTGCAGGCGGGACGCGTCGCGGAGGACCTCGGCGAGTACGAGCAGGCGGCGTCGCTGTATCGGCTGTCGATGGAGCAGGAACGCGCGTCGGGCATCGCGCCGGCGTTCAGCGTGCCGGCCGGCTCGGCACGCGCGACCCCCGCAACGTCCGCCACGCCCGCGCGATCCGCACTCGACGATCTCGATCAGCGCCGCAATCCCGAAGTCGAAACGGCGTGGATACCGGCGTACAAGTCCGGCGATGCGGGCGTGTCGCAGTATCACGCGCAGCAGGTGCCGCTCTACGTGCAGATTCCGTATCGCTACGACGGGCATTTCTTCGTGCACGCGGACGCCGTGCATCTCGACGCGGGCACGCTCGACGTGAGCGGACTCACCGATCAGGCCGGCGCTTCGGCGCCGAGCCTGCCGTACACCATTCAGACCTTCGGCACGAACGCGGGCTTCTACGACGGCACGGCGGCGTCGGCGAACGCGCTGCGCCAATATCTGACGAACTCGCCCGTCACGACCGGCGATCTGCATCAGCACGCGAACGGTCTCGGCGGCGGCTTCGGCTATCTGTCCGATGCGTGGCGCGTCGATCTCGGCTCGACGCCGATCGGCTTTCCGGTGCATTACCTCGTCGGCGGCGCGCGCTACAGGTTCGATGCCGGTCCGGCGAGCCTGTCGATAGCGGCGTCGCGGCGTGCGGTCACGAGCAGCGAGCTGTCCTACGCCGGTCTCACCGATCCGCTCACGCACGTCGTCTGGGGCGGCGTGCGGCGCGACGGCATCGACCTGCATGTGAGCGTCGATGTCGGCAGGACGAACGTATTCGCCGATATCGGCGTGGCCGAGCTGAGCGGGCGCAACGTCGCGAGCAATCAGGAATTCACGCTGCGCACGGGCTTCACCGTGCCGGTGTATCGGCGCGCGACGATGCGCGTGCAGACCGGCCTCGTCGGCAATGCCTGGCATTACACCGACAACCTGCGCTACTACACGTTCGGGCAGGGCGGCTATTACAGCCCGCAGCGCTATCTGTCGCTCGGCGTGCCGATCGAATGGATGGGCAAGCGTAACGGCTTCACCTGGGACATCGCGGCGACGGCGGGCGTCTCGAATTCGTACGAGAAGAACTCGCCGTATTTCCCGAACGGCCTGCCGGCGGTAGCGGGACTCTCGCCGGTCGATACGAGCAGCCTGATTTATCCCGGCGGCTCGACGCGTGGCGTGAGCTTTTCGTACGGACTCGGGGCGACGGTCGAATATCGGCTGAATCCGCAACTGGCGCTGGGCGCGCGCGTGTCCATCGACCATTCGCACGACTATGCGCCGAGCGCCGGGATGATCTACGCGCGCTTCGCGTTCTCGCCGCGCAAGGACGATTACCGCATCAGCCCGCAGCCGGTGCGGCTGTATTCGAGTTATTGAGGAACGGATTGCCGTGAACGACGAATCGAACCGATCCAGTGGCGCAACGAGCCTCATCGCCGCGTTTGCGCGCTTCGTGCGCGCGCGCGTCGCGGGCCGCGATGCCGCGCCGGGCCGCATCGGCGTCGATGCGCTTCCCGACGATCTCGCCGTGCTCGCGCCGGGCGCGCTCTACGCGGTGCACGTCGCGCCGCGTTCGCCCGAATGCGATGCGCTCATCTGGGCCACGGCGCGGGCCGCGAACACGCGCCATGTGAGCGTCGTGCTCGCGCGCGAGCGTGCGGAAGCGGCGGCGCGTGCGCGCGAACTGGGCTTTTCGGGCGCGGCGGCGCAAGGCTGGCCGCGCCGACTGAACGTGCTCGCGATGCCGAACGAAGCCGCATCCGCCGATGCCGATTCTGAACCGCCCGCTCTCGCGCTCGCGCGCCTTTACGGCGGCCTGCGCGCGCTCAAGCGCTTCGGCTTTCGCGCGAACGCGCTGTATATCGTCGAAGGCGCGGAGCGCTGGTTCTCGTGGCGCGATCCGGCGGCGCTCGCGCGCGAAGGACGGCTGTTGTCGAGCTGGTGCGAGACGCGCGGCATCACGATGATCCTGCTGCTCGGCGACGCCGCCAGCGATGACGATTTGGACATCGACGAAACTCAGGCTTCGGCAAGCCGCAGCGAACTGAACGGCGCGTGCGCGGGCGTTGCGCGCGTGCGGCGCTCGCACGGCGAACTGCTGTGGCAAGTCGATTTCTGGCGCGCGGGCCGCGCGCTCGCCACCGGCGACGTGCACGCGTTGCGCTTCAACGAAGCCGGCCGCCTGAGCATCGCCGCGCCCGAGCGCGCGGGCGATGCGCGCCGCGATGCGCGTCTCGCGCCGGACGAAGCGCGCGTCGTCGTGAGCCGCGCGGTCGTCGGCGACGAGGCTTGGGTGCCGCGCGACTGGGAAGTGCTCGCGGACCGCGATGCCGTCGTCGCCGCCTGCGATGGCGCGCGCGGCGCGACCGTCGTGCTCGCGCATCGCAACGGCGCGCAGCTCGAAGCGCTGTGCGCCGCCGTGCACACGCTGCGCCGCCGCTGCGGACGCGCGCTCAAAATCGCCGTGGTCGAACGCGGCGAAGTGCTGCGTCATCAATATGAATTGCTGATGCTGAGCCTCGGCGCGAATCTTGTCGTCGGGCGCGACGTGCCGTTCTCGCGGCTCGAATCGCTGTTGCAGTCGCTGCAAGGCCAGCTCTACACGCGTCCGCTTTTGTCGGATTACCGCACGGCGCTCGCCGCGTCGCTCGCCGATGCCGCGCTCGGCTATCAGAACGTGGCGGCGTTCTGCGCGCAGACGCAAGGCGCGCTCGCACGCGGCGCGGTGCTGCGTCTGCCGCATGTGCTCGTGAAGCTGACGCTGCCGCCTGCGCTCGCTCACGTCGATGCGCTCGCGTGGTGCCGTCCGCGCCGCGCGGGCGATGTCTTCACGGCGGACGCGTCGCATCTGTACGTGTTCCTGTTCGGCTGCCGTCTCGCCGATGCCGACGCCGCGCTCGCGCGCATCTTCACCGTGCCGGTGGAGCGCGTGGCGAAGGACGTCACGTATCTGTCGGACGACGGCATCGGCGCGCAATTGCAGGCGCTCGAAGCGGAGAACCGGCGCGCGCCGTCGGCGGATTACAGCGATCTGTTCGCCGCGACCGCGCCCGTCATCGCGATGGAAGACAAGGCGGATGCGGCTACGGAAAGCGAATCCGTGCGCCGCTCGCGCGCGGAACTCGACGCGCTCGACGCCGTGCTGAACCAAGAAGCGCGCAGGAACGCGACCGACGAAGGTCCGTTGCATCCGCCCGCGCGCCGCGCCGTGCGTGCGCATATGCCGCTCGCCGAACCGGGAAACTGAAACGATGGACACCTTGCTCATTTCGATGCTGATCGGCGTGCTGGCCGGCGTGCCCGCGTGGATCGTCTGGCAGCGCGCGGGCGCGCGGCGCGGTCTCGTAGCCGCGCGTGGTTACGATCCGCGCGACGCGGTGCCGTGCCGCATCGAGCCGGTCGTGCTCAACGCGCGTCTCGTCCCCGATGTCGATGCCGCGCCGAAGGACGCCTCCCGCCCATGAAAACCATCGCGCTCATTTCGACGGCGGGCGGCGCGGGCCGCACGACGCTCGCCGCATCGCTCGCGACGCTGCTCGCCCGGCGCGGCCGTGCCGTGGTCGCGCTCGACTTCGATCCGCAGAACATGCTCGGCGCGTATCTCGGGCTGGACGCGTTCGCGGCGGAAGGCATCGGCGGCGCGCTCGCCGATCCGTCGCGCAAGTGGCACGAATCGACCTGGCGCAACGAGGACGGCGTGCTGTTCGTGCCGCACGGCGGTCTCACGCCCGCGCGATCCGCCGCGTGCGAAGCGCGTCTTTGCGAGCATCCGCGATGGCTCGAACGCACGATCGGCGAGATCGGCTTGCCGGAGACCGGCGTCGTGCTGATCGATACGCCGCGCTATCCGTGCTCGCATGCGGATCACGCCGCGCGCGCCGCCGATCTCGTGCTCGCCGTGTGCCCGCCTGAGCCGGCTGCGTGCGCGACGCTCGTCGCGCGTTTGCCCGCGCTGCGGGAATCGTGCGCGGATGTGCGTCTCGTCGTGAATCGCCTGAATCCCGCCCGCGCGATGCAGCGCGACGCGCTCGCGATGCTGCGCGGCGCGACCGGGAACATGCCGCTCGCGCAACGCATTCATCTGGAAGCGTCGATGCCCGAGGCATTTTCGCGCGGCGCGTGGATTTTCGACGAAGCGCCGCATCTGCAGGCGTCGCACGATCTGCACGGTCTCGCGCAGCACGTCGATGCGTGGCTGCCCGCGCTCACCGCGAGCGAGACGGCATGAAGCGCGAACCAGGCTCCCGCTCGAACCGCGCGATCGGCTGGATCGCGCGCGGGCTCGGCGTGCCCGACACGCGCTCGGCGTTCGACTGGTGCGTGCGTCTCTTCTTCAAGCCGCCGCGCGCGGGCAAGCGCGACATCGCGCGGGACATGCTGCGCGCGTTCGTGCTCGCGTGGGCGCGCGAGTGGGGCGTCATCGACGTGCGCAATCCTTGGGCGTGGCTGCTGCGCGCGTTCGTGCGCCCGCCGCGCGAAAACGCGAAGCCGCTCGCCGCGTATGCGCGGGCCGCGCTCGGCCTGATCGAACGCGCGCTCACGCCGCTCGCTCTCGCGCTGATGTGGATGAAGCGCCGCATCGATGCCGCCATCGACGGACTGCCGTGGGCGCGCTTCGGCGCGCGGCTCGAGGGCGGCGCGAATGTCATCGGCAAGAAGCGCTGGATGCTGCCCGCGCTCGTCGTGATCGGCGGATTGCTGTGGGCGGTCGTCGGCACGTCGCCGCTCGCGTCGGGAAGCCAGTTCGTGTTCTTCGCCGTGCTGATGATCGCGGCGCTCGTCATCCGCCGCATTCCGGGGCGCATGCCGGTGCTGATTCTCGCGTCGCTCGCGCTGCTCGTCACCGCGCGCTACGTCTGGTGGCGCACGACCGAGACGCTCGACTTCCGCACGCCCGGCGAGGCGATCGTCGGCTACGCGCTCTTCGGCGCGGAAGCCTATACGTGGATGATCCTGCTGTTCGGCTTCGTGCAGACCGCGTGGCCGCTCGAACGCGCCGTGTCGAAGCTGCCCGACGATCCCGCCGACTGGCCGAGCGTCGATGTCTTCATTCCGACCTACAACGAGCCGCTGTCGGTCGTGAAGCCGACGCTTTTCGCCGCTCAAGGCATCGACTGGCCGCGCGACAAGCTCAATATCTGGCTGCTCGACGACGGCCATCGTCCGGAGTTCGAGGCGCTCGCGCGGGCGGCGGGCATCGGCTACATCACGCGCGACGACAATCAGCACGCGAAGGCGGGCAACATCAATCGCGCGCTCGCGAAGACGCACGGCGAATACATCGCCATTTTCGATTGCGATCACGTCCCCACGCGCTCCTTCCTGCAAGCGACGATGGGCACCTTCTTCGCCGATCCGAAATGCGCGCTCGTGCAGACGCCGCATCACTTCTTCTCGCCCGATCCGTTCGAGCGCAATCTCGACACGTTCCGCCGCGTGCCGAACGAAGGCAATCTGTTTTACGGGCTCGTGCAGGCGGGCAACGATCTCTGGAACGCGACGTTCTTCTGCGGCTCGTGCGCGGTCATCAAGCGCGCGCCGCTGGAAGAGGTCGGCGGCATCGCGGTCGAAACCGTGACCGAAGACGCGCACACGGCGCTCAAGCTGCATCGGCGCGGCTATACGACGGCGTATCTGCCGACGGTGCAGGCCGCCGGTCTCGCCACCGAAAGCCTCGCGAGCCACATCAAGCAGCGCACGCGCTGGGCGCGCGGCATGGCGCAGATTTTTCGCATCGACAATCCGTTTTTCGGGCGCGGGCTGAACTTCTTTCAGCGCCTGTGCTACGGCAACGCGATGCTGCACTTCTTCTACGGCATTCCGCGCCTCGTGTTCCTCACCATGCCGATGTGGTACCTCTTCTTCCAGATGTACTTCATCAACGCGGCGGCGACGACCATCGCGGGTTTCGTGCTGCCGTACATCGTCATCGCGAACATCGCGAACTCGCGGATGCAGGGCAAGTTCCGGCATTCGTTCTGGGCCGAAGTCTATGAGTCGGTGCTCGCGTGGTATATCGCGCTGCCGACGACCATCGCGTTCTTCAGCCCGAAGCATGGCAAGTTCAACGTGACGGACAAGGGCGGGCGCATCGACGAGACGTATATCGACTGGGCGATGAGCAAGCCGTATCTCGTGCTGCTCGGCCTGAACGCGTTCGCGATGTCCGTCGGCATCGTGAAGCTGATCGCCGGCGCGGGCGACGAAGACGCGACCATCCTGATGAACGTGTTCTGGACGCTCTACAACCTCGTGATGCTCGGCGCGGCGGTGAGCGTCGCGCGCGAGGCGAAGCAGGTGCGCGTCACGCATCGCATCGCGATGAACATGCCCGCGACGCTCGTGCTCAACGACGGCAGCAGCATCGCGTGCAGCACGAGCGATTACTCGACAGGCGGGCTCGGGCTCGTCGTCGGCGAAGGATTGCTCTCGCTCGAAACCGGCGACACGCTCGGCGTCGTCGTGAGCCGCGGCGAGCGGCAGTTTCACTTTCCGGTGCGCGTGACGCGCCTTTCCGGCACGCATCTGGGCGTGCGCTTCGATTCGCTCACGCTCGAAGACGAGCGCCGTCTCGTGCAATGCACGTTCGGCCGCGCGGATGCGTGGATCGAATGGGACGAGCGCACCGAAGACGACGCGCCGCTCAAGGGCCTGAAGGAAGTGCTGCTGATGGGCTTCGAAGGCTATGCGCGGCTGTTCGGCGGAGCGCGCCGCGCGCTGCTCGACAAGCTCGCGCTCGATGGCCGCCGCTACTGACAAGAAGAACGAAGATGACCTTCTGGAACCTGTATTTCATCATCAAGATCGCGCTCTTTTCGACGGGGCATCTGAAGCCGATATGGCTCGCGAACATCGCGTTCGCGGTGGCGCTCGCCGCGAGCTCGCCGCTGCGCTCGCGCATCTGGCGGGCGGTGCGGTTCGTCGCCGGGCTCGGCATCGGTTTGCCGCTGATGTATCGCGAGGCGAACGTGCCGCCGTTCGGCCGCATCGTCGAGGAATTCGGCAATCTCACGACCTTCAGCTTCGGCTACTGGCTCGAGTTGCTGCCGCGCTTTCTTCCGCCGATGCTGCTCGCCGTCGCGCTCGGTCTGCTCGTCGCGTATCTCGTCGTCAATCGCTGGCTGCGCGTCGCGACCTTCGTGATGATCGCGCTCGTCGCGCTGCCGGTGTGGCAGGGCGCGAATGCGGTGCTCGCGCGCATCGAGGCGAAGCCGCAGGGCAATGCCGTTGCCGCAACTAACCGTCAATCCGCGGACCCCCTGGATTACAACGCGACGCTCGCGGCATTCAGGGCGAAGGAGTCGCAGCGACAGGTGAGCTTCGGTCATCTGTCGAGCGATCCGAAAGAGCAGTTCGACGTGATCGTGCTGCACATCTGCTCGCTGTCGTGGGACGACCTCGATGTATCGAAGGAGCGCAATCATCCGTTCCTGTCGCACTTCGACTATCTGTTCACGAACTTCAGCACGGCGGCGAGCTACAGCGGCCCGGCGGCGATTCGCGTGCTGCGCGCGTCGTGCGGACAGGAAGCGCACGCCGATCTGTACAAGGATGCGCCCGCGCAGTGTCATCTGATGGCCGATCTTGCGCAGGCCGGCTACACGCCGCAGGTCACGTTCAATCACGACGGCCACTTCGACAACTTCACGCAGCTCGTGAAGGAGAACATCGGCGTGCCGAACGTGCCTTTCGTGCCGAACACGGCCGCGCCCGTCGCGATGCACGCGTTCGACGGCTCGCCGATCATGGACGATTACGGCACGCTCGCGAACTGGTACGCAGAGCGCGCGCGGGAGCCGGGACCGGTCGCGCTGTACTACAACACGATCAGCCTGCACGACGGCAACCGCCTGCCGAACAACAAGATGACGAGCCTCGAGTCGTATCCGCTGCGCGTGGCGAAGCTGATGAGCGATTTCGACAAGTTCGCCGATCTGATCCAGCAATCGGGGCGGCGCGCGGTGATCGTGTTCGTGCCCGAGCACGGCGCGGCGCTGCGCGGCGACGCCAATCAGGTCGCGGGCCTGCGCGAGATTCCGACGCCGAGCGTGATCCACGGGCCGGTGGGCGTGCGGCTCGTCGGCTTCACGGGCAATCACGGCGCGACGACCGTCATCGATCAGCCGACCGGGCATCTCGCCATCGCGCAATTGCTGTCGAACCTCGTGTCGAACAGTCCGTTCAAGGCGGGCGTCACGCTGTCGCAATACGCGGCCAATCTGCCGCAGACGCCGATGATCGGCGAGAACGAAGGCACCGTCACGATGAAGACCGCGACGGGCTATGTCGTGAAGACGCCGGACGGCGTATGGGTGGATCAGAAATGAACACGCTGAACAAGGAAGCGCGCGACCGGCATGATGTCGTCGCGCTTGCGGAGCGCGTCGCCGGTCTCGACGCCGCGCGCTATTTCGATGCCGAAGCCGACGAGGAATTGCGCGCGGCGGTGACGCGCTGGCCGGTGCTCGCGCGGCTGATGGCGCTCGCGCCCGTCAGCGCCGACGACGATCAGCGCGCGATGAGCGGTTGCGCGACGGCGCCGTCATCGGCGTGATCGCGCGGGCGTCGATGGGCCGGAATCGCTCGTGTCGTACAGACGTTCCGGAATGAACAACGTGCCGATGCCGCTCGGAATGAACACCGCGCCGACGAGCAGAAAGCTCACGCCGAACGAGAACTGCGTCGCGATATAGCCGAGCGCGACAGGCGACGGCCCTCGCAGCACGAATGAAGCGCGTTCTGACTATTTCGCCGCCGTCTCCTGCACTTGCGCATCCTTGCGCCAGCCGCCGCCCAGCGCCGTGTAGAGCGTCACCATGTTGGTCTGTTGCGCGGCGCGGTCGGTCACGAGCTGGGTCTGCGCGCTGAACAGCGTGCGCTGCGCCGTGAGCAAAGTGAGGAAGCTGTCCAGGCCGCCGCGATAGCGCGCATTGGCGATGTCGTAGTACTGCTGCGCGGCATCGACATACTGAAGGTCCGCGGCGGTCTGATCGACATACGTGGCGCGCGCCGCGAGCGCGTTCGACACCTCCTTGAAGGCGGTCTGGATCGTGCCTTCGTACGCCGCGACGTAGATGTTCTTCGAGATCGTCGCGGAGTCGAGCGAGGCGCGCAGACTGCCGAACTGGAAGATCGGCACGCTGATCGACGGCTCGAACGCCCACGCGCCCGAACCCGCCTTGAAGAGCGACGACAGCCCGTTGCTCGCGACGCCGCCCGTCGCGGTCAGCGAGACGGTCGGGAAGAACGCCGCGCGCGCCGCACCGATATACGCGTTCGCGGACTTCAGCGCATGTTCCGCCTCGATGATGTCGGGCCGCTCCGTCAAGAGCGTCGAAGGCAGGCCCTCGGGCACCGCGGCGAACAGCGGTTCGTCGGGCAAGGCGCGATCGTCGGGGAAGCCGTCGGGCAACGGGCAGCCGATCACCGCGATCAGGTTGTTGCGATCCTGCTCCACCGCGCGTCGATACGCGGCGAGATTCGCCATTGCGCTCGTCAGCGATGTGCGCGCGGACTGCACGTCTTCCATCGAGCCGCTGCCGAGATTGGCCGCGCGCAGCGTCGTCTCGTAGGTGTCGCGATACGAAGCCACCGTGCGTTCCGTCACGTCGAGCAGGGCGCGATCCGCGAGCCATGTCAGATAGTCGCCCGCCGTGGTCGAGATGAGGCTGATCTGCGTGCTGCGGCGCGCCGCGTCCGTCGACAGATACTGCTCCAGCGCCTGATCCTTCAGGCTGCGGATGCGGCCGAAGAAGTCGATTTCCCACGCGCTCGTGCCGAGTTCGAGGCTGGTGGATTTCGTCGTCACGCCCGACTGGTGCGACGCGCTATGCGTGCCCGTCGCCGTGATCGACGGCCCCAGTTCGGCGCGCACGATCCGATACTCCGCCTCGTATTGCGCGACCTTCAGCGCGGCTTGCCGCAAGTCGCGGTTGTTCGTCAGCGCAAGCTCGATCAACTGACGCAGATACGGATCCCGCACGAACGAGCGCCAGTCGGACAGCAGGTCGGCAGCCGATGCCTGTTGTTGCGCGCTCGTCGATTCGTACTGCGGATAGGACGCGGGCATCGGTGCGGCGGACCGCTCGTAGTGAGGCTCGAGCGTGCACGCGCCGAGCGCGAAAACCGTCAGCGTCGCCGCGACGATGCGGCAGACAGCGAAGCGCTTATTCATGAGCGGCTCCTTCCTTCTTCCTGTTTCCGAAGCCCCGAATCAGCACGAAAAATACTGGCACGAAGACGATGGCGAGCAGCGTCGCGGCAATCACGCCGCCAAGCACGCCGTTGCCGAGACTCTCGCGGCTCGATGCGCCCGCGCCGCTCGCGAACGCCATCGGCAGCACGCCGAAGCCGAAGGCGAGCGAGGTCATCACGATGGGCCGCAAGCGCAGATGCGCCGCTTCGATCGCCGCCTGACGCACGCTGTGACCGCGCTCGTGCAGGGACTTCGCGTACTCGACGATCAGGATCGCGTTCTTGGTCGCGAGTCCGATGGTCGTCAGCAAGCCGACCTTGAAATAGATGTCGTCGGTGAAGCCGCGCAGATGCGCCGCGACCAGTGCCCCGACGATGCCGAGCGGCACGACGAGGATCACCGAAAACGGCACGGACCAGCTTTCGTACAGACCCGCGAGACAGAGGAACACGACGATCAGCGAAAGCGCATAGAGATACGTCGCCTGCGAGCCCGCGAGCTTCTCCTGATACGACTGGCCGGTCCACTCCATCGCAATGCCTTGCGGCAACTGCGCGACGAGCGCTTCGATCGCGTTCATCGTGTCGCCGCTGCTGACGCCTTGCGGGCTTTGCGCGGTCATCTCCATCGAAAGGCTGCGGTTGTAGCGTTCGACTTGCGGAGAACCGGTCGTCCAGTGGCCCGAGGCGAACGACGAGAACGGCACCATCTTGCCGTCGTAGCTGGTCGTGCTCGTCGTCGTATTGCTCGATGTCACGAACCATTTGCCGATATCGGCGGGCATCATGCGGTATTGCGGCAGCGCCTGAACATAGACCTTCTGGATGCGCCCCGTGTCCACGTAATTGTTCACGTAGGTCGAGCCAAACGCGGTCTGCAGCGTGTCGTTGATATTGGATGCGCTGACGCCGAGCGCCGACGCCTTCAGGTAATCGATATCCACGGCGTACTGCGGCACGTCGGCCATGCCGGCGGGACGCATACCGGTGATCTTCGGATCCTTCGCGGCAAGAGCCAAGAGCTTGTTTCTCGCGGCGACAAGCTGATCGTGACCCAGACCGGCCATGTCCTTCAGTTCGAAATCGACACCGCTGTAACTGCCGAGACCTTGCACGGCGGGCGGATTCATCACGAAGACCTGTCCGGCGCGCAAGCTGCGAAAGTGCGCGTTCGCGGCGCCGACGATCTCCGCCGCGGACTGGCCTTTGCCCTTGCGATCCTTCCAGTCCTTGAGCTTGACCATGGCCATCGCCATGTTCTGTCCGCTGCCCGACACGCTGAAGCCATCGAGCATGACGACGTTCTCCACTTCGGGAAGCGCCGTGAAATACGACTCGACCTGCTTCTCCACGACGTTCGCCTGCACGCTCGAGCTGCCCGCGGGCAGATTGACGATGGTCATCAGCGTGCCCTGATCCTCATCCGGCAGGAACGACGATGGAAGCTGCCAGTACAGCAGCGCGGCCACGCCGCAGATCGCCGCATACGCGGCCATCCAGCGCAGCGGGCGCGCAACGAGGCGCGTCACTACACGCTCGTAACGGCGCGTGCCGCCTTCGAATGTGCGCTCGAACCACGCGAAGAAGCCGCGCCGCTGATGTTGCGGATCGACCGGGCGCAGCAGCGTCGCGCACAGCGCGGGCGTGAGCGTCAGCGCGAGCAGCACGGAGAGCACCATCGCCGACGTGATCGTGAGCGAGAACTGACGATAGATCTCGCCCGTCGAGCCCGACATGAACGCCATCGGAATGAACACGGCCGTCAGCACGGCGGTGACGCCGATCAATGCGCCGCCGATCTCGCCCATCGCCTTGATGGTCGCATCGAGCGGCGACAGGCCTTCGCTCAGCAACCGCTCGACGTTCTCGACCACGACGATCGCGTCATCGACCAGAAGACCGATGGCCAGCACCAGCGCGAACAGCGACAGCACGTTGATGGTGAAGCCGACCGCGGCGATCAGCGCGAACGTGCCGAGCAGCGCGACCGGCACGACGATGGTCGGAATGAGCGTCGCGCGCAGGTTGCCGAGGAACAGGTACATCACGAGGAACACGAGCACGACGGCTTCGAAGAGTGTCGTGATGACCTCGGAGATGGACGCGGATACGAAAGGCGTCGTGTCGTGCGGAACGCTCAGTTGCACGCCGCCCGGCATCTGCTTCTGCAACACCGCGAGTTGCGCGCGCACGGCCTTCGCGACCGACAGCGCGTTCGCGCCGCTTGCGAGCATGATGCCCATCGCGGCGGCGGGCTTGCCGTTCAGACGCGACGTCATGTCGTAGGAGTCGCCGCCGACTTCGACCGTGCCGACATCCTTCAGATACACGCGCGAGCCGTCCTGATTGACGCGCAGGAGAATGTTGGCGAACTCGTCCGAAGTCTTGAGAAAGCCGCGCGTCACGATGGTCGCGTTGATGGCTTGCGTCTTCGTCTGCGGTGCGCCGCCGATCTGCCCGACGGAAAGCTGCGCGTTCTGACTGTCGATGGCGGTCGTGACATCGCTCGGCATCAGGCCGACGCTGCGCAGCTTGACGGGATCGAGCCACACGCGCATCGAGTGCTGCGCGCTGAAGAGCGTCACTTGCCCGACGCCGCTGATCTGCGTGAGCGGATCCTGCACCCGCGTCGCGAGCAGATTGCCGAGATCGACGGTGTTCATGCGGCCGTCCGTGGACGTGACCGATACGACCATCAGGATGTTGCCCGCGGTCTTGCTGACCTGAATGCCCTGTTGCTGAACGGCGCTCGGCAGCGATGCGTTCGCTTCCTGCACCTTGTTCTGCACCTGCATCGCGGCGACGTCCGCGTTGGTGCCCGACTTGAACGTCAGCGTGATGGTCGCCGTGCCCGCCGAACTGCTCGTCGACGACATGTACATCAGATTGTCGATGCCCGTCATGTCCTGCTCGATCACCTGCGTGACCGTGGTGGCGAGCGTATCGGCGGATGCGCCCGGATAGGTCGCGGTGATGCGGATCGACGGCGGCGCGACGTTCGGATATTGCTCGACGGACAGCGTGCGGATCGAGAGCGCGCCGATCAGCATCACGACGATGGCGATGACCCATGCGAGCACGGGCCGGTGAATGAAGAAACGGGAGAGCATCGTGCGTCAGTCTCCCTTGGCGAGCTGCGCTTGCGCATCGCGTTCGACGGGCGAGACCTTCATGCCCGCGCTCACCACCTGCAGATTGTCGGTGGCGATGCGCTCGCCCGCGCGCAGGCCGCGCGTCACGATCCAGTCGTTGCCGTGCGCCGTATCGGCGGTGACGGTGCGGCTTTCGACGACGTTCTGCGCGTTCACGACGAGCACGGTCGAGGTGCCGCCCGCGCCGCGATTCACGAGCGTTTGCGGCACGAGAATCGCGTCCTGCTCGCCTTCGTCGAGTTGCGCCTGCACGAACATGCCCGGCAGAAGCTGATGCTCCGGGTTCGGAATCGATGCCCGCAGCGTGATCGAGCCGGTGGTCTGATCGACGGTGACATCGGAGAAGAGCAGCGTGCCGGTATGCGCGTAGGTCGCGCCGTCTTCGGTCTGCACCGTGACCTTGCTCGTGCCGGGCTTCAGCGCGCCGGACGCGATGGCCTTCGAGAGCCGCAGCGCTTCGGTGCTGGAACGCGTGACGTCGAGGTAGAGCGTGTCCATCGACTGGATGGTCGTGAGCGCCGTCGATTGTCCCGACGTGACGAGCGCGCCGACCGTCACCGCCGACTTGCCGATCTTGCCGCTGATCGGCGCGACGATGCGCGTGCGCGCCAGATTCACGCGCGCGGTTTCGAGCGAGCCGCGATCCGTGACGATATCGGCGCGTGCCTCGTCGGCGGCGGCGGCGTAGTTCTCCACGTCCTGCGCGCTCACGCTCTTGATCTTGAAGAGTTCCTGATAGCGCTTCGCCGTGACGTCGGCGGCCTTCGACGTGGCGATCGCCTTTTGCAGCGTGCCGAGCGCGGTGTCGTACGCGGCCTGGTAGCTCGCGGCATCGAGTTGATAAAGCGGCTGGCCGGCCTTGACCGTCGAGCCTTCGACGAAAAGCCGCTTGGTCACGATGCCATCGACTTGCGGGCGCACGTCGGCGACTTCGACCGACGAGAGGCGTCCGGACAGATCGTCCACGATGTCGATGCGCTGCGCCTTCAGCGTCATCACGCTGACTTCGGGCGCATTCGCCGCGGGTGGCGCGCCGGCGGCGGCGGATTTCTCGCCGCACGCGGACAGCGCGAAGGCGGCGGCCGCGACGAGCGCGAGCATTCGCGCGAGCGGGGCATGGGCAAACGGCGGGGCAAAAGCGTATTCGTTGTCTGGCATGTCGGAAGTGGAAGGGCTGGCGTCGCGCGGGAGTTCATCGCTTGATCGGGGAATGCGGTTCCCGCCGCCGTGCATCGGACGAGCCGAAGGGCGGTTCACAACGTGACGAGAGGATGTCGCGACGCGGATTGCAGGCGTCGATCAGGAGAGACAGCGCGAAGTATTGCCGAGGGCCCAACGATAATCGCAGCGCGCGCCGAAATCAACTAAGTCTTTGATTCATATCGACATTCACATAATGTGTCTGAATTGACACGATTCGGCGAAGCGCTCGCGACGGAGAATCTAGCGCATTCGCGTGGCATTGGGAATCGGCGCAAACGCCGTCAGGCGACGCTCGGCGCGAGCGCCGATTGCATCAGCGATATTTCGGCCAGTTCCGGTCGCATCGGGCATCCCAGCCAGAAGCCCTGTACTTCGTCGCAGCCGTTGTCGATCAGATAATCGAGCTGATCCGCCGTTTCCACGCCTTCCGCGACGACGCGTATGTCCAGCGCCTGGCCCATGGCGATGACCGCCTTCACGATGACTTCGTCGGCGCGCGAGCAACCGATGCCGCGCACGAACGACATATCGAGCTTGACCCGATCGACCATGAAGCTGCGCACGTAGCCCAGGCTCGAAAAGCCCGTGCCGAAATCGTCGATGGCGATCGACACGTCGAGCCTGCGCAGCGCTTGCAGCGAAGGCAGCGCGCCGGGCGCCATGAGCGTGCTTTCGGTGATCTCCAGTTCGATATTGCGCGGATCGACACGCGAGCGTTCGAGCACGCGCGCGACCATCGCCGGGACGTCGCTGCGTTCGAACTGCACGGGCGAGACATTCACCGCCACCACGACGAACGGCGACAGCCTCGCCCATTCGCCGGCCTGCCGGCACGCCTGCTCCAGCACCCATTCGCCGATCTGCACGATGAGCCCCGTGCTCTCCGCGAGCGGGATGAACTGCGCGGGATTCACGAGGCCGAACTCCTTGCTCTGCCATCGGAGCAGCGCTTCGAAGCCTTCGACCCGCCGCGTGCGCAGGCAGATCTTCGGCTGATACAGCACGAACAGTTCGTTCTTCGCGATGGCGAGTCCCAGCGCCTTGACCATGGCGCTGCGCGCCGTCTCCGCCGCCGCGATCTCCGGATCGAAAACCTGTATCGAACCGGCGTGAAGCGACTTCGAGCGATACATCGCCGCATCGGCGGCGCGCAGCAGCGTCTCGGCGTCGCTGCCGTGATCGGGAAAGAACGCGACGCCCATGCTCGCGACGGAGACGACGGTGGCATCGGCGGCTTTCATCGGCTGCGCGAGAAGCGTCGCGATCTGCCGGGCATGGGCGAGGCATTCGTCCTGGCTCCGGCCCGGCAGCAGCACGACGAACTCGTCGCCTGCGTAACGCGCGACGAAACCGGGCGGCGTGACGCTCGATTCGAGCCGTCGCGAGACTTCGCGAAGCACATCGTCGCCGGCCGCATGACCGAGGCTGTCGTTGACGTCCTTGAAGTTGTCCAGATCGAGGAAGATGAATCCGAGCCGGTCGCCGTTGCGCCGCGCGATCCGCACGGCGTGGTCGAACAGTTCGCCGAGCGCGAGCCGGTTCGGCAGACCGGTCAGCGGATCTTCGAGCGCCTGGCGCTTCAACTGCTCCTGATGGCGCACGCGCTCCGTCACGTCGCTCAACACCGTGATGCTGTGCGTGACGCGTCCGTGGTCGTCGAGAATCGGACCGACGTAGGTATCGCTCCAGAACGTCGAGCCGTTGCTGCGCGACATCTTCAGCAGTCGCGATGCTTCGACATTGCCGCGCATCGCGTGCGTCAGCGATCCGGTCTCGGGCATCGCGCGATCCCAGCCGAGCGCCGCCTGCGTTTGTGCGCCGAGCACATCCGCCACGCGGCGGCCCGTCAGGCGCTCGAACGCGGTGTTCGCATACGTGATGCGGTGCGAGCCGCAAGAGAGATGCGAAATGACGATGGCGTCGCGCGTCGCTTCGAGCGCGCGGCTGCGAAGGTGCAGTTGTTCCTTCGCGTTCTCGTGCGCGGTGACGTCGTGAGCGGTGATGAAACACGCCTCGTGACCGCCGAACGAAAGCAGATGAAACGACACGTCCACGAAGATGACATCGCCATCGAGCCTGCGATGACGTCGGATGCCGCCCGCGCCCGAACCGGCTCCCGACTGCACGTAGCCCGCGAGATCGAGCCGGAAGTTCGCGACTTCTTCGGCGGGGCGCAGATCGAAGATCGTCAGCGCGTTGAGCTGTTCCAGCGTCGCCCGGTACTGACGTTGCGCTGCCGCGTTCGCGGTGAGAATCGCGCCGTTCCCGACATCGAAGATCAGCATCGCGACCGGATGCTGGTCGAAGTACTGGCTGAAGCGTTTCTGTGCTTCATCGGCGACGATGCGCGCCGCGTTCTTCGCGAGCGCCGAGCGATGCCGGCTCGACGCCGCGAACGCGAGCAGCAGCATGCCGGCGGCGAGACCCACGATGAGCGCGATGCGCTGCTTCAGAATCTGCGATTGCGCTTTCTCCTGCATGCTGGCGATCAGCTCCCGCTCGTCGCTGCGCAGCAGGGCGAGAATGTCCATGATCGATTTCAGCGACGCGTTGGCGAGGAGCAACCGTCCGGAGTCGACTGCGGTGCCATGCGACGCAAGCGCGACGTTCGCCGCGGCATCCTGCAGCGCTTTGGGCCATTCGCCGCTCAGGCGTCTGAGTTCCGCGAGCTTTTCGGCGGCTGCGGGCGAATCGGCGAGCAGCGCATCGAGATGGTTATAGGCGCGCGCCACCATCACCGCGCGGGCGATGGGCCACGCGCGCGATTCGAACGTGGCCGAGCCGACGCCCTTGAGGAAGTCGGTGTTGGCGGCGAGATGCAGATCGACGAGCAGTTCGAGCTCCGAGCCGACGTCGAGCGCCCGGCGCAATTCCCGCTCGCCGATGTCGCGATCGACGGTGATGGAAACGGCGGCGAGTGCGGCGAGGCACAGCCCGGACGCCGACAGCGTCGCCAGAACCAGCGTGGTCGCGAAACGCCGGCGAGACCACGAGATCAAGGTTCTGAGGCGAAGGTGAAACATGATCAATCCTGTACACGGTTTGCATGTTTTACGACCTTCGTCGAAAGCTCTTTAGCGGGTTAAGCCCTTATTGGAATGATTCTTCTGACGGTTGAGGCAATAAATACCTCTCGCCGGAACGCGTAGCGCCCGCGCTCATCGATGCATGACGTATTGCCAAAGCGCCTGGCATTCGGTATCGGCGATGCGGTAGTGGGGCATCGACTTGCGCAGCAGCACGCCCGCCGGATCGATGCCGTCCTTCACGGCGCGGCAGAAGGACGTCGCGTCATAGTGACTGAGCGGCCCGCCACGGCGGCTTGCGACGCCGAGCAGGGCGTCGTGCGTCAGCGGCGGCGCGAACGCGGGTTTCGTCGATGTGCCGACGTGGCAATTGACGCATCGCGTCGCAAAGGAAGGCAACGGGCGCTCGTCGTCGCGCAGATGCGCGGTCATCGGATGTTGTCCGTTGAAGATCGCGCAGCCCATGTCGGCGGGGTCGCATGCGGTCTGCGCGCGCGCAAGCGGCGCAATTGCCACGACCGCGACGAATGCGACGACCGCGACGAATGCGACGCGCATCGCCGCGGCCCGCGCCTCGAGGAAGCGGCGTCGGGCCATTCAACGCACGCGCAGCACGCGCGAAACGCTCGGCACGCCGTTGGCGTTCAGCGCGAACAGCATGTAATAGCCGGGGACGACGACGCCCGGATCGGACGGAATGTTCAACTGGAATTCGCCCGCCGTACCGACGCTGAACGTGAGCGGCACGCGTCGTTGCTCGTTGTTCAGCGAATGCGTAACCGAAGACGAGCGCATCAGCACGAATGCGCGCGTGCTCCGGCTGGCCGTCACCACGATCGTCGTGCCGAGCTGCGCATCGCTCGGAACGGAGCTGAGAGTCGGACGCGACGCGGCGGAACCGTCCGAGTTGAGCAGGTACGGCGGCGTCAGGATCTCGATGTCGGTGTGATTGGTCGAGCATGATCCGCACAGACCCCCGCCGCCGCTCAGCACGCGTCCGTCGTTCAGCAGCAGCGCGACGCTGTGATAGGTGCGCGGCACGGCCTGCTGCGCGAGCGGGGAAAACGTGTTGGTCGCGGGGTCCCAGAGTTCCGGGGTGAGGACCGCGTTGTTGTCCGAGAAAGGCTCGGCGAAGGTCTGTCCGCCGATCACGACGACCTGTCCGTTCGGCAGCACGACGCTGTTGTTGAACGCGCGCCGGTAGCTCATCGGCGGGATGGTCCGCGTCGTCGCGTTGCCGCTGCTGATGTCGATGAGCGTCGCGTTGGCCGTGGCCGGCGACTGATCGTAGCTCGGCGCGCCACCGACCGCGAGAATCTTGCCGACGTCGTACATGACCGCGTTGCCGTTCATCGCGTCGCCGTCGCTGCCACGGTTGCCGGCCGGGCTCACGTTGCCGTTGCCCGCCGTATCGAACCAGTGCATCGCCTTGCTCGGTCCCGCATGGAACACGCGTCCGTTGCCGACCGCGAACATCCACGCGTGATTGTCGGAGCGGAACACGCCTCTCGCGTCGTTCGTGACGATGTAATCGTCGAGAATCGCGCTATTGATCCGCCAGCCCGAACCCGAGGTCCACGTTTCGCCGGACTTTCCTCCGAGCCCTCCGCTCCACGATCCGCCCATGACGAACACGTTGCCGTTGCTCAGCGTCACGCTGCCCTGATAGCCGCGCGGGATGTTCATCTGATTGCCCGCGGTCCATGTGTTGGTCGTCGGCGAATAGATGCTGGTCTGCCGCACGCTCAATCCGCCGGTCACGAAGATGCGGCCATCGGGGAGATTGGAAATGCCGGGGCAGAACATGTCGTGCGCGGTATTGGTCACGATCACTTGCGAACTCGTGCCGTTCGATGGATTGAAGATCGCCGTGTAGGTTCTCGCCGGCGGATTCGCGCTGTCGGTGAAGTCGAGCGGCGCGTCGGCCGACCAGACGAGCACGTTTCCATTGGGCAGATTGGCGGCTTGCAGCGGGACGAGCGGCAACTGATACGGCGTCGTCCACTTCGACGGCAATGCGGCTTGCTGTACCGGCAGGCCGGCCACTTGCCACGTTTGCGTCGCGCTTCCGTTGCACACTTGCTGCGATAGTTGATTGCCTTGCGACGTCGTGCTCGATGCGGTCACGCACAAGCCGCTATGTCCCGCGACGATCGCGTAGCCCGCGCCTTGCGGCGTCAACGAGAACGCCTGATTCGCGCCGCCATTGCAGGTCCACTGGATGACGGGGCCGCCCGGACTCTGGCTTTGGCCCGAGACGTCCATGCACAGGCCGCTGTTCTGATTGATGAGGTTGTAGCGCGTGCCGGTCGCTGACGGAAACCACTGCTGATTCGCGCCGCCCCAGCAGGACCACGTAATCACGGGCGCGCCCGGCGCCCTCGATTCGCCGCTCACGTCGGCGCACAGGCTGGTGCCGCTCAGCGTGATGGGCGCCGAGCTTTGCGCGCGCGCGGCGTGCGGCATGCCCGCCAATGCCAGCGGCAACGCGACGAGCAGCAAGAAGCGCATGCATCGGACGAACAGGCTTGACGCGTGGCTCGTCGAACGGATTCCAGGCATGGTTGCACCCCGTACATGAAGCGGGTTACGTACGTGCGAGCGCGCCGAGCACATCGCAGATGTCTTCGACGCGAGGAAGATCGGCGCTTCGCCAGCGCAACATCGCGTTGGCATCGAAGCAATAGACCTGGGTGGAATGGTCAGCGATGTCGCCGAGAGGCGCGTTGCTGCCCGAGAGCGCCACGCGCATCCGGTCGACATCGGCGAGTGCCGGCGTCGCTGCATTCCAGGCGGAACCCGCCTGAAAGCGCGCGAGCCACGCGCGCAATGCCGACGGCGAATCCGAAAGCGGATCGATCCCGACCGACAGCAATTGCACCGGACGACGCGCGCGGATTTGCGGTATCCGTTCCTGAACCGCGTTGAACAACGCGCCTTGCAAGGGACATATCGTGCCGCAGCCGGTATAGACGGTTTGCACTGCAGTCACGCGCTGATGCAGCAAGTCGCTGAGCAGACGCTTCTTGCCGGTCTGATCGACGAGCCATGTATCGTCGAGACGGACTGGCGGCGTGACGAGTCCGAGATCGCCATGCTGCGCGAAGGAGGGCGACGACACTGCACCCAGAGCGAGCGCGGCCATGTGGCGAAGCAGCGAGCGGCGAGCCGATGAGCGCGGGGGCGCCTGCATGCCGGATGTCATTCGGTCGGGCATCGTTTCGCGGATTTCCGAAATCGTCGTCATCGGCACGTTCCTGGTCCCGGCGAGGGCTCTCAAGGTGAGACTTGCATGTCGGACATCCGGACAGACGGCCTTGCGATTTGCATGACCATTGGCCCAAAGATTAGCAGCCCAAATCGGCAAAAAAAGTTCGAGACGCGAAATAAGTAGGTAGATATGTGCACTCCCCCACATTCGTTTTTACAGCCCCGGCAACATGTCATCAACGACGCGCACGATTTCGAAAAGTGCAATGTAAAGCCTGCGCGATTGATTCACTCCGCGATTTGCGATAGCTTTCAGTCGGTAAAGAGCCTTCCCCGTTACGCCCGAACGTTCGGTGACAAGACTGCTCTGGTTCTCCGTCACCATTCCGCGAAGGCGCGCGAGTCGCGAGCAAAGCTGACGCGCTCTTTTGTAAGCCAGGTTCGTCGCTCGCCCTCCGTTTCCCGATGTTCAATAGCGGCCGAATTGCGTCCCTCGGGGCGCTCGACGGCTTCCTCGCTTCGCTGATGCGCTGGTTTGCGGGTACACGCTGCTATGGGGCATCACGATTGCTCTGTTGCAGCACCGATGTCGCCCGACACCGCGTTGTCCGTTCCGGCCCCTTCCGGAGAAGGAGAATGCAAATGAATGCGCGTTTTTCCGCTTATGCCGCCGCACTCGGCGCCGTGCTGATCGCGGCAATCATCGCCGCGTGCAGTGGCGGCGACTCCGGCGGCGATGCGACATCGGCCGCGGCGAGCCGGGCCGCGTCGAGCGTGGCGAAGGCAACGTCGCCCAGCAACGCGATGGACGTCGTCACCTGGCACAACGACATCGCCCGCACCGGACAGCAACTCGCCGAAACGACCCTCACGCTCGCGAACGTCAACCAGAACACGTTCGGCAAGGTGGCTTTCTATTCCGTCGATGGCGCCGTCGACGCGCAGCCGCTCTTTCTCGCGAACGTTCCGATCGGGGGCGCCACGCACAACGTCGTGTACGTCGCGACCGAGAACGGAAGCGTCTACGCGTTCGATGCCGACAGCGGCGCGACGCTTTGGAGAGTCTCGACGCTCGGCAGCGGCGAGAATCCGAGCGACGATCACAAGTGCCACCAGATCACGCCGACGATCGGTGTGACGGCGACGCCCGTCATCGATCGCGGGCGCGGACCGAACGGCGCGATGTATGTCGTCGGCATGTCGAAGGACGCGTCGGGCGGCTATCACCAGCGCATCCACGCGCTCGATATCACGACGGGCGCCGAGCTCTTCAACGGTCCGACCGAAATCCGCGCGACCTATCCGGGCAACGGCGCGGGCAGCCAGAACGGCACGCTGACGTTCGATCCGGGTCAGTACGCCGAGCGCGCGGCGTTGCTGCAGTTGAACGGCGTCATCTATACCGCGTGGACATCGCATTGCGATTTCATGCCGTACACCGGCTGGGTGATCGGCTACGACGCCAACACGCTGCAGCAGGCGAGCGTGCTGAACGTCACGCCGAACGGCCAGATGGGCTCGATCTGGATGAGCGGCGCGGGCCCTGCGTCGGACGGCGAATCGATCTATTTCCTCGATGCCAACGGCACCTTCGATCCGACGCAGAACGAGCACGAGATGCCGATCAACGGCAACTTCGGCAACGGCTTCCTGCGGCTGAACCTCGGGCCGTTGAGAGTGCAGGACTACTTCCAGCCGTCGAACACGGTGCAGCAATCGAACGAGGACGAAGACCTCGGTTCCGGCGGCGCGATGGTCTTGCCCGATTTCACCGATGCGAACGGCAAGGTCTGGCGTCTCGCGGTCGGCGCGGGCAAGAACTCGACGATCTATGTCGTCAACCGCTGGTCGATGGGCAAGTTCGATTCGAACGCGGATCACATCTATCAGGAGCTCGTCGGCCAGATACGCGGACCGATGTTCGGCGCGCCCGCGTACTTCAACGGCAGGGTCTATTTCGGCTCGGTCGGCGACAACATCAAGGCGTTCACGGTAACGAACGCCGCGCTGTCGCGCACGCCGTCGAGTCAGACGCTGAACTCGTTCGGCTTCCCGGGCGCGACGCCGAGCATTTCGGCGAACGGCACGTCGAACGCGATTCTGTGGGCGGCGGAGAACGGGTCGATCGGCGTGCTGCGCGCCTACGACGCGACCAATCTCAATCATCAGCTCTACAGCAGCGTCGATGCGGGCGCGCGCGACCAGTTCGGTGCGGGCAACAAGTTCATCACGCCGATGATCGCGAACGGCAAGGTGTATGTGGGCGCGAAGAATGGCGTCGCCGTGTTCGGATTGCGGTCGCAATAGCGCTGTCTGCCTATGACCGAACACGTCACGCACAGGATCGAGGCGAAGGAGAAAGCCACCGGGTTGCTCTTCGCAGTGGCGTACGCGGTACTTTCGTTGACGGCGATCGCGCTGGCCGGCCCATACGGATGGGACGACGGCGCCATCACCGTCGCGTATGCACAGACGCTCGGGCGGCACGGATTGTTTGCGTTGACCCCGGTGTCGCCGTTGGGCGAAGGTACGTCGACGCTGCTCATGACGGCGATGCTCGCGATCGGGCATTGGCTGTTCCATCCGGGCTTTCTCGAAGCGATCAGGGCGGCGCAACTGCTTTCGTTCATCGCGCTCAGCGCTACGCTGGTGCTGATGTGGCGCGCGCTTCAACCGTCATTGCCGAGCCCGACGCATCGGCTCATCGTCGTGTCCTTGCTCGGGCTGCTTCCGATGTGTCAGGCCGAGATCGTCAACGGCATGGAGATGACGGTCTTCGCGTTGCTGCTGCTCGCGTTCGTGCTCTACTGGCGCGCGCAATCGACGCTCGCGTATGCACTCGTGCCGCTTCTGATGCTGACTCGCTTCGAAGCGGTGTTCTATCTGGGTTTCGCGCTGGGCTGGATGGTCGTGTTTTGCCCGCAGGAACGCTCGCGCGCGTTTCGAATGTGCGTGTGCCTGATGCTTTGTTTTCTGCTGATGACGCTCTGGCGATATTGGGTCTTCGGCGTATTGTTGCCGAACACCATTCTGGCCAAGCTTCACGCGCCATACAGCAAGAAGGGCTGGGACGGCTTACTGGAGAAGCTGCGCGGCCTCAAGGATTTTCTCTTCGTGAACGCCGCGCTGCTGGCTGGCATCGTCCTGAGCTGGAAGGGCGGTCAGGCGCGCCGTCTCGATCCGATGCCGCTGCTTCTGATAGCGGCCTTTGGCGTGTTCGCACTAATATCGGGAAGAAACTGGGGCTATACCGGCCGGATGTTCGTGGCGGTGCTGCCGATCCTCGTGCTATCGCTCGCGGAACGTTTCGCGAACATGCGTCGGCCGCGCGTGTTGCGCTGGCTCTTGCTGTGCCTTGCCGGGACCTTCGTGTTCAACGCCAAGGTGCTGCGCGAAAACGTCGACACGATGATCGTCGGCGCGGCGATGCGCGGCGCGCTGCCGGCTTCGATGGATGCAATGGGAAGCGCGGTTCGCAAGAGGGTGTGGAATCAATCGCCCGGCGACTGGCGAGGCGTAACGCCACAGAACTTCGCGATGACCGGCGCGTCGGTCGATCGCTTGCGCGAGCATCTCGGGCAGCCGACGCTCAAGTTCCTGACGCCGGACGTCGGCGGCACGGCATTGTGCTGCGAACGCCTGAACATCCTGGATCTGGGGCTGCTGACGAATCCATCGCTGACGCGTCAGGGGTATGCGAAGCTGGGCGACTACATAAGCACGGAACGTCCCGAAGTCATCGAAACGCATGGCGTATGGAGCGGGGACAGCGACATCTACTCGCTTGCCGCGTTCAAGGCGGATTACAGGCCCGCCATATACGACGGGTCGCTGTTCTGGCTGCGTGACGACGTTCTTCAACGTCTGATCGCGCGCGGCATGTCCGCCGATCTCGTCTCGCCTCGCGCGCTGCCGGATACGCGCTATCTGGGCGACGAGTGGGACGTTGAAAATCTGATGCGCTTTCCCGCCGTGACGGTGCTCGGTCGATGAACGATTCACACGCGCCGATGCGACCTGCGGTAAGGAAACGAAAGGCATCGCATTGAATCAATGAGCGCGCCATCGCTCTCATTGGTTTTATGGAGATGCCTATGAACAGACTTGCGATTGCTTCCCTTCTTTGTGTCATCACCTTTGGACAGACGGCCGCGTTCGCTCAACCGGCCGGACCGGATGCAGGCCCGGATCATCGACAACAGGAAGGGCCCGGCAAGCCGCGAAACGCCGGACCCGAAGCACGCGGACACGACGATGCGCGCCGTCCGGTGCCGCATCAGGACTGGCATTCGGGCGACCGTCTGCCGGATTCGTATCGTGGATCGCGTTACGTCGTGAAGGACTGGCGCGCGCATGACCTGCACGCTCCGCCCTCGGGTTATCAGTGGGTGCAGGTGAACGGCGACTTCGTGTTGGCGGCGATCGCCACGGGCGTCATTTCGAGCATCATCGTGTCGTCGCATTGACCGACAAGGCGGCTCGAATCAGCCGTGCAAGGCCAGTCCCTTTACCGCCTTGTCGACGGCCTTTTTGGCGCCGTGCAGCGCGAGGCCGACGAGATCGAGATTCGCCGCGTCCTCGGCACGAAATGCCTCGCGATTCGCGGCATCGTGCCCGGTGGAAAACATCGCGTGAACATACGGCACGATTCTGAGTTCGCGCGTGATCGCCTGTCGATGCGCGGCTTGCAGGCCGGACAGATCGGCGGCGAACACGAGCATCGGCTGGCCCAGCATGCGGCCGTAGCGATGTCCGGCGGCGTCCTCGTAAGGCTCGCCGAGCGCTTCGGGCACCGCGGCCGCGACGCCGGTCGCGAGAAAGGCGACGACATTGAGCTTTTGCCAGACGGGCAGATCATCGCGCACGATGAGCGCCACTTTGGTGTCGAACATGAAGGTTCCTCCTTGGAACATTCATGTTGCGCGATTCGCGGCGTTCAGTCTGGAACGTTTGTGCACATCCGCCGATACGCGGCCGGTGTCATCCGGTACGCGCGATGAAACCAGCGGCCGAGGTGGCTCTGATCCGAGAATCCGACGATCGCGGCAACCTGCGCGGGCCGATGACCGGCCGCCAGCAAGCGACGCGCGGCGCGCAGGCGCAAGCGCACCAGATACGCGTGCGGCGACGTGCCGAACGCCCGCTTGAAGAGGCGCGTCAGGCGGAACCGGTCGATGCCCGCAACGGTCGCGAGCTCATCGAGTCCGATGTTGCCGTCCATCTGTTCATGCAGGAGATCGCGCGCGCGAAGGGCGGCGAGCGGCGCGGTGACGCCGCCGATCGACGGCGCGTCGCGCAACTGGCCGCTGAGTTGCGTCAGCAGGCGATCGAACGCCTGATCGCGCGCGAGCCTGCCTTCGTCGTGATAGATGGCGTGGAACGCCGTGCGGATGACGTCGACGAGCCGGCGATCGTCGACGAGCGTTCGACTGAAAGCCGCCTCGACGCTGCGCAGGCCCGGAAGATTCAGTTCGTGCGCCGCGCGTTCGACCCATGCTTGCGGCAGGTACAGCATCGCGTAGGTGAAGCCGCCGGCTTCCGGCGCATGACCGTCGTGCAGCGCGCCGGGTTCGATCAATATCGCGCGGCCCGGCACGCTCGTATGCAAAGACCGATGACACTGAAAGCGCTGCACGCCTTGTTCCGTGTAGCCGATCAGCATGTCGTCGTGATCGTGCGGATCGTAGGCGTGACCGCTGAAATGCGCGCGCAGCCCTTCGATACCCGTCTCCGGATCGCGCCGCGCGGCGAGCCAGTGATCGGCGTGCTCGTTGAATACGGTTGCGGTTGTCATCGCTCGCTCCGGCCTGCTTAACCAAGGAATGTTATCCGAAAGGGCACGCATCCTGCTGCGCGCGTAGTGCGTTCTTCCATCCAATTTTCGCTACACGATGTCCACAGAAACAATCGACGTTGCCGTTTCACCGATCCCGTTAAACCAGCGCCGGCGCGTGTTCGCGGGCCTCATTCTCGCGATGATCCTCGCGGCGCTCGACCAGAGCATCGTGGCGACCGCGCTGCCGGTCATCGCGGGCGAACTCGGCGGCCTGAACCATCTTACGTGGGTCGTCACCGCGTTCATGCTGACGTCGACGGTCAGCGCGCCGCTCTACGGCAAGCTCTCCGACATGTACGGACGCAAGCCGTTCTTCGCGCTCAGCATCGGCATTTTTCTCGTGGCTTCGGCGCTGTGCGGCGCGGCGCGATCGATGAACGCGCTCATTCTGTTTCGCGCGCTGCAAGGATTCGGCGCCGGCGGGCTGATGACGATGTCGCAGACGCTCGTCGGCAGCATCGTGCCGATGCGCGAGCGCGGGCGCTATCAGGGCCTCTTCACCGGCGCGTTCGCGGTGAGCAGCGTCGCGGGGCCGTTGCTGGGCGGCTTCATCACGAGTCACGCGTCATGGCGATGGGTGTTCTACATCAATCCGCCGATCGGCGCGCTGTCGCTCGCGCTCGTGATGATGTCGCTGCCGAAGGTCGAGCGCGGCGGCGAGCACGCCGTCGATTACGCGGGCGCGGTGCTGGTCTGCATCGGGACATCGGCGCTGTTGCTGGTGTTCAATTCGGCGTCCGCGTCGTTCATGTCGGGCATGCGCTTGCCGTTGTCGTGCGTGCTTGCGCTCGCGTGCTTCGTCGCCCTGTTCTTCGTCGAGCGGCGCGCGCGGGAACCGATCATCGATCTGAAGCTCTTCGGCAACGTGCCTTACGCGACCTGCGTGGCGGCTTCCGGCATCATGGCCTTCGCGATGATGGGCTCGCTCGTCTTCATGCCGCTCTATTTCCAGCTCGTATTGGGCGAGACGCCCGAGCAGTCCGGCGCGATGATGCTGCCGCAAGTCGCGATGATGCTCGTCACGTCCGTGACCGGCGGACGCTTTTCCGTCGGCAGCATGCGGCGTATCGCGACGCTCCTGTCGATCGGCGTCTTTCTCGAATGTCTCGGTCTCGCCTCGCTCGCCTTGCTTGCGCATATCGGCGCGAGCGTGCCGCTCTTTCTCTGCGCGATGGCGGTGCTCGGCGCGGGCATGGGCATCGGCATGCCGAACGCGACGGTCATCGTGCAGAACTCGGTGCCCGAGCGCGTGCTCGGCGCCGCCACCGCGACGATGGGATTCGTGCGCTCGCTGGGAGCGTCGCTGGGCGTGGCGTTGTCCGGCGGCATCATGACCTTCGTGCTCAAGCGCGAGATGAGCGGGCTGCCTGCGTCCCTCGATACGCAGGCGCTGCTGGATCACGGTATCGCCGCGATCGCGCAGATGAGCGCGGCGCAGCAGGCGCAGATCGTCGCGGTCTATCGCGGCGCGATCGGTGCGAGCCTGATCGCGGGCGGCATCGTCATGTTCATCGGCTTCCTGCTGGTGCTGAATCTCACGCGGCGCGCCCTGCCGCAACGCTAGCCGCGCGCGTTACAGAATGCTGTTCAGCGCCTTCGCGAATCGGGCCTCCGTGCCTTCGATGTCGTGAAGCTTGTCCAGCCCGAACAAGCCGATGCGGAAGGTCTTGAAATCTGCCGGCTCGTCGCATTGAAGCGGAACGCCCGCCGCGATCTGCACGCCGGCATCGGCGAATTTCTTGCCGGTGCGGATGCCGTCATCGTCCGTGTAGCAGACCACGACGCCCGGCGCTTCGAAACCTTCGGCCGCCACGCTCTTGAAGCCCTTGTCGGCCAAGAGCGAGCGGATGCGCTTGCCCAGCTCGAATTGCTCCGCTTGCACTTTGTCGAAGCCGTACGCCTCGGTTTCCTTCATGACATCGCGCAGTGTCGTGAGACTGTCCGTGGGCATCGTGGCGTGATACGCGAAGCCGTTGTTCTCGTAGGCTTCCATGATTTGCAGCCATTTGCGAAGGTCGCAGGCGAAGCTCGTGCTCGTCGTCGCGTCGATTCTTTCGCGGGCGAGCGGGCTCAACATGACGAGTCCACAACACGGCGACGCGCTCCATCCCTTTTGCGGCGCGCTGATGAGCACATCGACGCCGCTCGCTTCCATGTCGACCCAGACGGTGCCCGAGGCGATGCAGTCCAGCACGAACATGCCGCCCACGGCGTGAGCCGCATCGGCCACGGCGCGCAGATACGAATCGGGCAGGATGATTCCGGCTGCGGTTTCGACGTGCGGCGCGAAGACGAGATCGGGCTTGTTCTGCTTGATCGCGGCGACGACTTCTTCGATCGGCGGCGGCGCAAATGCGGCCTGCCTGCCTTGCGCGACCGGGCGCGCCTTCAGCACGGTCGATTCGGACGGAATGCCGCCCATGTCGAAAATCTGCGACCAGCGGTAGCTGAACCAGCCATTGCGGATGACGAGGCACTTCTTGTTCGTCGCGAACTGCCGGGCGACCGCTTCCATGCCGAACGTCCCGCTGCCGGGAACGACCGCGACGGCCTTGGCGTTGTAGACCTTCTTCAGGGTGTTGGAGATGTCGCGCATGACGCCCTGAAAGCGCTGCGACATATGGTTGATCGATCGGTCGGTGAAGACGACCGAGTATTCGAGAAGTCCATCTCGATCGACGTCAGGGAGTAACGCGGGCACGCTGGCCTCCTGTAGCGGACGATTCGACGAATCGGAATTAGATTCTAACGTCGCCATCGACGAGGCGTCGGCTGCGGTCGCGCGACGTCGGCAATCGGACTTTGTTACAAGTCTTACCGCCGACGTGCGGCAGTTTTACCGAAGGTTTTCGTAAGCCGCGGTTATACTCGGCCCGTCTCAAAAACAATCATCCGAACTATGTCAAAGCGAATCATTCGACTCGTTGCAATCGCAGCGCTCACGGCTGCTGCGTCGGTTTCGGCGATGGCCGGCGACATGAACAATGCGCTCGGCGGCGCGCTCGGCGGCGTAGCCGGCGCGGCGCTGGGCGGCGCGGTGGGCGGCAGCACGGGCGCGGTGCTCGGCGGGGCGGTGGTGGCGGCGCCGGCGGCGGTCACGTCGAACCGTCGCGAGCGCACGGGCGCGATCATCGGCGGCGCGCTCGGCGGCGGTGCGGGCACGGCGGCAGGCAACGCCATGGGCGGCCGCGGCGGCGGTCTGATCGGCGCGGCGCTCGGCGGCGGCGCGGGCGCGGCATTGGGCGGCAATGTTTCGCGCTCGAATTCGTACGCGGACGACTACAGCCGCGGCTATAACGGCCATCGCGGCAAGCATCACAAGCATCATCGCCACGACTGACGTTCACGCGTCGGCATGCTGTCTGCGCGCGCCTTTCATCGCATCGAGCACGGTCCTTGAATGCGATGGATGCGCGCAATGATCACGCACGTCGCAGAGGCGCCGCTTTCGGCGTCCGCGCGCTCGCGCGCCGCTTCGCCGGCCCGAGCGCGCATCCAAACGCAAAGCGACGCGTCCTCACCCTGCGCGGGTGCGTCGACTAAGGCTTCAGGACCACCTTGATGCACCCGTCCTGCTTATCGCGGAAGGTTTCGTACATCTGCGGCCCGTCCGCCAGATTCATCCGGTGCGTGATGACGAAGGACGGATCGATCTGTCCTTCTTCGATGCGCTTGAGCAAGTCGTCGCTCCATCGATTGACGTGCGTTTGCCCCATGCGCCAGGTGAGACCTTTGTTCATCGCCGCGCCGAACGGAATCTTGTCGATCAGTCCGCCATACACGCCCGGCACCGAGAGCACGCCCGCCGGACGGCACACGTAGATCATCTCGCGCAGCACATGCGGCCGGTCGGATTCGAGCATGACGGCCTGCTTGATTCGATCGTAGATGCCGTCGAACGAGCGCGTCGCGTGCGACTCCATGCCGACGGCATCGATACACTTCTCGGGGCCTTTGCCTTGTGTCAGATCGCGCAAGCGGTCGAGCACGCTTTCGTCCTTGAAGTTGATCGGGATCGCGCCCGCCGCCTGCGCCATCGCAAGCCGCTCGGGAACGTGATCGATGACGATGACCTGTCGCGCCCCCAGCAATATCGCGCTGCGGATCGCCATCTGCCCGACGGGGCCCGCGCCCCAGATCGCGACGGTGTCGGTCGGTTCGATTTCGCAATTGACCGCGGCCTGCCATCCGGTCGGGAAGATGTCGCCGAGAAAGAGCACCTGTTCGTCGGAAAGGCCATCGGGGATCTTGATATGGGTCTTGTCCGCGAACGGCACGCGTACGTATTCGGCCTGTCCGCCCGCATAGCCGCCTGTCAGATGCGTGTATCCGAAGAGGCCGGCCGTCGTATGACCGAAGAGTTTGTCGGCGGCGTCCTTGTTCCGGTTCGAGCGTTCGCAAACGGAGAAATTGCCCCGCTTGCATTGATCGCATTCGCCGCAGATGATCGTGAACGGCACCACGACACGATCGCCCACTTTGAGGGCGGTGTTATCACGGCCGACTTCGACCACTTCGCCCATGAATTCATGACCCATCACATCGCCCGATTCCATGCCGGGCATGAAGCCATCGAACAGATGGAGGTCCGAGCCGCAGATCGCGCAAGTCGATACCTTGATGATCGCATCGCGGCCGTGCTCGATCACGGGGTCCGGAACGGTGTCGTAACGGATGTCTTTCTTGCCATGCCAGATGAGTGCCTTCAAGGTCGCCTCCTGCGGATTGATCCGATTGTCGGATAGGTGCGTCGTCGCTGCCATTCGACTTGCGCAACGCGTATTCCCGCCGAGGCATGGCACATGCACATGCACGCTTGAACGATTCCTCCGACATCAAGGGTAAAGCGCGATGACAAACGGTATGGCCGACCTCTTCCGGCGTCTGACGGCAGGCGTCCATGTGATCGGCGTGGCGGACGGCGCGACGAAGAACGCGTTTACGGCGAGCTCCGTCATGCAGGTCTCGTTCGACCCGCTGCTCGTTGCGATCGCAATCAATCCGGCGCATGCGTCCTATCGGATACTGCAACGCGGACGCGCGTTCTCCATCAACGTGCTGCGTTCGGATCAGCAGACGTTGGCCGCGCACTTCGGGACACAATCGGGCCGCACGATCGACAAGCTGTCGTCGACGCCTTGGAAAACCGGCCGAAGCGGCGCGCCGATACTGCCCGATGCGCTGGCGTATTTCGACTGTCAGGCTATCGGCGATATCGAAGCCGGGGATCATCGCCTCGTGACAGGCAGCGTGATAGACGGTGCGGTGCTTTCTCCCGAAGCGCAGCCGTTGATCTATGCCGCGACGGAAGATCTGGACCGGAGCGCGCAGCTCTACGCCAAGTCGTTCAACGAATCGAAGTAGAAGTTACGCTTGCGGCGGCCGGTGACGAAGCGCGTCGCATGCTGTGTCGAGATTCGTTCATGGATCGATCAGGGAAAAGCGGGTTCTCATTTCAGATCGGCCGGCACCTTGCCGCCGTTCTCCGCTAGCTTCGTCATGACCTGCTTGTGCAGCCAGATGTTCATCGTGGCGGAGTCGTCGGTGTTGCCGGTGTAGTGCAGTTCTTGCGCCAGCGCCTTGCGCGATTCGAGACTGCTATCGAGATCGAGCAGCTTCAGCAGATCGACGATGGACGATCGCCAGCTCAGCGCCGCGCCGTTTTGCTGCTGCTTTTGCGTGAGGATCGCAATGACGTCCACTTCGGGCAATGGCGTGACCGCTGGCCGTGCAGGCTCGACGCCGGGCGTTGCGGGCGTGCCGGCGGCGCCGCTCGCCGAACCCAGAGGCGTGCTGGTCGGATTGCCCGAAGAGGTCGTGCTCGATGGCGGCGCCGCATTGGGTGCCGCAGGCGGCACGGTCCCGCCGGAAGCGGTCGCCGCCGGATGGTCGTGCGGAAAGATCTTGTTCAATATGTTCGAGAAGATGCTCATGTTTTCCTCTGTGCGTCAGTGATGTCGATGTTCCGCGCATCGCGCATCGAGCGTGCCGCGCGTCTCGTCATGCGACGGGCCCGTGCACGAAGTAACGAAGCAACGGCGCGAAGGTCATCGCGTCGGTCGGCTTCGCGCAAAACGCGTCGAATCCCGCTTGCTTCGCGCGTTGCAGATCGGCCTCGCTTGCTGCCGCCGAATGGGCGATAAGAATGGTCCCGGACGTGTTCGCGTCCGCGCGAAGGCGGGCGGCGACTTCGAGCCCGGACATGTCGGGCATCCAGATATCCAGCAGGACGACTTCCGGTTTGCATCGCGTGGTCGCGTCGATTGCGCCGAGGCCGCCGTAGACGGCATCGGCATCGAATCCGCACACGGCCAGAACCATGCTGATGGCGTCGGCCGTATCCACATAGTCGTCGACGACGAGCACGCGCGGCGTGCCGGGCGCGGTTTTCGTTCTACGTGTCCAGATCGCGCATTTCGGTACCAGGTATTCGCTCACGGCACTCATGATTCGTTGGCGCATCGATAACGCTCGAGCGGCGCTGCCCCGAACCGGAGCAGCGCCGCCGGTCTTACACTTCGTTCGCCTTTCCAGCGCCCAGGTCGGCGCCGGTGGTCGGATCGGCGGACGGATCCGAAGCCGTGCGCGATGCCATCGCCTGCAGCACTTCGACATCGCGTTCGGTCACGGTCACGGTGGCCGCTCCGTCGCCGCCATCGACGGCCGGTTGCGGATCTTCGACGAACTTCCAGTCGCCGCCTTCGTTCCACGGCCCGCGCGCGTCATTGCCCTTCGACATGTTGAAGTACACGCTCGTGAACTCCGGCTCGCCCGGCAGCTTGCCTTGCGGGAAGTTCGGCTGAATCGAATGAAGCGCCTTTTCAAACGACTTCTGATGCGCAATTTCGCGCGTCATCAAAAAGCCCAGCGCTTCCTTGATGCCCGGATCGTCCGTCACGTTGATGAGACGCTCATAGACGATCTTCGCGCGTGCCTCAGCGGCGATATTCGAGCGCAGGTCGGCCGTCGGTTCGCCGATGGTGTCGATATAGGCAGCGGTCCAGGGCACGCCCGCGGAGTTGGTGAGGGCAGGGCCGCCGCCATAGAGCAGCGCGGTGGTGTGCGAATCGTTGCCGCCGCCCGTGAGCGAGCGATACAACTCGGCTTCCGATTCCACTGCTTCCGCGAGCTGGCCCTTTGCGCCCTTGTTCAGCATCGCGACGATCGAGCCGATCACTTCGAGATGGCTCAGTTCTTCGGTGGCGATATCGAACAACAGGTCCTTGCGGCCCGGATCGTCTTCGCCGACAGCTTGCGTGAAGTACCGGCACGCGGCAGCCAGTTCGCCCTGCGGCCCGCCGAACTGCTCGAGCATCAGATTGGCGAGACCCGGATTGGGCGCGCTCACGCGGACGGTGTATTGCAGACGCTTGTTATGCACGAACATTGCATGGCTCCTTTTAGGGCGCACGAAACCCTTCACGGTCCCGGCGCGAATCATCAAGGTTGGACGGTTATGCTCGCAGCGACCAAGAGGACGTCGAAGGCGTCGGTTACGGTCATGCTGCTGCAAGCCTCAGCGCGATGCATCGCGCTGGCGTATCGCGGGGGAAAGCCGCGTCGTGGAATGGAAGGCCGGCTGTCCGGATCGAAGTCCGCGGCATCGGCCTGAATGGGAATCAGCAACGCGTATGCCACGCGATCCAACTGACTTCGAAGGAGCGGGCATCGACGATGCTTGATGCCGAGCGGATGAATCAACGGAGACAACCATGAACGTCAAGTCGCTTATGGGACGAACCTTCGCGTGGCCCGCACGCACGTTCAAACGTTTCAGCGCGGATCGTGCTGCGCCGATGGCCGCGAGCATCGCGTTCTATTCAGCGTTCTCGCTCGCGCCGACGCTCGTCATGGTGATCGCCGTCGCGGGCCTCGTGTTCGGCGCGGAGGCCGCTCGCGGTCAGCTCTTTCATCAGATCAACGGCATGCTCGGCAAGGATGCCGCCGCGAGCGTGCAGGCGATCGTCGAGCACGCGCATCAGAGCGGCGGAAGCGGCATTGCCGCGGTGATCTCGTTCGTACTGCTGGCCGTGGGCGCATCGGCGACGTTTTCATCGTTGAACACGGCGCTATCGATCATCTGGCCGAAAAGCGGCAGAGAAAAATCGGGCGTCGCCACGCTCGTCAAGGTTCGGCTGATCTCCTTCGGTCTCGTGATGGGCGTCGCGTTCCTGCTGATCGTGTCGCTCGTGCTGGACACCGCCGTGCAGGCCGCGGGCAAATGGGTGTTCGGGGAATCGCCGCTCGTCGTCATCGGCGACATCGTGCAGTTCGTGCTCGGTCTCGCGATCCTTTCGTGCGCTTTCGCCGCGCTGTTGAAGTATCTGCCCGATGGTCACGTACCGTGGCGCGATGCGCTCGTAGGCGGCGTTATCTCCGCGGTGCTGTTCTCGGTCGGCAAGAAGCTGTTCGCGCTCTATCTCACGCATGCCGGGACCGCGAGCGCATTCGGCGCGGCCGGCTCGCTCGCCGTGCTCCTGATGTGGCTGTATTTCGCGGCAGCCGTCATGCTGCTGGGCGCGGAAGCCGCTGCAACGCGAGTCGAGGCGCGCGAAGGCAAGACCGACGAATCGAACGAGAAGCGCGAGCCTCATGCAGCGCCGGCGACGAACGTGCCCGCCACGACACGTCCGCAAACCGCGCCCGCGATGCAAACGCGCCCGAGCGTCGCGCCGAACGGTTCGCCCGTGATCGCGAAGGTAATCGGTGCGGTAAAAGCGAACCCCAGTCGATTCGCAATCGCCGCGGCAGGCGCGACGCTCTTCGTGTTCGCGAGGGGCGGACATCGACATCACACGGAAAGACGTTCCTGAGCAACTTCGGCACGGCGGATGCTGCGAAACGCGTGAGCGTTCGGCAAGGAGCCACACATGCAAGGGCATTTCGACGACCTGATGAAGCGGGCCATCTATTCAGGCTCCGCTGCGGGACTGGCTTCGGCTTGCGCCGCGTCGACCGCGGCCGTTCGCGCGGGACACGAGCCATACGCGGCGATCAACGCCGTATCCCACTGCTTATGGCCGAGAGCAATCTGGCATGAAGAACCGAGCTTCAGATACAGCGCGTTCGGCGCAACCATTCACATGGGAAGCGCGGCTTTCTGGGGCGTGTTGTTCGAGTCGTTATGCGGACCGCGTTCCCGGCCAGCGACGATCGTCGCCGCCGCCGCGACGACCGCGCTCGTCGCCTATGTCGTCGATTACCACGCCGTGCCCAAACGAGTCACGCCCGGCTTCGAAGCTCATCTGTCGAAGCGCTCGCTCGCGATGACCTACGTCGCGCTCGGCGCAGGCTTCGCGATCGCGGCGCTGATTCGCGGACGCGCGGCACGCTGAAGGCATCGGCTGTCATCGCCATTTGTCCATCACACAGGAGCACACGATGAACAAGGATCAAAGGGAAGGGATCAAGGAACAGATCAAAGGCTGGACCGATACGGCCATCGGCACCGTGACGGGCAATGAAGATCGCAAGGTGAAAGGCGATGTCGAAATTACCAACGGCGCCAATCGCAAGGACTATGGCGATCAGAAGGACAACATCGAAAAGGGCGTGGAAGACCCGGGCGATCCGACCAACGAGTAATCGATAGCGCGCAAGCGTTGAAACAAGAGTGGCCGTATGGTGCGGCCGCCGTAACCGTAAGGAGCATCGAACATGAGCACGCCATCCCAGCAAAGCGGACAGGACCAGAAGCCCTCCGACGACGAAACCTTCACCACCGATGTCTCCGAAACGGACGACGAAGGCACGACCGTGCGCGAAGCCGAAGTGCGGAAGGACGACCTTTCCGAAGTCAAGCCGAACGAGGGCGCGGGCACGCCGGAGTAACGCACGTCATTTGTGGATGGTCGCGCGAAACGATCCCACGTCGTTGGCCGTGACCGGGCGCGCGTCGTTGCCCCACGACGCGCGCACATACGTGAGCACTTGCGCGATCTGTACGTCGGTGAGGCGTCCGGCGAAGGGCGGCATCGCCTGACGTGGCGGGCCGTGGATCGTCGCGGGGCTGTTGCCGCCTTCGACGAGCAGCCGGATCAGCGAGGTCGTATCTTCGCTGATGACCGAGGGATTGCCCGCCAGCGCGGGAAACGCATTCGGCACGCCCTTGCCATCGCTTCGATGACACTGTGCGCAAAACCCCGCATAGACCGCCGCGCCCTGTTCGGGCGCAACGTCGGGCGCGCGCGTCTTGAGACGTCCCGGCGACGCAAGCGACGGATCGAACACGCCGTCCGCCGCGCCGGTCGCGGGCAGCGTCTTCAGATAGACGGCGATCGAGCGCAGATCGTCATCGGTCAGGTATTGGGTGCTGTCCTCGATCGTTTCGACCATGCTGCCGAATGCGGCCATGCCCGCGCCGTGGCCCGTCTTGAGAAACGCGGCGATATCGTCCTGTGCGATGCGCCCGAGCCCCGAGCCGGAATCTCCGCGCAAATTCGGCGCGAACCAGTTGTCGTTGACGCCGCCGGAGAGGAACGTTTTCGATGACTCGTCGTATCCGCGTTCCTGATATGCGATCCCGCGCGGCGTGTGGCACGAGCCGCAATGCCCGAGCGACTGCACGAGATAGGCGCCGCGATTCCAGCTCGCATCGCGATCGGCGTGCGGTTCAAACCGCTGCTTCGGCGCGAACGCCATGCGCCACAGAGGCAACGCCCAGCGCTGGTTGAACGGAAAGGGTACTTTCGTTTCCGGCGGCCGGTGATTCACGGGCGGCACGCCATGCATCATGTAGGCGTAGAGCGCGCGCAGATCGTCGTCGCTGATCTTCACGAACGCCGGATACGGCATCGCGGGATAAAGCCCCTTGCCGCCCGGCGCGACGCCCTCGCGCAACGCCTTCGCAAAGTCCTCGTAGCTGTATGTGCCGATGCCCGTCTCGCGATCCGGCGTGATGTTGCTGCTGACGATGGTGCCGAACGGCGACGTCATCTCGAGCCCGCCCGCATACGGCGCGCCGTTCGAGGGCGCGGTATGGCATCCGGCGCAGTCGGCGGCTTTGGCGAGATACGCGCCGCGCGCAATCAGTTCGGGCGATGGCGACGCCCTGTCGTCCGCCATGACGGCGAGCGGCCACAGAAGCAGAACGGAGAGGATGCGGGATACGTTCATCGTTATTGGTGATACAGGTATGCGGCGATGTCACGCGCATCGATTTCGCCGACGCCGAGATCGGGCATCGCGCTCTGCGGTGAAATGCGCTGCGGAAAACGGATCCATGTCTGCAGATTCTCCGGTGTGTTCGGCAGCTTGCCCGCGACATAAGCCCGCTCGCCGATGTTTTGCAGCGTCGGTCCGACCTTGCCGTAAGCGCCCGGCACGCCGTCTATCCGGTGGCACGCGCCGCAGCCGTAACGCTGGATCGCATCGAGGCCGTGTCGCGGATTGCCGCCGGTGATCGCGTCGGCCGAAGGCGGCTTGCCCTGGCAAGCGGCGAGCGTAGCGATCAGAAGGAGCGCGATTGGAGTCGTGTGCATGTGCTCATCCTTCGCTGGCCACGTCGGCGACGGCGCGCGGCGGCGGCCGCCGCATCAGCCAGCGCGCGCCGACGAGCAATCCGCCGATCAGATACGCAAGCCCGCCCGGAACCCACATCACCAGACCGCCGAGTTGCTGATCCTGCAAGGGATCGAAGCCGAGGGCGCGCGTCGTCTCGATGCACGACGGATACCAGACACCCGGCGCGAGCGTCAGCAGCGCACCGAGCGCGCCGGTGTGGACCATCGTCGTGAAGAGGGAAAGCATCGCGTGGGCATTGGATGCGCCCTGTGCCTCCGATGCGCGGCCGAACACCGTCCACCAGAACAGCAGCGCGCTCGCCAGAAAACTGGCGTGCTGAAGCGTGTGGATGCCGGGGCGCGCGAGCGCCGCCTCGAAGAAGCGCGGCGCGTGCCAGCACCACAGCGCGGCGGCGTGCAACGTCCACGCGACGACGGGCAAGGTCAGGAAGCGCCATGGCAGTTTGATCCAGCGTGAACGCGTCGCCGCGCCGATGCGCGCTCTCGCGTTCGCGGGAAACGCCCAGAGCCACACGGCGAGCGGCCGGCCGATGACGAGCAGCGGCGCGGCCACGAGCATGAAGAGCTCGTGCTGCAGCATGTGCGCGGAGAAGAGCCATTCGCTCAATGCGTGCAGCGGCGAAACCAGCGCGACGACGAGCGTCGACCATCCGGCGGCGAACGCGATCAGCTTCGCGGTCCGCTCGCGACGGCCTTGCGCGCCGCGCTTGTTCAGCTTCAGATAGCCGGCGAGATAGAGCGTCAGGCTCGCCGCCAGCACGGCGACGATCCACGGCTCGAACGTCCACGCGAGCGGCGATGCCTCCGTCGCTGCGACGTGGGCATACGCATCGGCGGACGACAGGAGCACGCAAGGCAGCGCGCATTTCAGCAGGCGGACAGTAGCCATTGCGGTATCGAAATCGCGATCACGGAAAGCACCGACAGCGCGCCCACACCGGCTGCGACCGCCGCGATGAAACCGGCGCGTGCCGGACGGTCGCCGGTATCGGGCGTCGGCAGGGCGAGTTTGCGCCGCGCGTCGCGCCAGCGCTGCCATGCGAGCAGCGTCGCGGCCACGCAGACGATCGCGCTCGCGCCGCTCACGCCGTCGAGCAACGCATGGCCTCCGAGCCGGCACGCGGGCGTCACCAGCGCGTAGTTCAAGCTGAGACAGGCGAGAACGATGAACGGAGCGCCGAGCAGCGCGAGCCAGGTTTTCATAGCCGCGCCGCCCAATAGATGACGCCGTAGATCGGCAGCCAGCTCAACACGACGAAGTACCAATAGAGCGCGTTTTCGCTGACATCGACGAGCCGCTTGCCCTCGAACGGCCCCGTAAAGAGCAGCACCGTGAGCACGGCCGTATCGACGGTATCGGTGATGAGGTGAGTCGTGTGCAGACCGAGCAGCAGCCAGATGACCGAGCCATACGCGTTCGCGTACCAGCTCACGTTGAGCGATGCGAATTCGAATCCGCGTATCACGAGGAAAATCACCGATGCGCCCAGGCACACCGCGAGCCAGATCGCCGCTTTCCGGCGATCGCCACGTTCCGCCGCGTTCTTCGCGAGCTGGTTCGGCCACAGGCTGGCGAGCAGCACGACCGTGTTGAGCGTGCCCCAGAAAAGACGCGGCGGCTCGGCCGCCATCGGCCAGGCGGGGGCGCGCGTGCGCAGATAGAAGACCATCATCACCGCGATGGCGAACACCGTGCCTTCGATCAGCATCAGGCCGGCCGTGCTCCACCACATGAGGCTGCGGTGACTGAAGGCGAAGGTCGGCAACGCGCGCACGTCGAGCACGAGCTCGCCGGTGCCGTGCGCTTCGCGGCGCGTTTCGGCGTTCATGGCCGGCGCTCCCGCGCGACCGCGAGCCGGTTCTCGCCGCGACTCGGCCAGAACCAGCCGATCATCGCCACGGCGACCGGCAGCGACGCCCATACGATCGCCCACGGCGTGTAGATCGAGCCGATGAACAGAATCGTCGTGGCGACGGCGCTTGCGAACGGCCACAGAGAGGGCGTCGGAAACATCGGCCGATGATCGGGCTGCGCATCGAGCACGCTCGTCACGAGCACTTCGCGCGCATCGGCGGCGAGACCCGCGACGAAGGCCGGTTGCGCGGACGGCTCCCACAGCGGATCGCGTCCGTGCACGACCGGAATCGCATCGAAGTTGTGCGGCGGCGGCGGCGACGGCACGCTCCATTCGAGCGTGCCCGCGCCCCACGGATCGGCGGCGGCGCGTTCGTCGCTGCGCATCGTCTTCACGACATTGACGATGAAAAGCAGCACGCTCAACGCGATCATGTAAGCGCCGATCGTCGCCGTGAAATTCATGCCGTCCCAGCCCATGCCGTGCGGATACGTCCACACGCGCCGCGGCATGCCTTCGAGTCCGAGCAGATGCATCGGAAAGAAGGTCACATTGAAGCCGATGAAGAACAGCCAGAATTGCCACTTGCCGAGCCGCTCGTCGAGCAAGCGTCCCGCGAATTTCGGAAACCAGTAGAAGAACGCGCCGAAGAGCGGAAACACCGCGCCGCCGAGCAGCACGTAATGCAGATGCGCGACGACGAAGTACGTATCGTGAACCTGGAGGTCGAGCGGCACCGACGCGACCATGATGCCGGTCATGCCGCCCATCACGAGGATGAAGAAGAACGCGAGGACGAACAATAGCGGCACACGCAGATTGAGCTTGCCGGTCCATAGCGTGCCGATCCAGCAGAAGATCTGTAGCGCCGATGGAATCGCGATCATCAGGCTCGCCGCCGTGAAAAAGCTCTTGCCGAGCTCGGGAATGTTCGTCGCGAACATGTGATGCACCCACAGCCCGAAGGCGAGGAACGCCGTGGCGATGAGCGACAGCACCATCGCCGGATAGCCGAATATCGGGCGGCGCGCGAACGTCGGAATGATCGACGAGATGAAGCCGAGCGGCGGAATGAAGATCAGATACACCTCGGGATGGCCGAAGAACCAGAAGAGGTGTTGCCACAGCAAAACGTCGCCGCCCTTCGCCGGGTTATAGAAATGCGTGCCGACGAGGCGGTCGAGAATCAGCGCTGTGCTGCACAGCATGACGGCGGGCATCGCGAAGATCACCATGAACTGCGTCACGAGCGTCGCCCAAACGAAGAGCGGCATGCGGTTGAGCGACATGCCGGGCGCGCGCAGCTTGAAGATCGTCGTGATGAGAACCACCGCTTCGAGCAGGCCGGAAAGCTCGGTGAAGGTAATCATCTGCGCCCAGATGTCCGTGCCCTTGTTCGGCGAGTAGTCGGGACCGGCGAGCGGCACGTAGCTGAACCAGCCGGTGTTCGGCGCGGTGTTCACGGCGAGCGCGGCGAACAGCAGCAAGCCGCCGAACAGGAACACCCAATACGCATACGCATTCATGCGCGGAAATGCGATGCTGCGCGCGCCGATCATCAAAGGCACGAGGTACGCGGCGACGGCCTGCATCACCGGCACGGCGAAGAGGAACATCATCGTCGTGCCGTGCATCGTGAAGAGTTCGTTGTAGAGGTTCGGGCCGATCAGCCGCTGATCCGGACGCGCGAGCTGCGTGCGCATCGCGAGTGCGAGCAAGCCTGCGAGCACGAAGAACACGAAGGTCGTCACGATGAAGCGTCGCGCAATCGTCTTGTGATTGACCGCGCTCAACATGCCGATGAAGCCCGGCGGATCGCTCCAGGTTTTCGCGAGCGCATCGCGCACTTCGGGCGATGCGTGCGGACCGTCTGTCAGCGGTGCTTCACTCATTTGAGCGTCTCCATCCAGACGAGCAGCGCTTGCAGATCGGCGGGCGGCAGGCGCGTCGGCGGCATGACGGTGCCGGGCTTGAGCGCGCGCGGATCGACGATCCATCCGGCGAGATTGCCGCGATTGTTGGAAAGCGTCCCGGCCGCGATGAACTGCCTGCTCCCGACATGCGTGAGATCGGGGCCGATCGTGCCTTGCGCTTCGGTGCCGCGCACGGTGTGACAGCGCGCGCAGTCCTGGCTCATGAACACGTCGCGGCCGCGCACGGCGATGTCGTCCGATGGCGCGATGGACGGCTGGCGCTGACGGGCCGCCCACGCTTCATACTGCGCAGGCGGATCGGCGATGACCTGAAACGCCATCAACGCGTGTTCGTAACCGCAGAACTCGGCGCATTGTCCGCGATACACGCCCGCCTTGTCCGCGCGAAACTCGATGGTCGCATCGCGGCCGGGAATCATGTCTTTCTTGCCATGAAGATTCGGCACCCAGAACGTGTGGATCACATCGGCGGCTTTCAGCGACACGACCACCGGCCGTCCGACCGGCACATGGAGTTCGTTGGCGAGCGTGAAGCCGGGCGCGTCGCCATCGTTCGCGTAGCGCACTTGCCACCACCATTGATAACCCGTCATCTCGATGCGCAACGCGTTGTCGACGGGCAGGCGCGAGAGCGCGCGGTCCGTGAGGACATCGGCGAGAACGAGACCGAAGAGCAGAAACGTGGACACGCCCGTCGCGGCGACGACCCAGAAGCGCACGCGCGGCTCGCGATGCCCGACGGCGGAGAGATCCGCAGGCGTTGCGCGATTCGCGCGAGGCGCGCGCATCATCGCGATGAGACACGCGAGCAGAATCGCCGCGAACACAACGCAGCAGACGGCCAGCGTCAGATGCCACAGGTCGAGAATGCGGCTGGCTTGAATGCCCGCGGGCGTCAATGCGCTTTGCATGGGTGCATCGTCTCTATGGACAGAAAGCGGACGTGCGACCTGATTAGCAATCGGCGTGCCGCACGCTGACGCGAGACGAGGGCATGACGGATGCTGTTTCTCTCATCGCGAGAACAGCGTGATTCAGACGGGAGAATGTCATGACCAAGGTAGCCGATGTAATGACACGAGACGTGCAGGCGATCGCGTCGGGCGACACGATTCGCCGCGCGGCCGAGCTGATGGACGAATTGAACGTAGGCGCGCTGCCGGTATGCGACGGCACGCGGCTCAAGGGCGTCGTGACGGATCGCGATATCGTGGTTCGCGCGGTATCGGCGGGCAAGGATGCTTCGTGCGCCGTGCAGGAAGTGGCGAGCGAGCCGGTGGAATGGTGCTTCGAGAGCGACGATATCGAAGACGCGATGCGCCGGATGGAACGGTTGCAGATACGCCGTATGCCCGTCGTGAACGGAGAAAAGCAACTCGTCGGGATGCTTGCGCTGGGAGATATCGCGACATGGTCGGACGGCGAAGTTGCGTCGACGCTCGGCGCGATATCGACGCCGTCCGTGCCGAGTCGCGATGAACCGAAATAGCGTCGTGTCGAAGTCCGTCCGAGCGGTACGGGATTTGCTCGCGTTGCGACAGGATGCGCGTCCCTTCAAACACCGGGAGCCGGCCGCAATCGGCCGGAATCGACAATGCTGTTTCTGTTCGTCGAAGATGATGCAAACGTCGCCGCGGCTTTCGCCGAACTGGCCGCCTCGCTCGGCCATCACGCGGACGTCGCGCGTACCGGCGGCGAGGCGCTGCGCATGACAGGCCAGACTCGCTACGACTCCGTGTTCATGGATATCGGCTTGCCGGATATCGACGGACGCAAGCTCTGCGAATTCGTGCGCTGCGCGGGCGCATCGACGGAGGCGTGCATCGTCGCGGTGACCGGTACGCGCGGATTCGACATGGATTCATCGCGTCAATTCGACGGCTATCTGCGCAAGCCCGTTACCGCATCGGAACTCACGGATGTCATACGAAGCTGCTGAGGCGCCGTGCGTGCGACGTTGCGCGGATCGCGCGGCTACGTATCCTGCATAACATTCGCTTGAGGTGAGCGACGCTACGATCGCAGCACGACAACGCACGTGCTGCCTTCATGAACCGATACTTCACCAACACGCAGGGCGCCATCCGCCGCATCATCGATCTGAAGCGCAACGGGCCCGAGGCGAGCCGCGCGAACGTCGTCGGCCAGCAGAAGGACGGCACGGAAGTCCACGGACTCGAGCAAGTGCTTCTTCACTTGCGCATCGGACGCATCGCCCATTTCACTTGCAGCGGTTCATATGTTCAGGAGATCGTCTTCGTCAGCTAGCGACGAAGACGGCATTCGCTAGCGTCCCCTGATCGCATAGAGCCGCGTCGGTAACGCGACGGGGCTTTGCGGATCGAACCAGTTCATGTCGGGAATGCGCGAATCCGTGACGTAGATCGTGCCGTCCGCGCCTTCCGAGAACGTGTCGGGCCAGACGAGACGCTTGTCGCGCAGCAGCGTCGTGAAGCGATCGCCGTCACGCACGCGGATCGCGTGATGTTCGACCGACGACACGTAAAGGCGTCCGCGCTCGTCGAACCAGAGACCGTCCGCGGGACCGTCGATGCCGACCGCTTCGACGCGCGACGAAACCTGCTGCGCGCTCAACTGCGCGTTCTGAAGCGCGTCGGTCGCGATGCGATACAGCGTCTTGCCCTTCACCGCCTGCCAGTACAGATAGCGCCCATCGGGCGTCAGCGCGATGCCATCGGCGGAAAAGCTCACGCGCCGTCCGTCGGTCTGCTGCAGCGGCTTGCCGTCGACCATCACGGTCACGCTTTTGTCGGCCTGCGTGCTCGGGTCGCCGTCGAGCACGCGGCGCGCCGAGCCGGACGCCGTATCGACAACGACGATCGCGCCGCGCACGCCCGAATCGGTGATATAGACGAAGCGGCCGTCCGGGCTGATGCGGACATCGTTGAGATAGCTGCCTTGCGGTGCGATCGTTTCATCGAACGAATAGACATGCGCGACGCGGTTCGATGCCAGATCGATCTGCACGAGCTTCGGCGCGCCCGGCACGACGAGCGACTGCGCCGGCGCACCCGGATCGATGACCCACAGATTGCCGCGCTTGTCCGCGACGACGGACTGAACGCAGACCCAGTGATCCTGCGGCGTGACTTCATCGCGACGTGAATTGCGCCAGCTATTCCAATCGGCATCGGGATAGGGTCGCAGGTCGCCGGTGCTGCCGAGCTCGGCGACGGATATCGGCGCGTCTTCCGTCCAGCGCGGAAAGTTGACGAAGGTGCGGCCATCGGGCGTCACGGTAACGCCGGTCACTTGATGCTCGAAGGTCGCGACGAGCTGAAGCCTGGCATCGCCGCGTTGCCGGTCGTGTCGGCTGGCGGTTTCCTCTGCGCTGGCCATCGGCGAGAGGGCGGCGAGGCTCAGAACGAGGAGGGTTTTGACGAGCGGTCTCATGATCGGCTCCGATTCGGGGATGCGCCATTTCAGCAATCGCAATGCCGTGGCATGGGCACAGGCGATGCTCGCATCGTGCAAACCTCTCAGCGACTCAAGCCGAATTGACAATCATACGAAGACGCCCCCGACGCATCGGCCGGTTCGATGCGCTGCGCATGTGCGTGCAATCGCTCATCGCGAGCGTGCTGACGTATGCGTGCATGAATTTCATCGGTTCATCGAGTACAACGTGGGGCGTTTTTTCCAGCCTGTTCGCGCTGCAGGTGAGCTTCGACCGCAGCCTCAAGTACGGCGTAGGCCAGATGATCGGCGCGGCAATCGGCACCGTGGTGGGCCTCGCGACGCTGCATTTCTTTCCCGATGCCGCCGATGCCTTCCCGCGGCTCGGTCTCGCGACGCTCGTCACATGCCTTGCGTCGACGCTCTTCCCGACGACGAACTACAGCATCGTCGTGGCGGCGGCGCTCGCGCTCGAACCATCGGCGGGCGTTGCAGGCGCGGTGTCGCGCGCCGAAGCGATCGCGCTGGGCGCGGCCATCGGCATCGGTGTGTCGTCGAGCGTGTGGCCGCAACTGTCGCGTTCGCGCGCCTTCGAGATCATGGGCGAGCTTCTCGATGACTGCCGTGCGTTGCTCGCGACGATGCCGATCCTCGGTCCGCTCGAAAACCGCGAACGCGTCGATGCGCTGCATGAGCGCTTTCTGCGCCATCTCGTCGAAGCGCGCGCGGTCTGCGGCGAGACGCGCGTGCGTGCGCGCTTCGAAACCGGATCGTCGCTCGGCGCCGCGCTCGTCGCTTTCGAAACGCTATGGCATGGACTGGTGCTGCTCGATCGCATCGGGCAATCGCAATGCGGCTGGCTGACGAACGAGGAAACGGAGCCGCTCGCGGAGCGCATCGAACCCGTGCGCGATTGCGCAAGCGGCTATCTGCAGGCACTGGCTGCATGGATGCGCGGCGGCGCACCGCTGCCGCCTGCCGAACGCTTCCTCGGGCCGCTGAACGATGCGTCCGCTGCCGTCCAATCGGATATCGCGAACGTGATTCTCGGCTACGCGAACGACTCACGGCAGTTGCAGGCGTTGTCGACGCTGTCGTTCGCACTGGAACAGATCAAGGCGAATCTCGCGAATATCGCCGGCGTGCTGGAAACACGCTTCGATCGATCCGCGTAAGCCGTTTGCAAGACGACGGCACACCATCTGCTCTGTCTTCCGACCACCTACGGCGATCGGATATGAGCAAGAACAGCAAAGCGAACAAAGGCATGCCCGCGCCCGATGACCGGCAGGCGCTTCTGACCGAACTGCGCCGTTGCAAAATGGCGCGCTCGCCGCACGCGTACGTCAGGGGCAATACCGAACGATTCTATGAGTGGGTGATGGAGGCGAACGGCGATTCGTTGCCTCGCGGCCCGGCGGTGTGGATTTGCGGCGACTGCCACACGGGCAATCTCGGACCGATTGCCAATGCCAAAGGCAAAGTGGAAATCCAGATTCGCGACCTCGATCAGACGGTGATCGGCAACCCGGTGCATGACGTCGTTCGTTTGGGCTTGTCGCTTGCGACGGCTGCGCGCGGATCATCGTTGTCGGGGCTGAACGTCGTGCGAATGATCGAGGCGCTGGCCGCAGGATATGAATCGGCATTCGCGGATGAAGTCATCGACATCAGGCGTCCCGAACCCGTTCACGTGACGATGAAGGAAGCCGTGCATCGATCGTGGCAGCATCTCGCGCGCGAGCGCATCGAGGACCTGCATCCGACGATTCCCTTGGGCAAACGCTTCTGGCCGCTTGCCGGAGACGAGCGAAAGGCGATCGAAGCGCTCTTCGCCGATGAGGACATCGCAAGCCTGCCGACGAGCCTGAAGGGACGCAAGGATTCGGGCGAGATCGTCGTGCTGGACGCGGCGTACTGGGTAAAGGGTTGCAGCTCGCTCGGCCGTCTGCGTTATGCGGTCCTGCTCGATGTCGATGGTGGCGTCGTCGAAGGCGACGACCTGTGTCTGATGGACATCAAGGAAGGCGTGAAGGCCGCCGCGCCCCGTTACGACGACGTCGCGATGCCGCGCGACAACGCCTTGCGCGTCCTCGAAGGCGCGCGAAACCTGTCGCCGTTTCTCGGTGAACGCATGCGCGCGGCCCGCCTGCTCGATCGCGGCGTGGTGATCCGCGAGTTGTTGCCGCAGGACATGAAACTCGAGATCGAGCAACTCGGCAAGGATGACGCGATGCACGTCGCGCATTATCTCGCGGGTGTCGTAGGCAAGGCGCATGCGCGTCAGATGGACGACGCAACGAAGCGCGAGTGGCGAGCCGAACTCGGCCGCAATCGATCGAAGACCATCGACGCGCCGCTATGGCTTTGGAACAGCATCGTGCAGTTGGTGAGCAGCCACGAAGCGGGCTACCTCGAGCATTGCCGCCGTTACGCGACCGACGCGTGAGGGTACGCATCGCTTCAAAGCATCGGCATATGCAGATGATGCGGATCGGCCATCATGTCCGCCACGCGCCTTAGCGCTTCGCGGCAATCCTCGCGATCCTGTGGCCCGCCGAGACACAGCCGCAGCGCATTCGGCGGATTGCCATCGGTAGAGAACGCGGCGCCGGCCACCGCGCCGATGCCTTGATTGCGTAACTGCAACGCGAGTTCCGGCGCGCTCCAGTCGGACATCGAAGGCACGGGCAGCCAGAGATGAAACCCTTGCGGATCCGCGTCGAAGGCGAGACCTCGAAGCTCCGCCGACGCGATAGCCTGCCTCGCCGCCGCTTCATCGCGAATGGAATCGAGCACGTCGGCGGCGGTGCCATCGTTGATCCATTGCGTTGCGAGCAGCACGGTGAACGGGCTCGGCATGACCGACGTCGCCCGCAACGCTCCCGCGATGCGCTGAGTCTGCCGCGACGTCGGCGCCTTCAGATACGCGACACGCAACCCCGCGCCAAGCGTCTTCGATAAGCCGGTTACGTGATACGTCAGTTCGGGTGCGAGTTCGGCAAGGGTGGCGGGTGCATCGCAAGGCAACATGCCGTAAGGCTCGTCCTCGATGATCGGCACGTTATAACGCAAGGCCACATCGGCCAGCGCTTCGCGCCGCTGCCGCGTCAACGTCAACGTGCTCGGATTCTGCAAGGTCGGATTGCAATAGAAGCCGCCGGGCTTTTCCGTTCGGCACAATGCCTCGAACGCATGCGGCAGCGGCCCTTCATCGTCGCGCAACACGGCTTGCAGACGCACGCCCAGTTGCGATGCGATCGCCTTGATCCCCGGATAAGCGAGCGAATCCAGACAGATCATTTCACCCGGCCGCGCAAGCTGCGAAACGAGCGCGACGAGCGCGCCATGAATGCCGGGACAGACGAGCACGGTATCGACATCGACATCGGGAATGCGCGCCTTGAGCCACTCGCGGCCCGCAACGCGATCCGCCGTCGTGCCGCCGAAGTCCTGATAGCGCAGCAACTGAAACGGATCGGCGCGTTCCATCAGACTCGCCGCCGATGCACGCAGCCGCGCCGCGAGCGCGGGCGGTTCGGGTGGCATGTTCATCGACATCTCGACACTGCTGCCGCCCGCGAGCGGCAAGGTCTGCGTCCTGCCGCGCACGAACGTGCCGCTGCCCGCGCGTGAATCCAGCAGGCCGCGTTTGCGCGCTTCGGCATACGCGCGCGCGACGGTCGTGTAGTTGAGCCCGAGCAGATCGGCGAGGTCGCGCAGACCGGGCAGCCGGTCTCTCGGACGAAGCCGGCCGCTCGCCAAGTCTTCCTCGATCAGATCGGGAATCGTCAGATAAGCGGGCTTTCTGCTGTCTTCAAGCTTCCTGACCCAGTGATGCGCAAGCTGATTCATGACCGCGATGTCTCCGGCGATGGTTCGGATGACCTTAGCATGACAAAACAATCGATCGAAAAGAGATCGCATGCGCTGATCGCACTTGATTGCATTGATCGCATCGATGCACGGCTTCGGTGTGCCGCGCACCATGCACACGCTTTTCTGCGCTGAAATCGTGCGTGGGGTAGGCGGGCATGAGCGAGGCGGCGCGTCGCGAAGGCCCGTGAATCAAGGCTTCCGCAAAAAATTTTCGCTTCGCGCATGCAAGATCGTTTTGCTTGATTGCAAAGTGATTGCATTTCGCGGGCCAATCATTGGCATATCCGTTGCGTTTTAGCGTTCGCCGTCGCGATGAATGCGATCGACCACGATCGAGAGCGACGGCTCGTTCGCGAACCCATACATCGGAGAATGCCATGCCCGCAGTCAATCAACCGCTTCACAAGAACGGCGACTTTCTGGTCGACTACGAAGAGAAAGTCTTCGAGGATGTGAAGGCCGAACCCGGCGAAAAGGCGCTCGTCACGTTTCATACGGTTGCGTTCGAAGGCTCGATCGGCTTCGTGAACATGCTGCAGGCCACGCGTCTGCAACGCAAGGGTTTCGATACGTCGGTGCTGCTCTACGGTCCCGGCGTCACGCTCGGTCTGCAACGCGGTTTTCCGACGCTCGGCGACGAAGCCTTCCCCGGCCATCTCAACTTCAACAAGCAACTGCAGAAGTTCATGGCCGAAGGCGGCAAGGTGTACGCGTGCCGCTTCGCATTGCAGGCGCTTTACGGACACGGCGAAGCCTCGCTGATCGAAGGCATTCGTCCGATCAACCCGCTCGACGTGCTCGATCTCCAGTTGCTTCATCGCAAGGAGAATGCGCTCGTCATCCATACGTGGACCGTGTGACGATCATGGCCGATGCCCTTTCGAAAAAGCGCATCGTGCGCGCCGCCGCCGTGCAGATCACGCCGGACTTCGAGCGTCCGAACGGCACGCTCGACCGCGTCTGCACGGCCATCGACGAAGCCGCGGCGCAGGGCGTGCAGCTCATCGTGTTCCCCGAGACCTTCGTGCCGTATTACCCGTATTTCTCGTTCGTGCGCGCGCCGGTGGCATCGGGCGCCGATCACATGAAGCTCTACGAGGAAGCGGTCGTGGTGCCGGGGCCGGTCACGCAGGCGGTGGCCGAACACGCGCGGCTCGCGAACATGGTCGTCGTGCTCGGCGTGAACGAGCGCGATCACGGCAGCCTGTACAACACGCAGCTCATCTTCGATACCGACGGCAAGCTGCTGCTCAAGCGCCGCAAGATCACGCCGACGTTTCATGAACGCATGATCTGGGGACAAGGCGACGCAGCCGGTCTCAAGGTCGTCGAAACGGGCGTCGGACGAGTCGGCGCGCTCGCGTGCTGGGAGCACTACAACCCGCTCGCGCGCTATGCGCTGATGACGCAGCATGAAGAGATCCATTGCAGCCAGTTCCCCGGCTCGCTGGTCGGTCCGATCTTCGCGGAGCAGATCGAAGTGACGATCCGCCATCACGCGCTCGAATCGGGCTGCTTCGTCGTCAACGCGACGGGCTGGCTCACCGATGCGCAGATCGAAGCCGTCACGCCCGACCCGAATCTGCAACGCGCGCTGCGCGGCGGCTGCAACACGGCGATCGTCTCGCCCGAAGGCCAGCATCTCGCCGAGCCTTTGCGCGAAGGCGAGGGCATGGTGATCGCCGATCTCGACATGGCGCTCATCACGAAGCGCAAACGCATGATGGATTCGGTCGGTCATTACGCACGGCCCGAACTGCTGAGCCTCGCGATCAACGATCGCCCGGCATCGCCCGTCACCTCCTTCAAGGACACCGAACACGATGAGCGCCCGAGAGAACCTGCCGGCATCGACACGGCAATTGATGACTGAGCTTCAGTCGACGGGCCTGCGGCTCGTCGATCCGCGCGCGGGCGTGTCGAGCCGGCGCGGCGGCGCGGGACCGTCGGATCACAAGGCGGTCACGGTCGATGGCGTGACCATCATGGTGCCCGTGCATACGAGCACCGCGTGGGAATCGCCGTTCGTCGCCGGAGAGCCCGATGCGAACGGCAAGAGCGCGCTGATGCGCAACACCATTCCGATCGCGAGCATCAGCTTTCCGAAGGCGCCGCGCTTCTATGCGATGCAGACGCTCGACGGCGTGCCTTACTCGCACATCGCGACGCTGCATAGCGCCGACGTGCTCGCGACGACCGTGCTGCAAACCTGCATCCGCTACGAGAGCCGGCGCAAGTCGTGCAAGTTCTGCGCGATCGGCCAGTCGCTCGCGGCGGGGCGCACGATCGCGCGCAAGACGCCGGAGCAGCTTGCCGAAGTCGCGCGCGCAGCCGTGCTTCTCGATGGCGTCAAGCATATGGTGCTCACGACCGGCACGCCGCCCACATCCGATCGCGGCGCGCAGATCCTTTGCGAAAGCGCGTTCGCGATCAAGGCCGCGGTCGATCTGCCGATCCAGGCGCAATGCGAGCCGCCCGACGACGATCGCTGGTTCCAGCGCATGAAGGCAAGCGGCATCGACACGCTCGGCATGCATCTCGAAGCGGTGACGCCTTCCGTGCGCGAACGCATCATGCCGGGCAAGGCGACGGTGCCGGTCGCGCGTTACATGGAAGCCTTCGAGGCGGCGGTCGCCGTATTCGGACGCGGACAGGTGAGCACGTACATTCTCGCGGGGCTCGGCGACAGCGCGCAGGCCATCGTCGATACGGCGCGCGAGCTCATCGCGCTCGGTGTGTATCCGTTCGTCGTGCCCTTCGTGCCGATCAGCGGCACGCCGCTCGAAGATCATCCCGCGCCCACGCCCGAATTCATGCGCTCGGTGCTGGCGCCCATCGGCGCGATGCTCGCAAACGCCAACATGCGTTCCGCCGATATCAAAGCGGGCTGCGGCAAATGCGGCGCGTGCTCGTCGCTTTCTTCGTACGAGGTGTGACATGTTCGTCGAAGCCATCGAGGGCGATGCATTCGATCTCGCCTATACGCCGGTCGAATATCGCGTCAAGTGGGCAACGCTGCCGTGGGAAGCGGATGAAGCGTACAAGCTGCGCCGCGCGGTGTTCTGCATCGAGCAGGGCGTGTTCGTCGGCGACGATCGCGACGAGATCGACGAACGCGCGCAACTGCTCGTTGCGCTGAGTTGCGTCGCGGGCATGCCGGAGCAGGTCGTCGGCACGGTACGCATCCACGAGACGCAGCCGCGCGTGTGGCTCGGCTCGCGGCTCGCCGTGCACGCCGCTTTCCGTTCGCACGGCAAGATCGGCTCGACGCTGATCCGGCTCGCGGTGTCGAGCGCACACGCGCTCGGATGCGAGACTTTTCTCGCGCATGTGCAGGCGCAGAACGTGCCGCTTTTCCGGCGTCTGCGCTGGGACACGCAGCGGGAAGAGACGCTCTTCGGCCGCCCGCATCATCTGATGCGCGCGCAACTCGATGCGTATCCGCCGTGCGTCACGCCGCAAAGCGGATTCGTCGCGCTGGCGCGGAGGCCGTCGTGAACGCGCTGGCCGGTCTCGTCGAACGCTTGCGCGAGAGTCGCGGCTTTCGTCACAAGAGCGATATCTCGGGCGTGTTGTCGCGGCTGCCTGAAGGCGCTCAGGCCGTGCCGATAGGCGACGACTGCGCCGCGATTCCCGATGGCGACGGCTATCTGCTCTTCGCCATCGAAGGGCTGGTGAGCGACTTCGTGCGCGCGATGCCGTGGTTCGCGGGCTACAGCGGCGTGATGGTGAACGTGAGCGATATCTACGCGATGGGCGGACGTCCGCTCGCCGTCGTCGATGCGCTGTGGAGCGGCGACGCGCAAGCGGCATCCGAGGTGCTCGCGGGCATGGCGGCGGCATCGTCGGCGTATGGCGTGCCGATCGTCGGCGGCCATAGCAACGTGCGCAGCGACCGCGCGCAGCTCGCGGTGGCGATCGTCGGGCGGGCCAGGAAGCTTTTGACGAGCTTCGACGCGCGCCCCGGCGATGCGCTCGTGATGGCCGTCGATTTGCGCGGCCGTTTCGAGGAGCCTTATCCGTTCTGGAACGCATCGGTGAGCGCGCCTGCTGGCCGCGCGCGCGGCGATTACGAACTGCTGCCCGCGCTAGCCGAAGACGGCCTGTGCGATGCCGCGAAGGACATCAGCATGGCGGGCGCGCTCGGCACCGCGCTGATGTTGCTCGAATGCTCGAAGGCCGGCGCGCGCATCGATCTCGATGCGTTGCCCTGTCCCGAAGGCGTCGATTTCGAGCGTTGGCTCACGGCGTTTCCGAGCTTCGGCTTCGTGCTGTCCGTGCGTCCCGAACAGGTCGATGAAGTGCTCGCGCGCTTTGCTTCGCGCGACCTCGCGAGCGCGGTGATCGGCCAAGTGGATGCATCGCGTGAAGTCGTGTTGACGCGCGACGGCGATGCCGCGTTGCTATGGAACCTGCACGAGGAGCCGTTCATATGCGCGCGATGAACCCCGCAACCGAGGCTACACCATGCCAGTGATGCATTTTCTGATTCGTTGGCCCGACGGCGTCGAGGCGAACTGCTATTCGCCTTCGACGGTCGTCGGCGAGTATTTCGCGGCAGGCGAAAGCTATAGCGTCGGCGATTTCGTCGCGCGTTCGCGCGAGGCGCTGCACATCGGCTCGGAGCGCGTGCGGGAGAAATACGGCTTCGCGTGCTCGGCCGCGCTCGATCAGCTTGCGCGCATCGAAGAGGATGCGAGCCGCTTCAGCGAAGCGCACGAGGCACGCGTCACCGTGCTGGCGCTCGATTGACTCACTTGTCGAATGGTAGAGGGATTGAATATGTCGAACATCGATTCAGCACAGACCGCGCCGGCGCATTACAGCGTGATCGTCATCGGCGGCGGACAGGCCGGGCTTTCGGCCAGCTACTTCCTGAAGCAGGCCAGCATCGATCATCTCGTGCTGGAAAAGCACAGCGTCACGCACACATGGCGCACGCAGCGCTGGGACACGTTCTGCCTCGTGACGCCCAACTGGCAATGCGCGTTGCCGGGGCATCCGTATCAGGGCGCGGACCCGCACGGCTTCATGAAGAAGGACGAGATCATCGACTATCTCGATGCGTTCATCGCCAAGGTGAATGCGCCGGTGCTCGAGGACGCGGCGGTCACGCGCGTCACGCGCGACGCGCAAGGACGCTTCGCCGTGACGAGCACGCGCGGCGCGTTCACGGCGGATCAGATCGTGGTCGCGTCGGGCGGCTATCACACGCCGATCGTGCCGCGCATGGCCGAGCGTCTGCCCGCTGACATCGTGCAGGTGCAGTCATCGGAATATCGCAACGCCGGTGCGCTGCCGCCCGGCGCGGTGCTCGTCGTCGGCTCGGGTCAGTCAGGCGCGCAGATCGCGGAAGATCTGCATCTGTCGGGACGCAAGGTTCATCTCGCGGTCGGCGAGGCGCCGCGTTGCGCGCGGTTTCATCGCGGTCGCGATGTCGTCGACTGGCTCGCGGACATGCGCTATTACGACATGCCCGTGACCGATCATCCGCTGCGCGAAGGCGTGCGCGACAACACCAATCATTACGTCACGGGCCGCGACGGCGGACGCGACATCGATCTGCGCCGCTTCGCGCTCGAAGGCATGGAACTGTTTGGCCGGCTCGAAGACTTCCGTGACGGCAAGCTGCGTTTCGCGACCAACCTGCGCGCGAATCTCGATGACGCCGACGATACCTATAACCGCATCAACGCGAGCATCGACGGTTTCATCGCGAAGCACGGCATCGACGCGCCTCCCGCCGCGCCTTATGTACCCATCTGGCAGCCGCAGGAAGAGCGCGCGGAGCTCGACCTGCAGGCGAGCGGGATCACATCGATCGTATGGTGCATAGGGTTCACGCCGGACTTCGCGTGGCTCGATGCGCCGGTGTTCAACGGACGCGGTTATCCATCGCATACGCGCGGCGTGACGGCGGTGAAGGGCCTTTATTTCGTCGGCTTGCCGTGGCTGCATACGTGGGGCTCGGGCCGCTTCTCCGGCGTGGCGCGCGATGCGCAATACATCGTCGATGCGGTGTGCGCCGAGCGGGCAAACGCGCCGGAGCGCGCGTCGATCGCGTGCGCGTAAAGGAAGCTCATGCCTCGTCACGACGATACGTATCGCGCCGGCATGCCGCAGCTCAATTGCGCGGGGCTCTCGGAGAACTGGCTGCTGAAAGAGTGCGGCGACCGGCATTGGGACGCGCTCGCACGCGAAACGGCGAGCGACTTCATCTCCGACGAAGGCGGCCGCGCGTATGCCGCGTTCACGTCGATCCGGCTGCGCGCCGAAGGCATGCACGATGTGCGCGAGAACGACGCGCTCTGCATACGCACCGAGCTTTCGCGTGTGGGTCCGGTGCGGCACTTCAGCGAGCATCGCGTAAGCGGCAAAGGCGGCACGATCGCCGCGTTGTCGATGATGTCCACCTTCGTGCGACGCACCGAAGCGCGCAACAATCGCTCGGTCGCGCGGGCGAGCTTTGCGAACCTCAAAGGCGAGATCGCGCCGATGAATCCGCTCATCGCCGACATGCAGGATAGGGCGCGCAAGCTGCGCCTGCGTGAAGCAGGAGCGAGCATCGACGGATTCGCTTTGCACGAGGCAGAATGCGCGCCGGTCGAGTTTTTGCCATGCCCGTACAGCGACTTCAACGGCGCCGACTTTCTGTACTTCGCGAGCTTTCAGGCGTTCGTCGATCGTGCGGAATGGCAAACGTGGCGTCTCGCGGACTTGCCCGCGCTCGTGTCGCGCGAGCTGCATTATCACGGCAACATCAACGTCGGCGAAGGGCTGCGGGCCACGTTTCGGCGCGCGTCGATCGACGATGCGCGCATCGCGCACTGGTGCGAGATCGAGCGCACGCGCGATGGCGTGAAGATCGCCGACGTGCTGACACACAAGACACGGAGACGCGCATGAACCGCGTGCCGCGCAAGCCGCTTTACACGGCGGCCGATCTGGAAGGTCTCGCGCATCTCGACTCGATGCCCGGCGCCGCGCCGTTCGTGCGCGGACCGTATCCGTCGATGTACACGACGAGACCGTGGACCCTCCGCCAGTACGCCGGTTACGCCGATGCCGCCGATTCGAACCTCGCGTTTCGCCGGGCGCTCGATCGCGGCGCGCAGGGCTTGTCCGTCGCGTTCGATCTGCCGACGCAACTCGGCTACGACTCGACCGACGATGAAGCGCGCGCCGATGTCGGTCTTGCGGGCGTGGCCATCGATACCGTCGACGACATGGCGCGTCTTTTCGAAGGCATCGCGCTAGAACGCGTCTCCGTGTCGATGACGATGAACGGCGCCGTGCTGCCCGTGCTCGCGGCGTACATCGTCGCGGCGGAGGAACGCGGCATCGCGATGGCGTCGCTCTCCGGCACCGTGCAGAACGACATCCTCAAGGAGTTCATGGTGCGCAACACCTGCGTGTTCGCGCCGGAACCGTCGCTGCGAATCGTCGCGGATGTCGTGCAGTTTTTGAGCGAGCGGATGCCGCGCTTCAAGGCGCTGTCCGTTTCGGGTTATCACTTTCAGGAAGCGGGCGCGGATGCATCGCTGGAGCTGGGGCTGACGTTCGCCAACGCCCGCGCGTATGTGCGTGCGCTGCGCGCGCGCGGCCTGAACGCGGATGCCGTCTGCGAGCAACTCAGCTTTTTCTTCGGCGTCGGCGCGGACTTCTTTGCGGAGATCGCGAAGCTGCGCGCGGCGCGGCTCATCTGGTCGGGCATGGCCGAGGAAGAGGGCGCGACGTCGGCGAAGAGTCGCGCGCTGCGGATGCATTGCCAGACGTCGGGCTGGTCGCTCGGCGCGACGCGCACGCAAAACAATATCGTTCGCACGACCGTCGAAGCGATGGCGGCAGTGTTCGGCGGCACGCAATCGCTGCACACGAATGCACATGACGAAGCGCTTGCGTTGCCATCGGCATCCGCTGCGCAGCTCGCACGCGACACGCAATTGATTCTTCAGCACGAGATGGGGCTGTGCGAGGTCGTCGATCCGTGGGCGGGTTCGTACATGATGGAATCGCTGACGGCGAGCGTCGCGGCTCAAGCGCGCGAGATCGTCGACGAAATCGAGGCGCGCGGCGGTGCGCTCGAAGCAATTCGCACCGGGTGGGTTCATCGGCGGATTCAGGAGCGTGCGGCGGCGACGCAGGCGCGCATCGATTCGGGAACGCAGACGATCGTCGGCGCGAACGCGTTTATTGCCGACGATGCCGACGACGATGCGCCCGCCTGTCTCGCGATCGATGGCGAACGCGTGCGCGTGCAGCAGTCGCACAGAATCGCCGACGTGCTGCGCCGGCGTGACGAATCTCGCGTGCGTGCCGCGCTCGCCGCATTGACGCGCGCCGCACGCGACGATGCCGGCAATCTGCTCGCGCTGACGATCGATTGCATGCGCGCCCGCGCGACCGTGGGTGAATGCACGCGCGCGCTCGAAGCCGTGTGGCCGCGTCATGATCCGGCATCGGCGAATACGACACGCGTGTACGGTGAATGTCGCCATGACGACGCATGGCACGCGGCGTGCGCTCGCGTTGCGCAACTCGGCGAAACGCTCGGCCGAAAGCCACGCATGTTGATCGCGAAACTGGGACTCGACGGACACGATCGCGGCGCGAATGTCGTGGCGTGCGCGCTGGAAGATGCAGGCTTCGATGTGACGGCTACCGGATTGTTTGCATCGCCGGCGCAGGCCGCGAAGCTCGCTGCGCAACGGCCGTACGATGTCATCGGCGTCTCGTCGCTTGCCGGTGCGCACGGCACGCTCGTGCCTCGATTGCTGCGCGAGCTTGCGGAGCGCGACGTGCACACGCCGCTCGTCGTCGGCGGAATCGTGCCCGACGAAGACGCCTTCTTGCTGCGAAAGAAAGGCGTCGCCGACATATTCAATCCAGGTTCGACGATGCACGAGATCGTCGAACGGCTGGTGAAGTTGATCTGCCCGGACGCGCGCTCCGAATCGCGCCTGGTCACTTCGCAGGCCGACTTCAGATGACGTCGCTCAGCGACTTGATCCATCCGGCGATGACCACGATCCCGAGCATGGCGACGACCGCTTTGCGAACCATCGACAAGCGGTCATGTCCGTCCGAAGACCTGCCCAATTTGCCGGCGAGCGCGCCGATCATCGAAGCGGGAAGGGCGGCCAGCGACGCCACGCCGAGGTACAGCAGCACCGACGTCATGCTCGACTCGAACGTCGATTGCGCGTTGAGGTCGATGGTCACGAGGCCGCCCACGCTCATCACCGCGCCCGCGATCGATCCGGCGCACAAGCCGTAGAGCGCGTTGAAGGCGCCCCGACGCGACGCCGCGATCAGCGCCGCGAGCGCCGCCGTCAGCGCGATCGGCATGACGATCGCGAAGCCGCTTTCGCCCGCGCGTTGCGCGACGTGCAGCAGCGCGGAGAACGTCGCGTAGATCGTGCTTTCGGCATCGTGCGGAAGGAAGCGGCGAAACCGCAACAGTTCGATCCAGAGACAGAAGACGAGCCCGGCGATGATGCCCGTCGACAGCGCGCGGCCCGGTCGGAACTCGGGAAGACGCAAGCGGAATGCGTCGTCGAGAAAGACCCACGACGACGGCGCGAGCTCGCGGCGCGCGCGGCCGAACCATCGCGATGCCCACGGAAAAAGCCACGACCCGAACGCCGCGATGACCACCGGCGGCGCGGCCATCACGAGCGACGTATAGAACGTCTGATGCGGCCCGAGCGTCACGATCGACATCGACGCGAACGTGCCCCACGCGAACATCCCCGCGACGCCCGCGATGGAAACCGCGCTCGTCAGCCTGAGCGCGAAAAGCGGCGAGCGGCTTCTCACGGCGACGCCAGTCCACGCGGCGGCCGAGCGCGCGATCCAGTCGCAGATCATCCAGCATCCGATGGCCGCGAGCACGAGCGCGACCGCGTGGACTTCGAGCACCGTCGTCAGCGTGTCGGCGGTCATGCGCGGCTGGGCCGGGCCGCCCCAAAGCAGCCCCGCGCCGAGGAGCATCTGATTGACGAAGTAGCCGAGCGCGAACACGGCGCCCGCCGCCGCCGTGCCCTTCACCGGATCGCGGCCGTTCAGCACCGCTGCATAGGCGCCGCGCCAGACGCCCGTCGTGAGCGCGCCGATCGCGAAGATCATCACGGCGAGCGGCACCACCGCCGACGCGATGATCGTCACGCGCAAGACCGCCGCTTGCGCTTCGCCGGGCACGAGGCCGAGCACGAGACCGTTCATCGTTTCGATGACGACGCCCGCGCCGAAGCCGATGCCGAGCGCATCCCACTTGCCGAGGCGAAAGAGCGGCGTGGTGTCGGCGAGCACGGCGCGACGCGCGTCGCCGCGCGGATGCAGGCTCAGGAACGTGCGCGCGCGCTTGTTGCTGTCGTCGCGCATCCGCGCGAGCACACGATCGACGTGAACGGGCGAGCCGTCCCATTGCGACGCTTGCACGTCCGCGTAAAACTCCCTCACGCGCAGCACGGACGCGCCTGACAGCAGCACGAGCGCGCTCCACAGCCCGGTCTTTGCGAGCAGCCAGGCGGTGTCGCGCAGCGCGTGCCCGGCAAACAGAGCGACGCCGAGCAAGGGAACGACGCTCACGATGACGAACGCGAAACACGCGGCAATCGTCATGAACGTCTTGTCGATGTCGCGGTTACGGATGTGCGCCAGTTCATGCAGGACGATCGCGCGGAAGGCGGCGCGATCCGCGTAGAAATAATTGGCGACGAACGCGCCGGAGAGCGCGACGTAATAGTCGCGGCGACGCCCGAACGTGACCGGCAGGCCGGTCGCGAGCGGATTCCAGACGAACGCGGGCGGCGGATTCAACTGCGCCTCGCCGCAAAGGGCGATGAGGGCATCGAAAAGACCGGGCGGATCGTCCTTTGCGATCGGCACGAGCCGCTGCGACATCAGCTTCCACGCGGGAAAGCGCCAGTAGAAGACACCGGCGAGCGCGAGCGTCGCGACGATTCCCGCGCCTTTCCACGCCATTTGCGGCCGCAGAAGCGCCATGCAATGCGCGAATTGCGGTGCGAACTGCACACGCATTTCCGAAGCGGACAGCACGTCCCGAGTCAGTAATCGCGGATCGAAAACGCCCGCGAACATATCCGACGCGCACGCGACGAGCTTTTCCGTCGCCTCGACGTGCAGGCTTTCCCAGAAATGCCCATAGAACTGGATGCTGACGCACACGATAAGCACGATCAGCAGATCGAACCTCAGCGCGATGTCGGACGGAAACGGCAACGGATTGAGCCGCGGCCTGCCCGTGTTCGTCGTGACGGATTGCAGCACGATTCGCTCACTTCTTCGGCAGGGCCAGTTGCGCGACGACGGCATCGGCAAGGTGCGCGGCTCGTGCGCGATCGAGACGCAGGCGCGAGCCGGCCGCGATCACATGGCGATGGACTTCGCCCAACTGTTCGGGGCTCAGGATCGCGACGGCTTCGGGTTCTTCGCCCCGGAACATCTTCCGCACGCGCGCGGACACTTCTTCGCCGATGGCCGTTTCCGCCGCCTTGAGCGCGATGCCGCCGAGGATCGGCATGATCTCCGACACGACCTGAAGCACGAGCGGCGTGAAGAGGATCGAGAACGATTCGGCGCCGAAGCCGAGCGCGGCATCGCGATTTTTCGATGCCCTCATCGCGGCGTCCGGATCGGCAAACCACGCCGCGCTCGCCGCCGCGAAAAGCGGCAGCTCGTTCGGCGCGAGCTGCATCAGGACATTGCGGGACAAGCCCCGGATCAGATCGTGTTCGGCGGTCGAGTCCATGTGTTGTCTGAACGCGTGGCTGCGTCTTCGTGTGTGGAAGAAAAGTGTTCGTCGTTAAGGACGAAGCAGCGCATCCGGTTCTGAACCGTTGCGGTCAACACTTCCGAACAAAATGTGCGCTACCGCACGTTTCGCCGCCTTTCAGTTTGTTTTAACGATTGAAGCCCGTTCGCTGATAACACGACTAGCTCGACTGACGCGACTCAAAAAAGGGCATGTTTTCGCTTCACTGGTGCTCGGTGAAAGCACGCGTCACTTCCCAAACGTTTGCTTCGTAAAACTCAATCGTCAGACAAACAGGCGCGAACCTTGCATTGATCGGGATACGAAACCGACCCTACGAAGAAGCCACATATCCAATCCGCAAGCTATCGTCGATCTGACACATGAAGTCAAACGCCTCGCCTCGGGCAAGATCAGCGACATCAACGATATCAACCGCGAGACCACGTTCCTGGCACTGAACGCGCTGATCGAAGCTGCCCGCGCCGGCGATGCGGGCAAGGGCTTCGCTGTCGTCGCCAAGCAGGTGAAGCATGTATCGACACGCATCTCCGACATCACGGCCGGCCTCAACAAAGAGCTTGCCGGATCGCTTGCGACGCTCACGGAACTCGGCGACAGCATGATCGAGCGGATGCGATCGCTCGACGGTCAGCGGTACACGGACCTTGCGTTGAACATGATCGACATCATCGACCGCAACCTGTACGAGCGCTCCTGCGACGTGCGCTGGTGGGCGACGGACTCGGCATTGGTCGGATGTCTCGCCGATGAGCGCGCGGCGGCGCGCGATCATGCCTGCAGCCGCCTCAAGGTCATCCTGGATAGCTACACGGTTTATCGGGATCTCTGGGTCGTCGATGCGAACGGCGTGGTCGTGGCGAACGGACGTCACTCGACTTACGCGGTGCGCGGGCAGAACGTGGCGGGCGCGGAGTGGTACAAGGCCGCAATGAAGACGGCGTCGGGCGCGCAATACGTGGCGTCGGATGTCGAGACAGTCGCGCCGCTCGACAACGCACAGGTCGCGACGTATTCGACGGCGATTCGCGAGGGCGGCGCGCCGGATGGTCGCGTGCTCGGAGCGCTCATCATCTTCTTCGACTGGGCGCCTCAAGCCGAGACCGTCGTCAAAGGCGTTCGCCTGAGCAACGAAGAGTGGGCGCGCTCGCGCTGTCTGATCCTGGATTCGTCGTTTCGGGTGATCGCCGCGTCGGATGGCAAGGGCATCCTCAACGAGCGCTTTCGCTTGCAGACGGGCGGCAAGGAATCGGGCTTCTACCGCGATGCCGGCGGTGCAGTCGTATCGTTCGCAGCGACGCCCGGTTACGAGACCTATCGCGGTCTGGGCTGGTACGGCGTCATCTGCCAGATGCCGGCATGAGACATCGGCGGTCGCTCAACGGCGCGGACTTCGCTTCTTGCGCTCGCGAAGTTCGCTGCCTGTATCGACCGGCGTGAAGGGCGCCTGAAACCGGCCGACCAGGAAATCGATGAACGCGCGCGCGCGAGCAGTCTGATTCTTCTGCCGCGGATAGTAGACGAAGAGATCGGCCGAGGGCAGCACGGTGTTCGGCATCACGAGATTGAGCCTTCCGCTTTGCACGTACTTCGCGAGATCCCATTCCGAGCGGATCAGAATGCCGTGTCCGTCGAGCGCCCAGCGAAGCACGATATCGCCGTCATTGCTCGACAGCGCGCCCTTGACCTTGATCGCCTCGATGTGGTCATTGACGATATAGCGCCACACGCCGTAGGCATCGTCGTTCTGTCGATGAATGATGCAGCGATGCCGAGCCAGTTCTTCGACGCGCTCCGGCGTGCCGTACTTCTCGAGATATTTCGGCGACGCGCATAAGAACCGCCGGTTGCTCATGATTCGCCGCGCACTGAGCCGGCTGTCCGGAAGATCGCCGAAGCGTATCGCCAGATCGAACGCGCCTTCGATCAGATCGACAGGACGGTCCGTTACTTCGAACTGGACTTCGACGCCCGGATAGCGCTTCGCGAATTCCGAAACGATCGGGGCGATGGTCGTCCGGCCGAATCCGAGCGTTGCATTGATGCGCAACGGGCCTTGCGGATCGCGGCTCGCGACCGATAACGCCTCTTCCATCTCACGCACCTGTCCGACGATGTGAGTCGCGTAGCGCAGATACGTTTCCCCTTCAGGCGTGAGGCTGACGCTGCGGGTCGTCCGGTTGACGAGGCGCACGCCGAGCCTTTGCTCGATGACGCCAAGCCGCTTGGTCGCGGCGGGCGGAGACAGATCGAGCGCACGCGCCGCCCCCGACAAACTCCTGAGCTTCGCAAGCAGGATAAAGAACTCGAAGTCGGTCGCGGTCTGCGTTTCGGTATTCACCAGATGTGAATAATGATGTGAACGGAAGTGCAGTTTAGCAGCGTTCGTCGCGGGTAAGCTACGTTCCACGTTGCAGCCGCCGGGTTGCAATACCTGCCAAGACCCTGGAGACATTGCCGTGAGAATCGTCGAAATCCGCGAGAAGACCGTACCGATCAGCTCACCCATCCGTAACGCCTACATCGACTTCAGCAAGATGACGTTGAGCGTGGTTGCCGTCATCACCGATGTCATGCGCGATGGCGAGCCGGTCGTCGGCTACGGCTTCAACTCGAACGGCCGCTACGGCCAGGGCACGCTGATGCGCGAGCGCTTCATTCCGCGCATCCTCGAAGCCGATCCCGCTTCGCTCATGAACGACGCAGGCGACAATCTCGACCCGCACAAGATCTGGGCGACGATGTTCACGAACGAGAAGCCGGGCGGTCATGGCGAACGCTCGGTCGCCATCGGCACGATCGACATGGCGATCTGGGACGCGGTCGCGAAAATCGAGGGCAAGCCGCTATTTCAACTGCTCGCCGACCGCTATGGCGACGGTGAGCCGGACCGCAGGATTTTCGTGTACGCGGCGGGCGGTTACTACTATCCGGGCCAAGATCACGAAACGCTCAAGGACGAGATGCGCAGCTACATCGATCGGGGTTATACGGTCGTGAAGAAGAAGATCGGCGGAGCATCGCTCGATGAAGACCTGCGCCGTATCGACTCCATCCTGAGCGTGCTGCAGGACGGCCAAAAGCTCGCAGTCGATGCAAACGGCCGCTTCGACCTCGACACGGCCATTCGCTATGCGAAGGCGCTCTCGCAATACGACCTCTTCTGGTACGAAGAGCCGGGCGACCCGCTCGACTTCGAACTGCAAGCCACGCTGCGCAACTACTATGCCAATCCGATGGCGACGGGTGAAGACCTGTTCTCGATGCAGGACGCTCGCAATCTCATCCGTTACGGCGGCATGCGTGCCGACCGCGACTGGCTTCAGTTCGACTGCGCGCTGAGTTACGGTCTCGTCGAATATCTGCGCACGCTCGACATGCTGCGCGAGCACGGCTGGTCTCCGAGCCGATGCATCCCGCACGGCGGCCATCAGATGTCGCTGAACATCGCGGCGGGCTTGGGTCTCGGCGGCAACGAGTCGTATCCGGACCTGTTCCAGCCATACGGCGGCTTCCCCGACGGCGTCAAGGTCGAGAACGGCTACATCACGATGCCGGACCTGCCGGGCATCGGCTTCGAAGGCAAGTCCGATCTCATCGTCGAGATGAAGAAGCTGCTTACCTGAGCGGCAATGCGCTGCGCGCGCCGTCTACCGACTCAGCCTTCTTCCTGACCGACTGCCTTCGACACCTCCGCGGGCGTCTGAAACTGCTGATCCGGCAACGCATCGAGCGCGGACATCACGTCTTCGCTTGCGCCGTTGCTGCGCGCGGTTTCGACGAGCGTCTGCTTGTCGGCGGGATAGTCGACGCCCTTCAAGGCTTTCTGCATGTCGATGAACACGCTGTTGGAACCGCCGGAGGATGAGTTGCTTGCCATGATTCGCTCCCTTGATCAATGAATCATGGCCTTCGACAGCAGCCGTTGTGCCTGTCCAGCGCGGGGCACGGCATCGCAATTGCTGACATATGCCGCGATCGACCATTTACTCAGGAGGCTTCCATGAAGGCACATTCGGCTCTCGTTACACTCGTCGCGGCAGGTTTCATCGGCGCGGCGCCTATCACCGTGCTGGCACAGACGCAGGCAGCGAGCACCACCCAGGCCAACGACCTGCCGGCGGTGGACAAGGCTTTCGTACAGGCCGCCAGCGAATCGAGCTCGACCGAGATCGACACGGCCAAGCTGGCGACCAGCCAGTCGCAGGACAAGGACGTGAAAAGCTTCGCGCATCACATGATGATCGATCATACGAAGCTGACGATGCAGCTGAAGATGGCGGCGCCGCATGGCGTCGAAGTGCCGAAGGACAATTCGGACACGACGGTTATCGATGCGCTCAAGCCGCTCAAGGGCAAGGAATTCGACACCATGTACATTCAGAAGGTCGGCGTCGAAGGGCATCAGAAGGCCGTCGCCGCTTTCCAGAAGGAAGCGCAGGAAGGCCAGAACGCCGACCTCAAGAAGGCGGCGCAGAAGGCGCTGCCGACCATCCAGAAGCACCTGAAGATGGCGCAGGATCTCGCCGCGAAGAAGGGCGTGCAATAAGCCCGGCTGACGGTTTCGGAGCACCGAAGCCGAAGCGATGGACGAAGCCCCGCGCGGAACCACGCGGGGCTGCTTTTTCTTGCGGGCTCGCTGGCGCGTCTACGAGGCAGCGCGGGTTCGCCGGATTCATCAGACCGAACGGGTAACGCATGTCAGATACACGAACCGGATCCCTGCTCTCGCGCCGCGCGATAGCCGGCGGCGCGGCTGTCGCGTCGATCGGTCTTGCCGCATGGACGGCCATGCGAGCGCGGCGCGCGGAACGCGACTTTCCGCCCACGGGCCAATTCATCGACGTCGATGGCGTGCGCCTCCACTATCTCGACGAAGGAGAAGGCCCGGTCGTCGTCCTGCTGCATGGCAATCTGGTCGCGTCGCAAGACTTCGTGGCGAGCGGATTGTTCGAGCGGCTCGCCCGGCGTCACCGCGTAATCGCCTTCGATCGTCCCGGCTTCGGGCACAGCGAGCGGCCGCGCGCGCGCATCTGGACGCCGCAGGCTCAGGCCACGTCGATCCAGCTTGCGCTTAAAAGGCTGGGACTGACGCAAGCGGTGGTCGTCGGTCATTCGCTCGGCAGTCTCGTCGCAGCGGCGATGGCGCTCGAACCACGTCTGGACATTCGCGGGCTCACGCTGATCTCGGGTTACTACTATCCCACTGCGCGCGCGGACGTTGCGATCAGCGCGCCCGCGGCCATGCCGATCGTCGGCGATGTGCTGCGCTACACCGTGTCGCCGATCGTCGCTCGCATGATGTACGGCCGCACGGTGCAGGCCATGTTCGCGCCGCGCGCCGTACCCGATGCCTTTCACGGCCATGTACCGCGCGAACTGGTCTTGCGCCCGTCGCAGATGCGCGCGACGGCAGAGGACGCCGCTTGCATGATTCCGGCCGCGGCATCGATGTCCGGGCGATACGGCGAGATCGACGTGCCGGTTCGCATTTTTGCCGGCAGCGACGACGCAATCGTCGATACGGACTCGCAGTCGGGCCGTCTTTACAAGGACATCGCACAAAGCGCGCTTTCGATCATGCCGGGCCTCGGGCACATGGTGCATTACGACGACGCGGGCCGCATCGGCGACGCCATCGAGACGATGGCGCTCGAATAGCCGCGACTGCGCATCCAGAACCGTTAGGCAAGCTGATCAAGATTGCACGGCACGCGAATTGCGCGGAGAGAAGCGGGCGCCGGTCGAGCCGGCGCGTCCCATCAACCCGATCCCGAACCGGAGGCATCATGGCATCGAAAACGTTGCAGGACCTTTTCATTCATGCACTTTCCGACGTGTACAGCGCCGAGAAGCAACTGACGAGAGCGCTGCCGAAGCTCGCACGGGCGACGACCAACGGGCAACTGAAGCAGGCGTTCGAGACGCATCTGGAGGAAACGAACGGGCAGATCGAGCGCATCGATCAGGTGGTCGAACTCTTCGGCGTCAAGTTGAAGCGCATCAAATGTGCGGCGATGGAAGGTCTCGTCGAGGAAGCGCAGGACGAAATCGAAACCTTCGAGCAGGGCCCGATTCGCGACGCCGCGTTGATCGCCGCCGCGCAAAAGGTCGAGCACTACGAGATCGCGACCTACGGCACGCTGGCGACGCTCGCGAAGCAACTCGGCAACGAGGACGCGATGAAACTTTTGCTCGATACCTTGCAGGAAGAGAAGGCCACGGACGAGAAACTGACCCAGCTCGCGAAGACGCAACTCGCCGAGGAAGTGCAGCAGAAGGGCTGAAATTCGTTCACTCTGGAGATGAAGATGGCAGGCGACAATTCATACAAGCCGGGCGAGATCGTGAAGGTCTCGGGTATCTACTCGGTGGTCCACGATGACGGCAAGGACACGTTCGAAGTGACCTGCGTGGAAGGCGAGCACTTTCCGCCCACCCGGAGCGGAAAAGGCGCGCACTTCGAGCTGAAGTACGGCGCCACGCATGCTCACAAGCATGGAAATCTCAAAGGAACGGAAGCCCGGTCCTGATCGACGCCTTGCCGTAAGCGCGACATCGACGCACGCCGACAGGGTTCGGCGTGCGTCGTTTTCTTTGCGGCTGTCACACGACATGCCGGGCTCCCGCAGTGGCATACGAACTGCTAACAGCATCGCAACAGACCAGAACCTTTCGGAAGGCCGAATCATGGACATTCCCCGTCAGGCCGTGTCATTCCTCACCTCGCGCGGACTCATGCTCGCGACAGCCGAATCGTGTACCGGCGGATTCATCGCCTCGCTGGTGTCGTCGGTGCCCGGCAGCGGAAGCTGTCTCGACGTGGGCTTCGTCACGTACTCGCCGACTGGCAAGGCCGGCTTCCTCGGCGTGCGCGAGGACACCATGCAGCAGCATGGGCTGACGAGCGAAGCCGTCGCGCGCGAGATGTCGGAGGGCGCGCTGCGGCAGGAAGCATGTTGCGCGCAGATCGCGGTATCGAATACGGGCGTCGCCGATGCGGTGCCCGACGGGCCGCCATCGGGTACGCAGTGCTTCGCGTGGTCGTATCGTGCGCGCGATGGCACCATCGTCACCTTCAGCGAGACGAAGAAATTCGAAGGCGAACGCAACGATGTCCGGCGCGAAGCGGCGCTTTATGCGCTATCGCGCATCGAACACTACTTCGATCAGCAGCACGCACAGCGAGTCAGGGAGAAACGATGAACGAGCAAGCTACCGATTGGCGCAGCTGGCAGGCAGCCGTGATTCGCGAACTGGGTGTCGCGAGCGATTTCGACGTCGAAGCCGAGCGCGAGCGGCGCATCGACTTTCTTTGCGGCTATCTCTCATCGCAGGGACTTCGCACTTACGTACTGGGGATCAGCGGCGGCGTGGATTCGTCGACGGCGGGGCGCCTCGCGCAACTGAGCGTCGAACGTCTTCGCGCGAGCGGTTATGAGGCGCACTTCGTCGCGCTGAGACTGCCCTATGGCACGCAGCGCGATGAGGAAGACGCCCGGCTCGCGCTCGATTTCATACGTCCGGACGAAACGCTGACCGTCAACGTCAAGGGCCCATCCGACGCCATGCTCGCGGCGCTCAAAGAGGGTGGCGCGCAGTACACGGACGACTTCCAGGAAGACTTCGTGCTCGGCAACATCAAGGCGCGCGAGCGCATGATCGCGCAGTACGCCGTTGCGGGCGCGCGGGTGGGCGTCGTCATCGGCACCGATCACGCGGCCGAATCGCTGATGGGATTCTTCACGAAGTTCGGCGACGGCGGCGCGGACGTGCTGCCCTTGTCCGGTCTGAACAAGCGCCGCGTGCGTGCGCTTGCGCGTTCGATGGGCGCGGTGGATCGCCTCGTGATGAAAGTGCCGACAGCCGATCTCGAATCGCTTACGCCGCAACGCCCCGACGAGGATAGCTATGGCGTGAGCTATGAAGACATCGACAACTTTCTGGAGGGCAAGGAAGTCAGCGAAGAAGTGCTGCTGACCATTCGCCGCTTCTATACGGCGACGCGCCACAAGCGCGCGCTGCCGGTCGAAGTGCCGCGCGAAGACCGCTCTGCTTGAGGCATGGCGTGCGTGTTCATCACCTCAACTGCATATCGAGTTGTCCGCTCGGCGGCAAGCTCTTCGATGGCCGCACGCCCGGCCTTCTGCGCCGGGGCGAACTGACGTGCCATTGCCTGCTCGTCGAAACGGGCGAAGGTCTCGTTCTGATCGATACAGGCTTCGGATTGCGCGATGTCGCCGATCCGCGCAGCCGCCTGTCGGCGTTCTTCCTGCTGATGCTCAAGCCGGACTTTCGCGAGGAGATGACCGCGCTACGCCAGATCGAACGGCTGGGCTTTTCGGCCAGCGACGTGCGTCATATCGTGCTCAGTCATCTCGACTTCGATCACGCGGGCGGCCTCGATGATTTCCCGCACGCGAAGGTGCATATGCTGCGCATCGAGCGCGACTATGCGGTGCGTCAGCAGACGTGGCTCGATCGGCAGCGCTTCAGACCTCAACAATGGTCGACGCAGGCGAACTGGCAACTTCACGATGCCACCGCCGGCGACCGCTGGCATGGCTTCGAATGCGTGCGGCCGCTCTCGGATTCGTTGGACGATATCGCACTCGTGCCGCTCAGAGGACACACCTTCGGTCATGCGGGCATCGCGGTACGCAAGGAAAACGGTTGGCTGCTGCTGGCGGCCGACGCGTATTTCTTTCATACGGAGATGGATCTCGAACATCCGCGCTGTACACCGGGACTGGCGTTCTATCAATGGATGATGGAAAAGGACCGCGCGGCGCGGCTAAGGAATCAGGCGAGGCTGCGTGAGCTGTGCGCCAGCGTCGATTCGCGCGGCAAGCTCGACGTGTTTTGCAGCCACGACCCGATCGAATTCGAGCGCATGGCCGGACGATCGGCGGGCATTCCGGCCGACGCTTTCATACGGCCCGCGCGCTCGTGGGCGTAACGCGGCATGTCGCATGCTCTCCCGGTTTGGTCCAACCATAACCGGCGAGATCATCATGCGAGTACAGCTCAAACCACTCAGCGAACAAGTGATCGTCATCACGGGGGCGACGAGCGGTATCGGTCTCGTCACCGCGAGAATGGCGGCGAAGCGCGGCGCGCGCCTCATGCTCGTGGCGCGCGACGAAGCGGCGCTCAAGGCGCTGTCGGACGAGTTATCGCACGGTGACACCCAGCGAGCGGCTTACGCCGTTGCGGACGTGGGCGACGCGGCACAGTTGCAGGCCGCAGCCGATGCGGCCATCGCGCGATTCGGGCGCTTCGATACATGGATCAACAATGCGGGCGTATCGCTCTATGGCCGATGTACCGACGTCCCGCTCGAAGACCAGCGCAAGCTCTTCGATACGAATTTCTGGGGCATCGTGAACGGCTCGCTCAGTGCGTTGAAGCATCTGCGCGAGCATGGCGGCGCTTTGATCAATCTCGGCAGTGAATTGTCGGATGTCGCCATTCCGCTGCAAGGGGCATACGTCGCGTCGAAACATGCGGTGAAGGGCTATACCGATGCGTTGCGCATCGAGCTGGAAAACGATCGTGCGCCGGTGTCCGTCACGCTCATCAAGCCTGCGGGAATCGACACGCTCTTCGTCGAGCACGCGCGAAACTATCTCACGCACGAGCCGAAGCTGCCGCAACCGGTCTATGCGCCCGAGGTGGTCGCTAAAGCGATATTGCATTGCGCCGAGGTGCCCGAGCGCGATGTCCATGTCGGTGGGGCGTCGCGCGCGATGGCGTCGTTCGGCCAGCGCGCACCGCGACTGTATGACAGGCTGGTCAGTCTCGTCGGCGTGAAGGCGCAACTCACGCGGCAGCCTCATGGCGAAGGCGACGCGTTGTATGAAGGGGCGGGCAGTCTGCGCGAACGGTCGGGCCGCAACGGCAAGGTGCGCGAGCGAAGCCTTTACACCGATGCGCGCATCGATCCGCCCGGCATGCGCGGCGTGGCGATGGGCGTCGCCGCCTTGCTGCTGCTCGACGCCGGCCGCCGCTATCTTCGGGCGACGCGCAAACCGAGGTTCGAGTAAGCGCGTCGTCGAGTCATCTTCGAGATCAGCGAGAGGACGGCGATGCGCCGGCGGGCTCGCCTCCCGGCAATTCGTTGCCGCCCATGCCAGGCTCGGTCGCCAGTTGCTGCTGCGCGATGATCCAGAACTCGTCCGAGCGGCCTTCAGGGCCGCCCGCTTCTTCCCAAAGCCGATAAGCGAGTGCCCGAATCTGTTCTTCGCTAGCCGGGACGTCCATGATGCTTTCCTCCTTTTCAGCGAACGAGCGATGCTCAGCGCGCGGCGAGCATGCCCACGACCACGCCGACCAGCGCGGCCATCGTGATCGCCTTCCACGGATTCTCGTGCACGAAGTCGTCGGTCGTATCGGCGGCGGCGCGGTACTTTCGGGTCATCGCGTCTTGCATGTCGGCGAACCGGGCCTTCGCATCGGAGCGCAGATTGCTCGTCGACGTTGCATCGTTGCCTGCATCCCATGACTTCGATGCTTCGCGAAAGCTGCTGTGGTCTCCATTCGAGGATGTCATGTTGTCGCTCGTCGGGAATTCATAGGCGCTGTCGGCTCTTTCGGTCTCGATAGCGTTGACGGGTTCGAGCGCGCGGTCGTTGTCAGCCATGCTTGCCTCCACTGGAAATCGTTTGAATGCGATGAAGTCGCGGTGCGCGTCGAGAGACGCGCATGTGCGTGGCGCAATCGGCGTGCCGTCCTGACGAAACGAAAGTCCCGCGTGTATGGCATATCCGTTGCTCCATGATTCGCCGACTTTCATCGCTAATGGAGCGTACAAATGTTTCCTGTTCTGATGCAGCCTTTCTTCTCCGTCGCGCGCACGAATCTCGAGACGGGCTTGCGCGCCGCTTCCAGTTTTGCGGTCGGTTTCCGGCAACTCGGAGAACTGAACGAAAAGACGATGAAATCCGCGCTCGCCGATGTGCGCGTTCAGTGGGGCGCGCCGCAGGCCAGCGAAGCGCAGCCTGCATTGCCGGTCGCGTTCCTGTCGTACGCAAGCGATCTGCTGTCGATCATCGCCGCGACAGCCGCCGATGTCATCGATGCAATAGGCGCCACGTCATCGCAGCCGGACCCGGGCGCGCCGAAACTCGTGCTCGCGGAATCGATCGAGCCGCCGGCATCGGTGAGCGCATCGGGCGAGACCGCAATCGTCGACGCGACCGGCGCGGTCGTGGCCCACGTCCCCAAGTAAAGCAAACGACAGGCACGACGACTGCTGCGTTGCCGGCAACGCATCCTTTTTCCATCGAATGAACACATCCTCCTCGCCGCCGCCCGCGCGGCATCGTTCGCCTTCGTCCGTGCCGAAGTGGATCACGATCGTCTTTCTCGTTCTGTCGGGGCTTTACATGGCCGTCGGCGGCGGATGGCTGATCGCGGTGGGCGGCTCGCCATACTACGTGGTCGCCGGCGTGGCGATGCTCGTGATCGCGTGGCTCGTCTGGCGCGCCAACGGCCTCGCGCTGTGGCTCTACGCGGCGCTGTTGCTCGGCACGCTGATATGGGCGATCGTCGAGTCGGGCTTCGACTTCTGGGCGCTCGCGCCGCGTCTCGATGTGCTTGTCATCGTCGGCATATGGATGGTGCTGCCATTCGTGCTGCGCATCTTTACGTGGCCCCGGCAGTCCGGCGCACTCGCGCTCGGTGCGACCATCGTGCTGTCGGGCATCGCGCTCGCATATGCGGTGTTCAACGATCCGCAGGAGCTGGACGGCACGGTGCGCGCGGCGCCGTCGGCTGCCGCCACTGCGCCCGCGCAGCAAGATGGCGACTGGCGCGCTTACGGCAATACGCAGACCGGCACGCGCTATTCGCAACTCGCGCAGATCAACGCGGGCAACGCGCACGAACTGAAGGAAGCCTGGCGCTTTCGCACGGGCGACATGAAAGGCCCGAACGATCCGGTCGAGATCACCGATGAAGTGACGCCGCTCGCCATCGACGGCACGCTCTTCTTCTGCACGCCGCATCAGAATGCGATCGCGCTCGATGGCGCCACGGGCAAGGAGAAATGGCGCTTCGATCCGAAGCTCAAGCCCGATCCGAGTTTCCAGCACGTGACTTGCCGCGGCGTGTCGTACTACGAGACGCCCGCTGCCGAGCAGGCGCGCGCTGCCGGCAACACGACGAATCTGCCGATGTGCGCGCGCCGCATCGTGTTGCCCGTCAACGATGGGCGTCTCTTCGAACTCGACGCCGCGAGCGGGAAGCCGTGCCCCGAGTTCGCGACGAACGGCGTGCTGGATCTTCAGCATCTGCAGCCGGTCAAGACGCCCGGCCAGTACGAGCCGACGTCGCCGCCGATCGTCACGTCGAAAGTGATCGTCGTCGCGGGCGCGGTCACGGACAACTACGGCACGCGCGAGCCGTCGGGCGTGATCCGTGGTTTCGACGTGAACACCGGCAAGCTGCTGTGGGCCTTCGATCCCGGCGCGCACGACCCGAACGCGATCCCCGACGATCAACATAGCTACACGCAGAACTCGCCGAACTCGTGGGCGCCCGCTGCCTACGATGCGAAGCTCGATCTCGTCTATCTGCCGATGGGCGTGACGACCCCCGATATCTGGGGCGGCAACCGCACGCCCGATCAGGAGCGCTATGCGAGCGGGCTGCTCGCGCTCAACGCATCGACGGGCAAGCTGGCGTGGTTCTATCAGACCGTGCATCACGATCTCTGGGACATGGACCTGCCCGCGCAGCCGACCATCGCGGATATCAGGGATCAGAGCGGCAACATCGTTCCGGCGATCTACGCACCGGCTAAGACCGGCAACATCTTCGTGCTCGACCGTCGCACCGGCAAGCCGATCGTGCCCGCGCCCGAGCAGCCGGTCCCGCAAGGCGCGGCCAAGGGCGATCGCCTCTCGCCGACGCAACCGTTCTCGCAGCTCACTTTCCGGCCCGCAAAGAACCTGACCGACGCGGACATGTGGGGCGCGACGATGTACGACCAGCTCATGTGCCGCGTGATCTTTCATCGGCTGAAGTACGAAGGGCCGTTCACGCCGCCGTCCGAGCAGGGCACGCTCGTGTTCCCCGGCAATCTCGGCATGTTCGAATGGGGCGGGCTCGCCGTCGATACGGACCGACGCATCGCAATCGCCAATCCGATCGCGCTGCCGTTCGTCTCGAAGCTCGTGCCGCGCGGCCCCGGCAATCCGATCGATCCGCCGCAAGCGGGCCAGGCGGGCACCGGCACCGAAGTCGGCATTCAGCCGCAATACGGCGTGCCGTATGGCGTGGAGCTGAATCCTTTCCTGTCTCCGCTGCGTCTGCCTTGCAAGCAACCCGCGTGGGGTTATGTCGCCGCGCTCGATCTCGACACGAACAAGGTGATCTGGAAGAAACGCATCGGCACGACGCGCGATGCATCGCCGATTCCGGTTCCGTTCCGCATGGGTATGCCGATGCTGGGCGGACCGATGACGACCGCCGGGCACGTCTTCTTCATCGGCGCGACGCAGGACGATTACCTGCGCGCCTTCAGCACCGACACCGGTGAAAAGCTCTGGGAAGCGCGTTTGCCCGCCGGCGGCCAAGCCACCCCGATGACCTACGAAGCGAACGGCAAGCAGTACGTGCTGATCGCGGCGGGCGGTCACGGCTCGTTTCTGACGAAGCTCGGCGATTACGTGATCGCGTATGCGCTGCCGGACAAGCATTGACCGCGACTCGTCCCGCCTGATCGATCGATTCGGGCGGGACGCGGAGCCCGGCTAGTCGCCTTGCTCGTCGAGGTTCTTGCTCGATGAATTCGATCCTTCCGTGTCCGGTTTCGACGACTGGTCTTTTCCGGACTCGGTTGTCGATACGTCCAGTTCATCGAGCTTTTTGTCGATTTTTTCCTTGTCGCCGCGGTCCAGCGCTTCGCGAGCCGCGCGGTCTTTTTCGCGCTCGTCCTCTGCATTGGCTGCGTTGTTTTCCGGCTGGTTCATGCTTTCGTCTCGGTGGTCGATATCAGGGATGGGATCGTGCGGACGCGTCATCGCGTATTGAGCCGCACGAAAGCGTCGATCCAGTCGCGGGCCCAGATCCTTGCGTACGCGATCGCGTCTTCGCGCGTGTCGAATCCGGCAAGATCGCCGCTCATGAAGATCTGGCCCTCGCTTCCGTTTTCCGCGGGCATGGTGATTCGCGCGTGGGCCATGAACTCGCCGTCTGCCCGGCGCGGGGTGGGATCGATGTCGAAAGTAAGGGAAGTGGGGCCCATGGCGTTGCTCCGGCTGACATCTGATCGGACGCGGCGACGTCGCGCTTCCTTACATCAGCATTGATCGGGCCTGGCAGGATCGGCTTCGGTACGCTCGCGCCTCACGACGCCGATCACCAGCGCAGCAGCCTGGGCCCGAGCCAAGCGCCGATGCCCGCGGGCAGCATCATGCCGATTGCGTACCACACGCTCCAGAACGCCGGGCTCATCTCCGGGCAATGCAGGCAATAGGCGACGGTGGCGATCGCGCTCGCGAGCAGACCGGCGACCGCGCCCACGAGGCGAAGGCGTGTGGGCGCGAGACTCTTCATCGCCCAGAACACGGCGGGAAAAGTCGGGACCGACAGCAGCAGAATGTTGAACGGACACGTACGCCACGACTGGCCGAGCACGATGGGCAGACGTTCGGCCGGCGCGGCGCCCTCGAGCACCAGCCAGCCCGCGAGCCACACCGCGACGAACGGCACGCCGACGAGCGCCCACGCATAACCCGCACGAACGCCCGGACGCCCGAGCCGCGTCACGGCGATGAACGCGCCGATCGCCACCACGAACGGATACGCCATCTTGGCCCAGAACACCGGCGTGCGCGCGATGCTCGCGAGATCCGGCCGCACGCCGTAGACGATGGCCATTAGGATCACCGAGCCGAGCGCGCCCAGCAGCAGCGCCCTGGCGAAGCGCCGCGCCACCGCGCCGCGATCGATGCGCGTCACCTGATTCGAGAGCAGCCCGATGAGGTCGTCGGTTTTCATCGCAACCCCCGAAGCCGTGCGGCGAGCGCCTTGAGCCCACGATGCACGCCGACCTTGACCGCCGATTCCGACAGCCCCGTGATGCGCGCGGTTTCCATCACCGACAAGCCTTCGAGTTTCATATGCACGATCGGCAGGCGCTGCTTGTCCGGTAAGTCCTCCAGCAATTTGCCTATGTCGCGCCGCGCTTGCGCGGGTTCGTCGTCGGAGACGGCGAGCAAGTCGGCATAGTCGTCGATGGGATCGTTCAGGGATTCGCGGCGTGCGCGCGAGCGGAAATAGTCCATCAGCTTGTAGCGCGCGATTGCGTGCAGCCACGCGGTCAGCGGTTCGTCGGTGCGATAGGTGTGACGCGCATTATGCACGGCGAGCAGAATGTCCTGGACGAGATCTTCGACATCGTCGCGATGCTGCGGAATGCGTCTGCGCAGATAGCCGCGCAAGTGCCGCGTAAGCGCCTGCAGAAAATCGCGGTATGCGTTCGGGTCGCCATCGAGTCCGGCGATGAAAAGCACTCTCAGGCGGTTTTCCGCTTCTTGCAAGATGGTTCCCGTATTGGCGAGACGGCCGGACGGCGATTCATACACGACGCCTGACGTGCGCGTACGGGGCGCGGACGCGTCGTGTGTCAGATCGGGCGCTTCAGAATAGACGAAGCCGTGATGCGCCGCAATAGCGCTCACGAGGGTCGAAAAGGCGCCGTCGCGGTCCATCTTTTTCATTGCGCAAGCGTGTTGAAAGCCGTGCGTATCCGCATGACGAACTCCTTGCATGTCTTGTGAGCTAGTTCGTCTTTGCGTGCCGATTGGTTACACGACGGGAAACAGAAAAAGAAAAACCCGTCTGTAACCGAACGCGGACTCGCGACGAATTCACCCGTATCCGACGCTTCATCACGGGGACCGACATGCAAACGACACTCACGCAGACGCGCGAAACCGCGCAACGCATTCCGCCCATTCATCCGCTCTGGCTGCGCATCACGCATTGGCTCAACGCGTTCGCCGCGCTGATCTTGATGCTTTCGGGCTGGCGCATCTACGACGCTTCGCCGGTGTTTCCAGGCATCGTCATTCCGACGTCGATCACGCTCGGCGGATGGCTCGGCGGGGCATTGCAATGGCATTTCGCCGCGATGTGGCTGCTGGTCTTCAACGGCATCGTGTATCTCGCGCTCAATCTCGCGAGCGGCCGCTTTCTTGCAAAGTTCTTTCCGCTCTCGCCGCGCGCCGTCCTGCACGATCTGATCGCGGCGCTCACCGGCAAGCTTTCGCACGCGGACCTTCGTCAATACAACGCGGTGCAGAAGCTCGCTTATCTCTTCGTCGTGATCGATCTGATCGTGCTCGTCCTGTCCGGTCTCGCGATCTGGAAGTCGGTGCAGTTTCCGTTGCTGCGCGAAATGATGGGCGGCTATGACCGCGCGCGCGTCGTGCATTTCGGCGCGATGGCGTTGATGGCTGCGTTCGTGGTCGTGCATGTCGCGATGGTCGCGCTCGTGCCGCGTTCGCTGCTCACCATGCTGCGCGGCCGCTGATCGGGAGACTCGCGATGAACACGAACGACAGAAAGATCATGAAGCTCGACCGCGCCTCGATACTCGCGGACGCGCGCCGCGAACTCGACATGCCTTCGCGGCGTCTCTTCGGCAAGCGCATGCTGACGCTCGGCGGCCTGTCGCTGTTGACCGGCTGCTCCATCACCGATGAAGACTCGGTCAACACGTTCCTGACCGCCGTCTCGCGCCTGAACGATCGCGCGCAGGCGCTGCTCTTCGACCCGAAGCGTTTCGCGCCCACTTATACCGAAGCGCAGCTCACGCGACCGTTTCCGTTCAACGCGTATTACGGCATCGACGACGTGCCGCATGTCGATGGCGGCGACTATCGGCTGAAGGTGAGCGGCCTCGTCACGGGCAAGCGTGTGTGGACCTTGCCCGAGCTGTATGCGCTGCCCCACGCGGAGCAGATCACGCGGCACATCTGCGTCGAAGGCTGGAGCGCGATAGGGCGATGGGGCGGCACGCCGTTCTCCGAGTTTCTGCGTCGCGTGGGCGCGGACACGACCGCGAAATACGTCGGCTTTCGCTGCGCGGACGACTACTACGAAAGCATCGACATGCCGACCGCGCTGCATCCGCAGACCTTGCTCACGTTCGAATACGACGGCGAGCGTCTGCCCGCGAAATACGGTTATCCGATGAAGCTGCGCATGCCGACCAAGCTCGGCTACAAGAACCCGAAGCACATCGTCGAGATGTTCGTCACCAATACGTATCCGGGCGGCTACTGGGTCGACCAGGGCTACAACTGGTTCGGCGGTTCCTGATCGCCGCACCGCATTTTTTGCTTTTCAACCCACGAAGGAGATGCACCATGAAGCGACTGATCACCGCAGTGTTTGCAACCATGATGGCGCTCGGCGCTTCGTCCGCGTTCGCGCAGGCGAGCGGCGCGATGTCCAACGACGCCATGTCTCACGATGCCATGAGCAAAAACAGCATGTCTCACGACTCGATGAGCAAGGACGCGATGTCGCACGACTCGATGAAGAAGAGCGACAAGATGAAGAAGAACAACGCGATGGGCATGGACCATCCGGCTTCGGGCGCGATGTCGCAGTAAAAGCGAAGGCCGGGTGCGCGCCCGGCCTTGCTTACCCGTGATTAGTCGGCGAGGAATTCCTTGATCGCCGCCGCGATCTGCGCCGCGTGCGTTTCGAGCGCGAAGTGGCCCGTATCGAAGAAGCGCACGTCCGCGTTCGGGATGTCGCGCTTGAACGCTTCCGCGCCCGGCGGCAGGAAGAACGGATCGTTCTTGCCCCACACGGCGAGAAACTTCGGCCGATGCTCGCGGAAATACGCCTGAAACGCCGGATAAAGCGCGACGTTGTTGCGATAGTCGGCGAACAGATCGAGCTGCACCTCGTGCGCGCCGGGACGGTTCAGATAGTAGTCGTCGAGCGAGTAACCATCGGGCGAAACCGCCGACGCATCGGGCACGCCGTGCGTGTATTGCCACTTCGTCGTGTCCTTCGTGAGCATCGCGCGCAACGCATCGCGATTCGTCTGCGTCGGCGTCTGCCAATACGCGCGGATCGGACTCCAGCCGTCGCTCAGTCCTTCCTCATAGGCATTGCCGTTCTGCGAAACGATCGCCGCGATGCGTTCCGGATGCTTCAGCGCGAGGCGGAAACCGGTCGGCGCACCGTAATCGAAGACGTAGACCGCATAGCGATCGAAGCCGACCCGTTCCGTGAAGCGGTCGATCACGCCGGCGATGTTATCGAACGTGTATGCGAAGCTGTCGCGGCTCGGCATGTCGGAGAGGCCGAAACCGGGAAGATCGGGCGCGACGATATGAAAGCGGTCGGCCAGGAGCGGAATCAGGCCGCGAAACATGTGGCTGGAACTGGGAAAGCCATGCAGCAAGAGCAGCTTCGGCGCGTCTGCCGGACCGGCTTCGCGATAGAACACGTTGAAACCGTCGACGTCGATATGGCGATGAGCAATGGTGGACATGGTTGTTTCTCCGCGAGTGAGGGCGTTCGTTCGTGTAACCGTTAAACGTCTGCGATGAAGGTTACTTATCGACTGGGTAACTTGTCAAGTGCGTTTTTAGCGGTTACGATGAAGTCATCGTAGAAACACCGCTGGACCGAAGAAATGGAATACCGCTCACTTCCCGCATTCTTCGTGGCTGACGCGCCCGGCCTCGACTTTCTCAACTCGGTTGCCACGCCGGTCGATGAACCCGTCGACTGGCTCGCCGACGGCGAGGGCTTTTTGTCTTGGCTCGAACAGGCGAGCCTCGTGCCCGCCGACGTGCTTGCGCACATGCGTTCGCAAATCGCACCCGCCGAACTGGACGAGGTCGCGGCGAAGGCGCGCGGCTTGCGCGAATGGTTCAGATCGTTCGTGCAGAAGAACAAGGGGCGGCCGCTCGCGGCTAAAGACCTGCGCGAACTGGAAGCGCTGAACACCGTGCTGAAGCGCGATGAACAACACGGCGCGATCGTCGCGGATGCGAGCGCTTCGAGCGGGCTTGCATTCGCGATGCAGCGCCGCTATCCGACGGCCGAGTCGCTGCTGATGCCGATTGTCGAGGCGCTCGCGAAACTCGTCTGCGAAGAGGATTTCACCTACGTCAAAGCGTGCGAAGGTCCGACATGCACGCTGCTATTCGCCGATCACACGCGCGGTCACGCTCGCCGCTGGTGCAGCATGGCCAGTTGCGGGAACCGCGCGAAAGTCGCCGCGCATCGCGCGCGGCTCAGGGAAGGAAAGGGCGGTTGAGTTCTAATGGCGTGACGCGAGATCGAAGGTCCGGCCCCTGCTCGAGGTTACCGGACGCCGGGACAAGGTCGCGCACTCATTGTTCGCCGCAGGTCTGGAGCTCTGGTGTCGCGTGCGACGGTTCACTGGATCGGCGGCACCACGCCGAGCTTTTCGGCCAGCATTCTCTCGTAGACTCCGAAGTGCAGATCGACCTCTTCCTGCGTGACCACCGTCACGGAAATATTGATCTTCGTGGGCTGCAGGCCGAGGACCGTCGCGATCGCCACCTCCAGTTGCGGCGCACATAACCGGTCGTCGGCGAACGTGGTGCCGACGGCAATCTCGTAAGCAGATTCCTGCTGGAAGACGACTTCAACGAGCCGCGCACGCGCGCTCATGTTGCTGTCGATCGCCAGCCGGATGACCTCGACCGCCGTACGCATCGTCTCGGTCGGAAAACCCCTTGTCGAGCGCAGCCGGATTCGGTGCCGGCCCAGGGTCAGCCAATCGTATTCGAATTCCATGATGTCCTCGCATGGTCCGTCGGAAGCGTCGTGAAGATAGGGTGCGAGCATTCCAATTCAAGAGCGGAAAGTCGCAAAAATCCCCTTGAAATTTCCGCTCGGGATCCTATCTTGAATTCCGCTCAGGCAGTCGCGCCAGCAGTCCGGCGCGCTGCGTGTTTCGATTTGTTTGCCCGCAGCATGGCAGACGAACTGGAGCGCGTAGGCCGGTTCGTCTTCCTGCTGGTTTCAAGGAGGAAATGACCATGAGCGATCTCTACTTCGGGACCGACCTTTTCAGCGAGTTCGACCGTCTGCAACAGCAGATGGCGAGCCTCTTCGGCGGTTTCCCCTCCAGCATCCGTTCCGGGCGCTCGGGCGCCTTCCCGCAGGTCAACATCGGTTCGACCGACGACTCGATCGAGATCGTCGCGTTCGCGCCGGGTGTCGATCCGGCCAGCCTCGATGTATCGATCGACAAGGGGCTGCTGACCATCAGCGGCGAGCGCGGGAGCGCACAGCCGGAAGCCGGCGACGACACGCGTACCTATGCGCAGGAGCGGTTCGTCGGCGCTTTCCGGCGCGTCATCGAGCTGCCGCAGCACGCGGACCCCGACAAGGTCACGGCGCAGTACACCAATGGCTGCCTGACCGTGAGCATCGGCAAGCGGGAGACGTCGAAGCCGCGCGCCATCACGGTTCAATGAAACGCGTCGCAGAACGTAGGAGGACATCATGAACGACACGACCAAACTTGCCAGGAAAGACGACACGACGGTGGCTCGGCGCGACGACGAGCAGTCGCCACGCCGGATCACGCTGGCGCCGCCCGTCGACGTCTTCGAGGATAGCCAGGGCGTCACTCTGTGGGCGGATCTGCCCGGCGTGACGAAGGACCGGCTCGATGTGAAGGTCCACGACGGCAACCTGTACATCGAGGCCGAGGCGGTGGTGCCCACGCCGGCAGGACTGCGCCTGCAGCATGCGGAGATCCGCCAGCCTCATTTCGCGCGGGCGTTCTCGCTGGGGGCTGACTTCGACGCATCGAAAATCGATGCGAACCTGAAGAACGGCGTGCTGAAGCTGACGATACCGCGCCGCGACGAAGCCCGGCCGCGCCGAATCGAAGTGCGTACGAACTGAGGCCGGCGGGCGGGCAGCAACGACAGGAGAACGTGGGTGGCGGCCGTCTGCCGCCACCCTCCGACTGCGCAGACCCGGATGCGCACCGTCATCAAGGAGCGCTCGCGCGGACATACACGCGATTGCCGGCCATCGGCCAGGGCAGGCACCCAAGAAGCGCCTCGTCGGGGCTTTCGCCCAGGCAGGGCACATTCTTTGCGCAGCAAGGGGCATTGCAAGGAGATCCCAGCATGACCCAGAAATCCGCCGATCCGCAAGACAACCCCAAATCGCACCCGACGTCGAACGCGGAAAAAGACCCCGCCGACTGGACCACAGGCGATGAGCCGATGACCGGCGCGCAGGCGTCTTACCTCAAAACGCTCTGCGAAGAAGCCAAGGAGCCTTTCGACGAAACCCTGACGAAAGCCGACGCGTCCCGCCGCATCGACGAACTTCAGCAAAAGACGGGGCGCGGTAAATCAGGCTGACGGCACGCGTCCGAATCCGGCACGCGTGCCTAAATTTTCCGATTCTGCAGCCGTAAACGAGTCATGTCAGATCGTCTTCGGCCGGAAGAAGGCTTAACGAGCGCATGCGTGTCGACCTCATCACCCTTTACCTGTTAGCGATAGGAACGCTCCTCGCCAGCAGCGCGCTGACGCTCTGGGAGCGCCGGTCGTATCCGCGGCGCAGGCGCGAACTCGGCGTGCTCGCGGCCGGTTATGCGACGCTCGCGCTCGGCTGCGCCGCCGCGTCGATGCGGCACGGCGTGCCCGGCCTCCCCGGCGTCGTGGGGGCCGCGGTGTCGAATCTCATCATCGTCGGCGGGTATCTGCTCAATCTGCAAGGCGTCGCGCTCCTGAACGGACGCCGCTACGGCCGGTTCGCCGTCGGCATCCTGTCGATGCTCGCGCTCGCCTGGGCCATCGCGGGCAAGCGCGGCGAAGCGGTCATGTGGGCGTACATCAGCGCCATTCCCATTGCCGTGGTGTGCGGTCTGACTGCGCGCGAACTCCTCGGCACGCGGGATTCGAAATGGAAGCAGTCGCGCAACATCGCCGTGGCCGTCACGGGCGGCCACGCGCTCTTCTACGCATTCAGGGCCGCGATTCTGCCGTGGCTGGCGGCGTCGTTCGGACCGCAGTTGCTGGCGATCGCCGGTCAGGCGACGATGTATGAAGGCGTGCTCTATTCCGTCGTTCTGCCGATGACGCTCCTGCGCCTCGCGCGCGACGAAGCCCACGCCGATCTGCGACGCGAATCGCAGACCGATTACCTCACGGGTCTCGGCAACCGCCGATGGTTCTTCGAAGAAGGCGCACGCGTCATCCGCGAAAGCGACGCCTTTCCGCCGGCGTCGTGTCTCGCGCTCGACCTCGACCGCTTCAAGGCGATCAATGACCGCTTCGGCCACGAAGCCGGCGATGACGTACTGAAGTCGTTCGCGAAGATTCTGCGCAGCGTGCTCGGACGCGATGTGATCCTGGCGCGCATCGGCGGCGAAGAGTTTGCCGCGCTGTTGCCGGGGCACGAAAGCGCCCGCGCGAAAGACCTGGCCGAAGCCGTCGTTCGCCGCTTCGCGCAGACCGTCACGCGCACGGCGGGCGGCGTGGAGATCGAGGCGACGGTGAGTATCGGCATGGCACGCATCGGCACCGATGAAGACACGCTGGAAAAAGTGCTCGCTGCCGCGGATCGCGCGCTCTACAGCGCAAAATCGCGCGGCGGCAACCGGCTTGAAATCGCGCGAGCCGCGACGGCCCGCGCGAATCTCGACGATGCGCCGGACCGCCGTCTGACGGCACTCTGAGCGTTCATTCGCCTGGGTCGAGCAGCCCGTTGCAACACCCGGACGATCACCGGCTGCTCAAGAGCTTGTCGAAGTCACGATCGAGTCCGGCCAACGATGAATCGATCGTCTTGCGCTTCTCGGCCACCCATGCGTCCTGCTGCGCGATCTTCGCTCTTGCCGCAGTCAGCATGCGTTCCATCTCGGCCGGTTGAGGCCCGCCGACGGTACGCCGGTTATCGACGATAGCCGCCGGATTCAGCGTCGAACGAAATTCCTCTTCGCTCATCGGCAGCACGCCGTTGCCGTAGCCTTTGGTCGTTTCGGCGTAGATGCGCTGCGCCTGATCGTAGGGGAAATCGCTGGGCTTGATATCGTTCGCTCGCGCGTATTCCACGACCTCCGACGCGAAGTGGTGGCCCAATCGGAAAGGCAGCTTGTATTTGCGCATCAGCACGTCGGCGACTTCCTGCGATGCGGTCCAGTCGCTGTTCAGTTCCTCCAGCGCCCGGCCCTGATCGATCACCAAAGCCTTGAGAATGTCGTCCCATTTGCGCAGGACGGTGATAGCGCTGTTCACCATTTCCTTGTTGTCCCTGACTTCCTTCGCGTCCGGCATGCCGGGCGGCAGATTGTGTGCGCGAATGACCGGTCCCATCGCGAGCGTGATGGCAGTCGATGCATCCGCGCGTGTCGAATTCAGCAGGCCCGGATTGCGCTTCTGAGGCATCGCGCTGGAAACGTAGGTGTTGTTGCCGCCTTCCTGAAGCAGAATCCACGGACGCGGCTGCGCATATTGCGTCATGACGTCCTCGATGAAACTGCCCGCATGAAGCGCGATGCTCGTCACGATCGAGCCGACTTCTACCGGATGATCGACCGCGGCGATCTGATGCGCGTCGTAGGCGTTGTCGACGATGTCGGCGAAGCCCAGATATTGCGCCATGCGAACGCGGTCCAGCGGCCAGCTCGTGCCGTTCAGCACCGTGGTTCCCATCGGGCACAGATCGATGCGTGCGTACGCTTCGCGGATGCGCTGCGCGTCGCGATCGAGGGCGGCAGCGTAACCGAGCAGATAATGCCCGTAGCTGTTCGGCTGGGCGGCGACGCCATTGGTGTAATTCGGCACGATGGTGCGCTCGTGCTTTTGCGCCAGCGTCACGAGCGTCGCGGATGTCTTGTTCAACTGTTCGGCGAGGCGCAGCATATCGTCGCGCAAGATGGCGGCGCGATACGTGGCATGCATGTCCTGGCTGGAGCGCCCGGCGTGCAGCAGCGTCACATCCATTCCTGCGGCTTGAATCAGCAGCGGCTCGAATGTGATGACGGTGGAAGGGCGCTTGCCGCCGGGTTGATTGCCGTCGTGAATCACTTTGGCGAGGCCTGCCGCGATGCCGGGCACCAACGCCTTGTCCAGCAACCCTTCCTGACTATTGATGACCGCGGTAGCCTTGTTGATTTCGCCGAGCCAGTAAAACTCGTCGCGGTTCGTCGTCTGCTGGGCGCTCGCGGGCAACGCATGGAGAAGAATCGCGAAAGCGAGCGGAATTACCTTCTTTCTGAGCATGGTCTCGATTGTCCTTGTCGCTGCAGTGACAGCGTTTGTTCGAATAGCCGTTGCGCCGATAGCGAAGAGCGCATTCTAAACGCGGGCCTTTTCATCCATCATCGCAATCGATGAAGCGGGTCATCGCGGTGTCTCCTCGATCTCGCAAGCGCGGCGGGTTCATCGATGCGAATCTGGAACCCGAGCTTTCGCGCCGCTTTCGATGGCGCGCGCCGCCGATGCGCGCTTCGTAAAGCTAAAATTGCGGTTTTAGCCCGGAATACGTGCATGTCCTTCGCCTCGCTTGGCCTGATCGGTCCGTTATTACGTAATCTGCAGGACCTCGAATATCGGACACCTACGCCGGTGCAGGCGAAGGCGATTCCTGCCGTGCTCGGCGGCAAGGACGTCATGGCTGCGGCGCAGACCGGCACTGGCAAGACGGCGGGTTTTGCGCTGCCGCTGTTGCAACGGCTGGTGCAGCACGGTCCGCCGGTGTCCAGCAACCGGGCGCGCGTTCTGGTGCTGGTGCCTACGCGTGAGCTGGCAGAACAGGTGCTGCAGAGTTTCATCGAATACGGCAAAGGCCTCGACTTGCGATATCTGGCCGCCTACGGCGGTGTGAGCATCAATCCGCAGATGATGAAGTTGCGCAAGGGCGTCGATGTGCTCGTCGCCACGCCGGGCCGTTTGCTGGATCTCAATCGGCAGAACGCGGTGCAGTTCGATCAAGTGCAGACGCTCGTGCTGGACGAAGCCGACCGCATGCTCGATCTCGGCTTTGCGCGCGAACTCAACGCTGTCTTTGCGGCGTTGCCGACCGAGCGCCAGACGCTGCTGTTCTCCGCCACCTTCACCGACGATATCCGCGCGATGGCGGCGGGCATTCTGCGCGGGCCGGTCAATATCAGCGTCAGTCCGCCCAATGCGACGGCCAGCAAGATCAGGCAGTGGGTCGTGCCGGTGGACAAGAGAAACAAGCCTGATCTCTTCATGCATCTCGTGGCCGAGAACAACTGGGAACACGCGCTGGTGTTCGTCAAAACCCGCAATGGCGTGGATTATCTGGCGGCGATGCTGGATGAAGCGGGATACGCCGTCGACACCATTCACGGCGACAAGCCGCAGCCCGCGCGCTTGCGTGCGCTCGAGCGCTTCAAGACGGGCGAAGTGAGCATGCTGGTCGCCACCGACGTAGCCGCGCGCGGGCTGGATATCGATGACTTGCCGCTGGTGATCAACGTCGATCTGCCGATCGTCGCGCAGGACTATGTGCACCGTATTGGCCGTACCGGACGCGCGGGCGCCAGCGGTGTGGCGGTGTCCTTGGTGTGTGCCGATGAAGCGCCGCAACTGGCCGCGATCGAAGCGCTGATCCGGCAAACGCTGCCGCGTGAAGAAGAGCCGGGTTTCGAGGCCGAACACCGCGTGCCGCAAACCAGCGCGACGGGCCAGATCATCAAGAAACCCAAAAAGCCGAAGAAGCCCAAAGTCGCGCCGGCCTCGACGTCCCGCGTTGCGGACGCGGACAAAGGCATGATCTCGCCTGGCAGCAATCCTTTCGGCGTGCAGAAGCCACGCGGCAAATCCGCCGGCAAGCCAGCGGCGGGGTCGCGCAAGCCCGCTGGTAAATCCGCTGATGGGCGAAGCAAACGGCGACCCTGATCCGGTCTGAACCTCAGCGTGGCGATAAACAACCGCTAGTGGCCGAGAGCAATCAGCGAGACCCTGTCATGGCACGGCGGTCGAGCGTGACGTCACGGATGCGCCGCGCGGCCACGATCCGCTCTTCTTTAGCCTTTCGAATCCGCTGAACAACCGGCCGTTTTCGAGTCTGATCGCCGGATCGCGGTGCTGACGCTTGCCTTACGCTGATGACGTCGATGGTCGGCTTTCCGAAAGCCGCATCGGACACATCAAGCGCGGTTCATCGCCGCGCCCGCATCCTTATCGGTAAGGTCATCGTGAAGCCCATTCTTTTCACCGCCGCGGCGAGCGCGGCGTTTTCCCTGTGTCTGTCCGCGTGCGGCGGATCGACTCCGTCGACGTCGGGCGGCGTATACATGGGCCCGGTCGCGAACGCATCGGTGACCGTGCATGAGATCGCGGCCGACGGCACCGTCGCCGACAAGGCTTCCGCCATCGCCACGACCGGCAGCGACGGCACGTTCAAGCTGACGGGCACGCTGCGCTATCCGCTGCTCGTGCGCGTGACGGGCGGCAGCTTCGAGGAAGAAGCGAACGGCACGGCGACGACGCTCACCGGCGAACTCGACGCGGTCTATCTGAGCGCGCCTTCGCAGATGGTCGTCTCCGCGTATTCGAATGCGATCGTCGCCGATGCGCGCGCCGCGGGCGGTCTTATCGCGGGCAATATCGCGGCGGCTATGGCGCGCGTGAACGCGTTCGCCGGCGATATCGACGTGCAGCAAACCATGCCGGCACTCGTCGCGGCCGGCACGGCGTCGACGGTCACGGACGGCGCGAAGATGGCGCTCGCCCTCGGCGCGGAGTCCGAAAGCCGCACGGCCGACGGCAGCAGCATCGAGGCGAGCACGCAGGACATCGTCGCGCAGGCGGCCAACGGCGACACGCTGACGTCGTGTCACGCGGGCGCGGGCAACATCGCGGAAGACGGCACGGTGAGCGCGCCGGGCGGCGGCAACTGCTCGATCACGACGGGCGCGGCGACGTACATGTCGAATCCGCGCAACCGCTCGGGCATCAGGTCGGTCGCACAGATCGAGCCGGTGATGCCAGGCGCGGTGCAGACCGCGAAGGGCAGCGCGAGCACGTGCGGCGACCGCGTCGCGCTTCTGACCGATAACCTCGCGCTCTTCGATGGCCGCCGAAACGACGTGCAGGCGAAGCTCACCGGCAAGCTGACGAAGACCAACTGGTCGACGCTCAAGACGCCGAGCAGCTGGGGGCCGCTCGCCGGCCAGTACGGCGCGATCCAGGCGCCCGCCGGGTGCGCGGATATCGGCACGTTCCAGCGTGAACTGGTGATCGCGGTCGAGAATTACTGGGTCGATCAGAACATCAACTATTGCCACCACCATATTCCGGGCTGGCTGCCGTTCGACGATTCGTCGGATGCCGATCCGAAATATCGCAACTCGTCCAAGGGCAGCACGTCGGGCGGAAAGACCGATCCGGCGCAGAAGTACGGCATGACGTGCACGGCGCAGCGCAGCGGCGTCGACGGCTCCCAGGTCGTGCAGCGCAAGGGCGAAACGAACGCGGCCGCGCTCGAGCCGGCGCAGATTCAGTGGCACGGCGTCGACTGCTCCGACTTCACCGCGTGGGTCTACAACTTCGCGGGCTTGACCACGGACAATCGCGAAGTCGAAACCGGCATCACGACGCAGGCGTGCATGACGCCCGCGGGCGCCACGACGACGCCGAAATGGGCGGGCGTCAAGCAAATGGGCGTGTTGCTCGACATCAACCACGGCAATTTCGATGCGACGTCGAAGCTGCTGTTGCCGGGCGATCTGCTCTATATCACGCAGGCGCCGAAGAAGGTCAACGGCGTGACGGCGCCCGAAACGGCGACGTCGACGATCGCGTTGTCGCACGTCGTCACGTGGACGGGCAAGACGTGGTCGCAGTTGCGCAACGGGCCGGACGGCTGGCGCTACGATCCGGCGCACATCGGCGAGCCGGGTTCGCGTCTGGGCGGCGATCTCGCGTACATCCTCAACGACGACGACGTCGAGGCCGCGCTGAAGCGTCTCGATCCGTACATGATCATCGACAGCCATTACGCGGGTCCGGCGTATCGCCCGTTCTACGGCTGGTATCGCGGCAGCGTGTCGAACGCGCGACGCATCATCGATGCGGACGCGGCGCGCGCGAACCCCGAACTCGCCGATCTGATCATCGAGCAACGTTCGACGCGCGCGGCCACGACGACCACGCTCGGCCAGATCGTGCTGGCGTCCAATCGCGGTCTCAAGAACGGCTACACGCTGCAGTACACGCAAGGCAGCAACGGCGCGATCGCGGACTGCGAACGCGTGGGCATCGCTAAATAGAGCGGCGTAAAAGCCGTCAAGCAACGGCGCGGCAAGACCACGGACAGTCGCCTCTTCGGCGCACTGCTGGACGTTTTTGGCCGCGCCGCTTCGACTAGGCGAGGACGCCGCCGCGGCCGGGTAGCGTGTGTTCGAGGCCGCCCTCACGAGCGACCCTGTGTACGCGCCAAGCTACGGACATTACTTCCCGTACATGTCGAAATCGAAATACCGTGCTTCGATCTTGCGATAGGTTCCGTCGCGCAGCATTTCGGCGAGGGCGCCATTCAACGCCTCACGCAGTTCCGGATCCGATTTGCGCACGCCGGCGGCGTCGCCGTCGCCCATGATCTTCGCGTCATAGACCACATCGCCCGCGAATGCGAAACCCTTGCCCGCGGGCGTCGCCAGAAAACCCAGCTTGCCCTGCACGGCATCCATCAGCACCGCATCGACGCGGCCCGCCGTCGGATCGGCATACGCCTGGTCGTAGCTCGGATACGCGACCACTTCGACGCCGGACGATGCCCACTTTTCCCGCGCATAGGTTTCCTGCACCGTGCCTTGTTCGACGGCCACCCGCTTGCCCGCGAGCTTCGACGCGTCGGGCAGCAGATGCGCGCTCTCCTTGGCGATGAGGCGCGTCTGGTTGCGGTACAGCCGGTCCGTGAAATCGATCTGCTCGCGGCGCTTCGCGTTCGCTGCCATCGATGACAGGATCACGTCGAACTTGCGCGCCTGCAGGCCGGGGATCAGGCCGTCGAAGCTGCTTTGCACCCAGACGCACTTCGCCTTGAGTTTCGCGCACAGTGCATTGCCGAGGTCGACGTCGAAGCCCACGACCTGACCGTCCTTCGCGACCGATTCGAACGGCGGATAGGTCGGGTCGACGCCGACGCGGATCGTGCTCCATTCCTTGGCCGATGCCATCGTGCTGACGGCCATCAGGGCGAGCGCGGCGGCGGTCGACATCGTCTTTGCGCGGGTGGTCTTCATTGGGGGCTCCGTGTGTGGGGTGTCGTTTCGTCTGTCGTGGATGGATTCAACTGGGAAATTCGCCGCGTGCGAAGTCGTCGTCGAGCGCGATGGACTCGGCGATTTCATCGACCGTGACCGGCTTGATCGGCGCGCGGATGCGGTAGTAACCGACATCGCCGACCGCGCGCTCCTGCACCTGCGCGATCAGTTCGCCGACCGTCGTGCCGCACCATCGGCCCTGACACGGGCCCATGCCGCAGCGTGAGAATGCCTTCATCTGATTGGGTCCCTGGCAGCCCAACGCCGCGATCGCGCGAATCTCGCCCGCGGTGACTTCCTCGCACCGGCACACGATTACGTCGTCGGCGGGACGGCGCAGCGCGGCGGGCGGCGCGTAGAGCGCATCGAGCAGCGGACGCACGGCGAGATGGCGTTTCATCGCAAGCCGCGCAGGACGGCTGCGTGCATCGCGGGCTGGCGCATCGAGCGCGCCGAGTTCGCGCGCGATATCGAGCGCCGCAAGCGTGCCCGCGTGCGCGGCGGCCTTCGCCCCGCCGATGCCCGCGCCATCGCCCGCGATCCACACGTTCTTCACGCTGCTGCGCCCGCGCGCATCGGTGCGAGGCCGCCAGCAGGCCGACGACGCATCCCATTCGTGCTCGCAAGCGAGCGCGCGCGACAGTTGCGTCGACGGAATCACGCCCTGATGCAGCAGCACGAGCGACGTGCCGATCGATCGGGACGCGCCTTGTTCATCGACGAAACGCACGCGTTCGACCCGTCCTTCGCCTTCGATCGAAAAAGCGCCAGCACGGCGATGCACCGGGATGCCCGCGCGCTTGACCGCGCGCATCATGCGCAGACCCTTGAGCAGATAGTCGGCGCCGGCGAGTGCGGGGAGCGCATGAGGCAGCGCGGCGCGCCAGGCATCGCGCGGTGTCGTGTCGATGATGGCCCGCACACGGCGTCCCGCATTCAGCAATTGCGATGCGAACAGCCACAAGAGCGGTCCGCAGCCGGCGAGCACGGCGTCTTGCGAGGGCGCCAATCCGGACGACTTCAGCAGCGTCTGCGCCGCGCCGACGCCCATCACGCCCGGCAAGGTCCAGCCGCGCACGGGCCACGGACGCTCCTGCGCGCCGGTCGCGACGAGCACCGCGCGCGCCGAAACGTCGAGCGTGCCGCCGGGCTCGCCGTCGTGCGCGCGGCGCGTGAGCATGGCGACGGCGCGGCCGTTTCCGGACTCGATCTGCCATACGACGCAGCGCGCGAGATGGGTCGCGCCGCTGGCCTCGAAAGCGTCGATCAGCGCGCGTCCCGCGAGATAGTCGTCGCCGAGCACGGATGCATCCGCGAGCGGAGACCGCGACGCGTTGCGATAGATCTGTCCGCCGGGCGCTTCGCCTTCGTCCGCGACTAACACCTCGAGGCCCGCGCGGCGCGCGACGATCGCCGCCGACATGCCCGCAGGCCCGGCGCCGATGATCAGCAGATCGCACTTCGACTGTGCCGGATGCCGTGTCATGCGAGTCTCGCCTTGCCGGACATCGGACGCACACGCATGCCTTCGCGCACGCGCGTCATGCACGCCTGCACGTTCGGCACGCCGTCGATTTCGACCAGACAGTCGAAGCACACGCCCATCATGCAGAACGGTCCGCGCGGTGCGCCGCTGACCGGCGTGTTCCGGCACGCCAGCGTGCCGCTTTCCAGCAGCGCCGCCGCGACCGTGTAATGCGTCGGCACCTGCCGATGCGCGCCGTCGATGTCGATGCACACCAGCGGCGTCGACAGCGTGGCGAGGGATTCGAAGTGCGTGGGCATGTCTAATTCGAAAAGCGCGTGGCGACGAAAGGATGAAGAATCGCGGGACGTGCGCCGCCCGCGATCCACGGTGCGATGACGTCCGCGTGCGCGGCGGCGAGCGTCACGCCGCTATGACAAATGGCGAGGAACGCGCCGGGATGCGCCGCCGATTCCTCGTAGACCGGCAGTCCGTCCGGCGTCATGATGCGCAACGCGCCCCATGCCCGCACGATGCGCGCATGCGCGAGTGCCGGAAACGCGGTGCGTGCGCGCCGGGCAATATCGGCCATGACGGCGCGTGTCTGGCCGTCGTCGAAGCCGACCTGCTCGGCGGAGTCGCCGAGGAGCACGGAGCCTTCGCGCGTCTGCCGCACGACCAGCGTCGGATAGTCGAGAAACGGCGCGAGCCGCTCGGTCACCATGATCTGACCGCGCAGAGGCGTGATCGGCGCGTTCATGCCGACCATCGGCGCGAGGCGCTTGTTGTCGAGACCCGCGGCGAGCACGACGCGTCCGGCTTGCAGCATGCCGTGCGTCGTGTCGATCTCGAAGCGGCCCGCGCGAGGGCGAATCTCGCGCACCTCGCTATGCGGAAGATACGTGCCGCCGTGCGACGCAAAGGCCTGCTGCATGGCGCGCAGCGTGTAGAGCGGGCTCGCGTGGCCATCGTGCGGCGAATAGAGCGCGCCCGCAAGTTCGTCCGATGCCGAAGGCACACGCGCCTTGAGCGCGTCGATGTCGAGCACTTCGTAGTCGAGCGATGCGTCCTGCGCATGAATCGATTGGAGCAGCTGCCGGCCGGCTTCGAGCTGCTCGGCCGTCTCGCACAACTCGATGCCGCCGGGCCGTTCGAATCCGGCGTCGATGCCCGTTTCGCGCTTCAATTGCGCGGCGAAAGCGCTCCAGCGCTCCGACGACTCGCGCGACCATTGCGCATACGGCAGGCATCGTCCGCCTTTGCCCTGCACCCAGACAAGGCCGAAATTGCCGCGCGCCGCGCGATGCGCGGAGTCGGCTCCGTCGCACACGGCAACGCGCTGGCCCGCACGCGCGAGCCCGTAGGCGATGGCCATGCCGACGAGTCCGCCGCCCGCGACCACGATATCGAACCGGCAGCATGTGTTATGGGCGAGATCAACGTGCATGAATTGCGCTTTGTGCCTGCATTGATGTATCGAGACGCAACTTTCGGCGGATAAAAAACGCCCGTCAAATGCCGAATGATCGGTCATCTATAATTCAATGTTATGGAAATGTCCGAGCTCAAAATCCGGCAGATCGAAGCGTTTCGCGCGGTCATGCTTCGACACACCGTCACGCGCGCCGCCGAGTCGCTGCATATCTCGCAGCCCGCGGTGAGCCGTCTTATCGCCGATCTCGAAAGCCGCGTCGGCTTCGTGCTGTTCGAACGGCAGCAGGGGAGGCTTGCGCCCACGGCCGAAGCGCGCGTGCTGTTCGAGGAAGTGGAGCGCGCGTTCGTCGGACTGGACCGGATCACGCAGGCGGCCCACCAGATTCGCGCGATGCGACGCGGTTCGCTGCGCGTGGCAGGGTCGCCCGCCGTCGCGCTCGATCTGCTGCCGGCGGTGATCGCGCGTTTCGTCGAGCAGCATCCGGGCATCGACGTGAGTCTGCTCGCGCACAGTGCGACGACGGTGGTCGACAAGGTTGCGTCCGGCCAGTGCGACGTGGGCCTGACCGCCGAGGCTATCCCGCATCCGGCCGTGAAGAGCGAGCGGCTTCCGAACGCGGTGATGCGATGTATCGTGCCGCGCGGGCATCGCCTGGCGCGCCGTGCATCGTTGAGTCCCTACGACCTGCGCGGCGAGCCCTTCGTTTCGTTTCCGCACAGCTTCGACGCCCGCGCCGCGATCGACCGCGTCTTCGTGGAAGCGGGCGTGACCCGCAATCTCGTGATCGAGGCGCAGTTATCGCAAGCGATCGTGGCGCTGGTCGCCAATCGAGCGGGAGTCGCGCTCATCGACCCGGTGACGGCGGCCTACGCACGGCAACGTGTGGCGGTGAAGCGTTTCGCGCCTGCCGTGCACGATCATTTTTATATCGTGACGAATGCCTCCCGGCCCGTTCCCGTTGTGGCCGACGCGTTTTGCGACGCCGTGCGGGAGGCCTTCGGACGGGTTGTCGCTGAGGTCTGACTTCATGCGGAACTCGCCCCGGTTTCATCCGTGATGGATGTCGAGACCCGCGCACGCTCGTCACCGTGCAGCGACTGCCGCATCAGCCGCCAAGACGTCCGTAGCGAATCGAAACGTCAAGAATCTTAACGGTCCGCCGTTCCAACGTCTTGCAAAATCGCCCGAAGCCCCGCCCGACGGGGCTTCGGCCCATATGGCCCGGACCTTGCCTTATTGGCGGCTACACAACCCGGAGCCGCACATGATCGAACGAGGCCGAGCCGCCACGCTCACCCACACCGTCACATCCGCGGATCTCGCATCCGCCCACGCGCGCGACGCGGACGAGCGCTACCCCGACGTGCTGTCCACGCCCGCGCTCCTGTCGCTGATCGAGCGCGCTTCTGCCGATGTGCTGCGCGACGCCATCGGTGACGGGCAACTGTCCGTCGGCGTGACGACGCATCTCAACCATCTCGCGCCGACGCCGCTCGGCGCCGAAGTATCCGCGACCGCGACCTTCCGCGACATCGACGGCGCGCTGTACTGGTTCGACATCGTCGCCACCGATGCGGGCGGGCCGATCGGCACCGCGAGCCACGCGCGGGCGATCGTCGAGCGGTCCGCGATCGAAGCACGCGCCGCCAAACGCCGCCGCGCCGAATAACGCCAACACGACAGAGGACCACACATGAACGTAGCAGTTCATTCGCCGGCGCGCGGCGTCTACTTCGACGAAGCGTTCGAGACGCTCCCGCTCGACGAAGTGCGGCGTCATCAGGATGCGTTATGGGCGTCTCACTGGCCGTATCTGCGCGCGATGTCCGCGTTCTATCGCACGAAGCTCGAGCGCTGGGCCGGCCGCGACGACATCACGCTCGACACGCTGCAGGAGATGCCCTTCACCGAGAAGGACGACTTGCGCGTAAGCCAGGAGAACGCGTCGCCGTATGGCGATTACGTCGCGTGCACGGAGAGCGGCATCGCGCGGCTGCATCGTACGTCGGGGACGACGGGACGGCCGCTGATCCTCGCCAACAGCGCGCGCGATGCCGCGGATATCGCCCGCGTCGGCGCGCGCTCGATGTGGGCGGCGGGACTGCGCCCGGAGCATCGCGTCGTGCACTGCCTCAACTACTGCATGTGGACGGGCGGCTTCACCGATCACACGATTCTCGAAGCCGCCGGCGCGACCGTCGTGCCGTTCGGCGTCGGCAACACGCGGCTTCTGATCGATTCGATCCTGAATCTCGGCATCGACGCGATTTCGTGCACGCCGTCTTATCCGGCGCTGATCGAGCAGGTGCTGCGCGAGACCGGCGGCCCCGCGCCGCGCGATCTCGGGCTGAAGCTCGGGCTTTTCGGCGGCGAGGCCGGTCTCGACAATCCGGAGTTGCGCGCCGCGATGGAGGAGAAGTGGGGCTTCGCGGTGCGCAATGCGAACTTCGGCCTTTCGGAAGTGCTGAGCATTCTCGGCGGGCAAACGGACTGGACGACCGATCTGCTGTATCACGCGGCGGACGTGGTGTTCGCCGAGATCATCGATCCGCACACGCTCGCGCGTCTGCCGATCGAAGCCGGCACGACGGGCGAACTCGTCTGCACGCATCTGCGCAAGCAGTGCCAGCCGCTCGTGCGTTATCGCACGCGCGACGTCGTCACGGTGACGGCCACCGACGCCGGCCCCGATGGCCGCAGCGCCTGGCGCTTTCGCGTGACGGGCCGCACCGACGACATGTTCAACGTGCGTGGCGTCAACGTGTTCCCGGGCGCGGTGCGGCTCGCGGTCGAGGCGTTGCCGCAATGGGCCTCGGGCATGTTTCGCATCGTGCTGAAAGGGCCGGGGCCATACGACCGCATCGCGATGACGGTCGAGGCCGCGAACGGCTTGCCCGTCGCACGCTGGAACGATGCCGCCGCGCGCATCGAGGCGGCCGTGCGCGAACGCATCGGCGCGAGCGCGGCTGTGACCATCGTCCCGTTCGAGCACTTTCCGCGCACCGAAGGCAAGACACGCTGGATCGACAGGGAGCCCGCATGAGCTACGTCAGGACACGCACGGAAGGACCGCTTCGGGTGGTGACGCTCGACCGCCCGGAGCGCATGAACGCGATCGGCGGCGCGCTGCTCGACGATCTGCACGAGGCGCTGCAAGAAGCGAACGACGACGCCTCGTGCCGCGTCATCGTGCTGACGGGCGCGGGCCGCGCGTTCTGCGCGGGCGACGATCTCAAGGAGTTCGGCGAGCAGAGCGCGACTGACGCAAGCATTCGTCTGCATATCGAGCGCATTCAGCGCATCACGCGCGATCTGATGTTCAACGCGAAGCCCGTCGTCGGCGCGGTGCATGGCTTTGCCGTCGGCGGCGGCTTCGAATGGATGCTCAATTGCGACATGGTCGTGGCGTCCGACGATCTCGTCGCGTTCTTTCCGGAGATGGCGTGGGGCCAGTTCGTCACGGGCGGCGTCACGCATTTGCTGCCGCAGGCGCTCGGCCATCAACGCGCAATGGAATTGTGGCTGCTCGGCGAGCGGCAAAGCGCGCAATCGCTGATGTCGATGGGACTCGTCAATCGCGTCGTGCCACGCGACGCCATGCTCGATACGTCGATCGCGCTGGCCTCGCGCATCGCGGAGCAATCGCCGGGATCCATCGCGCGGCTGAAGCGCCTCGTCACCACGCAATTGAGCGAATCGCTCGCACGGAGTCTCGAACTCGAGTTCGACGCGACGATCGACGCCTTCGCCGATCCCGACGCCGCCGAACGCGTCAAGCAGTTCGCCACGAGAAAGGAGCGCGCGCAATGAACCCCAAAGCCTTGACGTTCGATTACTTCGGCACGCTCGTCGATGTGGATCGCGGCGGCACGCTCGGCATCGCGGAAGTGTTGCGGCGTCTGTCGATCGAGACCGGCGACGCGATGTTCGACATCTATCTCGACTGGGATATTCGCAATGTGCGGCTGTATCGCGGGCAGGCGTATGCGCGTTACCGCGACGTGGCGGGCGAGGCGCTCGCCGCCGTGCTCGATGCGCGCTGGCCCGGCGCGCGCAAGGGCCACGCGCTGGACGAGCTGACCGACCTGTTTCTCGCGCATCTCGTCGAGGCGTCGCCCGCGCATGAGGACGCCGAGCCGTTTCTCGACTGGGCGGCGTCGCGCTATCCGCTGATGCCGATCACCAACATGGACAGCGACCTGTGGCGGCGCACGCAGCTCACCCGCTACTTCGAGCATGTGACGACGGCCGAGATGGCGCAGGCGTACAAGCCGTCCGAGGCGATCTTCAGGCTGGCGCTCGACCGCCTCGCGCTGCCGGCGCATGACGTGTTGCACTGCTCGCTCGCGAGCTGGGCCGACATCGACGGCGCGAAGCCGCTCGGCATGGCGGTCGCATGGATCAATCGCGGCGCGGACACGCTCGGCGCGTGGCAGCCGCGCCCGGATTTCGAGTTCGACACCTTGTCGCCGGTACGGGACCTTCTTGAGAATCTGACACTCACTGCGACGGGAGAATCACGATGAAACCGATGAAGACGGCAATCACGTTCATTGCATGCGCGGCGATGCTATGCGGCGCGGCGCATGCGCAGGAAGTCGTGAAGATCGGCGTGGCCGGCCCGCTGACCGGCAGTGCGGCGTCGAGCGGCAAGGACGACGAGCGGGGCGTGCGACTCGCCATCGACGAATTGAACGCGAAGGGCTTCGCGATCGCCGGCAAGCCGGTGAAATTCGAGCTGATTTCGATGGACGATCAGGGCGATCCGAAGGTCGGCGTGAACGTCGCTCAGAAGCTCGTCGACGATGGCGTGTCGGCGGTCATCGGCCATTACAACTCGGGCGTTAGCATTCCGGCGGCGCGCATTTACAACGACGCCAAAGTCGTGATGATGACGGGCGCCTCGTCGAACCCGGATCTCACGCATCTCGGCTATCCGTACGTGTTCCGCCTCGCCACCAACGACAACGTGATGGGCGGGCGCATGGCGGTCTATGCGTCGAAGGTGCTGGGCGCGCAACGCGCCGCCGTCATCGACGACCGCACCGCCTACGGCACGGGCGTCGCGGACGTGTTCATCAAGACCGCGCAGAAGGAAGGCTTGCAGATCGTCGCGCGCGAGTACAGCACCGACAAGGCGACCGACTTCAAGGCCATTCTCACGCAGATCAAATCGCGCAATCCGCAGGTCGTGTTCTACGGCGGCTATTACGCGCAGGCCGCGACGCTCGCGCGGCAAATGAGCGAGCTCGGCCTGAGCGCGACGCTCGTCGGCGGCGACGGCATCTGTTCGCCCGAATTCGACAAGCTCTCGGCGGGCGTCGCGGACAAGCGCATGTTCTGCGCGCAAGGCGGCGCGCCGCTCGACACGCTGCCCGAGGGCAAGACCTTCCGCGCGAAGTTCAGGAATGCGTTCAGCGCCGATGTCGATACCTACGCGCCCGCGTTCTATGCGGCGACGCTCGTCGTCGCGGATGCGATGCGCAAGGCGGGATCGGCGAAACCGGAGGTCTTCGTGAAGGCGCTGCGCGATCAGTCGTTCGACAGCATTCTGGGCCCCGTCAAGTTCGATTCCAACGGCGACTGGATCGATGCGCCTGTCACGGTGTACCGGCTGAACAGCGGGGCGCTCACGGCGATCGCACAGAAGGACTGAGCGCGCGATGCCGCGATGCGCGGGGCGGCGGGATTTTGTCCTGTTACATTCGAAGCCGTTGACCCACCGCATCGCAGGTAGATATGGCCACCGTCGCGCTCGATCCCAGCATCGCCACACTCGAGAGCGCGCTCGCGTCGCCCAGATGGCGCGATGCGCGCCGCCTGGCCGCGCGCGAGGCCGGCGCGTGCATCTTCACGCTCGATCGCAGTGGCCATGTGCTCGAACCGCTCGCGCACATTGGCGACGCCGCGCTCGATGCCTTCCTCGCGCGCTGTCCTTCGGCGGGGCTCGCCGCGCTCGCCGAAGCCGCCACCGTTTCATCGGACGGCCGCTGCGTGACGCTGGCGCTGCAGGACGCCGATGCATCGATCGCGCAGGCGTTCGCGCTGCGTGTCGATGCGCATGGTCGCCGGGTTTTTCTCGTCGCGTTGCGCTGGCGGAAGGCGGCGGATGAAGCGACGAATGAAGCGACGAATGAAGCGACCCCCGCGCCCTGGATCACGCTGCTCGGCGCGACGCTCGACGTGCTGCTGCAAAGCGCGTTCGACCTGGCCGCCTACGACACGCTCGTCGAGGAACAGCGCGCGATCATCGATCATATCGGCGATGGGCTGATGGTGATCGGACAGGGCCAAGTGTTGCGCCACGTCAATTCGGTCGCGGGACGCATTCTGGGCATCGATCCGCGGACGAGCATCGGCAAGACGCTGAACGAAGTGATCGATTTCGAGCCGATCGTCGGGCCGATCTATCGGACAGGTGTGGGTTACGTCGATCGCGAGCTCATCATCGATTCGCCCGCGCGCCACTTGCACCTGCTCGATACCGCTATCCCGATCAAGAATCGTTGCGGCGAAGTCGTGTCGGTGGTGAACACGTTTCGCGAGATGCGGCGCGTGCGCAAGATGGCGGGGCGCTACGCGGGCAATCACGCGCGCTTTACCTTCGACAACGTGATCGGCTCCAACGCGGGCCTCAAGCGCGCGGTCGATGCAGCGAAGAAGGCGGCGCGCGGCGCGTCGAACGTGTTGTTGTCCGGCGAAAGCGGCGTCGGCAAGGAAGTGTTCGCGCAGGCGATCCACAATGCGAGCGCGCGCGCCGCGCTGCCGTTCATCGCGATCAATTGCGCGGCGCTGCCCCATGCGCTGATCGAAAGCGAGCTCTTCGGCCACGCGCCCGGCAGCTTTACCGGGGCGGCGCGGGAAGGCCGTCCGGGCAAGTTCGAATCGGCGGACGGCGGCACGGTGTTCCTCGACGAAATCTCGGAGTTGCCCATCGACGTGCAGGCGAAACTCTTGCGCGTGCTGCAGGAGCGCGAAGTCACGCGCATCGGCGACACGCGCGGCATTCCCGTCGACGTGCGCATCATCTGCGCGAGCAATCGCGATCTCGCTTCGATGGTGCTCGCGAAGACGTTTCGCGAGGATCTGTACTATCGCTGCAATGTCATCGAGATCATGATCGCGCCGCTGCGCGAGCGTCGCGAGGACATTCGCGCGATGGCCGCGTTCTTCCTCGATCGATATTGCGCGCGCATGCACAAGCCGAGGCCCGAAATCGCGGAGCGGGCACTGCGGCAACTCGAAGCGCATGACTGGCCGGGCAATGTGCGCGAAATCGAGAATCTCGTCGAGAAGATCGTCAACTTCAACGAAGGCGAGCCTGTCGCGGATGTATCGGCGTTTTTGGGCGGCGCATCGGTTTCGCCGGCGCGCGATGGGTCGGCCGAGCATCATGGCGAGCCGGTGTCGCTGAAGGAGGCGGAGCGCCTCGCCATCGAAAGTGCGTTGAAGGCGTGCCACCTCAATGTGACGCATTGCGCCAAGCTCCTGCAGGTGTCGAAGCCCGCGCTCTACGCAAAGATGAAGCGGCACGGCATTCGCGTCGAACGGTCGATTCGTCAACTGGGTTGAGCGAGCGGGCTTTTCACGGCAATCAAATGGTGCGCTGCGATTGCCCCTCTGCCAGATCGGTGGCGAAGTCGCGATAGGCGTGCAGGGGACGGTCCAAAATGCCGACAAGGCGCTCGGCATCGCCGAGTTCGGGCACCATCCCGTCGCTGACGTAACGCTCGGCCATCAGGCGCATCTCGTACGCCATCCACTTTGGCATGAAGCTCGCCAGATTCTGCTCGAAGCCAGTCGGGTCGTCGCCACCGTAGCCAACGGGACGACCGAGCACGTCGGTCCAGATGGCGGCGAGTTGGGGGCCGGTCAGCGTGTCAGGCCCGACAAGGTTGATGACCTCCAGTGGAAGGTGAGCGGCCGCCTCGTCCCGACGGATCAGTTCGAGGGCCGCGACCTCCGCAATGTCGCGGGTGTTCACCATTGCGACGCCCTTCGTTCCGATAGGCATCGGGTAGACGCCGTGCTCGATGACCACGTCCTTGATCATGAGTTCGTTGTCCATGAAGTACGCGGGCCGCAGGATAGTGGCGCTGAAGCCCATCGCCTCGATCATATGCTCCGCACCGGACTTGACGGCGAAATGCGGCACATTGACGAAGCGCTCTGCGTGCATCACCGACAGATATACGACGCGTTCGACGCCGGACTCGCGGGCGATATTCAGCGCGATCAGCGCCTGCGTGAATTCATCGCCCGAGACCGCGTTGAGCAAGAACAATGTGCGCACGCCGGCGAACGCGCGGCGAAGTGAGTCGATGTCGAGCATTTCGCCCTGAACGACACTCACGGCGCTGGGAAAGTCGGCCTTCGACGGATCCCGCACGAGTACGCGCACGTCGGCATTGCGACGCACGAGCTGGTCGACGACCTGGCGGCCGACACGGCCGGTGGCGCCGGTAACGAGAATAGTCATGGTGTTGCTCCTTGAGCGTGGTTGGGATGGCTCAAAGGTACGTGATCCAAATCTGGTCCGGAAGATGCTATAAAGAGACGACGTGTCTCACCAATGGAACGCTGGAATAGCGCGAATGGATCTTCTTGCACTTGCTGATTTCAACCTCGTCGCTCGTTACGGAAGCTTCGGCGAGGCGGCTCGCGCCGCGGGTCGTCCGAAGGCGACGCTTTCGCGAAGGGTGAGCGAACTCGAAAGCGACCTTCAAATCCGGCTTCTCGAACGGGGACCGCGAGGCGTAAAGCTCACGCAGGAAGGACTGGCGCTCTATGAGCGCACCGGTGCGCTTCTCGCCGAGCTCAACGCCAGTGCCGCAGCGATAGCATCGAGCAGCGAGCAGCCTCGCGGCCGCTTGCGAATCAGCGCACCCGCGCTTTTCTCGCAAATCGCCATGGGAAAACTGGTCGCCTCGTTCGCGCTGAAGTGGCCGGAGGTTCGATTGGAAGTCACGACGGAAGATCGCCCGGTCGACATGATCGAAGAAGGTTATGACCTGGTTATACGGGTCAACCCGGCTCCCGACGAGAATCTGGTTGGACGGATCATCCTGCACGACCGGCTCGTCGTCGTGGCGAAGCCCGGACTGGAGCCGCCCGAGGGAAAAGCGCGCGTGCCGGCAGTCATCCGTGGAGCGGCCGATCAAACGTCGTTCTGGGATGTCACCGGCGCCGAGGGGAGAAAGCGCATATTCGTCGAGCCATTCGCCACACTGTCATCGCTCGTCATGGTGCGCGACACGGTCCGGCTTGGCGTTGGGATCGCGTGCCTGCCGCTGTCGCTCGTCAGCCGCGATATCGCCGCCGGTCGACTTTCACAGTGGGGCGAGCTGGACGGGTCCGACATCGCGCTGTGGGCGCTTTACCCTTCAAGGCGCTTTCTGAGCGCGCGCGTGTCCGCTTTCCTGAATCACCTCAAAGCATCGTTTCCCTCCGGCGCTCCGGAGGAATTGGCGGCGTTGATCGACGGGTAGGAGCGTCAGCCGATGCGCTGATACGAGGGTCTCGCCGTTGCGTTCGTCTTCGAGCCGGCCGCAACAAGCTGCGCTGCGGTGAATCGCGCTCGGACGCTTCGCCCTCAAGCCTTTGCCCACGCTGCCGATAACAAACGCATGGTGGCGTCAGCGACGCAAGTGGATGATTATCGGTGCCGGACGACGGCGCGGCAGGATAGGAGTATGTCGGGGTTGCCCAACACATCGCGGGAGATTACGGAAGGCGCAACGATCGGCGTGGCTATCGTGGGCCGCGATGCGCGCGGCGGTCTGATCGTCAGGACCTGCAACGACGCGTTCATGCGCATGACGGACGCCTCGCGAGCGGACACGCCCGCGCTTCCCCTCGCGGTCGATGCCATGATGCCGGCCGAGGCGCATCCGATCCTCATCGAAAAGTTGAAGGCGTGCTTCGACGGCCAGACGCACACGCATCGATTCATCGACGGCGCGCGTTCGTGGCGTCTCACGCTCGAACCGCTCAGGGGGCCGGGCGCGCTTGAAGCCGTGCACGAAGTCATGATTTCGTGCATCGACGATACGCCGAAGAAGCCGCTCACGCGCGAAGTCGAATTCGACGCGTCGCGCTTTCGCGCGGTCGTGGACTCGGCGTACGACGCGATCGTGAGCATCGACGAGCGGCACGAGATCACGCTGTTCAATCGGGCCGCCGAGAATCTGTTCGGCTATACATCGGCAGAAGCGCTCGGGAGGCGCATCGAGATGTTGCTGCCGGAGCGCGCGCGTGCGCATCACGCGGACAACGTGCGGCAGTTCGCGAATTCGCCGATGACGAACCTGCGCGCGATGACCGCGCCGCGCATGGACGAAAGCAACAGCGTTTTCGGGCGGCATCGCGACGGCACCATCATTCCGGTGGAAATCGCCATCTCCAAGATCGACGTGGGCGGCGTGGTCGAGTTCACCGCGGTCATTCGCGACATCACCGAGCGCGCGCGGCTCATGGAACTGCTGAAGCAACAGGCCGTCACCGATGCGCTCACCGGTCTGCCGAACCGACGCGAGTTCATCGACTTCGTCGAAAAGCTGCTCGCGACCGACGAGATCCTGTCCGTCTTCATTCTCGACATCGATTTCTTCAAGGCGATCAACGATAACTACGGCCACGATATCGGCGATGAAGTGCTGCGCGTGCTCGCGAATGTCGGAAAGTCGATCCCGCTCGAATCCATGCTGTTCGCGCGCTGGGGCGGCGAGGAGTTCGTCGCGGCGCTGCCGGGCGCGGACGCGAGTGCCGCGCCGCGGATCGCGGACGCCTTGCGCCAGCGTCTGGAGCGGCAGGATGTCGAGCATGTCTGGCGCGTCAAGGCGATTCCTTTCACCGTGAGCATCGGCGTGGTGACACGCGAGCCCGGCGAGCGCGACGTGGATGCGCTCATGCGGCGCGCGGACCGGGCGTTGTATCACGCGAAGGCGGCGGGGCGTAACCGTGTCGAGGTCAGATGAACGCGGGCAGAAGCCCGGCCTGCACGAAGCGCCGGACCGCGCTCAATCCGTGAACAGCGCCTTGCGGATGATCGCGTGCACGCCCCAGTTGCCATCGACGACTTGCGTGACGCCGAAGTCCACCGCCACCGACATCAGCGAGATGGCTTCGTCTTCGGTGAGTCCCTTGGTGGACATCAGAAACCGCCGCGTCTTGATGAAGGCATCGCGCATGGCCTGATCCAGCGTGGACTTCTGATAGACCTCGCTTTGCGCGCTGGTGCCGAACTCGGCCAGATAGTCGGGATGGCTGAAGCCGTGCAGCACCCATTCATCGGCGGTTTCGACGAGCGGATACGTGAGGTCCGCGAACGACTGCGAGGCAAGCGTGTGCTTCTTGTGCAGGATCAGTTCGAAGTCGCCGGTGAGCGAGCATTCGATGGCCGTGCCGCACAACTCGGAATCGCCCTGCGACGCGTGCGGGTCGCCGATCGACAAGAGCGCCCCGGCCACGCCGACCGGCAGAAACACGCTCGCACCGGGACCGACGCGCCAGTTGTCGAGATTGCCGCCGAAGGCCGAAGGCGGAATCGAATCGATCAGACCGTTCTGCTGCGGCGCCACGCCGATCACGCCGAAGTGCGGTCGCACGGGAATGGTCACGTTCTTCAGCACGTCGTGATTCTCGACGACGCTCGCGTGATCCACCGGCACGCCCGGATAATCGATGATCGGATGCAGCACGCCGAAAGGATCGCGCTGCGGCGTCCAGCGGTAGTTGTAGACGGCGCGCGCATAGGCGCTGTCGTCGCGCGCTTCGTCCGTGTGGATCTCGTAGATGGTCACGACTTCGCGCGGCTTCGGTTCGGTGAGCAGCTCGCGATAATGAAAGCCCCACCACGCCGCGACGTTGCTGCCGAACGCGCGGCCGTGGAACTTCGGGTTCCTGCAGCGGCGCGGATGAATATCGACGATGCGCACTTCCAGGACATCGCCCGGTTCCGCGCCTGTCACCGCAATCGGCCCGGTGCAGATATGCACGCCGAAGCCTTCGCCCGCGCCGCGTCCATAGATGGAGGCGTTCATCGGGCCCGCGCCGCGACGGTCCACGTTCTTGCGTTCGGCTGTCCAGTGGAACACGCTCTCCGCGCCGGGATCGCCCGCGATCATGCGGTCCCAGTCATCCGACGCATGCTGCGTGAGCGCTTCGACCGTCACCGTGTCGCCGCTCGCGACTTCGAGCACGGGCTTGAGATCGTGGCTGAAATAGCCCCAGTGCACCGTGTTCGCCGTTGCGCGCAGCAAATGATGCCGCGGCCTGCCGCCCGTCCGCGCAGGCCGCGCTTGCACGGCATCGCTTTCGTCGCGCACGGCGACGAGCGTGTCGCCCGTCTCTTCGCTGCGCGCCTGCGCGATCAGACTCGCGGCGTTCACCGGCAGCCCGCGCGATAGCGAATGCACGAGATGGCGCGCGAGTTCCAGGTTCGCTTCGTGCCGGAACGTGCGCGGCGATGCGCCATAACGCTCGCGGAATACGCGGCTGAAGTGCGCCGGATCGTTGAAGCCCCAGCGAAAGCAGATGTCGGATATGGAGACTTTCTCCGAGAGCGGATCGGCCAGTTCCGCGCGGCAGCGTTCGAGGCGGCGCGAGCGCACATACGTCGAGAAACTCTGTCCGGCGAGTTCGAACAGCTTCTGCACGTAACGCGGCGACACGCGTTCGTCTTTGGCGAGCGAGGCCACGCTCAGGGTCGAATCGGCGAGATGCGTTTCGATGAAGCGGCACAGTCGCGCGAACAACGCCGACTGCGGCGGCGTCAGCCCGTTGAACGAACCTTTGCGTTCCTGTCCGGCGAGACAGGCCACGAGCATTTCGGCGAGCGCGAGTTCGGTGGGACGCAACTCCTCCGCGCTCAGCGTTTCGAGGCTTTCCACGACCGAACGCAGAAAGCCCGAGAAGATGTGGCCGATGCCCGTCGCGCCCGGCAACAAGGCCACGCGCAGCGAGAGCGGCGAAATGAGACGCGCGTTGATGGCGCTCCTGGGCGCTCGCACGATGAACGCGCGAAAGCGTCCCGCGAAAACCAGCGACGCGCTCTGGCCCGGCGCGGCATAGACGATGTCATGCGGGCTCACGCGCTCGCGCAGACCATCGGCGACGAGCGTGGCGTCGCCATCGATCAGCAGCGCGAGCATGAGACTGTCCGCGTGATCCGCGCTCATCTGCAGCGTCTGCGCGGCCGAGGCGATGGTCGTGAACTCGATCCCGCCCGCCGATACGCGCGATGTCAGCGTGCCGTGCAAACCGCGTTCGCCGCCTTCGATCTTGCCGCGCCATCCGAGACGTGCGAGCGCCGCGTTCCATTCATGCCGGCGCTCGAACTCGGGATACGACTCGGTGGTGAAGCGCGACAGGTTCAACGAAAACTCCACGATAGGCGAAGCAGCAAGCGCTTTTCAAAAGCAACCTTCGCGCCATCGCGATGCTTACGGCGGCGGGTGCATCGCGTATCGAAGACAGTGCATACATGCGCCATCGCGGCGCACGTCTGCACTTGCGCGCATCACCCGACGCGCGGCCTCATGCGTTCTTGGACGAGCGTGCACGCCAATACCAGCAGTTGTGCGCAGCCAGTCAAGTTCGCGGGATTTCGGTCGCCTACGCTCTGGGCATCGCAAGTCAATCGTCATCAGCCGTCAGGAGCGTATCGATGCAAAGGAATCTCGTGGGCCGTTTATCTCGCGCAGGACTTGGCGCGCTGTGCGCGGTGTTGTTCGCCTTCGCGGGACAGGCGCACGCCGCCGCGCCCGCCGAATGCAGCGCGTTGCAGGCGAAGTACCCGCAGTTCAAGGGCAAGACACTCACCAATGCGATCAATCCGCATACGCCGGGCTATGAAGCGCTCGACCCGAACGATCCGAGCAAGTACATCGGCTTCGATATCGATCTGGGCGAGTTGATCGCGCAATGCCTCGGCTTCACGATGGCCTACAAGCCCGTGACCTTCGCCGCGCTGCTCACGACCTTGCAGAGCGGTCAGGCCGATATCGTCATCTCCGATATCTACGCGACCGAGGAGCGCGCCAAGGCCGCCGACTTCATCACGTACTCGAAGGTGTTCGACGGCGTACTCGTCGCCAAGGGCAATCCGAAGAAGATCACCGGCATCAACACGTCGATGTGCGGCACGACAGCCGCCGAAAACACGGGCTATGTGGAAGTGCCGCTGATTCAGGCACTGGCGCCGCAATGCAAGGCGGTCGGCAAGCCCGAAGCCACCGTGCAGCTCTACGACAACAACGCCAACTGCATCCAGGCCATTCTCGCGGGCCGCGCGGATACGTACATCAACGACGTGAACACGGTCGACCAGGCGGTGAAGGCGTATCCGGACAAGCTGGAGAAAGCGACCGCCGTGACCTTGCCGTACTTCGTGGGCATCGGCGTGCCGAAGGACAAGCCCGATTTCCGCGATGCCGTGATGGCCGCGCTCGTCGCCATTCAGAAGAGCGGCGCGCAGTCCGAACTGCTGAAGAAGTGGGGCCTCGGCGTCGAGAATCTCGCGACGCCGCAACTCGTCGTTGCCAAGTAAGCGCGGAAGCATCGGCATATGGACCTGTTCCTTCACTATCTCGGCCTGCCTTATCTGCTCGACGGCATCCGCTTCACGATCACCGTCACCTCGCTCGGACTCGCGGGCGGGCTCGTGCTGGGACTCGTCCTTGCCGCCATGCAACTGAGCCGAATCGGACCGCTCGCGGCCATCGCGCGCGGCTATACGGTGATTTTTCGCGGCACGCCGCTGATTCTGCAACTCGTGTTCGCCTACGACGCCCTGCCGCATATCGGCATCAAGCTGAGCGCCGTCGGCGCGGCGGGCCTCGCGCTCGCCGCGAACGAAGCGCCGTTCATCGCGGAGATATTACGCTCGGGCGTGCTCGGCGTGGATCGCGGACAGACGCTCGCGGGGCAGGCGCTCGGCATGACGCCTTCCGTGCTGATGCGCCGGATCATCGCGCCGCAGGCCCTTCGCTCGATGATTCCCGCGCTCGGCAACGAAACCGTCAGCGCGTTGAAGAACTCTTCGCTGGCTTCGGTCATCTCGGTGGGCGAGCTGACCTTGCGCAGCACGCAGCTTGCTTCGTCGACGTTCGACTTCTTTTCGATCTTCTTTGCGTCGGGTCTCTTGTATTTGTGTCTGACGGGCGCGATCGCCGCCATTCAGCTGATGATCGAACGCGCGCTCGATCTGGACCGCGCCAGCTCGCGCGGCGGCTTCTGGGGACGACGCCGGAGCACGCCCGTATCGACGAAGCCCGCAGGCCCGACCGATCTGCCGCCGGTCTTCGTCCCGGCTCGCGTCACACCCGACGACCGCGCACGCCGCTACGACGCGCTGTCTCGCAACGGCACCGCCGTGCAGATCAATGGCGTACACAAGCGCTACGGCGAGCAGCCGGTGCTCAATGGCTTCGATCTCGACATCCGCTCGGGCGAAGTCGTCGCGTTGCTCGGACCGAGCGGCTCGGGCAAGAGCACGCTGCTTCGCTGCATCAATCATCTGGAACAGTGGGAACAAGGCGAGATACGCGTGGGCGGACGGCGCCTGGGCTTTCGCGATGACGGGCGGCGCATGAATCCGCGCGAGCTTGCGAAGGAGCGCGCGAGTCTCGGCGTCGCCATGGTGTTCCAGCAGTTCAATCTTTTCGGCCATCTGACGGCGCGCGAGAACATTGCATTGCCGCTCGTCTGGGTGCACGGCGCGACGCTCGCCGATGCCAACCGACGCGCGGATGCCCTGCTCGAACGCGTGGGCCTCGCGCATCGCGCCGATGCGTTGCCGCGTCATCTGTCGGGCGGCCAGCAACAACGCGTGGCGATTGCGCGTGCGCTCGCGCCGAATCCGCGCGTGCTGCTGCTCGACGAGCCGACTTCCGCGCTCGATCCGGAACTCGTGGGCGAAGTGCTCGAAGTGATCCGCCGCCTCGCGCTCGACGATGGCCTGACGATGATCATTTCGACGCATCAGTTGCGCTTCGCCGATGAAGTGGCCGACCGCGTCGTGTTCCTGAGCGGCGGCAGCGTCGTGGAGGACGGACCCGCGCATCAGGTCTTGACGCGGCCGCATCATCCGTTGACGGCGCGCTTTCTCAACGTGATGGGCGCGGGCAGCACGCTCGAAACCGTGCACTGAATCGCATCGATAACACACCCACTCGCCGAGGACGAATCAATGAAGCATTACACGCTGCCCGTTTCATCATCCACCGTGCATTGGGGATACTTCAGCAAACGGGTAGAACCGCGCCTCACGCTCAAGTCGGGCGACCGCGCCACCATCGAAACGCTGACGCATCACGCGAACGACGACCACGAGCGCATGATCGCGGGCGATCCGGGCGCGCAGAGCGTGTTCGAATGGACGCGCGAGCACAAGGCCGTTTCGCGGCGCGGCGCGGGTCCGACCGAAGGACCGTTCCGCCTCGGCGCTGGCGAAGGCGTGGGCGTGCATCTGCTCACCGGTCCGGTGGCAATCGAAGGCGCCGAACCCGGGGACGTGCTCGAAGTGCGCATCCTCGACGTCAGGCCGCGGCCGAGTTGCAGCGCGTGTCATGCGGGCAAGTGCTTCGGCTCGAACGTGGCCGCGTCGTGGGGCTTTCAGTATCACGATCTGATCGAGGAGCCGAAGCCGCGCGAAGTGGTGACCATCTTCGAACTCGATACTTCCGGCGAGCCGTATGCGCGCGCGGTCTACAACTATGTGTGGACGCCGCAGACCGACCCGGATGGCATCGTGCACGCGACGATCGATTATCCCGGCGTGCAGGTGGATCACCGGCTCGTGACGAAGCGCGAAAACATCTTGCCGGATATCCGCGTGCCGGCGCGACTGCATTTCGGCACCATGGGCGTCGCGCCCGCCGAAGCGGACTATGTCAGTTCGATTCCGCCGAGCTACACGGGCGGCAACATCGACGACTGGCGCATCGGCCGGGGCGCGACCATGTATTACCCGGTGGCGGTCGAAGGCGCGCTTTTCTCGGTGGGCGACCCGCATGCCGCGCAGGGCGACAGCGAACTGGGCGGCACCGCTATCGAAACATCGTTGACGGGGGACTTCGAATTCATCCTGCACAAGAAAGCGGATCTCGAAGGCACGCTCCTCGAAGGGCTCACGCATCCGCTGCTCGAAACGGATCAGCAATGGTCGGTGTACGGCTTCACGTTCCCCAACTATCTGGCCGAACTCGGGACCAACGCGCAAGTGGAAGTGGCGCAGCATGCGAGCCTCGACAAAGCCATGCGCGATGCCTTTCGCAAGCTGCGCCGCTTGCTGATGACGGTGCACGGTTTGAGCGAAGACGAAGCCATTGCGCTGATGTCGGTAGCGGCGGACTTCGGCGTGACGCAGGTGGTCGACGCGAATTGGGGCGTACACGGTTCGATCCGCAAGGAAGTGTTCAAGAACTACAAGAAGCGTTGATCGACGCGAATCAAGACATCGATCCATAGCCTGTCAATCCGCGCGCACGCGCGCGTCGCTTGCCTGACTGAGGCGAGCGGCCTGTCCATCCATCCATAACGTTCACGAAACCCTCGCCAAGGGAATGCCGGGTCGCGTCCGTTCGTATCGGCGGGCGAGAAGAGGGCATCGCCTGCACTTCGGCGATGCGCGTCGCGCACCAATGTGTTTCGTCGCCTTACGTGCGTTTTTGTCCGTCCGTGTCGCTTCGGAACAGAACGGACATGCGCTCATGCACGCCGCGCCAAGTATCGCCCGATGGCGGCCAAGCGCGGGAAATCGGAACGGAAGCCGCTAAAGGGTAGGCGTTCCTAATCGACGCACGCGAAGGATAACCCTCATGCGACCCGCCAAAGTGCCTGCCACTGTCATTACCGGTTTCCTTGGAGCCGGCAAGACCACGCTTGTGAATCACCTGCTCGAATCCACGCGGCCGATGCAGATCGGCATCGTCGTGAACGAATTCGGCGAAGTCGGTATCGACGGCCAGTTGATCGTCGCCGATGAACGCGCCGTGATCGAGATCAACAACGGCTGCGTCTGCTGCACGGTCCGCACCGATCTCGTCGCCAGCGTGCGCGACATGTTGATGCGCTTCGGCGATCGGCTCGCGCGTCTCATCATCGAAACGTCGGGCCTCGCCGATCCCGCGCCGGTGCTGCAGACCTTTCTCGCCGATCCCGACGTGCGCGAGCGCGTGGAACTGGAATCGGTCGTCGCCGTGGTCGATGCAATGCACGCGCAGTCCCAGCTACATGACGACATCGCGCGGGAGCAAGTGGTGTTCGCGGACCGCATCGTCATCAACAAGACCGATCTCGTTTCGACCGATGCCGTCGATGCGCTCGTCGCCGGGATTCGCCGGCTCAATCCCACTGCACGCATCGAGTACGCGCAGCGTTCGAGGATCGACGCCCATGCGCTTTTCGGCACGCGGAGCTTTTCGGTCGACAACCTGCTCGCCATCGAGCCGAATCTGCTCGACGAAGACGGCCACGATCACGAACACGACGACAGCATCGCATCGTGCGCGATCGTGGTGCCCGGCGGCATCGATGCGACGCGTTTCAACCGCTGGATCAATCAGCTCGTGCAAACGCAAGGCACACAACTTCTGCGCATGAAAGGCGTGCTCAACATGCACGACGAACCGCGACGCCTGCATTTCCATAGCGTGCATATGTTGCTCGACACCACGTTCGGCCGTGCGTGGATGCGCGACGAAACACGAGAGAGCCGTTTCGTGATGATCGGCCGCAACATCGACGCTGCGCGAATGCGCGACGGCCTTCTGAGTTGCATGAACTGAAGCCTTCATTCATTTCTTCTTCAAGGAGCTACGCATGAAAAAGCCAGAGGCATACACGGTGAGCATCGGCGTATTGGCGGTCGTCGATACATGGCTCACCGGCACGATCTTTCCGGTTCCGGTTTGGGTGACGTTCATCGCGTGGGCGTCGTTCTTCGTGCTCGGCGGCGGGCGCGCGGGCTTCGTCAAGAGCGTGGCGTCGAATCTCACGGGACTCGTCATCGCTTCGCTTACCTTGCTCTGCATTGCGACGACGAGCGGCGGCGCGATCGCGGTGGCCGTGCTGGTTGGCATCGGCAGCGCGGCGATGGTTCAGGCGTCGAAGATCAAATTGCTCGATGTGTTGCCCGCGATCGTCTGGGGCTTCGCCTCGACGGTCGGCACGATGGTCGCAACGGGCAAGGCGATCACCACGGCGGGCATCGGCAATCCTGCGCTGGTCGCGGCCGCCGCGCTCGTTACCGGCGCAGTGTTCGGCTTCGTCTCGGAAGTGGTCGGCGAAGCCCTGCAATTCAGACGCGAGCATCGGCTCGGATAAGACCGTTTCCATTCAAGCGGAGCACAACATGAAGCTGCAACATCATCTCGGCGGCATCGAAAATTTGGGGCCGGTCAGCACTGAAAAGCGCGTATTCGTCGAGCCGTGGGAGAAGCGCATCTTCGGCATTCATACGGTGATGATGGCGGAGAGCGCGCATCTGTCGGACACGCCGCATCGCTATCCGGTCGATACGCTGCCCACCGCCTTCAAGAGCAACTGGACCTGGGCCTCGCTGCGCACCGGCGCCGAAGACATGCAGCCGTTCGAGTACTTCAAGTATCGCTACTACGAGAAATGGCTCGGCGGCATTGCGCAGTTTTTCGTCGATCAGGGGTATGTGTCGGCGGAGGAACTCGCTGAGAAAACCGCCCACTACAGCGCGCACCCGGACGCGCCTCTACCCGATCGCCCCAATGCCGAACTCGCGGCGCAGATCGACGCCTATCTGCAGCACGGCGACTCGGGCTATCACGCGCTCGACGGCGCGGCGCGCTTTCGAGCGGGCCATGCCGTGCGTATCGCCGATCCCGAAGCGGTGGACCACACGCGCTTGCCGGGGTATTTGCGCAACAAGACCGGCGTGGTGGATCTCGTCTATCCCGGCGCGTTCTCCTATTTCGTCTCGACGGGCGTGGACGGTATCGGCGCGCCGATGCCTGTGTATCGCGTTGCCTTCGACGCCGCGTCGATCTGGGGCGCCGGCAAAAGCGAGCCGAACACGACCATTTACGCCGACCTGTACGAAGCCTACGTGCAGGCCGCCGATTGAACTCGAACATAAGCCAACCCCGAGCGAATCCATGAGCCAACTCTTCGAATTTTCCGGCGACCGCGAAGCATCGAGCGCCGCCAAAGTGCGTGCGCTGGAAGCCTTGCTGATCGAAAAAGGCGTGATTGCCACCGACTCCGTCGATGTCGTGCTCAAGCACTTCGAGACGATGGCCGGCCCGTTCAACGGCGCGAAGATCGTCGCGCGCGCATGGGTCGATCCGGACTACGCGAGACGTCTCGTCGAAGACACGCCGAAGGCGATCGCCGAACTCTCGCTTCCGCTCGGCATGGCGGGCGCGGAAGGCGAGCATATGGCGGCGGTCGCAAACGACGCGAACGTGCATAACCTCATCATCTGCACGCTGTGTTCGTGTTATCCGTGGCCGGTGCTCGGCCTGCCGCCGTATTGGTACAAGGACCCTGTATTTCGCGCGCGCGGCGTGCGCGAACCGCGCGCCGTCCTGCAGGAATTCGGCGTACAGGTGCCCGCCACGAAGGAGGTGAAGGTGTGGGACAGCAGCGCGCAGATTCGCTGGTTCGTGGTGCCCGAGCGCCCCGCGAACACGGAGCATCTGAGTGAGGAAGAACTCGCCGCGCTCGTTACGCCCGAGTCGATGATGGGCGTCGCACTCGTCGAAGCGCCCGCAGCCTGAGGAGCGTGCCATGTTCACGCGTTTCGAAGAATACGCTGCCGCGTCGATGCTCGGCGCACCAGATTCTCCGCCGCGTCTCGACGGCAAGCTGCTGTTCACCAATCGCTGGGAGCGCGATGTGTTCGGCCTCGCGCTCTCGCTATCGAAGGCGGGATGTTTCGAGTGGGAGGACTTTCGCCAGAGCCTGATCGCGTCCATCGCGAAGTGGGAAGCAATCGAATGCGCGAATCAGCCGCGCTGGGACTACTACGAGCGTTTTCTCGAAGCGCTGCTGAACGTGGTCGAGACGAGCGGCGTGCTGTCGCGCCGCGAGATCGAAGCGATCGCCGCGGCGCGCAGCCGTTAACATTTTTCCGACTCTTTTGGAGGTACTTCATGAATCAAGCTGTCCTGCATTCCACTGACACGTTCGAACCGATTCCACTGCGCGAACTGCTGCCGTGGACGATCTTCGGCGGATTGCTGATGCTGCTGGCGCTGTATTTCGTCGGCGCGGAGCAGGGTGCTACCGCGGTCTTTCAGGGCACCGCCATTCACGAGTTCGTGCATGACGGACGCCATCTGTTGGGCTTCCCCTGCCACTGACGAGGAGACGACGATGGTCGGCAAACTGTTGATGCGCGGCATGCTCGCGGGCCTCATCGCGGGACTGCTGGCGTTCTGCTTCGCGCGGGTGGCGGGCGAGCCGCAAGTCGAACGCGCGATCGCTTTCGAGGCCCATGAAGCGCACGAGCACGCTCACGCCGGCGATGCGCCCGAGCCTGAAATCGTCAGTCGTGAAATGCAAGCGGGCGTGGGCTTGCTGACGGGGGTACTCGCGTACGGCGCTGCATTCGGTGGGCTCTTCGCGTTGTGCTTCGCCTATGCGTGGGGACGCGCGGGAAGCATGGGCGCGCGGCCGCTTGCAGCATGGCTTGCGCTCGCGGCTTTCGCCGCCCTGGTGGTGCTGCCGGCGCTGAAATATCCGGCGAATCCGCCTTCGGTGGGCGCGGCGGAAACCATCGGCGTGCGCACCGCGCTTTATTTTTTATGCATGGGGATTTCCGTCGCCATTACACTGCTGTCGATAGCTTTGCGCCAAGCCCTGTCGCGCAAATGGGGCGATGCCAACGCGACGCTCGCCGGTCTGCTGGCTTTCGCGATCATGGCCGCCGCGATGCTCGCGCTGTTGCCGGCTATCGACGAAGTGCCCGCCGAGTTTCCCGCCACGTTGCTGTGGCAATTCCGGGTGGCGTCGATCGGCATGCAGGCGATCATCTGGACGGTCATCGGCGCTGCGTTCGGCGTGGCGGCGGAGCGCATGGCGTTGCCCGGCGCTGCGCGCGTGCATCGAGGCATGCCCATGAGCAAGTCTGTTCTCAGAGGATCCGGATATCCGCGATGAAACGCATCAAGGTCGGAATGCTCGTCTTTCCTGGATTTCAGCTGCTCGACATCGCCGGGCCGAAGGATGCGTTCGCCGAAGTCAAGGTGCTGAGTTCAGGCGAGTGCGAGTACGAGATGATGATGGTCGGCACGACGCGGGGCACGGTGCAATCGTCGAGCGGCCTGACTACCGTGCCGGATCGTACGATCTTCGATCCGTGCCCGGAGTTCGACACAATCATCGTGCCGGGCGGGCTCGGCATCTTCGACGCCTTCGACGATCCGGCGCTGAGCAACTGGCTGCGCGCGCAGCATCGGCAGTGCCGCCGCGTGTCCGCTATCTGCAACGGGTTGTTCGCCCTCGGCTCGGCGGGGCTGCTCGACAACAAACTGGTGACGACTCACTGGATGGACGTGCCCCGGCTCGCCAGCACTTTTCCGAAGGCGCGCATCGAGCCGGATCATATCTTCGTTCGCGACGGCAGCATCTACACGACGGCCGGTGTCACGGCGGGCATCGACCTCTCGCTCGCGATGATCGAAGACGACTTCGGCCGGCAAATGGCGCTCGATGTCGCCAAGTATCTGATCGTCTATCTGCGGCGCTCGGGCGGGCAGTCGCAGTTCAGCCCGCTGCTGGAAACGCAGGCTTCGCCGGGTTCGCAGACTATCGAAGTCCAGCAATTCATGCTGGATAACCTGCATGTGGATCATACGGTCGCGTCGCTCGCGGAACGCGTGCATATGAGCGCGCGCAATCTCTCGCGCATCTTCGCCAAGGATTGCGGCATCACGCCGATGACTTACCTCGCCAATGCGCGCATCGATGCCGCGCGGCGCTACCTGGAAGCCACGGACTTGCCGCTGAGAGTCATCGCACACCGATGCGGCTTCGAGGACACCGACAAATTCCGCCGCACCTTCCTGCGCCGTCTGCAGATCAGTCCGGTCGATTATCGCAACCGGTTCAGATCGATGAACAAGCAAGAGTCGCTCAGTGCGGTCTGAAGAGACTCGCCACGCGGGGATGATGCGCTGAGCGTGACTTTTCCGGCACTAAACGCGTGCATGGCCATGCACTTCTTCGGGGCTAAAGCGGCGCACTAAGACTTTAATTAAAGGTTAATTTTGGCGAGCCGTAAGAGGCGTAATAGATAGGTGGGCGAACACGATCGCCGGCGGCCATTCGCTGCCCTGTGAGCGCCCGCCTGCATGACTCTTCTTGCACGTTTCCAAACGTCTCGCCCATGAAACGGAATCCTTTCTTCAAGCTGCTCGCGCGTTTGCGCGTGGGGCACAAGTTGCTGCTCATCTACCTGCTCGATCTCAGCGCGGTGATCTACATCAGCGGGATTCTGATTCACGAAAAGTATCTGGCGATCGATTTTTCGAACAAGGAGATTGTCGGCAACGCGTATGTTCACGAGGTCGAACATGGCATCACGTCCATCGCGATGGCGGGCGCGGGCAAACCGCCGACGGCGGCGCAGCTCGATGCCGAGATCGACAGGCTCGTTCGTGCCGAGCAGCAATACGGCGCGCAAATGGGAAGCGCGGAGCCGAGCAACGCGCTGCGGACCGCTCTGCAGACGATGGCGCACGAACGCGAGGTCGGGATCGCGTCGACGGACCAGGCGCTGACCGCCTCCCGCGATCTGATAACGCGCATCGGTAATCAGTCGAACCTGATTCTCGACCCGGATCTCGACAGCTACTACGCGATGTCGCTCTCGATCTTGCGCTATCCCGCGCTGCTGACCGCGGTGAACAGCATCGGGCGCCATCTGCACGACGGCGCTCACGCGCGCTCGCGAGAGGAAGTGCGTTCGCGCTATCTGGTCCTCGAAGGGCAACTCGACGGGGTCATGCAAGGTTTGCGGTCGGACTACGCCGAGGCGGGGGCGGCCAATCGTCAATTCGAGCGCACACTCAGCCCGTCGTTTGATCGAATGCGCATTGCCGTCGAGGCATTCAGGCATGCGGCGCGCGTGGTGGTGGACGACAACGTGGCGCCGGATGCAGCTGTGCTGATGATCGTCGACAGCGCGCAGCAAGCGCTCGTTCAAAGCGTAGACGGCCTCTGGCGCGATACCGGCGAGCAGCTAGACGGCCTGCTGCATGCACGCGTGCAAGCCCTGTTTTCGCGCATGTGGCTGCATTTGGGCACGGCGCTTTTCCTGCTCTGCGCCATCCTGACACTGGTTTATTGCGTCGCGCAGCAGATTTCGTCGCCGCTACGCAAACTCGCGCGCGTGATGGATGTGGTGCGCCGCACCGGCGATCACACGAAGCGCGCCGACTGGGACAGTCAGGACGAGATCGGCCAACTCGTGCGCGGCTTCAACGAAATGCTTGCGCAACTGGATCGCGAACGCGTCGTGCAGAAGGAATTGGCGGCGACCGCCCGCGCGTCGGCCGCGCAATCAGCGCTCGTGGAAGCCACGCCCGTGCCGATGGTCGTCACCGCCATTCCCGGCCACGAGGTATTGCACGCCAATGCGCCTGGACTCTTCTGGCTCAATGGGAGCAGCACCGACCCGTGGGCTCAGGGTCTCGACTCCGCGACCCGCGCGCGCTTCTTTCAGCAACTTTCCGACCGCGAAGCCATCGACGAATTCGAAGTTCACTGGAAAGCGACCTCGCAGCCGAGCTGGGCGATGCTGTCGGCGCGCCGTCTCGACTTCCAGGGACGCGACGCCATTCTCACCGCCTTCACGCCGATCAATCAGATCAAGCTCATGGAGCAGCGGCTGGAACTGTGGGGCAAGGTGTTCGAGGCATCGTCCGAGGCGATCGTCATCCTGAACGCCGAGGCGCGTCTGCTCACTGCGAATCCTTCGTTCTTTCGCGCAACCGGTTATCGGATGGACGACGTGGCGGGCAAGCCGCCGGCCTTCATCGACACGCAGGCGCAGGAAGACGAAAACGGTCCGCTGGGTAACCTCTTGCAACGCGTCGGGCGCAGCAGCACCTGGCACGGCGAAGCGCAAATAAGCCGCCGCGAGGGCGGTGATTATCCGGCGTGGCTCATGATCAGCGCGGTACACGACAAGCGCGGCACCGTATCGCATTACATCTGCACGCTGATCGACATCACGGACCGCAAGAAGAGCGAAGCGCGCATTCAGTTTCTCGCGCAGCATGACGTGCTCACCGAACTGCCCAACCGTGCACTCTTTGCCGCGAAGCTCGGCGTTGCCATCGCAGCAGCGCAGCGAACGCGGCAGCGCGTCGCGGTGCTGTTCATCGATCTGGACCGCTTCAAGAACATCAACGATTCGCTCGGACATCACATCGGTGATGGCCTGTTGCGGTCCGTGTCGCGACGCCTGCTCAATGCGGTCGGCACCCACGACACCGTGAGCCGCCTGGGCGGAGACGAGTTCACGGTGCTGCTCAACGGAGTCGGTCACGCGAGCGAAGTGGCGCGCAGCATCGAACAGCGGCTGCTCCCGCTGCTTCGCGAAGCGCATGAAGTGAGCGGGCTGACACTGCAGGTTGCGAGCAGCATCGGCGTCGCACTATACCCGGATGATGGCGAAGACATCGATACGTTGATGCAGAACGCCGACGCCGCGATGTATCAGGCCAAGTCTGCCGGACGAAATCAGGTCAAGTTTTTCTCGGCCGACATGGCCGAACAGGCGAGGCATCGGCTCACGCTGGAAACGTGTTTGCGCACGGCTATCGAGTTCGGCGAGTTGCGGCTCGAGTGGCAGCCGTGCCTCGAAGCGCGGTCCGGTGCGCTCGCGAGCGTCGAAGGACTGCTGCGCTGGAAGAGCGCGGTACTGGGTGAAATCGGTCCGGCTGTGTTTATCCCGGTGGCGGAGGACACGCGCCTCATCGTTTCCATTGGCGCGTGGGTGATCGAGGAAGCGTGCCGGCAGCTTGCCGCCTGGCGCGACGAAGAGGGCCTCGAAACACGCGCGTCCGTCAACATTTCGGCGCTCCAGCTACGCGAGCCGGAGCTCGTTGCGGCGCTTGGCACGAGTCTGCTCGCGCATGGCGTGCCGCCGCATTGCCTGGAACTCGAAATCACCGAGACGGTTCTCATGGATGGCGCCGAACACTACGCGCAAGCCATTCACGCCATTCGCGGGCTTGGCGTCAAGCTCTCGCTCGACGACTTCGGCACCGGCTACTCGAGTCTCAGCTATCTGAACCGGTTTCCGCTCGACCGTCTGAAGATCGACCGCGCGTTCGTGCGAGACATGCTCGACGCATCTGCCGATCTTGCCATCGTCAAGGCGATCGTCGATCTCGGGCATGAGCTTGGTTTGCGCGTGGTGGCCGAAGGGGTGGAAACCGGCCATCAAGCGCAAGTGTTGCGCAAGATCGGCTGCGATGAGTTGCAAGGTTTCCTGTTCGCACCGGCGATCCCAGCCGAGGAATTGGTGCTGTGGAACAGGGCGCGGCAGGACGAGGCGCTCGATGCTTCGCCGGCTTGAGGCGAAGCATCGAGGCCGGCGCCCGTGCAGCCGTCGAACTCTGCTGGAATGACGAGCGGGATTGAGCAAACGGCCGAATTTGGCCGATCCCGCTCGAGACAGCGCGCCCCCTTTACTTGCCTAATTTCTCAGCCTCGCTCGGCTCCTCTCTGGGGTTGTAGCGCGGCGTGGGCTGTGGCAGCAGAAAGAAGGCGATGGACAGCAGTGCAATGGCCACGCCGATGCGGCACGCCGCGATCGCGACGGGAACTGCAGCGATCTGAACCAGCGTCGCAGCGCCGTAGCGGCGCGTCATCTGCTGGAGGAAATCCGGCGCGAGCCGTTCGTCCATCAGCCGGCGGCCTGGCATTGCATAGAACCACTTCGCCATCCAGGTGCAGGCGGTCAGGGCAAGACCGGCAACGAGGGTTACTGATGCGACGGGCTCGAAGCCCGTGCCCAGGTGAAAGCACCACACGCGGATCGGATAAGGAATGACGACGATCGCCAGCAGGAACAGGAGGTTGATTACGCCGAACCAGTGATCGCTCTTTGCATAAATGCGACCCGAATAATGGTGTTGCAGCCAGTAGGCTCCGATCACGACATAGCAGAGAACGAGCGCGAGATATTCGCGCCACTGCTCCGCCATGGCGCTTGCCAGGTCGCTATAGTCATGCGTGCCCTCGGGGGATCCGGGAACCTTGATCTCGACGATCAGCAGGGTCAGCGCGATCGCGAACACCGCGTCGCTGAATCCCTCGAAGCGGTCGAGTCCGCGCTCGGCACCATGCGTTTCCGTGTCGGCAGATTTACGCCTGTTACGTAGCATCATCTGAGTCCTTTCGCGCTCGGCAAGATCAGAGTCACCGGCCGAAAAACGGCAACGCTTTTCCTTTGCGTGCCGCCTTCATTGGCAGCCGACGAAGCACGGCCCGGACGACTCGCGCGTTCGCAAGGCTGACTGACCGAGCGCCGAACCCGTCTGACGCGGCCCCGCTACGACGGCGTCGCGGCGGAAAGACTCGAAGCATTCGGTGTGCCGCCCACGCGTTCGCAAGCGGGGGTTGGGCATCACGATACCGGCCGACCAGACGTAGCTTTGCTTGAAAGGGGTCAAGTCGACCTTTGAACACGTCCGACGGGGGAACGCTCGGGTACCGCGGCAGCGTGTCCGCAGCGCGTCCCGCGGTCGGCCAGACGAAAACCGGATGTCCGCCGCGATCCTCGACTCAAGTGCTTGCGGTTAGTGCCGTTAGCAGGGAGGACGCCGCGAATTGCCGCGACCACAACCATGCACACGGAATCTGCAATGAAAGTTTCTACTCGGCTGACACTGTTAGCCGTCACAGCGCTTATCGCTTTGCTCGCAGTCGGAGGATACAGCGTCTATAGCGAGCGACGCGCAATGCTCGATGCGAAACAGGCGGAGATAGTCAACCTGTTGAAAATGGCCGAGCACCTCGCTGAGTATTATCACAATCAGGAAGTTGCCGGTGCGATGACTACGGAGCAAGCGCAGTCCGCAACGAAGACCGCTTTGAACAGGATGAATCATTCCGATCAGAGTTACTTCTGGGCCCGCCTCCCGGATGGGACCTCGCTCGTTCATCGCAAACAGGAGAACATCGGCAAAATCCTGCTGGGCAAGGCGCCGGACGGACGGCCAGACACAGAGTTCTATCGCGAGATGCTCGCCAAGGAGCACATCCCCGTGGTGATGGTGGTCACCGCCCACCCATCGACCGGCGTCATGACAGGCAAGATGAACGGCATTGTCGAGTTCAAGCCTTGGGGCTGGTGGATCGGCACCGGATTCTTCACCGACGATATCAGCGCCACCATCCTGCATACGACGCTTCAGACTGCCGGCTTGATAGGCGTAGCGCTCTTGGTCATTGCTGCGTTGGCGTGGAAAATCATACGCAGCGTCACCGGAGCCCTCGGCGGAGAACCGGAGTTTGCCGCGCGCGTTGTTCGGGAGATTGCAGGCGGCGACCTCGGTTCGCCAACGCCCTTGAAGGACGGTGATGACCGCAGCCTTCTCGCGGCAGTCGAAAGCATGCGCCGTGGTCTGCAAGACATGGTTATCACGATCCGCACAAGTTCGGAATCCGTATCATTTGGCGCTGTTGAGATTGCGGCTGGCAATACCGACCTCTCGAGTCGCACAGAGCAGCAAGCGGCATCGCTGCAAGAAACCGCCGCGAGCATGGAGGAACTGACGGCGACGGTTAAGCAAAACTCGGAGAACGCCCAGCAAGCGAGCGGACTGGCGGACAATGCGAATGCGGTCGCCAACGAAGGAAGCGCCATCATCGGTCAGGTGATTCAGACGATGGATGGCATCGAGCAGAGCTCCGAAAAGATCGCCGAAATCATCGGGATTATCGAAGGCATCGCATTCCAGACCAACATCCTAGCGCTCAACGCTGCAGTCGAAGCAGCACGCGCCGGCGAGCAGGGCCGCGGCTTTGCCGTCGTTGCGAGCGAAGTGCGCAACCTTGCGCAGCGGTCATCGACGGCCGCCAGGGAGATCAAGGATCTCATCGAAACGTCAGGCGGAAGAGTCCAAGAAGGGACCGTACTCGTCGCACAGGCAGGCGAGACGATGAAGCGTGTGGGCACGGCGATCCAGCGAGTCACCGACATCATGGGCGAGATCGCCTCCGCATCCAACGAGCAAAGCCGTGGCATCGAGCAAGTGAATCAAGCTATCTCGCAGATGGACGAGGTGACGCAGCAGAACGCCGCGCTCGTTGAAGAGGCAGCGGCCGCGGCAGGTTCGATGGAGGATCAGGCGAAGCAACTGACCGCCGCCGTAGGCGTGTTTCGCACCGGTCAGACGCTCGCCGTCAAGCCAATCAGTCATCGCGCTCCTCAGACGCCGCGATCCGCACTCGCCGAAAAAAGCGGGACGACGCCGCGCGTGCCGAAGCCTTCGAGCGGGCAGAAGCCGGTTGCAGTCGCGGCGGCGGCTGACGGCGACTGGTCGACGTTCTGAGCGTGGCGGGCGGCCGATGCCTTGGCCTGAGTCGGCGGCGAAGGCTTGCGTCGAATTCGACGCGTAGTCTCGATCGGACGTCCTTGGGCTCGCTCAACACCGTCGTCTCGAAAGGCGGCCGTTGTAGTGAATCAATAGTGCGAAGCATCTTGCAGGGGCGATAGCCAATACTTGCGAGCGCTTCTTTGAATGAAGGAGAAGGAAAGGGTGGTAAATGCTCACACGCGTTTGTTGGTGGTCGATGACATGGCCACCATGCGCAATCTGATCCGGAAAATGCTGAGAGCGATCGGTTATACGACCATCGACGAAGCAGAGGATGGAGTGTCAGCGCTCGAAAAGTTGCGCACGCAACAGTTCGATCTCGTCATAACTGATTGGAACATGCCCAATATGGACGGGCTGACTCTCCTGCAGGAGATCCGCAAGTCCGATCTGGCCGAACTGCCGGTATTGATGGTGACCGCCGAAAAGCGGCGCGAGAACGTGCTCGCCGCGATCAACGCCGGTGCGAGCGGCTATATCGTGAAGCCGTTTTCAGAAGCCGCGCTCGCAGACAAGCTGGCTCAAATTGCGCCGCCTTTAGCCAGCGCCGCGCCGACAGGTAAGGACACATCCGGATTCGGCGCGATCTTCGAGAGAACCCTATGATGGCGCGTGCGCTCTGCTTGGTCGCTCGCAAGCGACACAAGAGGATTTTTTCGGCGTCTGCGAGAAGCGCTCGAGCGTAGTTTCTACATAACCGGCGGCGTAGACGGCAGGGCGCTGAGCATGGAGCGCGACCGGTGGCCGGATGCTGACTCGCGTTTAATCGACTACGCGATGCGTCTGGCTGGCCGTCGCTGGGACTCACCATCCGCCTCGGTGCGCGCGTGAGGGCCGTGCCGATGCTGCGGATGTCGCGCTGAACCTGCATCGAGTGCGCCCACCCGAGCAGGTGCGCCCGCCGTTTGCATTCGACGATGGACCATGACCAGCCTCCGTGAGCCGGCCGTCAACGTTGTCCTTCATTCGCGCCAGTGGACGGCACGCCGGCCGGACTTGGAGGATCGCGTAATTCAGCGTCTTCGTTAGCGCGGTGGGGCGGGTTCTTGGGCTGTGCCGGACCGAGATCGGTGAGCCCGTCGAAATCGATCGGATTCTGAGGCGGCTTGCTGTTTTCCGTTCGTGCGGCGCACATGATCGGCTCCATCGTTGTCTTGATTTCTCAAGAACAGCAAACGGTGTTCCGGCCGTTTGGCATTCTTCGTGCTGCAGTCGATGTTGGGCGCCTCGAGGCGCTCACATTCACGTACCGATTGGAGCCGATCATGACCATTCCGCAGAACGAACCCGGCACTGACGTTGTCGATACCGACAAGACGAAGCAACCCGACACGAAGCCCGCTGAACCGAAACAGGATTTGCCTTTGACGGAGGCTGATGACGGCAACACTCGGACGCCGCCGAATCCATCGTGACCGGCAAGGGACCGGCCATAAGCAAGCGTCCAAAACGCCCTTTGCACGTCATTCCCGCACCAGGCGCGCTTCTCGATCAGCACCCAAAAACTCGATGCGGAAATCGTGATGGATGACCGCCCAATCGATCCGTTCGAGGTCGCATGACGCGATCGGCGCGGAGGCGCTACGGCGCATCACGCGTCTTCAAAACTCTCGCCGCGCTCGGCGATCAGCTTGCCCAGTTCGCGCGTCGATAAGACGCGTCGCATGGGATTGGTCGAGCCCGACTCATCATCCGCGAGATTCTCGATGATCGTGAGCAGCACCTTGCGCGCTGTCTTGATTTCGCGGTCAGTCAAACCCGTCACGCTGATCTCGTTAACTTCCTCGGCAAGCGGAACCAGTTGGTCTTTCAATGCGCGCCCTTCGGCGGTGAGGAACACATGCGTGTTCTTCTTGTTGTCCGGCCGCTGCTGACGCTCGACGAGTCCCAGCTTCTCCATCGCAGTGACGGCGGCGAAGGTCGTCGGCGCCATCACGCCGGCCTGTTCGCTCAATTCGCGCTGCGTCAGGCCGTCTTTCTCCCACAGAATGCGCAGGAAAGTCCAGTGCCCGAACGACACCGAGTGCTCGGCGAGCCGCATCTGCAGTGCGCGCACCATCGAGCGCGTGGCGTCCTTTACAAGGTGCGCGAGGCGATCGTTGGGCACCGATTCGTGCCAATGGCGCAGCATCTCCGCGGTCTCGCGGGGCGCGCCCTCCACAGCCTTCTTTCGTGTCATGGCGGTTCGTTCCCGAATGCAGTTGGTCTTCCCGACATCATAGCCGCGCAGCCGTCGCGCCCGCATCCGTTGCAAAGCGCGCAGAACTCCGTGCAAACCCGAACTTGTCCGCGCGCGCCTGTCTCCTTACCATAATGATTAGATATCGAATAAAAATAAGGTATGTCCGGGTCGCGGGAGGCATCTTTCTGCGCCAGGGCATCGTCCTCATGAGCATGGGAATCGGAGACGCTTTGTGGCCAAATCCACAGTCACGCAATTCATATCGGAATCGGACGCGGCGGCAGCGCGTGTAGAGGCCACGTATCACAAGGTCACCTGGCGGCTGATGTCGTTCATCTTCGTCTGCTGGGTGCTCAATTATCTGGATCGCGTGAACGTCAGCTTCGCGCAACTGCATCTGAAGCAGGATCTCGGTCTGTCCGACGCCGCTTACGGTCTCGGCGTGAGTCTGTTCTTCATCGGCTATATCCTGCTGGAAGTGCCGAGCACGCTGTGGCTCAAGAAGATCGGCGCACGCCTCACGATTTCCCGCATCATGATCCTGTGGGGCGGCATCTCGACCGCGATGGCCTTCATGACCACGCCGGCGCAGTTTTATATCGCGCGCATCCTGCTCGGCGCGGCGGAGGCCGGGTTCTGGCCCGGCATCATTCTCTATCTGACGTACTGGTACCCGGGCGCGCGGCGCGCGCGGATCACATCGCGCTTCCTGCTGGCGATTGCCGCGGCGGGCATCATCGGCGGGCCGCTCTCGGGCTGGATCCTGCATAACTTCGTCGACGTGCTCGGCTACAAGAACTGGCAGTGGCTCTTCTTTCTCGAAGGCCTGCCTGCGCTGCTGATGGGCATCGTCGCGTTCTTCTATCTCGTCGATCGCCCGCAAGACGCGCGCTGGCTCGACGAGGAACAGAAGAAGATCATCCTCGATGCGCTCGCCGCCGACCGCGCCGAGAAAAAGCCCGCCAAACATACGCGTCATCAGTTGCTGGCGGCGCTCAAGGATCCGCGCGTGTATATCCTCGCGGCGGGCTGGGGCACGGTGCCTTTGTGCGGCACGATCCTCAACTACTGGACGCCGACCATCATCCGTCAGGCGGGCGTGTCGGACGTGCTGAACGTCGGTTTGCTGTCCGCGCTGCCGTACATCATCGGCGCGCTCGGCATGTTCGCGGTCGCGCGCAGTTCCGACGTGACGCTGGAACGCCGCTGGCATTTCTTCCTGTGTACGGCGGTGGGCGCGCTGGGCGGCTTCCTGCTGCCCGTGCTGGCCGGCAATACGACAGCGGCCATCGTCTGTCTGGGCATGATCTCCATTTCGTACTTCGGCGCGGCCGCGATTATCTGGTCGATTCCGCCGGCCTATCTCTCCGATGACGCCGCCGCCGCGGGCATCGGCGCGATCAGTTGCCTGGGGCAAGTCGGCGCGTTCTGCGGACCCATCGCGCTCGGCTGGATCAAGACGATGACGGGCAGTCTGGCCATCGGGCTATCGGCGATCGCGGCCATCGTCATGCTGGGCGGACTCGCCGTGCTGATCGGCGTGCCGGCCAACACGCTGCGCGAGCACGCGGAAAAGCATTCGTAAGCATCGATTCTCGCAGCAGCGGCGGCGCCTTCGTCATGAAGGCGCCGTTTTTTCTTGTAACGAGGTGACGCGTTTCAGGGAAAACCCGCTTGCCGATAAATGATTAGATATCTAATATAAACGTCATGGTGATCGACGCTGGGAAGGCTCGATCGAATGAGGCGACAAGCAGGGGAGCCGGTGCAATGAACGACGAACTGTCATTCAGGACGCTCGTGGTGACGAAGAAGGATCAGGTGGCGGAAGGCATCTTCCGTTTCGAGTTGCGTGACGGCGCAGGCGGCGAGCTGCCTGCGTTCACGGCCGGCGCGCATCTGACGGTGCGCGTGCCGAACGGCGCGAATCGCAGCTATTCGCTGTGCAATGATCCGGCCGAGACCGACCGCTATGTGATCGCCGTGAAGCGCGACGCGGCGGGTCGCGGCGGCTCGGTCAGCATGGCGGACGACCTCGCGCAAGGCGATCGCATCGACGTCTCGGAGCCGCGCAACGAATTCGTGCTCAACGAGCGCGCGCGCAGTTTCGTATTCGTTGCGGGCGGCATCGGCATCACGCCGATTCTCTCGATGATGCGTTATCTGAAGGCCATCGACGGCCCGCGTTTCAAGCTCATCTACGTCTCGCGCAGCCCTGAGACCACCGCTTTCATCGACGAACTGTCGGGCCCGGAATGGAAGCCGCATGTGGTCATTCATCACGACCACGGCGACCTCGCGCAAGCGTTCGATTTCTGGCCCGTGTTCGAGAAGCCCGCGAGCGGCGCTCATGTGTATTGCTGCGGCCCGCGCGCGTTGATGGACGGCGTGCGCGACATGACCGGGCACTGGCCGACCGGCAGCGTGCACTTCGAGAGCTTCGGCGTGGATCAGTCGCGCGCAGCCGACAACGCGCCTTTCAGCGTGAAGCTGGAACGCTCGGGCCGCTCTTTCGAGATTCCGAAGGACCGCTCGATTCTCGAAATCTTGCGAGACAACGGCATCCGCGCGCCGAGCTCGTGCGAAAGCGGCACTTGCGGATCGTGCCGTACGACGCTGTGCGCGGGCGAAGCGGATCATCGCGACATGGTGCTCGGCGAGGACGAGAAGCGCGATCAGATCATGATCTGCGTATCGCGTGCGAAGAGCGAAGAACTGGTGCTGGATCTCTGAAGAACATTCCCCACTGCATAGGTTGGTCAGGAGAAGCGTAAATGCTCACGCATGAAGAAAATGAATTGCTGTGCCGCGTCGAAGGCGATGCGCCGATGGGTCAGTTGATGCGCCGTCACTGGACGCCGGTGTGTCTCATCGAAGAAGTCAGCGAACCTGACGGGGCGCCGGTGAAGGCGCGCCTGTTCGGCGAGGATCTGGTCGTCTTCCGCGATACCGACGGCAATGTCGGCGTGATGGACGAGTACTGTCCGCATCGCCGGGTGTCGCTCGTCTATGGACGCAACGAAGATTGCGGTCTGCGCTGTCTCTATCACGGCTGGAAGATGGACGTGAAGGGCAATGTGATCGAGATGGTCTCGGAGCCTTCGTGCAGCGACATGACGAAGAAGGTCAAGCACAAGGCCTATGAAACGAAAGAGTGGGGCGGCTTCGTATGGGCTTACATGGGCCCGCAGGACGCCATTCCCGAGTTCGTGCCGCCGGCATGGGCGCCGACCGAAGACACGCGCGTGAGCATCGCCAAGGCGATCCTGCCGTGCAACTGGGCGCAGATTCTCGAAGGCGCGATCGATTCGGCGCACAGCTCCAGTCTGCACTCGTCGGACTTCGTGCCGGCGCGTGTGGGCGGCGCGGAAGCGACCTCGAAGAACTGGCTGCGTCCATCGACGGACAAGGCGCCGCGCCTCCAGGTGCATCGCACCGAATACGGCTTTCGCTATGCCGCGCTGCGCCGCCCGATACAGAACGCGGCTACGCATGACTACGTGCGCTCGACCGTGTTCGTCGCGCCGGCAACCGCGCTGATCCCGCCGAACAACCTCTACAACGTCGCGAACATCAACGTGCCCTGCGACGACCACAGCACGGCGTTCTATTTCATGGCGTGGGGCCATCCGGACAAGACGCCGGAAACCGAGACGTGGCGCAAATTCCTGGGGCAGCAGGTCGGCATCGATCTCGACGAGAACTATCGGCCGCTGCGCAATCACGACAACCGTTTCTGGCAGGATCGCGAAGCCATGAAGGCCGGCAACTTCACCGGCATCAAGGGCTTCCCGAATCAGGACATCGCCATGTGGGTGACGATGGGCGCGATCGCGGATCGCACCGAAGAGCGCCTCGGCGCGAGCGATGTCGCCGTGGTCGAGTTCCGCCGCCGCATGCTCGATGCGCTCGAGGCGTTCAAGTCCGGCGAGGCGGCCATCGGGACCGGCGAGAAGGCCATTCCACGCAGCGTGTGCTCGTTCCAGGCGATGGTGCCGAAAGACACCGACTGGAAGCAATACGCGGCGCATCCGGTCTGGATGGAGTCCGTCGACAAGGAAGCGCCGGAACTCGAATCGAACTATCAGGTTCAGGTCTGATGACCACGATCAGACTCGGCATCGTCGGCCTCGGCCGCGCCTTTTCGCTGATGCTGCCGACGTTTCTCGGCGACGCGCGCGTGCGACTCGCCGGGGCGTGCGATCCGCGCGAGACGGCGCGCGCGCAGTTCGAAGCGGATTTCGACGCGCCCGCTTTCGACGACATCGAAGCGCTCGCGCGCCGCGCCGATATCGATGCGCTTTACATCGCGAGTCCGCATCAGTTTCATGCGGCGCATACGCGAATCGCGGCGGCGCACGGCAAGCATGTGCTCGTCGAGAAGCCGATGGCGCTGTCGCTCGCCGAGTGCGACGACATGATCGCCGCATGTCGCGAGGCGAACGTGCATCTCATCGTCGGTCACTGCCATAGCTTCGACACGCCGTATCTGCGAACCCGCGAGTTGATCGCATCGGGCGCGTTCGGCGACGTGAAGATGATCCAGGCGCTCAACTACACCGACTATCTCTACCGGCCGCGCCGTCCGGAGGAACTGAAAACGGAAGAGGGCGGCGGCGCGGTTTTCAGCCAGGCGGCGCATCAGGTGGATATCGTGCGAATGCTTGCCGGAAGCCGTGCTACGCGCATCCGGGCTGCCGTCGGCAACTGGGATACGGCGCGTCCGACCGAAGGCGCGTACACCGCGACGCTCTGGTTCGAGAACGGCGCATTCGCGACGCTTGCCTACAACGGCTATGGACATTTCGATTCCGACGAGTGGACCGGCTGGATCGGCGAAATGGGTCAGACGCGCAACGCCGACGAGTATGGCGCCGCGCGGCGCAAGCTCGCGAAAGTGGCGTCGCGCGAAGAAGAGGCGCGTCTCAAGGCTGCGGGCACGTACGGCGGCAACGCCTATGCGCCCGCCGCCAAGACAGCCCATACCCGCAGGCATCAGCACTTCGGGCCGCTGATCGTGTCGTGCGAGCGCGGCGATCTCCGGCCGATGCCCGATAGCATCGTCGTGTATGGAGACGAACGGCGCGAGCGCATCGAGCTCGATGCGCCCGAGGTGCCGCGCGCGGAAGTCATCGACGAACTCATGGCCGCCGTGCACGGCGAGACCGCTCCGCTGCACGACGGCGTCTGGGCGCGCGGCACGCTGGAGATCTGCCTCGCGATGCTGCGTTCGAGCGCCGAACAGCGCGACGTGCTCATCGGCGGCGAAACGTCAATCACAAAGGAAAGTTGAATATGGGCAAGCTCAATCTGTCGGTCGCGGTGGGGAACTACGATCGCATGCGGCCGCTGGTCGATGGGGAAGTGCAGATCGACGGCGTCGATCCGACCTTCATGCTGCAGGATCCGGAAGAGATCTTCTTTCGCGCGTTTCGCCACGCCGACTACGATATCTGCGAACTGTCGCTGTCGAGCTATAGCGTGAAGACGGCGGCGGGCACGAGCCCGTATATCGGCGTGCCGATTTTTCCGTCGCGCGCGTTCCGGCATACGTCGATCTATGTGCGCAACGATCGCGGCATCGAATCGCCTGCCGACTTGAAGGGCAAGCGCATCGGCGTGCCGGAATATCAGCTGACGGCGAACGTGTGGGCGCGGCTCTTTCTCGAGGAAGATCACGGTCTGAAGCCGTCGGACGTCACGTGGGTTCGCGGCGGCTATGAGGAAGCCGGCCGGCTCGAAAAGATCAGTCTCAAGCTGCCCGGCGACGTGAGGCTCGAAAACGCACCGGAGAACCAGACGATCTCGGGCATGCTCGCATCCGGCGAGATCGATGCGCTCATCGGCCCGCGCGCGCCGTCGTGCTTCGCGAACGGGCATCCGAACGTCAAATACCTTTTCGACGATCCGCAAAAGGCCGCCGCCGACTGGTACACGCGCACGAAGCTGTTCCCGATCATGCATCTGCTGGGCGTGCGGCGCACGCTCGCCGAGCAGCATCCGTGGCTGCCCGGCGCGGTGGCGAAGGCGTTCGAGAAGAGCAAGGCGCTGGCGCTCGCCAGACTCAGCGATACGTCCGCGACCAAGGTGACGCTGCCGTTCGTCGAAGAACAATTGCGCAATGCGCGGCGTCTCATGGGCCACGATTTCTGGTCGTATGGCTTCGAGCCGAACCGGCACGTGTTGTCGCGGTTCCTTGAGCGGCATCATCAGGAAGGCTTGTCCAGCCGGCTGCTGCAGCCCGAGGAACTCTTTCATCCCGCGACGCTGGAAAACTTCAAGATCTGAGCGTGACATGGCCGCGGCGACGCGGCCTCACATCTTCGATAGCGCCTCACATGCCGGTTCCGGCATCTTCCGTTCAGTCTGGACTCACCGGATGACGGCCGTCGCGCGACCGTCCATTGTCGCCACTCAGGCAACACGGTGTACGCACTCGCGACCCTACTGGCCTTCGCTACCGCTTCCTACAATCCGTCACACGCTCGGTCGAACGCGAGCGAAAGGAAGCGCAACGCGCGCTCACGCCATCAAATTTCCAGGACTATCGAAGATGAGCCAGACAACCCGCAATGTGCAGCCCGTTATCGCCAAGCTCGGCAAAGAAGGATCGGGCGAGCTCGTGTCTTCCCGATACGCAGTTCGCATAGGCGATATCGATGTCGTGCTGATCAGCGACGGCGTGCTGCCGCTGCCGACCTCCACCATGTCCACGAACGTGAGCGAAGCCGATCGCAACGAATGGTTCGATGGCCGTTTCCTGCAACGGGACACGTTCGACTGGGCGTTGAATATCGCGCTCGTGCGCAGCGGCGAACGCCTGATCCTGATCGACTCGGGCGTAGGCGATGGGTTCGAATACTTCTCGCGCGCCGGTCAGTCGGTAATGCGCCTGGAATCGGCCGGTATCGACCTGGCTGCCATCACCGATATCGTGATTACGCACATGCACATGGATCACGTCGGCGGGCTGAATGTCGATGGCGTCAAGGCGAAGCTGCGTCCCGACGTGCGCATTCATGTGTCCGCCGCTGAAATCGCGTTCTGGAAGAATCCGGACTTCAGCAAGACGGTGATGCCCGAAGCGGTTCCTCCGGCGCTCCGCGAGGCTGCTGCGAAGTTCGCCAAACGCTACAGCGAGAACATCGTGCAGTTCGATCAGACAGTTGAAGTCGCACAGGGCGTGTCGGCGCGGGTGACGGGTGGCCACACGCCGGGGCACTGCGTCGTGGATGTCGCATCGAACGGGGAGAAGCTGACGTTCGTCGGCGACGCCATTTTCGAAGTCAACTTCGACAACCCCGATTGGCAGAATGGCTTCGAACATGATCCCGAAGCCTGTGTGGACGTGCGTATTGCGCTGCTCGACGACGCCGCTGACACCGGCACGCTGCTCGCTGCTGCGCACGTCGCGTTTCCGTCGATCGGTCATGTTGCAAAGAGCGGTGAGCGTTACCGCTTCGTGCCGGTGCAGTGGGACTATTGATCGATACTTCGCGGCGCATTGCGAGTTGGATTCGAGGGACATCCGCGTCACTGGCAATGATAGTCAGTGAGCGGCCTTCTTCTACTGGTTCTATACAACGGACACGATATGGAACTCAACGGTCTCCTGCCAGCCGTGTGCTGCACGGCTTTGCTTGCAACAGTACCCGCCATTGCGGTTGCAGATCCCTTCACTGTCAAGGTCGATGGGCTGAATCGCGGTCGGTTCGAAAATGAACAGGTGTACGGTCAATTCGGCTGTCATGGCGAAAACGTCTCTCCGCGCATTTCGTGGTCGCATGTTCCGGCCGGCACGAAGAGCATCGTCATCACCATCTACGACCCGGATGCACCCACCGGCGGTTTGGGCTGGACGCACTGGCAAGTGGCAAACATTCCGCCGTCGCAAACATCGATTGAAAAAGGCGCGTCGGGCAATGCCCGAGTGCTGCCGATAGGTGCAATCGAGACGCTGACCGATTTCGGTGCTTCGGCGTATGGCGGACCGTGCCCGCCGCCGGGCAAAGCGCATCGATACATCGTGACGGCTTCGGCTTTGACCGTTTCGAGCCTCGATGTCAAAGCGGATTCAAGTCCCGCGCTTGTCGCCTATCAGATGCATGGGAAAGTCATCGGCCAGGCGCGCTACGTGGCGCGCTATCACCGTTCGGCGGACTGAGCAGACCTGCAAGGCGCGGCTCTCCGATGCGAACCGGCACGCGGGTTGCGGAAGATACGCGATCAACCCACGGAGAGCACCATGAGCCAACTGACTTTGCACGATCTCGCAACCAAGATGGCGGAGATCGACTTCGCGATGCTTTCGACGCGCTCGCTGAACGGCAAGATCGCCGCGCGGCCGATGAGCAATAACCGCGATGTCGAATACGACGGCGACAGCTACTTCTTCACACTCGAAGAAACGCATACGGTGCAGGAGATCAAGGCCGATGCGACCGTGGCGCTGACTTTCACGAGCAGCGCGAACCCGGACGGCGCGCCGCCGCTTTTCGTGGCCGTCGAGGGCCGCGCGGAGCTCATTCGCGAGAAACCGGCGATGAAGGATCACTGGAACGAAGACATCGAGAAATGGTTCTCGAAAGGCTTCGAAACGCCGGGGATCGTACTCATCAAGGTTCGCGCCGAGCGCATTCACTACTGGATGGGCGAGGAGGATGGCGAGATCACGCCTGACTGATTGCCGTAGCCGCTGACAGAATGATCTTGCCGACATTCGTCGACGATTCCATCCGCCGATGCGCGTCGGTTGCACGCGCGAGCGGATACGTCGAGTCCACGACGCGGATTGCAGCGAGCGAGGCTGCGCATTCAGCGGCGCTTCGACAGAAAGGGCACAACCAGTCCCGCGCCGAACGCCAAATAGACAGCGGCGATGTGCGCCGCGGGCAGGTGATATTCGAAGCCGGGCGTGAAGCGCTTGGGGACGACGATATAATCGCCGGCCGCTGCGGCAAGCGTCGTCGCTGCGGCGAGTGCGACGCGTTGTCCGTGAGACTGCGCGGCACCGCCGCGCAGTCTCGGCGATGTGCGCGCGGCCGCGACAGCCAGCGCATTGCAGGCGGCCCAGCCGATCGACATCGACTGGTGAATGGCGAGACCGGCAAGCAGATGGCGCCATTCCGGCCGCGCGGTCTGGTTTGCTTCTTGCGGCCATAACCAGTGGCTGACGGCGCTGATCGGCGCGCTTGCGCGTTTGCCGTGCAGACGCCCACAGATCGCAAGGGCCGCCGTCGATAACAGTCCGGCAACGGAGCCGGGAATCAGGATATCCGTCACAGGGTCGATGTCTTCAGTCATGGTCATTTTTCTGACAGGCGCCACGGGGCTCCTCGGCTCGCGCATCGCGGCGGCGCTGGTTGCGCAAGGACACGCGGTGAGGTGCGCCGCGCGCCATGCGCCTGGCGGCGAAGGCGCCGTGAGAGGCTGCCGTTTCGTGGCGCTCGATTTGAGCGATGAACTCGACCCAGCAAGCGTGATGCCGCTGCTCGAAGGCGTCGATGTGGTCATCAATGCCGCCGGCATCTTCGAGGACCGGACCGGACACGACTTCTCGCGCATCCATACGCGTTCGCCGATCGCGCTGTTCCAGGCGACCGTGATGGCGGGAGTCGGCCGCATCGTGCAGATATCGGCGCTTGGCGCGGATGGGGGCGCACAGACGCCTTATCACCGCTCCAAGAAAGCCGCCGACGACGCGTTGCGCGCGTTGCCCATCTCGTCGTTGATCGTGCAGCCTTCGCTCGTGTTCGCCGAAGACGGACGCAGCACGCAGTTCTTCGCCGCGTGGTCGACGTTGCCGGTCGTGCCGCTGCCGGGGTCGGGCGCGCAGGTCGTGCAGCCGGTTCATGTGGACGATGTGGTCGAACTCGTGACGCGCGGCGCGTTGACGCGCGCAAGCGCAGCCCCCGCGAGCGAGACGGTGGCGGCTGTCGGTCCGAGACCCGTGACGATGAAGGAATACTTGCGTCTGCTGAATCGGCTTTGCTCCGCCGGTGCCCCCTTGTTCATGCCGGTGCCGATGCCGCTCGTCAAGACGGCCGCCGCGTTATGCGCGCGCTTGCCCGGCGCGCTGATGAGCCCCGATGCACTCGCGATGCTGGAACGGGGCAACGCGGCATCGGCGGATGGCATGCAGCGATGGCTCGGCAGGCCGCCGCGATCGCTCGGCGATGAGCCGTCGAAACGCGCCACGCTTGGCCTGCGTGCGAAGCTCGCGTGGCTCGCGCCGCTGCTGGCGGGCGCCATCGGCGCGGTGTGGATATGGACCGCGATCGTGTCCGCCTGGCTTTATCCGCGAGCGGCGAGCCTCGACTTGCTGGCGCGAGTCGGCGCGCCCGAAGGCACGCGCCTCTTCCTGCTGTATTCGGCCGCGCTGCTGGACCTGCTATTGGGCGTGCTGTGCTTCGCGTGGCCCGCGCGGCTCGGACCGCGACGCCGTCTCTGGTGGGCGCAGATCGGGTTGATCGTCGTCTATTCGGTGCTGATTACCTGGCGCTTGCCGGAGTTCTGGCTGCATCCGTATGGCCCGCTGTCGAAGAATCTGCCGATGATCGCCGCACTCTTACTGCTGATGAACATTGATGGAAAGGGCTCGACGTGACTTATCTGACGATCAAGTGGATGCATGTGATTTCGTCGACGATCCTGTTCGGCACCGGAATCGGCTCCGCGTTCTATCTGCTCGCCGCGAGCATCGGACGCGATGCACGGACCGTCGCGCGCGTGTCGCGGCTCGTGGTGCTGGCCGACTGGCTTTTCACGACGCCGACCGCCATCGTTCAACCGCTCACCGGCTATCTGATGATGCGGCTCACGGGCTTTCCCGTTTCGAGTCCCTGGCTCGCCTGGTCGATCGGCCTCTACGTTGTCGCGATCGCGTGCTGGCTGCCCGTCGTGTGGCTGCAGATGCGCCTCGCCGCCGAGGCGCAAGCCTGCGCCGTATCCGACGCCGGGCTGTCGAGGCGCTACTGGCGCCTCATGTCCGCATGGATCGCGCTCGGCGTGATGGCGTTCGTCGCGTTCGTCGGCATCTTCTGGCTGATGGTCACGAAGACGCTCTAGGCACGCGGTTCAATCCGTCCGGCTGTAATAAACATACGAAGGTTGTCTCAGCTCGCCTTCCTTCGCGGCGACATCGCCGGAATTCGGAAACTGTGGAAGCTTGTCCCACAGCAGCGCGCGTCCGAGCATCTGTTCGCGATCCAGTTCGGGATGATCGTGCTTGAGCCGATTCAGAAACTGCTCGAAGTCCGACACATAGAGATCGGTCTTGACGGCGTGCTCGCGCCGATGAAAGAGACGCTGCAAGAAACTCATCGCTTGCTCCTCGTGGTGCGGCCCGGGCTATTCGCGCTCCAGCCTGAACACGTGCGATGCGCGTGAACCGTTGCGCTCTTCGGCGTACACCGTTTCCGTAACGACGACCCGATAGCCCGGCTTCGGCAAGATGGAAGGGAGATTGCCCGTCACGCGGCTATCGATGCCGCCCAGTCCTGCGGCCGGCGCCGGCACGTTGTTTTCGAGCGTCGCGTTCGATGTGATGACGTTGTCGTGCCAGCCCGACAGATCGCGGCGCGCCTCGATCGACTTCGCGTCCGCGTCCACGGTATCGTCCGTCGAGCCCATGCCTTGCGAATCCACGCCGACGATGCGGCTGTTCGCCCGCTGCACCGGATCGCCGGAATCCCGCGCGATCGAAGCATGGTCGATGTCGGGCAGCGGCGACGGGTCATTGCGCTGCCCGGGCTCGGCCGAGCCAGCATTGCGGTCGCGGCCGAACTCCGCTGCCTGCGTGGCGGCATCGGGCGATGCGGTGCCTGTCGCCGGTGTCTTGGCGGGGCTTTTTGCCGCCATCTCGTTCTGCTGGGCCTGGGTCGGGTTGCCTTCGGCGTTCTGCATGCTTGCTCCAAGTCGTCGTTTCTCGCTGCACGACTCGGTCTGCGCATGGCGCGTGCCTAGCGCATGACGGACTCGCTGGCGGCACCCGTCTTCCGCCGTTGCCGCTTGCGCGAAGCGCGGATAGACGCTGCGAGTTCCATCGCGTACGGCACGACGCCGAATATCGCGCAGAGCATCAGCACGGCTGTGACGGTCGTCGAGGACAACGGAGGATCGCGCCATGCGGGCGTGTAACCAGCGGCGTTATCGAACAGTCTGGCGAAGACATCGGGATGTGCGAGACAAATGATGGCTAGCCCGACGATCGGCGCCATCTCAAGAACGCTATGTACCATTTGCTCGACGGGTGTAATGACGCGCGTCGCCGATGCGTAGCGCAGATCCGCATACACGGTGAGATGGTGGACGACGATGAGCGCGGCCATCGCAACGATCGCGAACGCGTTGATTTGCAGGAACAACGCGCACAGCACGACACCGGCGCCTTCGGTTAGCTGGGCGATATGCATCAGCGATTCGCGCACGCCGGCAGTCTCGGGAAGATTCGCCCAGCGGTGACAAAGCGCGTCCGCGGTGCCGGCGGCGAGCCACAACGGAAGCACGCCGTAGAGCAGGAAGTGCTGCGCGAGCGCCGGATTCATGTTCCGCTGCCGCCGGGCGATGCCGCGGCCTGACACAGTTGAAGCGAGACGCCGCCGACGAAGGAAAGCGACGCGAGATGCTCGGCGCAGCGCCTGAGCGCGCCAATGTCGGCCTCGCAAACGAAGTTGATGCCATCGGGTGCGACGCGGGCATCGAGAACGGCGACGTGGCGCTGCATCAGTGCGGTTATCAGGTCGTGCTCGGGAAGCGGCTCCGCTGTCATGGTTCGAATAGTGATGTTGGCTTTAGGCATGTTCGACTGGTTTCACCACAGGTACGTGCTCATTGCCACGGGCACTGCCGCCCGTCACAACTCAGCGCGCATGTACGAAATGCGAGGAAGCGGAACGTCAACGCGGAAGTACAAACGCGGGCGTCCACAAACCGCGCGATCCGAACACCGAGGGTCTGCCTGGCAGCAGAGCGCTCGCGGATGACAAGGCGACCGGCGTCAGCCTGCCGCTGTTTCAAGAAGTGAACCCGGCCTCTTATATTCAAGACGCGTGCTGAAAGTTGCACGGCCACCGATCCACAGACGGTTGGCCGACCGGCTCGCGACACAATGTCCGAACATCGGTGCACCGTTCAGTGTGAAACACAGTCGGTCGGAACGCTGTGACAGGCGGACGGCGGGTTGCCTTTGGCCACCGAACCGCGCACCCGTTCTGATTGCTGGTTGATCTGGCGTCGCGATCATCCCACCCGCAAGCGGGCGGCGGCGCTGCCCGCGCGAACGTCGGTGTCCTTCCCACGAAGCGCGCTTTCGGTGCCTCGACCTGAGACTGAGACGAAAGACGAGATTCGCTTTTCGACGAAGTCGAAGGCTGCCTGGGCTGCCGCGCACGAGACCCGCTTGCTAACTCCGCGCATGTCGAATCGGCAGCGTGGCTCGACGGGTCGGGTGCTTGCGACCCGTACGCACTGTCGCGATCACTTTGATTGTCGGGTTCCAACATGGGACTTTTGGGAATCGGAATTGCTCAACCCTGCCACGAAGGCTTGTTAGTGAACCGCGCACCGTGTTGATTCGGCTATGTCGGTTGTGCAAGAAGGAATCGATGATGGATCAGGCTTTTGACTGTGTTGTTATCGGCGGCGGTCCGGCTGGGTTGACCGCCGCACTCTATCTTGCCCGGTTCAGGCGCTCCACCCTGGTTATCGATGCCGGTCAGAGCAGAGCGTCGCGGATCCCGATCGTGCGTAACCTTGCTGGTTTTGAAGGCGGCATCAGCGGCAAGGAACTCATCGTCAAGATGCGTCGACAGGTCGATTGCTACCCGGTGCCGATAATCGCCGGCCGAGTCGTCGCGATACGACAGGTGTCCGCCGGCTTCGTCGTGGACTACAGGAGCAGCGGCGATGCTGACAGGCAGAGCGCTCTGGCACATCGTGTCCTGCTCGCGTTCGGGATCCGCGATAGGCTACCGCCGATCGTCGGAGCCGAACGGCTTACCGAAAAAGGATTGCTCAGGTTGTGCGCGATATGCGATGGCTTCGAGGCGCAAGGCAAACGGGCGGCGATGCTGGGTTCCGCGTCACGAGCGCTGTCGCACGCTTTGTTCTTCCGAACGTTTTGCAGGCAGGTAGCTGTCGTCGCGCCCGACCTTTCGGCGCTGACGCAAGAGGAGCGCGCGTCGGCCGTAGAGAACGCCATAGAATTGGTGCCGTTGGGTGCGCTCGAAGCTTCGGCTAACGCTGACGGGCGCTTGAGCGTTGTCTGCCCGGATGGGCGGCGACAGAGGTTCGATATTGTCTATCCCGTGCTTGGCTCTCGCGAAGAAACTGAGCTATTGAGTGGCTTGAACGTCGAACGGGATGAGGACGGCATGATCGTGGCGGATAAGCGGCAGCGCACTAGCGTGGCCGGCATATTTGCCGCGGGCGATGCAGTCAATTCGTTGAATCAGATCTGCGTGGCAGTCGGCGAAGCCGCGATCGCGGCGACGGCTATCCATTGCAGCTTGCCAGGCAATCCGCTTTGAAGCGGCGGCAGGCCGCTGCGACATCAGCATCGGCGTGAGTAGGCTAGCTGCGCCGTATCTTGCTTCGCACTGTCGCGGCTCAGAGCGAGGGAATCTGTGAAAAGATGGTCTGGCCGGGCCGGGCCGGGACGCTCACGGCGCGGCTCACCCAGCTTCATGGTAGCCTGATCACTTGTCACGCAACGCGTTACGCTTGCCACCATGGCTTCCACGTCGATTCCCGGCACCACCCGCTATCAGGACGAGGCACACCATCCAGGGGATCTTCTCAAGATCTTTGTGCTGCCCCATTTGGGCCTCTCGGTGAGCCAGGCGGCCCGAGATCTGGGCGTGGCTCGTCAAACGCTTCACCGGATCTTCGACGGCAGCGCGAGCATCACGCCCGAAATGGCGGTGCGTCTCGAGGCCTTTTGTGGCGTGCCGGCGATGCACTGGTTGGAACTGCAATCCGCGCATGATGTCTGCGACGCTCGTACTTCGCTCGAGCAGGCGCTGACGAAAATTCCGAAACACAGGCTCTCCCGTGTTGCAATGAAGCAGCTTGGAGCAACAGATGAACGATAGTACCGTAATGCCCCAATACGCTCGCACGGGCGTCCCGGGGCTCGACGACATTCTCGTTGGCGGACTGAGCCGGGGCAACTTGTTCCTTCTCGAGGGAAGTCCGGGCACGGGCAAGACGACCATCGCGCTGAGTTTCCTGCAGGCTGGCGCCGAGCTGGGGGAGCCATGCCTTTACATCACGCTCTCCGAGACGATGGAGGAACTGCGCAACGGCGCTTTGTCGCACGGATGGCGGCTCGGTCCACAGATCAGCATCTTCGAAGTCAGCCCGTCCGAAAATCTGCTTGACGCCGATCAGCAGCAGACGCTGCTCTATTCCTCCGACCTCGAGCTGGGCGAGACGACGCGGCTCATCCTCGGCGAGTTCGAGCGCGTGAAACCGAAGCGCGTGGTCATCGATAGTCTTTCGGAGATTCGCTTGCTTGCGCAAAGCTCGCTGCGCTACCGCCGGCAGATCCTGGCATTCAAGCATTACTTCGCTGGCCGCGACGCCACGGTGCTCATGCTGGACGATCTCACCTCCGATGCGGCGGACAAGACCGTGCACAGCGTGGCGCACGGCGTCATCAAACTGGAGGAGTTATCGCCGCAATATGGCGCCGAGCGCCGGCGCCTAAGGGTGCTCAAATACCGCGGTCAGCATTTTCGTGGCGGCTATCACGATTTTGCTATCCGACACGGCGGGGTGGCGGTGTTCCCGCGACTTGTCGCCGGTGAGCACCGAACCAGTTACGCGCGCACGCAAATGACAAGCGACGTTGCGGAACTCGACGCTTTGCTCGGCGGGGGTGTCGAGCAAGGATCCAGCACGCTTATCCTTGGCCCCGCAGGGACCGGCAAGAGCCTCTTCGCGATCCAATTCGTCACGGCGGCCGTGCGGCGGGGCGAAAAGGCTGCGCTCTTCGTCTTCGATGAAGAGCTCGGCCTTCTGTTCGACCGTGTGCGCCCAATGGGCATCGACCTCGAAGCCATGAGAGATGCCGGTGACCTGCACGTCGAACAACTGGACGCGGCAGAGCTGTCGCCGGGCGAGTTCGCGCATCGCGTGCGTGCGAGCGTCGACCGCGCGCGTGTAAAGACGGTTGTCATCGATAGTCTGAACGGGTATCAGGCCGCCATGCCTGAGGAAAATGCGCTCGTACTGCACGTGCACGAGTTGTTGCAGTATCTGAATCGGCAGGGCGCGAACACCTTTTTGACTGTCGCCCAGCACGGCCTCGTCGGCGACATGAAGGCGCCGGTCGACGTGACCTATCTTGCTGACACGGTCATCCTGCTTCGTTACTTCGAAGCGATCGGGCGCGTTCGACGCGCGGTGTCGGTCATCAAGAAGCGCACCGGGGCTCATGAGGAATCGATCCGCGAGTTCCGTATCGGTTCGGAGGGGCTCACGCTCGGAGAGCCGCTGGAAGATTTCCAGGGGGTGCTTCGAGGCGTGCCGACGTTCGTCGGAAAGTCGGCGCCTCTGCTGACGCCGAAGACTGCAACCAAGGACTGACGATCGCATGGCCGAAACCGAGCGATGTCCCGTGCTGCTCCTCACCCCGTCGGGACGCGACTGCGTCGTTGCGCAGGCGCTGTTGGGGGCGGCCGGGATCGACGCAGAGCCGTGCAAGAACGTAGCGCAACTCGGCGAGACGTTGAGAGACGACGTCTGCTGCGTTATCGTCGCCGACGAAGCGTTGAACGGCGCCGACCTCGCCACGCTGGCGGGATGGGTGTCGTCGCAGCCGCCGTGGTCGGACCTTCCATTTGTCGTACTCACACAGCGCAGCGGTCCCGTTCGCAGACCGATGGCCGAGCGGTTGATTACGGCACTCGGCAACGTCACGTTCATCGAGCGTCCGTTTCATCCGACGACGTTCGTAAGCGTCGTCGAAACAGCGGTGCGGGGCCGGAATCGCCAGTTCGAGGCTCGGGCTCGAATCCGAGAACTCGATGAGGGCGAAGCGCATCTTCGCATAGCACTCACGGCCGGACACCTCGGCTCCTGGAGCCTCGATCTTTCCAGCAACACGCTGACAGCATCGACGACTTGCAAAGCGATATTCGGCCGCTTGGAGACCGACAACTTTACTTATGAAGAACTGATTGCAAGCACTCATCCCGAGGATCGCGAGCGGGTGCAGGCAGCCATCGCGGTCAGCGCGGAAACCGGCTGCGACTACGCGATCGAGTATCGCAACGTCTGGCGGAACGGGACCGTGCACTGGGTTGAAGTCAGGGCGCGTGTCGTGCGCGACGACCGGATCGTTCGGCTCGTCGGCGTTTGCTCCGACGTGACGCTGCGCAAAACGTCGGAAGATCAGCTGCGCCGGGTGAACGAATCGCTCGAAGTCAAGGTGCTGGAGCGCACCGCGCAACTGGAAGACGCGCATCGAACGGTGCTCGAGGAAATACGGCAGCGCGAGCACACAGAGAAGCTGCTGCGGCAGGTCCAGAAGCTCGAGATGATCGGCCAGTTGACGGGCGGCATCGCGCACGACTTCAACAATTTGCTGATGGCGATCATGGCGAATCTCGAACTCGTGCGAAAGGAAGTGCCGCCGGAAGAGCGAGTGGGTCGGTTGGTCGATGGCGCGCTGAAAGGCGCTCAACGCGGCGCCGCGCTCACTCAACGGCTGCTCGCGTTCGCGCGACAGCAGGTCCTTAAGGTCGAGCCTGTCCAGATGTCTGCGCTGGTTCACGGCATGGCCGACCTTCTGGACCGGTCGATTGGCTCTATGATCGAACTGGTCATCGATACGCCCGAAGAAGTGCCGTTCACTCGCGTCGATACAAATCAGATTGAACTGGCGATATTGAACCTGGTAGTCAATGCGCGCGATGCGATGCCCGACGGCGGCGCAATCCAAATCAGCGTCGATACCGCGCATTCTGCGGGCGATGGCGACCTGCGAGCCGGCGACTACGTGCGGGTGACAGTGAGGGACACAGGCACTGGCATGGACGCCGCGACACTCGCCAAAGCGACGGAACCCTTCTTCACGACCAAGGAAGTGGGGAAGGGCACGGGGCTTGGCCTTTCGATGATTCACGGTCTCGCGCGTCAGCTACAAGGCGCGCTTCGTCTAGAAAGCACGTATGGAAAGGGCACGCGTGCATCGCTCTGGCTTCCTGTCACGGGTCGCCCGGCTGCCGAGGAGCGTATCGCCGATGACCCGAAGGACGACGGTCCGGCCGACGCCAGCGAGCTGCGCGCCACCGTACTAGTCGTCGATGACGACCCACTTATTTTGTCAAGCACATCTTATCTCCTGCAGGACCTTGGACATGAGGTGATCGAGGCCGCATCAGGGGACGCCGCGCTCCAAGTCCTTCGCGCCGGCCAGAAAGTTGACGTTCTGCTAACTGATTTCTCAATGCCCAAGATGACCGGCGTTGAATTAGCCAATGCGGCGCGGGCACTCAGGCCCGTCCTGCCTGTCATACTCGCAACCGGCTACGCGGAACTGCCGGAGGGCACCGGAGCGGATCTACCGAGACTACGCAAGCCGTATCAACAAAGCCGGCTTCTGCAAGAGATCAGGAACGCCGTGAAAAGCTTGGAATCGCCGCAATCCGGGGCGCAGTAAGCTGTCCATCGCACGAGCCAGCGAACGGGCCGCCTTCCGGACACGTTACAGCCTTGACGGACGAACGACGTCTGCAGAGATGGTTGCCGCTTAACGCATATGGCTGCACGGATTTACTTCCTCACCCTTTCGTTAGCTGGTTGGCCGTTGTGCTAAATTCCGCAACCGGCCGGTTTCTGCCGTTCGACCAAGTCGCAGTGTGACCGCTCCAGCGGCCGGTTCAGGTCGAGACCGGACCGACGCCGGACCGGTGTACATTGGGTTGCATCAACCGGTTGAAACGGCCCCGAACGCGTTCGTTGACAGACGACTGCCAGCTAATCAGCGGATCGGCACGCCAAGATCCTCCTCCAGGAAGCGCAGAATCGCCTCTGCCAGCGCCTCGCGAGGATACGCATTCTGTGTAACGAAGAGCGCCCCGATCGTAGGGTGGGTCCGCGCAACAGGCACCGCGAGCGCCCAGTGATCCGCATTGACGTAGGCGAGAAGCGTGCTGCCGGGGACAACCTGATCGTAAAAGATGACCTGACTGTCGTTCCGCGAGTCGACGCGCGCGAGCTTGTCATAGCTCGACTTCAGGATCGAGGAGATTCGCTCGGGCTGCGGGAACGTCACGACCGAGTAGTAATGCAGATCAGCCGGAAGCGGATGCTGCGCGAGCCACGCTTTGCGAGTCGCAGGTCTCAAACTCTCTACGGCACCACCATCGCCCGATGTGCAGGTTGCGCCCGGAACATATCGCAACAAGTCGGCCTGATATTGGTCGGCGTCGTTGGCGAGCGGGGAGCCGCCGATCGCACCGGCGGCACTCACCACCGCCGCCACCCGGCTTCGTATCTCAGGATAGGCGACCAGTGCTTCCAAAATGTCGGGCGCCCCCTTCGAATAACCAATCAACACGAGCCGCGGCGCGTCCTCCGATGCCGGCATAGCCATGATCGCGTCGCGAATTTGCCGTGCATTGTTAGTGGAACTCGACAGCGCGTCGACGTTGATGAGCGCTGCATCGAAGCCATACTCGCGAAGATGCGTCACGACGGTATCCGGCGTATCCAGCCAGGGATCGAAGCAATCGTAGCCGACGCCATGCACCACCGCCCCAATCAGGTGCCGCCTAGACTGGCCAAGTTCGACGGGCTCGCCGGTGCCAGGGGACTCTGCGCCGACCCGCGTCAGCGCTTGCTCGCACGGGCGGTAGTCGGGTAGCGCTGCACCGCGTGCTTCGAGGACCGCGCAATAAATTTCCCGAAAGCGCCCTCGCTTATCCATGACGCCAGCCTGAGACGCGGGCATGAGAACCATCGGGGGTGTATCGGCCGAGTACGGGATAAGCGGCTTCGCCGCGCATGCGCCGAAGAGAACGCACGACGTGATCGTCGCTAACCAAGCGCTGATCTGGCGGCACGCATCGAAGGCAGCGGCAACCTGACGCTTGAATTGAATGAGCGCCCATCTCGATCTCGAGTCACTGACTCGCATTGCCGGTTGCTCCAGTTTGACGAGTATCTGGCTCTTCCAGATAGGGGACCCACTCAAGAAAATCGACATCCGACAGACTCCGCGGCCGGGTGGCGAAGAACACGACCGCGCGCAATCCGTCCGTATAGTAAGTCGCACCGTCAAGGGTTATACGAGGACGAGTCGGCGGTGCGGGGCCAACACCGTTCACAAATCCGAGCTTTTCGAGGCCGCTCGAATACATCAGGTCCTGCATCAGAAAGTTGCGTGCCTCGTCGACGTTCTCGTGGAGAGTGAGGCGTTTTTTATCGCGGGGTGCAAAGCGCCCGCCGACAGGGCGGCCGACCTGCGCGACGTAGACCAGTTGTCCCTGAAAGCGGATCGGAGCGAGCCATCCCCGGATCCAGTTTGCGGGCGCCCCGGCCTGCGCCTGCTTGCGCATGACAAAGTCCGGTTCCCGACCGAAGACGCGCTGCGCGAGGTCAAACTCCCGCGCATCGCGCCGATAGTCGCGCCGCACCAGCGCTGCCCCGATGTCGGTGAGCTGGCCAATGCCAATGGCATTTAGCGGATCGGCCTGAATAGTCCCGCTCGGGTCGGTGGCACAGCATGGTAGGCGCTCGAGCGCCGCGCGCAGCGACGCCAGGTCCTGGTAGTCCATGATTCCAGTGGCAGAGGGTGGCAGAGGGATCTGCGACAGCCGTGGATCCATCGTGCCGCCTGGCACACGCAGAAAGATCGAGAAGGGCATCAGCGTCTGGTTTCCCAGCAGATCGACATTGACGAGCTTGATGCCTTGATCGGGGTTGGTGAACAAAATGCCCGATCGTGTCTCCCCCGACGGGATGGGGTTGTTGAACCTGAGATCACGGAAATAGTCGTCCATGCGCTTGTTGCTTGCGCCGCCAAACAGCGTATGCATTGACCATGCGACTTCATGAGGTGAGAAGTAGTCCGGGTCCGTGCCCGAGCGTAAAAGCCACAGCGCCTGCGACGTCCCATTCTGCACTTCGAGCCAAAGCGGCTGCACTCCCGTTCTGTTGACGTCGGCACCATACATCCGCTTGCTGTCTTCTTCGCTAAGCACCGTTGCGCTCACGCGTACGCCGCGACTGGAGGCGCTGACCTCGCGCTGACGCAACGGCTCAGCGTCCGCCTCGGGCGGAATTTGCCATGTCGAGCAGCCGGCCAGCGCGAGCGCCAGGCATAGCGCGAGTCCTGCATTAGACCGTCGCCTGCGCAAGGTCTGCTGGATGGTCATGGCCTCGCTCCTGGCGTCACCCGCAGTACCTTGTACGGAGTGATCCACGGGAAGATTTCGATCTGCGATAACGGCCTCGGCGTGCGATCGAACACCAGCACGACGCGGAAGCCGTCGGTGTAATACGGGTCGGTCGTCAAATTCCTTCGCGGCGCAGCTTCCAACACGGCACCCACCCCCGTCACTAGTCCCATCTTGAACAGGTTCTGGGAATACGCCATGTCTTCGGTCAGCGCAGTGCGTGCCTCATCCACCTCCGGGTCGATCTTGTGTGTCGTGAACGTTGACGAGTGCCACGTCAGGCGAATCCCGATATCGCGGCTGATCTGTCCAACCCACACAGGCTTGTCGTGATAGCGCATCGTGCTGAGCCAGAGCCGCATATGGTTGCGCTGGTGAATGTCGCCCCGCGCCTTTTGAAGCGCGAGGTCTTGGGCGCGTCCGAACAGGTAAAGGTCGCTCACCGGCGCGTTGACGTACGCTTGGCCCGACAACGCGGCGCTGATCATCCGCTCGATTGCCCCCGACCACTTTCGTTCCGTGAGGCTCCAGCCCCGCCGCACGAGTGCGGGAAAGGCGTCGTCGAGGCTGCCGACGATCACCAGGTTGAGCGGGTCGCCCTTCTTTGAGCCGTCCTCGTCAGTTGCGCAACAGGGCAGTGCTTCGAGCGCTTCTCGAAAGCTCGCGTCGTCCGTGTAATTTACAGTGGGCTCCTGCGGATCGGTCGCCCGTCTGAAGACCTGACTACGCTTGTAGTCGGCTTCAAACCCAGGTACGGATACAAAAACGGAGAACGTCCGAGCGTGTCCGCTCGCGACGAGATCCAGTTGCACCAGCTTCGCGCCCGCGTTGAAATTCGTCAGCACAAACCCCGCGACCGTCTCTCCGGGACGCACGGGGTTATGAAAAGCGAGACTACGGAAGCGGCGCGCGAGCTCGGAACGCTGGTCGGGCGAAGCATCGCTGCTGAAAGCCTCTGCCGCCTCCGATGCGGGAAAGAAGTTTGGATCCAGGCCGGGTGACAGGAGAAAGTAGTTGTGGTCCTCGCGATTGCGGACCTCGATCCAGACGGGCTGAATTCTTCTTTCGGCAAGCGGGACACCGTACACCGCCGCGCTTTCCTCTGAGGACAGCACGGCTGTTGAAACCTCGATGCCGGCCTCGTCGCGTGTCACGGCCCGGTTTTGGTAAGCCGGTATTGCGGCTTCTGGCGGAACCGCAGCGCAACCGACCACTAGATAGCCGACGGAAATCGCAATCAGCATCCTGGTAACGACGCTGTTCATCAAGTCAACTCCGGGGTTGACACCGTGGCGTTCGGTCGCGCGGATCAGCTAGCTAACTGCGCGCCGCCCTCACTGAGCTTGCAGGAGTACGCTACCCAGTTTAGTAGAGGTTGGGGCGCCGATGGGGTAGCGACCGTGGATCGCATCCGTGCAGCACGGAGTTGATGATCGCAAAGTCTTGATTGCTTTCCGGCCGCATCCCTAAGCGGCTTGCACGGATCGGCGCCGGCCAAATCAAAGCAGATGGCCCGCCGCGATTTCCGGGGGCGGAAGCACCGCAAAAAGATCGATCTGACAAATTCACTCACTAAGCACTGGCAAAACGCCGCCGACGCGACAGGCGTCGGTTGTCGTGGCTATGCGACAGACCGTCTGCGGATAGCAAAGCGTTGAGAGGGCGAGTGCAGGACGGCGAGTTCGCCGGCTTCCCGTCCCGACTCTGCTACAAGCATTCCTGCGCTTGCTCAGGTAACGCGCACGAACTACCCTTCGGCGAAGAACCACTCCGACATCGTCCGCGCTAGTTCGCGCACGACCTCCGCGTCGGTCCGGCCGGAGGATGCGCGCACGTGAAACGAATGATCTGCGTCGTCCACCACATGCAGCGTGGCGCGCGGCCCGAGCGTCTCGACGACCGACCTCAGCAGGTGAAGCTCGGCCAGCTTGTCGCGCGTGCCCTGCAGGAAGAGAATCGGCACCGTGACGTCCGCCAAGTGCCGCGCCCGCTCGACGCCGGGCGCCCCAGCCGGGTGCAGCGGGAACGCGACGAAAGCGAGGCCACGCACGCCATCGAGCGCGGAGATGGCTTGGGCCTGGGACGTCATGCGGCCGCCGAACGACCTGCCGCCCGCGAAGAGCGGCAGGGCTGGCAGCCGCCGGCGGGCCTCTGCGACGGCTGCCTGCACGGCAGCATGTGCCACGGCCGGCGAGTCCACCCGCCTGGAGCCCCGCTCCATGTACGGAAACTGGTAGCGCAATGTGGCGACGTTCGCCGCGGCAAGCGCGTCGGCCAAAGACGACATGCCGGCGTGCTGCATGCCCGCCCCAGCGCCGTGCGCGAAGACATATAGCGCTCGCGCGTGCTCTGGCACTTGAAGGAGCGCAGAGACCTTAGAGCCGTCGGGTAGTGCGAGGGAAAGCGATTCTGCGTCGTCCATGGTATTCAGGTCGTGTCGGTGTGGTCTTTGCGCCGATTCTGCATCAATGAGGCATCGGGAGACGCTTGTGGCAGCTTCCGGCAAGGCATTGCTCGGGCGGACTTTGCCGGCCGATCCATGGAGCGCGCCCATTGCGAAGGGCGCCGCAGTCGCGATGTGTCGGTTGACGACCGAAAGCCCGACAGCAATGTGATCTGCGCTTCGAGACATTCGCGTAATAGCACGCCTGCATCATTGTTAGCGAGCTGTTACGACACTGCAAGCAGCGTCAAAGGAAGTTCTCGGAGGGCGGTTCATCTATCGGGCTCCCTGAAAGAGCAGGTCCGGCAGCAAGAAGCTCTTAGTCGACGCATAGTTGGCCGCGTATGGCCGCGACGCGGGTACGTCGCTCGCTAACGCCGGGACCATCGAGCGGCAGCCCGTTCGACGCTGCGCTAGCGTCGGCTCGATCCCGCCTGATGTGCCGCGAACAGACACAGCATCTCGTACATCATCGTTGCGGCGACGAGCGCGGTGTTGCCGCTCGGATCATACGGCGGCGACACTTCAACCACATCGCCGCCGACCCAGTTCAACCCGTCGAGTCCGCGCAGCAACGCAAGCGTTTCGCGCGTCGTCAATCCGCCGATTTCCGGCGTGCCGGTGCCAGGTGTGAACACCGGATCGAGCCCATCGACATCGAGCGAAAGATACACGGGCGCATCGCCGACCACGCGCCGCGCTTCTTCGACGATCGCCGCCGGGCCGCGTTCCTCGAACTCTTCGATGAACACCACGCGCATGCCGTGATCCAACGAATAACGCCAGCCTTCGTCGGTATTCTGCGCGCCGCGTATGCCGATCTGAATCGTGCGCGTGGGATCGAGAAGACCCGCTTCGACCGCGCGTCTGAACGGCGCGCCGTGCGTGAATTTCGAGCCCTTGAACGCATCCCACGTGTCCGTGTGCGCGTCGATATGCACGAGCGCGAGCGGTTGCTTCGGCGCGATCGCCTGAAAGACCGGATAGGTGATCGAGTGATCGCCGCCCGCGATCAGCGCTATCTTCCCCGCGCGGAATACTGGCTCGAAAAAGCGGCGGATATCGGCGTGCGCGGCTTCTAGATCGTAGAGATGCTCAAAGGGCACATCGCCGATATCGGCGACGCGGCACGCTTCGAACGGATTGAATCGCGTGACGTGATGAATCGCGCGCATCATCGTGGACATGTTGCGGATCTCGCGCGGCCCGAAGCGTGCGCCAGGACGCGCGGTGACACCGCCATCGAAGGGCACGCCCGCCAGCGCGATATCGAGCGCCGCGAGGTCGCGCTCGAACGGCACGCGCATGAAAGTGGGAATGCCGGCGAAGCGCGGCAACTGCATCTGCGAAAGATCGGTGCTGGCCATGATGAGTTCCCGCTGATCAGAACGTGGGCGGCGTGTTGACCCAGAGTATGCGCGTCACCGCATCGCCCGGATTGCGATAGCTGTGCGGCTCGGTGCTCGGAAAATAGAACGAATCGCCCGCCTTGAGCGAATAGCTCTGATCGCCGAGCGTGAGTTCCAGTTCGCCTTCGAGCACATAACCCAACTCTTCGCCGACGTGATGAATCTGCTCGTCGCTGCGCGCGAGCGGCTCCAGTACGTGGATGTCGCCCTGAAGCAACTGGCCCGGACTCGGCACGACAAGGCGTTCGAGCATGATGGAGCCCTCGGCACGTCTGCGTTTGCCGGCCGCCGGAGCGGCCCGCGCGCCCGGAAAGCGCACCGAGGGCCGCTCGCTCGCACGCTGAACCGGCGAAGCCGTGAGGGTCGGCGCGGACAGCAGTGCCGCGATGTTGGTGTCGAGCGCAATGGCGAGCTTGTGCAGCATGGCGAGCGAAGGCGTCGCGTGGCCGCCTTCGACCTTCGACAGAAGACTTTCCGAGCAACCCGCCGCTCCCGCGAGCACCTTGAGCGTCATCTGTCGCACCATGCGCGCATGACGCAGACGCGTGCCGAGGCCATCGGCGGCGGACGCCGGCGCGGCGTTGGCTTTAGGTGAAGTACGCGCTGCAGTTGAGGAAGGTCGTTTGCTGGCCACGAATGAACACCATCGAAAAGAAGAAGGGCGCGCTTATGCGAGCACCGTGAACTCGACTTCGAGCGGGTTGAGCGCGTTGATCGGAATGATATCCTGCGGGCACGCCGACATGACCACGACGCAGTCCATCGCGGCCCTGATATCCACGTAATCGCCGGACTTCGACACGGGCGGCAGCCAGTCAATCGAATAATCCGGCTTGACGGGAATGTTCATCCAAAGATTGAACGGCTGGGGCACTTCCTTCGTGCGCAAGCCAATAGCCTTCAGCGCAAGCCGCAGGTTGTCCGCGCAGTTGTCGTGATAGTGCTCGACGCCGAGATTGCGATAGCGGTACAGATCGCACGCGGCGATGAGCGTATCGTGCACGCCCGGCGACGTATCCGTGACGAGTTCGGCAATCGGGCGGCGCTGGTTGGTCACGAGCGGATCGCCCGGCTGCGGAATGATCTTGTCGATGAACGCGCGCGTATGTTCGAACGACAGAAACTCGTTCAGATGCTGCGCGTTGAAGATCCACGTATCGCACACTTGCGTGCCGTGCGGATTGGCGATGCGGATGGTCTGCCCGGCCTTCACGCGCACCGCGCGGCCGCAGCGCGCGGGCACCGTATACGTCATGCCGATTTCAGGCGTGCCGTCCGGCGAGATGGGTTCGTTGAGCGTGGCGTTGACGCCGGTTTCCTGGCCGTTGTCTTCGGTGCTTGCAAGAGTCGTTGCGGATGCGTTCATGTGGGCTCCTTCAGTCGTTGCAGAGTGTGGTGAGGCAATGAGCGAGCGCGCGTGCGCCGAGCACGAGATGTCCGGCGTCCGTCGCTTCGGCGGGGTTGTGGCTGATGCCGTCTATGCTGGGCACAAAGATCATTCCGCTCGGGCAATGTTTCGCGAGATACATGGCGTCGTGGAATGCGCCCGAGGTCAGATGCAGCGCGCGGGTATCGAGCGCGCGGCAGGCTTCGTCGATGCGCGACAACACGGACGGATTGAACGCGACGGGCGCATGGGCGAACAGCGCTTCGATGCGCGCGCCATGAGATTGCGCGATGGCCTGCGCGTGTTCATCGAACGCGCCGAGCACGCGCGCGTCCGGATGGCGGAAGTCGACGGTGAAACTCACCGCCGACGGAATCGTGTTGATCGAATTCGGCGCGATGTTCCAGCGGCCGAACGTGACGCGCGTATCGGCGCGGCCGAGTTCATGGGCGATGGCATCGAGTTCCCGATGCAGCGCGATGGCGAGCGTCATCGCGTCGCGGCGCAGTGGCATCGGCGTGGTGCCCGCGTGGGCGGCGATGCCCTGCACATGGAACGCGTACCAGCGCACGCCCTGAATGCCGCTGACGACAGCGAGCGGCACCTCGGCCTTTTCGAGTTGCGGACCCTGTTCGATATGCAGTTCGACGAAGGCATGCGCGGCGTCTTGCTGCGCGCGCGGCGGCAGTTCGGGGAACGCGCTGACGTGGCGTTGCAGCGCCGCGCTCAGGGTTGTGCCTTCGGCGTCCTGCACGTGCGCATAACGCGCCATCCGCGACGGCTCCACGAAGGCGCTCGATCCCATCGCGCCCGGCGAGAAGCGCGTGCCTTCCTCGTTGGTCCAGATCGCGACTTCGAGCGGGCGGCGCGTGGGCACGTTCGCATCGTTCAACGCGGCGAGCACTTCGAAGCCCGCAAGCACGCCGTAACATCCGTCGAGCTTGCCGCCGGCAGGTTGCGTGTCGATGTGGCTGCCGGTCATCACCGGCGCAAGTGCTGCGTCGCCCTCGCGGCAGAAAAACAGATTCGCGCACGCATCCACATGCACGCTGCAGCCGAGCGCACGCGCGCGGTCGATCAGAAAGCGCCGCGCTTCGATATCGCGTTCGCCGAGCGCGGGGCGGTCCACGCCGCCGTCATCGCGCGCGCCGAATGCAGCGAGGGCTTCGATCGATTCGAGCAGGCGCGCCGCGTTCACGGCATCCGCCACTTGTCTTGCGCTCACGATGTCACTCCTTCGCTCACGAAATCGAGGCTGCGTTCCAGCCACGGTTTAAGGAACTGCTGCAAGCGCGGTGTGCGCGTATTGCCGAACAGTTGCGCGGGCGGTCCGGCTTCGACGATTTTCCCGGCTTCCATGAACACGACCTTGTCGGAGATCTTCGCGGCGAAGCTCATCTCGTGCGTGACCATCACCATCGTCATGCCTTCCTGCGCGAGCGAACGGATCACGTTGAGTACTTCCTCGACGAGTTCGGGATCGAGCGCGGATGTGGGTTCGTCGAGCAGAATCACTTCCGGTTCGATGGCCAGCGCCCGCGCGATGCCCACGCGCTGCTGCTGCCCGCCGCTCAGCCGCGCGGGATACGCGTCCGCCTTGTGCTCGAGACCGACACGCGTGAGCGCGGCCAACGCTTTCGTGCGCGCGTCGCGCCTGCTCATCTTCTTGGCGAGCACGAGCGGCGTCGCGACGTTGTCCAGCGCGTTCATGTGCGGCCAGAGATTGAATTGCTGGAAGACCATCGAAATGGGACGGCGCACGTCGGCGATGCTGGCTTCGCTGTCACGATCCTTCGCCGTGCGTCCTGTCGATCGATAGCCCAGCAACTGGCCTTTGATCCACACTTCGCCTTCGTCATAGGCTTCGAGAAAATTCATGCAGCGCAGCGCGGTGGTCTTGCCCGAACCGGACGGCCCGATCAGCGTGACGATCTCGCCGCGCATCACATCCAGGTCGATGCCCTTGAGCACGCGGTTCTCGCCGTAGGACTTGCCGACGGCGCGCAGCTTGAGAATCGGAAGGTCGCTCATGATGTCTTCTTCAGAAACGGAATGCGGGAAGTCGCGGCCTGCGCGATCAGCGACACGGCTTGCGTCAGCAGCCAGTAACATGCGATCAGCAGCGCATACGGACCGATATACGTGTAGCTCGATGCGACGATATCGCTGGCCGTCATCGTCAATTCGGGCACCGTGATGATCGACGCGACCGCACTCTCCTTGATGACGAGAATCGTCTGGTTCGCGATCAGCGGCGCCGCGAACGCGAGCGCCTGCGGCAGTTCGATGGAGCGGAACGCGTCTCGCCGGCTCACGCCGAAAGCGGCGGCGGCTTCGAGCTGACCGCGCGGAACGCTCGCCCATGCCGCGCGAAAAAGCTCCGCGAAATAAGCGCTCGAATAGAACGCGAGTGAAAGGATCGTGGCCTGCACGGCCGACAACGTCACGCCTAAAACCGGCAGCCCGAAGTACACGATCACGAGCTGCGACAGATAAGGCGTGCCGCGCACCAGCCACACGAACGCGCCATAGACGAGCGCGAACGGACGGCCGAACGCGAGCCGCATCGCGTTGATCGCGAAGCCCGCGACGATGCCGATGAAGGCCGCCAGCACGCTCACTTCGAGCGTGATGCCCATCGCTTCGATGAAGCGCGGAACGAGTGCGATGAAGTTGTTCATGCCGATGCCTCACGGACGCCGTGCCACACGCAGCGCGTACACATGACCCGCGCCCGCGAGCAGCGACGTGATTGCCAGATAGAACATCGCCGCCAACGCGTACACTTCGAGCGGCCGATACGTCGATGACGAAAGCTGCTGTCCGACGCGCATCAGATCCGTTACGGATATCACCGACACCACCGCCGACGCCTTGACGATATCGATCATTTCGGAGACGAGCGCGGGCAGCGTCGCGCGCACGACTTGCGGCACTTCGATATGCCACAAGGTCTGACGCCGCGTGAGATTGAAGGTCGATGCCGCCTCGATTTGCCCCGGCGCGATGGAGCGAAAACCCGCACCCAGAATCTGCGACTGATACGCGCCCGTGTTGAGCGACAGCCCGATCGCGGCGGCAGCGAGCCCCGGTAACTCCAGCCCGAGCGCGGACGGCACGTAGTAGAACACCAGCAGTTGCGCGAGTACGGGCGTGCCGCGCAGCAGGCTCACATACACGCGCGCCGTGCCGCGCATCAGCCGGCTGTCGCTGACCGACATCGTGTAGACGAACACGCCGACGAAGAAGCCGCAGCAGACAGCAACCGCCGACAGCACGAGTGTCGTCAGCGCGCCGTCGAGCAGTTGCGGCAAGTAGCCGATGCAGCGCGTAAGCAGATCGGGACCGTTCATCGCGATGTCAGATAGACGGTGCGGGAAGCGTGGCCGGAACGTCCATCGTCGAGCCGAACCATTTCTCCTGAAGCTTCTTCATGGTGCCGTCGCTGTTCGCTCTCGCGATGCCATCGCTGAAGAGCTTGAGGAGGGCAGCGCTGTCGGCGTCCTTGCGTGCGACCCAGGCGAAGTAGCTCTTCGGACCGATGGTCTGCGGCAACACCGCGAAAACGCCCGGACGCGACTTCAGCAATGGCCCGAGATTGGCGACGGACTGCGCGACGGCATCGAGCCGGCCGACGGCGAGGTCGGCATAGGCTTCGTCGAACGCGACGTATTGCTTGATCTGCTTGATGCCGGGACCGCCTGCTTCCTTCAGCTTCTTGTCGAGCGCCATCAGCGCCTGCAATTGTGCAGAGCCGGTCTGCGAGCCGACCACCTTGCCGTTCAGATCGTTCGGCGCTTTGATGGAGGTATCGGCGGACCGGGTGAGTACGCCGGTGGTCGCGTCGGCGACGGGAACAGTGAAGGCGAAATGATCGGCGCGGTCCTTGTTGACGGTCACGGCCGTCACGACGACGTCGAAGCGCTTTGCATCGAGACCGGGCAGCAGACCCTGGAAGGGCAGGTCGAGCTGCTTGACCTTCACATCGGGCAGAGACTTGAGGACGTAGGCCATCAGATCGGCGTCATAGCCGACGATCTTGCCGTTATCGACGTATTCGAAGGGCGCGTAACGCGCTTCCGTCGCGATCGTGATTTCCTTGTTCGATTTGATGCGGGCGAGCAGATCTTCCGCGTGCGCAAGCGACGGCGCGGCGGCGTTGAGCGCGAGCGCGCCCGTCAGTGCGGCCAGCAAATGGCGAAGACGTTTGTTCATGACACTCCCCTTGCGTATGGGCTATGTTGAAGGCAATCGGAATTTCATTCAAGCAACTTGAATGCAATTCATTAGGCATGAAGTGTGCCAACGCGAAGCGCCCGGACCTGCGGGGCTTCGTCTTCCGACATGCACTGAAAGGGGGGTGTAGAAGCGGGCGAATGCACCGCCGCGCACGGCGATGCACCGGTTTGAAGTATGAAGGGAGTGATTGCGAGAGTGAGTGGGGTCCGCAATAGGGACGCAAGACGTCACACGAGCGACAGGGCGTCCGGCGGCCGCGGCTTAACCAGCAGCGGGGACATGGAGATGGATCCTCGATGCGTCGCGCGCAAGGGTTCGACTAGCAAGCTCGCAACGTTTCATCAGTCTGGAGATTGCGAACTCGGGTACCCGGCGTACGATCGTACGTTCCGCGCGATCGACGCCCATCGTCCTGCTGCAAAATTGGCACTCGGCCTAAAGCTCGGCCGCCGCCAGTGCGGTCGCGCCCAGCTGTGCTTGTTCCCGACGATGCGCCGCGACGGAAGAATGCGCGCCGGCTGGTGTCGCGGTGCGGCAGACATCGCGTAAGGCGCAATCGGCGGGAAGCACGGTCTCCAGTTCGTCGCGAACGAATCGCCATGCGCCCTGATTGCGGTCTTCCTCCTGCGCCCAAACGATGCTGCGCAAGCTGGTGAACCGGGCGAGCACGCGCCGGAGTGGGTCATGCGGGAACGGATACAGCTGCTCGATGCGGATGATCGCCGTCGATTCGTCGCCGGACCCGTCGCGAGCATCGCGCAATTCGTAGTAGAACTTTCCGCTGCATAGGACGACGCGTTCAACCGCACTTGCATCTGCGATGCGTTCGTCGCCCAGTACGCATTGAAATGCGCCATCGATCATCTCTCGCAGCGTCGAGTGCGACGCGACGTTGCCGTAAAGCTTCGACTTCGGAGACATGACGATGAGCGGCGTCCGACGCTCGGTCGTCGCCTGCTGGCGAAGCAGATGAAACCATTGCGCCGAGGTCGAAGGTACGACAATCCGCATGTTTTCGTCCGCGCAAAGCTGCAGGAAGCGGCCGAGATAGCCGCTCGAATGCTCCGGACCGACGCCCTCATGGCCATGCGGCAGCAATACGGCGAGCGCCGAATCATAACCCCACTTGAACTCGCCGGCCGCGATGTACTGATCGATGAAAACCTGCGCGCCGTTGACGAAGTCACCGTACTGTGCTTCCCAGACAGTCATCGTGGTCTTCGTTTGAACACTGTAGCCATACTCGAATCCAAGCACGGCCTCTTCGGTCAGCGGCGAGTTCACGATGTCGAACCGTCCCTGCCTTGCGGCGATGCCACTGAGCGGCACATGACGGTGGTGAGTGCACGTCAAGCACGAAGACGCGGCCGAAGCGCGCGCCCAAATCGCCATAGAGCTTCCCGGTGAGCAACAATTTCAAACAGGAAGCGCGGCTAATTTCCATCCTTGGCTTTACATAATCAACATTATCAGAGTTTTAAGTGTAGGTCCCAAGTTCAAATGTCGTGTTTCTGCTAAGTAGAGATGTCGCGTTTTGGCGTAGGTTCGTCGCCACACAAGCGTTTCAGGAGCGCGGGCGATGAACACGATTGGGACCATCACGATGTCGATGCGTGAACTGGACCGACTCAAGGCGATTCAGGCGGTCGCCGACGCGCGACTCAAACCCGAGCGTGCGGCCGAACGGCTGAACTTGAGCGTACGGCAAGTCGAACGCCTGGTGTGGCGTTACCACGCGGCCGGCGTGGCCGGTCTGGTGTCAGGCAAACGCGGACGCCCGAGCAACCATCAATTGCCCAACGGCGTGGCACAGCGCGCGCTGGCGTTGATCCGCGAACGCTACGAGGACTTCGGGCCGAGCTGGCCGAGGTCGAAGCGGCCTTCGACGCGTACGAGACCGCACTCGTCACGAACGACGTCGCGATGCTCGACGCGCTGTTTTTCGATACGCCGCATACGCTGCGCTACGGCGCCACGGAAAACCTCTACGGTTACAAGGCGATCCGCGCGTTCCGGGCTGCACGACCGGGCAAGACACTGGCGCGCACGGTGACCGCGCGCGTCGTGACCACATGCGGCGATGCCTTCCCGTCGCGAACATCGAGTTCCGGCGCGATGGCGATCCGCGCATCGGCCGGCAGACTCAAACGTGCGTGAAGATGCCCGAGGGATGGCGCGTCGCCAGCGCGCATGTAAGCTCGATGGGCGCGTAGCGGCGCGCCTGGCCGACTGCCTGACCAGCAGCGGCCGTTGCGCATCACCGTGAAATGCGTCATTGCGAGGTCAATTCCGTTCGCGCGACGCAACCCGATGAATATTCGATCTGCATCGGAAGCACGTCACTTGCTGCGCAAAGTCCAGCGACGATCGGAAAGAGGGTCGACGTCCGGCAAGTCACGTCGATGCTGTGGCCGATGACCGGCTCGCCGACGTCAATCCAACGCCACGACCGCATCGAGCGCGCCGCCGACCATCGCGCGCAGCGTCGGCTGGATAGCGTCGGCTTTCTCCGGCAGATACACGAACGGCGGCGCTTCATCCATATACGCGGACTGACACATTTCCAGTTGGACCGCGTGAATCCCGTCCTGCGGCGCGCCGTAATGGCGCGTGATGAAGCCGCCCTTGAAGCGCCCGTTCGCGACCCACGTGTAATCGCTTTGCGCGGCCGCATCCGTCACCGCCCTCGTCACCGATTCCGCCGCCGTCCTCCCATCCTGCGTGCCGATGTTCAGGTCTGGCAGCTTGCCGTCGAAAAGACGCGGCAGCACGCTCGCGATCGAGTGCCCTTCCCACAGCAGCACGTTCCCGTGCATGTCGCGCAGACGCACAAGCTCGGCGGCGATCGCATCGTGATACGGCTGCCAGTACGCTGTCACGCGACGCTGCTTTTCGGCGGCATCGGGAGCGCAGCCTTCACGATTCACCTGCTCGCCGCGAAACGTCAGATCGGGGCACAGGCCGGTCGTCGTCTGGCAAAACCTCATCCCGCAGCCACGCCTCGATTGCGCGGTCACGCTCGCGTAATGCACCAAGCGCAAGGCACATGACTACTTCGGCCGAAAAGAAACGTCGGCGCGTCAGAAAATATGCATCATGCCGATGTACGCGCCCGTCTGGGATTGCCCCGCGAGCGGACTCGTGCCCGGATCGGCGTCGCGCGGCGTGGCGAAGACGGAGAACGTACCGTTCGCGCTGTTGCGCACGTAAGCGACCGTGCTGTACAGAAATGTGCGCTTGGTGAAGTTATAGGTCGTGCCGAGCACATAGAGCATCGCGTGGCTCGCCGGGTCATGCGATGCGTCGCCGCCGCCCTCGCCCACGTGGACATAGAAGCCCGCCGCCGTGACGGCCCAAGCGGGCGTCGCCTGATAGGTCGCGCCGAGCCAATAGTGATCGGCGGTGCTGGAGAGGCCCGCGGGCGTGTCGGGCGCGGAATAGTGCGTGTAGGCGGCCTGCACTTTCCATCGATCCACCTTCAGGTTCGCGCCCACGAAGAGTTCGCGCGACGCCTGAAATACGTTGTTCATCTGGCCATTCTGGCTGCGCAGTTCGTCATAGATGCCGCGCACGTCGAAAAGCGGCGAGTGGTAAGTCAGCATGATGCCGTCCGAGCGGCCGAACTCGCCCGCCGCGCCGGAGTTGAACGCGCCCGCCTGACCGCCCAGCGAGTACTGTCCTTGCACGTCGAATCCATGAAACACGGGGCTGTGATATTCGACGTTGTTGCTCGTCTGCTGCCAGTTGCGTCCGCGCACGAGTGATGCCGATGACACCGCCTGTTGCACGAAGGGATCGAATTCCCAGACGCCGTCGCTGTCAATGAACAGATTGCGGCCCGCCTGCAACTGCCCGTATGTCTTCGAGCTCAGTCCGACATAGGCGCGGCGCGACCAGAGACGTCCGCCCCCCGTGGTGCCGTTCATGATCTGGATCGCAGTTTCGAGATTGAACACCGACGTCAGGCCGCCGCCTAGATCTTCGTTGCCTTTGAGGCCCCACATGCTGGTGCCCCAGTCGCCGCCCTCGGCGCTCCATCGCGCGGATGTGCCGCCGGTACCGTTCGCGATGTGATTCAGATATTCGATGCCCCCGTCGAGGCGTCCATACATCGTGACGCTGGATTGCGCCATGGCGCCCGACGCGACAAAGGTGAAACCGACCACCGCTTTCCGTACACAACCTTTCATGTTCGGTTCGACTCCGTTGGGGGTCCGCTCGGATGCGCGGAACCGATGCACGCGAACATAGCACCATCGCGAGAACTCGGCACAGATCCAGTAACCGCAACGGTCAAGAACTAGAAGATGATCTCAATCGAAGTCCGTTTGCTGCGTCCCGCGCAGCTAGCGATCCAACGGGCAGCCGCGAGCAGCCATACTTCAGCCGGTCGAGGTCGCCATCGGCGATGCTACTTGTTTCGCCAAGCAAGCTCGCTTTCAGTCCCGAACGTCGCTAAGACCTTAGCGCGCACGTCGGACCTCATAGTCGACACAGCTACGAAGGTAAGAACGTTCCATCCACCCTTTCGTGCTCAAGGGGACGAACCGCTATCAGGCCGGCTCGGTTGACTATCTCAATGTCGCCAGCGCGCAGACCATTGCGCTCGAGAACCAGCGCAACGGCGAGACGATCGAAGCGCGCCGACTGAATGCTAGCGTTCGACTGCTCAAGGCGCTCGGAGGCGGCTGGGATCGCACGGCGCTGCGCGACACGGCGGCCGCAGCGCAATGACACCGTTGTCGTTTTGGCACTAGCTTCTCCGACCTTCAAACCTCCGTACAGACAGGAATTAGCAAATTCCTGCTGTACGTGGAATCGAGGCATGGTCATCGGATCGACGCCTGCATTCGCGTACGCCCTGATGCGCGCCAGCGGCCTCTGACTAAGCAACCTCGGCTTTCGACGGCGCCTCACAGAAAGACCGTTGATATTGAGGGAATGAAGGCGATCGCGATCAATCCGAGAAGCAACATACCGAGGTAAATCCAGATTCGCCTCGAAGCGCAGGCGAGCTCCAGAAAGCCGCGCCGCGCGAGATTTTCATGCTCAGGCTGCCTCCGTCTTGCCGACCATGTGCCCGGATCGTCCTTTGCGCGTCAAGAGCAGCAACGTTGCGACACTGACGAGCGTAAGGATGGCAAGCGGCATGAGCGCGAGGGAGTAACTGCCCGTTGCCTCCTTAACCCAGCCGTAGACGTTCACCATGAGGCCGCCACCAAGCAGATTTGCGATGGCGTTAATCGTTGCAAGGCCCGCCGCCGCCGCGCTGCCGGAGAGCATGTCGCCAGAGAGCGCCCAGAAAGGCCCTTTGAACGCATAAGCACCGACCAAAACGGCACAGAGCAGGCAGATCGTCGGGAGCACGGCGCCGCTAAGCGACGTGGCGAATAGGCCCATACCGATAAGAAGCATCGGAATGACTGTGTGCCAGCGACGTTCCTTTACTCGGTCAGAGCGTCGGCCCCAATAGACCATCAACACGCACGCCAACGCGTAGGGTACGGAGTTAATGAGGCCTGTCTGCATAACGGTCAGGCCGTACGACTTGAGCAATTGTGGCTGCCACACGTTCAGGGTGCTACCCGCAGCCGACGCGCAGGTATCGACAAGAGCAAGGCAAAGGACGTAGCGGTTTCGGAAGAGCTTCGTCAGCGGCATATCCAAGACTTTTTTTGGCGCCTTCGTCTCTGTCGCAAGTTCATTGGCGAGCCACGTGCGCTCTTCCTCCTTGAGCCATCTCGCTTGCTCCGGCTTGTTAGTCAAGAAGAACAGGCACATCAGACCAAGAAGCACAGTCGGCAGGCCTTCAAGGATAAAAAGCCAGTGCCATCCGCGCATCCCTGCGATTCCATCCATTTGCAGAAGCAGTGCGGATAGTGGTGAACCGACGAAGTTACCAAGCGGGATCGCCACCATGAATATAGCAACGATGCGAGCGCGGTACGACGCCGGAATCCAGTACGAGAGGTACAGTAGGACCCCCGGAAAGAAACCAGCCTCGGCAGCACGCATGGTGCCGAGATTCCGTACGTATTCAACACCCCTTCGTAGACGCGCTTGAGTTCATCGGCGTGCACATGGCTGTTCGGTTCGCTCGGCAATCAGAACGCGCGGCTCTCACCTCGCTGCCCGCGTCAAGTTTCTGGATTGACCTCGCCCAGAACGGTCAAATGCCTCTTCCTCCCTGGTAGCACGCGCTATAACATGCGCTGTCGCGTCTCGCGGAGAATCATCGATACGGGATCGAACAAATCCGTCGTGCCCATGCGAACTGGTTGCGCCGCTCGTCGAAGCTCCGCTGGAAGTGTTTCGGAAGACGGGTGCGGACTGCGCCGTGTCGATGCCTCGCGCCGACGCTCACAGTGAGGCTTGCGGATGCGCGTGTCGCCCAGTCGCGGCGTTATCGCGCGTACTGTTCGAGCGCGTCAGCAAGGGCATCGAAGGTAGCGCGGCAGCGCGGGCTCGCGCGCAGATCTTCGTGCATCGTCACCCACGTTTCGAGCCGGAGCGCGAACGCTTTCGACAGCACGCGTACGAGACCATCACGGCGCGCAATCGCGACATGACATCCGCCGATTCCCGCACCCGCGCGGATCAGTGCGAGTTGCGCGAGATCGCTATCGGCGCGCATCGAAAACAACGCGTGACGAAAACCCGGCAACGTGCGGCTCACATCGCGAATGAACGCGTTTGGCTGGTCGTAGCCGATGACCGCGTGTTCTGCGAGCGCCGCCATGCTGCGCGGCGTGCCGTGACGGTCGAGATAATCGCGCCGCGCATGGAGCCCGACCTCGATCACGCCGACTCGCCGCGCGACGAGTTGCGTCTGGCGCGGGCGCACCATGCGCACGGCAATATCCACTTCGCGCCTCAGCAAGTCCTGCACGCGGTTCGACAGCACGAGTTCGACGATCAATCGCGGATGCCGCTCGCGCAGCGCGGCGATGACCGGCGGCAGCACTTCGACCCCGACCACTTCGCTCGCGGATACGCGCACGACGCCCTGCACGCCCGCGCCGTCGTCGCCCGTGTGGCCGCTCGCCGCGCGCTTGAGCGATGCCGCCGTACTCTGCATCGCTTCGGCGTGCGACTGTAATGCAAGCGCAACGTCGGTCGGCTGAAGCCCGTTCTGCGAGCGCGTAAATAGACTTACCTTCAGCGCCCGTTCGAGCGCTTCAACGTGCCGCCCAGCCGTCGGCTGCGTGATGCCGAGCGCGCGCGCTGCACCCGACAGCGATCCCTCGCGCAGCACTGCGAGGAACGTTCGGTAAAGCTCCCAGCCGATGTCGTCTGCCATACGTTTTTGAATATCGGATCAACGAGGTTCGCCAATTTTAATGTGTCCGCGAAGGGCGGAGAATGGCGTCATCGACAACCTGGGAGGCGTGACATGGCGCAAGGCGAAACGGTTCTGGTACTTGGGGCGACGGGCGGCATCGGCGGGGAAGTTGCGCGGCAATTGCGCGATGGGGGCTGGCGCGTGCACGGGCTGCGGCGTGGCGCGGGGGCATCGAAGGGCGACGGCATCGAATGGATTCACGGCGACGCGATGAACGCGGCCGACGTGATGCGCGCGGCACAGGGCGTATCCGTGATCGTGCACGCGGTAAATCCGCCAGGCTATAAGCGCTGGGCCGAACTGGTGCTGCCGATGACCGACAACACCATCGCGGCGGCGAAGGCGCAGGGCGCTACCATCGTGTTGCCGGGCACGGTCTACAACTTCGGGCCGGACGCGTTTCCATTCATCGACGAAGACGCGCCACAGCATCCCGTCACGCGCAAAGGCGCGATTCGCGTGGAAATGGAAGCGCGTCTGCAACGCGCGAGCAAGGAAGGTGCGCGAGTGCTGATCGTGCGCGCGGGCGATTTCTTCGGGCCAAGAGCGGGCAATAACTGGCTCGCGCAAGGACTCGTGAAGCCAGGAAAGCCGGTGGCGAAGGTCAGCAATCCGGGTGCGCGTGGCATCGGGCATCAATGGGACGTATCTACCCGATGTCGCTCGCACGATGGTTGAACTGCTTGCGCACCGCCATTCGCTCGATGCGTTCGCGCGCTTTCACATGAGCGGTCATTGGGACGAGGACGGCACCGGCTTTGCCGACGCGATCCGTCGCGTGGTCGCGCGGCGCACCGGGCGGGCGCCCGCTGTCGTCGGCTTTCCGTGGTGGCTGCTCGCGCTTGCCGCGCCGTTCAACGTAACATTCAGGGAGCTTCAGGAAATGCGCTATCTATGGACGACGTCCGTGCATCTGAATAACGCGCGGCTCGTGCAGACGCTCGGCCACGAGCCGCATACACCGCTGGACGTGGCCGTCGAAAAGACGCTAATCGGCCTCGGATGTCTCGCGCCTGATGTTCGAGCTTCGCTATCGAGCCTCGCTCCGTAAAGCGAGCGGCCGTTAAGATCCCCGCAGTACGTGAGCCTGCCGTCCGGCTAAGCATTCTGGCTTCCGCGCAATGCGGACGATGCTCGACTGGTAGCGTATTCAGGAACGGGTTCGCTCGGCTCGAAACTGTCGCACGACGAAACCTTCGAGCCCGCCCCACGAATCGCGTGTGCCTGACCGAGGGTGATTCTTCGGGCGGTTGATTGTCTTGCCCCCTTCTCAAAGGCATATCCTGAAGATGGTGACCTGAGATGTTCTTGAAGGCGGACGGAAACGCAGACGATTAGTTGCGCTCTGTGTTTCCTCGCGATTGTCGCCGGTTCACCAGCCATGGCCGAGTGGCAGGCGCCGGGCTGTTTCGACCGGCACATGCCTTGTGTCCTCAAGCGAATCGCCGGTGGAACTACCTGGCCCCACACAAGAGCGGACGTTGAACTGGAATCGACGCAATCGCGCCCTCGGAGAATCGCCCGTCTCCGCCCGCCACGTCTCACCGGTCATACCCCGGTGGCCGGCTCAAATCCACTGGTCGTTCGCGACAGTACGCTCGCTTGCCGCGCCGTCGCCTGTGTTCACGACACCTCGCGGCTCGATAAGCAGCAGCTTGACTTCTGCGTTTGCACAGGGCTTGTGCTCGACTCCCTTCGGAACGACTCCCAACTGTCCGGCACGTCGTATCACGACGCCCTTCAGGAAGAGCTGACGCGCCTGCGCAGCCAGCATCGGAATGTGCTGCTCTGGGAAGCGCACTCGATCGCGAGCGTGCTGCCGCGCCTTTTCGAAGGCAAGCTTCCGGACTTCAACATCGGTACGCAGGATGGCCGCACCGCCGCGCCCTCCGTGCAGGAAGCAATACAGCGCGTCGCAGCGGCGAGTCCGTTCACATGGATTGCGAACGGCCGCTTCAAGGGCGGCTTTATCACGCGGCACGCCGGCGCGCCGCAGGACGGCGTGCATGCGGTGCAACTGGAGATGTGCCAGTCCACCTATATGAGCGAAAACGCACCGTTCCACTATCTGCCCGAGGTCGCGAAGAAAGTGGAGCCGGTGGTACGCGGCATGGTGAATGGCGCGCTCGACGCAATCGTCAAGCTGACTGCGAACGCCTCGCGGGCGAAATGAGCGCGAGACGTCCTTGCCGCAGGACGTCTCGGCAATACCTTCTGAACACCACGAGCAGAGACGCTCTGGCCAATACACGCTTGCCGAGCTTCATCAGCGCTCGGAGCAGGCGATCAGGCTGGCGGGCGACGAGCCAACCGCATTCAACGCGCCGTGTACCCGCAGATTCATTCGTCGTGTTTCCATCTCCGATGATACGTGCCTACTTCTTCCCATCCACGACGGCGACGACCTCGTCGCGCGTGTACTCCTTGTTCGCCAATGCACCAACCGGCGTTTTGGCCAGCACCGCGTCGAGTTCCTCCGGCTTCACTTCCAGAACCGGCATACGGATGTCGTGCGGCATCTTCTTGCCGGCGAGAAGCTGCTGCGTCACCCAGAAGGCGAACGAGGACGCGCCCGGCGGAATCGTCACCGACATCGTCTCGTAACCGCTCTTCTTCTGTTCGGCCCACCAGGCGAGTTCTTCCTGCCGGTTGCCGAGAATGATGATCGGCGTCGGCCGCCCCGCGGCCTTGAGCGCCTGCGCGGTGCCGAAGCCGTCGCCCCCTTGCGTGAGCACGCCGTCGACCTTCGGCAAAGTCGGCAGGATGCCCGCGACCTGCTTCTGCGCGACGGTCTGCGTCCAGTCCCCGTGCACCGAACCGACGATCTTCATCCCCGGATACTTCTTGAGTTCGTCGACGATGCCCTGATGAATCTCGTCGTCCACGGAGACGCCCGCGAGTCCGCGAATTTCGAGCAAGTTGCCCTTGCCGTTCAGCCGCTTCGCCAAGTAATCGACCTGCATGCGGCCCATGCCCTGAAAATCCACGGCAATGCGATACGCGCACGGCTCGGTTGCGATGCCATCGAACGATACGACCGTCACGCCCGCGCCGCATGCCTGCTTGATGACGCCGTTGAGCGCCGTGGGCGAAACGGCATCGACGGCGATGGCCTTGAAGCCTTGCAAGATGAGATTCTGGATCTGCTGAACCTGCTCTGTCGCCTGGCTTTCGGCTGTCGTGAAGCTGGGCGCCGCCGCGACGACCTTCTGCTTCACGGCCGGATCGGCGACGTTGGCCCAGCTCTTGAGCATCTGCTGGCGCCAGCTATTGCCCGCGTAGTTGTTCGACAGCGCGATCTTCATCGACGACGTATCGCCCGTCGCGACCTGCGCCGACGCGCCCGCCGATGCCGCGACCAGGCACAGCGCCACGGCCAGTGTTGTGATTCTCATGCTCGTCTCCTGTTATTGATGTTTTTACCGTCCCGCGCCACGCACGCCGACATGCAGCGAATAGATCGATGACGTCGCCGTAATGAACAGGCGATTTCGATGGATGCCGCCGAACGTCAGGTTCGCGACGACCTCGGGAATGAGGATCTTGCCGAGCAGCGTGCCGTCGGGTGCGTAGCAGTGCACGCCGTCCTCCGCGCTGGTCCAGACATTGCCGTGCTCGTCGACCCGCATGCCGTCCGGCACGCCGCTCTGCATCTCGATGAACACGCGTCCGTTACGCAATACGCCATCGCCCGATACATCGAACACGCGGATATGACGCGGCGCTTCTTCGTCGTGGGAAGCGGCCGAATCCGCGATGTAGATCTGCGATTCGTCCGGAGAAAACGCGAGGCCGTTCGGCTTCGCGAAGTCGTCGCAGACGAGATGCACACGCGCGCCGTCGGGCGATAGGCGATACACGTTGCATCGGCCGATCTCGCTCTCTGCGCGATAGCCTTCGTAGTCGCTCAAGATTCCGTAGTCGGGATCCGTGAACCAGATGTCGCCCTTCGAATCAACGACGACATCGTTCGGCGAGTTCAGCCGCTTGCCTTCGAAATGCGATGCAAGCACGGTCACGCTGCCGTCGTGCTCCGTGCGCGTCACGCGCCGCGCGCCATGCTCGCAACTCACGAGCCGCCCTTCGCGGTCGCGCGTGTTGCCGTTGCTGTAGTTCGACGGCGCGCGAAACACGCCGACGCCCATTCCCGGCGCCCAGCGCAGCATGCGGTTGTTCGGGATGTCGCTCCAGACGAACAGGTCCGTGGCCGGAAAATAGACCGGTCCTTCCGCCCAGAGGCATTCGTCCGTCACTTTGGAAAGGAACGCGTTCGGCTGCAGCAGCAGCCTGAAACGCGGATCATGCACTTCGAAATCGCTGGGTTTCATGTCTCCTCGTCCTTTGTGGATTGCGTGTCAGCGCGCCGGTTTTCCGCCGGCGGCGACCGTCACCGCGATGATGAGCACGCCGTACACGATGGAGCGCACGCCGGCATCGGCGCCGACCGCGTTGAGCGCGGCGTTGGTGAGAAACAGGAACATCGAGGCGCCCCATACGCCGACGATCGTCGCCTTGCCGCCCGTGACCAGCGTGCCGCCGATCACGACCACGGCGATCGAGATCAGCATGTACTCGACGCCCATATCGAGCGACGCGCCGCCTGATGTCGCCGCGAGCAGCAGGGCCGTGAGCGCCGCGATCATCGACGAAAGCACGTAGGCAAGGCAGCGCGTGCGATGCACGTTCACGCCCGCGAGCCACGCGGCGCGCGCGTTCTGTCCGATCGCCGAAAGCCTGCGGCCATACACGGCGCGATGAAGCAGCACCGCGAGCGCGACCGACAAGGCGAGCGCAACCAGCGCGATATACGGCACGTTGAAGAGCCGGCTCGTGGCGAATGCGCCCAGCGCGGGCGGCGGCGGCGGAAGCTGGCGCCCTTGCGTAATGGCGATCGACTGGATGATGAAGCTCGACGACAGCGTCGCGATGATCGGCGGAATGCGCAGCAGCCGGATCAGCATGTAGTTCGCGATCCCGACCGCGACGCCCACGCCGAGCGCCGCCGCGACGCCGAGCGCAATCTGGCCGTTGGAGCCGCCCATCGCGTGCATGCCGACGACGCCCGCGAGCGCGATCGTCGACGGCACCGAGAGGTCGATGTTGCCGACACCCGACGTGATGACGAGCATCTGCCCGAGACCGACCAGCACCATGAACACGCCGTAGGTGAGGGCCGTCTGCGCGACATTGCTCGCGATGCCGAAGCCGAAGATGCCGACGATACCGAACCACACGAGCACCGTGCCGACGAAAGACCACGCCCAGGGCGCTTGAACGCCCTTCAGCCGTTCCCACGCGGTATCGTTGTTGGCGAGCGCTTCACCGGAAGTCTGCGATTTCATTGCCGTTCCCCGCGTTGCAGCAGCACGCGCAAGGACAGCACGACGATCAGGATCGCGCCCTGCATGCCGACTTGCCAATCCGCCGAGATGTTGAGAAAGGCGAGGAACGACGCCGCGAGCGTGAGCGTGATGGCACCGAGCACCGCGCCGATGACCGATACGCGCCCGCCGACGAATTCGCCACCGCCGAGAATGACCGCCGCAATCGAGAGCAGCGTGTAGCGCAGCGCAAGGTTCGCGTCGGCGGAGGTCGTGAGCCCGAGCAGCGAAAGACCCGACAGCACGCCGAACACGCCCGCGATGCCGTAAAGCGTCGCCTTGCTGCGCACGAGCGACCAGCCGAAGCGCCGCATCGCGCGCGGATTGCCGCCCGCGCCGCGTATGCGCACGCCGGCCGAGGTGCGCATCAGCAGAATGTGCCCTGCGATGGCAATGAGCACCGACCACACGATCGGCGCGGCGATGAACGGCGTCTGATAGCTCATCGCCGTGCCGAGCCAGCCGGGGCTCGCGCCGCCCGGCGAAGGCAGCAGCACGATCGCGAGCCCGCTCCACACGAACGACAGCCCGAGCGTCACGACGATGGACGGAATTTGCCGCAGTTCGATCAGCGCGCCGACGGCTGCATACGCGAGCACACAGGCGACGAGCGCGAGCGCGCCGAGCCACGGCTCCTTGACGAGCAGCGTCGCGCCGATGCACGCGACGAGACTCACGAATGGACCGATGGACAAGTCGAGATCGTTGACGGTGATGATCGCGAGTTGCGCAAGCGTGGCGAGCACGATCGGCACGGCCAGATTGAGCAGCAGGCTCGATCCGAAATAGCTCATCACGGCGGGCTGCATGACGAGAATCGGCACGAGCACCGCGACGAGCGAGATGGCGGGAAGCAGCGCGCGCAGACGCGCTTGCGTGTCCCGGAAGGTGATGCGCGCGGGGGTCATGCGGCCTGCTCCTCGAAGCTCGCAGCGAGCAGCGCTTCTTCCGTGCATTCGTCCGCATGCAAGACGCGCGTGACCGCCGACGAGCGAAAGACATACGTGCGGTCGCAATGCGACAGCTCTTCGTTTTCTGTCGTGTACCAGATGAACGTGCGGCCTTTCGCGGCTTCGTCGTGAACGAGCCGGTAGATGTCGCGCTTGGTGCCTACATCGACGCCGCGCGTCGGATCGTCCATCAGAATGAGCTGCGCGTCCGACGACAGCGCGCGCGCAAACAGCACCTTCTGCTGGTTGCCGCCCGAGAGCGACAGGATGCCCGCGCCCATCGGCGCGCCGCGTATGCCGATCTTCGTGCGCCACGCTTCCACGAGCGCGCGCGCCGCCGCGCGATCGACGAGTCCGCGCTTGCGCTTCGCGCCGCCGAGAAGCCACCGCAAATCGAGATTCTGCGCGATGGACCACACCGGGAACACGCCGTCGCGCCCGCGATCGCCCGCAACGAATGCGGCTTTCATGCGGCCCGCGCCGTGGCTCGTCGCTGCCTCGTAGATGGCGAGCAGCGCTTCGGTCTGGCCTTGGCCCGCGAGTCCGGCGAAGCCGACGATCTCTCCGCGCGATGCCTCGATCAGCGTATGTTTCCTTCCGCCGACGTTCCAGCGGAACGGTTTGTCATCGCTTTGTGCGTTGCGTATGCGGGCGGCGGCCGGCGTTTTCTCCGCTTCCAGATGCTGGCCCATCGCCTGAATGATCGACGCACGGTTCGCCTCGTTGCCCGGCAGCACGCCGACGATGCCGCCGTCGCGCATCACCATCACACGATTCGCGACGCGCTCTATCTCGCCGAGCATGTGCGTAATCAGCAGACAGGTGATGCCGCTCTCTGCCGCGCGCCGGACGAAGGCAAGCAGTTGATCGGCGGTATGGGCATCGAGCGACGAGGTCGGCTCGTCGAGGATCACGAGACGCACGGGCGCGTCCGTCACCGTGAACCCGCGCGCGATCTCGACCATCTGCTGTTGGGTGAGCGTCAGATCGGACACGAGTTCGTTGCCCTTCAGTCCGTTGCCCGGAAAAATCTCTTCGAGCTTGTCGCGCATGAGCGCCGTTGCCGTGCGCCGCCAGCCGCGCCCGCGCAATTTCGGATGCACGATCGTCATGTTTTCCGCGACCGTCAGGTTCGCGCACAGCGAGAGTTCCTGAAAGACGCAGCGCACGCCGGCCTTGCGCGCGGCGTTGGCGTCGTAGTGCGGCGCGCTTTGGCCGTCCACTTCGATACGGCCCTGCGTCGGCGCATACACGCCCGCGAGCACGGCCATGAGCGTCGATTTGCCCGCGCCGTTGTGTCCCGCGATGCCGACGCATTCGCCGCGCGTGAACGCGAAGTCGATGTCCGCGAGCGCGCGCACCCGGCCGAAGGTCTTGCCGACGCCTTCGAAGCGAATCAGCGTGCGCTCGTCCTCTGTATTGATAGTTGCGCCCATTCACATGCCTCCATGCGTGGCGTCATCGAATGCTTATTTCTTGTCGAGCAAGGCCACGGTCTGCGGCAGCGTATAAGTGACGTCGGCGATTCCACCCGGCGGCGTCGCGGCGAGCCTCGCCGGCAACTCCTGCTGCGAGATGGCGAGCAGCGGCACGTTAATGGTGACTTCCTTCGGAATCTTCTTGCCCGCGAGCACTTGCTGCGCCACCCAGAACGCGAACGAGACCGCGCCCGGCGGATTCGACAGCGAGCGCGACTGATAACCGGTCTTCGCCTGCTCGCTCCACCATTGCAGTTCGGGATAGGTGCTGCCGATGACCATCGGCGGCGCGGGACGATTGGCGGCCTTGAACGCCTGCGCGATGCCGAACGACATCTCGCCTTCGGTCGCCACGCCATCGACTTGCGGTAGCGTCGGGAGAATGCCGGCCACAGCCTTCTGCGCGACCGATTGCGTCCAGTCGCCGTTCACCGAGCCGACGAGCTTGAGCCCCGGATGCTTCTTGAGCCCTTCGAGCACACCTTCGTGCATGAGGTTGTCGACGGAGATGCCGGCCACGCCGCGCACTTCCAGTATGTTGCCGTGGCCATTGAGCTTTGTCGCCAGATAGTCGACGCCCTGCTCCGCCCAGCCCTTGAAGTCGAAATTGACGCGATACGCGCACGGCTCGTCGACGACGCCGTCGAACGAGACGACGACGACGCCCGCGGCGCATGCCTTCTTGATGGTGCCGTTGAGCGCGGTCGGCGAAACGGCGTCGATGACGATCGCGTTATAGCCTTGCAGGATCAGGTTCTGAACCTGCTGCGCCTGCTCCGTCACCTGATTCTCGGCGGTCGTGAAAGCGGGCGCGGCCGCGATCTTCTTGTCCGCCACCGCTTGCTGGGCGACGGCGTTCCAGCTCTTGAGCATCGACTGCCGCCACGCGTTGCCCGCGAAGCTATTCGACAGGGCGATTTTTTTCTGCGTGGTGTCGCCCGTTGCGACCTGCGCGTGCGCGGCGCCTGCGAGCATGCAGACGGCGAGCGCGAGCGCGGCTCTTGCCTGCACTCCTTCACGGAACATCGGGTTGTCTCCTTTCATTTTTCTTGTGGAGAGGCGCTGCGCGACTTCATCTACAGCACGCCCCTTCCGGGCGCATCGGGCGCGGTGCCGATGCGACGCTTCCAGTCAGTCTGCTTGATTCGTCCTGCGGTCAGGCCAATCGCGGTGGTCAGGCCACTCGATCGCGGAGCCAGTATAACGACAGTTTCGCGATTCGTGCAATTGCGCGCGTTACCGGTAACAGCGTGGCGCAGCGGCTTCGCCCCGGCTCACCAATCCCGCGGCATTGACGACGTGGATATTCTTCAGGAACGATGCCTCGCCGGGCCGCTTCTCCACATATTCGAGCGCATCGTCGCGTTCGTCGGATGCGGGCGTGTAGCGGTCGCGCCCAAGCAGCACATGATGGGCGATGCCGGCGAGTTCGGGCCGCGCATGCAGATCGACCGTGTAGCCCGTGCCGCGATCACGAAATCGAATTCGAACGTGCCGTCTTCCGCACGCGCGCGCACGCGGTTGTCATCGACGACGGCTTCGTGCCAGGGCGCAGCCAGATGCAGATGGAAGTTCGCATGACGCGCCACGCGTTCGATGGCGTCGGCGGGTGCAGTCGAGCCCGCGCGACGGAACCGCAGCGCCTGGCGCCAGCGCACGGCATCGCGGAAAGTTGTCGTATGCGCCGGGATACGCGCGTGCGCGGCTCACCGGGACCGCAGTCCATGTTTGAAGCACTCACAAACTCGGGCGAGGTGCACAGCGCACGCTCTTTCGAGTTAAGACCGAGTCTGTGCCGGTCTGCATGCAAATGCCGGGCGCTTTGAATTAGAAAACCAATCCTTGATACGCTTCTTTTATTGCGATCGAGGCCATCGGGAAGCGCTTCCATAGCTGCGTACCTCGTCCCCCAAGGGCAGCACACGCGTCACAAGCAACTCGACGTGCCTTGCGCCGAGCGCGATGTGGGCATCGCGCAAAGCACTCGTCACGCGAGACATATCGAACTCGGTAAGGCCCCCGCAATTTCCCTTGCTACCAATCCGAAGCCGATATTAAATAGCGATGCATTCCTCACGTCTTTTGCAAGGTGCTCGTCGCATCGAGTGCGCGCCACGCTCGACGCACGCTATGGCTCTCGCGACACCTCATTCAATGCTAACTCCCGGCGCCTATATTTCGTTGCAATCCGAAGCACGAACGAAGGGAGCAACAGCGTGGACAATCCATTCGACGACGATCAGGGCACATTCCGTGTGCTGATCAACGAATTGCAGCAGCGCTCGCTTTGGCCCGCTCATCTCGAGGTTCCGGACGGCTGGACGGTGGAGTATCCAGATTGCTCACGCAGGCAATGCCTGGACTACATCGAACAGAACTGGACTGCACGGTCCTGATGATTCTCGATCTGGGAGTGGGAAATGGCCAAGCGCATTGTGAAAGTGATCGACCTCGTTCCGGGACGCAGCGTTCAGCTTCCGTCCATCGATAATGAAACGCTCAGACACGGACAATTCTGGAGCGACCATGTCTGCGCTCAGAAACCTGTTGTCATCAGAGGAGCGGTGCGCAACTGGCCTGCTCTCCGGAAATGGAACGCACCCGGCTATCTCGAAGCATTGACGGATAGCGAAGTCGGCATCTCGGATGCGTTCAACGCCTCGCCCACCGGTCTCTGGTATGCAAATCTCCCGAAGCTGAAACTCAATCAGGCCATTACGCGTCTGCGCGACGCAGGGCCGGACGAGACGCATGCGATCCGCGCGCTCCCTATTCCGTCGGAATGGAAACCCGATCTCGGCCATTATGAGTTTCTCGAAAGAGAGCACGATCGACCGCCGCGCGCATATGCACAAGACCGGCTCTTCATCTATCGGAATGCTTCGACCGAATGGCACTACCACACGACCGACGAGACGCTAACCACGCAGATCATCGGCACCAAGCGCATTTCCATGTTCAGGCTGTCCAGTGAAAACTGGCAAGCGTATGCCGTGCCGATCAAGTCCAATCTTCATCACATGAATGATGGCGCGCGCTTCTTTCCCGCGGACGGTGCACTGACGAAGTTCGAAACCACGCTTGCGCCCGGCGACGTTCTCTATATCCCACCGTTCTGGTGGCATGGCGTCGATCCCGCCGATAACGATTTCGGCATCACACTCGCTCATTGTTTCAAAACGCCGCTCAATCGCCTCGGTTCACTGAGCGATCCCGCGGTGAAAGACGTCATCCGCGCGCAGCACAGCGCCATGCTCGCGTTCCGGATGAGAGCGTTCGTCGCCCTCGGTTCGCTTTCGAGGCTCGTGACTTCCTGAGTTTCACATTCATACCCGCGGCCAATCGAGGCGCGTTTGCGTCGCTTTACGCCGCCGCATCAGTCTGACGAACACGCAAGGACCTGTGCCAGATGCAACCACGCGCGAACGCGCGTGCGCTTCTTCCACGCGTTCCGATGACGACGTTCTCGACTATCGCTTTCAGAGCACGCGCGTGCTCTCCACTACGGATCGACGCCATGCACGGTTTTCCCATCACGCCCGCTCAATCGGGCATCTTCTTTCGACAGCAACTCGATTTGCGCGATCCGCGCTTCAATCTTGCTCAACTCACGGAGATCATCGGACCGCTCGATGTCGATGCGCTTCAGGCAGCGCTGCGGCAAACCATCGACGAAGCCGAAGGCATGCGCGTGCGCCTCTCCGTCACCGACGGGTTGCCGCGTCAGATCGTCCCCGATGAGCCGTTGCACTTCACACTGCGCGTGGTCGATGTAAGCGATGCACCCGATCCGCTGGAAGCAATCGATCGCGCTGTGCAGATCGCGCTGGCCACCGCCTTCGACCTCGGCCATTGGCCGCTATTCGATGGGCAGCTCTTTCAGGCGAGCCCCACGCGCTTCTTCTTCTTTCAGCGGATTCACCATGTAGCGTTCGATGGCTTTTCGTTTTTGCTGTTCACGCAGCGGCTCGCAGCCATTTACTCGGCACTGATCCAAGGAGACGATCCCGCACCGTCCGGCTGGGCGCGTCTTGCCGATCTCCTCGATAACGACGCCGCGTATCGCGCGTCCAGCGCCTTCGAAAACGATCGGCAGTTCTGGCACGAATACATGGCGGGTTGCCCCGAGCCTGTGATCCTCTCGGCATGCATGGCGCCCGAGCCGATGCCCGCAGAAGCCTATTCGCAGGCGAGCGCGCGGATCCGTCTGTCGCCCGACACGACCGCGCTCATGCGCGATATGGCCGAACGCAACGGCACGACCTGGCCGCAAATCATGACGGCGGTCATGGCCGCCTATGTCGCACGTCTGAGCGGCCAGCCCGAAGTGGTGCTCGGGTTGCCCGTCGCCGCACGCGTCGGACGTCTGGCGAGAAGCGTGCCGGGCATGTTGTCGAATGCGCTGCCGTTACGAGCGATCGTCGACGAACGCACGACAATCGTCGATCTTCTCGATGCCGTCTCGCGGCAAAGCCGCCGCGTGCTGCGTCATCAGCGCTATCGCGTGAAAGATATCCGGCGCGATGTCGGCCGCATCGAAGCCGACAGGCCGCTCTTCGGTCCCACGGTGAACATCATGCCGGAGTACAGCCGTGCGCTGAACTTCGCGGGCTGCATCATCGGCTCGAATCGCTCCTTCTATGGCACGCCCGATGATCTCGCGCTGATCGTGCATGACCAGGGCGATGAACTTGGCATCGAATTGATGTTCGATGGCAATCCGTTGCTCTATACGCCCGAGTCCGTCGAGGCGCACGCGCGCCGCTTCACACGTCTCCTCGAACAAGTGCTCGATCGGCCCGATGCGCCGCTCCATACGCTTCAGCTCGTGTTACCTGAAAGGCAGGCGCTCCTCGAACGCTGGAACGACACGACCGCGCCGTATTCGGAGCATGAGTGCATTCATCGGCTTCTCGAGCAGCAGGCACGGCTCACGCCCGACGCCGTCGCACTCGTCTGCGATGGCGCATCGCTCACGTTTGCGCAGCTCAATGCGCGCGCGAACCGGCTCGCGCATCGGCTCATCGCGCTCGGCGTGCGTCCCGAAGGTCGCGTCGCCTTGTGTATGGAGCGCGGCATCGGCGCGATCGTCGCGTTGTTCGGCATACTCAAGTCGGGCGGCGCTTACATCCCGCTCGATCCAGCTTACCCGGGCGAACGTCTGAGTTACATACTCGGCGATGCCTCGCCTCGGTTGCTCGTCGCCGATGCAGCGGGCCGTCACGCGCTCGGTGATATCGGCGTGCTTACGGTGCTCGATCCGGATGCATCGCTCGACGATGCCCTGCCGAAAGACGATCCGCATGTGCCCGCCCTCGCCTCGCATCATCTCGCGTATGTGATCTACACGTCGGGTTCCACCGGCAAGCCCAAGGGCGTGATGGTCGAGCAACGGCACGTGATGAACCTGCATCATGCGTTGCAATCGACCGTGTTCGCGCATTGCGCGCCGCATGCGGGCGTGACGCTGAACGCAAGCATCGCCTTCGATGCGTCCGTCCAGAATCTCACCGCGTTGCTGTCCGGGCATCGGCTCGTCATCGTTCCCGCCGATGTGCGCACCGACGCGATGGCGCTCGTCGATTTTCTCGACACATCCGGTATCGACGTTTTCGACTGCACGCCGACGCAACTCGAATCGCTGTTCTCGGCCGGTCTGCTCGAACGACGGCAAGCGCCACTGACCGTGCTCGTCGGCGGTGAACCGCTCACGCCGCAGACGTGGAGCCGTCTTGCGCGCGCACAAGGCATACGTGCGTTCAACGTCTATGGTCCGACCGAATGCACGGTAGATGCGACTTTCGCGGAGATCACGCATGAACAGGCGCGACCGGTTATCGGCAAGCCGCTCGCCAACACGCGCACGTATGTGCTCGACGCACGGCGTCGCACGGTGCCGCCTGGCGCGGTGGGCGAGCTGTATATCGGCGGCGCGGGTGTCGCGCGCGGCTATCTGAATCGTCCCGAGCTCACGGCCGAGCGCTTTCTCGACGATCCGTTCGTGCCCGGCGCACGCATGTACCGCACCGGCGATCTCGCCCGCTTTCATCTCGACGGCAATATCGAATTCCTCGGACGCAATGATCTGCAAATCAAGATTCGCGGCTTCCGCATCGAGCCCGGCGAGATCGAGACGCAGATCGCGAGTCATCCGGCCGTGCGCGATGCGGTGGTGATTGCGCGTTCGCGCACGCCCGGCTCGCAGGATCAGCAACTCATCGCCTATGTCACCGCACGCGATGAATTCGGCATCGACGCAAGCGACTTGCGCGAACATCTGAGCACGCGTCTTCCCGACTATATGACGCCCGCCGCGTTCGTTGCGCTCGATGCGCTGCCGCTTACGCCGAGCGGCAAGCTCGATCGCCGCGCGTTGCCCGATCCGCAAGCCGACGCCTTCGCGCTGCGTCCCTTCGAAGCACCGCAAGGTCGCACCGAAAGCGCGCTTGCCGGACTGTGGGCTGAACTGCTGGGAATCGAACGTGTCGGTCGGCATGACAATTTTTTCGCGCTCGGCGGCCACTCGCTGCTCGCGGTGACGCTGATCGAGCGCTTGCGGCGCATCGGGTTGCAAGCGAGCGTGCGAGATCTCTTCGCGACGCCCGTGCTCAGCGCATTCGCCGATGCCATCGATTACGCCGCGCCGAAGTCCGACATTGTCGTGCCGCCCAATGTCATCACGCCCGCGAACAGCGCCATCACGCCGGACATGCTGCCGCTCATCTCGCTGACGCAGACGGATATCGATCGCATCGCCGATCAAATGCCTGGCGGAATCTCTAACGTTCAGGATATCTATGCACTCGCGCCGCTTCAGGAAGGCATCCTGTTTCATCACATGCTCACGACGGAAGGCGATCCGTATCTGCAAACCGCGCGCCTCGCGTTCGACAGCCGCGCCCGTCTCGATGCATGGGTCGATGCGTTGCAACACGTCGTCGCGCGGCATGACATTCTGCGCACTGCGTTCGTTCACGAAGGCGTGACGACGGCGGCGCAAGTCGTCCTGCGTCATGCGCCCGTGACGATCGTCGAGGTCGACGATCTGACGCATCATTTCGATGCGCGCACGCAGCGCCTCGATCTCGCTCGCGCGCCCCTGATGCAGATTGCAATCGCACGCGACGCGAGCGGGGATCGCTGGCTGATGCAATTGAACTGGCATCATCTGATCGGCGATCATGCGACGCTCGAGGTCATGCATGCGGAAATCGGCGCGATTCTCGAGGGCCGCGCGCACGCGTTGGGCGCGGCGCAACCATTCCGCGACCTTGTCGCGCAGGCCCGGCTCGGGGCGAACCATGACGCGCAGGAAGCCTTTTTCCGCGACATGCTCGCCGATGTCAGCGAGCCCACGTTGCCGTTCGGCTTGACCGATGTGCATCACGACGGCTCGGCCGTCGCCGAAGCGCAGATCACGCTGCCCGCCGAACTCGATGCGCGTCTGCGCGCGCAGGCCCGGCATATCGGCGTCAGTCTCGCGAGTCTCTGTCATCTCGCGTGGGCGCGCGTGTTGAACGCGGGCAGCGCACTGGATTCCGATGGGTGCGTGGTATTCGGCACCGTGTTGCTCGGACGCATGCAGGCGGGCGTCGACCAGGCGCTCGGGCTCGTAATCAACACCTTGCCGGTTCGCTTCGACATCGACGACGCTTCCGTCGCTGACAGCGCGCGTCTTGCGCATGACCGTCTCGCCGCGCTGCTGCAGCATCAGCATGCCCCGCTCGCGCTCGCTCAACGATGCAGCGGCGTCGCCGCGCCCGCGCCGCTCTTCAATGCGCTGCTCAACTATCGTCATAATCGCGCATCCGACGACCGGCACACCCACGGCATCGAACTGCTCGGCGCCGAAGAGCGCACCAATTATCCGCTGACGTTGTGCGTCGATGACAACGGCGATAGTCTCGGTCTCATCGCGCAGACCGTTGCGCCGCTGTCGCCCGCACAGCTCTGTGGATATATGGCGCAGGCTTTGTCGAGCCTTGCGCACGCACTCGAAGAAGCGCCGCAAACGCCAGTGAATCAGCTCGACGTCGTGCCGCCCGACACGTATGAGCTGCTGGTGAAGACATGGAACGACACGGCTTCGTATCCATCGGACATGTGCATTCACCAGCTTTTCGAGCAACAGGCCAGGCGCGTGCCCGACGCGGTCGCGCTCGTCTTCCAAGATCAATCCATGACCTATGCGAAGCTCAATGCGCGAGCGAACCGGCTCGCGCATCGTCTGATCGCGCTGGGCGTGGGGCCGGAAGATCGCGTCGCGTTATGCGTGGAGCGTGGCATCGGCATGATGGTCGCGTTGCTCGCGATCCTCAAGTCCGGTGGCGCTTATGTGCCGCTCGATCCCGCTTATTCGGGCGAGCGCCTGAGCCACATTCTCAGCGACTCGACGCCGCGCCTGTTGCTCGCCGACGCCCCCGGCCGCGCGGCGCTCGGCGATACGGGCGAGCTTACCGTGATCGATCCCGATGCATTGCTCGACGACGACATCTCGCAAGACGATCCGGTCACGGCCGTCGCTCCGTCGCATCTCGCATACGTGATCTACACGTCCGGCTCTACCGGCAAGCCCAAGGGTGTGATGATCGAGCACGCGCAGATCGTTCGCCTCTTCGATGCGACGCACGACTGGTTCAATTTCGATGAACGCGACGTATGGTGCCTGTTCCACTCGTTCGCCTTCGACTTCTCGGTCTGGGAAATGTGGGGCGCGCTGCGTTATGGCGGCAAGCTCGTGATCGTGCCGCAACAGCTTGCGCGCTTCGCGCCCGACTTTCTTCGACTGCTTCAGCGGGAACGCGTGACCGTACTGAATCAGACACCGAGCGCGTTTCGCGCATTGATTCAGGCGCAGGAGACGAACGATGCGCCCACCGCGTTGCGCTATGTGATATTCGGCGGCGAGGCGTTGAATCCTTCGATGCTGGAGCCGTGGTACGCGCGTCATCCGGATCGGCATCCGCGCCTCGTCAACATGTACGGCATCACCGAGACGACCGTGCATGTGACTTATCGACCGCTCGATCGCGAAGACTGCGCGGACAGCCACAGCCCGATCGGCGTGCGCATTCCTGACCTCACGATCTATCTGCTCGATGCGCAACAGCGGCTCGCGCCTGTCGGTGCGGTCGGCGAGTTGTATGTCGGCGGCGCGGGCGTGGCGCGCGGCTATCTCAATCGGCCCGAGCTGACCGCGGAGCGTTTCATCGACGATCCCTTCGTTCCGGGCGCGCGGCTCTATCGCACGGGCGATCTCGGACGGTATCGTCCCGATGGCAGTCTGGAGTTTTTCGGGCGCAACGATCATCAGGTCAAGGTTCGAGGCTTTCGTATCGAGTTGGGAGAGATCGAAGCGCAGATCGCCAGTCATCCGGCGGTGCGCGAAGCCGTCGTCATCGCGCGCGCACGCGATGAAGCGACGCAGGATCAGCAACTCATCGCCTATATCACCGGCGTTTCCGACATCGACACGAGCGACCTTCGCGAGCATCTCGGTTCGCGTCTGCCGGATTACATGGTGCCGTCCGCGTTCGTGACGCTCGATGCCTTGCCGCTTACGACGAACGGCAAGCTGGATCGACGCGCGCTGCCTGATCCGCAATGGCAGAACCTCGCCGTGTATGTCGCGCCGCGGACATCGCTCGAGACATCGCTTGCCGAGTGCTTTGCCAGCGTGCTCGGCCTCGAACGCGTGAGCATCTTCGATGACTTCTTTGCGCTTGGCGGGCACTCGCTGCTCGCCACGCAACTCGTCTCGCGACTGCGCGAAGCCCTGTCGATCGAATTGTCCTTGCGCACGCTGTTCGATGCGCCGAGCGTCGCCGCGCTCGCCGACGCGTTGGAGGACACGGCTCATCGCGCCGGGGCGCGCCCGCCGTTGCAAGCGTTGCCGCGTCCCGCGCAAGTGCCGCTGTCGTTCGCACAGGAACGCTTGTGGTTCCTCGATCAACTCGATCCGGGACAATCGACGTACAACATACCCGTCGCCGTGCGCCTTTTCGGCTCGCTCGATGTTCACGCATTCGAAACCGCGTTGAACGCGCTCGTGGCACGTCACGAGAGCCTTCGCACATCGTTCGTGGAGCACAACGGCCAAGCGATGCAATGCATAGCGCCCAGTCTGAAGATCGCGCTGCCGATCATCGAACTCGATGAACGCGTCGCCGATGAGCAAAGCGCCGAGGTTCACCGTCTCGCGCAGATCGAAGCCTCGCGCGCCTTCGATCTTCAACATGGACCGCTGCTTCGCGCGCGATTGCTGCGGTTGTCATCCGCTGAACATGTCCTGTTGTTCACGATGCATCACATCGTCTCGGACGGCTGGTCTATCGGCGTGCTCGTTCGCGAACTCGGCGCATGCTATACGGCTGCCGTGCGCAAGGAGCCGGTTGCGCTTCCGCCCTTGCCCGTGCAGTACGCCGACTTCACGATTTGGCAGCGTGCCTGGCTCGCCGATGCGGAACTGGAACGCCAGACGCAATACTGGCGCGGTCGTCTTGCCGATCTCGCGCCGCTGGACTTGCCTCTCGACCGTCCACGCCCCGCACAGATCAGCGGACGCGGCGCGACCTTGCCTTTCGCGCTCGGCCCCGCGCTGTGCGAACGGCTGTATGCGTTCGCGCAGCGGGAAGGCGTCACGCCTTTCATGCTGCTACTCGCCGTGTTCCAGACGCTGCTTGCGCGCCTTTCCGGACAGAACGATGTCGCCGTCGGCTCGCCCATCGCCAATCGCACGCATGCACAGATCGAGCCACTCATCGGCCTCTTCGTCAATACGCTCGTGCTGCGCGCCGATCTTTCGGGATCGCCGTCGTTGCGTACGTTGCTCACGCAAGTCCGCGAAACGACGCTCGCTGCTTACGCGCATCAGGATTTGCCGTTCGAAAAGCTCGTCGAAGCACTCGCGCCGGTTCGGGACACTAGCCGCCCCGCGTTGTTTCAGGTGATGTTCGTGTTACAGAACGCGCCGCTCGAACCACTCGCGCTGCCCGGCCTCACGCTGGAACCGCTGCCACCGGCCGAAGCCGGCGCCAAGTTCGATCTCACGTTGGACCTGACTCATACGCAAGACCATCTGACCGGCAGCCTGAACTACGCCACCGACCTCTTCGATGAACGCACCATCGCGCGCTTCGGCGAGCGCTTCGCGCGCTTGCTCGAACAGGCGCTCGATCAGCCCGATGCGCCGCTCTTTGCGCTCGACATCGTGCTGCCCGAGGAGCACGCGCTCCTCGAACGATGGAATGACACGACAACGGCTTATCGCGACGATGTTTGCATTCAGCAACTCTTCGAAGAGCAAGTCCGGCGCACGCCGGATGCCCTCGCGCTCATCTTCGCGGACCAGTCGCTCACGTACACGCAGCTCGATGCGCGCGCGAACCTGCTTGCGCATCGGCTGATCGCGCTCGGCGTGCAAGCGGAAGATCGCGTCGCGTTCTGCATGGAACGCGGCATCGGAGGAATCGTCGCGTTGATGGCGATACTGAAGGCAGGCGGCGCGTACGTGCCGCTCGATCCCGCTTATCCGGGCGAACGCCTGACGCATATCCTCACCGATGCGATGCCTCGTCTGCTCATTGCCGATGCCGCCGGTCGCGAAGCATTGGGCGACACGGGTTCGCTCACTGTCATCGATCCGCAAGCAGCGCTCGACGACGCGTATCCGCAGGATGATCCGCACCCGAACGTCAGGCCGAGCAACCTTGCTTATGTGATCTATACATCGGGTTCGACCGGCAAGCCCAAAGGCGTGGCGATCGAGCACGGAACGCTCGTCGCGTCCACCTTCGCGCGGCACCGGTTCTATGAGCGCGCACCGAACGAACGCTTCCTGCTGCTGTCGTCGCTCGCGTTCGACAGCTCCGTCGCAGGCCTCTTCGGCACACTCACGAACGGAGGCTGTCTTGCGCTCGTCGATCTCGATACCGCGCGAGACCCGGACGCGATCATCGAACTGGTGCGGCACCGCGACATCACGCGTGTGTTGTGCGTGCCGTCGCTCGGTCAGGCCATTCTCGACAGTATGTCGTCGAGCGATGATCATAAGCTTCGCGAGATCATCGTAGCGGGCGAAGCGTGCCCGCCCGGACTCGCGAAGCAAAGCTCCACGCTGCCTCGACCGGTCGCCCTCTACAACGAATACGGTCCGACGGAAGCGACGGTTTGGGCGACCGCGTATCGGTGCCTGCCGGAAGAGTCGAACCCGGTGCCGATCGGCGGTCCCATCGCGAACACGCGCATCTATCTGCTCGACGCCGAGCGCCGCCTGATGCCTATCGGCGCCGTGGGCGAACTCTATGTCGGCGGCGCGGGTGTCGGACGCGGCTATCTGAACCGTCCCGAACTCACCGCTGAGCGCTTCCTCGACGATCCCTTCGTACCGGGCGGGCGCATGTATCGCACCGGCGACATCGCACGCTATCGCGCCGATGGCAACATCGAATTTCTCGGACGCAACGATCATCAAGTCAAGATTCGCGGTTTCCGTATCGAACTCGGCGAGATCGAGGCGCAGATCGCGAGTCATCCGTCGGTGCGGGAGGCTGTCGTCATCGCGCGCGCGCGGCATGAAGCGACGCAGGATCAGCAACTCATCGCGTACGTCACCGGTACGGACGAGATCGACGCGGGCATGTTGCGCGAACATCTTGCATCGGGCTTACCCGATTACATGGTGCCCTCGGCGTTCGTGGTGCTCGATGCCTTGCCGCTGACGCCCAACGGCAAGCTCGATCGTCGCGCATTGCCCGATCCGCAGTGGCAGGATCAGGCCACATATGTCGCGCCGCGCACATCGCTGGAAGAAACCCTCGCGCAATGCTTTGCCAGTGTGCTCGGCCTTCAACGTGTCGCCGTGTTCGATAACTTCTTCTCGCTGGGCGGTCATTCGCTGCTGGCCACGCAACTCGTTTCGCGCGTGCGCCAAGCGCTCTCCATCGACTTGCCGCTGCGTGCCTTGTTCGATGCGCCGAGCGTTGCAGCGCTTGCCGAAGTGCTTGCGCTCGATGAGTCACGTCGCGTCGCGAGCGCCTTGCCGCCTCTGCAAGCACGCGAGCGACCCGCTCATCTGCCGCTTTCCTTCGCGCAGGAACGTATGTGGTTCCTCGAACAACTGGATCCCGGACAATCCGCGTATAACATTCCAGTCGCGGTGCGTCTGAACGGATCGCTCGATGTGCCGTCATTCGAGACCGCGCTGAACGCGCTCGTGGAGCGTCACCAGAGCTTGCGAACCACGTTCGCGCAATACGACGGACAGGCCGTGCAATGCATCGCGCCGCACTTGCACATCGCGCTGCCGGTCATCGCGCTCGATGCGCTTGCATCTGATGCGCAAGCCGCCGAACTGCGTCGACTCGCGCAGGACGAAGCCACGCGGGCATTCGATCTTCAGCGCGGTCCGTTGCTGCGCGCACTCCTGCTGCGCGTTGCACAAGACGAACATGTGCTGCTGTTCACGATGCATCATATCGTCTCGGATGGCTGGTCGACGGGCGTGCTCGTGCGTGAACTCGGTGCGGGCTATGCGGCTGCGTTACGCAATGAGCCTGTTTCACTGCCGCCGCTGGCCGTGCAATACGCCGACTTCACCTTGTGGCAGCGCGATTGGCTGGCGGGTGCAGAACTCGACCGTCAGACGCAATACTGGCGCAATCAGCTCGCCGAACTCGCACCGCTGAACCTGCCCGCCGATCGCCCACGTCCATCGCAAATGAGCGGACGCGGTGCGAGTGTGCCATTCGCGGTAGGTGCCGCGTTATGCGAACGGATCGACGCGCTTGCGAATCGGGAGGGCGTCACGCCGTTCATGCTGCTGCTCGCCGTGTTCCAGACGCTGCTCGCGCGACTGTCCGGTCAAAACGACATCGCCATAGGGTCGCCGATCGCAAACCGCACGCATGCGCAGACGGAACCGCTCATCGGCCTGTTCGTCAACACGCTCGTCTTGCGCGCCGATCTTTCGGGATCGCCGTCGCTGCGTGACCTGCTCGCGCAAGTGCGTGAGACCACGCTCGCCGCTTACGCCCATCAGGACTTGCCGTTCGAGAAGCTCGTCGAAGCGCTCGCGCCGGTTCGCGACACCAGCCGCACGGCGTTGTTCCAGGTCATGTTCGTCCTTCAGAACGCGCCGATGGAGCCGCTCGCGCTGCCCGGCCTGACGCTGGAAGTGATGCGCCCCGCCGATGCCGGCGCGAAGTTCGATCTCACGCTGAATCTGACGCATACACAAGATCGATTCCAAGGCACGCTCGCTTATGCGACCGACCTGTTCGATGAACAGACGATCGTGCGCATGGGCGAACGCTTCACGCGTCTGCTCGAACAGGCGCTCGATCAACCGGATGCGCCCTTGCACGCGTTCGAACTGGTGCTGCCTGACGAGCATGCGCTGCTCGAACGATGGAACGACACGGCCGAGGCGCATCCCGAAGATGCATGCGTCCATCGTCTGTTCGAGCAGCAGGTACGACGCTCGCCTGAAGCGACCGCGCTGGTATTCGAAGGCGAATCGCTCACGTATGCCGAACTCAATGCGCGCGCGAATCGGCTTGCGCATCGAATGATCGCGCTCGGCGTCCGGCCGGACGATCGCGTCGCGCTGTGCATGCAGCGCAGCATCGGCATAATCGTCGCGTTGATGGCGATACTCAAGGCAGGCGGCGCTTACGTGCCGCTCGATCCGGCTTATCCGGGCGAGCGCCTGAACCATATCCTCACCGATGCCGCGCCGCGTCTGCTGCTCGCCGATGCCGCGGGCCGGGAAGCATTGGGCGACACCGGCGCGCTCGACGTACTCGAAATCGATGCATCGCTCGATGAAGCGCTCCCACAAGAGAACCCGCAAACGAACGTCGCGCCGCATCATCTCGCCTACGTCATCTACACCTCCGGCTCCACCGGCAAGCCCAAGGGCGTGATGGTCGAACATCGCCATGTCGTGAATCTGCATTACGCGCTGCAATCGACGGTGTTCGCACGTTGCGCCGCGCGCTCCGGCATCGGTCTGAACGCGAGCATCGCGTTCGACTCTTCATTGAAGAGCCTCACGGCGCTGCTTGCAGGTCATCGACTGATCGTGATTCCCGCCGACGTGCGCACCGATAGTGCGGTGCTCATCGACTATCTGAACAACGCCGATATCGACGTGCTCGACTGCACGCCCACTCAACTCGATGTCATGCTCGCCAGCGGCTTGCTCGAACGCCGGCGGTCGAAGCTGACCTTGCTTATCGGCGGCGAAGCGATCACACAACAGACGTGGAATCGACTGGCGAACGCTGAACAGATTCGCGCGTTCAACGTCTACGGTCCGACCGAATGCACCGTCGATGCGGCGCTTACCGAGATCACGGCTGACCAGGTGCAGCCGGTCATCGGCAAGCCGATTGCCAACGCGCGCATCTATCTGCTCGATGCGCACCTTCGGCGGGTTCCGCCGGGCGCGATCGGTGAGTTGTTTATAGGCGGCGCGGGTGTGTCGCGTGGTTATCTGAACCGGCCCGAACTCACGGCCGAACGTTTCATCGATGATCCGTTCATCGCGGGCGCGCGCATGTATCGAACCGGCGATATCGCGCGTTATCGCGCCGATGGCAATATCGAGTTCCTCGGACGCAACGATCATCAAGTCAAGATACGCGGCTTCCGTATCGAGCTCGGCGAGATCGAAGCGCACGTCGCCAGTCATCCGTCGGTGCGCGAGGCTGTCGTCATCGGCCGCATGCGGCATCAAAAAACGCTGGATCAGCAACTCGTCGCTTATGTTACGGCAACCGGCGATATCGACATCGAGGCACTTCGGGAACATGCACGTTCTCGTCTGCCCGACTATATGGTGCCGTCGGCCTTCGTGCTGCTCGACGCGCTGCCGCTGACACCCAACGGCAAGCTCGATCGTCGCGCGTTGCCCGATCCTGAATGGCAAAACCTTGCCGCGTATGTCGCGCCGCGCACCTTGCTCGAACACACGCTCGCGAAGTGCTTCGCCGATGTACTCGGCCTCGAACGCGTGAGCGTCTTCGACAACTTCTTCTCGCTCGGCGGCCATTCGCTGCTTGCTACGCAACTCGTCTCGCGTTTGCGTCAGACGCTTGCGATCGAGCTGCCCTTGCGGACGCTGTTCGATGCGCCTGGCGTCGCTTTGCTTGCCGAAGCGCTGACGCTCGATGCGCCTTCGGATCGCGCGAGCATCTTGCCGCCTTTGCAGACGCGCGAGCGCCCCGCGCATCTGCCGTTGTCCTTCGCGCAGGAACGTTTATGGTTCCTCGAGCAACTCAACCCGGGTCAGTCCGCGTATCACATTCCAGTGGCCGTGCGTCTCACCGGATCGCTCGATGCTCGGGCGTTGCAGACCGCGATGAACGCGCTCATCGATCGGCATGAAGTCCTGCGCACTTGCTTCGCGCAACACGACGGCGTTCCGGTTCAACGCATCGCAATGCAAGCGCAGGTCACCGTGCCGCTGATCGCGCTCGATACGCTCGATGCCGATGCGCAGGCCACCGAAGTCCGCCGCCTCGCACAAGATGAGGCAACACGCGCATTCGATCTTGAACAGGGTCCGCTGCTCCGAGCGAGATTGCTGCGCCTGTCCGCGCGAGAGCATGTCCTGCTGTTCACGATCCATCACATCATCTACGATGGCTGGTCGACGGGCGTGCTCGTGCGTGAACTCGGCGCGTGCTACACGGCGGCGTTGTCGAACGCGCCTGCTGCGTTGCCGCCGCTCGATGTGCAGTACGCCGACTTCACCTTGTGGCAGCGCGATTGGCTCGCCGGCGCCGAGCTCGAAAGACAGACTCGGTACTGGCGCGATCGGCTCGAAGGCCTCGCGCCGCTCGATCTGCCGACCGATCACCCCCGGCCCTCGCACATCAGCGGGCGCGGCGCCAGCTTGCCCTTCGCCCTCAGCCCGGCGCTTTCCGAGCGGCTGATCGCGCTCGCGCAACGCGAAGGCGCCACGCCCTTCATGCTGCTGCTCGCCGTCTTCCAGACGCTCCTCGCGCGTTTGTCCGGGCAAACGGATATCGCGGTGGGCTCGCCGATCGCCAATCGCACGCATGCGCAAGTCGAGCCGCTCATCGGCCTGTTCATCAATACGCTCGTCATGCGCGCGGATCTCTCCGGCTCGCCTTCGTTGCGTACATTGCTCAGGCAAGTTCGCGATACGACGCTCGCCGCGTACGCGCATCAGGACTTGCCGTTCGAGAAGCTCGTCGAAGCACTCGCGCCCGCTCGCGATACTAGCCGTACGGCGCTCTTCCAGGCGATGTTCGTGTTGCAGAACGCCCCGACGGAGCCGCTCGCCTTGCCCGGACTCACGCTCGAGTTGCTGCCTCCTTCCGAAGCCGGCGCGAAGTTCGATCTCACGTTGAAGCTCGCGCACACGCAAGGGCGCTTTACCGGTAGCCTGAGCTACGCATCCGATCTTTTCGACGAGCACACGATTGCGAGGCTCGGGGAACGCTTCGCGCGTCTGCTCGAACAAGCGCTAGAAAAACCCGATGCGCCTCTGCAGGCGTTCGACATCGTGCTACCCGAAGAGCATGCATCCCTCAGGCGATGGAACGACACCACTGCTGCGTATCCCGAGCACTTGAGTATCCATCAACTTTTTGCCCAACAGGTCCGACGCTCGCCCGATGCGATCGCGCTCGTTTTCGAAGACGAATCCCTCACGTATGCGCAACTCGATGCGCGCGCTAATCGGCTTGCGCACCATCTCATCGCGCTTGGCGTCGAACCGGAACATCGCGTCGCGTTGTGCATGGAGCGCGGCATCGACATGATCGTCGCGTTGATGGCGATACTCAAGGCAGGCGCTGCGTATGTGCCGCTCGATCCCGCCTCGGTCGCCGAGCGCCTCGCGTACATGCTCGACGACGCCGATGTATCGCTGCTCGTGACTCAGACATCGTTGCTCGACGGTCTTTCACGGGTCGCGCTTAACGTCTCGATCGTTTGTCCCGACGACGAAGCGTGCCGTATCGAAGCATGTCCCGATATCGATCCCGCCATTGACCTGCAGTCGCACAGCCCCGCGTATGTGATCTACACGTCCGGCTCGACCGGCAAGCCCAAGGGCGTCGTGCTGAGTCATCGGAATCTATCGAACTATCTGAGCGGCGTGCTTGCGAGGATGAACGTGCTCGCGCCGTGCAAGATGGCCCTCGCTTCAACCATCGCGACCGATCTGGGCAATACGATTCTGTTCGGTGCGCTGGTCGCTGGCCACGAGCTGCATGTGCTGTCGAACGACCGCACCACTGACAGCTATCTGTTCGGGCAGTACATGCGTCAGCGCGGAATCGATGTGCTCAAGATCGTGCCCGGACATTTGCGCGCGCTCGTTGACGTTACGCTCGACACCGCGCCTGCATTGCCGACGCAATTGCTCGTGCTAGGCGGGGAAGCGACGCGCTCCGACTGGATCCGCCGCGTGCAGGCACTGAAGCCCGGCATGCGCATTCTGAATCACTATGGCCCGACCGAGACGACCGTGGGCGTGTTGACGCATGCCTATCACGATGACATCGCATACGGCATGTCGATTCCCATCGGGAGACCGCTGGCCAACACGCGAGCCTATGTTCTCGATGAATTCCTGCGTCCTGTGCCGCTCGGCGTGACGGGTGAGTTGTATATCGGCGGTACGGGTCTCGCGAGCGGCTATCTGCGGCGCGCGGCGCTCACCGCGCAGCGCTTCGTCGCCGACCCCTTCGCTTCCGGCGAGCGCATGTACCGCACAGGCGATCTCGCACGTTATCGTGCCGATGGCAACATCGAGTTCCTCGGCCGCAACGATCATCAGGTGAAGGTGCGCGGCTTCCGTATCGAGCTCGGCGAGATCGAAGCGCAACTCGTGGATCATGCCGCCGTGCGTGAAGCGGTCGTCATCGCGCGGGCCCGCAGCGAAGCCTCGCAGGATCAGCAACTCATCGCTTATGTCACGCTGCTCGCCGATGTCGATGCCAGTGTCTTGCGCGAGCATCTCGCCGAGCGCTTGCCCGATTACATGGTGCCCTCAGCGATCGTCATGCTCGATGCACTGCCGCTCACGCCCAACGGCAAGCTCGACCGTCACGCGCTGCCCGATCCGCACGCCGATGCCTTCGCGTTGCGTCCCTTCGAAGCGCCTTTGGGTGAGACCGAATCGTCGCTCGCCGATCTGTGGGCCGAATTGCTGGGCCTCGATCGCGTCGGCCGGCAGGATAACTTCTTCGCGCTCGGCGGCCATTCGCTGCTGGCCGTCACGCTCATCGAACGCATGCGCCGCATCGGCCTGCACGCCAATGTGCGCGATCTCTTCGCCACGCCCGTGCTCAGCACGCTTGCCGCATCGATCGAGCGCGGTGCGATTGCGCACGATATCGTCGTGCCGCCCAATGTCATCACGCCCGACACGACCGCGCTCACCCCTGCCATGCTGCCGCTCATCGCCTTGACGCAAGCGGATATCGACTCCATCGTCGAACAAGTCCCGGGCGGCATAACGAACGTGCAGGACATTTACGCGCTCGCACCGCTGCAGGAAGGCATTCTGTTCCATCACATGCTGAGCACCGAGGGCGACCCGTATCTGCAAACCGCGCGCATCGCCTTCGATAGCCGCGAGCGTCTGGATGCCTGGCTCGATGCGCTGCAACGGATCATCGCACGGCACGACATCCTGCGCACCGCCTTCATCCACGACGGCATCAGCACGCCCGCGCAAGTCGTCTGTCGCCAAGCGCCTGTCACCATCGATGAGATCGAGCTCGATCCCGCGCACGGTCCGGCTGTCGATCAACTCGCGCGTCTGTTCGATGCGCGCTCGCAACGCCTGCCTCTGCATCGGGCGCCCCTGCTTCGGCTCACCCTCGCGAAGGAACACGATTCGCCGCGCTGGCTCGCGCTGCTCGTGTGGCATCACCTGATCGGCGATCACGTTACGCTCGAAGTGATTCAGAAAGAGATCAGCGCATTGCTCGAGGGCCATGCCGATGCGCTCGATGTGGCGCAACCGTTTCGCGATCTGGTCGCGCAGGCGCGGCTCGGCGCCACTCAGCAGGAGCATGAAGCGTTCTTCCGCGACATGCTCGCCGCGCTCAGCGAGCCCACGCTGCCCTTCGGCTTCACCGATGTGCATCACGACGGCTCCTCGGTTGCCGAAGCTCGCGTGACGTTGCCCGCGGCGTTGAACACGCGTCTGCGCACGCAGGCGCGAGACCTCGGCGTCAGTCTCGCCAGTCTCTGTCATCTCGCATGGGCGCGTGTGCTCGACGCGGCAAGCACCGGCGATGGCCGCATCGTCTTCGGCACCGTGCTGCTCGGGCGCATGCAGGCAGGTGTCGATCAGGCGCTCGGGCTGCTCATCAACACCTTGCCGATTCGCCTCGATGTGAACGATGTCTCTGTTGTCGATAGCGTGCGTGACACGCATCAACGTCTCGCGGCCTTGCTGCAGCATCAGCATGCTCCGCTCGCACTCGCTCAGCGATGCAGTGGCGTGGCCGCGCCCGCGCCGCTCTTTAGCGCGCTGCTGAACTATCGCCACAACCAGGCCGTCGCCGATGAACAATATGCCTTCGAGGGGATCGAGCTGCTGGGCGCCGAAGAGCGCACCAACTATCCGCTCATGCTCGCTGTCGAAGACAACGGCGAGAGCCTTGGCTTGACCGCGCAAACGCTCGCGCCGCTCTCGCCCGATCAGTTGTGCGGGTACATGGAGCAAGCGTTATCGAGCCTCGTGCAGGCACTCGAGCAGGCACCGCAGACGCCCGTCGACCAACTCGATGTGCTGCCGCCCAAGACGCGTCAGTTACTGGTCCAGACGTGGAACGATACGGCTGCGTCGTACCCTGTCGATCTGTGCATTCATCAGTTGTTCGAGCAGCAGGTCGAGCGCACGCCCGATGCGATCGCGCTGATCTTTGGAGATCAGACGCTCACGTATGCGCAACTCAATGCGCGTGCCAATCGGCTCGCGCATCATTTGATCAAGTTGGGCGTGCGTCCGGAAGATCGCGTGGCGCTGTGCGTGGAGCGTGGCATCGGCATGGTGGTGGCGTTGCTCGCGATACTCAAAGCGGGCGGCGCCTATGTGCCGCTCGATCCGGCTTACCCCGGCGAACGCCTGACTCACATCCTCACTGACTCGACGCCGCGCCTCTTGCTCGCCGATGCCATCGGCCGTGAAGCACTCGGCGATACGGGTACGTTGAGCGTGCTCGATCCGGACGCATCGCTCGATGCATCAGAGGACAATCCTCAAACCAGAATCGAACCACATCATCTCGCATACGTGCTCTTTACATCGGGCTCCACAGGCAAGCCCAAAGGCGTGATGATCGAGCATCGCCAGATGCTGAACTTCCTGTGCTCGATGCGCGATATCACCTCGATGAACGCCGCCGACACACTGCTCGCTGTCACGACGATATCCTTCGATATCGCGGGCCTGGAGTTGTATTTACCCTTGAGCGCCGGCGCGTGCATCGTGCTCGCATCGCGCAACGATGCGGCCGATCCGCTCGCGTTGCAAGCGCTCATCGATGCACACGCCATCAGCTTCATGCAGGCGACCCCGGCCACCTGGCGCATGCTGCTCGACACGCAGTGGAGCGGCAGCGCGAAGCTTACCGCGCTGTGCGGCGGCGAAGCGTTGTCCGCGAACCTCGCGGCGCGTCTGAACGAGAAGGTCAAGGCGCTGTGGAATCTCTACGGTCCGACTGAAACGACGGTCTGGTCCTCGTGCTATCGCACGGGCCGCGACGCGCATAGGTCATCCACGGTATCGGTCGGCCGGCCGATTGCCAACACGCGTCTGTACGTGCTCGATGCGCACTACCGGCTCGTGCCGCCGGGTGCCGTGGGCGAGTTGTATATCGGTGGCGCGGGGGTGGCGCGTGGTTATCTCAATCGTGCCGAGCTCACCGCCGAGCGCTTCCTCGACGATCCGTTCATTGCCGATGCGCGCATCTATCGCACGGGCGATCTCGCGCGCTATCGCGCCGATGGCAATCTCGAGTTCCTCGGACGCAACGATCATCAGGTCAAGATTCGCGGTTTCCGGATCGAACTCGGCGAGATCGAAGCGCAGCTCGCGAGTCATCCGGCCGTGCGCGAGGCCGTCGTCATCGCACGGGCGCGGCGTGAAGAGACGCAGGACCAGCAGCTCATCGCCTATGTCACTGGCGCCACCGCTATCGATACGAACGCGCTTCGCGAGCATGTGACTGCGCGCTTGCCGGATTACATGGTGCCATCGGCGTTCGTCACGCTCGATGCGCTGCCGCTCACGCCCAACGGCAAGCTCGATCGGCGCGCATTGCCCGATCCGCAGTGGCAGGATCTCGCCGCTTATGTCGCGCCGCGCACCTCGCTCGAACATACGCTCGCGCAGTGCTTTGCCAGCGTCCTCGGACTCGAGCGCGTGAGTGTCTTCGACAACTTCTTCGCGCTCGGCGGGCATTCGTTGCTGGCCACGCAACTCGTATCGCGCTTGCGTCAGGCGCTTTGCATCGAATTGCCCTTACGAACATTGTTCGATGCGCCGACGGTGGCTTCGCTCGGCGAAACCTTACAGCAGGAAGCGGGTCGCGTGAGCGCAATCCCGACACTGCAAGCACGCACGCGGCCGCAGCATTTACCGCTGTCTTTTGCGCAGGAACGCTTGTGGTTCCTCGAACAGCTCAACCCCGGACAGTCGACCTATAACATTCCGGTAGCCGTGCGCCTGAGCGGGTCGCTCGATGTTCCGGCGCTCGACACTGCGTTGAATGCCCTCGTGGAGCGTCACGAAAGCCTGCGTACTTCCTTCGTGCAACAAGACGGGCAGGCGGTTCAATGTATCGCGACGCAATTGCGGATCGCACTGCCTCTCGTCGAACTCGGCACGCTCGCCTCCGACGCGCAAGCCGCCGAAGTCCGCCGGATCACGCAAGCCGAAGCCACGCGAGCCTTCGATCTTCAGCACGGGCCGCTTCTTCGCGCGCGGCTGCTTCGCCTCGCCGAAGACGAGCATGTGCTGCTCTTCGCGATGCATCACATCATCTCCGATGGCTGGTCCATCGGCGTGCTCGTGCGTGAACTCGGCGCGTGCTATGAGGCCGCGTTGCATGACGAAGCGCTCGCTTTGCCGCCGTTGGCCGTGCAGTATGCCGACTTTACGTTGTGGCAGCGCGATTGGCTCACCGGCGCGGAACTCGATCGACAGACGCAATACTGGCGCACTCAGCTCGCCGAACTCGCACCGCTCGATCTGCCGACCGATCGCCCTCGCCCTGCGCGGATCAGCGGACGTGGCGCAACATTGCCCTTTTCGCTGAGTCCCAACTTGTCGGAGCGCGTGACCACGCTCGCGCATCGAGAAGGCGTGACGCCATTCATGGTGCTGCTCGCCACACTCCAGACGCTTCTTGGTCGTCTCTCCGGGCAATCGCAAGTGGCAGTCGGCTCGCCGATCGCCAATCGCACGCATGCACAGATCGAACCGCTCATCGGTCTGTTCGTCAATACGCTCGTATTGCGTGCGAATCTGTCGGGCGCGCCCAGCATGCGCGAATTGCTCACGCAAGTGCGCGATACGACGCTCGCCGCTTACGCACATCAGGACCTGCCTTTCGAAAAACTCGTCGAAGCCCTCGCGCCGGCGCGCGACACGAGCCGTACGCCGCTCTTTCAAGTGATGCTCGTCTTGCAGAATGCGCCGCTCGAGGCGCTTGCTTTGCCCGGTCTCACGCTGGAACTTCTGCCCCCGGCCGAAGCCGGCGCCAAGTTCGACCTCACGCTGAACCTGACTCACACGCACGACCGCTTCGCGGGCAGCATCAGCTACGCAAGCGATCTTTTCGATAGGCAGACTATCGTGCGTTTCGGCGAACGCTTCACGCGCTTGCTGGATCAGGCGCTCGCGCGGCCCGATGTACCGTTACATGCGCTCGAACTCGTGTTGCCTGAAGAGTATACGCTGTTCGATCGATGGAACGACACGGCAGCCGCCTACCCCGAGCACCTCTCCATGCATCAGCTTTTCGAGCAACAGGTTCGACGCACGCCCGATGCCACCGCGCTCATCTTCGAAGACGAATCCCTCACGTATGCGGAGCTGAATGCGCGTGCGAATCGGCTTGCTCATCGACTGATCGCGCTGCGCGTGCGTCCGGAAGATCGCGTCGCGTTATGCATGGAGCGGCGCGTCGGCATGATCGTCTCGTTGATAGCCACGCTCAAGGCGGGCGGCGCATACGTGCCGCTCGATCCTGCGTATCCGGGTGAACGGCTGAATCACATTCTTGCCGATGCCGCGCCTCGATTGCTGATCGCCGATGCAGCCGGCCGTCATGCGTTGGGCGACACGGGCACTCTGACGGTACTCGATCTTCATGCATCCGACGACGAAACGCTCTCGCAGGCCGATCCGCAAGCACCGGTCGCGCCGCACAACCTCGCGTATGTGATCTATACGTCGGGATCGACGGGCAAGCCGAAGGGCGTCGCCATCGAACATCGAAACGCCGTCAACTTCCTGAACTGGGCGCAGAACGCCTTTACATCGAAAGAGCTTTCACACACGCTGTTTGCCACATCGATCAATTTCGATCTTTCGATCTATGAATGCTTCGCACCGTTGACCTGCGGCGCCACCGTGCATCTCGTCGACAACGTCCTCGCACTTTCCAGGAAGCCGCACGATGTGAGCCTGGTCAACACGGTGCCTTCGGCAATCACTTCTCTACTCGATGCAGGCGCATCGCTCGCATCCGTCGAGACTATCAACCTTGCGGGCGAGCCGCTCAGGCTCGCGCTGATGAAACGCATCTTCGCCGAGACCGATATCGAACGATTGTGCAATCTGTATGGCCCGTCCGAGACGACCACTTACTCGACGTGGATCGAGATGCATAGGGGCGATCACCTGAAGGAGACCATCGGCAAGCCGATCGCCAACACCCGCGTCTATCTGCTCGATGCGCGATGCAAGCCGGTGCCGCTCGGCACGGTGGGCGAAGTGTATATCGGCGGCGCGGGCGTGGCGCGTGGCTATCTCAACCGGCCTGAACTCACCGCCGAACGCTTCCGCGACGATCCGTTCATGCCCGGCGATCGCATGTACCGCACAGGCGATCTCGCACGTTATCGTGCCGATGGCAACATCGAGTTCCTCGGCCGCAACGATCATCAGGTGAAGGTGCGCGGCTTCCGTATCGAGCTCGGCGAGATCGAAGCGCAACTCGTGGATCATGCCGCCGTGCGTGAAGCGGTCGTCATCGCGCGGGCCCGCAGCGAAGCCTCGCAGGATCAGCAACTCATCGCTTATGTCACGCTGCTCGCCGATGTCGATGCCAGTGTCTTGCGCGAGCATCTCGCCGAGCGCTTGCCCGATTACATGGTGCCCTCAGCGATCGTCATGCTCGATGCACTGCCGCTCACGCCCAACGGCAAGCTCGACCGTCACGCGCTGCCCGATCCGCACGCCGATGCCTTCGCGTTGCGTCCCTTCGAAGCGCCTTTGGGTGAGACCGAATCGTCGCTCGCCGATCTGTGGGCCGAATTGCTGGGCCTCGATCGCGTCGGCCGGCAGGATAACTTCTTCGCGCTCGGCGGCCATTCGCTGCTGGCCGTCACGCTCATCGAACGCATGCGCCGCATCGGCCTGCACGCCAATGTGCGCGATCTCTTCGCCACGCCCGTGCTCAGCACGCTTGCCGCATCGATCGAGCGCGGTGCGATTGCGCACGATATCGTCGTGCCGCCCAATGTCATCACGCCCGACACGACCGCGCTCACCCCTGCCATGCTGCCGCTCATCGCCTTGACGCAAGCGGATATCGACTCCATCGTCGAACAAGTCCCGGGCGGCATAACGAACGTGCAGGACATTTACGCGCTCGCACCGCTGCAGGAAGGCATTCTGTTCCATCACATGCTGAGCACCGAGGGCGACCCGTATCTGCAAACCGCGCGCATCGCCTTCGATAGCCGCGAGCGTCTGGATGCCTGGCTCGATGCGCTGCAACGGATCATCGCACGGCACGACATCCTGCGCACCGCCTTCATCCACGACGGCATCAGCACGCCCGCGCAAGTCGTCTGTCGCCAAGCGCCTGTCACCATCGATGAGATCGAGCTCGATCCCGCGCACGGTCCGGCTGTCGATCAACTCGCGCGTCTGTTCGATGCGCGCTCGCAACGCCTGCCTCTGCATCGGGCGCCCCTGCTTCGGCTCACCCTCGCGAAGGAACACGATTCGCCGCGCTGGCTCGCGCTGCTCGTGTGGCATCACCTGATCGGCGATCACGTTACGCTCGAAGTGATTCAGAAAGAGATCAGCGCATTGCTCGAGGGCCATGCCGATGCGCTCGATGTGGCGCAACCGTTTCGCGATCTGGTCGCGCAGGCGCGGCTCGGCGCCACTCAGCAGGAGCATGAAGCGTTCTTCCGCGACATGCTCGCCGCGCTCAGCGAGCCCACGCTGCCCTTCGGCTTCACCGATGTGCATCACGACGGCTCCTCGGTTGCCGAAGCTCGCGTGACGTTGCCCGCGGCGTTGAACACGCGTCTGCGCACGCAGGCGCGAGACCTCGGCGTCAGTCTCGCCAGTCTCTGTCATCTCGCATGGGCGCGTGTGCTCGACGCGGCAAGCACCGGCGATGGCCGCATCGTCTTCGGCACCGTGCTGCTCGGGCGCATGCAGGCAGGTGTCGATCAGGCGCTCGGGCTGCTCATCAACACCTTGCCGATTCGCCTCGATGTGAACGATGTCTCTGTTGTCGATAGCGTGCGTGACACGCATCAACGTCTCGCGGCCTTGCTGCAGCATCAGCATGCTCCGCTCGCACTCGCTCAGCGATGCAGTGGCGTGGCCGCGCCCGCGCCGCTCTTTAGCGCGCTGCTGAACTATCGCCACAACCAGGCCGTCGCCGATGAACAATATGCCTTCGAGGGGATCGAGCTGCTGGGCGCCGAAGAGCGCACCAACTATCCGCTCATGCTCGCTGTCGAAGACAACGGCGAGAGCCTTGGCTTGACCGCGCAAACGCTCGCGCCGCTCTCGCCCGATCAGTTGTGCGGGTACATGGAGCAAGCGTTATCGAGCCTCGTGCAGGCACTCGAGCAGGCACCGCAGACGCCCGTCGACCAACTCGATGTGCTGCCGCCCAAGACGCGTCAGTTACTGGTCCAGACGTGGAACGATACGGCTGCGTCGTACCCTGTCGATCTGTGCATTCATCAGTTGTTCGAGCAGCAGGTCGAGCGCACGCCCGATGCGATCGCGCTGATCTTTGGAGATCAGACGCTCACGTATGCGCAACTCAATGCGCGTGCCAATCGGCTCGCGCATCATTTGATCAAGTTGGGCGTGCGTCCGGAAGATCGCGTGGCGCTGTGCGTGGAGCGTGGCATCGGCATGGTGGTGGCGTTGCTCGCGATACTCAAAGCGGGCGGCGCCTATGTGCCGCTCGATCCGGCTTACCCCGGCGAACGCCTGACTCACATCCTCACTGACTCGACGCCGCGCCTCTTGCTCGCCGATGCCATCGGCCGTGAAGCACTCGGCGATACGGGTACGTTGAGCGTGCTCGATCCGGACGCATCGCTCGATGCATCAGAGGACAATCCTCAAACCAGAATCGAACCACATCATCTCGCATACGTGCTCTTTACATCGGGCTCCACAGGCAAGCCCAAAGGCGTGATGATCGAGCATCGCCAGATGCTGAACTTCCTGTGCTCGATGCGCGATATCACCTCGATGAACGCCGCCGACACACTGCTCGCTGTCACGACGATATCCTTCGATATCGCGGGCCTGGAGTTGTATTTACCCTTGAGCGCCGGCGCGTGCATCGTGCTCGCATCGCGCAACGATGCGGCCGATCCGCTCGCGTTGCAAGCGCTCATCGATGCACACGCCATCAGCTTCATGCAGGCGACCCCGGCCACCTGGCGCATGCTGCTCGACACGCAGTGGAGCGGCAGCGCGAAGCTTACCGCGCTGTGCGGCGGCGAAGCGTTGTCCGCGAACCTCGCGGCGCGTCTGAACGAGAAGGTCAAGGCGCTGTGGAATCTCTACGGTCCGACTGAAACGACGGTCTGGTCCTCGTGCTATCGCACGGGCCGCGACGCGCATAGGTCATCCACGGTATCGGTCGGCCGGCCGATTGCCAACACGCGTCTGTACGTGCTCGATGCGCACTACCGGCTCGTGCCGCCGGGTGCCGTGGGCGAGTTGTATATCGGTGGCGCGGGGGTGGCGCGTGGTTATCTCAATCGTGCCGAGCTCACCGCCGAGCGCTTCCTCGACGATCCGTTCATTGCCGATGCGCGCATCTATCGCACGGGCGATCTCGCGCGCTATCGCGCCGATGGCAATCTCGAGTTCCTCGGACGCAACGATCATCAGGTCAAGATTCGCGGCTTCCGGATCGAACTCGGCGAGATCGAAGCGCAGCTCGCGAGTCATCCGGCCGTGCGCGAGGCCGTCGTCATCGCACGCGCGCGGCGTGAAGAGACGCAGGACCAGCAGCTCATCGCCTATGTCACTGGCGCCACCGCTATCGATACGAATGCGCTTCGCGAGCATGTGACTGCGCGCTTGCCGGATTACATGGTGCCATCGGCGTTCGTCACGCTCGATGCGCTTCCGCTCACGCCCAACGGCAAGCTCGATCGGCGCGCATTGCCCGATCCGCAGTGGCAGGATCTCGCCGCTTATGTCGCGCCGCGCACCTCGCTCGAACATACGCTCGCGCAGTGCTTTGCCAGCGTCCTCGGACTCGAGCGCGTGAGTGTCTTCGATAACTTCTTCGCGCTCGGCGGGCATTCGTTGCTGGCTGTTCAGTTGATGGCATCGATTCACGCGAAGCTCGGCCAGGACATTTCGATTCGCGTTCTCTTCAATGCGCCATCGGTCGCGGAACTCGCCGATCAACTGAACGCCGCGCCTTCGAACAACGAATTCGATCCGATTCTGCCTATCCGGGCATCGGGGAGCGGCGCACCGCTCTTCTGCATTCATCCGGTCGGCGGACTGGCGTGGAGTTATGCGGGTCTCGCGAAGATCATCGATGACGACCGGCCCCTCTACGCCGTCCAGACGCCGGCGTTGAAGGAGCCCGGCTACCGTCCCGCGAGCATCGTCGACATGGCGGCGGACTATATCGCGCGCATCCGCACGGTTCAGCCTCACGGTCCCTATCACCTCCTCGGCTGGTCCTTCGGCGGACTGCTCGCGTACGAAATGGCGACGCAACTGCAAAACCTTGGCGAGAAGATCGGCGAGCTCGTGTTGCTGGATTCGCGTCTTCCGGACGGACTCACTGCATCCGAAGTCGATGAATGGGCGCTGTTCGCCGCGACGTTCCCGGACATGTCGCCCGATCTGACGCTCACGCTTCAGGCATTGCAATCGACCACCGAGCGCGTGGTCGCGCTGCGTGAGCATCGGCTGATACCGGCGTATATCACCGACGAGCACGTCACAACGCTGATCGGCACGACGCAACGGAACATGCAGTTGCAATCGATGTACACGCCCCGGTCGTTCCATGGCGATATCGTCTATTTCACGGCGACGCGCTCCGAAGCGCCCGGACAACCCCGACGTAGCGCGCAATGGCGAGCGTGCGTGAATGGTTCGATCGTGAACTACGACATCGACTGCATGCATGGCGAGATGTGCCTGCCATCGTCGCTCGCGATGATCGGACAGAACCTCGCATCGATGAATGTGATTGGTGCATCAGCGAAGTAGAGAACGAACAGCGCCACGGGCTTAGGCCGGTGGCGCTGCTATCGAACGAAGGAATGGAAGGAGTGAAAAGAGTGCGCCGAGGCCGCCGATATGACGATCGCTCAACCTGCGCGCCGCTGCTTGCGATCGGTATGCTTGCGCACGTTGCTGGCGAGTTCCGAAATGATTTCGGTGGCTGCGCCGATGATCTGACCGAAGTCGAATCCCGCGCGCGTCATCTCCCGATAGAACGATCGTGCAAGCATCTTCGAGAGCTGGCTCGGGTTCTGTACGGATTGCGCGACGATGTCGCCGATCGTCTGATCCGAGGATCGCTTGATCGTTGCCTGAGCGAACGGCGAGGCGACGAGCTTCTCAAGCCGGTCCGCCTCGACGGATCGCGTGACGAACGTGCCGAGAATGCGAAGCAGCTTCAGATCATGTTCATCGAATTGCCGTCCGAGCCGCGGTCCCGATACTTGCACGACGCCTATCGTCTTTCCGTTCAGCGCGAGGACGGCGAACATCTTGTCGCGCGCGTCCGAGTATTCGACGATGGCCGTCTTCTCCCCGATATGCACTTCGCCGAATGCCTCCGCGCGAGCGGCGCACAACTCAACAACGCGATCGTCGACGGGTATCGAAACGACGCATCGCTTCACGCGCATTGCCTCGGCGACCATCGCTGCGAGTGCTTCCGGCGATACGTCGGTCGTCTCGGTGTCCGCAAACTCGACGAGCAGCGAATCCTGCGCTTCATAAACATGTTCGGCGCTTTTCATGAGCACTCCACCGGTAGGTTTGGATGTGCGTCAGGGTATGCGTCGAGAGTTAGTTCGCAGTTAGCCCATGACCGTGATTCGAACCGATCCGCGTCCTCATCCCACGCTAACTTTCGAAAGACACACTAAGCGTCATTCCTGACAGGTGCTCACGATGAAACGTCCCTTATTCATGCAGCGTCGCAGCATCAAGGTTCGCGACGGCCGTTTTGATATTTCCGTCGAAGAGTCCGGAAGTATCGGCACGCCCTGCGTCTTGCTGCACGGCCGCGGCGAGTGCAGCGGCGTATGGCGAACATTGACCGACGCAGCGTCGGCCGAACATCGTTTCGTGTCGATCGATCTGAGGGGCCACGGAGATTCGAGCTGGGACCCGGAGCGCGCTTACGATTCGCCAACCCTCGCGGGCGATGTATTGCAGGTTCTGCTTGCAATGAACATAAGAAAGCCCGTTCTTATCGGTCATTCGCTCGGCGGCAGTGTCGCACTGCAATTGAACGCACTGCTCGGACACCATGTTTCCGGACTGGTCATGGTGGACTTCGGACCGGAATCCGATGCATCGGGTTCACAACGCGTTCGTGCCGACATACGCGAGACGCCGGCTACATTCGACACGGTCGACGGATATGTCTCGTGGTTGCTCGAACGGCGTCCGCTGGCCAACGGCCGTGCGCTTCGCAATCTCGCGCTGCATGCGTTGCGCCGCACGCCGGCCGGAGTGTTCGAGCCGAAGCTGGACCGGCGCGTCGCCGATGAGTCGCCGCAAAAGAGGGAGCCGCAGGCGGAACAACTGTGGCAGATGCTGGCGTCCGTGCGCTGCCCGACGCTCGTCGTGAGAGGCGTCGGGTCAGCGGTGCTAAAGCCGCAGGTTGCGCAACGCATGGCGCATCACGCGCTATGTGAAGGGCAACTCGCCACGATATCCCGCGCCGGCCATGCGGTGATGACCGATAACCCCGACGAATTCAATCGTACGATCGACGCCTTCCTTGCTTCGCTGCCGGATGCCGTGAGCGGAGGTCAGTGATGTTCTCGATCATTCCCGCGCAGCTTCGCCGACAGTCGATGCCGCGACTGGTCATTGCAGTCATCGCCGGGTTCGCCGGGGCGCTGTGCAGCGCGGAGATCGCGCGTCTCATCGGCCAGGTCGCCGCCGGCCAGATCGAAACGCGCGGACTGGTGATCGTTTTCTTCGCGGTGTGCGCGGCGCAATTGCTGTTCAGAACGAGTTCGCAGATCATCGTGCTCGATTTCGGTCAGCAGGTGATCTGCAGTCTTCGAATCGAGCTATGCCGCAAGATCCTGCGCACGCCCTACAAGAAGCTGCAATCGCTCGGGAAGCCGCGCCTGCTCGCCATTCTTACCACGGACATCAACACGTTCGCGCAGGCATCGCAAATGCTGCCGCTCGCGTTCGGCAACGTCGTGCTCATTGTCGTATGCCTCGTGTATATGGCCTGGCTTTCGTGGCAGGCGTTCGCGTGCTTTTTCGTCTTTCTCGTCGTCGGGGGGGCGATCTATCACAGTATCGAACGCTGGCCCTTGCGCGAAATGCAAGCGGTGCGAGATCAGCTCGATGTCATCTTCCGGCACTTTCGTTCCTTGCTTGAAGGCACGCGGGAATTGCAACTCAACGACGCGCGAGCCCGATACTTCACCGAACACGTCGTCCATTCGACCGCACACGCATTCCGCCGATCGTTCACCCGCGCGATGCTCATCTATTCGCTCGTCGCCAACGCCGGTGGCATGCTCTTCTATGTGGCGATCGGCCTGATCCTGCTCGTCGTTCCGCACTGGTTTCCACAATCCCACGGCGTGCTCGTGACGCTCACCCTCCTGCTTCTTTTCCTGATCCATCCGGTCAGCGAAGTCATGACGATCTTGCCGATTCTTCGTCAGGCGTCGATTGCGCTCCAGCGCATCCGCATTCTCGATGCCGAGCTCATGCAGCAAGCGGACGATGACGGTCATGGGTCCGCAGACGATCCCTTCGGGGCCGCGGTCGAAGGCGTGCCGCTGATCCGGTTTTCCGCCGTATCGCATCGCTATCCGGGGCTGACGGAAGATCATCCGTTCACACTCGGACCGATCGATCTGTCGATTCGTCAGGGCGAAGTCGTTTATCTGATCGGCGGAAACGGCAGCGGCAAGACCACGCTCGCGATGCTGCTGCTCGGACTGTACGAGCCCGAGCAAGGGCACGTAGAACTGAACGGTGTAAAAGTCGAGAGAGACAACCTTGCGCATTATCGCGAGCGCTTCTCGGCCGTGTTCGCCGACTTTCATCTGTTCGATGAAGTGCTGTGTGAAGACCAGTCGCAAATCGCGAAGCAGGCGGCACAGTATCTTCACAAGCTCGAACTCGACCACAAGGTCAGCATGAAGGGCAACCGGTTCAGCACGGTCAATCTCTCTTCCGGACAACGCAAGCGCATGGCGCTCATAGCGTCGTATCTGGAAGACCGCCCGATCTATCTCTTCGACGAATGGGCCGCCGACCAGGATCCCGTATTCAGGCGCGTGTTCTATACGCAGTTGATTCCCGAGCTCAAGCGCAAGGGCAAGACGGTCATCGTCATTTCTCACGACGATGCCTATTTCGAATGCGCCGATCGTCTCGTTCAGGTTGCGAACGGGCGCCTCATCGACGTCTCTTCCGAAGCACTGAAAGAAGGCCTCTTCGCGGGACGCAGCGGCTCGGCAGTGGCCGAATAACTTCGCCGTTCGCTCGAACAAGACGTCCCCACCTACGGCGTTCGACAGCGACGCCGGCAAAGTCAGCGCCGACCAAGCAAACGTTTGGCGCGTAATTCCTTCCGCAAAAACTTAGGGCTGCGCAACCAGTGGAAGGCAAGCGCGCCGCGGAGACGCTGTGCTTCGCCTATCGCCGCATGTACGGCACCGATGTGCGCGTCGCGCGCATCTTCAACACCTACGGTCCGCGCATGGACCCTCAGGACGGACGCGTCGCGTCGAACTTCATCGTGCAGGCGCTGCGCGGCGATCCAGGACCGCGCGGCTCACTCCACTTGAAACACCGCGACCGCCCGACGCAACGCTTCGGCCTGCTCGGCGAGCGATTGAGCGGCGGCGGACGCCTCTTCGACGAGTGCCGCGTTCTGCTGCGTGACCTCGTCCATCTGCGCGACGGCCACATTCACCTGATCGATGCCCATGCGCTGCTCGCCAGATGCCGCCGCCACTTCGCTCATGATGGCCGTCACGCGATTCACTGACGCGACCAGGCCTTCGATCGTGCCGCCGGCATGCTCGACGAGCGCCGAGCCGTTCGACACGCGCGCGTTCGAAGCATCGATGAGCGTCTTGATCTCCTTGGCGGCCACGGCGCTGCGTTGCGCCAGTGCGCGCACTTCGCCGGCGACGACCGCGAACCCGCGGCCCTGATCGCCTGCCCGCGCGGCCTCGACGGCCGCATTGAGCGCGAGGATGTTGGTCTGAAACGCGATGCCTTCGATCACGCCGATGATGTCGGCCATCTGCGACGAAGCCTGCGCGATGCTGCGCATGGTCGCGACCACGTCGTTGACCGTGTCGCCGCCCTGAGTCGCGTCGCCGCATGCTTTCGTCGCGGCGTGCGTGCCCTCGGCGGCGTTGTCGGCATTCTTCGCGACCGTGCTCGCGAGTTCTTCCATGCTCGCCGCCGTTTCTTCGAGCGATGCCGCCTGAGACTCCGTGCGTTTCGACAGATCGACAGTGCCCTGCGCGATTTCGCTGGCCGATTCGGCAATCGCCATGCTCGATGATTGAATGCCAACCACGATCGTGTTCAGACGCGCGCGCATCGTCTCGAGCGAGACCATCAGGCTGTCGGGGCTGCGGCCTTCGAGCGGGATCGCATCGCGTAGATTGCCTTGAGCGATGCGTGCCGCAAGCGCCATCGCTTCGCCCGGTTCGCCGCCGAGCGCGCGTGTAAGACCGCGCGTGATGACAAGCGCGGCTACGATGCCGGCAAGCAAGGCTGCTACGCCGAGCGCGAGCATGATCGCTTTGGCGCGGGCGTAGGCGGCGTCGGCGTCGCGGTTGGCGATATCGTTCTGTTCATCCTGCAGCGCGATCATGTCCTTCGTGGTACTCATCCAGTCCCGTTGCACAGGCCGCAACTCGTCGATCAGCACGCGAATTGCCGCCTGTTGCTCGCGCGCTTCGGCAAGCGAGATCGCCTTTTCGATGATCGGCGCGGCGGCGGCTTCGTTCGCGCGAAGCTTCTCGAATACCGCGCGTTCGCTTGCGGAGGTCTGATCGCTTTCCTTGAAGCGCGTGCCGAGTGCGTCGTAAGCCTGCGCGTAGCCTTGCGCCTGCGTACGGATGCGCGCTTTCTCCGTCTCGACCGCGGCCGCATCGGTCAGGAGCGCGATGTTGCGCAGTGCAATCATCCGGTCGCTCACCGACAGGCTCAGCACGTGCGCGAGCTTCGCCTCCGCATTGTTGACTTCGACGACTTCATCGAAGCGCGCCTGGATTTGCGACATGCTCACGAGACCGAAGACGAGCACGGCGAACAACGTTGACAGCACGATGCCGAAGCCCAGACCCAGTTTGGTGACGACCTTCATGGTTGTGATTCTCCGTAGACAGATGCGAGCGGGTTTCCCAGGATGAGAAATCCACTGCTTTCATACTGTTTACGGATAGCATTCGGTTTACTTTACGGTGCTTTCGGCGTCTTTTGACGAGTGTGCCGCGCAAAGCAACGGGCTAGCGCATCGCCTTGGTTTTGCCGTCGCTTGTACTTCCTCATTCGGGCAATCACACCCTCAGGCATCGGGCGTCTCAAGTCTTGCGCTTCCACTGCCGATATGGCGAGATCGCTTTCGCCTCTTTAGCTCCGGACGCCACCGCTGCGCGCGAAGTAGAAACTCGAGAAGATAACTGAATGCGCTACAAAATATGCGATACATGCGGCGCCGAAGTAAGCGCTATGGCCTCTCTATGCAAACGCTGCCAGACACATTTGCCGCCGAATCCGCCTCCGGATGAAGCGACAGGAGAATCTCTGACGTCCTCGTCACAAAGCGTCAGCCGGCAGATGTTGCTCGCGTCGAGCATCGCCATCATCGGCGCGATCGCTGTTGGAGGGGTTCTCGCAACCGCTCCACGCGACGAGAGTCGAACGCAGCACAGAGCCGACGCGACCTCGGTAAGCGGTCGTGTGATTCCGGCTGAGCAGGCCGAACACCCGTCTTCGGAAAGTACATCGAAGTGAAGTCGGACCACGACGACGCAGGCCGACGCCCACCATGTCGTGACGTTACGGAATGACGGTCCCGATCGTACGAAGCTCGTCGGATTGCCCATCTGCGCAGTAGTCAGTCCGTTGGTCGCGGGCGTTAGTTAGCTGCGTGCCTGTTGTTCCAGCACGGATGTCCCGACATCTGTGTCTGCGTAGCTTTTGAGTTGGCAGATCTGACCGCGATCGCATAAAGTCAGGTAGAGCACATCGCGCCTTTTCGTATCGATGACTCGCAAGGCTGCGCGCCCGTAAGACATCTAGCTCCGTGTAGAAAGCGTTCCCAGAGAATGTATCTCCCGGTCTTGGCTGCTGGAGCAGGCACATGAACAAGATGCTTAAGATAGGTGCGACGACGATCCTCACACTCGGCGGGGCAGCGCATGCGCAAAGCAGCGTCACGCTCTACGGGCTAATCGATGCGGGTTTGACCTATACGAACAGCCAGATCAGCGGGACGGGCGGCGGGCACAGCAAGTGGGAAATGACGAGCGGCGCAGTCCAGTACAGCCGCTGGGGTTTGCGCGGGGCCGAGGACCTCGGCGGGGGCGTGAAGGCAATCTTCACACTGGAAAGCGGCTTCAATTTGAATACCGGGCAGTACTCGGCAAACATGCGCCTCTTCAATCGCCTGGCGTATGTCGGCTTGTCGAGCCGCGATTACGGCGCGCTCACGCTAGGCCGCCAGACCGACAGCATGGTCGATTTCGTCGCGCCGCTTTCATTGACGGGTACGGAGTTCGGGGGCACGCACTTCGCGCATCCGCTAGACAACGACAATCTGAACGACTCGTTTCAGATCAACAACGCGGTCAAGTACCTGAGCCCGAACATCGCAGGCTTTCGGTTCGGTGGGCTGTACGGCTTCTCCAATCAGGCGGGCGAATTCGCGAACAATCGTGCGTATAGCTTCGGCATCTCATACGTCGCGGGCGCGTGGAACTTCGGTGCGGGTTATCTCGCGCTCAGCAGTTCTGCGCGCACGCCGGCACAGTTGAATACGAACGGCGCAGTCACCGATACAACCGGCGCGTCCCTGCAAGGCGCGCTGACGCCGACGGGTGTGCCTTTGGGCGTGCTGGCCAGCAGTCAGAAGACCTTCGGCGCCGGCGTGAACTACACCTTCGGTCCGGCTGTGGCCGGCTTCGTGTACTCGCACACCAAGCTCTCCCAATTCTTTCAGACTGGGCTGAGCGGAACTTTCCAGAACTTCGAAGGAAACATTCGGTATGCGCTGACGCCGGCGGTCGAACTTTCGGGCGCGTACACCTATTCGCGCGCAGGCGGAAATGGCGGCGGCGGCGTTCCACATTGGAATCAGGTAAGCGCGATGGCCGATTACCGCTTCTCTCGGCGCACCGATGTCTACATTCAGGGCGCGTGGCAACGGTCGAGCCCGAGCGGCACTTCGCCCTTGGGCGTGGCATGGATTAACGGCGTGACCGCCCCGGCTTCCACGACGAATCAGCTCGAAGCGGCCGTCGGCTTGAAGCATCGCTTCTGACGCCCTCGAAACAGCCTTAAGCGTCAAACCGGACGAAGGACACTATCCAACGACGAATCTATCGATGACGGATGACCGCGCAAAGCGGTCCTCCCGGTCGTGTGCGGCCACCGATCGCCAAGAACGGTGGAACAACGGCGCACTGTGCGCTAATTGCATCGTCGCGCGCGGAGCCACTAACACATTGCGAGGCCGCATCGTAGCGATCGGAACGGATGAAGAACAGCCGCGCGCCTTTAGGCCCCATCCTTGTCGCCACCGGCACCTGAATAAAGCGGCGTGACGCTCAAAAGAAGAGAGACCACAATGTCGAGCAAGCGACGCATGCGTATCTCCTTCGAATGACAGCGCCGCGTATGGCGCGCGGCTCACCTTCAGTTAAGGAGAGCAGATTCGCAATGCGTCCAATTCAAGAAGCATCGGTCGACGTCAAGAATACAGCGGCGAAAGCTCTATCGCGCCGGACCCAGGAAGCCACGAAAGCCGGCGCCACCTTATTTATTAGGATCGCTTACTTGATACTCGACGGTGGCGCCGCTTTATTTGCAGGCCAGGCCCGGCCGACTAGTCACATTCAGATCTGACGTGTAGTGCTCCGCTTCCCGCGCTGCTTCCGCGACCGTCGGCTGAGTCATTGCCGGGCTGGCGTCGATCCGCGGAATGTGCAATAGATTTCCCGGCGAATACGCAATTATTACCTCTTACCCAGGATTCAAAGCGACTGCGTTTCGGTATCCCGTTCCGAATAACCTAAAGAACGCACAAAGCTTGCCGTAAAACTGTTTATAAGGCTCATCCATTCGGTAATTTTGGCTAGCCCTTATGCGTCCTCAAAGGTCGACGGGGTAGCAACATCGCGGAGCGACATTGCGGCCGATTTGCGAACCCGGCTCCCTTGCCGTGCAAGTCGTCCTCATTAATCCCCTAACGCTCCGGTCCATACAGCGTACCGACCGAACTGCAGCAACCGGGCGTTTCAGTCCGAAACCTGCATTCCATCGCGGTCTGACTACCGACTTAGAGAAATAGGCGTCATCAGTCCGCACGCCCACGGCTTCGGAACACATCAATTCGTATTGCTAACTACCATGACAAACCACAGAAAACCTGGCCATTGCTTGCGTGACCGTTTCCGCCTCGTCAATATCTCGGCGGCCGTCGTTGCCGTCGCCACCAGTCTGATGCTCGCGGCATGCGGCGGCGGCGGCGAAGGCGCCGTCGAGGCCGCCACGGCGAAAGCCACCGATATGCCGGAGGCGACCGCAAAGGCGGCCACCACGGCTTCAATCTTTTACGGCATGAACGGTCACATTACCAACGGCGGCGCCTATGACAACACGCCCTACGCGACACAGCTCTCGCAGCTCCAAGACCTTGGCGTAAAGATTTTCCGCAACGACGTGTACAACTTGGCATCCGCCAAAGTGCTCGCTACCGTTGCCAAACAGTTTGCGGCAGGAGGGGTTCAGGTGTATCCGGTGATGCTGCTCGGGCTGGGTTTTGACAGCGAGGAAGCGGCTTACAATGCGGGCTTCGTAATGGGTCAGCAAACGGCACAGACCTATAAGTACACGTACTACGAAGTCGCCAACGAATTGGATTCTGCCGCGCTGGCTGGAAACTACGACGGCAACATCTGGTGGCAATACAGCAATCGGCCGTTCACGATCGCGCGCGGCGTGATCCGTGGCATGATCGCGGGTGTGAAGTCGGTCGACAGTTCCGCGAAGATTATCGTCGATGGCACATGGAAGCACATTGCGTTTTTTCAGATGCTTCTCGACGGCTCACAGCCCGACGGAACACACGGTCACCCGACCGTCAGCTGGGACATCACCGCATGGCACTGGTACTCCGACCAGGGCGACATGACGAATGCGTGCGGGGGCACGGGGTGTCACGACATTCTCGGTATCATCAGTTCCTTTGGCAGGCCCGTCTGGATCAACGAGTTCGGCGTGCGTCCGGAATATGGCGCGAATGACACTATCGCTTCTTACCTGACCGGTAACCTGATGATGCAGCAGTACTACACCCAGGCGTCGAAGTACAACATCCAGTCGATTCAAGGTTTCGAGTTGTACGACTCCCAGGAAGGCAACTACGGCATGCTGCAAAGCGATGGCAAGACGAAGAAGGCCTCGTACATGGCAGTCAAGAATTTCATTGCGAGCCACCCGAAGTAATAAGCGGCAGGGCGGTCGCCAGCTGAAATTCGCCGCGTCGGGGCTTTCGATGACGCGGTCATCGAAAAACCCGGCGAACAAGGGAATCGCTCACTTCGAAAGATATTCGATTCCCTCGGATCCTCCACCGACTAATAACGACTTGAGTTGGCCGGCTAAGACCGTCTAGCACGACCTCTCGATCTTTCGCCAAGGCAACCATCGGTCCCGCGCTTACGAACCGGCGACAACAACCTCGGGACATCCCACTGTCGAGGCGTCTGCGGTCTCAACAACATTCTCCGAGTGGGCAAGGACGTCTGGCGCACAAGTGCCCCTCAGCCCCCTTTGCGGTATCACCGATTCCACTCAAGAACTGCCGATGCGACCGGAAGAATTTCGCAGACTCGTGCAAGCGCGCTCACCACGGGCTTAGCGCCGCAGCGGTCCACGCGCCGTTTCCATCACTTCCCGACCGTCGGGCCTCGGCTCGGCGAGCAGGAATCGCCTATGCCGCGAAATACTGGTTTTCCCGTATTAACTCGTCTCGTCAAATTGCCGTTATCCGCTGCAAGCAACAGGTCATAACGGCACGCAAGAGCGCCAACGTTTGCGTGACCAGGCGTTTCGAGCAGCCGTACATGGCGCTTTGATGCGTCGCATAGCCCGAATTGGGATTGCAGAAGCCGGTCCGAATCGATGCGCCGGACTTGGCAAAAAGATGACTGATTCGATGAGAAAAGTACCGCTTTCCGATGCAGACGCTACCTCGGTAGTACGTTCGGGGACGCGGTTTCAGTTCATGCACATGGCAGGAGGCTGGGGTGATCCTCGAAAATGAAATTCGGCAACTTGAACGGTCCGTCAACACCCTGATATGCCGACCCACATTGATCCGCCGTGAATACTGGGCTGCTCAGACGGAAAAGCTTCTGGTGTTTCCGGGACTGTCCGCCCGCGATCGCCGTCGCTTGATCGCGTTACTGGATCTTCTTGGAATTTCAACCCGCGAAGAAGTCGCTCCGTTAGGCCCGCCGTCGATGGTCTTCAGTATGTCCGGAGAGCCGACTGCGACGTGATTGATCCGCTTGCACCCTCTTCCGGTCTCTCAACGAAACGACAAGACGGACAATTCTCCTGAGCTGCCCGTGTTATGCCGATTGCGGGTGTTCATCATTGGCGATGATCCCGGACGTACCTGTCTGTTGCGCCAATGCATGCTCTCGTAGAAGGGCACGAAATCTGTCGATCGACATGGGCGTGCCGGTGAAATAACCTTGGACGACGTCGCATCCCGCTTCCATCAGCCACGCGAGCTGTTTCGCGTCTTCCACCCCCTCGGCAACCGCGTCAAGCCCGAAGCTATGAGCCATCGACAGGATCGCCGTCACGATGGGCTGTCCATGTTCTGGAAGCCTTTCGATGAATGAACGGTCGATCTTGATCGTATTGACAGGGAAGGCATGCAGATACGACAGCGACGAATACCCTGTGCCGAAGTCATCGATGGATAACAGCACACCCGCAGTGCGCAGACGATTCATCACGTCGAGCGCCGTCTCGCGGTTGGCAATGAGGTGGCTCTCGGTAAGCTCGAGCTCGAGCAGCCCGGGTGCGAGGCCGCTCGCCGCGAGCGCCGCGAGGACGTCGTCGACAAAGGCCGGATGCCGCAACTGCCGCGCCGACACGTTCACCGCAACGCGAACGCTCACGTTCTGATGGTCGGCGCACCACGTCGCCGCTGCAACGCACGCGCGCTGCAGCACCGAACGCCCGAGCCGCACGATCAGATCGCTGTTCTCTGCGATCGGAATGAACTCTGCCGGCGATACGACGCCTTCGTCCCTATGCGTCCACCGCGTCAGCGCTTCTGCACCGACGAGCGAACCGTTGCGGCAGTCGAACTGCGGTTGATAGACGAGATCGAGCGCACCGCCGTCGACGGCCTTGCGCAATTCCGCTTCGAGATACGCACGGCGATGCGCTGCATTCATCAGTTCACGAGAGAATCCCACGACCATGTTCTTGCCGCGCGTTTTCGCTTCGTATAACGCGATGTCCGCGCTGGCGACAAGGCTTCCGCTGTCGTGCCCGGCCTCCGGAAAGCTCGCATAGCCGATGCTCGCCGTCACGCTGATCTCGTCGCCGTCGATTATCGCGGGCTGGCAGAGCGCGTGTCCGACTTCATTCGCGACTTCCTCAACCGCGCTCCGTTTCCAGGAGCACTCTACCGTTACGGCGAATTCGTCGCCGCCCATCCGGCTCACGATCCCACGACCGCGCACGGCACTCGTCAGCACGCGCGCCACATGCTGCAGCAGTTCGTCGCCGGCCCCGTGACCGAGCGTGTCGTTCACCGTCTTGAAGTCATCGAGATCGATCAGCACGAGACCAAGATGGCGATGCGGGTCCTTTGCCGCCCCGAGCCGCGCCTCCAGCGTTTCATAGAACGTACGCCGGTTCGACAGGCTCGTGAGCGGGTCCGTGCGCGCCAGGTGCTCCAACTCGCGTTCCGCTTCCGTCACTCGTCGCCGCATCCGGCGCATGACGAGTGTCGAAACCCAGAGCGCACCCAGACACGCGACGCCGAGAAAGCACGCATATTGCAGGAGTTGTCGACGCACCAGGTCGCTCGTTGCTACGAGCACCACATGTCCCAGCTTGTGGCCTTTATGCTCGATCGTCGCGCGCACGTAGACGTCACCGAGCGAGAGTGTCGTGCGATGCTCCGTCGACGCGAGCGTACCCTCGTCGATGTGCTCCGCGCTAATTCCTGCGCGCGCGTAGCGAGTGAAGATCCGGTTGTCGTCGCGATATACGCTGACACTCTCGACGTAGGGAACGCGGCGCAGCGATCGCAAGACGTCTGTCATCGACGCTTCGTCATCGAACATCAACGATGCGCTGACGTTCTCTGCGATGACGGACGCTTGCAGCGACGCATCGTCATAGAGAGCGCTGCGGAATGCCACCGCCTGGTACACGAGAAGCACGATGCTCGCGACCACCAGCGCAATGCCGACGCTCACGAGATTCGCGTGCACCGTCAGACGCTCGGCGCTCCGACTGCTGCTCCGCATGGTCATTTGAGTCTCCTTGCAAGCCGCAGCAGTTTCGAGCTAAGAACCAGCTTTCGGCGTAAGGCCTCGGTGTTGCTGATGTCGAAGCGCAAATGTTCGTCCTCCGCGATCAGCTTGATGACCGCCTCACCGGGTGCGGTCGCGCCGGCGCCAGCGATGACGAGCACTGCATCGTCCGACCGCAATGCCTCGCGCATCTCCGCGCTCGTGCTGTCGCCGTCGTCCAGGGCAAGCACGTCGCATTCGCCGGCCCCCTTGCTGCCCACGGTCATAAAACGCCACACGCGCGCACCCACCAGCCGCCCATTGAGTCCAGCCAGCGCGTCGCGCAGCGAACTGCGCTCGCTCGCACAGACGCGCAATTCGGCGCCGCGAGCGCGTTCAGCGGGCCATTGCGTGAATTGCGTGAAGTTGAAGATGTAGGCGCTCTCGAGCTTTGGCAGATCTACCTGCGCGTGCGCACACCATGCCGCGAGCGAACCGGCCGTGCACAAACAGAGCGCTATGCCTCGACGGATCCACATCTTCAGAACCCGTAGACCATTTTCGCCAGCAGCGTGCGGCTCTGCTGCACGATGACGTTCTGAGCGAAGCCGGGGCCGGCCGGATCCGCATATCGGCGGTCGAAGACGTTATAAACCGACAGCGACACATCTGCCGGCGCAATAAGTTTCCGGCTGTGGAGCGACACGTTGACGACGCAGTAGCCCCCCGCCGAACCCGCTTGTGCGAGCCGCGACGACAGACACTGCGCTTCGGAACCTGCGCGCGCCGACATGGCAAACAGCGGGACGCTCACGTTGACCTTGGCCATGTGGCGCGGCGAGTTTTGAAGCGCGCCGCCCGACACGGAATCGCGCGAGAACTGATAGGCGTAACTGGCCCGCGCGCGCACGCCCGAGGCAAACTGCTGCTGCCATGAGAGTTCCGCGCCGCGTGCCTGCGCGCGATCGACGTTGCGAAACACATAGAGACCCGAATCCGGGTCGATGGACTCGGTGATGAGGTCCCGAAGCGAGTAACGGAACAACGAGAGGGTCACGCGTCCCGTGCCGCCCAATGCACGCTCGTAGACGAACTCCTGCGTGCCGATACGTTCCGACTTCAACCAGGGGTTCGCAAGCTGCCCGCCTTCGCCGGGAATTGCGTAATACATCTCGTAGGCATTCGGCGCGCGATATGCGGTGCCGTAGACGAGCTTGAACGTATCGCTTGCGGTCGGCCGCCAGATCAACGCGATACGGGGACTGAAATTACCGCCGATGCGCGTCTCGCTATCGAAGCGGCCGCCGATGTCGAGCGTCAGCGGCTCGGCGAGTTTGATTTCGTCATCGACATACACGCCGACGCGCTGACTGACGCGATGGTCGTCGAGCAGGCGCTCATACGGCCCAACGTTGTAGTTCCACTGGTCGCGTGCCGTGTTTATCGTGTAATCGACGCCGGCCACGATGCGATTGCGCGGCACCGTGCGCACGGTCGCATGCACATCGCCGCCGTACCACACGGCATGATCGCCATCGACGTTGCTGATGCCCGGCGCGGGGGAGACGAGCTGACGGCTCGTGTAGTCGTAACGCCCCGAATAAAGCTCATAGTCGATCGCAATGTCGTTGCGCAAATGATGCGTGTACGTGGCATCCACGAAGGAATGCGTGTCCGTTACGCTGAAGGGTGCGTTGAAGACAGCGTCGTAAGGCGCGCCCGGAACGTCCTTCGTGCGGTTGCCGTAGCCCGCGCTGATGCGCAAGCCGCCGATGCCGAACTTCGCGAACAACTTCTGGTTGCGCTCGCCATCGAGTCCGTTTGCTACGCCGTTGTTGTTGTCCGGCGTATCGAACTCGGGAAAAAAGAGGTCTTGGCCGTGGCGCTCGTAGGCCGTCGCGGACAGCACGAGGTCCGCGCCGTGCGCGCCATGCCAACCATACGTCGCTCGAGCTTGTTTCTCACCGAAGCTGCCGACAGCGCCGGCGAGTTGAACGCCACCGATCTCGCTGCCCTTCTTTGTGATTACGTTGATGGTGCCAAGCAACGCATTGGAACCATACACGGCCGAGCCGGGGCCGGGTATGTATTCGATACGCTCGACGAGATCCATGTCGATCGGAAAGTCCGAGCCGACGGGCGCCTGATCATAGACTCCGTCGTTCAAACGCATTCCGTCGACGAGCAGCAGGAAGCGGCTGTTGTAATCACCCGGGCGCTGGAAACCGCGCGCGCCGAGATACGAGTACATGCGATCGGAGGTGATATACAGTCCGGGCAGCGTTGCAAGCGCATCGGCCAGCGTGCGCCAGCCGTAGTCGCGTATGTCACGGGCGGTCAGAACGATGACGGCGGCAGGCGCGCTCGCCGCGGACTGTGCGACCCGCGTCGCACCACTCACGGTCATGCTCATCAGCGACTCGAGCGGCATCGAAGCCAGGTCTTCGTTCTCCGGTTGGAGCGATGCGCGCGCGAGCGACGGAGCGGTAGCCGCACACGCGGGCGTCACGCACGCGCCGACGAACGCGGCCATGAACAGTCCGGCGACAAAGTGCAGCGGTGCATCAGCGGAACAAAGACTTGGCGGCTGGGTGAAGATCGACATCTGTACGGCATGTTCTAATGAATTCGAGGGTTCTTTTCTTATCGGCATCCGCACCCGGCCGCTTGAGTCGGACTCCATGCGTCGGCGCGCTTCAGCGGCCGCGTGTCGGTAATACTTTCGCGGCACCCCGCACCGCGCTGTGTGCTGGCGTGAGCGCACGCCAGCGCCGTCGTCTGATCGCTTACCCTGAAGCATGGCGGCACGGATGTTGCGCAACTGCCTTCTCCATCCTCCGGAGAATTCAAGGCGTCTCCTGCCGCGCCTCCGTCCCCATGGCCTCCCCTGAGATCTTCGCAGAAATTTTCAACACGGCGCCCGTCGGGAGCTACTTGCTCTCCCCCACACGGGACGCAATCATCCTTGCGGTCAACGATGCGTTCCTCAAGGCCTCGACGCTTCGCAGAGAAGAGATGGTCGGACGGAGCCTTTTCGATGTGTTCCCCCACAATGAAGCTGATCCGGAAGACACAGGGGTCGAAGCGCTGCGCCAATCGATTGCTCGTGCAATCGAGACGGGTGAACCTCAGACATTGCCGCTACAGCGATTCCCGCTCTGGGTGACCACCGACGACGGGAAGACACGTTACGAAGAACGCTTTTGGAGTGCTGTCAACACGCCGATTTTCAATTCAGAGGGCACGCTGCTCTGCGTCTCCCATACCACGATCTATGGCGCGGTCGCCAGGAATGGCCTCCCGATTCACGCACAGAGGGAGGCGTCGCAGCTAGGACGCTGGTTCGACATCTATGCATTCCGCCCTGACGCTGCAACGCCTCATCAGGTGGGAGTCCTCTTTTCTGACATTACCGAGCAGCGAGAAGATGAGCAACGTCTGGTCGCCAGCGAGCGGAACGCAAGAAGCGCCGCGCGCGAAGCACTGGACGCTACCCGCCGCCTGGACGCAGTATTGGAAGCCGCGCCGATCGGCATTGTCGTCAGCGACAGAGGCGGTGCGATCGAACGAGTGAATCGATCGTTTGCTCAGTTTTGGGGCGAGAATCATCCGCGCCCACAAAACATCGAAGACTTCGAGATGTGGAAAGGACGCTGGGCCGATCATTCAGACAGACACGGTCATACACTCACCGCCCATGAGTGGACTACGGCGCGCGTTTTAAACGGTGAAGCCGCCGCCAGGGATATCGTCTCCATCGAAAGCTTCGATGACCCGCCCAATCGACGGACATTACTGAGCACGGGGGCCCCCATCAGGGACGATCATGGCGCCATCGTCGGCGCCGTTGTCGCACAGTTGGACATCACCGATCGCGTCAACGCCGAAGAGGAGTTGCGTCTCGCCGATAGACGGAAGGACGAATTCCTCGCCATGTTGTCACATGAACTCCGCAATCCGCTCTCGCCTATCGCAAGCGCGGCAGAACTGATGAGGGTCGCACCTAACGATGCGCGACGGGTCAGCAAGTCGTGCGAAATCATCTCGCGACAAGTAAAACACATGACGGGACTCATCGATGACCTTCTCGATGTGTCACGGGTAACGCAGGGACTGATCAACCTCAACGTCGAGGTGCTCGACGCAAATCGGGTTGCGGCTGACGCAATCGAGCAGGTCAGACCGATCATCGAGAGGAAAAGGCATCGTCTTTCGCTGCGTACGTCGTCGACGGCGGCGCTGGTACGGGCAGACGAGAAGCGGCTGACCCAAGTCTTCGTCAATCTGCTCAGTAATGCAGCCAAGTACACGCCGGAAGCAGGCGTTATCGACTTCACCGTGAGCTTGAACGACGACTGTGTCAAAGCCGTCGTAGCCGACAACGGCATCGGGATGACGCCGGAAATTGCCGCGCGCGCCTTCGACTTGTTCGCGCAAGGCGAACGCAGTTCCGATCGCTCTCAAGGTGGACTGGGGATAGGACTCGCACTCGTCAAGAGTCTGGTCCAGCTCCATGGAGGTACCGTCACCGCGTACAGCGCAGGTCCCGGCGAAGGCAGCACGTTTGTTGTATGCCTGAAGCAGGCTGAAACCTCGAATGTCCAACGAAATGACAAGACGGACAATTCTCTTGAGCTGCCTGTGTTATCCCGATTGCGGGTGTTGATCGTTGACGATAACCCGGACGCGTCGGAGACGCTTGCCATGCTGATGCAAACCTTGGGAAATGAAGTACGTGTCGCGGCAAACGGCAATGGAGCCCTGAAGGAAGTCGAACAGTGGAATCCCGACGTATGCCTTCTCGACATCGGCTTGCCCGACATGGACGGATATCAGTTGGCGTCCAAACTCAGGCGCCGCCCGGAGACCGCGCGCAAAGTTCTCATCGCAGTAACTGGATACGGCTTGCAACAGGACAAAGAGAAGGCGATCGCCGCCGGGTTCGATCATCACTTTGTCAAGCCATTGGACGTGCGGAGACTTTTTTCCCTGCTTGGCGATGTCGCTTCGCGCGCGGATCGCGAATAGAACACCATCGCCCGACAGGCGAATTGCGTTGACAGGCAGGCGTCTGCCGACCCGTAATGGCGGATCTGGCGAAGTTGGTAGATCAAGTCCTGCGCTCCTCCCGATAACGCAGTGCGGAGTTCGGTACTCGGCCCATGCTGTCTATGAAACCGGCACCGCATCGCGGGCGGCGCTTCTCAGCCCGCGCGATAACGCGCGCCGGGATGCGTGTCACGCAGATGCGGCCCGCGTCCCGCGAACAGCTTCTCGCGCAGGGTGCCGTCCGCATACGCCGTGCGGTATCGGCCACGGTTCTGCAACTCCGGCACGACCAGATCGACGAACGCATGCAGGCTCTCCGGCATGACCGTGCGACGCAGATTGAAGCCATCGACGCCGGTTTCATCGGCCCACGCGACGAGTTGATCCGCCACTTCTGCGGGATCGCCGACAATGAACGGCCCGCGCCCGCCGATCTGATCGAAGCGCGTCATGTCGCGCGGCGTGATCGGCCGCCCGGCGCGCTTCGTCAGGTTTTCGACGGTCGATTGCAGCGCATTGCTTTTGACATAGCGGATCGGTTCGTCGAGATCCATCGCCGCGAAGTCGATGCCGGTCCATCCCGACACGAGCACGAGCTGGCCGAGCGTGTCGACATATTCCGCGTATTCGGCGTGGAGTGCCCGAGCTTCCCTGGACGTGCGCGCCACCACGACGGTCGCGCCGAGATAAAGCAGCACGTCGTCAGGCGCGCGGCCGGCATCGACCGCATGCTTGCGGATGTCACGCGCCGCCGCCGCGACGATGGCAGGCGTCTGGCCTTCGAGGAACACGCATTCGGCATGCTTGCCGGCGAACGCCTTGCCGCGTCCCGATGCGCCGGCTTGATACAACACCGGCGTGCGTTGCGGCGACGGCTCGACGAGATTGAAGCCATCGACGCGAAAGTACGGCCCTTCATGCAACACGCGGCGGATCTTCGACGGGTCCGTGTAAGGCTTGCCCGCGCGCCTGTCATGCACGACCGCGCCCTCCGTCCAGCTTGCTTCCCATAACTTGTAGACGGCTTCGAGGAAGTCCTCGCCCGCCGCGTAGCGCTCGTCGTGCTCGCGCGCCTTCTCCAGTCCCATGCCCCGCGCCGCGCTCTCCAGATATCCAGTGACGACGTTCCAGCCAGCGCGCCCGCCCGTCAGATGATCCAGCGTCGAGAAACGCCGCGCGAACTGATACGGATGCTCGTACGTCAAATTGGCGGTCACGCCGAAGCCCAGGTGCTTCGTCGCATGCGCCATCGCGGGCACCGTCAGCAGCGGATCGTGCGATGGCGATTGCGCGGCGGAGAACAGCGTCGCGTCGACGCCGCCGCCGTAGACATCGTAGATGCCGAAGACATCGGCCAGAAAAACGCCGTCGAACAGGCCGCGTTCGGCAGTCTGCGCAAGTTCGATCCAGTAGCCGAGCGTGTTGTGTTCGAGAGAACGGTCGCGCGGATGCCGCCAGAATCCGGCCCACGAATGCGCGGGCGCGTTCATGTGGAACGCGTTGAAATGCAGATGTCTGTTCATGGTGCGCGCGCTTTCTCGCGGCCGGCATTTCGGAGCGATACACACTAGGAGAGAGGCCGCGTCGCGCCAACCAAGTTAATCAGCTAAGCAAATTGACCGGTCGCTGGCAAGCCCATTACGCCCATCGTGCAGAGCTTTCGCGAAATGATCCGTTCGTCCTGACGACACGAGGAATCAACATGGAGAGCTTCCATCCCATGTGCATCCGTCCATGTCCAGTCACGATCAGTTCAATGACCGGGTTTTCTGGGTCACAGGCGCATTCGGCGCGCTCGGCGCGGCCGTCGTGCGAAGACTCGCTTGCGCAGGCGCGCATGTGGTCGCGTCCTCGCGCAACATCGATAATCATTTCCCCGGTTCGAGCGTCAACGCCGCGCTGGACCTGCTCGTGCAAGGTCTCGGACGCAAGTACGGGCCGCATGGCGTGCGCGTCAACGCGGTCGCGCCCGGTCCGATCGAATCGCCGCGCTTCGCGTCGATGACGACCGGCCAGGTCGATGCCGAACCCACGCGTCTCACCGCGCTCGACGGCCCCGGCACGCCCGACGACGTCGCGGCCGCGGTCACGTATCTGCTCTCCGACGATGCCCGCTTCGTCACCGGGACGCGTCTCTATGTGGATGGCGGCGGCCCGCCGTACGCCTGATTTCTCGATTCCGCTTCCTACTTTCAAGGACTTCTCTCTCATGTCCCGTTCCGTATCCGCCTCGCAGTTGCGCACGCTCATCGCTCAACGCTCGGAACTCGCCGTGCTCGACGTGCGCGAGGAAGGCGTCTCCGCGCGAAAGCGTCTGTTCTATTCGTCGGTTGCGCCGGTGGGCCGGCTCGGACTGCTGATCGATCGCCTCGTGCCGCGCCGCGGCACACCCATCGTTCTCGTCGATACCCACGGCGAGTACACGCCGCGCGCAGCCGCCTTGCTCGAACGCTGGGGTTATACCGACGTCGCGATCCTCGAAGGCGGCGTCGAAGGCTGGGCGCAGGCGGGCTTCGAAGTTTTTTCGGGCACCAATGTGCCGGGCAAGGCATTCGGCGAAGTCATCGAGCACAAGCTGCATACGCCCAACATCGACGCCTCGACGTTGAAGGCCCGCCAGGATGCCGGCGACGATCTCGTCGTGCTCGACTCGCGTCCGTTCGGCGAATTCAACACGATGAGCATTCCCGGCGGCATCGATTGCGCGGGCGCGGAACTCGTCTATCGCGCGCTCGCTGCCGTGCCGTCGCCGGATACGCTGATCGTCGTGAACTGCGCGGGCCGCACACGCAGCATCCTCGGCGCGCAGTCGCTCATCAACGCGGGCGTGCCGAACCCGGTCGCCGCGCTCACGGGCGGCTCCATGTCGTGGCTGCTCGAAGGCTTCGAACTCGAACACGGCAAGATCCGCACCGCGCCGCGCCCCGAAGGCGAGGCGCTCGCGACCGCGCGCGAGCTCGCCGCCGCCGCCGCGCGCCGCGCCCGTGTGCCGGTCATCGACCGCGACACGCTCGCCGCGCTCGAACGCGAAAGCGGGGAACGCACGCTGTATCGCTTCGACGTGCGCGATCCGCTCGAATACGAAGCGGGTCATCCGGCAGACTGGCAAAACGCGCCCGGCGGACAGCTCGTGCAGGCAACCGACGAATACGTCGGCACGCTGCATGCGCGCGTCGTGCTGCGCGACGACGACGGCGTGCGCGCGCGCATGACGGCGTCGTGGCTCAAGCAACTCGGCTATCTCGATGTCCGCGTGCTCGACGATGCGGGGAGCGCATCGCTCGTCGCCGAGCACGTCGAAGCCGGTGCGCAGGCCGTGCGCGTGCGTCCGCACGGCGCGCGCACGCGCTGGATAGAAGCCGATGCGTTGTTGCGCGAGATCGAAGCGGGCGCCGTGCAGACCATCGATATCGACAGCAGCCTCGCGTTCCGCCGCGCCCATGTGAAGGGAGCGCGCTTCGTCGCGGCGAGCGCCGTTCTCGCGCATCTGAGCGACTTGCCGCGCGACACGCCGATCGTGCTCACGTCAGAAGACGGCGTGCTCGCGGGACTTGTCGCGGCGGAAATCGCGCAGACGCGCGGCGGCGTATCCGCGCTCATCGGCGGCACGCGCCGCTGGCTCGCGCTCGGACTGCCCCAGGACGCCGGCGACGCGGGCAACCTGACCGGCGACGACGACGCGTGGTACAGCCCGTATCACGCAAAGGCGGATCAGGTCGCCGCGCAGATGAACGCGTATCTCGCCTGGGAGCTGCAACTCGTCGAACAGGTGGACCGCGATGCGATCGCGTCCATCGACGTGCTCGACTTCGAAACGCCCACCGCGCGCCGCAGCCGCGAACGGCTCGCCGACATCGCGGGGCGCGCGGAATGAGCCCCACGTTCGACGGCGCATCGAGCCCGGCGGACATCGAAGGCAGTCCGCTGCACGCGGCGTTCCAGCAACCGCTGATCCTCGGCCTCTTCCTGCCGATCCAGAACGGCGGCTGGTCCATTTCGACGCTGCCGCGCGGCACCGACTGGCGCTTCGACTACAACGCGCGTCTGACGAAGCAGGCGGAAGCGCTCGGCTTCGATCTCGTCTTCGGGCTCGCGCAATGGCTCGGCAAGAACGGTCACGGCGGCGAGATGAAGTATCGCGAGCAGTCGCTCGATGCATTCATCGCGACGAGCGCGCTCGCCGCGATCACCGAGCGCATCCTGCTGATCTCGACGGTTCATGCGCTCTACGGGCCGTGGCATCCGCTGCATCTCGCGAAGTTCGGCGCGACGCTCGATCACATTTCGAACGGGCGCTGGGGCATCAATCTCGTGACCGGTCACGTCTCCACCGAATGGGCGATGTTCGGCCAGCCGATGATCGAGCACGACGAGCGCTATGCGCGCGCGGCGGAATTCGTCGGCGTGCTCGACACGCTCTGGCGCAGCGACGCGAACCTGACGATCCGCACGCCGCGCTGGCAGCTCGACGATGCCTTCGTGAGCCCGCGCCCGCGCTATCGCCGTCCGGTACTCGTCAACGCGACCGGCTCCGATGCCGGCATCGACTATGCGGTGCGCCATTCGGACCTCGTCTTCATCACGAGTCCGGCGGGCGCGGATTTCGACGACGCCATCGGCGCCTTGCCCGCGCACACCGCAAAAATTCGCGAAGGCGCGGCGCGCGTCGAACGGCGCGTACGCACGCTCATTAACCCGACGATCGTATGCCGTCCGACAGAGCGCGAGGCGTATGCGTATCGCGACGCCATCGTCGCGCACGCCGATGAAGGGGCGCTCGACGGCTTCGTCGCGCAAGGCAGCCGCAGCGACGCGAAAGCGTGGTCGAAGCACAAGCGCGAGCAGCGCATCCTCGGCGGCAATCTGCATCTGATCGGTTCGCCCGAGCAGATCGTCGACAAGCTGCTCGCGCTGAAACGCGCCGGATGCGACGGCGTGCAACTGACCTTTTTCGACTTCGAACCCGATCTCGCCTATTTCGGTGAAGCGGTGCTGCCTTTGCTCGTCGAAGCGGGCCTGCGTCGCGACTTCGCCGGATCCAACTCTCCGCACACGACGACATGACCACCACGCGGCCACGGCAACTCCATCTGAACACGAACGTGACCGGCACCGGGCGGCATCCGGCGGGCTGGCGCACGCTCGACAATCCACGTTCGATCATCGATCTGAGCTTCTTCAAGGCGATCGCGGCGACGGCCGAGCGCGGCAAGCTCGATGCGGTGTTTCTCTCCGATACCCTGTCGCTGCGCAATCACGCCGAAGGCCCGTCGCAGGCGCTGGAACCGACCGTGCTGCTGACCGCGCTCGCGGGCGCGACGCAACATGTCGGCCTGATCGCGACGGCATCGACCACGTTCAACGATCCGTTCAATCTCGCGCGCCGCTTTGCATCGGTCGATCATCTGAGCGGCGGACGCATCGCGTTCAATGCGGTGACGACTTACGACACGCACGCCGCCGCGAACTTCAGCCACGAGATTCCGCTCTCGACCGAAGAGCGGTATGCGCGCGCACAGGAGTTCGTCGAGGTCGTGACGAAGCTCTGGGACAGCTGGGAAGACGATGCCTTCGTCGCCGACCGCCCGTCGGGCCGCTATACCGATCCCGCGCGCGTGCATACGATCGAGCATCGCGGCAAGTACTTCTCCGTGCGCGGGCCGCTGTCCGTGCCGCGCAGCCCGCAAGGGCGGCCCGTGCTCGTGCAGGCCGGCTCCTCGGAAGGCGGACGCGCGCTTGCCGCACGCTTCGCCGACGCCGTCTTTACCGCACAGACGACGCTGCCGACGGCGCAGGCTTTCTACGCGGAGATGAAAGACCGCGTGCGCGCGCATGGCCGCAATCCCGATCATTTCCTGCTGCTGCCGGGGCTGTATCCGGTCGTCGGCGGAACCGAGCGCGAGGCGCGCGAACGCAAGGCCGAACTCGACGCGCTGCTCGATACCGATCGCGAAATCGCGCGGCTTGCGGGCGCACTCGGCCTCGCGCCCGACGATCTGTCGATCGATGCGCCCTTGCCCTACGAGCTCATCGGCAAGGTCGCGCGTTCGGACCTGCCGCGCGGTTTCATCGACTCGACGGTCGCGCTCGCGAAGAGCGGGAACCTCACGGTGCGCGATCTGCTCGACCGCAACCCCGGCGCCCACCGGATGATCGTCGGCACGCCCGAGCAGATCGCCGACGATATCGAGCAATGGTTCCAGGCACGCGGCGCGGACGGCTTCAATCTCAACGCCGACGTGTTTCCTTCGGGCCTCGCGGCCTTCGTCGATCACGTCGTGCCGATCCTGCAGCGCAAAGGCATTTTTCGCCGCGACTACGAAGGCACGACGCTGCGCGACCATCTCGGCCTGCCGCGACCGGCCAGCCAGTATGCATCGTCGGCGCATGCCGCATGAACATCGAGAGGACAGGAACCGCATGACACAGGACAAGCAACTCACGCGCGCGGCGCTCATCCGCTCGGACGACGAAGCCCTCGACACCGCGCGGCGTCTCGCCGCCGAATTCGCCGTCGACGCCGCCGCGCGCGATCGCGATCGCCGGCTGCCGCTCGACGAGATCGAAGTGTTCAGCGCGAGCGGCTTATGGGGCATCGGCGTGCCGCGCGCATTCGGCGGCATCGATGTCTCCGTGCGCACCATCGCGCAGGTGTTCGATACGATCTCGGCGGCGGATTCGTCGCTCGGGCAAATTCCGCAGAATCACTTCGCGACGCTCGAACGTCTGCGACACGACGGCACGCCGAGTCAGCAGGACTTCTTCTTTTCACGCGCGCTCGCCGGAGAACGCTTTGGCAATGCGACCGCCGAACCGGGCGACCGTCTGCCCTCGGAGCACGAGACGCGCGTGCGCCGCCGCGCGAATGGCAACGGCTTCGTGCTGACGGGCCGCAAGGTGTATTCGACGGGCGCGCTTTTCGCCCACTGGATTCCTGTCGCCGCGCGCGATGACGACGGTCTTCCCGTGACCGCTTTCGTCGCACGGCATGCGCGCGGCGTCGAGGTCATCGACGACTGGTCGGGATTCGGTCAGCGCACGACGGCGAGCGGTCAGGTGCGGCTCGACGAGGTCGAACTCGATGCGCTGCAGATCGTCGCGCGCGGGCGCCGTCCGTATATCGATGCGGCCAATGCCGTGTCGCAGGTGCTCCATGCGGCGATCGATCTCGGTATCGGCCGGGCCGCGCTCGATGAGACCAAGCGCTTCCTGCACGCGTTCGCGCATCCCGCGCGCGGCAGCGGCGCATCGCATGCGACGGACGACCCGTACACGCTGCGCGACATCGGCGCACTGACGGTCGATTTGCATGCGGCCGAGGCGCTGACCGCACGCGCCGCCGAGTCGATCGACCGGGCGCGCGACCCGGACGCGCCGCGCGAGGCCGTCGCCGCTGCCATCGTCGCGACGGCGGAAGCGAAGATCGTCACGACGCGATTCGCGCTCGATGCATCGAACAAGCTGTTCGAACTCGCGGGGACGCAATCGACGCGCTCCGAACACAAACTCGACCGGCATTGGCGCAATGCGCGCACGCACACTTTGCACGACAGCGTGCGGTGGAAATATCACGCGGTCGGGCAGTATGCGTTGAACGATCTACTCTGCGATCCGTTCACTTACGCGAATCCTTATACGAAGCTCGACGTGTAAGTCAAACGGCGTGCCTTCAGCACGAAAGGCACGCCGTTTCCGCGAAGCTTCAGTGCGATGCGACGGCCTGCCTGTCGAACACCGGGTTGAACTCTACGTCCACCTTGATCTGATTCTTGATGTCGCCGGATTTATAGAGCGTGTCCGCGATCTTCTGCTCGCGCGCCACAAGTTCCTTGTCGAGCGGATAGAACCGGGAACGTCCGTTTTCGGCGGAGAATTTCGCGCGCGCCGGGCTTTGCTTCATCTTCTCGAGATAGATCTTCTCGACAGCCGGCACGTTCTGCGCCCACCACGTCCACGAGTTCTTCAGGCGGCCGAGGAAGTCGCCGAGCGCCTCGCTCTTCTTCGGATCGCGCAGCACGTCGGTGCGGGCGGTGAACACGGACAACGCCGGTATGTCGAGTTCGTCGCTCCTGATGATGACGCGCGCATCGCCCTTGTCCACCGTTTCCTTGACCGGGCCGTAGCCGCCCGAATACACCGCGACCTGCCCCGCATTGAACGCGGACGCGGACACGTTGCCGTCGCCGAACTTGACGGCTTCGAAGTCCTTCGGCTTGAGTCCGGCCTTCACATACGAGAGCACGTATTGCAGATAGTTGAAGCCGCCGAAGTTATAGCCCCACGTTTTGCCCTTGAGATCGGCGAGGTCCTTGACGTCGGCGCTCTTGCGCACGACCGTGACGATAGGCGGATAGCTGCTATCCGGATTGCGCCAGCCCGCGATGATCTGCAAGGGCGCGGTGTCCGCGGTCCACGGCGTGCGTGCGTTGCCCTGTTCGATGATGAGCGACGTATCGCCCATCAGCCCGACATCGAGCACCTTCGAATACAGCGCGGACAGTTGCGCCGCCGGACCGGTCAGCACGGCCCATTTGACTTTGTACGGCGCGCCGTCGAGCACGTGCGACGCTTCGACGATCAATGGCCATGCGGCGTCCTGCGTGCCGATCGTGAGCGTCAGCGGTTCGCCTTGCGCGAACGATGCCGACGACCCCGCGACGAAACTCGTCACGAAAAAAGCGATGAAGCGTTTCCTGATGCGCATGAACGTGTGGTCTGAGTGAATGAAGTCTTCATGCCGCGTTTCGGGACGCGGCTTGCAATGCAGCGTCGTCGACGCCGAGTTCCGCGAGCAGCCGCGCGCGCAACGCGATGGCGTGCTCGTCGCCGCGCGAACGCGGACGCGGAGAATCGACCGTCACATCCGCGCTGATCTCGCCTTGCGATAGCACGACGATGCGATCGGACAGCAGAATCGCTTCGTCGATGTCGTGCGTCACGAGCACGACCGCAGGCGTATGCGCGCGCCACAGACGCGCGACGAGTTCGTACATGCGGATGCGCGTCAACGCATCGAGCGCGGCGAAGGGTTCGTCGAGCAACAAGAGCTTCGGCTCGCGCACGAGCGCACGCGCGAGCGCGACGCGTTGCGCCTCGCCGCCGGAAAGCGTCTTCGGCCAGCCTTGCGCGTGGCGCGACAAGCCGACTTCGTCGAGCGCGGCGAGCGCGGACTGCTTCGCCGCGCCCAGGCGGTCGTGGCCGATGACGACGTTTTCCCATACGCGCTTGGCGGGCACGAGACGCGGCTCCTGAAACACGACGGAACGCGCGCCCGCGACGCGCACGCGACCGCTGTCGGCGCGATCGAGCCCGGCGAGGATGCGCAACAGCGTCGTCTTGCCCGCGCCCGATGCGCCGAGCATCGACACGAACTGGCCGCGCCTGATGGTGAGCGAGACGTCCTTCAGCACCGCGCGCCCTGAGAACACGCGGCTCACGCGGTCGAGTTCGAGCGCGGCTTCGCGCTGTTGCAACGCGTCGGAGCGTTCGATGTCAGGCGAGTTCAAAACGCGGCCTCCACGGCAGGGCGAGATGTTCGAGCGCGCGCATCACGAGATCGGTGACGATGCCGAGCGCCGCATACACCAGAATGCCCGCGATGATGATGTCCGCGCGCTGATTCTGGTTCGCGTTCACGAGGATGTAGCCGATGCCGTTCTGCGCGTTGATCTGCTCCGCGACGACGAGCGCGAGCAAGGCGACGGCGCTCGAATAGCGCACGCCGACGAGGATCGATGGCAGCGCCGTCGGCAGAATGATGCGCAGCGCCATCTGCCGGCTCGACAGCCCGAAAACGCGCGCCGCTTCGAGCAGCTTCGGATCGACGCCGCGCACGCCGGCATACGTGTTGAGATACATCGGAAAGATGGTGGCCGCGAGGATCACGGCGACCTTCGCGCCTTCACCGATGCCGAACCAGGTGATGAAGAGCGGAATCAGGGCAATGAACGGAATGGTGCGCAGCATCTGCAGTGGCGCATCGACGATCTCTTCGCCGACGCGCCACAGGCCCGCAAACAGGCCCGCCAAAAGACCGATGCCGCCGCCGATGGCCAAGCCCGTCGCCGCGCGCACGAGCGACACGCCGATCGCGCTTTGCAGTTCGCCGTCCGCGATCAGTTCCTTCAGTGCCGCGACGATGACGGTCGGCGGCGGCAAGGTTTCGGGCGCGACGAGTTGCAGCGAGGATGCAAGCTGCCACAACACGATCAACGCGAGCGGAACGCCGATGCGCAAACCCCGCGAGCGCAGCGCGCTCAACGTGCGCGCGCGTGCCTGCGCCGCTTCGCGTGTGGGCAGGTCGACTAGCGCGCGCGTATCGTTTTTGCGCTTGTCGTCCCGTTCGGGGGGCGCGCCGGCATCGAGCCGTAGCGCGGCGGAAGGATAGCGGGGAACGTTCATGGGCAGGCGGGCGGGAATGACCGGGAGCGGGTTGAACGAATGATGGTACGTTCGCCCCCATTGCGAGCAAACGAAGCGTTTGCCGGATGCTATGCGCGCTTTCCCGAATAACTATTGCAGTCGAGGGACTATCCGGATCCGGCGAGCCGCGCTGTTCCACCTCTTCATCTGTCAGGCCGATGCGGATCGGTCCGCCGACCAGCGCGAGCGTCGCATTTCACGCAGCCGCGTGTCCCGAGCTGAAGATCCGCGATGCGCTTCCGAAGCACGGAGCACGAGCCCGCCGCGGGGCTGCCATCCATCCACGCGCGGCCTGCCTGACCCATGCCGAAATCTGATGCGCCTCATGAGATCTTTTCGATTGGCTTCGCGACGGAGCCGCGTCGAGAATGATTGCACCCCAGCCGCCTCCGCAGTCCAACCAATCAGGAATGCAACGACCGATGAACCTTCGTGAATCCACCAGGCACTTCGACGATCGCAACGTGAGAACGGCAAACGGCCAGGCCGGCTCGCGCCATCGAACCTGTGGCGAATCGCTCGTCACCTTGCTCGAGATTTACGGGGTCCAGTATGTCTTCGGCATCCCGGGGGTGCACACAGTAGAGCTCTATCGCGGTCTTGCGCGCTCGTCGATCCGGCACGTGACGCCCCGTCACGAACAGGGCGCGGGCTTCATGGCCGACGGATATGCGCGTGTCACCGGCAAGCCCGGCGTGTGCTTCATCATCACCGGTCCGGGCATGACCAATATCGCGACCGCGATGGCACAGGCCCATGCCGATTCCATCCCGATGCTCGTGATATCGAGCGTCAATGCGCGCAGCGAACTCGGCAGCGGCGACGGACGCCTGCACGAACTGCCCTCGCAGCGCGAAGTATTCAACGGGCTCGGCGCGTTCTCGCACACCTTGCTCGATGCCGCCGATCTGCCTCAGGTGCTGGCCCGCGCGTTCGCGGTGTTCGAGAGCGCCCGGCCGCGGCCGGTGCATATCGAGATCCCGCTCGACGTCATCGTGTCGCCGGCGGGCGTCATCGAGGCGTCGTGCGCCGTGCGTGCGGCGAAACCCGCTGCACACCCCGCCGCGCTCGCCGCCGCCGCGGAACTGCTCGCGGAGGCGCGCCGCCCGCTGATTCTCGCTGGCGGCGGCGCGGCCGACGCTGCCGCCGAACTGCGCGAACTCGCCGAGCGGCTGCAGGCGCCGGTGGCGCTCACGACCAATGCGAAAGGTCTGCTGCCGTCCGGACAGCCGCTTCTCATCGGGTCCACGCAGTCGCTGCCGCACACCCGCGCGATGATCCGCGAAGCCGACGTAGTGCTCGCGGTCGGAACCGAACTGGGCGAAACCGATTACGACGTCGTCTTCGACGGCGGCTTTGCGATCGCAGGCAAGCTCATCCGCATCGATATCGATGCGCAACAACTGATGCGCAACGTTCGTCCGGATGTGGCCATCGTCAGCGACGCGCGCGAGGCGTTGAGCGAGCTGTCGACGAGACTGCACGAGCGTCCCGTTCGCCCGGCCGCGACGGACTGGGGCGCGGCGCGCGTCGCCGCGGTGCGGGCCGCCAACCTGGCCGGCTACGACGCCGCGATGCGCTCGCAGCAGCGCCTGATCGACACGATCGTCGGCACCTTGCCCGGCGTCGTCATTGCAGGCGATTCGACGAGCCCGGTCTACGCGGGCAACTTTCTCCACGATGCACCGGCGCCGCGCTCATGGTTCAACTCGTCGACCGGCTACGGCACGCTCGGGTATGGACTGCCCGCCGCCATCGGCGCGAAGCTCGCCGCGCCCAGGCGGCCGGTCGTCTGCCTGATCGGCGATGGCGGTCTGCAGTTCACGCTGCCGGAACTGGCGAGCGCCGTGGAGGCGCGCGTGCCCGTGATCGTGCTGGTGTGGAACAACTTCGGCTACGGCGAGATCCGCAAATACATGGCGCAACGCGATATCACGCCCGTCGGCGTCGATATCTACACGCCCGACTTCGCCGCGCTCGCCAAAGCCTTCGGATGCGAGGCCGCAAGAGTCGACGACCCGCGGACCCTCGAAGCCGAGCTGCGGCGCGCAGCATCGCGCGACGTCCCGACCGTGATCGAGGTCCGCGAAGCCGACTGGTTTGCACGGGTGCCGTCATGAACGCGGACGCACGCCCCGTCTTCGACTTTCCGCTGCGCACCCAGCTCTTCATCGACGGCTGCTGGTGCGCGCCCGAAACGCGGCAACGCTTGCCCGTCATCAATCCATCGACCGAAGAGACGATCGCCGAAGTGGACGCGGCCGGTCCCGCCGACGTCGATCGCGCGGTGCGCGCCGCGTCGCACGCATGGCGCGCCTGGAAACAGACTTCGGGCGCCGCGCGCGCCGCCTTTCTGCGAGCGATCGCACGCGGCGTGGAAGCCAGTGCCGAGCAACTCGCCGCGCTTCAGTCGCTCAACAACGGCAAGCCGATCGCCGAATCCCGCATCGATGTCGGCGACGTGGTCGCCACCTTCGACTACTACGCCGGGCTGGCCGAACGGCTGGATGAACCGGGCGAAGCGATCGCCATCCCGAGCGACCGGCATCGCGCGGTGATCCGCCGTGAACCCGCGGGCGTGGTCGGCCTGATCGTGCCGTGGAATTTCCCGATGGTGACCACGGCCTGGAAACTCGCGCCCGCGCTCGCCGCGGGATGCACGGTCGTGCTCAAGCCTTCCGAATTCACCCCGCTGCCGGAACTGGCGCTGGCCGCGATCGTCGAGCAGGCCGGCCTGCCACCCGGCGTGTTCAACATCGTGACCGGCGCCGGCACCGATGTCGGCGCGGCGCTGACCACGCATCCGCTCATCGCCAAGGTCTCGTTCACCGGCAGCACGGCGGTCGGCGAGCAGGTCATGAAGGCGGCGGCGCAGTCCATCAAGGGCGTGAGCCTCGAACTGGGCGGCAAGTCGTCCATCGTCGTTTTCGCGGACGCCGACCTCGATCTCGCCGTCGATCTCGTCATCGGCGGTGCGTTCTTCAATGCCGGACAGATGTGCTCGGCCACGTCGCGCGTGCTGGTCGAACGGCCGCTCGCGCAGGCGCTGATCGCTCGCCTCGCCGACCGGGTCGCGCGCACCGTCGTCGGCGATCCGTTCGCCGCCGCCGTGCAGATGGGGCCGCTCACGAACCGCGCGCAGCACGAACGCGTGCAACGCTTCATCGCGCGGGGCAAGGCGGACGGCGCGAGCCTCGTGGTCCAGGGCCAGGCGCCCGACGGACCCGGATACTTCGTGCAGCCAACGATGTTCGTCGACGTGCCCGCCGGCAGCGCCGTGTGGCGCGAAGAGATCTTCGGACCCGTCTTGTGCGTGCGCAGCTTCGACACGGAAGACGAAGCGATCGCCACCGCCAACGACACCGAGTTCGGGCTGGTCGCAAGCGTCGTCACGCGCGACGCGGCACGCGGACAGCGCGTGGCGGCCGCGTTGCAGGCGGGCGTCGTCTGGATCAACGCGCCGCAACTGATCTTTCCTCAGACATCCTGGGGCGGCTTCAAGAAGAGCAGCATCGGCCGCGAACTCGGGCCGTTCGGACTCGCGGCCTTCCAGGAAATCAAGCAGGTGCTGACTGCGGCCGATTCCGACTGAAAGCTTTTGTTAAGGCCGAGCCATGCGTTCGGCTCATGGCAACCATGCCGAGATTTCGATTGTTGCCGAAATTTTGCGTACCTAGAGTGCTCTCACAACGCCGCTGTTGATCGACCGACCGCATTGACCGACTGCTGCACGTTCAGCGAGGAGTGAACCATGCATGACATCAAACGAGGCAGAAGGCAGGCCATCAAGACCATCGGCATGGCGCTCGCCGCATCGAGTCTGCCGATGCCGTTCATCAGCACCGCGAAGGCGCAGGAGAGGAGCTTCGCCGGCAAGACGCTGCGCCTGCTCACATGGTCCGACGACACCGGCGCGGCGGCCTTGCGCAACATTGCCGCGACGTTCAGCCAGAAGACCGGCGCGCAGGTCATCGCCGATCGCGCCGACGGCACCTCCGGCATGGTGGCGAAAGTGAAAGCGGCCGGAGACCGCCCGACCTACGACGTCATCACGCTCGCGGGCGTGGGCGCCTCGGGTCTCGCGGATGCCGGTCTGCTGATGAAGCCCGATCTGAACAAACTCCCCAACCTGAAGGATGTCGCCGCGCGGTATCAAACGGGCGCCAACGGCTTCGGCATCGGCTATCTGTTGTGGTCGGACGGTCTCGTCTACAGCACGTCGTCGGTCAAGACGGCGCCCACGACCTACGAAGCGCTTTGGGATCCCAAGTATGCGGGGCGGATTTTCCTGCCGCCGCCGGAATGGGCCGAAGCGGTCGATCTCGCGATCATCGCCGCCAAGATGGCGGGCGGCTCGCAGCAGAACATCGAACCGGGCTTCGCGAAGCTCGCGCAACTCAAGGACCGCGTGCTCACGCTCGGCGAGAATCCGAATCAGGTCGCCGACCTGTTCCGCACGGGTTCGCTGGATATCGGCGGCATCTACTCGCCGGCGTTCTTCCCCGATCAATTGCGCAAGCCCGAGTACAAGATGGCCGTCACGTATGGGATGAAGGAAGGCTTCGCCACCCAGCTGATGTTCACGGTCATACCGAAGGCGCATCCGGGCGACATCGACCTGATCCACGCGTTCATCAACCATTCGCTCGACGCAGGCGTGCAAGGCCGCATGGCCGCCGACGTGCTGAACGGTCCGGTGAACTCGAAGGCGGCGATTCCCGCCGAAAGCCGCGCGTTCGTGCCGTCTCCCCAGCAAATCGCGGAGAACGCCGTGCTGCACGACGACAAGGCATTGGCGGCGGTGCAACCGGCGTGGATCAAGCGCTATACGGAAATCTTCTCGGCCTGAGCTCCATGTCCGCACTCTATTTCCGCCGCAGGACGGCAGCGCTGGCAGACGCCGCCTCCGGACAGACGTCGGCTCCCGCGCTGCCCAGGGTGCCGCCGTGGGTGCTGCTCGCGCCGATCCTCGCGTTTCTCGCCGTGCTCGTCGCGGCGTCGCTCGCGGTGCTGCGCATGAGCTTCGGCGTGCCGGGGAACGAATGGCGCGCACTCACGCTTCACAATTACGCGGACCTCGCCGATTCGTACTTCCTGCGTTCGCTCGGGCTGACGCTCAAGCTCGCGTTTGAGAGCATGGTCTGCGCGGTGGCGCTGGCGATTCCGGTGGCGCTCGCGATGGCGCGCACCGAATCGCGGCTCGCTCGCCGGCTCCTTCTTGCCGGCGTGCTGCTGCCGCTGCTCGTCAATCTGCTGCTGCAGGGTTACGGCTGGCTCGTGATGCTCGGGCCGGCGGGCATGCTGAATAACGCGCTGCTCGCGGCCGGCGTCGTGCGGCGTCCGGTGCAGTGGCTTTATCGCGAGAACGGCGTGCTGCTCGGCCTGATCCAGACCGCGTTCCCGCTCGCCGTGCTGCCGCTCGCGAGCGCCATGCGCGCCATCTCGCGCTCTTACGAGGAAGCGGCCGCTACGCTCGGCGCGACGCGCTCGCAGACGCTGCGCCACATCGTCCTGCCGCTCGCGATGCCCGGTCTCGTTTCCGGCGCGCTGCTCGTCTTCGCCTACAACGCGAGCGCGTTCGCCGTGCCGCTGCTGCTGGGCGGCCGCCGCGTGCCCATGCTCGCCGTGCTCGTGCACGACCAGGTGGCGCCGCTTCTGAACTGGCCCGCCGCGTCGGCATCCGGCGTGGTGCTGATGGTGGCGACGCTCGTCGTCATGTCGGTATCGCAACGGCTCGTACGCGGCATGCAAAGCACGGAGGAAGCCCGTTCATGAGCGCCCTGCGCCTTTCCGCGATCATGCCGGGACGCCTGAGCCGCGCCGCCAGCCTGCTCGCGACCGTCGTGCTCTTTCTCGCCGCCCTGCCGATCCTCACGATGGTGACGATGTCGTTCGGCAATTCGGACACGCTCCAGTTCCCGCCGCCGAGCTTCGGGCTGCGCTGGTATCGGGCCGCGTGGCACACGTTCGTATCGCCCGACGCAAGCGATGTGCTCTCGATGGGCACGGCCCTCACGACGAGCCTCGTCGTCGCGGTATCGACGATGATCATCGCCACCGCCGTCTCGGTGCCCGCCGCCTACGCGCTCTCGCGCTATCGCTTCCGCGGCAAGGCGGTTATCGAGCAGCTCGTCGCGCTGCCGCTGGTCTATCCGCTCGTGATGCTCGGGCTCTCGCTGCTGCTCGTGTTCAACGTGCTGCCCGTCGAGCTCGGCATTCTGCGGCTCATCATCGCGCACGTGATCCTCGCCTTGCCGTTCACGGTGAAGAACTGCGCCGCCTCGGTCGCGGCGATCGGCCCGGAGTTCGAGGAAGCCGCGTGCCTGATGGGCGCGAGCCCGCGCCGCGCGATCGTCGATGTGGTCCTGCCGCTCATGCGGCCCGGCATTCTCGCCGGCATGCTGTTCGCCTTCATCGTCTCGTTCAACGAGTTCACGGTCACGTTCTTTCTGTACGGCATCGACACGATGACGCTGCCCATCTGGCTGTACAGCCGCACCGTGTCCTCGCTCGATCCGACCGTGTTCTCGTTCGCGGTCGTCATCGTGCTCATCGACTTTGCGTTGATCTGGCTGCTCGAAAAGCTGGTCGGCGACGAAGGCGTCGCGCTGTAACCGGGGAACCCTCATGACTCATCTGACACTTCAGGCGGTAACGAAGCGCTTCCACGCCGCATACGCCGTCGATCATGTCGATCTCGCCGTGCCCGACGGCAAGCTGGTGTGCTTTCTCGGGCCGTCCGGCTGCGGGAAGACGACGCTCTTGCGCATCATCGCGGGGCTGGAAACGGCGTCGTCCGGAACGGTCGCCTTCGCCGGCCGCGATCTGACTGACGTGCCCGCGAACCGACGCGATTTCGGCATGGTGTTCCAGTCGCTCGCGCTCTTTCCTCACATGACGGTCGCGCAGAACATCGCCTATCCGCTGCGTCTTCGCCGGGTCGGCAAGGAGGCGGAAGCCAGCCGCGTCGCCGAGCTGCTCGATCTGATCCGGTTGCCGCACATGGCGGACCGGCCGGTCTCGCGGCTGTCGGGCGGACAGCGCCAGCGCGTGGCGATTGCGCGCGCCATCGCGTCGTCGCCGAAGCTCTTGCTGCTCGACGAGCCGCTCTCCGCGCTCGACGCGAAGCTGCGCGAGGCGATGCAGGTCGAGATCCGTCTCCTGCAGCAGCGCCTCGGCATCACGACGATCATGGTGACGCACGACCAGCGCGAAGCCATGACCATGGCCGACGAGATCGTCGTCATGGAAAAAGGACGCATCGCGCAGGTCGGCAAGCCGCTCGACATCTATCGCAATCCCGTCAGCGAATTCGTCGCCGACTTCATCGGCCTCGGCAACATCCTGCCCGTCACGCTCGAAGGCGGAGACCGGATCGCGCTTCCGGGCGGCCAGCAGATCGTCGTCGATGCCGCACCGCCCGCGCGCGGCGCGGCGGGCGACGTCCGCCTGCTGATTCGTCCCGAAGACGTCTGCATGCGGACAGCCGTAAACGGCGCCGTCGATCCCGGGCCCAACGTGCTCGCCGGAAAGGTGGCGTTCATCCGGGATGTCGGCGCGTCGCTCGAAGCGACCATCGATTGCGCGGGCGTCACGCTCACCGCCGCCACGACGCCGCGCGAGACGCCGGACCTGCGAATCGGCATGCCCGTCTTCGCGGAACTTCCGCCGCACGCCTGCAAGCTCATCGCGGCACGCACCGCGCACTGAATTCACGCCGCCCACCGTATCGACACAGGAGAGACCTTCATGCACACGACGACTTCCGCGCAGCGCTTCCTCGCCCGCACCGCCGCCCTCCTCGCCTTCTCGGGCATCGCGGGCCTCGGCGCATTCGCGCCGCTGGCGCACGCCGACGCGCTCGACTCGATCAACAAGTCCGGCGTCGTCCGGATCGGCGTCTTCGAGGACTATCCGCCGTTCGGCTCGATCGGGCCGGACATGAAGCCGCAGGGCTATGACATCGACGTGTCCAGCCTGATCGGCAAGACCCTCAACGCGAAGGTCGAACTGATTCAGGTCACCGGCGACAACCGCATGGCGTATCTCGTCGACCATAAGGCCGACATGCTGCTCTCGGTCGGCAAGACGCCCGAGCGCGAAAAGGTGATCGACTTCTCGCAGGCCTACGCGCCGTACAACCTGGCCGTATTCGGTCCGAAGTCGCTGCCCGTGAAGAACGCGGGCGACCTTGCCGGCAAGAGCGTGGCCGTCGCGCGCGGCACGCTGGAAGACCTGAGCGTGAGCAAGGTCGCGCCGCCGTCCGCGTCGATCAAGCGATTCGACGACCCGAACGGCGCGATCTCCGCGTTTCTGGCCGGGCAGGCGCAACTGCTCGTGGTGGGCAACGACGTGGGCGCGACGATCATCGCCCGTCATCCGTCGAACGATCCCGAGCAGAAGTTCTCGCTCTTCAGCTCGCCCGATCACGTGGGCCTGAACAAGAACGAGCCGCGCCTCAAGCAGAAGGTCGACGAAGCCATCGCCGCGGCGAAGAAGGACGGCACGATGAACGCGATCTCGCAGAAGTGGCTACGCGCACCGCTGCCGGCCGACCTGTGATGCGCGGAGCGCTCCGTTCACTCGCACGCGGGAGGATCGCTCGATGACCTACACGTTCGACTTCAGCGACGTCGGCCTCTATGTCGATGTGCTCGCGCATGGCGTCGCGGTGACGCTCGGCCTGACCGCCATATCGACGCTGCTGGGCGGCCTGGTCGGCATCGGCGGCGCGTGTCTCGCCGTGACGGGCCCGAAGCCGGTCCGCGCGGCGATCACCGCATATGTCGAGCTGATTCGCAACACGCCGTTTCTCGTGCAGCTCTTCTTCGTGTTCTTCGGGCTGCCCAGCCTCGGCGTGCATATCGGCGAAATCGAGGCCGCCGTGCTGGCGATGACGGTGAACCTCGGCGCGTACGCCACGGAAATCGTCCGGGCGGGCATCGACTCGATACCGCGCGGACAGCTCCAGGCCGCGATGGCGCTCGGCCTGCGGGGACCGCACGTGTTCCGCCACGTCGTGTTGCCGCAGGCGCTCGCCAACGTGTTTCCCGCACTGCTCGGGCAGGTGCTGATCGTGATGCTCGGCTCCGCGGTCGTATCGCAGATTTCGGTGCCTGACCTGACGCACGCCGCCAGCTTCATTCAGTCGCGCAACTTCCGTTCGTTCGAGTGCTACGTGATCGTCACCGCGATCTATCTGCTGCTGTCGATCGTGCTGCGCATGCTGATCAACCGACTCGGCAAGCGGCTGTTCGCGGGACGGGCCGGCCGCGCGGCCGCGACCACTTCCCGGCGCGGTCTGCGCAACCTGTTGTCCCTGCGCATCGGCGCGGCCGAACCCGGCCTTCCGAAGGAGCGTTCACGATGATCGAGTTCACGCTGTGGGATATCGCCCGCAACCTGACGCTGGCCGCGCGCTGGACGGTTGTGCTTTCGGTGATCGCGTTCGTCGGAGGCGGCCTCACGGGACTGGCGCTGCTCGCCATGCGCGTGTCGCCGCTGCCGTGGCTGCGCCGGACGGTGGTGCTGTATGTCGAGGTGTTCCAGGGCACGCCGCTTCTGATGCAGCTTTTCCTCGGCTTCTTCGGCTTGCCGCTGCTGGGCGTCGAAGTGTCGCCCTGGGCTGCCGCGACCGTCACGCTCACGCTGTACACGGGCGCCTGTCTCGCCGACATCTGGCGCGGCTGCGTGGAGGCGGTGCCGCGCGGCCAGTGGAGCGCCGCGGCGAGCCTCGGCATGACGTGGACGCAGCAGTTGCGTTACGTCGTCTGGCCGCAGGCATGGAAGATCGCCGTGCCGCCCACCGTGGGATTTCTCGTGCAGGTCGTGAAGAGCACGGCGCTCACGTCGATCATCGGTCTCACGGAGCTGACCAAGACCGGCACCATGATCACCAACGCAGTGTTCCGTCCCTTCCCGATCTACGCCCTCGTCGCGTTGCTCTACTTCGCGATGTGCTTTCCGCTGACCTGGTATGCGCGCGCGCTCGAGCGCCGGTATCGCGTCGGCAGACATCGCTAAAAGCCGCGTCTCAATGGCTAACGCACTTCAAAAAGGTTTGCGCATGATTTCCATCGGTAACGTGTCGAAGTGGTACGGCCAGTTCCAGGTTCTGGCCGACTGCACCACCACCGTCGGCAAAGGCGAAGTGGTCGTGGTCTGCGGGCCGTCCGGGTCCGGCAAGTCGACGCTCATCAAGACCGTCAACGGGCTCGAGCCGTTCCAGAGCGGCAGCATCACGGTCAACGGGGAGTCCGTCCACGACAGGCGCACCAACCTGTCGAAACTGCGCTCGAAAGTGGGCATGGTGTTTCAGCATTTCGAGCTGTTTCCGCACATGTCGATCACGGACAACCTCACGCTCGCGCAGACGAAAGTGCTGGGGCGCTCGAAAGACGAAGCGTCCGACAAGGCGCTGCGTCTGCTCCAGCGCGTCGGCCTGCGCGCGCACGCCGACAAGTATCCCGCGCAGCTTTCAGGCGGCCAGCAGCAGCGCGTGGCGATTGCGCGCGCACTGTCGATGGACCCGGTCGCGATGCTGTTCGACGAACCCACTTCCGCGCTCGATCCGGAGATGATCAACGAGGTGCTGGACGTGATGGTCGAACTGGCACAGGAAGGCATGACGATGATGTGCGTCACGCACGAAATGGGCTTCGCCAGAAAGGTCGCGCACCGGGTGATCTTCATGGATCACGGGCGCATCGTGGAAGACGAAAATAAGGACGCGTTCTTTGCGCATCCGCGGTCCGACCGGGCGAGGGATTTTCTGGGCAAGATACTGCATTAGCACCGCGCCCGGCTTGCTACACTATTTCCGGCTGACGTGATTTTCATGATCGGAGACACGCCCCGATGCGACGACTTCCTCCGCTCAACGCACTGCAGATCTTCGAGACCGTCGCGCGTCACCGCAGCTTCACGCGTGCGGCGGAACATCTGTGCCTCACGCAGGGGGCGATCAGCAGACAGATTCTCGCGCTGGAGGAATACTTCGGCTTTCCCCTTTTCATCCGCGGCGCAAGGGGCCTGACCTTGACGGCGGAAGGCGACGTGCTGTTGCCCGTCGTGAGAGAGAGCTTCGGGCGCATCGAAGAGGTATCGCTGCGTCTCACGCGCCAGCGCACCGATCTCGCGCTGAAAGTGCCCACCTGCGTGATGCGATGGATGCTGCCGAGGATCATGCGCTTCCAGAGCGAGCATCCCGAACTGCAATTGCAGATCACGACGACCTGGCAGCACGATGTCGATTTCGAGGTCGAATCGTTCGATGCGGCGATCATCTACGGCTCGTCGCCCGGTGCGGACGTGCACGCCGTGCCGCTCTTCGACGAGCAGCTCACGCCCGTGTGCTCGCCCGAACTGCTCAATGAAAGTCCGCTCGCCGCCGCGGCTGATCTCGCGCATCATGCGTTGCTGCATCCGACGCGCGATCACCGCGACTGGAAGCTCTGGCTCGATTGCGCGGGTGCGAGCGAGATCGACGCGACGCTCGGACCGACATTCGAAACGCTCGATCTGGCGACCAACGCCGCCATGCAAGGGTTCGGCGTCGCGATCGGCGACCGGACGCTGGTCAGCGAAGACGTGGCGGCCCGGCGGCTCGTCATGCCGTTCGACACCGTGCTCCAAACGGGCTCACGCTATTACTTCGTCTATCCGGAGTGCGTCGCGAGTCAGCCGAAGGTCAAACTCTTCAGCGAATGGATCATGCGCAACCGTGAGGCGGCTGCGACGGCCGGGTAGTTCGAGGCCGCCGTACGCAACGCCACGTCGCGAGCGACTGTGTTTTGCGGAAACAAGCGCCTTAGTGGCCGCGTTCCAACGGTTGACGCGCACGACCGGGAACGTCGCTGCGTGTGCCGAACAGCGTGTCGCAGATCGGGAACGTGAGGTTGAAATTCTGTGTCGCCATCACTTCGGGATCGTGGTGTGTAGCGTGCAGGCGCCGCACTGTGTTCACGAACGGAACGCGGTCGAGGAACGGGCTGTCGGTGACGTGCGAGAGCGTATGCAGGCCCTCGTACATCAGAAAGTATGCCGCCATCGTGAACAGCGCGATGTAGCCTGCGTTGCGGGAGAATACGAACCCGATCAGGAGCGCGAACGGCACGGCGGCCAGCACGAATGCAACCGGCGCGAAAGGCGGAAACAGCAGCGCGCGCCAGTGGCGGTGACCCTTGTATTCAAGCGTCACATGCGTGAAGAACCGGTGATGAACCGCGCAATGGCGCTTGTAGATCATGCTGAAATACTTCGTCGGACGATGCAGCACATAGCGGTGCGCCGCCCATTCCGCCCAGTTGCCGAACAGAAAGAGCGGAATGACGGCCAGCCATTCGGCGAGCGTCGGCGCATGAAGCTGCATCAGACAAAAGACGATCACGCCGCCCGTGAAGAGCAATGTGAAGCCGAGGTGCATTTCGCCGCGATACCACCATGGCGTGGCATCGACATATTCGTCGCGGAACTTGTAGGAACGCGCACGAACGTCATCTTCGTATTTCATCAATGTCTCCGGCTGTTGTGAAAGGCGTGTGCCCGTTGGCGTCCGCCGTTATGCGCAATGATTCGGGAGGGAGTCCGCGCGCAGCCGCCTTCGAGCTTGTCGAGCGTCTCTGGCACCACGAATAACGCTGATCGCGAAGCCGATGCACGCGCTCGTTCTGGAAGATCAGCACGGGCGCATGATCGGCGCTGCCGCGCGCGGACGACAACACCGGCTAGACGAATGCGGTATTGCCGTTCGCTGCGGCAGCGCGTGTTCATCAGCGTCTCCATCTGTGCGCGCCGACTGTGGTAAGCGAGCGCATTGGATGAAGCGTAGCGAGATCGCACCATAACGCCTAATACTGTTTATTGATGCGCCGGATAATTCGGGCTTATATCGGTGCTAGCCCGGATGACACCGTCCTTACGGTTCCGTATCAATGGGACGCGCGGGAATGGGCGGTTAAGCAGCAAGCCTGAATGAATGCCCGGCGCGCCCCGTCAAATCGATCTGATAACGGCGTCTTCGGCTATTAGCATCGCTGATGCCGCGAGGGACGGCTGATGTACCGCCCGTCTTTGCCGATCGTGCGAGAGTTGGCGCACGCGCGGGGCGGGCCACGGCGAAAGTGCTTCTTTTTCTGCGGGGGATCAACCTGTTGTTTCAGAGGGGCGCGTTCACGCCGGAGACACCGTCGCTGTGACGAAACTGTTCCGCTGCGGACTCGCGAATCAGTTCGCGAGCGAAACGCGCTATCGCATGATCTCTGAGGCTTCGCGGTTAAGATTCTCGCCAACGTCGTGCTGGCCAATCCTTACCGCGCACAAGGCGTCCACCTCGCGACGGGCGTCAACGCGGCGAGCGTGCTCGTGCGCTATCTCTTCCGCACGCGCCGCATGCCACCCGTTCGCAACCGATCAGAAAGTCTCTTCCTGCGGCTCCGGCCCGCGCGTCGGCGCATCCGGCTGGGCGAGCTTCACGGCGCGGCCGGTGCGCGCCGATTCGTAGATCGCGTCGATGATCCGCTGATCCTGCAAGCCTTCCTCGCCCGGCGTGTGCGGCACGAGATCGTCCTTCACGCAGACCGACATGTGATCGATTTCGCGCGCGAACTGGTTCTGCGGATCGATCTGCACTTCGGTCGTCGCGCTCTTGCCGTCGACGAGCATGCCGTGACGCAAGCGCAATCCGTTATAGCCGAACGCCGGATCCATCTCGACCCAGCCTTGTGCGCCTTGCAGCCTGAAGAAACGGGATTCGTGGCTTGCATAACTCGACATGCACGTCGCCGTGAGTCCGCTCGGAAAGCGCAGGATGAAGTGCACCGATTCCTCGACCTCGGCAAAGCGCGGATCGCCTTGCGGGCGATGCACCGTCGCGACGACTTCCATCGGCTCTTCGTTCGACAGAAAGCGCGCCGCGTTGAGGCAATAGAGGCCGATGTCGGGCATTGCGCCACCGCCCGCGAGCGCCTTCTTCAAGCGCCATTGCGATGGATCGCCCACATTTTGCGAATTTCCCGCGATGAACTCGCGCAATGTGCCGAGCTTCTTCTCCTTGACCATCTTCGCAACCATGCGATCCATCGGCTCGTATTGGCTGCGATACGCGATCATCAGCTTGCGATTGGCGCGCTTCATCGCTTCGACCATCGCCTCGCAGTCGGCGGCATTGTTCGCCATCGGCTTCTCGCAGAGCACATGCTTGCCGATCTTCGCCGCGCGCAGCGTGAACGCCTTGTGCATGCCGTTCGGCAACACGATATACACGACGTGCACGCGCGGATTGTCTGCAAGACGCTCGAAGTCCTGATAATCGTGGATGTCGGCATCGGCGATGCCGTATTGACGCGCGACGCGCCGCGCCTTTTCGCGATCGCCGGAAACCAGCGCCGCCACCTTCGAGTATTTGCATTGCGCGAGCGCGGGCAGAATCTGATTCAACGAAAGACGTCCGAGCCCGACGATCGCATAGCCGATGCGCGCGTCGGGCGGCAGATTCGCGTCGGGCGTTTCTTCCTTCTGCTCCGTGTTCGGATCTTGAATCAGCGGCAGCTTGACCTGATTGGCATCGGCACCTGAAGGACCGGCGGCCCATGCGCTGCCGGTTCCGGCCGCGAGCGCGACTGCAATGCCCGCGCCGCCGCGTGTCAGAAACGAACGGCGCCCCGCTTCCGGTTCGGCGGGCGCGGCGTTGGGCAAAAGCTGATCGGGTTGGCCGCGAAAAGGCATGGAGAACTCCGGCGGGGAAATGTGATCCCTGCGTTCAGCATTGCGCGTGCCATTCGAAGTAAGCTTGTTGGTTAGCGAGTCGTCGATGAGGATTGAGCGCTGCGCGGGTCGGTTCACCGCCGAACGCACAACGCTACGATAAGCGCATCACCATTCCTTTTGGAGCGCACACGATGCTTTCAGATATTTACAGGCAATACATCGCTTGCCTGAATGCGCGCGACTGGCCGAATCTCGGCGCGTTCGTTCACGATGCGCTGCAGTACAACGCGCGCGCGCTCACGCTCGATGACTATCGCGAGCTCCTGAAGAAAGATGTGCGCGAAATTCCGGACCTCCGCTTCGATATCGAACTGCTGATAGCGGAGCCGCCGCGCGTCGCTTGCCGGCTGCGCTTCGAATGCACGCCGAAGGCTGACTTCCTCGGCCTGCATATCGATGGAAGACGCGTCGTGTTTTGCGAGAACGTCTTCTATGAGTTCCGCGATGGCAAGATCGAGCGCGTGTGGTCCGTTATCGATAAAGCGGCGATCGAAGCGCAGCTTTAGGCCGCTTCGGTAAAGAAGCTGTCCACGATATCGTCGCGCAACCTGGCGACCTTGCTATCTCCAACCTTTCGCGGCCGCGGCAGCGATACATCCACCACTTCCCCGATGCGTCCCGGCCGCGCCTGCATCACCACGATCCGGTCCGACAGCAGCACGGCTTCCTCCACATCGTGCGTGACGAGCACCATCGTGATCCGTTCATGCTCCCATATCCGCTGCAATTCGAGCTGCAAGCGGCTTCGCGTAAGTGCGTCGAGCGCACCGAAGGGTTCATCGAGCAACAGCAGACGCGGCCGGTTCACCAGTCCTCGCGCAATCGCAACGCGCTGCGCCATGCCGCCCGATAACTGATGCGGATAAAGCCGCTCGTAGCCCTTCAATCCGACGAGCTCGATATGCTCGGCCACCGCGCGCGCCTTCTCGGCCTTCGATAACGGCGCGTTGCGCAACGCGACCGCGACGTTCTGCGCGACATCGAGCCACGGAAACAGCCGATGATCCTGAAACACGATGCCGCGCGACAGATCCGTCGTCACGACGCGTTCGCCGCCGAAATCGATCTCGCCGTCGTAATCGCCATCGAGGCCCGCGATGAGCCGCAGCAACGTCGACTTTCCGCAACCGCTCGCCCCGACGATGCTCACGAACTCGCCGCTCGCAATCGACAGCTCGATGCGATCGAGCACCGGCGGCCCCGCATCGCCAGCGAAGCGCTTGCTCACGTGCCGCAGCGTCAGGCCACTGTCTTGCTCTATTTGCGTCGTCATATCCGGATTCTCCTCAAGCCGCGCGCGACGCGCCGAACCAGCGCCGCTGCACGCCGCGTGCGAAAGCATTCAACGCCCACCCCGTCAAACCGACCACGATCACGCCGAACACGACGAGATCCATACGAAACTGTTCGCTGCCATCGACGAGCGTATTGCCTATGCCGCTGCCCGCAACGAGCAGATACTCCGCGCCGAGCGTCGCGAGCCACGAATAGATGAGCGCCAGATACACGCCCGTGAAGATGGACGGCAACGCTGCGGGCACCACGACATAGGCCACCGTTTGCAGCCTGCCATAGCGATATGCGCGCGCCACGTCGAGCCAGTTCGCGGGAACGGCGCGGATGCCGTCGCTCGTATGCATCACGACGGGCACGAGCGCGGCAAGCGACAGGAACACGACCTTCGCGACATCGCCGAGTCCGAACCACACGGAGATCAACGGAATCCACGCGAACAGCGACACTTGCTTGAACGTGTTGAAGCTCGGTGCGATCGCGCGATTCGCGAGCTTCGATATGCCGAGCAATGCGCCGAGCGCGAGGCCGAGACTGGTGCCGATCGCAAAGCCCGTCAACTCGCGCGCAAGCGATGCCGACAACGCACGCGCGAGCGCCCCGCTGCGGACCTGATCGACCGCCGTACTCCACACGTGTGCAGGCGAAACCATCACGCCTCGCCCCACTTGCGCATCGCGCGACACGTACCACCACACGGCGAGCGCGGCTATCGGCAGCACGAGTCCGCGCCACGATCCTTTGACTGTTCCCGCTTCCCAATCCAGAGTCGACATGGCTGATCCTCAATTGACGCGGCCGCGTTGCAGCTTGCGCTCGAATGCATCGAGCAGGCGATCTGCCGCATAGCCGATTGCGCCGACGATCAGCACCGCGGCCAGCACGAGATCAAGCTGAAAAAGCTGACGTCCATACACGATCAGATAACCCAGCCCTTCCGACGACGCGACGAGCTCGACGACGACGAGCGTCAGCCACGCTTTCGTGAACGCGAGCCGCACGCCCGTGCCGATGACCGGAATCGCGGACGGCAAAGTCACGCGGGTGATGACTTGCCAGCGCGTATAGCGATACACCGACGCAACTTCCTGCAACGCACGCGGCGTGCCGCGAAAGCCTTGCAGTGTCGAGAGCGTGGCGGGCACGAGCGCCGCATGCCCGATCAGCAGATACTTCAGCGGCTCGCCGATGCCGACGACGATCATGAGAAACGGCAACCAGCCGAGCACCGGCACTTGCACGATCGCGTTGAAGCTCGGCAGGACGTAGGCTTCCAGCGTGCGCGACAGGCCGAGCAATCCGCCGAGCGCGATGCCGAGCAGCACGCCGCCGCCGAATCCGACAGCGGCGCGCGTCGTGCTCGCCAGCAGATGCGTCCACAACTCGCCGCTCTTCGCGAGTGCGCCGAGCGTTTCGAAGACGAGCGCGGGCGCCGGCAACACTTGCGCGGAGATCCAGCCGTAGTGCGAGCCGAGCACCCACAGCAACGCGCAGACGCTGGGCACGATCCACGGCAACGCAGTCCAGCCGATCGTGCGCCACGCATCAGTTGATGACATTCCGCGCGCACGATCCGCGGGCTGAAACACACGCGTCAGTGCATTGGCCATTTATCTGTTCTCCGCGAGACGTTCGCCGGAAGGCTTGCCCGTTGCATCGAAACGCGGCCAGTAGGCTTCGAGCTTCAGCGACTTCAGCGCCTGATCCAGATACTTCGGCTCGAACCATCCATTCACGCTGACGGGCTGACGAATCAGATTCAGACGCAACGCATCGTCGGCGACGGCCTGATAACGCGCGACCAGAAACGGATCGATGAGCGGCGACATGCGGTCCTTCATCGATTGATTCGCAAACTCGGACGACCACGATTCGACCGGCACGCCGCTCTTCGCCCACAACGCGAAGAGTGCATTGCGATTGGTTTCATCGGACGACCATTGCGCGGCCTGCACCACGGCGGTCACGACCTTCTGCACCGTGTCGGGATGCGCGCGCTCGTAGTCTTCGAGCACGAGAAGATGCGCCTGGCGCGTGAACTGCACGCCGTCATCGCGCGATGCATAGACGATCTTCGCGAGCCCCTGACGTTGCAGCTTGAAGAGCGAGTAGTCGAGGAACACCGCATCGACGCCCTTCGACGCCAGCGCGGCCTGCGAGGCAGCGGTATCGAGATTGATGACGCGCAGATCGCGTTCGCTGAGGCCGTTTTGCTTCAGCACGTTATCGGCGACGAGTTGCAGATTCGTCCCGCGAAAGATGCCGACGCGCTTGCCCTTCAGATCCTTGACGCTCTTGATGTCCGAATCAGGAGGCACCGCGAGGTACACACCGGTCCGGACGTTCGACGCCAGCAGCAGATGCGTCTTCAATCCGTTCGCGCGGCCGAGCACGGAAGGCAAATCGCCCTGATACGCGAAGTCGAGCTGCTTGTTCGCGAGCGCCTCGTTGACGGCGGGTCCCGCGCCCTTGAAGAAGATCCACTCGACCTTGATGTGCTCGGGCTGCAACGCATCTTCGACGCGATGCTGCAAAAGCGCGGTCGCCGCGGGCGAGCCGCCGAAAACGGGCGGATCGCCGGTTCCCTGCTGCGCGACGCCGATGCGCACCACGGCCGGATCGGCGGCCTGCGCGGGACCGATGAGCGCAGCGAACAGCGTCGCCGCGCCGACGAAGAGCTTGAATCGTAGTGTCATCGTGCAATGAGAAAGAGTGGATCGCCGGCGATGCGATCGCCGGTGCATGGGGTATCGCGCCACGCGTCAGGCGGTGCGCGTTTCCTGCTTGACGATGCGGCTCTTGCGCCCGTCGATGCCTACGGGCACATCGCCGTGCACGGTCGCGCGACGCACGACGCGATGCGCATCGGCGTAATCGGCCACCGCGTAATGCTGCGTCGCGCGGTTGTCCCAGATCGCGACATCGCCTTGCGTCCAGCGCCAGCGCACGGTGTTTTCGAGGCGCGTGACGTGATCGTGGAAGATTTCGGCGAGACGGTCCGAATCGCGCTGCGAAAGACCGATGAAGCGCTGCACGAAGTGACCCAGCACGAGCGTGCGTTCGCCCGTTTCCGGATGCACGCGCACGACCGGATGCTCCGTTTCATAGAGCGTCGAGGTGAATTGCTTGCGGTACTCGCGCTCGGATTCCGTATCGGGCACGTTGCGCGTGGCGGCATAGTCGTAGGCGTTCGAATGCAGCGCCCAGAGTTTGTCGGCGAGATCGCGCAGCGCTTCCGGCAGGTTCGCATATGCGGCGGCCGTGTTGGCCCATACCGTGTCGCCGCCGGCGGGCGGGATCACGACGCCGCGCAGAATCGAAATCTTCGGATAAGCATCGACGAACGTGACGTCCGTATGCCATGAATTCGCGCGCGTGCCATGCTTCGAATCGAGTTCGAGCAGACGGCTTCCGCTCGAAAGCGACGGCACGGTCGGATGCGCGACGGTCTCGCCGAAACGCGCGGCGAAGGCTTCCTGCGCGGCGTCGTCGAGATGCGACTGGCCGCGGAAGAACAGAACCTTGTGTTCGAGCAGCGCATTGTTGATCGCGGCGATGGCGTTATCGTCGAGATCGGCGGAAAGCGTCACGCCGCGCACTTCGGCGCCGATGCGCCCGCCGATCGGGCGCACCTGGAACGGTTCATTCGACGTGACGGGAGACAGCGTGGATTCGGCGGCGAGCGTGGAAAGTTCGGACATCGAAAATCTCCGTTGTGGTTTGCGTTTGTCGGATGCAGGCCGCATTCAATGCGACGGAAACATTGAAGCATCGACAAGACGCGTCGCCAACGAAGCGTTTCGACTATGCATATCGCTGCAATCCCGCGATGCTTTCCCGCAGCTCGCCCATTGCGCGCCGTAGCCGAATTCGTTCGTTGCTTTCGCGGCCGCGTGCGATGCCTTCCTCTGCGATACCGAGTTACCTTTTCGTATTTGCAGCGCGTACCAGGCTTGCTCGGCAGTACCTCAGAAGAACAGCAGGCTGCGCAACTCGATGCTGCGGCGTGGCCGTGCATCGGGCGGCGATGCGGGATCGTCGAAGGCCGTGTGCGCGGTGAAACGCGCAACGCCGTCGCCGGCCGAGTCGTAGATCTTGATGAGCAGCGCCTCGTCGGGCGACATCAGCGGGAAGTAGTACCAGCGATGCAGCGGGTTATGCACGAACGCGTAGGTTTCGCCCGTCATCGTCGGATAGATGAAGTCCTGCGCGACCGCATCGCGTTCGTCGATGCTGCGCGAATCGCACAATGCGAGCGGTGACGATTCCACGACCTCGCCCACCGGCCGCCACAGATTGACGATCGCAAAGCGCCCTTGCAGCAGGCGGGCGGCTTCATCGGCGGGAAGATGATCGCGCACCCGGCGCGGCCCGGAAACGAAGGTCTGATCGTTGTGGATCAGATGCACCGGCTCCTTCACGCCGTTCGCGCGTGCCGCCGCGCCATCCCGCAGTGTGTGATCGAAGATGACGACGCGCTTCGCCCCCGTCCATTGCTTCAGCAGGCGCTCGGATTGCGGGTAGTAGACCGAACGAATCGCGGCATCGTCGGAGAAATCGCTGAGCGCGCTCGCTTCGCGATGCAACTCGAAACCATTCCGGTCCAGCGACAGGCCGCCCGGCGGCGGTCGCAGCCGCGCATTCGAAATCCTCACCGCGTGCGTGCGATATTCGCCGGTGCGGCGCGGCACGCCGGGCGGCGGATCGTAGGCGTAGGAGGCGGGCTTCACGCCCGTAGGCACGAGATAGTTCAACCCGGCCTCGACTTCGACCGGCTGCTCGATCACGACATCGCTCATGATTGCACGCCCCGCTGGCTAGGTTCGACAGATCGAATCTAGGCTCGCCGGAACGGTTCAACAACGAAGCTTTTCTGCAATGCATTGCACGCGAGGAACCCGCGGCATCGTCAGACGGTCGATCAGCCCGAGCGCAAGCGCGACCAGCGGTGGCTCGAGGTTATAGCTGCTCGCCTGGCCCACGCGCCTGCCGCGAAGATGGCCGTCGACACCAGATAACGGCGAATAGCGGCGATTGCGCTTAGCTTCTGATGATTCATCGTTTAGCGTTGGCGCACGGGTTGCAGATAATCGACGCTTTCACGAATCACATCGGAGCGCCATGCCTTTCGATCGCAATGCTCCCCTGCCTTCCGGCGTCGAAGTCGGCGCAGCGTGGGGTCCCGGTCCCACGGAACGGTACGCCGCGCTCGCCGCGCGCTTTCGGCCCGTGTTCGCTCGCATCCGCGCACAGAGCGTCGCGCGCGAGCTCGAACGCCGTCTTCCCACCGACGAAATCGCCTGGCTGCGCGACGCCGGCTTCACGTCCTTGCGCGTGCCGGCCGACTATGGCGGCCAGGGCATCCGCCTCGTCGAATTGTTCGAATTGCTGATCGAGTTGTCGGAAGCCGATTCGAACATCACGCAGGCGCTGCGCGCGCACTTCGGCTTCATCGAGCACGCGCTCGACAGTCCCGTCGAACGACGCGAGCGATGGCTCGCGCGGCTCGCGAAGGGCGTCATCGTCGGGGCGGCGTGGTCCGAGACGGGCGAAGCGCCGCGCAGCCAGTTCGCGACGCGCCTCACCCGCGACGCGAACGGCTGGCATCTGAACGGCACGAAGTTCTATACGACCGGCTCGCTCTTCGCCGACTGGATCCACGTCGGCGCAACCAATGCGGACGACGAGGCCGTGTCCGTCACGGTCGATCGTCGTGCGGACGGCGTCGAAGTGATCGACGACTGGGACGGCATGGGCCAGCGCCTCACCGCGAGCGGCACGAGCCGCTTCGACAACGTGAAGGTCGACGAACGCGAAATCGTCGCGGGCCGCGCGCCGTTCCCGTACTCCGAAGCGTTCTATCAGCTCGTGCATCTGGCGACGCTCGCGGGCATCGGCCGGGCCGTCGCGAGCGATGCGGCCGCCGCCATCGCCGCGCGCACGCGCAGTTACAGCCACGCGGTCAGCACGCGCGCCGCGGACGATCCGCAATTGCTGCAAGTAGTCGGCCGCGCCCGCGCGCACGCCTGGACGGCCGGCGCGATCGTCGCGCAGGCGGCGCGCGCGCTCGAACGCGCGGCGGCGTCGTTCGACAGGCCGGATGCGCTCGCCGTCATCGCGGAAACGGAGATCGAGATCTGGCAGGCGCAGACGGTCGCGTCGCAACTCGTTCTCGACGCGAGCGCGAGCGTGTTCGACGCGCTCGGCGCATCCGCGACGCTGCGCACCGCCGGGCTCGACCGCTACTGGCGCAACGCGCGCACGATCGCGTCGCACAATCCGCGCATCTACAAGGACCGGATCGTCGGCGATTTCGCCGTGAACGGCACGCTGCCGCCGGGCCAATGGCGCATCGGCGTGGCCTGACTTTTTCTTCGATCGCCCCGCCCTTTCATGAGCAAGAAGCACATCATTCTGAACGCGTTCAACATGAACTGCGTCGGCCATATCAATCATGGCCTCTGGACCCATCCGCGCGACCGCTCGACGGACTATCGCAAACTCTCCTATTGGACCGACCTCGCGAAGCTGCTGGAGCGTGGCCTCTTCGACGGGCTGTTCATCGCGGATATCGTCGGCGTGTACGACGTTTATCAGCAATCGGTCGATGTCACGCTGAAGGAGTCGGTGCAGTTACCCGTCAACGATCCGATGATGCTCGTCTCCGCGATGGCCGCCGCGACGCAGAACTTGGGCTTCGGCATCACCGTCAATCTCACCTATGAAGCGCCGTATCTGCTCGCGCGGCGCTTCTCGACGCTCGATCATCTGACCGAGGGACGTATCGGCTGGAACATCGTGACCGGCTATCTCGACAGCGCCGCCCGCGCGATGGGCGCAACCGAGATGATCGCGCACGACGAGCGCTACGATCGCGCCGACGAGTATCTGGACGTGCTCTACAAGCTGTGGGAAGGAAGCTGGCAGGACGATGCCGTGCTGCGCGACCGCGAGGCGCGCGTGTTCGCCGATCCCGCGAAGGTGCGCAAGGTGCGGCATCGCGGCCGTTATTACGACGTCGACGGTTATCACCTGTGCGAGCCGTCGCCGCAACGCACGCCGGTGCTGTTCCAGGCCGGATCGTCGGGGCGCGGCCAGGCGTTCGCCGTGCGTCATGCCGAATGCGTGTTCGTGTCGAGCCAGAGCAAGGAAGGCACGCGCAAGCTCGTGAACGCGCTGCGCGCGCAAGCCGTCGAAGCCGGACGCGATGCGGGCGATCTGAAGATCATCATGGGTATCACCGTGGTAGTCGGCCGCACGCAGCGCGAAGCCGAAGAGAAGTTCGCCGAGTACGCGCGGTATGCGAGTCCTGAAGCGGGTCTCGCGCACTTCGCGGCGGGCAGCGGCATCGACTATTCGACTTACGCGCCCGATGACGAACTCGCGCCGCCCGGCGGCCACAAGGGACGCGGCATCGAATCGTCGGTGCAGCGCGTGACCGACGGCAAGCGCGGCGTCACCGTGCGGCATCTGCTCGACCAGATGCAACTGGGCGGCCGCTACACGACGATCGTCGGCGACCCGGTTCAGGTGGCCGACGCGCTGCAATCCTGGGTCGACGAGGCCGGCATCGACGGCTTCAATCTCACGCGGACCGTGACGCCGGAAAGCTACGAGGACTTCATCGATCTCGTCATTCCGGAATTGCAGTCGCGCGGCATCTACAAGACGGCGTATGCAGAAGGCACGCTGCGCGAGAAGCTCTTCGGCGGCGGCGCGCGGCTCGGCGCGCGTCACACGGCCGCCGGCTTCCGCGATCCGTCCGGGCCGGCCGACAGGCAGGCGACATGAGCGCCGCGACGCCCCTGCTCGAGATCGACCAGTTGAGCGTGTCCTTCGGCGGCCATGCGGCGGTTCGCCCGTTCGATCTGACGATCGCGCGTGGCGAGATCGTCGCGCTCGTCGGCGAATCGGGCAGCGGGAAATCGACCGTCGCGCTCGCGACGATGGGACTGCTGCCGGAACGTGCGCGCGTGCAAGGCGCGATCCGCTTCGAAGGGAAACCGCTCTTCGCGCAAAGCGAGCGTGAATGGAGCGCGCTGCGGGGCGATCGCATCAGCATGATCTTTCAGGAGCCGATGACCTCGCTGAATCCGCTTCAGCCCGTCGG
>NZ_CP084287.1:0-666467 GCF_022879815.1 Caballeronia zhejiangensis
CTCGAAGTGAATCCGTTCTTCCGGCCAATGCGCACGCCGTGCCGCACCGATTACGGCTTCGTTCAGTCCGCGGGGGCCGCATACATAGACGTCCGCGCCCGCAGGTGCGTTGCCTAGCAGTACGTCAAGGTCCACGCTACGGGATGGGTCACCGCCGTCGCAATGAAGTGTCAGCTTGTCGCCGGCAAGGGCCTTCAATTCGTCGACGAAAGCCGCGTCCTCTGAGCTGCGCACGCAATAATTGAGGGTAAATGTGCGTGCCTGCGCGGCAAGGACATGCACCATTGAAAGGATCGGCGTAATGCCTATTCCGCCTGCGATCAAAAGGTAATGCGGCGACTCCGGCACGAGCGGAAAGTGGTTCTTCGGCAGGCTGCACGACATCAGCTGCCCGGCCTGCACGCGTCCGTGCATTGCCGCGGAACCGCCATTTCCCGCGTCCTCTCGCAAAACGCCAAGCAGATAGTGGGTGCGGTCCGCGGGCGAGCTCGCGATGGAATACGATCGCACCGCCAGGTCGCCGGTCGCGAGCGGAATTGAAACGTCGAGATGCGCGCCCGCCTCGAAGGCGGGCAGCGCATCGCCCTGCGGATGGCGCAAAACGAAGCGGCGGATGCGAGCCGTCTCCTGCATGACTTCTGAGACGACGAGCTGTTGACTGTCTTTCATACGCTTTACTCCGGGGTATCACCTAGCCGCCGCCCGACTGGCACGGCCGGCTCACGACGCCAGCACGGTCGATTGCTGCTTAACCAGCTTTTCGACGATCCGGCGCGCCGCGACTGAGCCGCTGTCCGCACGCACGCCGACTTCCGCCTTCATCGAATCGTCGGTGTCGATCATGATCTGCTGAGCTTCCAAGACCTCGACGTCTTCCATGAAGGTGGTGTAGATCGAGTCATGAATCGTCTTCGTGATCTCCGCATCGTCCTGGGCAAAACAGCGCGTGATGGTCCAGTAGTACCTGCTCGTGCGCGCGTCGACGGGCGTGATCGTGTTGACGGAGAACCAACGCAATCCGCGTTCGAGATCGTCGGTGCCGGCCGGATAGGCGCGCGCATCGATGGTTACGCTTGCCGGCGGCTGGAAGCGGATGACCTGCCAGCGGTCGATATTGCCTTCGAGCTTACGTACGCGGGAGAACAGCGGAGGCGGCGGGGCATTCTTGATGATTCGCTGAACATGCACTTCGTTGCCCTCGACGCGCTGTGTCATCGGCGTTTCGACGATCTCGTTGGTACCGATGGTCCGCGTATGCACATACGTCTCGTGGGTGAGATCTAGCAGGTTGTCAGTGAGAAGCTGATAGTTCGCCTTGACGTCGATGCAACCGCCGGTCGAGACCCAGCCTGGCTCGCTGTTATAGCGGAAATCGGGAATCAGCGATTCGTCGGCGGCCTCCGGATCGCCCATCCAAACCCAAATCCACTGCCATTTTTCGACCACCGGATATGTGCGAACCCTCATTGAAGGGGGAATCTGCTGCTGACCCGGAATGGCCACGCACGCGCCGCTGCAATCGAGCGTGACGCCGTGATAGCCGCATTGCACGGTATCGCCAATCAGATTGCCCTTTGAGAGCGCCGCGCGCCGGTGCGGACAGCGATCCGTGAGAGCGACAACCTTGCCTGCCTGCGTGCGGTACAGCACGAGCGGCTCGCCGATAATCCAGCGTTGCGTCAGAGAGCGCTGGATCTCGTTGCTCCAGCCAGCCACATACCATGAATTCTTTAGGAACATTTTTCAGCCTTAATTAGTGTGATTAACCGAGAGGCAGGAGCAAGCTCAGACGGGGTCGAGAATGCGGGAGGCGACCAAGCCCCCGTCGACCGGCAGATTCACGCCATTGATCCAGGCGCTTTGCGCTTGCAGCAGGAAGACGATTGGGGGTGCCATCGCTTCCGGCGCGCCTACCCCGCCTGCGCGGCGAATCGCGTCGTCGACGTTTGCGGCGCCGAGGGAGGCACGGAAGTCCTTCAGGATCGGCGTGTCGGTCGGCCCGGGGCTGATGCAGTTCATGCGGATGCCTGTGGCACTGCGCAGGGTCGTGGCGCGCGCCATGGTCCAGACGATCAGCGCTTCCTTGAAGTAAGCGTAAGCGCCCGCGTCCGGAACCGGATGCTGTTCGAGCCACTGCAGACCTTCTGTGAAGTCGCGGGTGGCCGCTAGCTCGGTGTGAAGTGCGCGCCGCGCCTGCCAGTTTTGACCGGCCGTAGAAGCCACATTGACGACGGAGCCGTCTGCGCGGAGCTTGGGCAACACGGCTTCTGTGAGCCGACGCAGGCCGAGATAATTAACACGGGCAACGATGTCGCCTCCCGCGTTGCCGGGAACGCCCGCGACGTTACACAACCCGTCGAGCGTGCCGGGCAATTGAGCGGCGGCCGCGTCGATCGACGTCGGGTCGGCAAGATCGATCTTGATGAAACGGGTCACTTCGAAGTCGGGTGCATGACGATCGAGTGCAATGACTCCGACATCCTGCGCGATAAGCAGACGAGCGGTGTGCGCACCGATACCGGACGCGGCACCGGTGATCGCAACCGTCTTCAGCTGCCCAGATTGGGACGCTGACATGTGTTCTCCTGTCTCAAAAGCGAAGTGGCTCACCTTTCTTTTCCAGCTTCACTTTGTTGATGTGTCTCTGATTTCTCTCGTTTTATGTCTGTATCGCCCGGTCGCGCTCGGATTAGCAGTCTTGCGATGCGGCGATGTAATGATTGTCGAAGCGCTTGATTGACGAGTCCATATAACGACGTTGATAGCGAAGGTTCGATGCCGTTTATACGAGCCACAGGTGCAAGTGGGATGGTGCGTTGGGGACGAGACGGCGAAACGTCCACGAATAAATAGGATCGATACAAGGATATTGGCCATGCCAATGGTTGTTCCAGTAGCGCCCACCTAAAATCGGATTCAGTGCATGGGAACCTTCCCATCGCCGCACAACGGTATTCACTCAAAGGAGACAGCAATGATTAGCGTCAGCCGCAAGCTGGAAGTCAACCCTGCAGACGGTTCCGAGAAGGTTCGTCTCAATCGTCAGCAAGTGTGGGACGGTCTGGTTCGCAAGGCGGAAAACGCCGTGCCATACGTTGAAGCCATCAAGAAATGCGACATCGTCGAACAGAAACCGGATCGTTTGATTCGTGAGGTCGTGCTCCACGGGGAAACCCTGCGCGAGCTGATCCTGTTTTTCCCGCAAGAGCGCGTCGAGTTCGTGCGCCTCTCGGGACATGCGAAAGGACAGATCAAGAACATCATCGAGGAAGATGCGGATGGAACGCTGTCCCTGCGCTTCACTTTCGATATTGTGCTCGAGGGCGAAGAGCCGGGCAGTAAGAAGGAAGCGGAATTCGCAGCCGGCATGGAGCAGGCCTACTTGGACGCGGTTCGCACCACGCTTCGACGCATTCGCGAGGATGCTTCGGCGCAGGTCTGAACGATCGCCCATCCGCGGCAAGCAATTACAAGAAAGGAGACAGATATGCGCTGCAATATCGAAGCAATGTTCACCGATATCGACGCGAAGAACGTGCAAGGCTTCCTCTCGAACCTCACGGATAACGTGGTGTTTCAGTTCGCTAATGGCAAGCCGATGAACGGTAAGCGTGAAGTGGAGGAAGGTGTCAGCGGCTTCTACGCGAGCATTGCCGGACTGAATCACCAAATGACGGCCAAGTGGGAAATCGATGAAACGACCGTGTTGCGCTTCAGGACGGTCTACACCCGGCACGATGGCGGTGCTATCGAAGTACCGTGCTCCGTGATACTGCATCACGCCGAGGACGGCCGCATCGACGATTACCGCATTTACACCGACCTCTCTCCTGTCTTTGCTCCTCGGGCGCACTAGCCGGTTAAATCGGAGGAAGAAATGCAACATCCATTGGATGGCAAGGCGATCATCGTCACGGGGGCCGCGCGGGGGATCGGGCGCGCGGCTGCATATGCGCTGGGCGAGGCGGGTGCTTTACTCGCGCTGGCCGATCTCGATGAAGAGGGACTACAGGAAACAGCGGAGTACCTGAAGCGCTCCGGCGTGCAGGTAGTGGCCGTTAAGACGAACGTGGCGCGGGAAACGGACGTTGCGACGCTGGTCGAGCGTGCCGTGACGAAGTTCGGGCGCCTGCACGGGGCGTTCAACAACGCGGGCGTCGAGCAGCGAAACGCGGCGCTGCATGAGATGACCGAGGCGCAATGGGACGTCGTTATGGACGTCAACGTTAAGGGCGTCTTCCTCTGCCTTAAGCATGAAATTGCTGCGATGCTGAAGTCCGGCGGCGGCGCAATCGTCAATACGTCGTCGGGTCTCGGCCGCGTGGCGATTCCTAATGCGGCGGAATACTGCGCATCCAAGGCTGCGGTTCTTGGCCTGACGAAAAGCGCGGCTGTCGAATACGGTGCTCGCGGTATTCGTGTGAACGCCGTCTTACCGGGCATTATCCGCACGCCGATGATTGAGTCGCTCATTAGTCAACCGCAGTTCTCGGACCTGTTGCCCCAGCTTGAATCGCGACATCCGATCGGCCGTCTCGGTTCGCCCCACGAAGTCGGAGACGCCGTGGTTTGGTTGCTTTCTGATCAGTCTTCATTCGTTACGGGGGCTGAAATCGCCGTCGACGGCGGATATCTCGCGCTGTAAGTCATTAGACATTCTCACTTCGGTCACCCTTTAGCGCTTCCGGACGCACGTTGCAACGTGCGTCCGGAAGCGCTTTTTTTCAGCCTTCGAATCCTCGCCATATAGACCGTATTTGTATCGAACCTTAGAGCGTAGCGAATGGTTTATCAAAGCGCAGACCCATAGAATCAAATCGCCGTCTGTCTCTTCGGACAGGCGGAGCAAGTCATTCACCCACTTTGGAAATAATTCAGGCCTGCCTTAACCAAGTGAAAAAGATAAGACCAATCTTGTAACGCATATACAGGAGGAGACGGTCGATGTTAAAGAGGAAATCGGCGGCGCACATGGCGACTGCCCTAGGCGTTTGCGTGTGCAGTACGCATGCCGAAGCACAAAGCAATGTCACGCTCTATGGAATCGTGGATAGCGGATTTTTCTACTCTAGTAAATCGCTTGACTCATCGGGGAATAGTACAGGAAAAAAGTTTGCATTGATTGATAGCGGTCTTTCCCCTTCGCAATTCGGCTTGAAGGGCACTGAGGATCTTGGCGGGGGATTAAAGCTCGACTTCGACCTGGAAAGCGGGATCAACATGACCAACGGTGGGTACAACAGCTCCAATGGCAATTTTTTCGGTCGGCAAGCCTGGATGCAGTTGCGCAGCGATATCGGGAACTTGAAGATGGGTCTGCAATTCTCCCCCTTCTTCCTGACTCTCTATGACCTTGATCCACGCGGCCTTGCACCGTTCGGCACCAGCGTCGTGCATTACATTGACAACGTGGTGGGGACAGGCCTGGCCAACGCCAACGCGATCTCTTACGCCAGCCCCGTGATTGCTGGTCTGCAGGCGAGCGTCATGTACGCATTCGGTGGGTCGCCTGGCGATTTCCAAGCTGGCCAGCAGTATTCGGCCAGCGTGAAATACGACAACGGAAGCCTGCTACTCGCCGCTTCGATTTACAACGGTAATGCAGGCGGCACTGCGGCCACCACTCCCGTGCCTACGACCGTCGCATTCGCCGGCCGAATGATCGGCGGAGGCTATCGCTTCGGGAAACTGACGGTCAAAGCCTCCTACACGAGCTACAAGGTCGCTGGCGCAATGAGCAATAACGTTTGGGGCGGCGGCGCCGACTTTCTCGCTACTCCTGAAGTCGATGTGAACGCTGGCGTCTGGTACACCAGCGACCGCAATAACACGGCCAACCATTCATTGCTCGGATCCGCCGGGATTAACTACTACTTGTCGAAGGCCACCACCTTGTACGGTCAGGTAGCCGTCGTCAACAATCACGGCGCAATGACTACAGGGCTGTCCGTCAATGGGGCGCTGAAAGAGGGGGCGGGTACCTCGGTGGGCGGCGCAATCGGCGTACGGCACATGTTCTAATTTGGCGGGAGACAACGGATGAACGGAAAGCACATGAGCGCCGGCTTGGCTGTCCTGCTTTCGCTGGCGGGGATCGGCGGCGTGAGCGCTCAGGGTAATGAAGCGGTTGCGTCGGACGTTGCCCCGTCCAGCGCGGTCCCGTCGGCTAGAGAAACAAGACTTGCCAATCGACGGCTCGCGAAAACGGTGCGAAGCCGACTCGCGAAGGTGAAGGGCATCGACGTGCTAAATATCGTTGTCGTCGCAAAAAACGGTACGATCACGCTTGGAGGTTCAGTGCCGGAGGCTGATCAGATAGAGCTCGTCATCGCTGCCGCACGCGATACTCCCGGGGTGGAGGCGGTTATTAATGCACTACGGGTGAAGGCGCCGGGTCAGTGAAGGGTGAAGGCAGCGTCCCTCGCGTATAGCGAGGGACGTTTCGTGCTTTGCCTCAGGCGCCGGACGAAGTCTCGAGTCCTTTTACGGTATAACCGGCAACTTGCTTGTAGCTCGCAGTAATATTCTGAAGCTCGGCCTCGTCGATAATTCCCGCAAGCGACGTGAAGGGCTGCCCGTTCGTTCTTTCGTGCACCACTTGCAGGATCTTATCAGGCGGCGCCTTGCGGTTGGTAAGCACCACTTCGCCCGTCGCCTTCACGCGCTCCCTGTCGTAAGCCATAAGTGCCTCCGCGCCGACGCCGATGTCGACGAGATATGCGCTGAGCACATCGGCATCGACGATCGCTTGACCCGCGCCGTTAGAGCCACGCGGTACCATCGGATGAGCCGCGTCGCCAAGCAGCGTGAGACGACCGAACGTCCACCGCGGCAGCGGATCTTGATCCACCATCGGGAATTGCAAAATGCCTTCCGTTGATTCGATCATGCCCGCCACGTCGAGCCAGTCGAAATGCCAGTCGGCAAACGCTGGGAAGAAGTCCTCGAGGCGGCCGGCACCATTCCAGTCGCGACGCGCAGGCTGTGGCGCATCGATTTCTGCCACCCAGTTCACGAGCTGCCGGCCCTGGTCGTCGACGTTGTCGCGAATCGGGTAAATGACCATCTTGCCGACGCCAGGCACCAGCGCGCCGGCGCGCACCATTGTGGCGCCGCTGAGAAAGGGCTTCCAATGAACCGCGCCGCGCCACATGTTCACGCCTGAGTAACGCGGCGCCCCTTCATCCGGATAGAACTGCTTGCGCAGCGCCGAGTGCAGGCCGTCACATGCCACAGCAACCGAAGCTTTAACGGCGTACGCGCGATCGTTCGCATCCACGAAATTGACGATGGCTTCGTCATCCGAACTCGATGCACCAACGCACTTGCGGTCGAGCACGACGGCATCGTGACCGAGGCGTTCGCGCACGGCCTCCAAAAGGGTGGTTTGGAGATCTCCGCGATGAATCGAGAACTGCGGTGTCGCATAGCCGGCAGCAACACCCGACGGCTCGCGATAAATCAGCTGTCCATGCCTGTTGAAGAAGGCAGATTCCTTCGTTGCCACTGCGACTCGAGCTAGACGTTCGTTGAGGCCGAGACGCCCCAACACCTTCGTGGCATGCGGCAACACGTTGATGCCCACGCCAAGCGGACGAAGCTCGGGGACTGCTTCATAAACGCGGCAGCTGATTCCCGCATCGTGCAGCGCAAGGGCGAGCGTCAATCCGCCGATGCCCGCACCGATCACCGCGACTTCACATTCCTTCGACATATCTCCTCCGTGCACAATCGTGCGATTCACGAACGACACCACGTTTGGTATCGGCAATAATTGACAGACGTCTGCCGAATATTAGTGAGAGCTGATCGACGTGTCAACAACGTTCGCGATAGAAGACGAGCTTGCTGCAAGCGCTGGGTTAAACTTGCTCCGCACAGAGCTTATAACCACCACCCCGAATGACAAAGAGAACCGTCCAATCGCCCACTTCCGACCCGGTGCTCGATGAACTCTATCGGCGCCCGGGCTTTTTGATTCGCCGGGCGCACCAGATCGCGATGGACATGTTCATCGAGGCCTGCGCGCCGCTCGATCTGACGCCAAGTCAATATGGCGTGCTCTATATTTTGAATGTCGCCGGGCCGATGAGTCAGATCGGCGTCGCGCGTCTGATCGGTCTTGACCGGTCTACGACTGCGCTCGTCATCAAGCTGCTCACCGAACGCGGCTTAACGATGAAATCACCCAGTCCGCTCGACGCGCGAAAGGTAGAAATTCTGATTACGGCGGACGGAAAACACACGCTGCGCCAAGCCGCAAAATTCGCAGAACGGGAACGCAAGTCGCTGCTCGCGCCGTTCAACACGGATGAAGCGAGCACTTTTCTCCGATTGCTCGAAAAGTTTGTGGCGCACCACAATGAGAATACGCGCGTGAGTATTGTCGGATCCATCGACGCCTAACTGACTCATCCGCCCTGGGCAATCGATCTGCATCGTAAGAAGGCAGTCACGCATTGTCACTTTCCCATATTGACAGACGTCTGCCGAAATGTGACTATCGCTTCGTGATTGCGAGAGGGTGCTGTCCAAGAGTTGATGCGGGCCATCGCGACACCTCGTCAAACAATGCTCGTCGCGGAGCAGGAGACTGTATGCAACATATCGATATCACCCGGCTCGTCGACGAAGGCCCATTCGGCAAGACACGCTTTCTCGTGGCCCTGCTGTGTTGTCTAGCTGTGTTCTGCGATGGCTTTGACACGCAAGCCATCGCGTACATCGCGCCAGCGCTTGCGGCGGAATGGCATGTTAGCAAGTCGGCCTTCGGTCCTGTGTTCGCCGCGAGCCTCGCCGGTCTAATGATCGGGGCTCTGTTGTTCGGTTCGCTCTCGGACAGGCGTGGCCGCAAGATCGGACTAATCCTGAGCGTGGTCGTTTTCGGCGTGTGTTCACTACTGACCGCGAGCGTGGAGTCGGTCGGCGCGCTTCTCGTCATGCGATTCCTTACCGGCCTCGGTCTCGGCGGCGTGATGCCGAACGCCATCGCTCTGACGTCGGAATACGCCCCAGCACGGATTCGCAGCACGGTCGTGATGATCATGTTCTGCGGCTTCTCGCTGGGCGCGGCGCTGGGCGGCGTGGTCGCGGCATCGCTGATCGGCCATTTCGGATGGCGCAGCGTGTTGGTAGCCGGGGGAATCGTACCGTTGCTGCTTACGCCCGTGCTAATGCGCTATCTACCGGAATCGCTCGACTACATGGTGGCCAAGGGCATGGCGCGGGAGCGGATCGTGGCGGCGTTGGCGCGCATCGCGCCGACCGTCGACATCGATCCGGACGACCGGTTCATCCGCCATGCGCGTGATGGGAACCGGTCTTCGGTCGCCGAGTTATTTTCGAAGGATCGCGCGCGCACGACGCTGCTGTTTTGGCTCATCTTCTTCATGAGTCTGCTTGAGGTTTATCTGTTTTCGAGCTGGCTGCCGATTCTGCTCAGCGAAAGCGGGCTGTCCGTCGATCGCGCGGTGACCACGAGCAGCCTCTTTCAAGTAGGAGGCGTGGCGGGCACCTTGCTGCTGGGGCGCTTCATTGACCGTCGCCGGCCGTTCGCGCTGCTGTCTCTCGTTTATGCGGGGGCGTCGGCCGCCGTGCTGCTGCTCGGCTTAAATGTGCACGGCGCTTTTTCGGTGATGGTCTGCGCCATTCTCGCCGCGGGCTTCTGCATCGTCGGTGGCCAAATTGCCGCGAACGCCCTTGTCGCGCGCAGCTATCCGACTGCGATTCGCGCGACTGGCGTCGGCTGGGCATTCGGCGTCGGGCGCATCGGCTCCATCATGGGGCCGCTCATTGGCGGCGCCTTGCTTGAGATGCGATGGGATCCCGCGCATCTCTTCACGCTTGGCTGCGTTCCGGCGCTCGTGTCCGCTGCCGCCGCATGGGCACTACACGCGCGCCGGGTAACAGACGAGGCGGTCACGACGCTGGAGCAAGGCAGCGCCTGATGCCGGCTAATGAATGTCGCGGATTTATCGCGAAGCAAGACGCAGCACAGGGCGTTCCTATCCGTCGCACTCGATCGAACAACGTCAGAAGGAGACAGCAATGTCCACGGAACAGATCCGCGCATCGCGCGCGGCGTATTACGCAGAGATTGCACAGCAACGCATGGCACCGCTGTGGGAATCGCTGCATAACTTAGTGCCGAAGTCACCGCAGCCGAAGGCCGAGCCGGCCATCTGGAAGTATTCGCAAGTGCGCGATCTCGTCATGCAGGCGGGTGACGTCATTAGCGCCGAGGAAGCCGTGCGGCGCGTGCTGGTGCTCGAAAACCCAGGCCTGCCAGGAAAGTCGAGCATGACGCCGAACCTTTACGCCGGGCTACAACTGATCTTGCCCGGCGAGATTGCACCGAGTCATCGCCATACGCAGTCGGCTCTACGATTCATCGTCGAAGGCAGGGGGGCGTGGACGGCGGTTGATGGCGAGCGCACCACAATGCATCCGGGCGACTTCATTATCACGCCGTCATGGACCTGGCACGACCACGGCAACCCGTCAGTCGACGAAGGTGGAGAGCCGGTCGTCTGGCTCGACGGTCTGGACATTCCCTTGCTCGCGCAAATTGACGCTGGCTTCGCCGAGAGCTATCCCGAGAAGACGCAGCCCGTGTCGCGAGCGGAAGGCGAAAGTTTTGCGCGCTTCGGACACAACATGGCCCCGGTGCGGCATCTCGTGACCGATCCGACCTCGCCAATATTCAGTTACCCCTACGAGCGCAGCCGCGAAGCGCTCGATACGCTATATCGCAACGGAGCAGTCGACGATTGGGACGGCGTAAAGCTCCGCTATGTGAACCCAACGACTGGCGGCTGGCCGATGCCAACGATCGCCACGTTCATGCAGTACCTGCCGGCGGGATTCAAGGGACGAACCTATCGCAGCACCGACGCGACAGTGTATTGCGTCGTCGAAGGCAACGGCGAGGTCGCCATCGGCGAGCGCGCGTTTAGCTTCGCACCGCATGACGTGTTCGTGGCACCGTCGTGGGCACCGGTTCGGCTGAATGCGTCCGCGGAGAGCGTGTTGTTCAGCTACTCGGATCGTCCGGTGCTGTCTGCGCTTAATCTGCTTCGCGAAGAGCGCCACTAAATTTCATATCAACGAGCGTACTGCGCTTCCACTCTCTTCAATCGAGTCGACATCATCATGGAATTCGTCTTTCCTCCTGAAGCACCCGTCGCCGTTCACGTCGCAGGCCGCGATGCCCAATTTGCCGTGCGCCGCGTTTATTGCGTGGGTCGGAACTACGCCGCGCATGCGCGCGAGATGGGCTTCGATCCCGATCGCGAGCCTCCATTCTTCTTCTGCAAGCCCGCCGACGCCGTCGTTCCCGTCACCTATAACGAAACCCTCGAGCTGCCGTATCCGGCGGAGACGCAAAATTATCACTATGAAGCCGAATTGGTCGCGGCGATCGGCAAGGCTGGCTCGGACATCACTGTCGAGAACGCATTGAGTCATGTCTGGGGCTACGCGGTCGGTCTCGATATGACCCGCCGCGACCTGCAGATGAAGATGCGCGAGATGGGTCGCCCCTGGGAAATCGGCAAGTCCTTCGACCGTTCCGCGCCGCTCGGCCCGATTCATCCGGTGAGCGATGCCGGGCACTTCGAGAACGCAGGTTTATGGCTCTCCGTTGACGGTGAAATCAAGCAAAAAAGCGATGTCTCGCATCTCATCTGGTCGGTCGCGGAAACGATCGCATACCTGTCGCGATTCTTCCGACTGGAGCCGGGCGATCTGATTTACACCGGCACGCCGGAAGGTGTTGGCGCGGTCAAGCCGGGCAACACGATGAAGGTCGGCGTCGAACGCCTCGGCGAACTGACCGTACGCGTCGTGTAGCGCGACATCCGTCATCATCGACCATGGGATCCGCCGTGCAATTACATAGCTTCTTCAACAGCTCGACGTCATATCGCGTGCGCATCGCGCTGGCGCTCAAGGGTGTCACTTTTGATACGATGCCGGTCAACATACGCAAAGGCGAGCATCGCGCCGTCGATTACGTTTCGAACGTGAATCCATCCGCAGCGGTGCCGGCCATAATCGACGACGGCTTCACACTGGGCCAGTCCATTGCGATCATCGACTATCTCGACCAGGTTTATCCTGAGCCACGGTTGATTCCGTTGCAAACCCACAGGCGCGCCCGCGTGCTCGAACTGGCGGCGCTGATCGCTTGCGACATTCATCCGGTGAACAATCTTCGAGTGCTGCGCTATCTTGAAACGGAGCTGGGCGTGACGGCGCAGCAAAAGAGCGACTGGTACCGTCACTGGATCGCGGAGGGCATGGGAGGTGTGGAGCGGATGCTCGCTCGCGAGGATCCCGGACCGTGGTGCTTCGGCGAGCAGCCGACGCTCGCGGATGTGTGCCTTGTCCCGCAAATTTCCAACGCCTTGCGAATGGACTGCGATCTCCGTCCGTATGCGAGAAGCATGGCGGTGTATGAATTCGCCGCGGATCATCCGGCGTTCTTGAGCGCGGCACCGGCGCGTCAGCCGGATTTCGTGGCCTGACAAAAGCTCGTGGAAAATGCTTTGGGGCAGATTCATGACTGAATCTGCCTTTTTCCATTGGTCGGTCAGCAGCGGGAATATTCGTGACCCACGTCTCAGTCTCGATCGGTGAATCGGCAGGTCAGAATTTATGCACCATCCCGAGTTGCACGCCGCGCGCAGGGGCGCCCGGATAGGCGACGGGAATGCCCGCGGTCGTCGCGCCGTTCATGGCGAAGGTAGCACGGTTGTGGTTCTCGATCCAAGATGCGGCAGCGTACACGTTGGTCCGCTTGGACAGGAAATAGTTAAGCATCAGGCCGACCTGATCAGCGTTACTGTCTAGGTTCGACTTGTCGTGCAAGTGTGCTGCTCCGAAGGAGAAGAACGTCGCCGGATTGAACGTGTAGCGCACCGATGCCGTGAACACGTCTCGATTTAGTGGCGTGTCCGATTGCCGGTTGTTGTTGTAACCAAGATAAAAGGTGAGGTTGCCCAAATCATACGAGGCGCCGGCATAAAGCGCTTTCAAGACTGTGCCGGCACTTGAACCTGGCCACACAACCCCCACCGGGTCTTCGACGCGCTGATAGCCGACTACGGCACCGACTGGCCCTTTTGCGTATTGGATGCCGATGTGATAACTAGCGATTCCGTTCTGCGACGAATTGCTCGTATCGCGAAGGCTGATCATCAACTGTGCCTTGGTCCCTGCTATTTCGGGGGACTGGTAGGAGATGGCATTGCTCACGCGGGGCACGATTGCAAGAAAACTGATCAGACCGGAACCGATCGTCTGGCCGTTGAACGCGTCGAGTGCGCCGGAGACCGGAATATACACAGGCGAGTTCTGTCTGCCGAAGCGGACCTCGCCATAGGGACTGCCGAATCCGACCCAAGCTTGACGGCCGAAGGCCGAGTTGGGAACACTTGCCGCCCCCGTCGTGGTGAGGATGCCTTGCTCCAAGACGAAATTAATGGAGTAGCCGCCGCCAATGTCTTCCTTGCCGATCATGCCGAATCGCGAACCGAGATACATGCCCGGATCCATGCGCGCGGTCGTGCCGCCGCCGGTGTTCGCTACTTCTATGCTGTTGTCCAGCAGACCATAAAGCGTGACGTTCTGTGCGTAGGCTTGCGAGGCGCAAGCAAGCAGAGCGGCGCAAAACAAGTGCTTAGTCTCCATCTCTTATTCCTTTTTGGATGCGCGCTTGGCAGCGAAAGGACGGCGCGAAGTTTCCTGGTTCTCTAACCAGTTTTCTTATGACGGTGACCGGTTCGCGAGAAGGTAGGGCGCGCACCACCGCTCGGATCAGCTCATCGACATCGACACCGAGTTTGTGCACAAAAACTGTTTTGTGCAAGTAAGGCTAATCCCGAACGGCGGGATCGGTCGATCGAATCGTGGGCTAATCGGTTGAGAGAAAGGGGGCAAGGCGGGCTAGCGATTTACTACGGATAAACCCTTTGTTTGCAGATTCCCTCAGAGCATGCATAATTTGGCCAAGTCAATCCCAGGAGACGATTGTGCCGTTCGTAAATGTTCAGCATTTGGCAGGTGCTTTCACTCGAGAGCAACAACTCGCAATCATGGAAGACATTGTTGCGGCCTTCGTGCGGCAGGGCGGCGAGGGAATCCGCCCCGGAACAATCGTCACAATTTCCGAAGTTGCGGACGGACTTTGGTCGGTAGGTGGTCAGAGTCTGACCATGAAGGAAGTCGAGCGGCGCCGGGCTGCCCGGGCTGCCTCGTCCGATAAGTCTTGAGTCGCGCTCTTCAATTGTTAAAGGAGAATCAGCCGATGTACGCCATTTCCGCAGCTTTCGAAGTCAATCCGGCTAATGAGCCCGTTCAACTGACCCGCGCCCAGATGTGGAAGGGCCTGGTACAGAAGGCCGAATACGCGGTGCCGTTCGTGCCCGCGATGAAGGAGTGCGAGGTCATCGAGAGGTTCGACGACGGGTTCATTCGCCAGATCTCGCTGCGCGGCAAGACGGTCCGCGAGCGCATCACGTTCACGCCCGAGGTGCAGGTGCACTTCCAGCGCATTGAATCGGCAGACAACGGTTGGATCACGAACGTGCTGAGCGATTCTGAGCGCGGTCTGGCGCTGACGTTCACCTTCGCGCTGGTGTTCGACGGCATCGCGGCCGGGTCGGAGGAAGAAAAGCGCAAGGGCGAAGAAGTGCGCGAGAGTTATGTCGAAGCAATTTCGGCAACCATTGCGGAGACGCGCCGGCGCGTGCGGGCCGGTGAGATCTAATCACAAGACCCGACGATGAACAGAGATACTTTCGCAAACGTTCCTGCGTATCCGGTGCTTGTAACGTATGAGTCGAGCCGTGGCGCGCGAACCGGCGTACTGGTGCGCGACCGGATCTACGACCTTGCCGGCGCGTCCGGCAAAGAGGCATACGCCGATATGAAGGCGGTGCTCGAAAGCTGGCCCGATGTTGAGCCGTGGCTTGCCAGCTTCGACTCCGCGCGGGCAGGCGAGTCGCTGGTTCAAAGGTCTGTCCGGTTGCTGCCGCCGATTGCCAACCCCGGCGGCATCTACGGCGCGGGTGCTAACTACACCGACCATGCCGAAGAGATGGCCAAGATCGCGGGCTCGGACACGCCGACGGCCCGCGGCGATCGGTCATGGCACTTTCTTAAGAGTTCGCATTCGATCGTCGGCCCCGAAGCGACCGTGAGCCTGCCCGAGGGCGCAACATCGATTGATTGGGAGGTGGAGCTGGCGGCAGTAATCGGACGTCAAGGCAAGAATATCGCGCTGGAAGATGCCCTGAATCACGTCGCTGCGTATACCGTCGCTATTGACTTTTCGGCGCGCGACTGGAGCCGCCGCACCGATCTGTCGGAGCGCTCCCCCTTCCGGATGGACTGGCTTTCGCATAAGAGTTTCGACGGCGCGTGTCCGATTGGGCCTTGGCTCGTTCCCGCCTCCCGCGTGCCGGATCCGCAGGACCTCGCGCTGCAATTGTCGGTCAACGAGGTCGTAAAGCAGAACTCGAATACCGGGAAAATGATTTTCTCGCTTGCGGAACAGATTCGCGATTTGTCAACGCGCATCACGCTTTGGCCGGGCGACCTCGTCCTGACCGGCACGCCGGCAGGCGTGGGCAGTAGCCGCGGCGAATTCTTGCGTAATGGCGATGTGGTGGATGCGGCGGTCTCGGGACTCGGCATCCTGCGCGTGAAAATTTCTGCTTGACCCAGGCGATTGCTCCATGACAAGTACCATGAAAGCCGTCGTGATGCACCGCTTCGGCGGTCCTGAAGCCTTAGAAGTGGCGGAGGTGCCGCGCCCCGTGCCTCGAGCGGACGAAGTCTTGATCCGGGTGCACGCGGTCACGGTGAATCGAACGCTCGATCTCGCCGTGAGAGCGGGGCGATACGGCCGGCCCATAACGCTCCCGCATGTGCTCGGCGCCGACCCGGTGGGCGAGATCGTCGAAATCGGCGATGAGGTGGCCGATCGTAAGGTCGGCGATCGTGTGGCGACCTCGCCGTTCGTCAAGGCCGCGACAGGATCCGCGCCTCCGGTGCTGCTCGGCGTATCAGCATGGGGAGGCTATGCCGAATTCGTCGCGGTTCCGGCGCGCATCACGCATCTCCTTCCTGCAAAGCTGGATTTTGCAGATGCCGCCGTCGTCGCGCGTCACGCTCCGCTTGCGTTGCATCTTCTCGAGACAAAAGCGAAAGTGTGCGCTGGCGAGACGGTCCTCGTGATGGGTGCGAGCGGAGGACTGGGTTCCGTGGGCGTTCAGGTGGCGAAATCGCTGGGTGCCACGGTCATCGCGGGGGCCGGCGCGCCCGAACGCGTCGCGCGTGCGGTCGCCGCAGGTGCGGATCACGGCATTGACTACCGGCGCTCCGACCTCGTTCAGAATGTCATGGCGCTGACGGGCGGTCGCGGCGTGGACGTCGTGTTTGAGAACATAGGTGATCCCGATCTGTTTCCGCAAGCGCTGTCGAGTCTTGCGCGGGGCGGGCGTCTGGTCACCGCAGGCTCTCATGGCGGCGGAAAGGTCATGCTCAACGTGACGGAGTTGTATCAGAAGCAACTCACGCTGTATGGATCGACCGGACAGACGAGCGACGACCTCGACCGGGCTCTCGCGCTGGCAGCGGATGGTCTTCTTCAAGCCGAGATCGCCGACACGTTTCCGCTGTCGAGCGCCGCCCGGGCGCATGAAGACTTGGAAAAGGGGCGAATCACTGGAAAAATCGTGCTGCTGCCGCAGAATATAGAAGTTCCTCCATCGGCTAGTGCGCCATAATATCGACATCATGAAACGCGACGAGCCCATCACCATTCAGTCAGCCTTGCCGCATGCTGGCGGCAAGAGCCGGCCGCTTTCAGAGCAGGCGTTCAACACGCTGCGGCGCCGCATCCTGCGCGGCGAAATCGCGCCAGGTACAAAGTTGCGCATCGAGGTTCTGCAGCAGGAGCATTCGTTGTCAAGCAGCCCGCTTCGAGAAGCCCTGAACCGGCTCGTAGCTGAAGGACTTGTGACGGCGGACGACAACAAGGGATTTCGCGCGGCCGCCGTGTCCGCCGAAGACCTCAAGGACATCACCAATTTCAGGCTGCTGGTTGAGCCCGCTGCGCTGGCGCAATCTATCGCCAACGGAGACGGCGAGTGGGAGGGGCGCATCGTCGCAGAGTTCCATCAGCTCGAGCGCCTGCGCAAGCGTGTGGTTTCCGGAGGCGACTGGCCCGACGAAGAATGGACCGAGCGTCACAAGCTCTTCCATATGGCCATGCTCTCAGCTGCGGAGTCGCCGCGCCTGCTCGCGCTGTGTTCGAGCCTATTCGATCAGTCGGAACGCTATCGGCGTTTTTCGGTCATGAACCGGAAAGAGCCGCGCAATACGGACGAGGAGCATCGTCGTATGATGGAAGCGGTTCTTGACCGGAAGTCGGAGCTCGCCTGTGCGATCCTCCGGGACCATATCGCGCAGACCGCGCGGAACGTCATGCTGATCAATAGCGTCCAGGACGCGTAAGCGTTCCGGCTGCACGCGTTTTCCTTCGGGCGTTCGCCCTGAATTCTCCCCCGCGGCCATGGTGACCCTCACCATCGCGCCATTCGCGCGCCATCAATTCCTCGCTTGTAGACCGAACGCTCCCGCAGCGCTTTCTCATGGTTTGTGCACAAAGCAGTCTTAGTTTGCGCACAAACCAGTCAACTAACCGTAACTGGTCTGCGCAGTGAAGCCGCTGCGGAATTTCGTTGGCATCAGGGAACATATCTACTTGCACAAAAACATCTTTGTGCACAAAATGGTCCCACAATGAACCGGAGGAAGACGATGGCATCGAGCGACAGCCCACAGTTGGGGCAGCAGGTCAGGCCGATTAGCGGTCAGGATGCATTCAGGGAGAGTTTTGAACCAGCGGCTTTGAATGAAGACAACAGCATCGCCGATCGCGCCGCGTCGGCGGAAATGAAAGCTGCGGCATCGATGCCGCCGCTGTCGAGGGGTTACACGACCCTCACTGTTCTCATCGTTGCCTACATCATTTCATTGGTAGATCGGCAGGTGATGTCGTTGATGGTCGCGCCGATTAAGCAGACCCTTCATATTAACGATGTCCAGATCGGTCTTCTTCAGGGGTTCTCGTTTGCGCTTTTCTATTGCATCCTCGGTCTGCCACTTGGGCGGGCTGCCGATCGCAGCAGCCGGCGCGTACTTATCGCCGTGGGGATGGCGTTTTGGAGTGCCGCGACGATCGCTTGCGCTTTCGCGCACAGCTTCACGGAATTGTTCGTCGCTCGGATTTGCGTCGGCATTGGCGAAGCTGCGCTCGCGCCGGCTGCCTATTCCCTACTCGCCGACCTGTTCCCGCCGAAGCGGCTGATCCGCGCCAACGCGTTATTCTCGATGGGCGCTATGCTGGGCGGCGGCCTTGCGCTCGTGGTCGGGGGCACGGCGCTCGACTACGCTATGAAATTCTCAGGACTGTTGTTCGGCGGGCAGTTTCAGCCATGGCAACTGGTGTTCATCGCGGTTGGTCTGCCCGGAATCCTGCTCACAGCCGTGTTGCTCGCGCTCGTGAAGGAGCCGAAGCGTCTGGACGACACGCCGATCCCTTCCATCCGTGAAGCCTGCAGCCAGCTGTGGACTCTACGCGGTCATTTAGTGCCGTTATATACATGCGCGACATTGTTGGCAATCGTCACGTTCGCCAATTTGGGCTGGCTGCCGACGCACTTCATCCGCGTATTTCACATGACCGCCACCGAGACCGGACTGAGCCTAGGTATCGCGCTTATGGCCGGATGCGTGGTTGGCGCATATTTCGGCCCATCGCTGACCAGCATGCTATTGCGCCGCGGTCATAGAGACGCGCATATGCGCACGGTGCTCATCGCTTCGCTCGTCATCATCGCGCCTGTGATGGGTCCGCTCCTGGCCAACCGCTATGCGGCGTTGCTCGCAGCCTTCCTGTACTACGTCGTGCAAAACTCGTACTTCGGCGCCATCACAGCGTCGGCCCAATCCGTCACGCCAAACCGAATTCGCGCGATCAACTCCGGCATTTTGTTCCTCGTCATGAATTTGTTCGGCTTGGGCGGAGCTTCGGTCATCGTCGCCTGGGTTGCCGGTAACGTGTTCGGGGGCGGTCCTGAAGCGATCGGTCATTCAGTTGCGCTGGTCAGCGCTGTTGCCGCGGTTGCATCCGCGGTCGTCGCACTGTCAACGATGAAGCGCTATCGTCAGCCGTCGGGCATCATTAATATTAAGGAGAACGTGTGATGTCATTGGAAAACAAAGAGGGCTTCGCGAACCTCGATTCTCGCGCGCTCGCTCCTGCAGATGGCTACCGGCTCGTCGTGGTGGGCAGTCACGGCGGCATCGGGTCGGCGTTGTGCCTAGCCGCTGAGGCTAACGGGATGCAGGTCGTGGGGCTAGATACGGAACAGGCGATCCGCGAAAAGCCGGCCGCATTCGCTGGACCAGCTATCCACGTGGACGTGCGCGACGAAGCGTCGATCGCGGCGGCCTTTAAACAGGTCGGCGAGTTGCACGGTCAGATCGATGGACTCGCCTATGTAACAGGGATCGGCATTCCGCCTACGCCTGCGGTGGATCATCAGATCGGGCAGTGGGACAAGACGATGGAGGTAAACCTCCGCGGTGCATTCCTGACTGCGGTGAGCGCACGGCCATTGCTGAAGCCTGATGCTTCGGTTGTGTTCGTCTCGTCGGGTCTTGCGATTCAGGCGGAGGCCGGTTTCGCCGCCTACAGCGCATCTAAAGCGGGCCTGCTTGCGTTTGCGAAAACGCTTGCAAAAGAATGGGCGCCGGTACGTGTAAATTCCGTCGCTCCGGGCCTCGTCAATACCGCCTTTCTGGCCGGCGGGAGCGGGCAAGGCAAGGCTGTCAATGGGACCGTCGAGGACTGGTTCGGACCCGAGCGGGCTCGCGCCATCTTGGAGACCATTCCGCTGAGGCGGATTGCCGTCCCCGACGATGTTGTCGCGCCGATGCTTTTTCTCCTTGGGACGGGTTCTCGGTTTGTAACTGGGCAGACCCTGCACGTGAATGGTGGAAGGCTGTCGCTCTAACGGCATCATTTTTCAGGAATCCAATAGCATGAGTATTATCAAATGTAACGAGCTGCTCTACATCCGGCGCAGTGTGCCGGACGTCACGCAAGTCGAGACATTTCTCAATCGATTCGGTCTTATCACGTGCGCGAAGCAGGGCGAATCCGTGTACCTGCGGGCCACCGATCCGGTTCACCACTGCTATATCCTAGAACAGGGTCCCGCCCGCCTGCTGGGGTTCGCTTTCCTGGCCAAGAGCGAGGCGGATCTAAGAACGCTCGCCGCGGGCACCGGCGGTGACGTGGAAGAGATCACCGAGCCGGGCGGCGGTCTGCGGGTGCGCCTGAAAGAGCCGAATGGCTATGACGTGGATGTAGTTTACGGGATCGCTGTGCCCGAGCCGATCAAGGTGGAGCGTCAGGCCGTCAACACCGGCCGCGAGCCGACGCTCCGTGCTGATGAATTGCTGCGATTGCCTCGTGGCCAGGCCACGCCGGTCAAGCGCATCGCCCACGTTGTATTGGGTACGCCACTCGTCGAAGAGACGGCCAAATGGTTCCGTGAAACGCTCGGGATGCTGCCCTCTGACGAGGTCTTCCGCACGGCGGGCGGTGAGCAGATCGCGTCCTTCCTTCGGGTGGACAAGGGTCCGGAGCACGTCGATCACCACGCCTTTCTGCCGATGCGTTCGGCTGTCGCCGGCTTCCAGCACGTTTCATTCGAATCGCAGGATATCGATGCCGTCATGGCGGACCATCATTACCTGAAGTCGATGGGCTATGAACACTTATGGGGTATCGGCCGTCACTTACTCGGAAGCCAGCTCTTTGATTACTGGAACGATCCGCTAGGATATGCACACGAGCATTGGGCCGATTCGGACCGCCTCTCGGCGAGTGCGATTACTGGAGTATGGGAGGCCAAGGAAGGTATGGTCACACAGTGGGGCGAAGGCGCGAGTGAGCGGTTTCGCCATAACGTGAAGCCGTGATACGAAGTGCGAGCGGTCGCCGTTTATAGAGCGGCGCGCGTTTCGTTACTGCAAGAGCGCCGTTCAGCGTTGACAGGGACTGCAGCGCTGAGAGCTCGCCATTAAAAGCGAGCCGGTGCTTGAGTGCAGGTTCAGCTTCTCATCCAGGCGCGGCCCCAGCTATTGAGCGTGCGTTCACCGTGAGGCCACACTCCAGGCTTGTCACCAACCGCGACGCGAGCAAGCTCCGCTGAAAATTCCATGCGATTCCCGTCCGGGTCGGTGACCATGAAGAAAAGGTTGTTGCCTGGTCCATGACGACCCGGTCCAAAGAAAATGGGCACGTCGATCGTCGCAAACCGGTCGCCCCAATCGCGGATATCATTCCACTCGTTCGTCTCGTAGCAATGGTGATCCCATTCGTTCCTTGAGCCTTGGAAGAAGGCAAGACTATGGTGTTCATCGTCGGAGCGGAGGAATACCACTGCGACGCCGCCCTTGTCATCCACTACTTCGTCAGAGATAGAGAACCCGACGGTATCGGTGTAGAAGTTCACAACGCGTTCGAGTTCGGTCGTTTGAAAAACAGTGTGCTGCAGCCGGGCGGGAAGACCGTCGCGACTAGCGACTGATGCCGCGTCGGAAATCTCAAGTCCAAACGCCATCCGGCGACCTTGGGGATCAGCAATGACGAATGCGCCCGGCTGAAACAGCGGGGCGGTCAGAGGTTGGCAGGCTAGCCCATGATTCTGCAGTCGCATACGCAGCGCGTTGAGTTCCTCCTGATTGCGCATCGCGTAGCCGAAATGCGGCTCCTGGCCTCTTGAACGCGCGGAGATCTCCATCGCGCGGTCCCGTCCGACCAAGACAAGCCGATTATGGTCCGCTCTCCCCACAGAGGTCATCTGCATCTGCGATGTATAGAAGTCGGCGAGCCGCATAGGGTCGTCCGACACGACGTGGAGGTGATGCAGGCGCGCGGGCGTGTTTTGCTGAAGCGAAAAAGTCAACTGACCCTCCTGTTCATGTCCCTGAAGCGTTTCAAGCCGATCTGTCGGTCATCGCACTTCATCGACGACGATGTTTCTCAGCGTGCCGACGCGCGAGATCTCGACCTCTACGACATCGCCCGGCTTCATCCACAGCGGCGGATCGCGAAACGCTCCGACACCGCCGGTCGTGCCTGTGATGATCACATCGCCCGGCGAGAGCTCGGTGAAGACCGAGCAGTACTCGATCAGCCGTGCGACGTCGAAAATTAGGTCATTCGTGAATGCTTCCTGGACAATCGCCCCGTTCAGACGGGTGACCAGCTTAAGGGACGATGGGTCGCCCACTTCATCGGGCGTGACGAGGTAAGGACCGAAGCCGCCCGTGGCGGGGAAGTTCTTGCCGGGCGTGAACTGGATCGTATGTTTCTGCCAGTCGCGCACAGTGCCGTCGTTGTAGCAGGCATATCCTGCGACGTGTTGCAGCGCGTCGGCCTGCTTCACATGCCGTGCCCGCTTTCCGATGACGACCGCCAGTTCGCCTTCGAAGTCGAGCTTCTCCGAGACGGTAGGGCGCACGATGGGCCCCTCGTGGCCAGTTTGCGAGTCGGCCCACCGCGTGAAGATCATAGGATGCTTTGGGACTTCGCGCCCTGTCTCCTGCACGTGCGACAGATAGTTGATCCCGACGCAAAGGATCTTTTGCGGGTCCAAAATCACCGGCAGGAGCTTGACGTTTGCAAGCTCGAGCGTAGCGTCGGCGCTCGCAGCCCAACCACCGAGGTCGGACAACGTGTCCTTCTGCAGCGCTTCTTTTAAGGTCGCGCCGAATCGCGATGCCAGCGGTCCGGCATCGATGATGCGCGTGCCATCGAGCAAGCCCCATGACACCGTACCATTGTGTTCAAAGCTAATCAATCTCATGTTTTTCTTCCAGGAATGACAGACGTATGCTAAATTTTTGATGGGGCTGGCGTCAACAGAATTATTGCCATTCGAGAGATTTTTCCGCGAGCTCGAAAACGTGTCACTGGGCGTACGCCCCTAGAGTTTTTTTTTCTTAGGACACCGTTTCTTACGATAAAAGAGTAATCAATGCTGCGGTTTTGAGTATCACGCGGCGGGCGACGCCACGTGAATGCAGATACACACGGAGGAGATTGAGATGGCGCGACGACTCGAAGGGAAGGTGGCTGTCATAACCGGGATTGGCAGCGGCATGGGACGGGCTGCCGCGATTCTATTCGCTGCAGAAGGGGCGAAAGTGGTGGGATGCGACATCGACGGGGAAAGCAGCAGTGCGACGATCGATGCGATTCGCGACGCTGGCGGGAGCGCTGTGGCGCTTGCTCCATGCGACCCTTCCGAGGCCGATGAGGCTCAGGCGCTGGTTGACTGCGCCGTGGCGAGTTATGGGGCCGTCGACATCGTCTACAACAACGCTGCGAAGGTGCACTTTGCGCCCATCGAAGAGATGACCATCGATATGTGGCGTGGCACGATGAAGGGCGAACTCGATATTGTGTTCAATGTGTGCAAGGCCGCGTGGGGACATCTCAAGGAGCGGGGCGGGTCGATCATCAACTGCGGATCGGTATCCGGAAAAATGGCCTATGAGGTGCTTCCCGCGCTCGCGCACTCCGCGGGCAAGGGCGGTGTCATTGCAATGACGCGACACCTAGCCATGGAAGGTGGCAAACATGGCATTCGAGTCAATAGTATTTCACCTGGGCTTGTGAAGACCGCGGCTACCGCTGCGCGCATGGAAAACCCTGCATGGTTCGAGCCGATGAAACGCAAACTGATGTTGAATGGACGCGTCGGAACGCCCGAGGACGTCGCGTATTGCGCGCTATACCTCGCCAGCGACGAAGCCGGCTGGGTCACGGGCGCCGACTTCGCTATCGACGGCGGTACGACTGCATGGTGAGGTGCGGCACTTCGCATGTTGCGATGGCGATCTAAGATCGCCGCGGTGCTGACTTCGCTGAACGGGCACTCCGGTGTCATTTGTCGACAACTGCCCGCATCCCCCGGCGGGCGGCCGTCGGCTTAATGAGCGGCGCGGAAGCCCGATCATGATCCACAACGGGCGGTTCGCCGAGGCACTGCCCGAGCTTAGAACTGAGCCATTTGTGCAGTGCTCGAATCGGTCGCGCACCGGCCGGGCTGGTACACGTACCGCGAAAAGATGCTGCGCGGGTTCGTGCGCATGCAGGCGGAGGCCTCCGGGATCGAACTTAATGGCGAAGTGCCGTCGCAGCCTCAGCGCATGTACGTCCCGGCCAATCTACGCAGCGGCTATCGCGAATCACGCGTCCCGAACTCCGTAAAGCTGCGTGACGATCGCAAGAAAAAGTGACGTCATGTCCGGTGCCGGTGGTTGGCGAAGCTTTTCGGCAAAATAGCCAATGTGAGCCGTGAGGTTTTTTTCACGTTTGCTGTCACGGCCGCTATGAGCTTTCAGTTTCTATGACACGTCGAAGACCTGTTCGTGACGCACAAAGTGAAAAACACCTCAGAATTCAAAGACCAGGTATTTCACTTTCTGTAGCACCCGACAGAGTCCAGCTAAGTGAAAAACCGCTGACACGGTTAGTGAAAGATCCGGACGGGTGCCCCTCCCTCTACGGGCGGTTGACATCCACGACTGACCCACTCCGGTCAGACGACCGTCTCCAAAGCGGTCAGTCAGTCGAATCGAGGTTGTCGGAACTGGAGTGCCATAAAGCGGCCGTTGGCGAACTCACCTGATCGGCCAGTTTCGGCCACTCGCGCAAACTTTCGCATGGACATGCCAACGGCAGCTTGCTGTCAAACTTCGGACCGTCGCACGCCTACTTGGGCGGGTCTTTTCCGCCCCAGCGGAACTGAAAGCAGGGCCGGAAACACGCCATCAAAACACCCCAGATGGATTCGAGATTCTGAGCCGCCAGCCACCATCGGGAGCCTTCTCCATGACCTGGGTCGCAGTCCCCTGTTCTATGTGCTTCTGGCCGTCCGATAGCGTGATGCTGAGGGTCCAGTCCAGTAGAACGAGTGCGATCTCGCCGCTAGACAGTACAAGGCGCACGGTATTCCGAATATGCGGTCGCGTCGCCAGCAACTCGGCAAGCGACCGACGTAGGTCGCCTGGGCTTTTCACGAGGTCACCGTTCGTCATTCGCATAGTCGCGTTATTGCTGAATACGCGGAGCAATGCGTCCAGATCGTTTGCGTTCATCGCTGTATCGAAGGCGGTCGGGACGTCCGCAGGGGCGTTGCACACGACAGACTTGCCTTCAATCGCGGCGACAAAACTTGCGATGCGTTGCGCAACCTCCGCTGGCGCTTCGAGTGGCGACAGGTGCCCGATGCCAGGAAGGATGTGCATCGCCGCATGCGGGATGCGAGGCAACAGTTCAGCCTGCAACGTCGCGACCCGGTCAACCTGATCCCGCTCTCCTGAGATGACGATGGTCGGCACGACGATGGACGCCACCGCTGCGGAGATATCTTCGCGCATCGCGATCTCCGGCCACGCAGCCTTCGCTGCGGTGCGGCCTTGAGACTGTCCTGGATGACCTGTTCGCGGCACGCGGCATCGAGTGGTCTCGCGGTGAGGACGTTGTCGATCACGAATTCGACCGACTCGCGTGACTGGTAAGCGCCCGACAATGTCGCGCGTTCCTCCTCGGAGAGAAGCAAGGGCGAGGGCGGCGACGGCGCGACCAGCACCAGACCCTCAAGTCCCTCCGGCCGCCGCGAAGCAATGAGTTGCGCGACCTTGCCGCCCATCGAATGACCGACAAGCACGAAGCGCTTCAAACCCAGCGCCTCGATCACGCCCTCGGCGTCGTTCGCCAGATCCTCAATACCGTAGCCATGCGCGGGTGCATCGGAGCTGCCCCAGCCGCGATGGTCCGTGGCCACGATGCGGTATCGCTCCGGCAGCGCCTGCACCACCTTGTTCCATGTGCGCGACGATCCGCCGTAGTAGTGCAGGAAAACGAGCGCAAGCTCCCCGCTGCCTCGCTGCGTGACATGGATCCGTGTACCGTTCGTTTCGATGTCCATTTCGTGCTCCTCGTTGGTTGGAAGGACCATCGTAGAGCCGTTCAAGTGATTTGATAATTGCTCAAATGTTGGCGACAGTCGATAATACTGCTATCGAATCAGGTGCCATATGGATCGACTGACGAGTCTTGCTGTGTTCGTTGCGGCCGTGGAAGAAGGCAGTTTCGCGGCGGCCGCGCGGCGTTTCGGGCTTTCGCCTGCGATGGCGGGCAAGCATGTAAGTGAGATCGAGGCACGGCTGAATGCGCGACTGCTGCAGCGCACGACGCGGCGCCTTAGCCTGACGGACACGGGCCAGGCTTATTTCGAGCGCTGCAAGCAGATTCTCGAGACATACGACGAAGCCAACCGCGAGGCCAGCGATTCACACCGCACGGCCCGGGGCGTCCTGCGTGTCGCAGCGCCCGTTACCTTCGGTGCGATGCATCTTGGACAAGTCGTTGCGCGCTACGTCGAAGACCATCCGCAGGTGAATGTCGAGGTCGTGCTCGGAGATCGTTATGTCGATCTGCTCGACGCGGGCATCGACATCGCTATCCGGATCGGGCGGCTGGAGGACCCGGCGCTGGTAACACGCCGGATTGCTTCTTGCCGGATGGTCATATGCGCATCGCGGGCGTACCTCGAGCGGCATGGAACACCGCGAAAGCCGCGCGATCTGCTTCAGGCGCCGAGACTCGCGTTCAGCGAAGCGGTATCCGGCGGGGACTGGACGTTGGTCGATGCGAAAGGCCGTGCACATGTTATCGAAGGACCCGTGCGGGTGTCGGCCAACAACATGCAGATGCTGCTGTCGGCCGCGCTCGCCGGCGCCGGTATTGCGTACGGCCCGACATTCGTCTTTGGGAAGCATCTGCGAAATGGAGAACTCGTCGCACTGCTGCCGGCATACCGCGCCACCGAGCTGGTAGTGCAGGCGGTCTATCCGAGCGCTCGCCGGATACCGTTCAAAGTGCACCGGTTCGTCGATTACCTTGCCGAAGCGTTCAGCAACGATCCGCCCTGGGATGGTTGAGCGCGAGAAAACCGCCGTAAACGAAATTTGAAGTTAGGCGTTTCTCGAACCAGATCTTCGCGCTTCACACACCATCGTGCAGTTTGGTACGCCGTCGCCATCGGTGCACCCTGGATGCCCCGTCCACCGCTCGGACGAGGGATGCGAACAGGTAATTCTCTCTGACCTCGCAACGGTGAAGAACACTATCGCCTGTTGGCCGCTTGCGACCCATCAGGCGCCATCCTCGGCCTCGCCGGCTATCGTCTGCAGATGAACACGCTGTACGTTCGTTTCCTCTATGTTGACGACCTCATTGTTACCGCGCGGCAGCAACGCAGCGGCATCGGTGCGGGGCTGCTCGACCAGGTCCGCGACATCGCGCATCGTTCTGATTGCGCGCATCTCGTATTCGATACCGGCCTGCACATGCCGTTCGCGCAGCGCTTCTACTTCCGCAACGGCCTGCTTGCAAAAGGCATGCATTTCGTCGAGTCGCTTCAGACAATCCACAAGGAGGCCGCGCAATGAAGGTGCTGTTCATTAATGCCATCCCGCATCGCGAAGCCAGCCACGGCTATCAGCTTGCGCTCGACATGATCAGGAAGCTCGGCGCACGCGCGCAAAGCAACATGGTTAGCCGGGACCTTGCCGCATATCCTTTGCCGCCTCTCACCAGCGACTACGCGCGCGCCATCACGTCACGCGAGCCGGATGAGCGCCATTTCAAACTTTCCGAACAACTGATTCGCGAGATCGAAACGACGGACGTGCTCATCATCAACACGCCGATGCACAACTTCACGGTGCCCGCCGCGCTCAAGCTGTGGATCGACTACGTGTTGCGCATTCATCGCACTTTCGCCAGCACGCCGGAAGGAAAGGTAGGACTGTTGCGCGATCGGCCGGCCTTTGTCATCGTCGGCTCGGGTGGTCATCACAGCGGCGAACACGCGTTACAGCGTGATTTCCTCTCGCCGTATCTGCGTTATGCGCTCGGTTGCATCGGCGTAACGGATGTGCATTTTCTGCTTCTGCAAGGTCTCGTGCGCGGCGAAGCAGCCGTGACCGAAGCACTGAAGGCGGCGCGCGAAACGCTCGCGCAACACGATCTCTTTAACGCTCAGAACGCCACCGTGAAGCTCTAGCCGTCATACGCGCGCCGCAACTGGCCCACGAGCCGCGTCGCTTCGGCTCCGCCCGCTACGTTTGCGAAACCGAGCACCAGGCCGCGCAAAGTGCGCTTCGTGCGCGCGCCGATATGCCACGACGACAGCGCGCTCACCGCCAGCCCAGCTTCCTGCGCACGCGCGGCGATGGCGAGATCGTCGACGGGGACGCCGCTGACGTTGTTGAACAGCATCACGAGATGCATGCCGCCCGACGGCCGCTCGATGCGTACCTTCTCCCCGAACGCTTTTTCCAATGCCCGGGCGCAGACCTCGCGGCGCTCCGCGTAGAGCGAGCGCATGCGCTTCAGATGCCGCGCAAAATGCCCTTGTGCGATGAAGTCCGCGACTGCCGCCTGCAACAGGTAAGGCGGTCCGGCGTTCATGCTCGTCGTGAGTTGCTCGAAGCGTGCAATGGCCCGCTCGGGAACGACCACATATGAGAGCCGCAGCCCGGGAAACAAAACCTTGCTGAAGGTGCCGCAGTAGATTACGCGGTCGTCGACATCGAGGCTCTTCAGCGCGGGCAGCGGCCGCCCGGCGTAACGAAACTCACTGTCATAGTCGTCCTCGACGATCCAGCTTCCCGTGCGTGCCGCCCAGTCGAGCAGCTTCATGCGCCGCGCCAGCGAAAGCGTCGCGCCGAGCGGACTTTGATGCGACGGCGTCACGATGGCGAAGCGCGCGTGCGGCGCGTGCGCCTGCCCGGCATCGACGTCGATTCCGTCGTGATCTACCGGCACCGGCGCGAGCTTCAGCCCCGCCTGATTGAGAAAGTCGCGCGCAAGAAAGTAGCCCGGCTCTTCGAACCAGGCGCTGTCGTTCGGTTTCGCGAGACTGCGCAGAATGAGTTCAAGCGACGCGCGATAGCCGCTCGTCACGAACACCTGTTCTGGCGCGCACTCGACACCACGCGACAGGCCCAGATAAGTCGCAACGCGTTCGCGAAGCGGCCCGAAGCCGGCAGGGTCGGGATAAGTGAGCGAGGCTAAATCTACGCTGCGCGCCCGATGCGCGATGATGCGGCTCCACACTTTGCGCGGAAAAGCATCCAGCGCGGGCAATCCGGGACGCAGCGGACGGGCTTCATGGCCGAGTCCTATTGCCGGTGCCGGTTTTGCGCGCGGCACATCTGCGCATTCTCGTACCCGAGGCGCTGCCAAGTTCAGAACCGATGCCGGCAGCGACGACGACACAAAAGTGCCCGCAGCGCCACGCATCTGGAGATAGCCCTCGTCGACGAGTATGTCGTATGCCGTTTCCACCGTGCCGCGCGCCGTGTTGAGCTGCGTGGCAAGCGCGCGCAGCGCGGGAACGCGGTCGCCGGGCTTGAGGTGTTTCGCCCTGATCGCGGCCTTGAAGCGCTCGCAGATCTGTAGATAGATCGGCAGTGTCTGGCGCCGGTCGATATCGATCTTCAGTGCGTGTTGCGGGTTCCGCATGCGTGATCCTTGGACTAGTCAGATCGACGATTCTTGTCCCTTCTAACCAAGTCATGATTCTCACACAATGACTTCACTTTCACCAATTGAACGAGGTGTGTCATGAAGATCGTCGTCATCGGAGGGACCGGGCTGATCGGTGCGAAGGCTGTGGCCTTGTTGCGCAAGAAGGGGCATGAGGCGGTCGCCGCATCGCCGAGCACGGGCGTAAACGCGATCACCGGCGCGGGCCTGTACGACGCACTGCGCGGCGCGCATGTCGTGATCGACGTGACCAATCCGCCGACGTACGAAGGCGATGCCGTTATGTGTTTCTTCCGCGATGCGACGCGCAATCTCCTTGAAACCGAGCGCGAAGCGGGCGTGCAGCACCATGTGGCGCTGTCGATCGTCGGCGTGAATCGAATGGACGGCAATGCATACTTCGCGGCGAAGTGCGTGCAGGAACGGCTGATTGCGGCATCGCTCGTGCCTTATTCGATCGTGCGTGCCACGCAGTTCATGGAGTTTCTCGGCACCATCGCCGATCTGAGCACCGCCGACGGCACTGTGCGTCTTTCACCGCATCAGTTCCAGCCCATCGCCGCCGATGATGTCGCGGCCATCCTCGTCGAGATCGCCCTGGGCTTGCCGCTCGACGGCATCGTGGATATCGCCGGTCCCGAGCGCGGCGCGATGCATGCGTTCATCGGCACCTATCTGCGCGCCACGCGTGACGCACGCAGGGTGGTCGCCGACGACAAGGCAACCTACTTCGGCGGCTCAATGGCCGAAAATTCGCTCGTGCCGACCGGCCGGATGCGGCAGGGCCGCATGAGTCTCGGCGACTGGCTGGACCGTATGCGCTTGACGGATACGGCAACGGTCTGATGCGTCCCTGACATTCACGGCTTGATGTGGAACGTGCGCGACCATGCGGCGCTTTCGGACGGCTTCGTCGGCAGAAAGACTCCGCTGAGCATCGCCGGTGTAGCGTCACGAGCCGTGCGCAAAGGTGAAGTAACCGACCTGCGCCTGTAAAGGGCAGGAGACATTTTTCAACGGACGAAAGGTAAAGGACGAAGATGACCCGCTTGAACTGGCACGAGATCGCCCCGGACGGCGCAAAGGCGCTTATGGGCGTTCATCACTATGTGACGAAAAGCACCAACCTGCCCGAGGAGCTTATTCATCTTGTGTTCCTCCGTGTTTCCCAGATCAATGGATGCGCTCATTGCATCGACAAGCACAGTCGTGATCTCGGAAAGACGATGTCAGTCGACAAGATCACCTTGGTACCGGTGTGGGACGAGGTTTCGCACCTGTTCTCCGGTCAGGAGCGCGCAGCTCTCGCCTGGGCCGAAGAGGTGACGCGCGTCAGCGAAACGCACGCTTCGGATGAAGCCTATGCAGCGGCCTCAGCGGCATTCGCGCCGAAGGATCTCGTGGATCTCACGATAACGATTGCCGCGATGAACGCTTTTAACCGTCTCGGTGCGCCATTCCGACTTCCGGTCGCTGCCAGGGCTTAAGCTCATTGCGGCGTCTGACGGCGCGCGTCGGACAAGGCCCGCGCAATGTCTTTACGCGAACGGAGATATTTCAATGCTTCGGCTGCTAGTAAAGATGCATCTGTTCGTCTCTAGTTGGTGTGCAAGGGCCTTGCAGATCCGGGATGTAAAAGTTGACAGGTCTGGCCGCGCGGCTGGCGCGGCGTTGTTGGCTTAACCGCTGCACGGGTCTGCCAAAATTCAGCTCGTCGCTCGAAGCCGTTCCCAAAAGCCCGGCGCTTCGTCGTATCATGGAACGGACGTTCCAGTCCTTGCTGGTACGTGTGTCGATCAAACAGACCGGCCGACGAGCGAGATTTCTTCCATGAGTGGCAAACCCCAATACGACGAGACCGCTGCACTCGAAGCTGCAATGAAAGTATTCTGGCGTAACGGCTACGCCGCTGCGTCGATCAACGACCTCACAGCGGCGACCGGGCTGTCGCGGTCCAGCATCTACCAACGTTTCGAAGACAAGGACGGCTTGTTCCGCGAAGCGCTCGACCACTACACGGATCGAGTGATCCGCCGGATGAACGCGGTCGGCGGTGCAACGCCGCGCGAGCGTATGGAGGCGTTGCTGCGCGATTTTTTACACAGGCGAGCCGCGGCTCCCGATGGTTGCATGCTGGCTCGCAGTTGCGTTGAGAAGGCAAACCTGCCGAAGGCGTCGCAATCGGCGGTCACGTCCAGTGTCGGACGCCAGCGGGCAGTGCTGGCAGAGATCATCGACGAAGGAGTGGCGCGTGGGAAGTTGTCGTCCGACGTGGACCGCGAGGCTCTTGCCTGGCATTACCTCGGTGTTCTCCATGCCGTCATGAATCTGCCGCAAGCCGGCGCAACGCCTGCCGCGCTGTCCGCCATGGTCGACCTAGCTATGTCGGCATGGCCGCCCGGCGTCGCGTCGCAGGCCGATTAGTGCGCCGTACCCCTGAACAGAGACAGATTTTCTTCAAGCCATTGCGGCAAGCCCCTTGGCGCATGACCGGTCAGCAACTGGACAGTAGCAGTCTGCTCTTGGAGCGACGATTCGCGCACCGTGCGGTCGAGCCCGGTCAGTACATCCACCACAAATCCGCTCACGCCCGATGCCAGAAGACGCTCGCGCTCCTCGGCCGGAGTGCGCTGCTGGTAGGCAACAGGCCTGCCGAGAAGCCGCGTGAGTTGTGCAGCGACGTCGTCCATGGTCCAGGCGCGCGGCCCCGTCAGATGAAAGGCGCGCTGCCAGGTTTCGCTCGCTGGATCGAGCAACACCGCTTTCGCGGCATCAGCGACATCGCGCGTGTCGATAAGATTGACGATGCCATACCCCGCTGCGCCACCCCAGGTTCCTTCCCGAACAGGCTTTCCGGCTCTTGTCAGCGTGTCGAAAAAGGTTGTTGGCCGCAGCATCGTATGACCAATATCGCGCGAAATCAGATGCGCCTCGATGCGCGCGTGCCAGTCGAACGGGTGCAGCTTCGCGGGCAGACTGGCTGCCGACAGTTTCACGATATGCCTGACGCCCGCGCCGACGGCGGCGTCGATCAACGCAATCTCGTTCTCCACCTGGCGCGGCGACGTGCCCTGCGCAAGGAACAAGCGATCCACACCCTGCATCGCGGCTGCAAGCGTGACGGGCGCGTCAAAATCGACCGGCGCCTGGCCGACGTGAGCCGGGAAACGCGACGGATCCGGCTTGCGGCTAAGCGCAATGAGGTCGACAGGCTCACTGGCGAGACCCGCAATGAGAGCAGCCCCGACTCGGCCGGTAGCGCCGGCGATGGCGATGGCGATGCGAGGCGACAAATTGCGCCTGGAAGACTGGGACACGACGGACTCCTTCAAGTTGGAACGATCGGTACATGAATACTGGAATGATCGTTCCAACTTGTCAAGGAAAATGTGTTCTTGTCGCGATGCGCTGCCTTATTGGCTGCTTAGTCTTCGCGGAGGCGCCCGTCAGACTCTGTCGACATGCAGTCTCACTGCTCGAAGCCAGGCAGCCTTCATAGCCGATTCCAGGCGGTACGAGTCGTTTCACATCGACATGCCTGCCGCGATCGTTGACGCCATGGGACGGGAACAGCAAATCGTGTCCCGCGCTCGGGAGTCGCTCGACGTGCTCCGCGCTCAGTCTAGGGACACCTTGATCGACGGATTCAGTGAATCGATGACACGACCACGCGGGGGCGTCGTCGCTACTTCATGGCAGTAGCTTCCAGGCGATCGTTCATCCAGGAATCGCGTGCCTGAATTTGTTCCAGTACTCGGCTATCGTGCCGCGATTAAGGAGATGGCTAGGTTCCGGGGAGACATCTTTTCTCGTCTGCGTGATCGAACCGTTATCCGTGAGCAAGCGAATAGTCGCGTGCCGTGGGACGTTCCCGAAGTGCTCCGTAAGGCCTCCCACCGTAAATCACGCGGCACGCATCACTACTGTCGCCGCCGGGCGTCCCAGCTGGGGCAGAACCGTGAAGGGCGAGTCAAGCTTTACCGTGTAAACGGCTGTTCCACTCCTGAAGCAGTCATGTCGACTGCGGGCGCTCTAACGACAGAGAAGGGTCGGGTAGCGTCATCCCCGTCCTCCGCCTCATCGCCGGTGAGCGGCCCGTGGAATTCTGTGCCCAAACGGCCTTTCGTCAGCGCGCGCTCCCGACCGTCAGCGGCCGTTGGTACTCGTGTGCGATGCAAGGATAAATAAGAGCCGACGGGCTGATTTGATTGCACTTTTTCAGTAACGCCGTCACGATGATGCGAAAGTGCCCGACGTCTTGCCAACGAAAATGAAATTCCACGCTGGTCGCAGGGCCCCGGACGTCCACGAGCGCCGGTCGAGGTTGATATCGACTTCAATCAGCAAGCCCTCATCGCGCCTCGGTCAATGGCTGCTTTGCGGCGAGCGAAAACGACATACCGTCTCGAGCGTTCACATCGGCAGCGCGATCCGTCGACGTGCCGACCACTTGCTCCCATGCGGCAAGCGGCATGGACGGCGAGCGAAGCGTAAATGACCGAGAGTGGCTGAAACGGACGTGGCCTTCGCCGACGCTGAATAACCGGGGCGCTAACGTCGGCGGCCTCAACATGACCATCGGCAAGACGTTGACGAATCCGAGGGATGCAACGTATTGCCGAAAGCCCCAGGTTCTCGGGCCGTGCCGTATCGAACTCGATTCGAGCACGGCGTGCGGTTAACTCGGGCGGCTACGCATTCGTAATCTCAGAACGGCTTCGTGGGCAGATATTTCCCGTCCAGTGTGATCACCGCCCGATGGCCGCCTTCCGGATCGTCGACCTTCTTTATGTCGAGCTTGAAGTTGATTGCGCTAATAATGCCATCGCCGAATTCCTCATGTACCAGCGCCTTGAGCGTCGAGCCATAGACTTGCACCATCTCATAGAACCGGTAGATCGTCGGGTCAGTGGGCACGCCGCCCGGAATGCTGCCGCGCACTGGAATGGTCTGCAGGGCGCGCGTGGCGTCCGGGCCGAGGCCGAGTTTGTCGGCCACAACTTTCGCAGCATCCGGCGGCAGGGGATGCTGTCCGAGAAGCGCGGCGGTCACGAAGGCAATGCTGAGTCCGGTGCCTTCGGTGAGTTCTCTGAAGGTCAGATTTTTCTCGATCTTGGCGTCGATGATTAAGGCGGTGAGCGCTGCACGCGCGTCCTGGCTGTATTGGGACTGAGGCATGATGTATCTCCGGAGGTGAGGTGGAATTGCTACTCAGGCGGCAAGGTTTGCGCGGGCTGGTTCTGCGCATGCGTTCGGATGTCTCGAGAGCGAGACGAAACGGTGGGTGGCACCATCGAGCGCGTCGATGGATCCGGTTTCGATGTCATACACCCAGCCATGGATCGCGAGGACGCCTTGCTCGATCGCGAGCCGCACGTAGGGATGAGTCTTGATGTTGGCAAGCTGGGCGATGACGTTCTCGCGAATCATCGAGTCGATGCGGTCGCGTTCGCTCGAATGCTTGCGTGCTTCGTTCACGACCCGCGCCGAATCCGCATACTTGAGCCAGCTCCGGACCGACGGCATGTGATCCATGCAGGCGCATGTCGCGATTGCAGTCATGGCGCCGCAGTCGGAATGGCCGCAAATAACGATGTCGGTGACGCCGAGTCCCGCGACGGCATATTCGACGGTCGCGGTCACGCCGCCCGGTTCCGGACCATGAGAAGGAACGATGTTGCCGGCATTACGGATGACGAACAGGTCGCCCGGTTCACGCTGCGTTACGAGTTCGGGCACGAGCCGGCTATCTGAACACGAGATAAACAGGGTGCGGGGATTTTGGCTCGTGGCAAGCCTCCTGAAGAGTTTCGTGCGCTGCGGGAAGGCTTCTCGCTGAAACCTGAGGAATCCGTCGATGATGTCTCGCATCTTTCACTCCGCTATTGTGAACGGTGGCTCGATGAGGTGAATGCTCGACGGTTTCGGCTATAGTGTCCAAGACCGGTTTCCTATCCGAGCTATAGGGAAGACCAATACCGAAGGACTCGCAACCATGCTGCTACGTCATATCCGGTATCTGCTGGCCGTAGCGGAGCATCGCAATTTCACGCGCGCCGCGCAGGCCCTGCACGTATCTCAGCCCACGCTCTCCCAGCAGATCCGGCAACTCGAAGTAGCCCTCGGCGCGCTCTTGCTGGATCGGACCGGGCGTTCTATTCGCCTGACCGACGCAGGGGAGGCCTATGCGAGCCACGCGCGGCGTGCGCTGCAGCAACTCGATTCCGGCAAGCGCGCCATTGCTGACGTTCAGGACCTCAGCCGCGGCGTTCTGCGCATCGCAGCAACCCCGACGTTCACCGCTTACTTCATCGGACCGTTGATTGAGGCATTCAACCGTCTGCATCCGAACATCATGATGACCTTCACGGAGATGCCGCAAGATCGGATGGAAGCCTTGCTTTCCGACGACGCGCTGGACGTCGGAATCGCATTCGACACGGTCTCTAATCAGGAAGTCGAGCCGCAGATACTTTTCGTCGAGGAGCTGGCGCTGACGATCGGCAAGACGCATCCTCGAGCAAAACGGCGGCTTCGCATGACGCTCGACGAACTTAAGGACGAGCCGCTGATCTTGTTGAACGGAGAATTCGCGACGCGCCAATACATCGACCATTATTTCCGCGAGAACGGCGTGGCGCCGCGGCTTGCAATGGAAGTCAATTCAATTAGCGCCGTCATCGAAGTCGTCAGCCGCAGCGCACTTGCTACGCTGCTTCCAGCCGCGATCACGCGGCAGCATCACGAGCTGTGCAGCGTCCAACTTGAGCCTGCACTGCCGCAGCGGACGGCCGCGCTGCTGCTTCGCAAGAGCGGGTATAGAAGCGCGGCGACACGGGCTTTCGTGGCTTTATCGGCGCTGCAAAGCGATGCCGAGCGTGTCGCTGGGAAGCGGGTCACCCGGAGCAAACGTCCTAGTACCGAGTGACGGCTCGCCTCTTATGGAAGTTGGTTCGACATTTCGGCGACAATGCGACGAAGGAAGATCAGGCGGGTTCAAACTCCGAAGATTAACAAAAGCTTTAAGCAAACTGCTTTTCGCATACAATCTTCAGAATGTATGTATCGAGAGCGATGATGATCAAGCGGTGGGTTCCGGATATCAAAGCGCGCAAGGGTCCGATCTATCAGCGCATTGCCGATGCGATGGCCGCCGACATCTCGCATGGAACGCTAAATCGGGGCGACCGGCTTCCACCTCAACGAGCTCTGGCGGCGGCGATCGGCGTCGACTTTTCGACCATCAGCCGCGCCTATGCGGAGGCACAGCGGCGCGGCCTTATCGATGCGCGCGTCGGCCGTGGCACATTCGTCCGCCATTTGCGCGACCGAGCGCCCACGCCGTCGTCCAATGCATCGACGGATTTCATGGTGAACTCGCCGCCCAACGTGTTCGAGGGCGAAGCTGGCATTACTCTCTGGAACGAGGTGTCAAGGACGACGGTCGCACTCGATGCCAAAGCATTCATGCGGTATCAGCCACCGGCGGGAACGATCCACGACCGCGACGTGGGCGCGCAATGGCTGCGCCAGCGCCTGAGCGCGGTCTCGCCGGAGCAGGTGCTCGTCTGTCCAGGAACGCAATCCGCGTTGCTCGTCGTCGTCATGATGCTTGCTGCAAAGGACGACGTCCTGTGCGTCGAGAACCTCACTTATCCTGGCATCATTCTCATCGCGCGCTATCTTGGAATCCGCCTGGTAGGTGTCGAAATGGACGATCAGGGCGCGATTCCCGAATCTCTGGACGAGGTGTGCAAGGAACATCGGGCGAAGGCATTCTACTGTATGCCGACTTTGCACAATCCCACCACGCGGAGCATGTCGCTGAAACGCAGGATGGCGATTGCCAGCGTTCTGTCACGCCATCGCGTCTCGCTGATCGAGGACGACAACTATTGGCCGCTTCTCGCTGAGCGTGGCAACGAGTTGCCGCCGCTTTCAAGTTTCTTGCCCGACCAGTCTTTCTATCTTTCGGGTCTCTCCAAATGTCTCACGCCGGCGCTGCGAATTGCCTATCTGGCGACGCCGGAAAAGTCTTTCGCCGAGCGTGCTGCTGTCATTTTGCGTGCGACCGCGTCGATGGCGTCGCCCCTGAGCGCGGCCTTAGCAACCCGATGGATCGAAGATGGCACCGCGTCAAACTTGCTTGCCGCAATCTGCCAAGCGGTCGCAGCGCGGCAGTCGCTGGCGCGGGACATCTTGCCCGAACAGACGAAACACACGGACGTGCGAGCGTTCCACACCTGGCTGATACTGCCGAAAATCTGGACCCGAGCGGCCTTCGCCGAGCGGCTTCGAGTCGATGGCATCAACCTCGCCTTGAGCGATGCTTTTTGCGTCGGCGTCGCAGAGGAGGCCGTGCGCCTCTCACTGGGTGGGCCGCCGACCATCGGCGATTTGAAATTCGGCCTCGAAAAGATCGCATCGCTGCTCCGTTCCGACCTAACGGAGCCCAGCGTCATCGTGTGAGGTCGGCGTGCGATAAGTACGCCCGCCTCCCCGGATGCGCGATGCTCTATCGATGCGGTCCGGCTGCAGTCGTCGTTTGCCTGGACGAAGAGAAGGGATATCGGTCTCGCGTCCGCTCCGCATCCACAAGCGGCGAAGACGTTGCATTGCCCTACAGCGTCCGATGCTCTGCCATACCGCAGGCACCGCCGCCGTATACGTCCCCGAGTCAGTTCCGACTGGTTATGAGCGCTATTGCTCCTTTTTGCATGCGGATTAAGTCGACCTTTTCACGGACGAGGCGAGCTAAAGAATCTAAGGCGCATATCTGAAGGAGTGCCCGGTACGCCGGCACTTGGATGGTGCGAAGCAATGGTGTTCACTCTCTAGCGCAGCTGCATACAATCTTTCGATTGTACTCAATTCGCACTCTGGACAAGGTAGCACGGTCATCCATATAAGCGGGAGTGCTTTCGAAACATTATGAAAATGATTGCCTGCGTGACGCTTTGCCAGCATTATCGCGTCATGCTGTTGTATGTATCGATGAATGCATACAATCGGCCTTCTATCCAAACAACCGACGCTGCATGGACGGGAGCGAGCAATGAGGATCATGACCGATTTTATTGGCTATGCGTTGTCGCTGACGCTGACGTTGGCGCCGATTGCAGGACGGGCAGACGACGCGGTCGTCAAGATTGGCTTTGCGGCGCCGCTTACCGGACCGTCGGCGGCCGATGGCAAGGAAATGGAAAATGCCGCGCGGTTGGCAGTCGAAGATGCGAATTCACGCCATCCGACGCTCAAGGGAAAGGCTGTTCGATTCGAACTCGAACCGCAAGACGATCAGGGCGATCCTCGCATCGCTTCGCAGATTGCCCAGCGATTCGCCGACATCGGAGTGTCGGGCGTTGTAGGCCACTTCAATTCCACCTGTAGCATCGCCGCTGCGAGAACGTATTCGGCAGCCAACATTGCCCAGGTCAGTCCAAGTTCGACTAGCGCGTCCTATACGCAGCAGGGCTACAAGACGACCTTCAGGGTGGTGGGGCACGATGCCGTAGCCGGCGCGACGCTTGGCAACTATCTGGTCGATCAGCTGAAGGCTAAGCGAATCGCGATCATCGACGATCAGACTGACTTCGGGCGGGGCCTCGCCGACCGGGTCGAGACGACGCTGCGCGAGCGCCACGCGAACGTTGTGGCGCATGAATACGTGACTGATAAGACCATCGACTTTAGCGCCGTGCTCACTAGGCTGCGCGCCAAGAACCCCGATGTCATTGTCTTCGGCGGCTTCGACGCGCAGGCGGCTCAGGTGGTAAGACGGATGCGTAGTTTGGGTCTGACGGCGACGCTCGTCGGCGAGGGTTTCAACAATGAGATCTTCCTTGACCTTGCCAAAGGCGAGGGAGAGGGTTCGCTGGCCGTTCAGCCCGGTATACCGTTTTCGCAGATGCCCGGAACGGACTTCGTCAATCGTTATCGCACGCGCTTCGGTACGAATTTGAAAGGCTTCCAGGGGCCGTATGCGTACGACGCCGCGTCGGTGATCATCCAAGCGGTGCTTAAGGCTGAATCGAAGGATCCGGCCAAAGTGCTGTCTGCTGTCGCCGACAGCAGCATCAAAGGCGCTACCGGACCTATCGCATTTGATGCACGCGGCGATCTGGCCAGCGCTCCATACACGCTCTACAAGCTAGAAGGAAAAGACTGGCGCGACATCGACGTGATCCGAGCGAAACAATGACATGCAGGTTAATGCGCGTTGGCAAGCGAAGTAAGGTCTCGAACGCGGGAGGGGCTGAGACAGATGTCGGGCGAATCGAGGGTCGAGCAAAGCCGAGCGGTTTCGTTGGCATTCAGTGGGCTGGACAAAGTGTTCCTGCGCACGCGATTCGATGCCGCTGCCGCCGATGCCATCGCGACGGATCAAGCAGTTGCATCCGGCGCAAGCCTCCCGCTGAGCGGATTGATTCTGGCCGTGAAAGCGTGCTTCGATGTCGCCGGATGGGTCACCGACGCGGCTTCGGCCGTTCTATCCGACCAGCCTGAAGCGACGCGCGATGCACCGGTCGTTGCTGGGCTTCGCGCCGCCGGTGCAACATTGGTGGCGCACACCAACATGACCGAATTCGCCTTCGGCGCTCTCGGCATCAACAACACCACGGGTACGCCGGTCAGTCCGCTCGACGCCCACGGAGAACGGGTTGCCGGCGGATCGACTTCCGGCGGCGCCGTTGCCGTGGCAAGAGGTTTTGCGGACATTGCGCTCGGTACCGACACGAGCGGTTCGATCAGGATTCCGGCGGCGTTCTGCGGAATCGTAGGTTTCAAGCCTTCGACGAATGTGATCTCGACGCAAGGGTGCATTCCGCTGTCGACCACCTTCGATGCGCCAGGCTTCATTGCCCGCGATGTAAGCACCATTGTCAGGGTGGTAGAGGCGCTGAAACTTTATAGGACACGCGTCGTGCGGGTTCAGCCGACGAGGGAGCTCGAAGGGATCCGGCTGGCTCTGCCCGTGGATTTCGCCCTGAGTCGTTGCGATCCGACGGTCGTCGCCGCGTTCGAAGGGTGCGTCAATCGCCTTGCCAGCCTGGGTGCTTCGATCGTTGAGACTGACTTCATGGACCTTAGAGCGCCGTCGCGTATTGCCGCCGAAAGCGGGATCATCGTGGCGGACGCCTACGCTTGGCACGAACCGTGGATTCGTACGCGGCTGGCGCGTTACGACCCGCTCGTCGGGCCGAGAATATTGCGCGGTGAATCGATTCCCGCTTATCGATACCTGAAGGGCGCAGCAGCGCTCAAGCACGAAGCCAACGTGTTTGACGCAGAAATGGCGCACTACGATGCTCTTTTGACCCCGACAGTACCCATTGTTCCGCCTCGAATCGCAGACGTGACTGCGGACGAGACCGAGTATCTGCGTGTGAACGCGCTATCGTTCAGTCTCACCGAGCTTGCGAATCGCCTGGAGGCGCCGAGCATCGCCATGCAGTTCGATCCGGCCAGGCCGCGACCGTTCGGGCTGATGCTCACTGGTCGCCGGCATCGCGACATCGATCTGCTCTCCGTGGCACGCCGAGTCGAGGCGGCGCTATTGAAACCTTAATGCGAGATCCATCGAAGAGGAAACGGAAATGATCGTCAGAGACGTTGCATCCATCGTTGGAACGGCACGGCACGCCTCCGGAAAAGGGTGGGACAGCAAGCGGCTCATCGTCGCGAGCGATAACGTGGGATTTTCGGTCCATGACACCACGGTCTCCGAAGGAGCTGAACTCGAACTGGAGTATAAGCATCATATTGAGGCTAACTACTGTTTCGCAGGAGTAGGAGAGGTCGTCAATATTGCCACCGGCGAGACGCACACCATCCAGGCCGGATCTGTCTACGTTCTGGACAAGCACGACCGTCATATCGTGCGGGCAGTCAAAGGCGATCTTCGTTTGGTCTGCGTTTTCAATCCGCCTCTTGTCGGTGATGAAACGCATCGCGATGACGGCAGTTATGCGCCCTCGCGAGATCAGTAGCCCACCGCTCATCAACGCGGCTCATTAAGGCGGACGGGGCGCACTCATGTTCTTCGCAAACACCGACTACTTTTCTCCGACCTATGCTGTCGCACGCGATAAGTTTCGCGCCGCGGCGAGCGGCGCAGGGGCGGATCTACACGTCTACGATTACGATCGCTCGCCCGGGATCGAGGAGGAGCGTCTGAGCATCGACGTCGCGTGTTTAGGAAGCGCAACGAGCGGGCGCAAGCTTGTGGTCATCAGCGGAACGCATGGAGCCGAAGGCTACGCCGGCTCCGCGCTCCAGACCGCGTGGCTTCGGCTCTGTGCCTCGCGGCGAGAGCTCGACCACGTTGGCGTGATTCTCGTCCACGCACTTAATCCCTATGGTTTCTCGTATGGCGTTCGGACCAACGAGGACGGAATCGACCTCAATCGGAATTTTGTGGACTTCTCACGGGGCAGGCCGGAAAACCGGACCTACGACGAAGTGCATCGCTTCCTCAACGCGGACATTGCCGACGCGAATGAGTGTTCGAACGCCGAAGCAGGGCTCAGCGCGGCACGCGACCGTCTCGGAGAGGACGCGCTTTTTGATGCGATTGCACGCGGTCAATACGCGCACCCGGACGGCGTGTTCTTCGGAGGCACGCAGCGGACGTGGGAAAACCATACTCTGGAAAGAATTGTGCAGGCGCATCTTCTAGCGGCAGAGAAGGTGGCGGTGATCGACTGGCACACCGGCATCGGCGATTACGGCGAGGCATTTTTCCTGCCGTTCGCTGAGGCCGAATCCGATGCATACCGGCGGACCATGCAATGGTGGGAGAAGGATGGCCTGCCTGCTGGGCGTCCGCATGGACGCCGCTGCCCCCGCTACCGGGGTCTGGTGTTCGACGGCATCCGGAAGCTTCTGCCCGAAGCGGAAGTGGCAGGCGGCGTCATTGAGTGGGGCACGCGCGGACGCCAGCCGGGCGACCTGGCCATCCGGCAGGATCTATGGCTACGCCGGTTCGGAGATCGTTATCCGCGAGAGGCGGTCGTGCAAGTGCGCGCAGACCTGCTCGACTCATTCGTTCCCATCTCCTACGTCTGGCGCAATTCGGTGCTTTCGTCGGGCACCGAGATCGTCGAGAAGACCGTGGTTGGACTAACCCAATGGTAAGTTCTTTTGAGCAAGGATCGTTAGGAAGATGAGCAAGCCATTCCGGTTTGACCACCTCGTCGTGGCAGTGCACTCTTTAGAGGCGGCTGTGTTGGACTATCGGCGACTGGGCTTCAACGTGTCTACCGGTGGACGGCACACTCATGCGCCGACGCGCAATGCGCTCATCTACTTTCACGACGGCGCTTATATCGAGTTGATCGAATGGGTCAACCCGGCGAGCGGCGAGAAATGGTATGAGCGCCTGGCGCGACGAGGCGAAGGCGTCATTGACTTCGCGCTGTGCCCTGCGAATTTCTCCATAGAAACGCAACGGTCGGACAGACGCTACGATTTCTACAAAAGCGCTGCCGCGGGTTCGCGCGTTCAGGCGGACGGCGCGGAGATGCACTGGCTGCTTGGCTGGCCGACAGACGAGGCGCTTCCATTCCTCTGCGCTGATGTGACTGCGAGACACCTTCGCGTGCCTGAGGGAGACTGCCGCGTTCATCCGAATGGCATGCTCGGAATTCGCAGCGTTTCGGTTCAGGTACTCAATCTCGACAAGGCGGTGCAACGTTATGAACGCTTGCTTCTGTCGACTGCTGAGCGCATTGATCTTCCCTGGCTGGAGGATGCGGGTCTCGAGGCCGCTTCTTTGATTGTCTGCACGACGCGGATCCTCCTTGTATCGCCGAGAACCCACAGTAAGGTGGACATCGCGCAAGCTCTGGCACGCGATCTGTCGACCTATGGCCCGAGGGTGTATCGCGTTGCACTAGCGCATGACCGGCAGAATGCTCCGCCGACAATGCCGCTCGATCTGACGCACGGTGCGCGCCTCACGACGCCCGAAACGGACGATGATATCGAATCGCAACTGCTCCCTCTTCACGCCGCGCGCTGATTACCGCGGCAGACGTTCCGCAAATCGGGGCGGCGTTGGGGCGACAGCCTAGCGTTCGTAAATGAATCGATATCGAGGGGAACAGATGAAAGCACTAGTCGTTTTCGCCCCACCCGGAAGCGCAATCGTTCAACGGGCAACTTAAGGAAAGCATCGTCGCGGCGCTTCAAGAACAAGGAGCCGACGTTCATGTTTCGGATCTGTACGCGATGGGCTTCGATCCGGTCGAAGGACCTAGACATTTCGAGCATCGCGCGCGGCCTGATGTCTTCGATGTACAGACAGAACAGCGCCATGCCTTCGACGAGCAACTGATGAGTGAGGACATACGCGCGGAAATCGCCAAGCTGCTGGAAGCGGAACTCGTCGTCTTCCAGTTTCCGATCTGGTGGTTCTCGATGCCAGCCATGCTTAAGGGATGGCTGGATCGTGTATTCGTGTTGCACTACATGGGCTACACAGTCCTGCCGCATTTTGCGACCTTCGGGATTTCAGCGTCTATACGCTACGCGGGTATATCAGCCGATGCGTCGCGTCTTGAGCGCTACAAGGCGGATTTGCGGGCGCATATTGCGAAGATCGACCAGATGACGCCGCTTCAGTTCAACGGCTGGCAAGACTGGGATGCGTTGGGTCAACTGAAGCCCGACGCGCCGAGCTTCAGTCCGTTCATGCGCCATACTTTTTGATCCGTGTGCGTAGGCTCCTCGTAACGCTGAAGTGGCCTCGACTTTCTGGCTGAATGTTGTCAGAGGCCAAGGCCGAGACTGGCGGTGGTTGTCTGGATGCCTCCGTGCGGTCAGAAAAATCCCGATCGCTTCCTTGATCCGCAAGTCGTTAATCCGCCCTGGGAGTCGAATGTTCAGAACGGCGGACGCCCGACAAAAGGCGGATAGGGCGAGTTTCACTGGTTACGAAGTCATTCGACTTAAATTTGCAAGTACAGGGATGCTATGCGGCCGAATGCCAGCTCGGGGCAACAAGTGCGCATGGTGGTCTTTGCAGTCACCGACCGGCACGTGGTTCAGAGGCGGCGCAGTCCAAGACATCGTATGCGCCTGCTTCAACGTGGTCGGCCAGGGCGCTCGCCAAGATCATCGCGTCGGAGTTGACCGGGCCTCCAGCGCCCCTCCGGGACGGGCGAAAGACATCCGCGCCGCGCATGACGGACTGGCCCGACAGAGAGCATATTCCGGCGCGCCGCGCTTTGCCTCTGCGCCATTTCTGATCCTCGTAATGACAAGCGGTGGAGTCATGCCACGACAGAGTCGCCGTTCGGGCGCTGAGTTCCGCGATGCGGATTCGAACGCAGTCATTCCTCGCCTGACTCTCGGCCGTTTGCGCGACCGCCTCTTTCCAGCGCCTTGTCACTTGATTGGTCCGTGACTTATAGCGCGGTGTCACCACGTTCAATCCCGCGCATTCGGGAAGCAGTCTTAGCCTCGCGAGCGTGTCCTGCCAGACAAGAAAGCCGTTCTCTCGATCATTCATTCCTGACTCCTCTGTGGCGACTGGTCAGCGTTTGATAGTAAGCGATCCACGAACGACGCCGCTCAGAGTAAGGTGGTAGAGCGCGTGATGTGTGATAGCGAAGTGGGTCAGCGGAGATCTGCGGGCATCTTCCAGGGCAGCAGCGCGTCGTAGTCGTCGACGGTCTTCGCCAGAGGAAGGCGCTGGAATAACCAGTGGAGGTAACGATAGGGATCGATGCCCCCGGCTTTGCAGGTTTCGATCAGGCTGTAGAGGTTTGCACTTGCGTTCGCCCCCGCTACGGTGTCGCTAAAAAGCCATGAGCGGCGCCCGACGACGAATGGGCGAATCGCATTCTCGCAAGGGTTATTCGAGATGGCCCAAGTGCCGTTCTCGACGTAGCGGATCAGCTTCGGCCACTGTTCGCGCAGATAGGTCAGTGCCTTTCCGAGCAAACTTTTCGGTACGACGCCGGGCGACTCCGCGAGGGCTAAAGCGTAGATGGCGTCGAGTATGCGCGTGCTGTATCGCCGTCGCAATCGCTGTCGTCGCTCAGGCTTCCATTTCTTAGAGCGGGCCTCCGCAGCGAACAGCTTGCCGATCAGCGTGATGAAGCGTGCCGCGAGCAGATCGGGCGAACGCGCGGCTTTCGGCACGTTCTCCTCCGCTTTGATGAAGTACCGTCTTAGGTGTGCCCAACATCCGAGGTGCACGAGGTCGTAGCGTTGAGCTATGTCGTTGTAGGGCTCGTAGCCATCAGTCATCAGAACGGCGCCCTTGCGGATGCCCGTGAACAGCTTGTCGGCCAGCTTGGCGCCGCGTCCGGGCGTATAGCTGAAGCAGCGGATAGGGACGCCCGAGCCGGTCATCTGCGCCCAGAGGTAGCTCTTCGTTTGTGGTTTTCTCCCTTTCTCTTTCAGTACCTGGAACGTTGTTTCGTCGCAGTAGATCAGCTCTGCCTCGAGCAACGCATCGCGCATCAAGTTGATCACGGGCTGGGTCGCGAGGCCAACGCGAACCATGCTGGCGGCGATCGTGTTCGACGAGATGTCTCCGCCGAAGCGACACAGCAAACCGGCCTGGCGATACAGCGGCATGCCGAACTGATACTTGCCGGTGGCGATCCATGCAAGCGCCGATTCGCTGAACAGTCCGCGCGCGATGATGCGCGGCGGCGCCGGCGTGACCTTGATGCCGAGGTCACAGCAAGGGCACGCATATTTGACGCGCTGGTGTTGGATCACCCGAAGCTGCTCGGGGATCACATCGAGCTGCTCACTGATCTCCGCGCCTATCTCGACGAGCGCGTGCCCATCGTTCGTGCAGAAGCGTTCGGCTTCGGGCAGTTCGTGTCTCACGACCTCGCGCGGCAGATTTGGATCAAGCGGCTTGCGATGACCGCGCTTCTTGCGCTTGTGCGCGCCAACCGTCGTCTCCGGCGTGTCTTCCTGCGCGGGCGCGCTGTTCGCTCCGAGCGTCTCCGCTTCGTTGAACAAGCTAGGTTGATCAGAATCTCGTGCTTCACTCTTGGCGCCGAACAGTTCGCGACGATAGGCTCGGAGGCGCTCCTCGGCGAGATCTCGCTCGGCCGTCACGAGCCGCAAAGCGCCGCGTAATGCCTCCTGTTCTTCTCGCAATGCACGCGCAGCATCGCGCTCGGCAAGCAACGCCTTCAGTTCCTCGGCGGTGATCGTGACGTTGATCGGCATGGCGGTTAGACCTGCACGCCGCCTCACTGTTCAGCTCACGCGATGATATTCCTGCTTCGGATGCCGTCGAATCGCGGTGATGTCATCGCCGTCGAGTAGCGCGTGCAGCACGTTGGTGGTCATCGTCACGATCTCAGCCTTGTTGTCGGGCCAGATGAAGTGGCTTCTCTCCAATCGCTTTATGAGAAGCCAGAAACCACTGCCATCCCAGCCAAGGATTTTTATCCGATCGCGACGCCGGTTTCCGAAGATGTATAGCGAAGTGTCCATCGGATTCAGGCGCATCGACTGCTCGACGAGAATCGACAGGCTATTCATGCCGTAGCGGAAATCAACGGGATCGCGGTGCAGATAGACCTTCAGATCGTCGTCGAACCGGAACACGGCATCCTCCCCAGAATCTGAACCATGGTCGTCAATTCGTCGATGGTCGCGATTGCCCCGCCAAGTTCAAGCTCGACGCCGTTCGACAGACGCACATGCAAGGCAAGTGTCATCGATGGCGGTGTGGACGGTTGTGTCGGCGACGCTGAAACGACCGACACGAACGCAGACGGCTTTACCGCGACGGGGACGGGTTGGTGCGACCCTGGCAGATCGACGGCCACGTCATTAATCGACTCGTCGGGTTGAGGCGGGTTGTATTCTTCGTTGCCATTAGGCTGCGACGCTGACGAAATGCCTTTCTCGCGCTCCACCAGGTACTTCGCGATCCACTTGCGCAGCAGATTGGCGTTGATGCCGTGCTGCTGAGCCAGACCGGCGACTGATACTCCGGGACGAAGTGCTGCCTCAATCAAGGCGCGTTTACTTTTTTCGTCATAGCGCCGACGGCCATCGCTGCTGCGACGCACTACTGCCAACTCTGAGTCCATGCCAGTCATAGGTGTCCACCTCAAGATAGGTGGACACCTATGGTCCTCGCTACCGTCGCTCACTGCCAGACGTCGAAGATGGACCGCTTACGTTTGATAAGAGCCGCTCCTTGCATGTTTTCACAAACAAAAGCTGTCGGTCTTTCAATCCCGCGCGCTGCTTGGGGCATGAATTTCAAAAAAAGTAGAGCGGCCGCGGATGTCTACAAGCGTCGCTCCCACATCGTGGGCAAAACGAACATCAGTCGAGGGGATTGACTTGCTTGTCACGGTGCCTCATCTTGGGCAGTGGAAGCGGCGCTCAGTCGCCATCGTTGCGGCGTCATGCCGGTCACTTTCCGAAACACGGTCGTAAAGTGTGCTTGCGAATTGAAGCCGACAGATACCGCGATTTGAGCAATGGGCATCCGATTTTCCGCCAGCAGGCCTTTGGCGGTTTCCAGTCGCATGACAGTGAGGTAAGTGTGAGGGCTTAGTCCTGTCAAGCGCTTGAACTGCGACGCGAAATGCATTCGGCTGAGGCCGGCGAGGTCAGCGATGTCACTGAGCGTCACCCGCTCGCCTAATCGGCTCTCCATATACGCGATCGTCCGTTCGAGCCACCATGGAGGCAGCGCTTGCCTGCGTTTCTCGTCAAGCTGCGACCCATTCTCCATTGCGCGGGTAAGAATCGCCATCGCGAGGCTGTTAGAAAAAGCGTGCGCGTACGGGTTCCTCAGAGCCTCTGTCTCAAGCAGCATGCACGCGAGCTTGCCCATCATCGTATCGGCCGCGAAACCTGGATCCACGAGCCGATAATCCGGCGCAGCCGCCTTTCCGTGCAACTGCAGATGCACTGAAGCAACCACCGACCGAGGCACAAACACGTGAATAGCTTCGGCACTCCGGGTGAAGCTTGCCTCTAGCTGATCCTCCGGCGCGGTTACTTGCGTGGCGCCAAACGCAACGGGACCATTACGGAGTTTCCTGCCGTTTTTGGAGCAGGTAATGTTGGTTGCCCGCAGCAGCACTTCAATGATGTAGTGGGAGCTCTGAGTCGGGGCGGAATAGCGACGTTCGACGTGCGCCTCGTCTTTCCAGTATGCAATGTTGATTCGATCGCCGCGGTTATCCATCGACGCTGCGATGGATCTCCACGAAACCTCTCTAATCAGGACGGGCAATTCAAAGTGTGGCGAAAGAAAATCATAAGCGGCATCACGGCCAACCAAAACAGGATCAGTCGTAGTCACCATCGAGCGCGTAGTAGCTGAAGCAATGTTTCAATCGGCACTTGCGGACTATTCCGGCGAGAGCCGGATTGATTCCCTGCTAACCACAAAGTCAGTCGGCGACGATGGCCAGGACTGGAAGTGCCACCCGAAGTCCGAGGAGCCAAGCTTTCAGCGCATCAACGCCGCGTCTGGCTCGCTCGATGATTGCAGCGAACGCATCGTCCAGACAAGCCGCGGTCGAAGACCGGCGGCGATCAAGGTCCGGTTGATACTTACATTACTTGCGTTCCCAGAATAATGCAAACAATTTGATTTTCGCCGAATTGACTGCATACATTTGGCGCTGATCACATACTCGTCTGCGTCGCGCTATTTCAGGCCGGCCACCGCAGCCCGGCGCGATCGCACGGAAAAGTGGCGGGCTTGAATCATCGCGGGCTTAACGGACGCCCAGCAGTGCCTTCGGTTCGAGGAACGCTTCGATGCCGAACGTGCCGTATTCGCGTCCGATGCCCGATTGCTTGAATCCGCCAAACGGCGCAGCAGGTTCATGCGCGAGCGTGTTGACGAGCACGCGCCCCGCGTCGATGCGCGACGCCACCGCGTTCGCGCGCGCGGCGTCCGATGAAGCGATGTACGCCTGCAAACCATAAGGCGTATCGTTGGCGATCGCGATGGCATCTTCGATATCGCCGTACGCGATGATCGACAGCACCGGCCCGAAGATTTCCTCTCGGGCGATGGTCATGTCGTTGGTCACGTCGCTGAAGAGCGTCGGACGCACGAACCAGCCCGCGCCGACGTGATCCGGACGCCCCTCGCCACCCGCGATCAGTCGCGCGCCCTCATCGATGCCAATACGGATATAACGCTGCACGCGCTCCCATTGCTTGCGGCTCACCATCGGGCCGATGCTCGTATGCGGATCGCGCGGATCGCCCGAGCGAATCTTCTCGATGGCGCTCACGATTTTCTCTTCGAACTCCGCGAGCCGTGCACGCGGCACCAGAATGCGCGTGCCCGCGATGCATGCCTGACCGCTGTTCATGAAGCCAGCATCGAGCGCGAGCGGCACGGCTTCGTCGAAGTTCGCATCGTCGAGCACGATCGTCGGCGACTTGCCGCCGAGTTCGAGCGTCACGCGCTTGAGCGTATCGGCGGCTGTGCGCAGGATCGTCTTGCCGACGACCGTCGATCCCGTGAACGACAGCTTCGCGACATCGGGATGCGCGCTGATCTCCGCGCCCACAATATCGCCTCGGCCCGTGACGATGTTGAACACGCCTGCCGGAAGTCCCGCCTCATGCAGCGCTTCGGTGACGACGCGCGTTTGCATCGCGCTCATTTCGCTCGGTTTGATGACCGCCGTGCAACCCGCCGTGAGCGCCGCCGCCAGCTTGCCGCAGATAAAGCCGGCGTCGCTATTCCACGGCGTGATCAGCCCGGCAACGCCGAGCGGTTGCATCACCACTTTTGCCGTACCCGCGTCACGCAGGAACGCATAGTCTTCGAGCACCTTCGCCGCTTCCAGCAGCACGTTGCTCGCGTGTCGCGCCATCCAGCGGCCGCGCGAAACCGGTGCGCCGTATTCTTCGACGATGGCCTCGAAAGGCTCATCCTCTTTCGCGATGACGGCGGCGTGCATGCGCTTCAGCATGTCGATACGTTCGCGCTTGCCCGTCCGCGAGAATGCGGGAAATGCGCGCTTCGCCGCCGCAATTGCATTGCGCGCATCGTCCTTGTCTGCGAGGCGCACGCGGCCGATAACTTTTTCTGTCGCGGGATTGAAGAGTTCGAAAAGCTCGTTGCCGTGCGGCGTGACAAACGCGCCGCCGATATAAATCTTGTCGATGTCATGCATGATGAATTCGTCTGGTCGATGTATTGAGCACAAAGATAAGGCGTTCGCATTGATTCGACTAGACGTACAATCCGGCATGACCAATTGAACGATTTAGCATAATGAAAACATCGGGGCTCACCGAACTCGAAGCGGTTCTTTCCGTCGCGCGGCATCGCAGCTTTCGCGCGGCGGCGAATGAACTGAGCGTATCGACGTCCGCGCTGAGTCATGCGATCGCCGCGCTGGAGGCTCGCATCGGCGTGCGGCTCTTCAATCGCACGACCCGAAGCGTGTCGCTTTCCGAGGCCGGCGCGCAATTCGTGCAGAACATCGCGCCCGCGCTTTCGACGATTCGCGACGCGCTCGAACAGGCCGGCAGCTTTCGCGACACGCCATCGGGTACGTTGCGTATCAATACATCGGTGGGCGCGGCGCATCAGGCGATGCCGCTTTTCATCGCGTTCTTGAAGCGCTATCCGGACATGAAGCTCGATATCGTCACCGAAGGCCGGCTCATCGATATCGTCGTCGAAGGTTTCGATGCGGGCATTCGTCTGCTGGAAACCGTACCGCAAGACATGATCGCGGTGCCGTTCGGCGATCGCCAGCGCTTCGCCGTCGTCGGCAGTCCCGCGTACTTCGAACAGCACAAGCCGCCACGCACGCCTGCCGACCTAGCGACGCATCGCTGCATTCGAAGCCGCATGCCGAGCGGGTCGATCTATCAATGGGAATTCGAGCGGCATGGCGAATCCATACGCATCGATGGCGACGGCGCGCTGACGCTCGACGAACCGGGCATGATGCTGACTGCCGCGCGCGCGGGAATCGGTCTCGCGTATCTGACTGAATGGAATGTCGCCGCGGATCTCGAAGCAGGCGCGCTCGTGCGCGTGCTCGAAGATTGGACGCCGCCGCTCGACGGGCTATGTCTCTACTATCCCGGCCGTCGTCATGTGCCGGCGGGCTTGCGCGCATTGACGGACATGATCCGCGAGTATGCCGACACAAACGCAAAAAGCCCCGCGCTGAAAAAGAAGCGTCGACAGGTCAAATCAAAAGCATAACGCCGCCATCGGGTTCGTTTATCGAGGTGTTCCGAGAGGCGTGCGATCGTCGCTTGAAAAGCGCCAGTCCGACACTGTGACTGCAAGGCTTGCTGCATTTCCAAACAACATCTGCGGATCATCGAGCATTTGCCGCCGCTGCGCCTCCGAGCAGCAAGCCTTGGTCGCTCAGAACGTTGAGAGTCTTCTGATGTGTTCACGTCGGCGAGCACTGTCGTTAGAGCCACGTGTCGGCACGCCGTCGAAAGGCACGACGAACACGCAAGGCCTCTCAAAAGCACGCAGTTGCGGCCCGGTTACCACGCGTCGCGGGGACCCGTAATTCTCATGACCCGAGCAGCGAAAAAGGTGTCGATCGAAACACAAAACAGAACGGACGTCTTGTAGATCGCGGCCACTGAGGCACGCGTGCGAACGCATGGGGATATCGCGTTTCCCTTGGAAACTCGCAAACCATGAAAGCTGATGAGTGGCCTGCACCGAATTCGACGTCACTCGCTGCACGCCCCTTTGGTCAGGCAGCGTCACGGACTTTGAGGTTATTACCCACCGTTGAAAGCCAGATCTGTGCGCATCCTCCGCCATCAGGAAAACGCGCTAACGGCGCCTTATGTTGATCAAACATTCAAGATTGATCAACGCAGGGAAGCGCCATATAGTCGTCTCAAGATCACAAGAAAGAACTAGCCAGTGGAGACGCGAACGTGAGCGAGAACGAGAACCCCGAAATAGGACAGCCCATCCTCGTGCGAGGAATCCGGACGAATTACCATGACGTCGGAAGCGGCAAACCGGTCTTGCTGATCCATGGCTCCGGTCCGGGCGTCACCGCGTGGGCCAACTGGCGAGGCACCATCCCGGCGCTCGCCCGGCATGGCCGCGTACTCGCGCCGGATATGGCGGGCTTCGGCTACACGGACCGGTTGGAAGACGGCATTTACGGACTCGATCGATGGATCGACCATGTTTTCGGCTTCCTCGATGCACTCAACATAACGTCAGCCAGCATCGTCGGGAATTCGTTCGGTGGCGCGCTGGCGCTCGCGATGGCCGCGCGTCGGCCAGAGCGAGTCGAACGGCTGGTACTCATGGGAAGCGTGGGCGTCTCGTTCCCGATCACAGAAGGACTCGACGCCGTCTGGGGCTACACGCCCTCGCTCAAAAACATGCAACGCATCATGCAGTACTTCGCATTCGATCAGTCCCGCCTTACCCCGGCGCTCGCCAGCATGCGATACGAGGCGAGCATTCGCCCCGGTTGCAGCGAAGCCTTCGCACAGATGTTCCCGGCGCCGCGACAGCGGTGGGTCGAAGCGATGGCGACGGCCGTTGAGGACATCCGGGCTCTTTCACACGAAACGCTCATCGTGCATGGCCGCGACGATCAGGTCATTCCGCCCGCAACCTCCCTCGCCTTACACGAGCTCATTGAAAAGTCTCAACTGCATATGTTCGGCCGCTGTGGTCACTGGACACAGATCGAACAGGCGGAGCGCTTCAATCGGCTTGTCGTCGAGTTTCTCTTCAACGAATTGAAAGATTCGTGACCCAAACAAAGATCGGCTCCGCGCCGCGATAGCGGCCGGATCATGAGCAAGCCGCGGAAAGGAGACATCGTGATCGAATTGAAAGATGTGGCATACGTGCGTCTTGGCACGCGCGATCTGGGAAGCGCGACCCGTTACGCGACTGAGGTCTTAGGGCTCCAAATTGCACGGCGTGGAGAGAAGAACGTCTATCTGCGCTCGGATGACCGGGATCATACACTTGTGTTCTCGGAAGGTGACCCCGCTCGACAGATTAGCGGCTTCGAGGTCCCAACACCCGAAGCGCTCGATCATGCGGCACAAGTGCTCGACGACGCCGGAATCGCGTTCACGCGCGGCAGCGCGGCCGAGGCCGAGGAGCGTTGCGTGCGTGACTTCATCAGCTTTGCCGACCCCAGTGGCAACAATATTGATCTGGTGGTGTCGCCGCACCATCGCGGACAGCGCTACTACGGTATGCGCGACGCGGGCATCACCGGCTTCAGCCATATCGGCCTGTGCACGACGGACGCGAAGCGCGACGAAAAGTTCTGGACCGAGGTACTCGGCGCCCGCGTGAGCGATCGAATCGGCGATGCAGCCCTGCTGCGCATCGATCCTGTGCATCACAAGGTTGCGTTGCTGCCGTCGCCGCACGCCGGCGTACAGCACATCAATCACCAGGTGGAGAGCATCGACGACATCATGCGGGCTTGGTACATCCTGAAGGAGAAGAACATTCGGATTCGCTTCGGGCCGGGACGACACCCGACTTCCGGCGCGATGTTCCTGTACTTCGAGGGACCCGACGGCATGGTCTACGAGTATTCGAGCGGCGTTCGCGTGTTCAGCGAGGAGGAGCATCTCACGCATCTTCCGCGACAGTTCCCGTTCGAGCCAAGTTCCTTCTGCATGTGGGGTTCGAAGCCAGAAGTGCTGGAGTTCGGCTCATGAACACGATCGAAGCGTCACCTGCGCAGCAGGTCACCGTGCGAATGGCGGCACGTGCATTGGGGCGCGCGGGACTGGTCCATGCCTACGGGCATTGCAGTTTGCGCCTGAATCACGACTATCTGCTCGTGTGCGCGCCGATGCCGCCGGGACTAATCCGACGTGAGGCCGGCGTGGTCGTACCGATCCGCGGCGAATTGCCCGATGGCGTGCTGGGTGAAGTACGGATCCATCAGCAAATATATGCAAGAAGGGATGACGTGGGCGCCGTCGCACGCAGCATGCCTCCTTCAGTGATGAGTCTCTCGACCGCCGGCATCACGCCGGTCCCGCGTCATGGACCGGGCACCTATTTCGCGCCGTCTGCGCCGCTATGGGACGACGTGCAGCTGGTTCGCTCGACGCCGCAGGCCGAAGGCGTCGCCGAGACCCTTGGCCACGCGCGCGCAGTCGTCATGCGCGGCAATGGTGCAGTCGTCGTGGGTGCCTCCCTGGAAGAGGCGGTTGCCTATACGTGGTTTCTCGAAGAAGCTGCACGGGTCGAATGTGACATTCGTGCAATGCGCCTTGATAACACGTCCGCGATGAGCGCGGAAGACGCGGCGCGACGTGCGACGACAGCGGGACGCGTCATCGAGCGAATGTGGGACTACCTCAGCGCCGGAGACCTCGAGCTTGAGGGTTCGCATACCTAACCGATAATCAGAATCAGGAGAAAACATGGAGTCGATGCAGATCGGCACGGTTGCGCACGCGCTATTCGCCGCCCTAGAGGAATGTGAGCCGATCGCACCGCTCACGATGGCCGAGCCTGGCATGACCATCGCCGATGCCTACGAGATTCAACGCCGCATGGTCGCCACGCGTCTGGCGAAGCGACGCGAACGCATCGTCGGCAAGAAGATCGGAATCACGAGCGAAGCCGTGATGAACATGCTCGATGTGCGGCAGCCGGATTTCGGGCAGCTCACCTCCGGCATGCAGTACGCCAACGGCGCGACGATTCCGCTGTCGCAATTCATTGCGCCGCGCGCCGAAGGGGAAATCGCGTTTCTGATACGAAAGGACTTGAGCGGACCCGGCCTCACCGCGAAGGACGTGCTCGACGCAACCGAGTGGGTCATGCCTTGTTTCGAGATCGTTGACTCACGCATCCGCGACTGGAGGATCCGCATTCAGGACACGGTCGCCGACAACGCCTCGTCGGGCGCCTTCGTGATTGGCGAGGGGCGGGCCGATCCTCGCGCGCTCGACCTCGCAGGAATCACGATGAGGTTCTCGTGCAACGGCGAAATCATCGGCACTGGCCAGGGTTCTGCCGCGCTGGGGCATCCGCTTAATGCAGTCGTCTGGCTCGCCAATCAACTCGGCGAGTTCCGAATGCCGTTGCGGGCGGGCGAGATCATCTTGTCCGGTGCGCTTTCGGCTATGTTGCCGGCGCGCGCCGGAGACCACATGCGTGTCGAGTTCGACGGTTTGGGCCACGCGGACGTCGCTTTCGCATGACGCGTGCTCATCACGCGTACGAATCAAACAGGACCAGAGGAAACGACAATGGATTCGAAAGAGGCCAATAGGCCACTCAAGGCGGCGATCATCGGTTCCGGGAACATCGGTACGGATCTGCTGGTGAAGATACTGCGTCACGGGCGCAACGTGCAAGCCGCGATCATGGTCGGCATCGATTCAGCTTCCGATGGCCTTGCGAGAGCACGGCGGCTGGGCCTGCAAACTTGCGACAGTGGCGTGGACGGCTTGTTGTCGATGTCGGAGTTTGCCGATATTGACATGGTGTTCGATGCCACGTCCGCAGCGGCGCACGTACGCAACGACGCCCTACTGCGCGCAGCAAAACCCGGCATTCGCTTGATCGATCTGACGCCCGCCGCGATCGGACCGTATTGCGTACCGGTGGTGAACCTGGACATGCATCGCGACGTCCACAACCTCAACATGGTGACGTGTGGTGGTCAGGCGACCATTCCGGTCGTCGCAGCGGTGTCGAGCGTCACGCGTGTTCATTACGCCGAGATTGTCGCGTCGATTTCGAGCCGTTCGGCGGGACCTGGAACGCGCGCGAACATCGACGAGTTCACCGAAACCACGTCGCGTGCGCTGGAAACGGTCGGCGGCGCTGCACGCGGCAAGGCGATCATCGTGCTCAATCCCGCCGAGCCACCCTTGCTCATGCGCGATACGGTGTTCACGCTCTCCGAAGACGCTGACGAAAGCGCCGTCGAAACAGCGATCGCCGACATGGTCGAATCCGTGCGTGCATACGTGCCCGGCTATCGGCTCAAGCAGCGCGTCCAGTTTGAGCGCATTCCTTCTAGCCGTCCGGTCGAAGTGCCGGGACTCGGTCTGCGCAGCGGGCTCAAGACCTCTGTCTTTCTGGAGGTGGAAGGGGCGGCCCACTATCTCCCTGCCTACGCGGGCAATCTGGACATTATGACGTCGGCGGCGCTTGCAGCGGCCGAGGCCATCGCGGCGCGGCTGCCCGTTTCGGGGCAAGACGCGTTCGATGACACCTTCGCGGGGATCCAATGAAGCAAAAGCTCTATATCTCGGATGTCACGTTGCGCGACGGCGCGCACGCGATTAGGCATCGCTACAGCCTGGATCAGGTGCGGCGCATCGCGCGTGCGCTCGACGAAGCGCGCGTTGATTCGATCGAGGTGGCTCATGGGGACGGTCTACAAGGCTCGTCCTTCAACTATGGCTTCGGCGCGCACACAGATGCCGAATGGATCGCCGCCGTCGCCGAAGTCGTCCAGCATGCGCGTGTGGCGACCTTGCTGCTACCGGGGATCGGCACTGTGCACGATTTGCGCGAGGCCTACGATGCCGGTGCGCGCGTGGTGCGCGTGGCCACGCATTGCACAGAGGCGGACGTGTCGAAACAGCATATCGAGGCGGCGCGCAATCTCGGCATGGATACGGTCGGTTTTCTTATGATGAGCCACATGGCGTCGCCGGAGGTCCTCGCGGAGCAGGCGCGTCTGATGGAAGGCTACGGGGCGACCTGCGTCTATGTCGTGGATTCCGGCGGCGCATTGACGATGAACGACACACGCGATCGCGTTCGCGCGCTTAAGGATGTGCTTCACGCAAGCACCGAAACGGGCATTCACGCGCATCACAACCTGAGCCTCGGCGTCGCAAATTCGATCATCGCTGTAGAAGAAGGCTGCAACCGCGTCGATGCAAGTCTCGCGGGAATGGGGGCGGGCGCGGGCAACGCGCCGCTGGAAGTCTTCATTGCGGCGGCGAACCGACTTGGCTGGTTGCACGACTGCGACCTGTACCGCCTGATGGATGCGGCGGATGACATCGTGCGGCCGTTACAGGAACGACCGGTACGCGTGGATCGCGAAACGCTCGCGCTCGGCTATGCAGGCGTTTACTCGAGCTTCCTGCGGCATGCCGAACGCGCGGCACAGCACTATGGCCTCAAGACCGTCGACATTCTCGTCGAGTTGGGCCGGCGCCGGATGGTCGGCGGTCAGGAGGACATGATTGTCGATGCAGCGCTCGATCTGTTGTCGAGGTCCGCCGAAGACGCGAGCACCCATTAACGCCGATTGAAGGATAAGCCGGAGGCAACATGGAAAAAGGATGTACGCATTTCGAGGGCGGCAGTGCCGGAAGCCCCGTGCGTTTTGTGCGTAACGCGCAATCGGTCGATGCCGCGACGCTGCGCCAGCTAGTGCAGCCCGGTCGTGTCCACTCGGCCGTCTATACCTCGCCCGATATCTTCGAGGCGGAAATTGAGCGCATTTTCCATGGTTCGTGGCTTTATGTGGGTCACGCCAGCGAAGTGCCACAAAAAGGTGACTACCGGGTACGGCGCCTTGGACGCCAGCCGGTCATCATGGTGCGCGGTCATGACGATGTCGTGCGTGTCCTGATGAACCGCTGCCGGCATCGGGGCGCGGCCGTCTGCGAGCAGGAAGCGGGACGTGAGAAGGTCTTTCGCTGCTGGTTCCATGGCTGGACCTATGACAATACCGGCAAGCTCATCAATGTGACCGACCCGGCCGGCTATGGCGACGACTTCCCCATGGAAGAGTATTCGCTCACAAGCGCACCGCGCGTCGAGATTTATCGGGACTTCGTGTTCGCCTCGCTGTCGCCGGAGGTCGGCTCGCTTGCCGAGTATCTCGGGCCGGCCGCGCAGATGATCGACCTGCTTGTCGATGCATCACCGACGCGCCAGATCAAACTGTCGGCAGGCGTGCACAAGACCGTCTACAACGGCAACTGGAAGATGGTCGGCATGGACGGCTATCACCCGCATTACGTGCACGCGTCTGTCGTGTCGATGTGGCAGCGTCAGGCGGACAGCGGCATCGGTGCCACGCATCGTGCCGACCCGTTCGATGGCAAGGCAAAGACCTACACGCGGGATCTCGGAAACGGTCATGCGATGCTCGACATGCGCGAGCACCGCGTCGAGCACTACGCTGACTATGAAGCCTATCTCAAGGGCGTGCAGGGCGGCGCGGAATATATCGAGGCGCTCGCCGCGCGCGACGGCGCCGAGCAATCCAAGTTGCTCGTCGCGATCGCCGGCGATCCGCATATCGGCGTGTTCCCGAATATGCAGATCATCAATAACCAGGTCCGCATCATGATACCGCTGGAACCGGGACGCACCGAAGTGTTGATGTTCCCGGTGCTGTTCGACGGCGTGGACGATGCGATCAATACAATGCGCCTGCGTCAGCACGAGTCCTTCTATGGACCGGCGGGGGCGGGCTCGCCTGACGACGCCGAGATTTTCGAGCGGGCGCAGCGCGGGATGAACGCGCAGGTCAATCCGTGGATCGACATTTCCCGCGGCATGACACGTGAGCAGACCCACGCCGACGGCACCATCACCGGACACATCTCCGATGAGGTACCGCAGCGGGGGCAGATGCGCTACTGGCTGGAACTCATGACCAAGGGAGCCGAACTTGAATAACGTCGTTCATCCTCAATGGCTCTCGTCGGAAGTGGGTGTTTCGCCGATCGAGCGGGCTTCGCAGTTTCTCTATCACGAGGCCGCGTTGATGGACGCGCACCGCTTCGAAGACTGGCTCGCACTGTGGCACGCAGACGGCTTCTATTGGGTGCCATGCAATACCGAAGACCTCGAACCGGACAAATCGATCTCGCTCATCTACGAAAGCCGGCGGCAGCTCGACGATCGTATCTTTCGGCTAAAGGGTCGTCATGCTCATGCGCAGAGTCCGCGCTCGAGATTGCTGCGCGTCGTATCGAACGTGACTATCGAAAGCGCGAGCGAGGAGGCCTTGATTGTGCATTCGAACTTCGTGCTCGGCGAGGTGCGAAGCGATCGCCAGGAGACCCTGTTCGGACGCTGCCGCCATGTGCTGGCACTGGACGAAGGCGCAATGCTGATTCGCGAGAAAAAGGTTTTTCTGCTGAACAACGACACGCCGATGAACAACCTCACATTCTTGATCTGAGGCCGACATGGAAGCACACGCGATGGAAAGCAGAACATCGAGCGACACAAGCGGATGGACGCCTCTCTGCCCGTTCGACGACGTGACCGATGGTGACGGCCTTCAGGTGAAGTTCGGCGAGAGGACGCTCGCGGTATGGCGCGTGGACGATCTCGCCTTCGTCACGGACGACACCTGCACTCATGGCGATGCATCGCTCGTGTTGACCGGCATGCTCGACGGTTTTTCGATCGTCTGCGGATTGCATCAGGGTGAGTTCGATATTCGCACTGGGGAAGTCCGCGCGGCACCGTGCAGCAAACCGATACGCAGTTACGCCGCTATAGTGCGCGATGGCGTCGTGCTCGCGCGACTCGCCGACTGACGATGACTGAAAGGGCGCAGAAATGATAGAGACAACAACGCCTGCGGCTTCGCTGCCGATCATCGCAGTGATGGTCGGTGACCCGGCAGGCATCGGTCCGGAGGTCGCGGTGAAGGCGGCGTCGGACGCATCGGTGCGCGCGGTATGCCGTCCCATGCTGATCGGTGATATCGCGTCAATCCAGGCTGCCGCCCGAGCGGTGCCACTCGGCGATGAGGCCGAAGTCATGGAGTCGTACGACGAGGAAGCTTTCGCGTCGGGGCGCATCGTGGTGCTGGATCCGCTCGATCTTGCGCCGCACGAGTATGTCACGGGCCAGCCTTCCGCCGCGGCGGGACGAGCCGTCGTCCGCTGGATGGCGCTCGCGGACCGGATCGCGCATGACGGACTGATCGGCGGATGGATCATGGGGCCGATCGATTCGACGTCGCTCAAGCTCGCGGGGGAAGTGGCAAGCATCGACGAACTCCAGCCCGAGCATACCTTCATGTTTCGCATGAGCGGCAGACTGCGCGTGGTGCCGTTGACGGAGCACATCCCGCTGCGCGACGTGCCCGCCACCGTGACTTTCGATGCGGTGCTCAACCTGGTCACGCTGGTCAATGAGCGTTTGAAGGACTGGGGAATCGAGGCGCCGCGCATCGGCGTTGCGGGACTCAACCCGCACGCCATGTTCGAGGAGGAAGAGCGAATCATCGGTCCTGCGGTCGAACAAGCCAGAGCGCAGGGTATCGACGTGCGGGGGCCTGTTTCGCCCGACTCGGTATTTCGTCATGGACTCGACGGGCGCTATGACGCGGTCGTCAGCATGTATCACGACCAGGGGCAGATCGCACTAAAGTCGGCTGCGTTCGAAGGGGCCTGCACGCTCTATCTTGGGGTGCCCTACGTGCGCGCGACCGTTCCTCACGGGACTGCAATGGGTATCGCGGGACGGAACCTGGCGCAGCATCACAGCATGGTCGCCGCGTTGAGGACGGCGGCGGCGCTTGCCACGAAGCGCGGCTTCCTGAACGAACAATAAGGAGTCGGCGGCATGGCGTACCACTCAACCAATCCGTTACTTTCACGCGTGGTGATCGTCGGAGCGGGGCAGGCCGCCGCGGCAGTGGCGAAGACCTTGCGTGCGGAGGGACATCGCGGCGAGATTATGATGCTCGGCGCTGAACGCGTGGGTCCGTATGAGCGGCCGCCCTTGTCGAAAGCGTGGCTGAGCGCGGAAAACGTGCCCGAAATAGCCGCTCTGCTCGAAAAGTCTGAAGCGGGGCAGTCCGATGTCGACTTGCGGACCGGGGTGAACGTTACGCGGATCGACCGCCCCTCATGCACCGTGCACGTCGACGATGGATCGGAGATTTGCTTCGATCGTCTCGTGATCGCAACGGGCGGACGCGCCCGGCGGCTGGCGGTGCCTGGCGACGCGAGCGACCAGATCGCCTATCTGCGTACGATCGACGACGCTCTGCATATCCGCCGCGGATTGAAAGCAGGCAAGCGGCTGCTGCTCATCGGGGGCGGATGGATCGGATTGGAAACCGCGTGCAGCGCCCGGAAGCTGGGCGTCGACGTGGTGCTGGTCGAAGCGGCGCAGCGGTTATGCGAACGGACCGTCCCGGCGATCGTGGGTGAGCGTCTGCTCGGGATTCAGCGTTCGCTTGGCGTCGACGTGCGCCTTGGCGCCGGCATCGAGCAACTGTCGAAGCTGCCCGGCGGACGTTATGCCGCTTCGCTATCGGGCGTTCGCGAAGAATTCGACCTGGTGGTTGCGGGGGTGGGCATGGTGGCGAACGACGAACTCGCGGCTGAAGCAGGTCTCCCTTGTGCGGGCGGCGTGTTATGCGACGTTGAAGGCCGCACGGTCGATCCCCACGTGTTCGCGTGCGGCGATGTGGCGTCGTTCGAGCATCCTTCCGGACCCATCGGGATGCGGCGGCTGGAGTCGTGGGACAACGCGCAGCAGCAGGGTGCGGCGTGTGCCCGCGCCATCCTCGGCAAGCGGGCGGCGGCGCATCCGTTGCCTTGGTTCTGGTCCGATCAGGGCGACGTGAATATCCAGATCCTCGGCTTCCCGAATGCGACGGCCACACCGGTCGTGCGGGAAGGCGACGGCAAGGCGACGTTGGTCTGGCTGGAGGAGCACGCAGCGGACGAGCCCGCGCAAATCGTCGCGGCGGTATGCATCAACGCGCCCGCCGACATGCCGATACTGCGCCGCATGTGGCAGAAGGGCGTGCGCGTCGACCGAAAGACGCTCGCCGTGCAGGAGGTCAGTCTCAAGAGCCTTCTGCAGCGGTCCGCGGGCGCCGCGAGGAATGGAGGTGCGAACACTTAGAAGCGCATCAGGCATCGGACTTTTGCATTCACATCGACAGAGCACATCAGAGCGGGGCGGTACCAGTCGTGCGGCTGACCGTCCACGCCAAAAGGAGACAGGCGTGAAAGCTTTTGAAACCTCGCAGGAGTGGCACGGCGCAGTCACGAGCACGGAATCCGCTTCCGGCGCGAACACAACGGAATCGGGATCACGACGACTGTTCTTTGCCAGCTTTCTCGGCACAATGGTCGAGTGGTACGACTTTTTTCTTTACGGCTTTATCGCGCCGCTCGTTTTTGAAGAGTTGTTCTTCCCGAAGCTGAACGCACTTAGCGGCACCATCGCCGTGTATGCGACCTTCGCCGTTGGCTATGCGAGCCGGCCCCTCGGGGGACTCGTGTTCGGTCATTTCGGTGACAAAATCGGCCGCAAATCAATGATGCTCGTCACACTGCTGATGATGGGTATCGGTACTGCGGCCATCGGGCTCTTGCCGAGCGTCGCGCAAATCGGCATGACCGCGACCTGTCTGCTCGTCGCGCTGCGCTTCGTCCAGGGCTTCGCGCTAGGGGGTGAGTCGGCTGCTGCCAGCCTGATGGTGCTCGAGAGCGCGCAACAACGTCGCCGGGGCCTGCTTGGGGCAGCGCTTCAGGCGGCAGGACCGCTGGGCGTGCTGCTGGCCTCGCTGGCGGTATTCGTCGTGTCGCGTCTGCCGCACGACGCCTTGCTTGCCTGGGGCTGGCGCGTGCCGTTCCTTGTGAGCGCCGTGCTGGTGGTGATCGGTCTGTATATCCGTTTGCGAGTCGAGGAAACGGTCGCGTTCCGCAAGCAGCAGAGTAAGCACGAACTAACCCGCATCCCGGCGTGGGAAACGTTGCGCAGCTACAAGTGGCCTGTCTTCGTCGTGCTGGTAGTCAGCATCATGGAGAGCACGTTCTACTATCTGACCGGCGTCTATTCCATCTCCTACGTCACCAAGACGCTTCATATGCCGGGGTCGGTCGCGATCGGCGCGATCGCCTGTGCTAACGCTTTTGCCCTCGTGTCGGTACCGCTCTATGGCGCGCTCTCCGACCGCCTCGGGCGCAAGGGCGTGTATTTGCTCGGCATCGTGGCGTCGGCGATTTACCTGAACTTCTTCTTTACGATGCTCGACGGCCGTTCGGCGATGGTCGTGGTGCTCGCCGTCGTGGCAGCGGTCGGCGTGATTCATGCACCGATGTACGCCATGTTCGGCAGCTTCTATGGCGAACTGTTTCCCACGCGAGTGCGGTTCACGGGCTTCTCGATGGGCAAGGCGTTCGGCACGGTGCTCGGCGGCGGCATCGCGCCGATGATCGCGGCCTCGCTCGCCGCGCGCAATCACGGAGACCCCTCCGCTATCGGTCTCTACTATCTCTGCCTCGCCTTCGTCGCGCTGTGCGTGGTGCTGCGCGTGCGCGAAACGCGGCACGACGACATCACCGTCTAGCAACCCTCGTTTCTCACGTAGCCATTGGACGAGCGTCGTGTGCCTCGCTGGAGGCGCACCCGGCGCGGCTTTTGTTCGTCTCTCACTCTCTAAAAACATCATCATGAAGAAGAACAGGCTTCTCCTGGGCGTGCTTGCGTTCGGCGCCGGCGCCGCACACGCGGACAGCAGCGTGACGCTCTATGGCCTCATCGGTACTGGGCCCGCGTACGTCAACAATGTAAAGGGCAGTCATTTGTTCGAATCCGCAAGCGGCCTGATTCAGGGTAATCGTTTCGGTTTGAAGGGGCGCGAGGATCTCGGCGGAGGCATGTCGGCCATCTTCACCCTGGAGAATGGCTTCGACGGCAACACCGGTGCGCTGGGGCAAGGCGGGCGCATGTTCGGACGGCAGGCATTCGTGGGTCTTGCCACGGAACGATACGGCAAGCTGACCTTGGGTCGTCAGTACGATACCAAGTACGATTTCATGGCCGATACGGGCGCGGCAAAACTGTTCGGCGGCAATGGCGCGCATGTATCCGATAACGACAACCTGTTCGGCACCGTGCGCTTCCAGAACTCGGTCAAGTACACGAGCCCGAGCTGGGGCGGCTTCAGCTTCGCTGCCATGTATGCGATGAGCAACGCTGCGGGCGACTTCGCGAATAATCGCGCCTACAGCGCGACGGCGGCATATCGCAATGGTAGCCTGAAGCTTGCGGTCGGTTATCTGCAGATGAACCACCCCAATGCGACAGACAATCCCAACGGCGCCGCCGGTAGCGACTATCCAGCACCGTTCAGTCTGTTCAAGACTAGCGCATTAGGAACGCGAACCGCGCCGGTGGACGAGCAGCAGGTGATTGCCGCAACGGCCTCGTATGCCATCGGGCCGACGCAGGACAATCTCGTGTACTCGCACGCCAAATACCGCTATTTCGACGGTAGCCATCTACGACTCGACAATGCAGAATTGAACGGAACCTGGCACATCACGCCAGACTTCTATACCGGCCTCGGCTACATGTTCACCTTCGGTCACTATGAGGAACTGAATCAGTCGCCGAAGTGGCATCAGGTCGATCTGGGGATCGACTATCTGCTATCGAAACGCACGGATCTGTACGCCTTCGCGATTTATCAGCGCGCGGTCGGCTCGGCGAGCAATGCCGCCATTTTCTTCATGCAGCCGTCGAGCACCAGGTCCCAGGTGGAAGTGTCATTCGGCATTCGCCATCTGTTCTGACGAAGGCGTTCGCGGTCGGCTCACTTGCGGTTGGAAGCAGATGAGCCGACGAACTGCGCGCGCGGACGAAGGACACTTCCGTACATGCGCTGTTCCTGCACGTGGGCGAGCCATCCGGCCACGCGCGCGAGCGCGGAGATTGCGCCGCTCGTGCGTCGCGGCAGACCCATGGCCCGAGTCAGCACCACGGTGCCGAATTCTTGACGCGGAAGCAAGCCGTGCTCCTTGGCGATCTGGTCGACGAACTGGTAGATCGCGTTCATCTGGCGGCTGTTGTCGGTCCGACGGCGTGCGAGATCGAGCATGTAGCGGGCGCGCGGATCGCCTCTGGGGTAGATCGGATGCCCAAAACCGGGAACTGCGACGCCGCGTTCGAGCAGCGTATTGGCGCGGCGCATCAGTGCTTGCATCGTGCTGGCGCTGTCGAAGAATTCCTCGACGCGGTCGTACAACTGGCCGGTCAGCGAACCCGTGCTCGCAGCGATGCCGGATACCACGCAACGGTGCAGCGTGCAGCCCGTCGATGCCGACACGCGGGCTGCGACCGTGGCGGGTGAAAGTTCGTGATCGGCGAGGAGAATCAGTAACGCTTCGATCGACTCGCGGTTGATCTCGGTCGATTCGACCGCCAGCGAAGAGAGGATGCCTTGCGCCACCGACTGACCGGTCTCCATCGGCTTGAAGTGGCTGCGGGGCGACATCAGTCCGCAACATCCGACCAGCGTCTGGATGATATCGATCCCGGCGGATGCCATGTCAAGGTCGGCCGGCTCGACCGCCGCCTTCCTGCCACGGCGCAGTGATGGCTGCATGCCGCCGCCGAGGTGCAGCGTAACGATGGAGAACATGTCGAGAAGATTGCCGGGTTGCATGCGCCACGATGCTTCGATGAGCGTGCTGAGTTCGGCCCATGGCTTTCGCTTCGGCCATTCGAGTTCGACGATGCTATCGTTGAGCATTCCAGTCCAAAGCAACTGTGCGACGGCCTCAAATGGAAGTCGTGCACGCGCCAAATCGGTCGCCAGCCTGCCTCGATAGCGCGGCCCTTCGGGCGTGATCTCGGTCACCGAAGTAGGGATGATCGGCTCGCCGAAATTCATGGCCGATGCCGCGACCGCGCCGTGCCCGTGCCGCGCGAGTGAACGCGATTCGAGACGCCTCAGGTCGTCGCGCCAGTAGAGCCGTCCTTTGTGTCCCGCCTGTCCGATGCTACGGATCAGACCGCGGCTCACGTAGGCATACAGCGTCTGTTGCCGTACGTTCAGGATCTTCATTGCTTCGGCCGCGGTCACATAGTCCGCGTGGTCGGACTGCGCCGCCGAGGGCGCGTCTTTCGTTTTCCGAAGTACAGGACCATTCGTGATGATGTCGGACACGTTGATTTACTGTCGATATGGATCAATACGAACTCTACGGCGAGACGTGCACATAGTCTATCGATTCGATAATGCCGTGTCAGCGCATTGATTCAACAATCAATCTTGATCAACCCGACCGTAAACCTTACCTTTGGCTTCGCATCGGCCCGCGATTCAGGCATGGCATTGGCCACAACTACAGAGAATGAACGGGAGGAGACACCATGACGGCTCGAAGAACCTTCCTCAAGGAAGCGATCGCCGCCGGAGCATCAACCGCGCTCATGAAGCCGAACACTGGCGTGGCGCAGCCTGTCAAGAAAGCACCCTCGGTCGGAAAGCCCGGTGCGCGTCTGGTTGCCGCCGAGACCCAGGCGCCGTCACTTCAGGAAGCGCCTGCGTTAGACCCGGTCCACATCGGTAATCCGGGCTCCGACTTCATGGTGGATCTGCTGCGCATGGCTGGCATCGATTATGTCGCCGCCATGCCCGGCTCCACATTTCGCGGCATTCACGAATCGATCGTGAGTTATGCGGGAGACCAGCAGCCCGCGCTCATTATCTGTACGCACGAAGAGGCTTCGGCGGCGATCGCACATGGATATGCGAAGGTCGCGGGCAAGCCGATGGCCTGCCTCGTCCACAGCACCGTGGGGCTGCAACATGCCTCGATGGCGATCTTCAACGCGTGGTGCGACCGCGTGCCGATGATCGTCATCGCGGGGAACATCGCGGACGCGACGAAGCGCCGTCCTGGCGTCGAGTGGTATCACACGGCGCTGGATCTTGGTGCGCTGGTGCGCGACTTCACGAAGTATGACGATGCACCTGTGTCTCTTCAGCACTACGCGGAGTCGTTCGTGCGCGCCTATACTCTCTCGATGACGCCGCCGATGGAGCCGGTGCTGCTAATCGCCGACGGCGAGTTGCAGGAGCGCCCCATCGAGAACCCGACGGAGATCTCGGTGCCGCCGTTTCGTCCAGTCTCGCCGCCCGTTGCGGGCCGCGCTGCGTTGGAAGAGACTGCGCGCATGCTGTGCGGCTCGACTAATCCGATCATCGTCGCGGACCGCGCGGTCCGTTCTCAGGCTGGGATGGATGCGCTGGTTGCGCTTGCGGAAGCGGTGAACGCTCCTGTCGTCGACTTGCTCGGAAGGCTCAATTTCCCGACCGGGCATTATCTGAACCATACCTATCTAAAGTCAGAATTAATATCGCGAGCGGATGTCATTCTTGCGCTCGAAGTGTCGGATCTGTGGGGGCTGACGGGAACGGTAGCGGACGTGATAGGGCGGCCGACCAGGAAGTTCACCAAGCCCGGTGTTGATCTCGTGAGCGTGTCGACGTCGTATCTCTACTCTAAGTCGAACATGCAAGACGCGGAGCGTTTCATCGCGCCGACACTTGCGGTCGGCGGAGATGCGGAGGCCTCACTCGGACCGTTGCTCGAAGCGGTGAAGGTTGTATGCACGGACAAGCAGCGGGAGACGATTAGAAACCGCGCGCCTGCACTGCGTCAGGCTCATTCGCTGATGCGAGAGAAGGCGCGACACGACGCGACTCGCGCCTGGGATGCAAGTCCAATCAGCACGGCAAGGCTCTCGCAGGAAGTCTGGAATGTGATCCGGCATGAAAACTGGGCGCTGGTGTCGTCTTCATTGTTTATTAGCCAGTGGCCGCAGCGGTTGTGGGATTTCGACAAGACTTGGCAGTACATCGGCGGCGAAGGTGGCTATGGCGTGGGCTACGGCGCGCCGGCCGCCGTGGGCGCCGCGATTGCGCATCGAGATGCGAGGCGCATCCCTGTCAATATCCAGACCGACGGCGATCTGATGGTGCTGCCTGGCGTGCTGTGGACGGCAGCGCATCACAAGATTCCTTTGCTCACCGTGATGCATAACAACCGCGCCTACCACCAGGAATCGATGCATATACAGCGCATGGCCAACTGGCGCGATCGAAAACCTGAAAACGGCACGGCAGGCACGCTTATCAACGATCCACCGATCGACTATGCCGGACTCGCCAGAAGCATGGGTATGTGGGCCGAGGGACCAATCTCAAACCCGGCCGACCTCGGACCCGCTCTCGCGCGCGCGATGCAGCGAGTGAAGGCGGGCGAACCGGCCTTTCTCGACGTCCTCACGCAACCTCGCTAGGAGCGCAAATGAAGCCGATACGCATGGTCGGGATGGCCGCGAGTGCGCTTGCCTGCCTAATCGATATGACGTCGCCGCCTGCGATGGCTGGACAGACGGACGTTGAAGCCGGACAGGCGCTGTATACGAGAAAGGGCTGTTACGAATGCCATGGACCCGTTGGTCAGGGAAGCATCATGTCGGGACCCGCGCTCGCACCGGCGCCATTGCCGGTAGAGGCGATGACGGCCTACGTGCGCTCGCCGAAAGGGCAAATGCCTCTCTACAGCAGCAAAATCCTGTCTGATCGCGAGCTGATACAGATTCATGCGTATCTCATGGCGATTCCGGCGTCCCCTGACGCGGACCGTATCGGACTACTTGGCGCGGCCGTCGAGACGTCGTCGTCTTCGAAAGACGACTCCGGACGTGGACAGCAGGTGTACGTTGCACGATGCGCGTCCTGTCATGGCGCAACGGGAGGCGGCGAAGTGGGGCCGTCGCTCATCGGTGTCGCCGAGCGACGGGGTGTGTCAGGCGTCGAGTCATTCGTGCGCAATCCGTCAGGCGCCATGCCCAAACTTTTCCCGAAAATTTTGACCGAGGCGGATGTGCAGGCCGTCGCGCGATACCTAGTAACACTCAAGTAAGGCGGTGCGAGCCTCAGATCAGGCCTCGGGCCGTTCCTGAAGCGCACGTGGCGCGGCGCGCGATTCTCTCATTTCCAGCGACAAACTGTCTCGCAAATTCGTATTTTCCCTCATGAGACAAACCCGTAGAATTCCGAGGGCAGCATTTAAAAAGAAGAAATTGCTGCCACTCGAATTACGGAGGTTTCATGAAGGCGCTCGCTGGAATCGTTTTGGCTATTTCTTTTTCCTCTTTCTCGCTCGGTGCTTCGGCGCAAGCTGCGGGGGAACGGACCCGCGCTGAAGTGCGCTCAGAGCTCGCTCGGTACGAACAGGCTGGGTATAACCCAGCCGATTGGATGCATTTTTCAGAGAACCTTCAAGCTGCGCACGCGAAGATCGAAACAAGCGGGAAAGAGGTGCAGACTCCCGACCGGTCCGATGTCACAAGGGCACCTATTCGGTGATCGATCCCGCCGCTACTCACTTGTGTGTAAACCGTTCGACCTACCTCTAATGCACCGTCTAGTCGGGATGGGGGAGGCGGGGAGGCTCTTTCTTAGCCTTCTTACTAGCTGATACACCGCAGAGTGCCTGCTCCCTCGTCTGTGTCATCGACGCGAACGCGAGCACTGAGCGCACATCTTTGAGAACACAATGGCCAATCTTACAGCGCATTTTTCCTCAGTAGTACTTCTCGCCGCTGCATTGGTCGGAGACGCTTGGGCCCAGACGTCTCCGAGTCAACCGGCACCTGCTGCGCGAGAATCGAACGCTCCGTCGACCGACGCTTATAGGGTTGCCAACCGTACCATGATTCAAGGCAAGACGAACTCCAAATATACTGGAGATGCGGACTTCGATTTCGTGGCTCAGATGGCGCCACATACCCAGGTGGCCGTAGATTTAGCGAAGGTGGAGCTCCAGTATGGAACGGATCCGGAGCTCCGCAAGGTGGCTCAGGGCATTGTGTATTCGCAGCAAGCGCAGCTTAATTTTATGCGTACGTGGATGCAAACCCATAAGCCAGAACAGACGGCAAAGCCATGAGCCTCGGCTCGCAGATGCAAGGCTTGCGGGTAGCTTCCTGTGGAACTGGCGCAAGACGGACGTCATATCTGAACGACCGCGCCACACTCACTGGGCCAGCCGGATCGATAGACTCCGCAAGTGTTACCGTCGAACTTCTCGGCTAAATCAATCCTGAGCAAGTTACGATTGCGCAGCGAGCCGCTTAATAAGCCACGAACCGGCCGGTCCCGGCGGCGCATCCGTGCGGTACATAATTTGTAACGGATACATGCCGCCGGGAAGCTCCGGAATATTGAGGCGGACTAAACGACCTGCCGTAAGGTCATCGCGCACAGAGTGTTCGGGCATATAACCCCACCCTAAGCCGGCGTTCAGCAATGCACGCTTGGCTCCAAGATCGGAAAGCGACCACGTCTCAGGAGCGAACACCGCCATTTTCGTCTTGTCTTCAAAGGCGCTCCGCACGGTAAGTAGCAGTTGCCGATGATGCTTTGACGCGCCCACTACACCGCGTTCAGGCCCAGCCAGAGGATGAGACGGAACGGCGACCGGCATCATCTCGACGGCTCCGATCGCTACGCGCTCCAGATCGGTTTCGTCACTATGCAGCAAACCGCCAATACCTAACCGTGCCGCCCCTTGCTGGACCAGCCGCGATACAGCACTTAGGGCCTCGACATTGAGCCGTATCGTGACAGTAGGGAATTCTTCTTCGAAGGCTCGGATGGCGTCAATCAGCCTCTCAGTCGGGAGCATGACATCAACGACCAGCGTTAGTTCGGGTTCTAAGCCTTCAAGAATGCCCGCGACGCGTGCTTTTAAGTCGTCTACTCCGCCTGCAACACTGCGCGCCTGTCCAAGCACGATCTTTCCGTTATCGCTCAGAGTCAGTCGTCTCGGATTGGTTCGATCAAACAGTTCGATCCCAAGCTGCTCCTCAAGTGCCGCCACCGAGTAGCTAATTGCCGAGGTAGCGCGGCTAAGTCGCCGCCCCGCAGCAGCGAAACTACCCTCGTCCACTACCGTAACGAAGACCCGAAGCTGGTCAATCGTGGGCGTGCCTACGATCATCGTATTCAAAATTGTTGAACAACATGGACGGCATTTTACGGCTATTTAGAAAACGCGATCAAGGATAAATTTGAAGCGTGCTTAGGCGAGAAGCGCCTTGGCAAAAAATCTCAAACGATAGGATTAGCCATGCATAAGAAAGCCTTCACCCCCGAAAATGCCGCAATTCTGTTGATCGATCACCAAGTCGGAACTCTTGCTTGGACGCATTCGCACGACTTGAATCTGGTGCGGGAAAATACCTTCAAGCTGGCGCGGATCGCAAAAGCGGCCAAAATTCCTGTAGTGCTCACCTCGAGCATGGAAGACCGTGTTCAGGGGCCTTTGCTCCCTGAGCTACAGGAGATCCTTCCGGAAGCGTTCGCCGCCCGTATCAAGCGGCCGGGCATCGTGAACGCGATGCACCACGACGGGTTCAACCAAGCGGTCGTCGCTACCGGCCGCAAGAACCTAATTGTCGCGGGTGTGACGACGGACATCTGTGTCAACTTTCCGGTCCTACAGATGCTCGATGAAGGCTATGAAGTCCAGGTTTCGGCGGACGCCTCGGCATCGAACACCAAGTTCGGTAATGAGATCGCGCTGCGCCGCATGGAAAGGGCCGGCGCTGTCATTACGACGGTCGACCAGATCATCGCCGAACTTGCTGTCGATTGGACTAGTCCTGTAGGCCAGCAACTTGTCGGCATTCTGAACTACCACTAAACAACTATCTTCGCCGGCTCTCCTCACTGTGCCGACTGCGGACGCTTAGAGCAACCCTGGAGTACCCATCATGAATCAATTGTTTTGCCCGGTGCGCATTGGCCGGAATCAGCTGTCGAATCGAATGGTCATGGCACCGATGACGCGCTCGCGAGCGCTTGGCGATGGAACGCCCGGCCCGCTTGCAGCGCAATACTACGCACAGCGCGCGGGTGTCGGTCTGATCGTGGCGGAGGGCGCTCAGCCGTCCGACGAAGGCCAGGGCTATCTGGCGACACCCGGCATCTATACCGATAGGCATGTGGCAGGCTGGCGAACTGTCATAGAAGCTGTACATGCAAAAGGCAGCCGCATGTTCATTCAATTGATGCACGTCGGTCGCATGTCCCATCCGGATAATACGCCCCATCATCGCCAAGGCGTAGCCCCGTCCGCCATTGCTCCGGGAACCGGAATGTTCACCGCGACCGGTATGCAGGATATTCCGGTGCCGCGAGCGTTGCAGACGGACGAGATCGCCAGTATCGTCGACGAGTTCCGACTCGCTGCGCGACGCGCCATCGAAGCCGGCGCAGACGGCGTCGAGATTCATGGCGCGAACGCCTATCTCGTGCATCAGTTTCTCGCACCCAGCGCCAATACGCGCACGGACCAATATGGCGGCTCGATCGAAAATCGCAGCCGGTTCGCGCTCGATGTAGCGCGCGCGATCGCAGAGGAGATTGGCGCTGACAGGACAGCCATCCGTTTGTCGCCGGGTCTTTCGATCTGGGGAATCGACGAAGGTGACGAGGGGCCGGCCCTGTACCGCTATCTCGTATCCGAACTCGACAAGCTCGAACTGGCGTATCTGCACATCACGCAAAAGGGCAACGACGCCTTACTCGCGGAACTGCGGCAACTGTGGACGAATGCGCTGATCTTGAATCGTCCGGGCCGCGCACCTGCGGATGCCGGGAGGGACGTCGGCTCGGGCCTGGCCGATCTCGAGTCCTTTGGTCAGCTGGTGCTGGCGAACCCCGACTTCCCCGAGCGGTTGAAGCTCAATGCGCCGATGAACGTGCCGGATCCTGCCACCTTTTACGGCGGAACGGAGGTCGGTTACACGGACTATCCTTCCCTCGACGAAGCGTCGGTCGCGTGAGGCAAGCGATGTTCTCTCTCGCACCAGTCAAAGCATTCACGCACGGTGAGCACTTTCGCGCGCTTGCCGTGCGCAACCCGGAAGGCATGCTTGATCCCTTCCTCGGAGTCGATCACGCCTGGATGGGTGCGCCGACGTTTCCGCCACATCGTCACGCCGGCATGTGCGCCGTGTCGTACATCTTCCTCGACTCGGAGACGGGCGTGCTCAACCGGGATTCGATCGGAACGCGAAACCTGATCCGACCCGGTGGACTGCACTGGACGACGGCCGGGTCCGGCATCGTTCACGATGAAGTTCCGGCTGAATCCGGCAAGACCGTTCACTCGCTACAGATCTTCGTAGACCTGTCGCGCGAGAAGAAAAGCATCGCGCCGTCTCCGTTGATCGTCGAGCCCGAAGAAGTGCCGGTCGTGACACAGGCGGGCGTGACCATCAGGGTCCCGGTCGGTAACTTCGGCGGTGTGGTTTCGCCCGCGATACCGCCGACGCCTGTGACGATTCTCGATGTATCGCTCGCGGCCGGTGCCGAAATTGCGATTCCGCTTCTGTCCGATCAGACACTGTTCCTCCTACCGATCAGTGGCGGGATCGAGTACCTGGGTCAGCGCTTTGGCCCCGACGGTCCCGCAATTCCGGTGTTTCATGGCCGGCCGGATTGCGAAGGCGTCGCCTTTACTGCCGCGGACGGGCCCGCGCAAGCTGTCGTGTTTGTCGGTGAACAGCTGCAGCCATGATGCGCGTTGAGGCACGATTGCCGAGCAGAGTCGCAAAGTCGAGAGAAATATCGATCTGGTTATCATTCGGCCGATCGATACCGGCGCGCCAGGCCAACGTCCGAGCTTGGAACGGCGTGCCGTTAGGCGTTCAAGTTCGTCGGGGTGCACGAGCGGATCATGACTTGGTGCCCATGAGCCTCGCGCACCACTTCGACGGTCTCTCCCGGTAGCGAGGTAGCGTGCCGCAAGACTGTTTTGGCTTGTTCGGGCGGTGAGTCGTGCTCCATGACGCTTTTGTTGGCCGACATATCCGCGAAAGGCTGCCTGTCCGCATTTTTCCGAGGTCGCAAGAGTAGCCGTTCCGACTCGATTGGCATGTGGCTGTTTAGGAAGTCGTACGGGGATCCTACCTGACTCTGGCGGCGTCGCCTCCAATACCCAACGTTGTAAATGCGCTCATCTTTGGCTAGAGGGGCATGACCTTCATAGCCGTGACGCACTCAACCGGCGATTTAAGGCACATGAAAGCCTAGACGTTGGGCGAAAACCTCGATCGTGGCTGTTGGCAGAAGATCAGAGGGTAAGCACAGGCGTCAAATGGGAAGCCAGCGGAAGGCCAATCCGATCGCCCCGATAATAAGGGCCATCCCGGCAAAGAAAGCGACGATCAGATCGACATAGGTTCGCCAGCGGGCCTATATAGGTCGTCCGTTGCTTTTGGCGCTTGGTCTTCGTCGAACTTCATGACGTGAGGTCCTCAGCTGTCGACGTCTTAGCGTAACCAACCAAAAAGATGTAACGCCGGTGATGCTGCTGTCAAACGCGCGTGGACCATGATTGGACATAACTCAATTGCCCCCAGTTTCAGTCCGCTTTTTGTGGTTGAATAATGGGAGGTAGGGCTGTCGGACCGAGTTGCACGGTAAGTCGGATGCGAGTAGGATTAAATCCTACTAAGCGGAGGCTGGTATGAGAACGACCCAGCAAATGAGCATTACGTTACCCAACGAGATGGCCGAATTCGTGCGCACGAAGGTGGCAAGCGGCGACTACGCATCTGACAGCGAAGTGCTGCGAGACGCACTTCGTGCGCTTCGCGAGCGTGACCGTGCCGTCGAGGCATGGTTGCGCAACGATGTCGTTCCGGCAGCACAAGCGCTTCGGGACGATCCCAACCGCGCACTGTCTGTCGATCAGGTACGCGCTGCGCTGAAAAAATCTCGCACGCGTCACGAATGAATTGGCGGATCCAGTTCGCGCCCGAGGCGCTCGATCAGCTGCGTAGACTTGAAGCACGCATCGCAAACGCCGGCGCTCCAATAACGGCTGAAAGATATGTCGATTCGATCGTTGATTTTTGTATGACACTCCAGACGTTCCCAGCACGTGGAGTCGCACGCGACGATCTGCTGCCAGGACTTTGCGTCACTCATTTCCGCAAGCGATCGATCATCGCCTATACCGTGGAGACTGACGTCGTTTCGATCATTGGTGTCTTCTATGGCGGCCAAGATTATGAAGCAGCGTTGACCTCTGATGACGAACAGTGATGAGCGTACTAGCGCGTTAAACGGTCGCAGCAGCAACCCAACGATCTAATATTTGACATAACTAACAATATCGAACGCTCGTGCTATTCGAGAAACGGCTGGAAGTTAGCGAGTTTCCCCGGGGAAACTGGCTATGTACGGTCCTGCATACGATTAGCGAACTGTTCGCCACACGCACTGCTGCCGCAAGCCTGAATGCGGAAGAATGCTTACGCTAGACGCGAAGATGCGAAGATGGCCGATCGCCGACGTATGAAGCTTGGAATTTGTCCACGCGATGAACAGTGCTGAACCGTTCCATGGCCTCGTGGGACGGTTCAAAGCTGCAGTAACGAACGCCCCGCGGCCAAAGTGGTTCTGGGTGTGCGCATTGGGTAGGGTGAGGGGTTACCCCCTCAGCGCTCCCACACCACCGTACGTGCGGTTTCGCATACGGCGGTTCATCAAGAACGCTGGAGGCGTTGCTGTGTGTCCCCTGCCGAACCCGATGCTGGACTACTACAGCTTGCTGATCAACGTGTTTGAGAGGGACAAATCGCGTGCTCGGCCGTGTGACCGCTTCACAGATGGCTTCAGCATCGGCCGCGTCATGTTTGTTTGTCTTGACGTAGGGCTTCACGAATTGTGGCGCCATCAGCTTGACGGTGTGCCCGAGCGCCTGGAGCTTACGTGCCCAATAGTGGGCGCTGGCGCAGGCCTCCATGCCGATTAGGCACGCGGGCAGATTGGCGAAGAATTCCAGCATTTTGACTGCGCCTTAATTGCTTCTTGAGAGCGACCTTTCCGTGTACGTCCACACCGTGAACTTGGAATACGTTTCTTCGCCAGATCAATGCCAATCGTCGTAATCTGCATGATGACGCTCCCCTCGGTTCAAGTGGTTGCTTGACACTTCCACGTTGGCACATCGATGCCGTGACGAGTGGGGGCGTCCATCGCATTGGGTATGACGCACCCACCTTCACGCTTATGCCTGTCGGATATACGTCGCATCGCTCCGTGCAAGTTTCGGGCTTTGACCTTTTTGGCTGTCTTACCCCGATGCGCCGCCTCGTATCCGCTTCCTGTTCGTCAGGCCAGCGCTTTGCCTCGGGCTTCCTCCAGACTCGCAGTCGCCCACGAAACCCTTGCCTCTGCCTAACACTTCCCCTTGCCGGGTGTGTAGAGGGCTCTCACCTCCAAGTGAGTGCGCCCCGCCGGGCGCACCAAAAAAAAGCCGACGCATTGCGCGTCGGCGAAAAGGCTCGGGTGGGGAGCCCTGAGAGAACGGTGCGAGTCATGGGAGAATTATACGTCAAATAGGCGTATATACACCTAGTAAACGATTTCACTTTCGAACATCCGTCTGCTACGAGTAGTCGGTCAACGCTTGCAGGTTTTTTAGGCGCAGCCTACTTTGGCGTGGTTGGGGTCGCAGAATAGGCGCGGCGGCGACAAGCGGCGCGGAGGAGCGCCCATTGCCCGGTGGGATCGCCACCGTCCTGACGTTGCCAAGGGGTGAAGGACCCGTCGTCGGTCGAACTGACTTTTCGGGACGCAGCTGCAGCATCCATGCGCGGCTCCGCTTCAGATGGAAATCGCTGCGGTAGCATTCTGGCGAGGCCATCTTGGACTATCCCCCGCGTGCGACGCGCAAGCGGTAGGGCGGCTACCACCGGTCTGGACGCATCGCTCGGATACGTTGATCCGTCCGCCGCGTCTTCGCAGCGGAAGGCTTCGTAAATACACGGCGCGCTGTCGAGCCGTACGCGGTGTTTAGCGGGCGGGCACCGGCACTATGGAGGCGATCCGCCATCCTCCGGGTGTCCTGATCGCGACTTCGTACATTAGAAAAGGTGCGGTCGTCGCAGTTGTATCGGATGTGCCAAATGTGATCTTCGTGGGAGCGTAGATCTGTGCAACGTCGGGCGTCAGAGGAACGACCTTAATGCCGTGTATGTCGGGCTCAAACTTCCACACGCCCTTGAATACCTCCTTGAAATGATCGATGAGGGCGGCTCTACCCCAGAACTGGTACGCGCGAGCAACCATGGCAACGGGGTCTTGCTGGCCTGGAACGTTCGGAACCAGGACCTGCTCGAATGCAACAATGTCGTGCGCAGATGCCGCAGCTGCCTGCCGGAGGAGGACATCCTCAACGGCTGCCCGATCAGCGTCGGTGAAGTCCGGCAAGGGCGCTGCGAAAGCCGAGCTATTAACGGCGCACCACAGAACGGGTAAAACTAGAGGACCGACTAACTTTTCGAATCTCATGATCGTCTTCCATTATTTCGCTGGCACGGGAATCACTGCGGCGATCTTCCACCCTGATGGCGTGCGAACCGCAAACTCGTTGATCAGAAACAACGACGTTATGGCGGCTTCGCCCGGTGCTCCTATCGTCACTCGGGTTGGCGCGTAGATCTGCACTGTCTCACCGTTGAGCGGAATTAGGCGGATAGCGGTTTCATCAGGCTCGACTGCCCATGTTCCATCGAACGTTTCTTTAAAATGCGAAATAACGGCGTCCTTGCCCCAGAACCGATACGCGCGGGCCACGAAGGACACCGGGTCGGGCTCTCCCGGATAGCCGGGCGCGAACATTTCCTTCAATGCGGCGATGTTGTGGTCGGTCTCCGCTTTGGTCTGTCTCGCAAACAGGTTGCGGATCTCACTTAGATCCCCAGGGCTGACTGACGCTGCGTGTGCCGGGGCCATGGCGACCAGCGACAAAAAGGTAATAGCACCGGCAATGGCGCGGCGTCGGCTCAAAGTCTGCATAAAAATATCCTCATATGCCCGTATTGGGGCGTCGTAAATACTCGAGGTGGTTACGCTTCTACCGTAGCGATGGACTTCATAACGGCGAAGGTTATGTCGCCAGGTCTAATACAGTAATACGTGCCATCAGCCTACGCATCGCCAAGGCATCGTCTTCGCCGAATTCATTTTCGAAACGAGCTTGTGCTTTTAGCCACAGGGGTCTGCATTTTGCCTCGGCAGCCTTGCCGGCGCACGAAAGCGACACTTCACGCTCGCGTCTGTCGTTGCGACCAACACATATAGTGATTAGGCCGTCTCGTTCCAGTGGCCGCAGATTGTGGCCCATGGTAGCCCGATCCATTGCTAGCAAGTCGGCGAGCACGGCCATCGTCGTGGCACCGTGAGACGCAAGCAAATTCAAGATCGTGTACTGCGTCGTGCGAAGCCCTGTTTCTGCCATGCAGGAATCGTAGAAGCGGGTTAACCGTCGAGCTGCCTTGCGTATCGCTGTGTTGTTGCAAATGCCTGGATTCATAACGAGTGCTGTTTCATAAGGAGCCGCGCCCAACGATTCGACTTTACGGGCAATAAGACTATTGTCAACGAAGACGGAGTAGAGCGGAGGAAGATACGATCTGTTTTAGCTGCGTGTCACTCGCTGTCGCTTGGTGATGCCGTTGACGCGAATTGATGCACCAACGCGACACCCGCCGCCCCGCGTGAGGCATCCTTGAAAAAGAACTCGCCCACAAACGAGCGGCCTTTCGACAGTCCGTCACTGCAAGAATTGGCGTGCGCACCGGAATCCTACTGCGTCGTCTCTTCTGATCTTCTTCGCCCGCGCGGGTGTTAACGATTCCGCTGTTAGGGACCTGCGCATCGCTTGGCATTCGCCAACGGCAGTCCCGCTGACGAATGTCACGACGAAGCCGTGTGTCGCTTGAGAAACATCTTGGCATTACGACCATACGTCTATATTATTGTCATAATCCAATGACGATGTCGTCCGAAGCTGTCAATCGAGTTCGGGAGTACCCACCGCTCGGCAGCATGACCCGACTTCGGAATTATGAGCACGACACGTTGAGTCTGACGATTTGGACGCTCCGACTAGCGCGCGCGGTCCTGAGCATCGAAGGGGTTGAGCGGATACTTGAAGGAGTCGGTGCGCGGCGCGCCAATTCTTGCCGGGCAATCGAACGAGACCGGTGGGCGCGATGATGCGCTGAGAGCTCGCTAAGTGTCGGCTCTCGCTGCATCGGGCGTCCAGTCGGCGCTCGGATGCCTTGCGCCTGTGTCAAATAGGCGGCGATGTCCAGCGCAGCGCGCCGGCCGCTTACCCGTCTCGCATGCCGCCAGAAGCGAGTCGACCGGGGGCTGTCGCGCGTCTCAAATATTGACTTGTGACGTAGATAATGCACGTATATACTCGCATCACCGGTTTGCGTCGGAGAAACGGTGGTCCCGAATAGCAACGAACTTCGTCGAGATTCAATGGAGTCCTAAGATGCCTGCAACGCTGTTCTCTCCGATCAGGATCGGCAACATCGAACTCGAGCATCGAGTCGTCATGGCACCTTTGACGCGAATGCGCGCTCGGGGCTTAGGGCGCACACCGCATCAACTTAACGCCGACTATTATGAGCAGCGGGCGTCTAAAGGAGGACTCATTATCTCCGAAGGCGCGCCGGTTTCGGAGTTCGCGCACGGATTGCCGGCGACCCCAGGCATTCACAATGACGAGCAGATAGCTGGCTGGCAGACGATTACGGACGCTGTTCATCAGCGGGATGGCCGCATATTTTTGCAACTGTGGCATGTCGGTCGGATATCGCACCCGTCGCACCTGCCCCGAAACTGTCGCCCAGTAGCGCCTTCTGCGGTCTCCCCTTGTGGCTACGCAACCACCGCCGATTTCCAACGAGTACCATATGGAGAGCCGCGTGCACTATCGACGAAAGAAGTTGTTGCTACCGTTCAAGATTTCGTCCGTGCGGCGAAAAATGCTATGGCGGCTGGCTTTGATGGAGTCGAGATCCATGGGGCGAACGGGTATCTGATAGAACAATTTCTCCATGAGAGAACCAATCAACGCACAGACGACTATGGTGGGTCATTGGAGAATCGATGTCGCTTCGCCATGGAAGTCGCGGAAGCGGTAACCGGAGTTTGGGGCGAGGACAGGGTCGGGATAAGGCTATCGCCGTTCGGAACCGCTAACGACAGTGGCGAGGCTGATCCTTGGCCTTTATATGATTACCTAATTCGGCGGCTCGCAAGTCTCAACCTCGCTTACCTGCATTTGATCGAGCCAAGAGCCAGTGGTGCGGGGCAGGCTGAGGTCAATCATGTGGACTTGCCTTCGGCGTCTGAATCGTTCCGCCCAATTTGGCCTCGAGCGCTGATCGCCGCCGGCAACTACACGCGTGATGGTGCGTTATCGGCTATCGCCGAAGGTCGCGCAGACGCAATAGCGTTCGGCAGGTTGTTTATCGCCAATCCCGATTTGCCATTGCGACTCAGGTCTAACGCTCCCCTGAACACTTATAACAGGGGCACGTTCTACGGCGGTCACGCTGCAGGCTACACAGACTATCCGTTCTTGTCACCGACCGAGGCTTAGTGGGTTGAACGATTTAAAGCCGGGCCACCTAGATAGCGAAGCCAGATCTTCCACACTGCAATAGCGGACAGACGTCTCATTTAAATATACGTAATGCGAAACATATGCGTCGATCGTGCAACAGCGGCGCCGTCTGTCAATAACACCCGGCTTGCGTGGCTCGTGTCGGTGGGATCGCAGTTCTTGCAAGAACCCTGCCCGGTCGGTAAGTCGCGACCTGTTCGACCAAAGATTCGACTTCGCCCCGACTGTTAGCACGAGCCTGCACGATACCTTCGCCGCACCCTGGTCGGTGCCTGTGCAGCAGATGCGCTGCAAAAGGTACGTACTCGGCGTTGCGTGCCGCCGAGCTGCGTTCTCTCTCGTTTTCGAGGCTATGGGCGCTCCGGTGTGATGTATGGAGGATGTCGTGATTTCAGTGCTGGTTGTGGAAGATGAGGAGGGCGTCTACAGTTCGTGGCGGTCGGTTTGCGAGATGCAAGGCTATGCAACGTTTTCCGCTGCCAATGGCGGATCAGCGTTGGATGTTTTGCGCAGTACCGAAGTTGATGTGGTGGTAGCTGATCGGAAGTTGCAGGACAGGTCGGGATGTGACTTGTGCTACTACGTCCGGAATGATAGACGGCTTGCAGAGCTAGTCTTTATCCTCGTTTCAGGCGATCCAAGTCCACCCGCGTTCCTCTACTGCGATGCCATTCTTCACAAGCCGGTTGCGGCTTCCACCTTGGTAGCTGAGATCGATCGGATCGTTGCCGAGCGCCACATCAATGGTCGACGGCAAGCAGCCCGTGTCGCGGGGCTCAGGTATTAACCACCAGTGTGCACCCAGTTTCTGCCGCCGAGCAGCGCAGGACTTGCAGGGCCCTGAAGTCGATATTCCCACGCAGAGCAGGAGCTGAGGTGAACTCCGATGCAACGCGCGACTGCGGCACACGAGTCAGCAAGATAAAAGAAGCAAGCGTCGCCGATGCACCTGGCTATTTCGTTGGGCCATTCGCTCTTTTGAGGCCCATTGGCGAGATCGATCTTGACGTCGTCGCACTCAGGTCGATCAAAGTAAGGCATTTACCGAAGTACCCTGCATCTCTTTTCTTTCGTCAACTTACGGGCCATCACCATGAAAATGATCCGGATAACGTCACAATCAACTCCAGGCGGTTCTAATGAGCTTCGCGCAGTCGACTCGCCTGCTCGCCGTCGATTCGTAATAGATTCATCGGCCATATTGCTCGGTACAGCGGTTGCTCCGAGCATGTCCTACGCTGCTGGCGCAGCGGTAGCGACTCCAGCGTCGGCGGTCGACTTGCCTCAAGCGCACGAGCTTAGCTTGATCGAAGCAGCGCAAGCGATCACAGCGAAGAGGATCACGTCGGAGCGCTATAGCGAGGTTTTACTGAAACGAACTCACGACCTTGCATTTTTGAATTCGTTCATCACAGTGGACGACGAAAAGGCGCTGAGCGCAGCCCGGGTTGCGGATAAGGAGCGTCTTGCAGGTAAGAGACACGTACTGCCCGGACTGCCGATTGGCGTGAAAGATAGTTACTTGACTAAGGATCTGCCTACGAGCTTTGGGACACAAGTGGCTCGCGGCTTTCGGCCGGCGACGGACGCAAAGGTTGTTAGCGCCGTCAAAGGAGCGGGTTGCATTGTGCTTGGGAAGAACAACCTTGTGGAAATGTCGTATGGCCTCACCGGTCTGAATGCTCACTACGGACAGGCGAAGAACCCGTACAACGCACTTCACGTTACAGGCGGTTCCTCGTGCGGCGGGGCTGCCAGCGTTGCGGCACGGCTGGTTCCGGCCGCCCTTGGGGGCGACACTGTTGGGTCAATTCGGGTTCCTTCAGCGCTATGCGGGGTCGTTGGGTTCAAGCCGACGCCCGGTCGCTGGTCGGGAAGTGGGGTCGCGCCTATCTCGAACACGCTGGATACGACCGGCCCTATCGCACGCCGCGTTTCAGACTGCGAATTGTTGGACGCAATCGCCACTGGCGGGTCGCCGTCGTTGCAGCGTATTCCCGCTGGATTGCGAGGTACAAGACTAGCGGTCGCACGACGATATTACCTTGACGGCGCTGACCCGGAAGTTGAAAAGATTTTCAACGAGACGATCTCCAAATTGAAGGATGCCGGAGCTAGCGTCGTGGAGGTGGACCTAGGCGGGGATTTCGGCCCGTTGGTCGAGGAGGCGAACTGGGCGCTCTTCTTTCATGACACCCAGCCGGACGTTACCGCGTTTCTTCGAGACCAGAAAGTTCCCGTTACGTTTGAAGAGATCTATGAGGGTCTGGAGCCGCACATCAAGGCGCGCTGGCAACGGTTCGTTCTCGAGACGGGACCCGACTACACGCGCAAAGCCGCATACCAAGAAGCGGTCGCCGTGCGCCGGCCGGAAGTTCAGCGTCGCTTTGTCCGTGAAGTATTTTCTCGTGCAGATGCGATCGTGTTTCCAACCACGCTGTGTGCAGCGCCGACCATTGCCGAGCAGTGGCAATTTTCCGTCGCAGGCCGCACGGTGAACGACGTCTTCCTGTCGCGGAACACGTACCCGGCCAGCTTTGCCGGATTACCCGGGATATCTATTCCGATGGGGCTGACGAAAAACGGTCTGCCTCTCGGGCTGGAACTGGATGGAAGCAGCGGAAACGACCGAGCGCTGTTAGCGCTTGCGCGGCGGGTCGAACAAGTTATCGGCTTCTTGCCGCCGCCCCAGGTTGCCACCTAATCGTCGCTACCCAGATGGACGGAGCGTTTTGACAGCCGCATGCACGTAACGCGGTCCCCGGGCACGATGGGGACCGCAACGTTTAATGCCAGGGATGAATGTCGGCTCCCAGCGGGCGATAACGGCAAAGGAGGTGGCGTTGCCTGCCGCCTTCGGCCGTTTTTCGACATGGATGATTCACTAAAGGGCAAAGGTTGCAGAACTCTACGGGGTGGTGAGTCTTCTCGTCTCGGCTTACCGTGATGGCACCTTTATCGAGTCAGGCAGGTGTAAGACCTCGGCGCCAGGTTGGCGATTGGAGTTGCCCGGCGAGATTAAACAGTCTTCAAAGAGACCTCCGGCCCACTCTACAAATGCGCGGACTCGGGATGACAGGTGCCGATTTGCCGGGTATATCGCTGAAACGGGGATTGGTGGGGGCCTTTGGTGGCTCATGACTTCGACGAGCTCGCCGCGGCGCAAGAGTTCCTCAACAAGAAGGAAAGGGGCCTGGATCAGTCCTATCCCGTCGAGGCCGCACCTGATATACGCATCTATGTCGCTGACCGCAACGGTTCCAGGCATGCGGAACCCAGTAACTTGCCCCTTATTGACGAAATTGAAGTCGAGGTTTCTTCTAGACCCGGAAAGCAGATGGACGGCGAAGTGCTTGGAAAGATCGGCAACTTCGTACGGACAGCCGTGCCGTTGTATGTATCGCGGGCTCGCCAGAGTCACCATTTCCATGCGTCCGTACTGCCGTGCTATCAGACTCGAGTCCTCGAGTAACCCTACGCGTATCGCGCAGTCCACTCCTTCTCGAACAAGGTCGACACGTCTGTCACTGAAGCCGATTCTCAGATCGACCTTGGGGTGCATATCGCAAAATTTATGAATACGCGGCACGACGACAATGCGACCAATGCCCGGCGGCAGGTTGATCCTGAGCGTCCCGTGAATTCCGCCGGTCCCATTGCTCAGCGAACCTTCGGTTTCCTCAAGCTCTGCCAAGATCCTAACGCAGAGCTCATAGTACTGAGCGCCCTCTGCGGTCAGGTTGATGCGTCGTGTGGTACGGTACAGGAGCCGAACTCTGAGATGAGCCTCGAGGCCCTTGATGATGACTGATGCTGATGATCGAGGAAGATTTAAAGAGTCCGCGGCGCGAGAAAAGCTATTTGTCTCTACGATCCGGGTGAAGACAAGCATCGCCTGAAAACGGTTAAACATACAGAAGCGAAAAATGCTTTAAGAGTGCGGTCGGAGTGCTAAAGAACGTGAAGCATATTTCGAGATAGTCGCGGCGTGCATCACCGATTTTTGCGCGGTTGGTCGAAGCGTGTATATGCACATAGTATAGCAGCTCGTTGAGCGGTGCGAGAGTACCCTTAGAGGCGTTAACAAAATGACGTTCGCAGTTGTCGCCAGCATATGATGCAGCAAGCGATTTTCATGAAGGCTTCGTGGATAAACGCGAGCCGTTCGAAGCGGATGCGCAGTCGGCGGAAGTTGTGAAGCCACGAAATGGTCCGCTCCACGACCCAGCGTGTTTTACCCAATCCGCTGCCGTGAGGCTGGCCGCGCCGAGCAATTTCCGTGGCAATGCCCGCTGCGTGCAACGGACGTCGATGTTTGTCGTGGTCGTAGCCTCTGTCGCCTTGAACGACCCGAGGCTTCGATAGTGGTCTGCCAGGCTTGCCGCTGATGGGCGGAATAGCCTCGACCAGTGCTTGAAGTTGAGTGACGTCGTTGCGGTTGGCGCCGGTCAGTATCACCGCGAGCGGAATGCCCTGCGCTTCGGTGATGAGGTGGTGCTTTGAACCGGGTCGCGCGCGGTCTGTGGGATTCGGTCCCGTTTTTGACCCGCGCCCATAGCACGGATTGAAGAGGAGTCGACGATGACTCGAGACCAGTCGATTTGGTCGGCGGCCCGAAGCCGCGCAAGGAGCAACTCGTGCAACTCGTCCCAGACGCCTGCCTCCTGCCAGTCACGCAGGCGACGCCAGCAACTCATGCCACTGCCGCAACCCATCTCGCGAGGAAGAAGGTCCCAGCGCAGGCCAGTCTGCAAGACGAAGAGGATGCCTGTGAGCACCGCACGATTGTCGAGCGGTTTGCGCCCTGGGTAACGGTGGCGTCGTAGTTTTGGAGGGGGCAGTAACGGTTCGATGAGTGCCCAGAGTTCGTCGTCGAGTATAGGTTTAGCCATGTTCCTTTCATCGCCGAAACAATGAACAGGTTAACAGCATTCATCGAGGGTTAACAGCCCCTTTTCTTCATTTTGTTAAGGGTTCTTAGACCACTACGCGGCATTGCCGTTGTCCCAGGCGACGAGATGTCGTTCCGGCCGCTGTGCGCTGCGATCTCTGCACTTTGCTAGGTGAAAGCGGTGAAGGATTCGCGTCCGTTGCTCGTCCCGAAAGCCCTGCGCGTTGCAGAACGCGTGGTGGCGACGTTCAATACGTCGAAGCGCCGCACGCCCGTTGCGCCTCGTGAAGGTTGAACGTAGCCCGATAGAAAGGTCAGCCCGTGCGACGAACCTATCCGAGATATAACGCCAGCGGTGATTGTCGTCACCATGTAAGCAAATTAAGCATTTCCTTCAGAACGCTCGGAAACTGGATGCATATACGCGTATACTAGCCCGGTTGCCACAATAAATTGGGGGCGTTCCGTGGAATTGCTTCAATGTAACTGCTCGTTTTTACGCAGCGCGACACGCGCGCTAACGCAGGCATATGATGAGGTATTGAGGCCGAGCGGTCTGCGCATGACCCAGTTCTCGATGCTATCCCGAGCGTCGGCCGTCGGTGAAATTTCGGTAAGCGAACTTGCCGATCTGATGGCGATGGACCGCACCACTCTCGGGCGAAACCTGCGCCCGCTCGAGCGTGACGGTCTCGTGCGGGTTGACGTTGGATCAGATAGGCGCGAACGATTGGTCACCGTGACGTCAACTGGCGCGAAAGTTTTAGCCGCTGCGTTGCCGCTGTGGGAGGAAGTGCATCGACGTTTCGAAGGGAAGGTTGGTAAGCGTGAAGCGAAAGAACTGCGCATGACTCTCAAACATCTGGTAAGCATAGGACGGGAATTGTCGGAAGAAAACGCGCGCCAGGCTCAATGAAGGAGAACCGTACGGGCGGTGATTCGGTCATTTCAGCGTCTCGGCAGCTGGGTCGGCCGCCGTCGTGCGCGCATCTGATGCACGTTCGCCGCTAGGCAGTTGCGTTGTACTCGTCGCCGATATCACAGCGCGACTGGCGTTCTCAACGCAACCCGCGACTGCGTGCAGTCCGGGTGCGCCATCGCTCTTTTCGGGGCTGGCATATGTGAGCGGACACTGTTTATCCCCGGGGAAGAAGTTAATACCGGCCTGGTGCGCGCGTAGAAAGATTGCTTTGCACCTTACAGATAGGTGACGAAACGGATTGACGGCATGCGTACTCCCGGCGATCTTTTGGGGGCGCGCGATCCAAGCATCGCGCGGGAGGAGGCGCGCCTTGAGACCAACCGAAGGGAGACCAAAGATGCATCCATTGAGAGCGCTCAGAGAATCCGGGGCGCACAGCCCGAAGGATATTAGGGCAATACTTGCAGAAGACATAGTCTTCAATTCGCCTGTACTGACGCGACCGTTGGTCGGCGCAGACATTGTCTCCACGGTCCTCGCTGCGTCAGCGCTCGCCAGAGGCGTCGGGGGAAAGTATGTCTTTGAACACCGCCTTGACTCAAGGACGACCATTTTGAGATGGCAAGGCGCAATTCAAGGCCATTCTCTAGAAAGCATTGAGATTCTAGTCGACGACACGAATGGTCTATTAGTAGAGCGGACGATCGCGTATCGTCCTCTACCCGCTGTCGAATTGTTCCGTGACTTACTTTATCCTCTAATAAAGGATGTCGTTCCCGAGGACTCGTGGGCTTACTGAGAGTTGAACCGGCCGTGATCTGCGTCGAATCCGCCGCACGGTCTGCGCGCTAGCTTACTCCGCGGGCGGCTCTAGGCGTACCGACTAACTGGGCCTGCAGGCCGCGTTCGGGACCGAAGTGATCGCAGCAGCCATCCTGTTCAACCGGACCATGGTCATCTAATTCGGCGGCTGGCATGGGGGGTGCTAATGACGCTGGATGCAGCCGACGCCCTTGACCGAAACGCCCGGCCAGGGCGATTCATACGCGAAGCACCGACCAACAACACTAACATAGCGAAGTGGCCCGACAATCGCATCTCACCACGTTATAATAGGCGTATATACACGCACCTTGGATGTGCGCCTATTGCGGCACTGTACATGGAGCAGTGACTGTGCGCGGCACCGATGGCTTTTTGCAGCCGGATCGTTTTCTCTTGGACGACCTTATAGCGGCGCTCTCGACCACCGATGTATCAATTCTCGCGGGCTGCACCGTGCCCCGTCCGCGTAATCAGCGATTCGCCGAGGCCGCGTTAGCTCAACAAATTGAAGCCCGAATCGCAGGTCTTGGGCGATGGGTTTAACTTAGGGGTTGCCACCATGGCCTTTATAACAAGCATGAAGATTGGCCGACGCCTCGGTGTCGGCTTCGCACTCGTACTGCTGCTAATGTGTGCTGTCGGATGCATCAGCCTCGTTCAGTCGTCCAGAATCTATGACGGGACCCGCGCGATCTCGGAAGACTGGTTGCCCAGCGTAGAAGCGCTGAGCGAGATTCGGCGCCGGGCCGATGACGTGCGCCGTGTCTCTCTGCGGGAGTTACTCCCGGTGGATGAAAAAGGGATGAGCGAGCTGCGTGCAAGGCGCGCCGAGGGAGTGACCGGCTTAGCGGCCGCATTGAAGGAGTATGAGAAGTACCTTTCGTCAGATGACGAAAGGAGGCTTCTCGAGGCCATCCGTTCGTCTTGGGCGCGTTATCTTGAGACGAGTGACCGGATCGAAGCGTTGATGGGTTCAACCGACGTCAATCTGTCCAACGCCCGGCAGCTCGCGGCCGGCGAAGGGGTTTCGCGCTTTGCGGCTATGCTGTCATTCATCGACGCGGACACCAAGCTGAACCACGAGGGCTCGGCGAGGGAAGTCCAAGCTGCAAGCGCGGCTTTTCTCAGCGCACGCCGATGGACACTCTCCCTAATGATCGCTGCGTTGATTGCAGGAATATTGACCGCTTTTTTCATAACTCGGTCGATTACTGTTCCACTGCAGGAGTCGGTGCGTGTGGCGGAGAAGGTCGCACGAGGTGATCTGACGTCAACTGTAGAAGCGAAAGGAACCGATGAAATTAGTCTTCTGCTCGCGTCGCTCCAGCGCATGAACGAAGGGCTCCGCGAGACCGTGGCACGCGTGCTTTCTGGCAGCGGAAGCATCACAATTAGTGCCACGGAGATCGCGACGGGGAACGCGGACTTGAGTCAGCGTACCGAAGAGCAGGCGGCATCCTTACAAGAAACGGCTGCCAGCATGGAGCAATTGGCGGCGACCGTGCAGCGCAACGCTGACGATTCAGCGAAAGGGAATTCCCTCGCATGGGCGGCTTGCCAGACTGCTGGCCGTGGAGAGGCCATAGTAGGGCGGGTCGTCGCGACCATGAGTGAGATCTCGGACAGTTCCGAAAAAGTAACGCAGATAATTTCGGTTATAGAAGGAATTGCCCTTCAGACCAACATCCTGGCGATCAACGCTGCGGTCGAGGCCGCGCGCGCGGGAGAGCAGGGAAGAGGATTCGCTGTAGTGGCCAGTGAAGTACGCACGCTAGCGCAGCGGAGCGCTTCGGCTGCCAAGGAGGTCAAAAACTTGATAAATAAGGCTGTCTCAACAGTCCGCGATGGCCACGCCTTGGTTGAGGATGCGGGACATACCATGCGTGAGATACTTGAATCGGTGCAGCGGGCTGCCGACCTTAACGAGAAAATCAGCGCTGTTTCCGCCCAACAGCACTTGGGAATCGCACAAGCGACAGCTGCCATTTCGCAAATTGACGAGGTGACGCAGCGCAATGCGGCGCTGGTAGAGGAGGTTTCCGCAGCTGCTCAGTCGATGGCGGAGCAGTCGCGTTCTTTACGCGACATTGTGTCGGTATTCAAGATGCCAGAGCATGACAGACAGCCAAGTCTGTGACAACGAGATCCGGCCTGCGCGGACGGGCCACATCGATGGCTGCCTGGCAACGCGACACTTCTTTGTCGTGAGCGCGTCGCGATAGCAAAAGCTCAGATGCCAACGGCCTCTACTTCCTTAAGCATTTGGCGAAGCGATCTAGCAAGCAGGCCGTGCACGTCAGAGCGGCTGGCAAAGGGGGCCGCTAGAATGCTAGGTTGAGTTTCGGCGATTAATTTACTGCTAGCGCTGTGAGAGCTTGGTGGCTTCAGACCGTGTGTCGCCAGCGGTTCTTCTATGGGAGCGAAAGCTTATGCCATTAATGAACATGAGAGGCAAATGAGGCAGCAAGAGACCTTCACTCAATGACTGTCTCGTTTTCCGCTGACAGTTCGCGCCCCACCGTCACAATCCGCTTGAGCGTATGGCGTAGATCCTTAGATTCTCTTTTCCCAAACTTCTGTTCGAATCGTTGGTGCACGCTCTCCCAGAGAGGCATCGCATTTGTCAAAACCTTCTGGCCGGCAGCGGTAACACTGACAAGTCTCGCGCGCCGGTCCCGGCCGACCTTGATCTCTACAAGACCCTCGCGTTCAAGCGGTTGGAGGTTGCGGGCTAACGTGGTTCGATCCATTGCCATCAAGTCTGCCAATTCACTCAAGGGCATCTCTCCGACTGCCGACGCGCGCGCGAGCATGGAAAATTGGGTGATACGCAGTCCGCTTGGCCTTAGCACCTCGTCGTACGCTAGCGAAAGGGCACGAGTCGCGCTACGCAAAAACGAGCAGTTACATTGCAGCAATTCCATAGGGGCCTCTCAAAAGCAAGGGTCATGGCTCGGTTAGGCGTTTGCGGCTTTTCTATCGGCAGTTTTAAGGAAGACAGTGCTTGGGAGTCTCTGCGTCGCGGCGCAGAGGTCCCATCATTGAGCAATCACTGCAGGAAAGCTGGGTCCTTCGTCATGACGTTCCGGATAGTCAGTTCGTCAATCTCTTCGATGCTGTAGCCCAGTTCTCGAAGCACTTCGCCGTTGTGCTCCCCGCGAAAAGCTGGCAGGCCGGGGTGCTCAAGCTCATTGGCCGAAAAACGCCAAGGCTTACCTGGCACACGAGCAGTACCGCCCGCTCGATCATCGATGCTTTCCGTCGCCCCCCACCATTGCGCCCATTCGGATTCGGCGAAATCTTTGATATCTCTTACGACACCGAAGGCGAGTTTGGCCTCGTCGAGTTGGGCGTCGAGTGCTGCAAGGCTATCAAAGGTTAGGATCCAGTCCTGGACGATCTGATGAAAGTCCGCGAGATTCTTCTTACGGAGTTCCGGCGTCAAGAAACGCGGATCGCGCGCGAGGTCCGCACGCCGCATCGCGCCGATGTAGAGCGGGAACGAGAGGCTCGCAACGACGCTGGTCGCGATGGTGATCTTTTCTCCGGTGCTGGTTCGGAAGAATGGCGAGAACGATGGACCCAGCGCCGGGGGCTCGGCTCCGAGATCAGCATCGGACAAGTCCACGTGCACCCGCTCATTTATGGCCAGCATGGTCGCGGCCATTGCAACGTCAATATGCTGCCCCTCACCGGTGACGCTGCGGCGATGCAGTGCGGCAAGCACGCCAATCGTCGCTTCGAGGCCGGTGTATATGTCAGCATGTGAATATGGGTCGTGACGGTCACTCGCTAGGTCATCTCCGAGATGGGAGAGAAAGGTTGACGTGAAACCCGACTCTGCATGCACAGTCGGCGCATAGGCGGCACGGTGAGAAAGCGGCCCACCTTGACCGTATCCACTGATCGACACATAGATAAGTCTTGGATTAATGTCGCGGACGGACTCGTAATCAAGACCAAAGAACGCCAGCGTACCGGCTCTAAAGTTCTCAACGAGAATGTCGGCTTCAGCGATTAGTTTTTTCGCAATCTCACGCGCCTCTGGGTAATTCAAATCGAGGCTCACGTTGCGTTTGCCTGAATTCTGCTGAATGTAGTAATACGAGATCGAATTGTTCTGAGGCAGCGCGGAACGCGATATGTCCGGCCGCGGCGGTTCGATCTTTATAACGTCGGCACCGAGGTCATGCAGAGTCTTCGCACAGTGCGGTCCCGCGAGCACGCGCGAGAAATCAATTACCTTGATGCCTGAAAGTGGCCCCTTGCTCATGTCATCCTCGTTTTCAGTTTCCTTCAAAGACCGCGCTGCCGGGCCCCGTTGCCGCGAAAGCTTCCAAACCTCGTTTAAGGTCGGCCGTTCGATAAATTGGATCCGAAATATCGGCCATTGCTTCGTCGGCTGCGCGCATCCCATTGTTGCTGTAGAGCGACGCGAGTCGCTTGGTGGCCCCGTGAGCGACGGTCGGACCAGCGGCGATCTCTCGAGCAAGGGACATCGTCACCGTATCGAGCTCGGTGTCCGGAACGACGCGATTAATCACGTTCCAACGTTCGAGCGTCGCAGCGTCGTGCCTGCGAGCAAGCAGGACCATTTCTTTTGCTCTGGCAAGGCCGACACGGTCGATGAGACGCTGCACCCCGCCCATGAGAGGGTGCAGCCCTAGCGTCGCTTCGACCAGGCCCATCTTGGCAGATGCTGCGGCGACGATCAGATCCGACGCAAGAGCAATCTCGAAACCTCCGCCAACGGCAATGCCATGGACCGACGCGATAATTGGAATTGGAAGCTCATCGAAGGCACGAAGAACGCCTACAAAGTCAACGTCGTTACGACGCGCACCTGCGTTCTCGAAAAGGGACATTTCCGCTCCTGCCGAAAAATGTCGCAGTCCACTCCGAATGACAACCGCCCGCGCTTTTTCTGTCTCCGCACGCTTCAGATTCACGACCAACGCTTCTGACAGCGTTTTGCCGACAAGATTGTGCGGGGCGAACTGCATGGTGATGAGAGCGACATCCCCGTCCTTCGCGAACTGGATTGGTCCTGTGGTAGATGAGGTCATTTTGTTCCCCTGGTTAGGTAACGTGTGGTTGGGAGGGCCAAATGGTTTGACGTCAGTGCTCGACTGCTTGCTCAGCACCGTATCCGCTAAGCATTCGAAGTTGCTGCTCTTCAAAACGCGTATCGGGTGTTTCTCGCGATGTCATCAACGAGACGAGCCAGCCCGCTAGAAAGCCGCACGGAATACTAATAATGCCTGGATTGGCAAGACTAATTAACGGAGCAGTGGCTTTGAGCACGAGCCCCTGCGGCCCGATAACGGCCGGCCCGACAAGGACAAGCCCGATGGAAGACAGAACACCTACGGCCACCGCCGCGACGGCTCCTGCATCGGTGAAACGACGCCAATAGAGCGTCATTAGAATCACCGGCAGATTTGCGCTCGCTGCAATTGCAAAAGCAAGTCCTACGAGGAACGCGACGTTCAACGACTTCACTGCGAGCGCGAGACATATTGCGACCACCCCGAAAATCACAGTGGCCACCTTCGCGACCCGCACTTGGCGCCTATCCTGGGCGTCAGTTCGGAACACCAACATCGCAAAGACGTCATGAGCTATCGTCGATGCGGACGAAATCATGATGCCAGAAACAACTGCCAGGATCGTTGCAAACGCAACCGCAGAAACACAGGCGAGCAACATCTCGCCTCCGAACGAACCGACACCTCCGCCCAGTGTGACGGCAAGTAACGTGATCGCGCTATTGCCGGCCTTGTTTGACTGGAGGATTGACTGGGGGCCGACGATCGCCGATGCCGCAAAGCCAAGGAGACATACCATGATTGCAAACGAAGTCATAACAATCAGCGCAACCTTTGCGGAGTGGCGCGCATCGACTGCCGACGGCACGGTATAAAAACGTGTCATGACGTGTGGCAAGCCGGCAGTTCCCAGCGCGAGGGCTATTGCCAGCGATACGGTATCCAACGGATTTTTGAGATATGCGCCAGGAATTAAATAACGGTCAGGATGCAAAGAGGAGGCTTTCGCCTTGGTGAACATTGCGCCAACGTCGAACGAGAAATGTGCAAGCGCCATCGCCAGCAGCAATGCGGCAGCTGACCATACAAGAATCGCCTTAACGATCTGAACGTACGTTGCGCCCACCATGCCGCCAAAGAGTACGTAGGCGATCATGAGGATGCCAATCAGAATGACCGCAGCGTCCGTGCCGATCGGTAACAGGAGACTCGCAAGCGCGCCGGCGCCCACTAGTTGAGCAAGCAGATATGCCAATGCGATCAGCAGCGACGAAAAAGCGGTTGCTCCACGAACAGGCGCAGACGGCAGCCGAAGAGCCACGACATCAGATAGCGTGTACTTCCCACAATTGCGGACCGGCTCCGCAACGATCAGCATGATCATCAGCCAACCCACGATGAATCCAACTTGATAAACGAGGCCGTCAAATCCGAAGAGCGCCACGAGCCCGGTTACACCAAGGAAGGACGCGGCAGACATGAAATCCCCGGAAATCGCAAGTCCGTTCTGCATCGGCGTGAGATTGCGTCCGGCAACAAAGAACCCCGCCGCTCCCTTTGAGCGACGCGATGCCCAGCGTGTCAGTACGAGGCTAAGAAGAATGAAAGCGGAGAACGCTGCTATCCGAACCCCGCCTCCGGACATGAAATTAGACATGTTGACCTCCACGGTTAGCTCGCTGAGCATTCAGCCGGAGAGACGTCGCGCGTGCATCGAACTTGGCTGCCGCCCACGTACAGTAGGCCCAAAATGCCACCACCGTTACAAGCAGCTGCGCGCCGACTGCTGCGAGCCCGACGTTGACTTCACCGTACAGAGACTGGCTCATTGCATCGGGTGATGACAGCACAATGATCAGCAAGCCGAAGTAGATAGCAAGCGAGCTTGCAAGTAGCGGCCATACGAAACGGTTCCGGGCCTTAGCTAATTCCCACGTTTTAGCAACAATCTCGGTTGACTCGTCCGCCGTTTCGGCAGCTTCCAGTCGGTCAAATTCAACATTTCCAAACTCTGTCGGGTGCATCTCCGCCTCCTTGCCTCAATGTTTTCGTGACATGCTGACTACATATGCTAAGTCGCAAGTGTCCGCGCGGCACTCGCGTAAACACCGTTGACAATGGGAGTATATACACGCAATATCGCCGCATCAAAGCAATTTGCATTGCTTGGTGTAAACACCAACAAGAGCCACGCCGTCAGGCTGAATCAAAAGGAGCCGCCATGAGGAAGCAACGTAAGGTCATCGTCACTTGTGCAGTGACGGGAGCGATTCACACGCCCACACTTTCGGCCTATTTGCCGTACCGACCCGGGGATATCGCTGAGCAGGCGATTGCTGCGGCACAGGCCGGCGCGTCGATTCTCCATCTTCATGCTCGCGATCCGGAGACAGGTGCTCCGACAGGCAGCCCGGAGATCTTCGCAAAGTTTCTTCCCGTTATTAAGGAACGTACGAACGCCGTAATTAACCTCACAACGGGCGGAAGTCCAGAAATGACGGTAGAGGAAAGGTTGGCGGCGGCGCTGAAATTTCGTCCAGAAATGTGTTCCCTGAACATGGGCTCCATAAACTTTTCGATGCACCCCTTAGTCGAGAAGGTATCGGAATGGAAGTTCCCTTGGGAGAGGGAGTATCTCTTGAATAGTGAGGCATTCATTTTCCGCAACACGTTCCGAGACATCTCCAGGATCTATCAACTGATGACGCAATACGGCACCCGTTTCGAACACGAGTGCTATGACATTGGACATCTGTATAACCTTGCGTATTTCCTCGACAAGGGGCTAGTCAAGCCACCGCTATTCATTCAGAGCGTGTTCGGAATCCTTGGAGGAATCGGCCCGGAGGCCGACAACGTCGTGTTCATGCGGCGAACTGCCGACCGCTTGTTCGGTGACGACTACGTTTGGTCAGTCCTTGCCGCTGGGCGCCACCAGATGCCAGTGGCGACGCAGTCTGCGCTAATGGGTGGAAACGTTCGCGTTGGGCTTGAAGACAGCCTATATATCGGGCGGGGGCAACTAGCAAAAAGTAATGCAGAGCAAGTTCGGAAGATCAAAGGGATGCTGAGCGAGCTTTCCCTCGATATCGCGACCCCGGACGAGGCGAGGGCGATGTTGCAACTCAAGGGCGCGGATAACGTTAGCTTTTAGCGATGCACCTGTCCGGCAGCGAGATAGCGAACAGCTTAAGGTCAATCAACAAGGAGACATATCATGAAGCCAGCCTTCAACAACTTACGCATATTGCGCGTCCTTTCATTCACGGCACCGCTTTTGATTACCACGTCTTTACGCGCAGCGACAGTGGAAGTTTCTGAAACAGCGATGGTCGTGCAACACGTGACTGTTTCTTCAAGCAAGGCTTACCCCGCCGTAATTGCGGATATTGAGAGCAATCTCGCAAAGCTCGATGATCGGTTTCGCCAGCTGGCGAAAGAAAAGCGTACGGACGAACTGCAGGCGGACCTTCAAAAGGCCGCGGGAAAGTACGGTCTGATGATCCATTACACGGGTGCATTCACTACGTGGTTGGCGGCTTTGAAAGGCGTTCAAAAACGTGGAACGGAATATTTCACCGGCAACATTCTGACCGCCGTCGAGATGACGAACCAACATATGGGGGCGGGTCTTTATGCACCGTTGCGTATCATTGTCTATGAAAACGCCCAGGGTGGTACGACTATCGAGTACGACAAGCCCTCGACGCTGCTGAGTCAATACCATAGCGCCGCAATTGATGTACAGGGCCGGTCACTTGACGAACGCCTCGCGCGCCTTTGCAACGCGGTGCTTCAATAACCAGTACCTGACGCACCTTCGCCTGCCACTGACGCATCCACGGCAGGTCTTCTTCCTCGCGCGTGCTCGTCTATCCGGCGTGAAATCGCGCCGGCGACAGGCTTCCTAACAACGGTGGCAAATGAGAATACTAGTACTCGGAGCGGGCGCTCTAGGTGGATATTACGGTGCTCGACTCCTGCAAGTAGGGGGCGATGTGACGTTCCTTGTCAGGCCCAAACGCAAAGAATTGCTGCGGGCGAACGGGCTCGCCATTAAGAGCGCCTTCGGCGACATCCAGTCAGAGGTCAAGACCGTACTGGCGGAAAATGTCGGCCCACTGTATGACATGGTGCTCCTTACCTGCAAGGCTTACGACCTCGGCGATGCGATCGCCTCGATTGCTCCTGCTGTTGCAGACCACACGATGATCCTTCCGTTGCTTAACGGACTCTCAGCTTATGACGATCTCGATCGTCGCTTCGGTCGGCGCCGCGTCCTTGGCGGTATTGCATATATTGCGACGAAACTGATGTCTAACGGCGACATAGCGCATCTCAGTCAATTTGACAGATTAATCATCGGGACGCGCGACCGAGTGCAGGCAGATGCCGCCCGCGACATTTACGAAATCTTTTCGCGTACACCCGGAGACCGCACGCTGTCGCAAAGGGTAGAGCACCAGCTGTGGGAGAAGTGGGTCATGGTTTGTGCAGGCGCGGCAGCAACGTGTCTAATGCGCTCTACGATTGGCCGAATTATGCACACAGCGAGTGGTGAGCATTTAATTCGCGCATTAATCAGGGAATGTCAGCAAATAGCACAGCAGTCGGGATTCGCACTCAACCAAGTAGCTCTCGAGAGCATCGAAGCTTCTCTGCTTGACCCGCGGTCCACGTGGGCAGCTTCGATGATGCGCGATATCGAGTCCGGGACGAGGCAGATCGAAGCAGATGCAATCGTCGGCGACATGATTCGACGGGCCAAGCCTCATGCAATCGAGACGCCATATCTTGACCTCGCATATTCGCATCTTCAGGCATACGATTTTCAGCCTGGCGCACTATGAACAAGTGCGGTCGTGTCGGTTGTTTCTCACCTACGACTGATCTGACGCGTTCAAGGCACGCGTCGCTGTCGTTACATGACGTTTTTGCAAACGGAGAAATGAGATGTTTAGGGATACCGAAATTGTATTGACTGCACCCGTCCGTACGGCGATTGGGGCATTCAACGGCTCTCTCAAAGGCGTGCCGGCGACCGACCTCGGCGCCTGCGTTGTGAAAGAGATCCTTCGCCGCACTGGGTTGCCTCCGGCGAAGGTGGAGTCTGCCGTTTTCGGCAACGTAATTCAGGCGGGTAATGGAATGAACCCGGCGCGCCAGGCATCGATCAACGGCGGACTTTCCGTTTTTACCCCGGCCCTAACGGTGAACCGCGTATGCGGCTCCGGCGCGCAAGCTATCGTAACGGCCGCTCAGGAAGTCGCCCTCGGCACTGCCGCTGCCGTAATTGCCGGTGGGATGGAGAACATGGACCGCGCGCCATATCTTCTTCCTGACGGCCGTTGGGGTAGTCGCATGGGGCACGTGCAAGTTATTGATGGCATGCTGCGCGATGGGCTGAATGATGCTTTCTCGAACGAGCACTCCGGCTGGCACACAGAGGATCTAGTCGCTGAATACGATATCAGCCGCGGGGCGCAAGACCGTTGGGCAGAGCGGTCCCAGTCCCGGTTCTCGAGCGCGCAGGCGAATGGGCGGTTCACAGAAGAGATTGTCCCTCTCGACATCACCCTTGGAAAACGACGCGTCCAGTTTGCGGTCGATGAGCAACCGCGCCCCGACTCGACGTTCGAAACGCTATCGAAACTGCGCCCGGCGTTTAGGCCGAACGGCACCATCACTGCGGGCAATGCGCCGGGTTTGAATTCTGGAGCCTCAGGCATGCTGGTTTCTACGCGAGCGTTTGCCGACCGAAACAACCTTCAGCCCATTGCGAAGCTTGTTGCCTTCGCGGTTTCTGCAGTTGAGCCAGGGATCTTCGGTATCGCGCCTGCCCCCGCAGTCGAACGCGTCCTTGAGCGCGCTGGATGGCGGCTTAGCGATGTCGATAGGGTGGAAATCAACGAAGCTTTCGCCGCTGTTCCGCTAGCCGTAATGAAGAAAATCGGTCTGCCAGAGGAAGTAGTCAACGTGGAGGGTGGGGCGATTGCGCATGGGCACGCGATCGGCGCGACTGGCGCCGTCCTCACGACTCGCCTGCTTCACTCTTTGGTGCGCGACGGCCTAAAGCGCGGCATAGTCACGTTGTGCATCGGCGGTGGCCAAGGTATCGCACTCGCGCTCGAGACGCTTTGACTCCACAGCGACGGTGCGAAGGTCGCTCATGGCGACAATCGCGCGCTCAACGCTGTGCTTGTGTTTTGCGTCGGAGGGGGGCCGCCATGCCGGGGCCCCCGGCTCGGCATAACGACCACACCGGCCGGATGCGGCATCGCAGGACTACCATCTATACAGCGCAACTCGATAGACCAACTTTTCGGAACGTGGCTGACCGCCGGTTTGCGGCATAGGCACTTGCGGTGAGCGCAGCATTGCATTATGCTCGTAATATAGACGTACGACCGTAATCCAATGCCGGGTTCGATTCATTGGGCCGTTCGGCACGTCGGAACGTTAACCAAGGAGGTGGTGCCATGCAGGGAAGAGCCGAAGGGAATAAAGGTGAGTCTGACGCGCTCGCGTCGCTGGGCGTCGCCGCAGCCGCCAAGGCCATTCGCAACCGAGAGATTTCATCTGAGTCCTACGCAAACGCCTTGCTACAGCGGGCTCGCGATTACGCCGATCTTAATTCGTTCATCACAATCGATGAAGACGCCGTGCTGCAAGCCGCTCGCGCTGCGGACAAACTAGTTGCTAGTGGGATAACCGCCCCGCTTCTTGGTGTTCCGGTTGCTGTGAAGGACAGTTATCTGACCGAGGGGCTTCGTTCAACGATTGGTCTCTCGACGCTGGGCCACTTTGTACCGGAGCACGACGCGGACTCGGTGCAAGCAATCAGAGACGGCGGCGGCATCATTTTCGGCAAGAACAACCTAGTCGAAATGTCCTTTGGCCTGACGGGGCACAACGAGGCCTTCGGGCAGGCGAAAAACCCTCACAACGTGGACCACGTCTCCGGCGGCTCCTCCGGCGGTGGAGGGGTGTCTGTTGCCGCTCGGCTTGTGCCCGCATCTCTTGGGGGCGACACAATCGGTTCGATTCGTGTGCCTGCATCGCTGTGCGGCGTTGTCGGATTCAAGCCTACCACTGGCAGATGGCCGCGCGCCGGTGTAGCTCCGATCTCTCACACGCTGGACACAACGGGGGTCTTCGCCCGAAATGTCGACGATTGCATTTTGATCGATCGGGTCGTTACACGAGACGAAACCCCAGACTCCAATGCGGATTCAAGCCTTAGAGGGGTCACGTTGGCTTACGCACCGCGGCAGTATTTGGAACTGGTTGCGCCTGAGGTTGCTGCACGGTTCCTCGAAACTATTCGTCGATTCCGCGACGCCGGCGCAAACGTCGTCGAGGTGGATCTTGGTCACGATTTTTCAGGCCGCGCGCTGACTGCGACATGGAATATTTTCTTTCGTGAGACGAAGGCCGCGGTCGAAAAATTTATTAGGCAGAACAACGTCCCGACGACGTTCGAGTCGATTGTGGAGGGTTTAAAGCCCGGGCTGAAGAACGTCTGGGGTCATCTGGTGCTTCCCACCGGGGAAGGCTACATCTCCGACGACGTCTATCACCAGGCGTTGTGGGCCGAACGCGCGGAAATCAAGCGTCGGTATGCCGAAGCGTTTTCAAATACTGGTGCGCAGGCACTGATCCTCCCGACTACGCCATCCGTTGCGCCGATGATCGGCCAGGAAGACAAAATTCTTTTGGGGGACCATGAGGCGAGCCAACTCGTGCTCGCCAATAACACCATCCCCGCCAGTGCGGCCGGCCTTCCGGGCATCAGCCTCCCCATGGGCGTGTCCAATAAAGGCCTTCCTATCGGTCTGGAGCTAGACGGCCCCTTTGGCCGCGACAGGGCGCTTCTTTATGTAGCCCGGCGAGTGGAAAGAGTGCTGGGTACGTTGAGTGCACCCGTCTGAGCAAGATTCAGAGAGTCCGATTCACGACTTCGCAGTCCGTCACAGCGATACATATTGGGAGCAGAAATGGTTCATCCGGTTTTTGAGACGAAGACAATCGCCGTCGAGCACGTCACCATCCGTTCCAATCAAGCATTCGCCTCCGTGAAAAGCAAACTTGAGCGATTGGTGACGCGCATTGACGACGGCATCTTTACATTGCTGCGTTATGGCGAAACGGTGCGCGCTCTGAAAGAACTAGAAGCGTTGCCTGCTTTATCCATCTTCGGGTTCAGAGATCACGGGGCGTTGCTGGGAATTGCGGGTCCGCGTCGGCATGCGATTCAATATGACATCGGAAATCCGCTGACAGCCTCTAAAATGACACGACATGACATCGCTGCAGGCTTGTACGCCCCAATTCGCGTCCTACTTAGCGAAGATGTCGACGGCGTCGTGTCTTTCGAGTACGACCGCCCCGTGTCAACGTTCGGGCAATTCGGTAGCGCTGAGATCGACAAAGTTGCCGTGCAACTGGACAAGGACCTTCGCGCGGTGCTGGAAGAGGCAGCGTCGTGACGTAGACTAGGCGCAGAAGGCGCAGAATCAGCCCTCTGCGCCACTACTGCAATGTTCGATTTTTAATAAAGCTTATGCGTTTCGAAAAAGGCCACAAGGAAAATACGCGCAGACGCATCATCGACGTCGCTGCGAAGCGGTTCCGGCGGGACGGGATTGCAGCATCTGGCCTGGCCGGCATCATGGCTGAGTCTGGGCTGACGAACGGAGCGTTCTATCCTCATTTTGACTCCAAGGACACATTGGTTAAGGAGGCACTTTCGAGTGCTTTGCAGGACCAGCAATGCGCGTTGACCGACGATGAGACAGGGGCGGTTTCCATCGAGGACGCGATTCGGCGCTATCTAAACATGTCTCATTTGCTCGGATGCGCAGAGGGATGTCCGTCCGCGGCATTACTGCCAGAGATCAGCCGCCAGCCCGAGCCCACAAAAAAGATGTACGAGGAAGCCTATCGTTTGTATGTTGACGGCCTGGCGAGCTTCCTCCCCGATCCTCGTTCCCGCAAAAGTCGACGGCAGGCAGCTGCTATTTTTGCCCTGATGGTCGGTACCGTTCAAGTCGCACGGGCCGTGTCTGATCCGCGTTTCGCGGAGGAAATCCTTGAGAACGGTGTACAAGCAGCGCTGAAATTGTCGCGCGGGTGATGGTGAGGGGCGGACGCTTACTTCGGTCGGCTCAGGGGCACATTTCATTTGTGAATTGCGTAGCAGCCCGCAAATGACCTACGAGACGCCCGGCATTTTACATAACCGTAGTTATCGCATTTTAATTTCGAGAGGCCTTATGTCAAGGACCGTCTGCTGACTAGCCTCGTTACGCGTCACATTATGTCAATTCAAACGAATCGCCGCAGGTGCTGTCGGCTGGACAGCCGATGCCAGGTCGGCATCCCGATTTGTACCGTAGCGCCGCCGATTTTGCGCCGCTAGGCTGGATCGTTTCGTGATCGCCGCGGAGCACAGACGATGGAAAGCTGGCGAACAGGCTATCTTGGGATCCGTCAAGTACCCCGCGATCTGAGCGAGTTTGAACTCAACACTTTCTTCACGTTCTCGAAGCAAGAGATCGCGCTCATCAAGACGCGGCGATCTGATCTATATCGTCTCGCCGTTGCGTTGCACGTCGGGTTCATACGAATGTCCGGCCGATCGCTGGATTCCTATCGCCAGATACCTGCGATGCTGTGGCGGCACCTCGGTCGACAATTGCATGTCCAGCCGCCCGATCTCGGAACGCTGCGCTCGATCTACGACGGACGCTTCGATACGCTGTCCGACCATCAACGATTTGCTCAAATCATCGCGAACTTCCGCACGATCTCAGAGCACCAACGTCGATACGTGATCCGTTGGCTGAAAGAACAATTGACGGGTCGCCCAGAGCGCGGCCAATTGGGCAACGACCTGAAGCAATGGTTCTACGAACATCGGATCGTCATACCCAACGAACGGACAATCCGACAGTTCATCGTCCAAGCAGTTCGCGATATCGAGAGTTCGCTCCACGAGGAATTTCAGCGAACCTTCGGCCCGGAGAAATTGGACAGCTGGGCACGCCTTTTACCCCAGCCACACAAGGAGTACGTGAGCCTGCAGGGCTGGCTTTGGGCTGTGCCGCTCCGTGGTTCGACTCAGCAGATGGGTGAAGTGCTGGATAAGATTAATCTCCTTACCATGCACGGCGTCGCATCCCCATGGCCAAGCGCATGCAACGATGCCATTGTTCGCTACTACGCTCGTCGCTGTGCCAACCGCTCTCCATCCATCAGCAAACGGATCGCGCCGCAAAGCCGGAGGCTCGAGGCCGCCTGTTTCATGCGTTATTCGCTGTGCACGGCGACCGATCACGTACTCACGATGCTCCGGCGCTGGGTGCAGAAAGTCGTGAATGATGCATCTCGCGCGCTCGACGCGGCGAAGAACAAGCTTGACGATCAGCTTCGCGAGTTCGCCCTGGCTGTGAAGGCGTTGGCGATTGACGAGTCCCTGTCGCGCGAACAGCTTGGTAGCGCGCTCTGTGAACTGGCCGACACAGTTCTCTGCCCACCGCAAAGCCGCCGCAGCCTCATGCGGCAGCATCTAATCGGCAAGCGACACTCGGCACGGAACCTATTGATGCGGATAGTGCAACTGCCCTTCGAGGCTGATTCCACTCATCCCGTACTCGACGCGATCGTTCTGCTTCGGGATCTTTATCGCCGTCACGCTTACTTACTGCCCGATGGGTTGAATATTCGTCTGGGTCGCGCGTGGCGCGAAGCGATCGACGGATTCGACCGAATCAAAGCCATGAAGGCGTTCGAATGGGCCACGTTGTTCGCCCTGCGCGTCGCGCTTCGCAACGGATCCGTCTATGTGGAGCATAGTTTCGCGTTCCGTAGTCGAACGCGCATGTTGATTCCGATGGGCGAGTGGATCGCCAAACGCAACAATCTTTACGGGCAACTGGGTCTTCCGCAAGATCCCAAGGAATTTCTCGATCCGATCCTTGCACTTCTCGATCAAAGGCTTGATCTTTTGCTCGAAGCGGTGAAGCAAGGGGATGTGCAAGTTGATACGGCCGTGCATTTGAGTCCGCTCAATGCCCAGCCGGCGGACAACGAAGCGGATCGCCTGCGACAGGCGATCTACCAGGCGCATCCGCAGGGGCAACTACCGGAGATCATCCTCGAGATCGATAGCGCAACACGATTCAGTTGGCTTTTGCTCGGGCGTGAACCTCGCTCACGAGTGGAACTGCTGATGGTCTATTCCGCCGTGCTCGCGCATGGAACATCTCTCTCGGCCGCGGAACTCTCTAGGATGGTGCCCGAGGTGTCAGGCGACGCGATCCGGCAAATGATGAAACGCTTGGCGGACGAGAGAAAGCTGGGGCTTGCCGCCGATGCAGTTCTTGAGTTCATGCACGAGCACCCTATCGCTGCTCACTGGGGCCGTTCTGATCTCGCGTCTTCCGACATGATGTCACTCGAAACCACACGAAAGGTATGGCAGGCTCGGGCAGATCCGCGGCGCCGCTCGGCATCCATCGGAATGTACACACACGTGCTCGATCGTTGGGGCATCTTTTACGATCAGCCGATCGTTTTGAATGAGCGGCAAGCAGGTGCGGCCATCGAAGGTGTCGTGCGCCAGAGTGCCACGAAAGACATCGCTCAGCTCGCTGTCGACACGCATGGGTACACCGATTTCGCGATGGGCCTGGCCCGCGCGCTTGGATTTGATCTCTGCCCTCGCCTGTCGCATCTTCGTGATCGTCGGCTTCACGTTCCTCGCAGCCAGGACGTGCCGCAAGAGCTTTGTGCCGTGACAGACCGCGACATCAGACTTGACCTCATCGCTGAAGTCTGGGACGAGTTTGTCAGGATTGCTGCATCGATTCGCTCAGGAAAATGTACTGCAGTGGAAGCCCTAACCCGCTTCGGCTCAGCAGCGCGTGGGCAGCCGGTCTATGACGGAGGCGTCCACATCGGTCGGCTGTTCCGTAGCATCTTCCTGATCGATTACTTCACGAACACGACATTCCGGACGGAGCTGCAGCACGTGTTGAATCGGGGCGAGGCCGTGCATGTGGTTCAACGCGCGATTCATGTTGGACGCATCCCCGTCGAATTGGCACGGCGCGAAGATTCGCTCTCAGCCGTGTCTTCCGCATTGACGCTGCTTGCGAACATTCTGATGGCATGGAATACGACCCACATGCAGCATGCGCTCGAGGCGCTGCAAGCCTCCGGAGGCGAATCGCCTGGAGCCGAACAGCTCAGAAGGATTGCGCCGACGCATCTGGAGGGCATCAACCTGCGCGGAACCTTCATTTTTCCGGTTGGGCGCTACGCAAGCAGACTCCTTCCAAGCTTGGTTCAAAGTACGGCGACGCGTGAAGCCACTCAGCGCGCATAGCGATGCGCCGGATCACGCTCGGGGGTAGACAGTAAGTCCCTGATCTAAAAAGGTCTTATTTTGGCGCCAGAACGCAAAGCCTTGTCGGAGCTAGATCGCCCTAACCCGGAATTTGCACGGAAATCAAGGTCACCCCCATACTCGGTGTCCTATCCCGATATCGTCGTGGTGAATGACGGTGTGCCCGTCATCGTGACCAGCGACGCATCGTCCGGCTTTAAGCTGTCCCCTCAGCAGTTGGAGGCCGCGATAACGCCCAAGACGAAGTGGCTGATTCTGAATACGCCGAACAACCCGACGGGCGCAGTCTACAGCCGCAGGGAGCTGTCCGAACTCGGCAAGTTTCTCGAACGCCATCCCCACGTCTGGCTCATGTCGGACGAAATCTATGAACACTTTGTCTACAACGGTGCGACGCACGTCTCTCCGGTAGCGGCGATTCCCGCCCTTCAGCAGCGTTCACTCATTGTGAACGGTGCATCAAAGGGCTATTCGATGACCGGTTGGCGGCTCGGCTACGGCGCGGGGCCGACGCAACTGGTGGATGCCATCACGAAGCTTATAACGCAGACCACGACTTGCCCCAGCGCAATCAGTCAAGCTGCAGCGGTGGAGGCGTTCGGCGGAATACAAGACGCGCCACATCACGCAGGAAAAGTGTTCCAACAGCGAGGCAAGCTGATGCGTGAGTTGTTGAAGGACGCTCAAGGGTTTGAGGTCGGCGAGTTGACGGGCGCGTTCTACCTCTATCCGTCAGTGGCTGGTCTTGTTGGGAGGACTACGCCCGCCGGCGAAGTCGTCGCGAGCGATGTTGCCGTGGTCAAGTTTCTGATCGAAGAGGCGAAGGTCGCCACACTCGATGGCAGCGCTTATGGCCTGTCCCCGCACCTTCGCTTTTCGTTCGCGACGTCCGAGGAGGCAATTCGCGAAGGCTGTAAGCGAATCGTCCGAGCTTGCGCAGCACTTAGCTGAGCAACTGGCGCTCAGAGATACGTTGCTCTGAGCGCTTCAGACCCGCAAGACGTCCGTTGGATGCATCCAACTTCTGGAGGAAAATCATGGACCGTGACGCAAACTCTTCTGCACCTGAACCGGCCCTGCCTCACCGCGACCAAAAGACGGGCGGCGAGTTAGTGACTTCCGGCGCGCGCGGCGAGACAGTCAAGAGCGACCCCTCTTACGAGCGGGACTGGATGTGCGAGTCCTTGCCGTTCTCAGCAGCGGAGTGGTGAATCGCTGAACTCAAGTCAGGTTCGACGCCAGTAAACTGGCGTTGAAGTCGCAGGCAGCGTTGAGGCGAAGAAGTCGCCACGTGGGGAGGCGAAAAGCGCGACGGAGAAAGGACCGTAGCTGAAGCGTCCGCGCCATCATACTTCCACCGCCTTTATCATCTCCTCGACGACCTTCTTCGCGTCCCCGAACACCATCATCGTCTTGTCCATATAGAACAGTTCGTTGTCGAGGCCGGCGTAACCTGCGGCCATCGACCGTTTGTTCACGATGATCGTCCGAGCCTTGTACGCTTCGAGAATCGGCATCCCCGCGATCGGCGATTTCGGATCGGTCTTCGCGGCCGGGTTGACGACGTCGTTCGCGCCGAGCACGAGCACCACGTCCGTCTGACCGAACTCGCTATTGATGTCCTCCATCTCCTGAACCATCTCGTACGGCACTTCGGCTTCCGCCAGCAGCACGTTCATGTGCCCCGGCATCCGCCCCGCGACGGGGTGAATCGCGTACCGCACATCGATGCCTTTCTCGACGAGCTTGTCGGTCAGCTCCTTCAACGCGTGCTGCGCGCGCGCGACCGCGAGGCCGTAACCCGGCACGATCACCACGCTTTCCGCGTTGCCGAGCATGAACGCGGCGTCATCGGCGGAACCGGATTTGACGGGGCGCTGCTCCGTCGATCCGCCCGCCGCCGCACCGCCCGCCTCGCCGCCGAAGCCGCCGAGAATCACGTTGAAGAACGAGCGGTTCATTGCCTTGCACATGATGTACGACAGAATCGCACCCGACGAGCCGACGAGCGAACCCGCGATGATCAGCATCGGATTGTTCAGCGAGAAGCCGATGCCCGCCGCCGCCCAGCCCGAGTACGAGTTCAGCATCGACACGACCACGGGCATGTCCGCGCCGCCGATCGGAATGATGATGAGCACGCCCAGCGCGAACGCGATGATCGTCATGATGATGAACGGCAGCCACGATTCGGTGAGCATGAAGATCACGCCGAAGCCGATCATCGCGATGGCGAGCAGCAGGTTGATCAGATGCTGTCCCGAGTACGTGACCGGCGCGCCCTGAAAGAGCCGGAACTTGTACTTGCCCGAGAGCTTCCCGAACGCGATGACCGAGCCCGAGAACGTGATCGCGCCGACAAACGTGCCGATGAACAACTCGACCCGATTGCCATACGGAATCGGCTCGCCGAGCGGTGCGAGCCCGAACGCGGCGGGCTCCGCCACGACACCATAGGCGATGCAGACAGCCGCGAGACCGATCAGCGAGTGCATCGCCGCGACGAGCTCGGGCATCTTCGTCATCTCGACTTTTGCCGCGATGTACGCGCCCGCGCCGCCGCCGATGATCAGCGCGACGAACAGCAGCGTCGCTAGATCGCGGGCCGATGCGAAACCATGTCCTTGCCCGGAACCTGGACGCGTGCTCGGTAAATCTGGGCGCTTCGAGACTCCGTGACGAAGATGTCTCGGTTTTCAGGCCCGCCGAACGCGAGGTTCGTGGAAAGATTTCCGGCTGGCGTATTTACCCGGTAAGTCGGCTCACCCCGAGCATTGAAAACCCAGACGGCTCCCATACCGGCGTGGGCAATCAGGAGACCGCCCGAGGAATCCAGCGCGAGACCATCAGGACCAACCCCGCCCGAAAGCTGGATGAAGGTACCGACCTTTGCAACACCACCATTGAGGATCGGCACCCGCCACACCGCATTCGCTCGCGTGACCGCGAGTAGCAGCGCACGTTCATCAAGGTCCATCACCAGGCCGTTCGGGCTGGGGACATTCGACAGCAGGCAGTCGACCTTTCCGTCCCGCGTTACGCGGAATAAGCGCCCGGTCGGATCATGAAGGCCGGTGAGTCCTTGATCTGTAAAGAAAAGGTCCCCATTGGCCGCGAAGAACAAGTCGTTGACGGCCTTGAATCGCTCCATGCCTGCACGAACCAAAAAGGGCTTTACAACGTTCGAGCCCGGCTCATGCACCATGATGCCGTGCTTGTAGTCGGCAACGAATACGAGACCGTCTTCACGGATCTTGAGACCGTTCGGCCAGCCGTCGTATTCCACTGCCACCGAGAAGTGACCTTCTTGGTCGATGTTGAGCAGTCGCCCGTTGACTACATCCACACACCAGAGAACGCCGTTGCGGTCAAAAGACGGTCCTTCAAGGAAACTCGAAGCGTGCAGGCCAGCCGGTTGGCCCGCATTCCATTCACTTTTTTGACTACCGGTGCGCAGCTCGTCGGGCAAGCACGCAAACGGCTGAGCCTCAAGCGTTTCGGGTAATGCAAACATCGCTCGTAGTCTCCGTTGCAGTGATAGGACGACGGGTCAGCACCAGCGTTGCAGCAGCGGCCGCCAGCACCAAAACTCCAGTTATAACGAACCCTGCCTGGTAGCTATGCGTCATCGATACGACGTAGCCGGTTGCGATAGGAGCCATCAGGCCGAAGCCGTTGCCGCCTACGCTAATCATCGCGATGGCCGTCCCCGAATCTTTTTTAGACGGCAACAAGTCATTCACCAGCGAGAGGTTCGACGCGACTGCGGCGGTGCAGCCAGTGAGGGAGAGAGTCAGCAGAAGCATCACGAGCCACAGCTGGTCGGCCATCGGAACCAACAGAATGAGTGCGGACATCAGCAAGCATATGGCGACCACGGCTCTGCGACTGCCACCGGCGATGTTCTTACCGCGCAGATACCGGTCACTGCACATGCCGATCAAAACACCAAGCACCGCTGCACCGGCGTAAGGAAGCGCGGTGAAAAGGGCGCTTCGCGTGATGCTCATGCCTTTTTCCGCCTGCAGGTAGCTTGGCATCCAGGTGAGAAAGAGATAGGTCGCATATACGGCGCAACCATGAGTGAAAGCGATGGCCCAGATGGTTTTCGAACGAACCAACGCGCCGAAACCGAGCCGCGCCGGCTCTACCGTGCTCGAAGGTCCTACGGTGTTTCGAGACGAAAGGATGTGCTCACGCTCCTGCGCGCTCAGCCACTTCACGTCCTCCGGCTGTCTGAACCACAACAGCCGTGCGGCCAACCAGACAAACCCAGTTGACGCGGCAACCAAGAACGCGGCGCGCCAACCGTAGGTCGTCACCACCCATCCTAGTCCGATAGCGCCAATGGCCGGTCCCAAGAGACTGCCCGCGTGAAAGATGGACGTTGCGATTCCGCGCTCCGAGGCAGGCGCCCACTCGCGAATCACTCGGCCGCCGGCGGGATACGAAGTCGATTCACCTAGGCCCATCAAAAGTCGGGTCGCCAGCAAAGAAATGAACCCGCCCGTGAAAGCGGTTAATGCAGTCGCCAGCGACCAGAACCCGATGCCCCACGCGTTAAGGCGTTTGCTCCCGAACCGGTCGACCAGCATGCCCATCGGGATGAGCGCGACAGCGTACAGCCAAAGAAACGATGAAAAAAGGTAGCCGAGATTGACCGGCGACAGGGACAACTCCTTGCTTATCTGGGACGACGCAATGGATAACGCGACGCGGTCGACGTAGTTCACGACCGTCAATAAAAATAAGAACAGGTATATCCAATATCGGCGTTTCATTGCATCGTCTCCAAATATGTGTTTTTTGAACCGCGCAGCTGATTACTCGAGTGTTTCGTCCTTTCCAATCACGCCTGCGGCGCGCAGTGCGTCGTCGAGCCACGGCGAAACCAGAATGCCGTCACGGATTTCGGCGATTCGTTGCGCTTCTGCTTCGAGCTTCTTTTCCGCTGCCTTCAGGACCTTGTCCACATCAGCACGCGGGATGACGACGACGCCGTCACAGTCACCGATGACCAGATCGCCCGGCTCGACTGAAACGCCACCCAGCGAAATGGGCACACCGATACGGCCGTCAAGGCCCTTGGTCGGACCGGCGGGGTTGAAAAGTTTTGGGACCTCGCGCGCAAGCAGTTAGAAGGCACGCCCGACACTCTTGAGAGCGGCGCTGACGCCATGTCGACGGAGACAAAAGGATCGACGCGGACGATCTCCAAGAAGTGACCGACGCTGTCGAAGCGACGTCGATTGCTTCGTGGTTGTGGCGATCAGAGTATCTCGACGTCTTGCAACAGTGCGCCGCGGTCGGTGCTTAAGTGTCAAGGGTGAACCGCCCGCCGGGCCGCCGGACATGCAGCATCGCGAATTATGTTGCGAGGTGCCCGTTGGTTTTGGTCGAGATACCGACGGACCGGTGACAGTTCCGAAGACCGGGAGCGCAGTCCGAAGGCACTGCGTAGAGTAGCCGCGCATCGGTCCGCGGGCGATCCAGAATGTCCGCGATAACTTTGCGCAGGACGAGTGGCGCGCCGATGAAAGTACTCGAAGCAGCATACTGAGTCGAAGGTTGCAGTTCATTGAGCCATGGTCGTGCCACGCTGCTTGATATCGACGGCAAATGCTGGCGGGGCGGCTCTCTTGTCACGTTGACATTAAGGAAGGGGTGGCCGCCTCTGCCCGCCCACCCCCCGGCGTGCGCAAAGCTGCAAAACCCAGAGCGCGTTGTCGTGGGCGCGAGGCAATTGTTGCCGCGGCTCGTCAACAGGCAACCCGGCTTCGTCGGTCCTCAGCAAGTTCTTCGTTCAGCACGTTCAGAACGCCCCCGCCAGCCAGCATGCCTCCAACCACGGATAGCCAGATGCTGCGCTGCGACCCCTGAAGACATCTCATTCGCGCACCAACAAATGGACGATGAGGAGCCCCCGTAGTTGCAATGTTTCGATGAGCATTTGAATGCCTTTCTCCGCTATTTCTACGGCACTGCAGGCGCCCTTCACTGGTGGATCGCCGATCGCAGGCGCTCTACTTCCCGATCCGCCACCGGTGCGGCGTGATTGCCCCAAGCGCCACGAATGAAGCTCACCACTTGAGCAATTTCTGCGGACGTCAGCTTGCCGTGGAAACCGGGCATCTCCTGAGGTTCGGGTCCCGTGTCGGTTTTGGGACTCTTACTGCCTTCTATGACGATGCGCATCACTGATGTCGGATCGTCGGCTAGCACAAGCGGATTGCCGGCGAGCGCTGCAGCTTTTCCAGGCTGACCCCGTCCGTCCGCCTGGTGGCATCGTGCGCAAAACGATAGATACACACCGGCGCCAGGACGCTCGACTTCACCGGTCCGAATACTTCGTGCAGTTTGCACCCGCGCGTGCGCGTTGTTTGAGAAACTGCCGTAGGTCTGTCGAGCCGGAAGTGACTTCAAGTAGAGTGCGATGGCATAAAGATCCGCTTCGGACAGATGCTGCGTGCTCTCCTCAACTACAGGGGCCATGGCGCCAAATGCGATTGCACCCGCGCCGTGGCCGGTTCGCAAGAATCTAACGATGTCGTCCGCCGACCAGCGCCCGAGACCACTGCTTGGATCGCCGGTCAGATTAGGGGCGAGCCAGTGATCATTGACGCCACCAGTCAGATACCATGGTGACGCTTCGCTATAGCCGAGTTCATTGTAAGCGGGGCCTCGCGGCGTGTGACACGCACCGCAGTGTCCAAGTCCTTGTACGAGATATGCGCCTCGGTTCCACTGCGCGGTTTGTTTGGAATTCTCTTGGTACCGGTCGTGATTGCCGAAGGCGAGACTCCAGAACAGCATGCCCCAACGTTGGTTGAATGGAAACGGCAAGTGCGTCTCGGGCGCGCGCTTGGCGGCCGATGCGACGCCGTGCATCAAATACGCATACAGCGCGGTCACGTCATCGTCGGTCAAGTTCGCAAGCGAAGGATATGGCATCGCCGGATAAAGCCGCTTGCCGTCGCGGCGTTTGCCCTCGCGCAGAGCGTCGGCGAAGTCTCGCAAGCTATAGCGCCCGATACCGAACTCGGGGTCCGGTGTGATATTAGTCGCATAGATCGGACCGAAAGGCGAATTCACAGGCATGCCGCCGCCCAGCGGCGTGTGGTCCGCAGCGTCGTGACAGGCGCTGCAGTCGCCGGCTTTTGCAAGATATTCGCCTCGCGCAATCAGATTCGGATCGGTCGTCGACGGTGACTGCGCGGAAATGTTGTCGGACAAACGATCCGTCGAGCGTTCGCCACATGCGCTTAGCGCCACAATCATGAGCGCGTTGACAAGCCAATCTCGGGTTCTGATCGCGTTCATGTCAATGCCACTGGCTACAAGATTGGAAGAACACTTCCGCAAGGACCGTGAACAACAGCCCGACGACAAATCCGCAGCCGATCAGCGCGCTGCACAGTGCAACGAACCGCTTACGGCTCACCTCCTCCTCATCGCGCGATGGCTCCTCGGACGACTCTGCATCCGAACGCCGTTCTTTGACCCGCTTTTCCTTGTGCCTTAGGAACACGAAGCCGTACACGGCGAGTGCGGCGCATATGGCCGCGACGGCGAAGGCAGCGATCGACGTTCCATACAACCATCCGACGAGATTCGGAAGGACTGGTTTGACACGCGTGATCGATCCAGCGGAGCAGGCTTGGGCGGAGATCGTCTCGGAGATCATCACTTGAAGCAGCCATGCGCCGGGCGCGAAGAAAAAGCCTCCACTCGCGCATAGGCCAAGACGGCGCTTCTCGCTTTCGGTGAGCGCAGACTTCTCCGCGGAGACGAGTGTTTGCATCAGTGGCCTCGCATCCAGAACGGCGTCACATACAACGACGTAAAGATGAACAGCCAGACGACGTCGACGAAATGCCAGTAGAGTCCGCCAATTCGCATGGGCGCATTGCGCTCCGCGTCGAAGTACCCTAACGCTATCCATACGGCGAGCAGAACCAGAATAACTAGCCCGACGGCGACGTGGGCCATATGAAAGCCCGTGATAGTGAAGTAAAGCGAACCGTAGAGATGAGCGGTAATACCGTACGGATGGTCGTGCCACTCCTTCCACTGCATGCCAGCGAAGGTGATGCCCAGCGCAATAGCGACCAACATCCAACCGAATGCTTGCCAGCGCTTGCTTTTCTTGAGCGTTCGCTCTGAGAGCCACGCGAACACGCTGCTCAAGATGAGTGTGCCGGTGCTCAGCGCGCCGGTGCCGATCTTCGGCATGCCCTCCGGCGGCCACGGGAGGGTCGTCTGCGATTGCGAGTAAAAGTAGCAGAAGATCAGATAACCGAAAAGACTGGCTTCCGTCGCGACGAGTGCCAAGACACCCCACCATCCGCCTGAGTGCTCCCCCGCACTTCCGACCGGCAGAGCATCCTTGCTTCTGCCTGTGTTCGCGGGAACTGTCTGCGCGGGTTCGGGGGGCTCGCGCTGCCCAAGCGCGCGCCGCGGCCACATCCACGCGATGAGTGTTGCGCCTGCCGCCGCGAGTGCCACAACGGTGAAAGATGGCGAGCGCAGCAGCACGCCTAGAAAAACAAGCGCGCCAAAAAGCCCGAGGAAAAACGGCGACCACGCATCTTCGGGCATCTTAAGAATGACATCGGGGCTGCCGCTGAAAGGGTGTACTCCAAGCGCTTCCCGTCCCCGATGAAGCAGGTAACCCGATGCCAGGCTCGACTGCCGCCCCTTCGGCTGAAGGCGATCCTCCCACATCGGATGCCGCGATTCGATCACCGGCAAGACTGCAAAGTTGTACGGCGCCGGCGGCGACTCGGTCGACCATTCGAGCCCAGGCGCGTCCCACGGGTTCTTCGGCGCTTCACGTCCGCGGCGTGCCGAGACGAGTGCGTTCACCACAAAGAGCAGCACGCCTAACGCAAAAATGAAGGAACCGATTGTCGTGATCAGATTCGACGTATCCCACCCCATGCCTTCAGGATAGGTGTAGATGCGCCGAGGCATGCCGAGCAAACCCGAGATGTGCATCGGGAAAAAGCCAAGATTGAAGCCCACGAGGATGATCCAGAACGCGATCTTGCCCCATCGTTCATTCATCATCCGTCCGGTGAACTTCGGAAACCAGTAGGTGATTCCGCCGAAGACCGGGAAAACATTGATCCCCAGCAGCACATAATGCAGATGCGCCACGACAAAGTAGGTCTCGGTAAGCTGCCAGTCGAGCGGCACTGCGGCCGTCATCACGCCGGAGACGCCGCCAATGACGAACATCAGCACAAAACTCGCGAAATAGAGGAACGGTACGGCGAAAACGGGCCGTCCAGTCCATATCGTCGCGACCCATGCAAATACGGCGACCGCGCTTGGAATCGAAATGAGCAAGCTCGCCGCGCCAAAGAAGGCCAGTGCCAGGGGCGTGATCCCGGTTGCGAACATGTGATGGATCCACACTTCGAAACCGACAATCATCGTGCCGACAGTAGCCATCGCTACAGCCGCGTACGCGACGAGGGGACGACGGCAGAAGGTCGGCAGGGCATCCGAGACGATGCCCATAGCGGGCAGCACGACGACGTAAACCCACGGATGCGCGAACATCCAGAACAAGTGCTGCCAGAGCAGCGGCCGGCCGTCGCTCGCCACGTCGAAGAAATGCGTACCGATATTTCGGTCCATCCACAGCAGCAGGAACGCCAGACTCACCGACGGCACGGCGAAGAGATTTGCACACGAAATGGTAAGCGTGCCCCACACGATAATCGGCAGCCGGTCCACCGACATGCCGACCGCGCGCATGCGAAAAAGCGTGACCACAAAATTCACTGCCCCAACGGTCGTCGAGATGCCCAGAAGCACCATACCGAGGGAATAGACATCGATATTTATTCCCCGGCTGTACTCCAGGGATGAAAGCGGCACATAGTTGAACCAGCCGGCGTTGGGCGCCTGCCCGAACGGAAAACTGCCATAAAGGAAGATGCCGGCAAAGAGAAAGACCCAATACGAAAGCGCGTTCAGACGGGGAAACGCCATGTCGCGCGATCCCAACATGAGCGGCCACAGGTAATTCGAGAAGCCGCTGAGCACCGGAAGCGCGTACAAGAAGATCATCGTAACGCCGTGCATCGTGAAAAGTTCGGCGAACTGGCCAGGCGTCACCAGTGATTGGTTGGGCTGTGCGAGCTGCAGCCGCATAACAAGCGCTTCAATTCCGCCCAGCAAAAGAAACAGGAAGGCTGTCACGATGTAGCGCAAGCCGATCTTTTTGTGATCGACGGTTGTAATGAAACCGCGCCAACCGGCATCGCCTTCCCAGATTTCACGCAGGTGCTTTTCGGCCTCCGACCCCTGAGGGACGCTGCCAAACTCAGGCTCGCGTCGGAAGGCGACCCGATGGGCCTGCGCAGCGCTTCGATCACCGATAGCGGCCATCGTCTGTTCCTTACTTGAGAGTGGCGAGGTAGGACGACAAGTCGCTCGCTTCAGCGGGCGCGAGCTTCATGTCGGGCATGAGCGTGCCGGGCTTGATTTCCTGAGCGTGCTGGATCCAGTCGATCAGGTTCTCCGGTGTATTGACGACGCTTCCTGCCGCAAGCAGCCGACGCGACAACACGTGGGTGAGATCGGGCGCCTGAACGCCGGCGGCTTTGCTGCCCCGAACCGTATGGCATCCCGCGCAGCGTTCTTCGAAGAGCTTCCTCCCTCGTATCGCTTGCGCTGTCGACGGTGCGGGTGCTGCCCTCATTTGCGCGGCGTACCAACGGTCATAGTCTGCCTGCGGCTGTGCGTACACCTCGAACGCCATATGGGCGTGCTGTACGCCGCAATACTGCGTGCATTGGCCTCGAAAAATCCCCGGGTGGTCCGCCTGAATCCACTGCCGGTTTGTGATACCGGGAATCGTCTGCGTCTTGCCCGACAAGTCCGGCACCCAGAAAGCGTGGATGACGTCGGCACTTTTCAGCAGCACGAGCACCGGCACGCCGGATGGAATATGCAACTCATTGGCCGTTGAGAAGTGGCTCTCGCCCTCTCCATAGTCGACTTTCCACCACCAATCGTAGGCAGTAACCGCCACAGTCAACTCTGGCGCATTTGGCGGGTCTGCGACCTCCGCGAGCACAGAAAGCATATAGACGGCAATGCCGAAAAGCGCAATTGTGGAGAGCAGGGAGCCAACAAAGACCAAACGCAGCCCACCCTCGGAGACGAGCGCTCGCGCGTCCTGTTGCTTCCTGCGCCGAAACATGCCGATGAGAAGCATTGCTGCGATGATCACGCACACGAGCACGCATATGGTCGCAAGCGTCCATCCGAGATAAATGACTGGCTGTGCAGCGGGCCCCTTGCTGCGCAGAAAATACGCGAGCGGCGTCGACGCTGCCGCCAGCAAGTCTGCTTCGCGCGAAGGCGCTTCGGCGCCGAGGGCGCCGAGATGATGGAGCGCGGCACAGAGCAAGGCTCCGACCTGCACAACCGACACGAGAACACGGCGCACCACGCTGTCTCCTGGATCTTCGGACCGAAATCGCTTGAATGCACTTCCGCCTTCTTCCTGCGCCCGATCAATGCCAGATTTGGCTGCGTCGGCTTGCTGAGCGCTGAGCAACTGCTATTCCAATTTGGTCGCGCGACGCAACCGGTGCACACGTCCTACGACTCACCCCAAACGATATGTATCACAGTGTGATATTTTTTCAAACGCTTGCAAAGTTTGCTAGGGCGTGCGCGAACGGATCGCTGACGTGAGCTTGGCGCGGCTTGCACCTAACGTTAGCGGTAGCAGCGGTGTCGGCTGATCGACAAGAACATGTAAGGCGCGCGGTGCACGGCAGTGACGATGTGCAGCACCTCTCGCATTATCGACAGGTCCTGAGAACGCAGCTGCGGCAATCCGAAGCGTTAGCGCAATCGCCCGGGATCACCGCGCTTCAAACGTCTCTATCGGTCCACGCGGGCGACACGCCGGGACGCTTGTGGGCGACGATCGGGGAGCTCGCCGAGCGTCTCAAGGCCCGCCTGGCCGGAGTGTTGGTTCTCCTGCGAGCGCGCACAGCTCGTTGAACGCAAGCTGTGAGACAAAGATCGTCGTCATGTATAGGCGCATCTCACTCGCAAGGCGAACGATGCGTCCATCGAGTCGCTGCCTTACATCTAGACCAATAAGGGCGTTGCGAAGCTTGCTTGCAGAAGACTAACGGTGCCTTCGATGCGCTTAAGCCCCTCGTCCGTCCGAACGCGGCACATTCATTGCATCACGTTATGACATATCGACTTCAGCCCAAGTCACAATCTTCTTCGCTGCAACCAAGGAGCAAACCATGTCTATCACCGTCGGCGATTTCTTGGTCGACCGCCTGCACGCATGGGGCGTGCGTCGCATTTTTGGCTATCCCGGCGATGGTATCAACGGCATCCTTGGGGCGTTGAATCGTGCGCAAGGCAAGATCGAATTCGTTCAGACGCGGCATGAGGAAATGGCTGCCTTTATGGCTTCAGCGCATGCAAAGTTCACTGGCGAGCTTGGGGTTTGTCTGGCGACATCCGGACCTGGTGCAGCGCACCTCCTCACTGGTCTCTACGACGCACGACTAGACCACATGCCCGTGCTCGCCATCGCCGGACAGCAAGCGCGCGCATCGCTCGGTGGCCACTTCCAACAGGAAGTCGACCTCCAATCGATGTTTAAGGACGTCGCGGGCGCCTTCGTGCAACAAGCAAGTGTTCCCGCCCAGGTTCGTCATCTTGTCGACCGAGCCGTCCGAACTGCGCTGGGCGAGCGGAAAGTCGCTGCGCTTGTATTCCCAAACGATTTGCAGGAACTCAAATACGAGCCGCCGCCGCGCAAACACGGGACGTTGCACTCCGGGGTAGGCTATCGCGCGCCCAAGACCGTGCCGTATCCAGATGATTTGCAACGAGCCGCGGAGATCCTCAACTCGGGCAAGAAGGTCGCGATCCTCGTCGGCGCGGGCGCGTTGCAGGCGACCGACGAAGTGATCGCGGTGGCGGAAAAACTCGGCGCGGGCGTCGCGAAAGCACTCTTAGGCAAAGCCGCGCTTCCAGATGATCTGCCCTACGTGACCGGCTCGATCGGTCTGCTCGGCACGGAGCCGAGCTACAAGTTGATGACCGAATGCGACACCTTGCTGATGATCGGCTCGGGCTTTCCTTACTCGGAGTTCCTCCCGAAAGAAGGCGCGGCGCGCGGAGTACAGATCGACATCAAACCCGACATGCTGTCCCTTCGCTATCCGATGGAAGTCAATCTTGTTGGCGACAGCGCGGAGACGCTGCGCGCGCTTTTGCCGCTGCTCGAACCAAGCACGGATCGCGCATGGCGCAAGGACATCGAAGGCTGGATGACCGACTGGTGGCAAAAGCTCGAGAAGCGCGCGCTAGTGTCGGGAACCGCGGGCGTGAACCCGCAGCGCACGGTGTGGGAGTTATCGCCGCGCGTACCGTCCAACGCCATCGTCACCAGTGATTCGGGATCATGCGCAAATTGGTACGCGCGTGATCTGAAAGTCAAGCGCGGCATGATGTGCTCGCTTTCCGGGGGACTCGCGTCGATGGGCGCAGCCGTGCCCTATGCGATTTCGGCAAAATTCGCGCACCCTGAGCGGCCGGTGATCGCGCTGGTGGGTGACGGCGCAATGCAGATGAACAACATGGCCGAGCTTATCACGGTCGCGAAGTACTGGAAGCAATGGTCCGATCCGCGCTGGATCTGCATGGTGCTTCACAACGATGACCTGAATCAAGTTACCTGGGAACAGCGCGTCATGAACGGTGACCCGAAGTTCGAAGCGTCGCAAGACATTCCGTCGGTGCAATACCACCGCTTCGCTGAATTGATCGGACTTCGGGGAATTTACGTCGATGACGCCGAGCGCATGAGCGCAGCATGGGATGAAGCGCTGGGCTCAGACCGGCCCGTCGTGATCGAGGTGAAAGCCGATCCAAATGTTCCCCCACTGCCGCCGCACATCACCTTGCAACAGGCAAAAGCTTTCGCTACGACGCTTTTCGAAGGGGATCCGAACGAAGGCAACATCATCGTCGACACTGCGAAACAGGTGCTGGGTGCAGTGTTGCCGGGACATAAGGACAATTAACGGAGGCCAGCCTAATGCACCTCACAAAACGCGAGGCACCGGTCGAAGCGGTTCGGGCGCGCGCCTACACCATCCCGACCGACCGGCCCGAAGCCGATGGTACTTTCGCCTGGAAATCGACGACGCTCGTGGTTGTAGAGCTTACCGCAGCAGGCAAGACGGGCATCGGCTATACCTACAACGACGCGACGACCGCGAGCTTCATCGAATCGACGCTCGCCCCGACACTCGTCGGCGAAGACGCCTGGAACATCGACGCCCTTTGGATACGCATGCAGCGGCGCGTGCGAAACATTGGCCGCTCGGGGATCGCCGCCTGCGCGATATCGGCGCTCGACTGCGCGTTGTGGGACGTGAAGGCGCGCCTGCTCGACTTGCCGCTCGCGCGTCTGCTCGGCGCGGTGCGCAACCGCGTGCCACTTTATGGCAGCGGCGGCTTCACCACGTACAGCGACAACGACATTCGCGACCAGCTCTCGAACTGGGTGCACGAAGACGGATGCCGATGGGTGAAGATCAAAATCGGTACCGAGCCTTCGCGCGATCCGCATCGCGTGGCCGTCGCGCGAGAAGCGATCGGCGATGACGCAGGCCTCTTCGTCGATGCCAACGGGGCGTTTGATCGCAAGCAGGCCCTCTTCTACGCCCAACGGTTCGCCCAGCATGACGTCGAGTGGTTCGAAGAGCCGGTGTCGTCGGACGATCTCGCCGGCCTGGCTTCGTTGCGCGACGCACTGCCCGCGCATATGGAACTCGCTGCGGGCGAATACGGCTACACGATCGACGACTTCCGCGCGCTGCTCGCCAACGAAGCCATCGATGTGCTCCAGGCCGATGCCACTCGCTGCGGCGGCATCACGGGCTTCCTGCGCACAGCAACGCTGTGCGACGCGTTTCATATTCCGCTGTCGGCCCACTGCGCACCCGCCCTCCATCTGCATGTAGCGTGCGCAGCTGCGCGTTTGCGGCATCAGGAATGGTTTCACGATCACGTGCGCATCGAGTCGATGCTCTTCGACGGGGCACCGCGTGCGCGCGACGGCGCGATCGCGCCGGACTGGTCGCGACCGGGTTGCGGACTCGATTTCAGGCATGCTGATGCGCATCGGTATGCGGTCTGACGCGCGGCGAGCGAATGGAACACAACGAAGCGAAGAACATGACGCAAACCAGAACAATCGACATCGCCATTGGCTGCGCAATCGCTGCGGCTGGACTCGCGCTCGTGCGCCTGGGCGGGCGCAAGCCGCATCGCCCGGCGATGCAGATGCACATCGATACGGCGCGCACTTTCAATCACAGTTCCGCGCTGCTCGCGCTGTCCGTGCTCGCCGACAGCGCGATGGAGCACTATCGCGGCTCGTTCGACAATCCCGCGATGTACACCCCGCTCGTCGTCTCGACGCTGTCGCTCTTCGCCGGCTTGCATGGCGGCTCCGATCACGAACCGACGCATCATCCGGTGCGCAATGCAGTCTATGTCAGCGCGGCACTCGCCGGCGTCGCTGGGACCGGGTTCCATCTTTACAACATCACGAAGCGCCCCGGCGGTTGGAGCTGGCATAACCTGTTCTATGCGGCGCCGATCGGCGCACCGATGGCGTTGCTGCTCTCGGGCGCACTCGGCGCGGTATCCGAGCGGTTGCGCGACGAGCCCGCGCACGAGCCGGGTCTTTTCGGCATGCCGGCGGGACAGGCGCTCGCGCTCGTCACGAGCGCAGGACTGGTCGGGACCCTCGGCGAAGTCGCGCTGCTGCATTTTCGTGGTGCGTTCCAGAACCCGGTCATGTATGCGCCGATCGTCGTTCCGCCGGTCGCATCGGCGCTGCTCGTCAATGCCGCCCTCGCTCGTCCGCGCGAGCGCTGGTTCACGCGGTTATGGCTGCGCGTGACGACGGCACTCGGGTTCATCGGTGTCGGATTTCATGCCCGCGGCGTCGCGCGCGCGCGTGGCGGCTGGCGCAACTGGAGCCAAAATCTCTTTAATGGACCGCCGCTGCCCGCACCGCCGAGTTTTTCGGCGCTCGCACTCGCGGGACTCGCGGCGCTGCGTCTTCGGGAGACCGAGAAGAAATGAAGGACCTACCCCGCTATCCCGGCTACGACGTGATGACCAAGCGTGACACGCCTTCGTGGGACGACGTCACGCGCCATGTCATCGACGAGCGGCTCGCGACGCCCGACGGGCCGCACTTCTTCGATGCTGTCGAATGGCGCGGGCTTTGCGCGCTGTGCGCATGCATCGTGCCACAGGACAGTCAGCGCCCCAACGTGCCGGTCGCCGCTCTCGTCGATGCGCGCCTAATGAAGAATACTGGCGACGGATATCGCGATGCGCGTCTGCCGCCCATGCGCGACGCGTGGCGCATCGGCCTTCGCGCGCTGGATGCCGAAAGCCGGGCGCGTCACGAACTGCCGTTTGCGAGCATCGAGCATGACCGCCAGCATGCGCTTCTCGTCGACATGCAGCAAGGCAAGCTCGATAGCGCCGAATGGAACGGTATGCCGCCCGCCCTCTTCTTCGCCGAGCGTGTGCTGCACGACATCTGCGGGATGTACTACGCGCATCCGCATGTGTGGAGCGAAATCGGCTTCGGCGGCCCGGCCAATCCGCGCGGCTATGTACGCATGGTCGCCGACCGGCGCGACCCATGGGAAGCCGTCGAAGCAAATGCCGGCCACAAAGAGGCCGCGCAGAAGGAGAATCGTCGTGCCCGCTGATTCGTCCCAAGACGCGCAGCACATGCCGCGCGGGAAGAATGGTCGCGCGCCCGACGTGTTCCATCCCGGCGCATGGGTTCGAATGCGCGAGTATCCGCAGGACGAAGCGGTGGACTTTGCGATCGTCGGCACGGGCGCGGGCGGTGGCACGCTTGCCTGCCGTCTCGCGGAGAAAGGCTTCAAGGTCGTCGCGCTCGATGCCGGCGCGTGGTGGCGTCCGCTTGAAGAGTTCGCGTCCGATGAGACCCATCAGGGCAAGCTCTTCTGGACAGACGAGCGCATTTGCGAAGGCGAGAATCCGCTCAAGCTCGGCAACAACAATAGCGGCAAAGCCGTCGGCGGCAGCACAGTTCACTTCGCGATGGTCTCGCTGCGCTTTCGGCCGGAATGGTTCAAGTCGCGCACACTGCTCGGCTACGGCACCGACTGGCCGATCGACTGGCGCGAAATGTGGCGTTATTACGCCGAAGTCGAAGAGGCGCTGAAGATCGCCGGACCAGTGAACTATCCGTGGGGTCCAAAGCGGCCGCGCTATCCGTATCGCGCCCATGAGCTGAACGCCGCGGCGCTCGTGTTGGCGCGCGGCTGTGAAGCGCTTGGCATCGACTGGGCGCCGACGCCGCTCGCCACGGTCTCCGCGCCGCGCGGCGAAGCGCATCCGTGCGTTTATCGCGGCTTTTGCGTCTCGGGTTGCGCGACGAACGCGAAGCAAAGCGCGCTCGTCACGTGGATACCGCGCGCCGTGCGCGCGGGCGCTGAAGTCCGCGATCTCGCGATGGTCGGCCGCATCGTCATGGGTGACGACGGGCGCGCCACTGGGGTCGAATACTTTCGCGAAGGACGCTGGCAGTTTCAGCGCGCACGCAACGTCGTAGTCGCCGGATATGCAATCGAAACGCCGAGGCTCTTACTCAACTCCGCGACGGACCGTTTTCCCGATGGCCTCGCCAATCGTTCAGGCCTCGTCGGCAAGAATTTGATGGTTCAGACCAATCAGGCCGCGTGGGGCACGATGGACGAAGAAGTGCGCTGGTACAAAGGGCCGCCGTCGCTCGCGCTGACTGAGCACTGGAACTACGAGGACAAAGGCAAGGACTTCTTCGGCGGGTATTGCTATATGAGCCAAGGACCGCTGCCGGTGGCATGGGCATCGACGCAGAACGGTAGAGGTCTGTGGGGCCAGTCCTTGCTCGACGAGATGCAGAAGTACAACCATCAGGCGGGGCTGAAGATCGTCGGGGAAACCATGCCACAGGAGCGCAATCGGGTGACGCTCGCCGACGAAAAGGATCAGTACGGCCTGCCCATCGCGCGCGTGACCTATTCGCTGTGCGACAACGACAAGCGACTGGTCGCGCATTCGCTCGACTTCATGAGCCTCGCGCTCGAAGCGGCGGGTGCGCGCGACGTCTGGCGCGAAATCGACGACACCTGCCATCTCAACGGCACTGCGCGCATGGGCGATGACCCTTCGACGAGCGTCGTCAATGGCGATTGCCGCAGTTGGGACATCGACAACTTGTGGATCTGCGACGGCTCCGTCTTCCCGACCGTCGGCGGCGTGAATCCGTCGCTGACCATACAGGCGATCGCGCTGCGCACCGCTGACCGTATCGAGGCGCTCGCCGCGCGTGGAGATCTCTGATGAGCGAGACACGAAGAATTGCTGTCATCACCGGCGCCGGTGCGGGCGTCGGGCGTGCAGCTGCCGATGAGTTCGCCCGCCACGGCTATGACGTCGCACTGTTGTCGCGCGATGGTGAGCGGCTCGCGCGAGCCGCTGCGCAGATCGAGGCGGCCTTCGGCGTGCGCGCGCTCGCCATGTCGACCGATGTCGCCGATGCGCGCGCCGTCGAGGCAGCGGCATCGCACGTAGAAGACACGCTCGGCCCAATCGATGTGTGGGTCAACGTCGCGATGGCGACCGCCTTCGCGCCCGTCTCCGCGCTCACGGCCGAGGAAATCGAGCGCGGTACGCGCGTCACGTATCTCGGTCAGGTCCACGGCATGATGGCGGCGCTCTCGCGCATGCGAACGCGAAATCGAGGGACGATTGTGAATGTTGGCTCGGCGCTGGCGTACCGCTCGGTACCGCTGCAATCGGTGTATTGCGGCGCGAAGTTCGCCATTCGCGGCTTTACAGATTCGCTGCGCTCGGAAATCATCCACGACAAGCTCAAGGTCCACCTGACGGTGGTCGAGCTTCCGGCGATCAACACGCCGCAGTTCGACTGGTCGATGAACAAGACCGGCAAGCGCGCGCGGCCGGTCGCGCCGATCTTTCAGCCGGAAGTCGCGGCGCGCGCGATCTTTTTCGCGGCGACACACCGACGGCGCGAAGTATGGCTCGGGTTCTCGACGGTGAAGGCTATTCTTGCGAACCGCATCGCGCCCGCGCTAATCGACCGATACCTGGCACGCGCGGGATACGATGGTCAGCTCACCGACGAGCCGCTCGAATACAACGCAGCAGGCAATCTGTTCGAAGCTGTGCCGGGCGACTTTGGGGCACATGGGCGGTTCGATGACGAAGCCCGGCAGCATAGCTGGGAGATGTTCACCGATCGCCATCGCTCGTTTTTCTGGGGGCTCGCGAGCCTTGGCGCGGTGGGCCTGCTGCACTTCGTCGCTAAAAAACGGAGCTGAGCCGAATGAGCCGCCCCATCGACGATTACGCGCTCCTAGGCGACGGCGAAACGACTGCACTGCTCAGCCGCAACGGCTCTATCGACTGGCTATGCTGGCCACGCTTCGACGACGACGCGTGCTTCGCCGCACTTCTCGGCACCTCGGACAACGGCTGTTGGACGCTCAGCCCGGTCATGCGCATCGAGCGCAACGCGCGTCGCTACCAGCACGACACGCTGATCATGGAAACCGACTTCGAGGTCGGCGAAGGCGCGGCGCGCGTGACCGACTTTATGCCCGTCAGCGACGGTCCGAGTTCGGTCGTGCGCATCGTGACCGGCTTGCGCGGTGTCGTCGAGATGCGCTCGGATTTGCGGCTGCGCTTCAACTACGGCGAACTCGAGCCGCTCATCGAACGCGTCGACGGCGCGATGCAGGCCCGTATAGGAACCGACCGTGTCCTACTTCGTGCGAATGTCGAGATGACGGTCTGCGACGGAGCGATACTCGCGACCTTCACCGTCGCAGCGGGCGAATCCATGAAGTTCGCGTTGAGCTATGGTCACGCGCACGAACCGCTTCCCGAAGCGTTCGACGTCGACATCGCCCTGCGTTCGACGCAACGCTTCTGGCGAGACTGGATTAGCACGTTCGACGACAACCGCACGGCTTGGCCGGTGCAGACCCGTCGTTCGCTTTTGACTCTGAAGGCGCTCATCCATCGTCGCACCGGCGCGATCGTCGCTGCTCCGACAACATCGCTACCGGAAGCGCCGGGAGGAAGGCTCAATTGGGACTACCGCTACGCGTGGCTGAGAGACACCAGTTTCGCGATGGTTGCGCTGCTCAACGCCGGCTACTACGAAGAAGCCGGCGCGTGGCGCGACTGGCTGCTGCGCGCGATCGCGTGCGCGCCGGAGCGCAGCCGGATCATGTACCGCGTGGACGGCGGGCGTCATTTGCGCGAATGGAACGTCGATTGGCTGCCAGGTCATCGGTATGCGAAGCCCGTACGCATCGGCAATGCAGCGGCGCATCAGCATCAGCTCGACGTGTTGGGAGAAGTCATCGATTGCCTCGATGTGGCGAGACGCGGCGGGCTCGAGTCGGCGGACCAGGAACAGGTAATCGAGACGCGCATCGTCGAACATCTCGAGAAAATCTGGCACTTGCCCGGCGCGGGCATCTGGGAGTCGCGCGGTGAACCCCGTCACTACACCTATTCGCGCGTGATGGTCTGGGTCGCGCTCGATCGTTTCGTGAAGCATTGCGCAGCGGAAAGCGCCCTTTCGCCACTCGCGAAGAGGATGGCTTCACTGCGCGAACACATTCGCGAAGAAGTGCTTCGCGAAGGCTGGAACGAAGGGCTCGGCAGCTTCACGCAGTACTACGGCAGCGAAACGTTGGATGCGAGCCTCTTGTTGTTGCCGCTCGTCGGCTTTCTGTGCGCTGACGATCCGCGCATGGCTTCGACGATTGAACGCATCCGCCGCGACCTCTGCGAGGACGGTTTGATTCGACGCCTAGAGCGGCACGCCGGGAACGCTAACGAAGGCACTTTTCTCGCGTGCTCATGCTGGATGGCCGATTGCCTGAACCTTCAAGGGCGCACAAGAGAGGCGCGGCAGCAGTTCGAACGCGTGCTAGCCACGGCAAACGATGTCGGGCTGCTGTCCGAACAGTACAACGCGCAGCGCCACGAACTGGCCGGAAATTTCCCGCAGGCGCTTAGCCATCTTGCAGTCGTCAATACGGCGCTCGGCTTATGCGGGCCGACGTTGCAACGAGGCGGCGGTTAGCCACATCGTTAAAGTCCCGGTCACGGAGACAGCAGGCGATTTCGCCGTTAGACAATGCAACATGTCGATTGCACTCTGCAGGCTTGCTTTCCTGAGCACTGCGCCCTCGCGCGCGCTTGGCTAGTGCTTGACACCGTCCACGATTTTTGCGCCGCTGCTTGACGACCGCAAATCGCTGCGCGCTATCTTTGCAAGTCTCTCGTAATGCTTCCGAAAATCGGCGAGTTCCTTCTGATCCAGTTGTTCAAGATCGAGCAGCGCGTTGTGCGCAGTGTCAATCGCTCGGATGATCTCATCGAGTTTGATCTGCATGGCCGCCGTGTCTCGATTCTGAGTGTTCTGAATCAGAAATACCATGAGGAACGTAACGATCGTCGTCGATGTATTGATCACCAGTTGCCAAGTATCGCTGAAGTGAAACAGCGGGCCCGATGCTGCCCAAACAACAACGAGGCTTCCAGCAGTGACGAACGTCCAGGAGCGCCCCGCCAGTCGAGCGAGTGAATTCGAGAAGCTAAGGAACCAGGAAGTCTTCATCTCTCGTCTCCACCAACCTATATAGCAGGCCACGTGCGTTGGCGCTCGACGTTTCGCGCCGTGAAGTGTCAGTCGCTGCCAAATGCGACCGTGCTCAGCAAAGCCAGCTCTGATTGCCGCGAATCCAGGCGAGTGTGCTGAATGACCACAGGTACATCCGATTCGAAGTAGCTCGCGTACTCAGTCCCAGTTGGGATCTTCTCGGGTTCGCAGAGATCATTGAAGCGCATATGCAACGTCCGCTGGGCTGGCACGGTGACGCGGTATGGCCCAGCGGGTGCCCGATCCTTGAAGAAGACTGTAAGTTCGATATGTGCGTCTTCGTCGCCCGCATTGAGGATGCACGCCGCCTCATGGCTCTGCAGGTCAGGTCCGGGACCATTGCTATAAGGCGGCAGATAGCCTTCAGCGATCGCCCATCTGTTTTTTCCTATCGCGCGCATGCATCCTCCTCATCCATCGCCCGTTCCACCAACAATGATTCAGCAATAACCGCTCCTTTCGCCGCTTGCATACATCACATCATGATATATATTTTAGGAAAGGACGAGGTTGGAGGAGCCATGTTGATTAACAACGACTTCGAGATAGGATATGTCATCACCGTCTTTTCGCTCCTGGGAATCATCTTCGTTGGAGCGCTGTTCGCGAGGCTGCATCTCGAGCGCTGGCATCCGCGGGTGGTGGGCGCGGTGCTGGGCGCGCTGATTGGCTTTGCGCTGATCGAAGCGGTGCCGATCATTTCCTAGCGGTGATCCTTGTGGTGACGCTTTGCACCGGCGGCGCCGAGAATCTGGTTTGCTCGATCCGCACGAGACGCCGCTCGCTTTCTATGCGCTCCAGATAATGTCCGCGTCTTTGCGCCTAGCTTCCCGCAACATATCGAGGAATGGCAGCGCCCGCGATTGGAGACCCATCCCGGTCCGCTCGGCAGTACGCGACAGGGGACGATAAATCGCACCGTGCTCGTAAGCGATACCTTCGTCTTCCTTCAGAACTGTCTCCAGGCGATCGATCGCGTTGTCAAACTCGCTATGCAGGATGACGCCTCGGGACCCGATGCGCTTACCGATAACGGCTAGAAGATAGCCGGCGAGGTCGCGCAACATGACAACATCGGGCGTGGCCTTCGAATGGAATTTTATCAGCATTGTCATACTCCTTGGCACGAACGCTTGATTCGGACAAACGGCGCGGGCTTTTCCTACCGCGTCTACGGCGCCTGTGGTCCCGTTGTCATGAGCACGCTGCAGGAGACGTGATCCAAAAACCGGCCCTCGTCTTGCCCGGTCAACCAACGGTAGAAACGACCGCTCCGGTGATGCCCGACGACGATCAGATCGATATCGAGCGCTTTTGCGCAAGCGGAAATTTCCATTATTGGATTCCCGACCGCCAGATGGCCTTGCGCTACGACGCCGAGATCCGCCAACTTGTCCACGCCTTCCTCCAGCAACGCCTTCGCGGTCTGTTGCTCATGCGCAAACGACATTGCAGGAATGACGGGGAGGCCCTGCATCCACTCCGTGTCGTCGATAACCGCCAGCAGATGTGTTTCAACGTGAAGGTCGCGGGCGAGTTGAGCGCCGAGACGAAGCGCGCGGCGCCCTTCGGCCGTGCCGTCATAACACAACAGGATTCGGTGATAGCTGGTCACGGTTCCTCCGCGTCTTCAGCGCGGATACATCACATTATGATACATTTTGCGGAAATAGCCAGCGGACGGGCGAACCCTTTCTATCTCCGGCGTATGACGTACGTCAGCGCATTTGGGAACCAGCAGATGGTTCGGCGGCCGTCGTGAACTGTTCGAAGCGGGAGCGGCGGCCATCGCTACCAGCTCATTGCCGGCGACGCGTTGGCGAATAAGGAGCCGCACAATTTGCTGACTTCAAAGAATGGGGCGCGCATTACTTCTCATGCACCGCCCGCTCGCTGAAAGTCCTTTTACCTCTCGCTGGACGGACAGGACATCCCGCAATCCGGCTTGCGCCGTCCGTTGCAATTCTGGATGGTATTGTTTTTATTCTCAGCTCACCGGCTCAATCCCGTCACACACCGGTGGCAAGGCCACCATGAAGCTAGAGCTAGCCGCTCCCGTCGGCGCCACTTCGAATTCCTGGCGATGCTGGCGCATGAACTCAGGAATCCGCTCGCACCGCTCAGAACCGTGGTGAGTCTGCTTCGTCGCGGTACATCTGTAAGCGACGGGCAATTCCTCCTTGCCACAATGGAACGCCAGATTACCCACCTGACGCGACTTGTGGACGATCTGCTCGAGGTCTCGCGTATTACGCAGGGGCGCATCGTTTTGAAACGGGAGCCGCTCTTGATCGGCGGCGTTGTCTACGGCGCGGCTGAGTCAGTTGCCCCGCAAGTCGAAGAGAACAAGCAGCGGTTGACGATTGACGTTCCCAGAGACACCGTCTGGGTTTGCGGTGATACGACGCGTATGACGCAGATCTTGGTGAACGTTCTGCAGAACTCGTGCAAGTACACGCCGGCTGAGGGCGAAATTCGTGTGTGCGTATCAGCAGACTCCGCTCATGTCACGATCGTCGTTGAGGACACTGGCGCAGGCGTCGCGGCCGACTTGCTGCCGCGAATCTTTGACTTGTTTTTGCAAGGAGAGCGTAGGCTCGACCGATCGAAGGGAGGTTTGGGCATCGGACTGTCTCTGGTGCGCAAGCTGGTTGAAATGCACGAAGGCTCAATACATATCGAAAGTCCCGGACCTGGCCTTGGGACCACCGTCAGGATCACGTTCCCGCGGTTGAATCGACAAGACGAGGTTCCTGGCATCGCTGACAACCACCGCGCACCGGTGCGCGCACCGCGAAACGACCTCAAGATCTTGATCGTCGATGACAACCGGGATGCCGCCGACTCCCTTTCCCTGGTTTGTCAGTCAGAAGGACATGTGACCCGGACTTGTTACGATCCCGAAGAGGCCATACAACAGGCCTCAACGTTTCAGCCTGACGTCGCGTTGCTCGACATCGGTCTGCCGCGGATGGATGGATACCAATTGGCAGGACGCCTGCGCGCTAAAGGGCGCAAGATACCGATCCTGGTTGCGATTACCGGCTATGGGCAGGCGGAAGACCGGCTAAAGGCACAAGCCGCTGGATTCGATCGCCATTTCGTCAAGCCGGTTGACATCAACGCATTGCTCGATCTACTGGCAACCTGCGGCTGAGCCCGCGACCGGCGCCCGGTAACCCCAATTGTCTCCAACTTGTATCGCAGTTCAGCGGAGGGTGAGTGCCAATATGTAATCAATGCAGCTAGCTTGCCGTGGCCACGGAACGGGATTCGGTCGCTTACTGCATATTTCGGCGAACGTGACCGCCGATTTCGGGAACGTGACCGTTTGGCAAGGTCGGGCGTTGCGCGGTGTCGATTGTAGATTTCCTTGCTAGTTTTGGTCGAGTTCTGGTTCGAGCACGCTGGGTTTCGGAGATGGTTTTCTGAGAGATTCGCCCGTCAGTTTGATACGGTGATGACGCTGCATAAGGCGATCTAGCATTGCGTCGGCGATCGTCTCGTCGCCTATCCAGCCATGCCAGTGTTCGATTGGTAGCTGGCTGGTCACGATCGTGGCTTTACCGGCAGACCGGTCATCAATCATCTCGAGCAAATCGTTGCGAACCATCGCGTCGAGGGCAGCCATTCCCCAATCGTCCAGCAGGAGAACATCAACGCGAGCGACCTGCAGCAACCATTTGGTGAAGCCGCCGTTGCCGTGGAGGACGCGCAGTTCCTCGCCGAGACGAGGCACGCGCAAGTACAACGCGGAGTGCCCTCGTCGGCAGGCATACTGCGCGAGGGCACAAGCGAGCCATGACTTACCGGCACCGGTTGGGCCGCTAATGAGCAGGCTGTATCCCGACTCGACCCAGTCACCGAGAGCCAGGCTCGTGAGCGAACGTGGGTCCACGCCTCGACCAGCGCGGGTGTCGAGATCTTCATGGCGGCCTGCGGATACTTCAGGCGCGCTTGCTTGAGCAGTCGGGTGCGGCGACGATCATCGCGCCAACTTGCTTCCCGGTCGACCAGCAACGACAGGCGTTCCTCGAAGCTCAGAGCCGCAGTGCCGGGCTGCGTCAGTTGCTCTTCCAATCCGTCAGCGAACCCATCCAACTTCAGGGTGCGTAGTTGCGTCAAGGTTTGGTGCATCATCATTGCGGGTTCTCTTTATTGGTAGTAGCTGGGGCCACGGACATGCGCGTGACTCGGACTGACCCATTCGACAGGCGTGGTCGCTGCCGCGCGGTCGCGGTTGTTGATGAGGATGTCGCGCACGTGGCGGTAACGATGTACACCCAATTCGAGCGCCAACGCGCACGCCGCTTCGAGACGGTCGCGACCATAGCGACGTGAGAGTGAGAGCAAGCCAAGGCACGCCCGATAGCCGTGCTCGGGATGGCGCTGTTCCTGCAGAAGCCGCGCGACGAGCGCGCCGGTGGCGCCGCCAATCTGCTGACCCCAGTGGATAAGCCGCTGCGGAGTCCATTCGAGATGGGCGCGGTGTGCCGCCGGCATGTGCTCGACGACGGTGGTGTAGCCTCCTACGCGATCATTGCGAGCATGGCTGGCCACACGGCGACCGCGATGCAACAACTCGACAGCGCCCGCAGTGATGCGCGCATCGAGCTTGAGTCCAACAAGCGCGTGAGGAACGCTGTAGCGATGTTTATCGATCTCGATGTGGTAGTCGATGTGGACCGTCACTGCCTTGATGCGCGCGAGCTCATACGGCTGCACCGGCAGTGGCTGTAGGGCCGGCGCGTCTAATTCGGTGAACGCGCTGGCGCGGCATCCAGGCAGCTTCTGAAACGGGCGCTCGTTCAAGTTCTTCAGTAGCGGGCGGATCGCGTCGTCGACCGACTGGACCGACTCGAACTGGCGATGACGCAGGCGCGCCATGATCCAACGTTCGACCACCTGAACCGCCACTTCAACCTTCGGCTTATCCTGCGGGCGATAAACGCGTGCAGGCAGAAATGAGGTGCCGTAGTGACGCGCGAAGTCCAGCACGGTGTCGCCGGCGCGAGGCTCATAGCGATCGGGACCGGCGATCATCGCGCGCGGGTTGTCCGGCACGATCAGTTGGGGAACGCCGCCGTAGAAGGTCAGCGCGCGGGCGATACCACTCAGCCAGTCCTCCATCGTCTCGGCTGGCGTGGCGCATGCGAATGTATAGCTCGATGCGCCCATGGCGGCCACGAAGATGTGCGCGCGGCGCCCTGTGGTCAACGGCAACGTGGGACCGGCGAAGTCGACGAATAGCTTCTCGCCAGCACGGTGGATCTGCCGCATCGAGCGCTTCAGCCGTTTCGCGAACGCCTTATAGTGCTCGCAGAATTGCGTGTAACGATAAGTCTTCCGATTCGCGAACTCCGCCTGATATTCCTCTATATGAGCGCCTCCCTTTGCACAAGCATCGATATGCTCACTCCGTGACAGGATGGGTTGCTGCTCTATATCCGGGCTTGTGGCAGCGATTCAACCTGCTGCGGCCCCCTATGAAATCCGCTGACTCGCACCTCACTCCCACATCGAGCGCGAAGCTCCATGGAATTTTCAGGTTTAGCGAATCCCGGTCCGACCTGTCATGTCATCACATACGCCGCCCGCGCAACCTTTGTTCTAAACCATTCCTTCTTCGTTCCTGTGCTATACGACCTTCACGATCGGCTTCTCGCTAACATATCCCTTCTCATACGGATGGCCGTGTGCGAGAACCGCCCAGATAGTTCTGGCCAACTTGTTTGCCAGTGCAACGACAACGACATTCGTTGGCCGCCGCTTTTTCAGTTGTTCGACCCAAAGACCGGGGTCTTTTGCGTTGTTCAGTACACTACGTGCACCATGCACGAGCAGCATTCGGAGATATCCGTTTCCGCGTTTACTGATACCGTGAAGTTGCACCCTCCCGCCTGAACCCGTTTGTTTCGGGACAAGCCCGATCCAAGCAGCAAACTCGCGGCCGGACTTAAATGCCTTGACATCACCCATCATCGCGACCGCCGCCGTTCCTGTGAGCAGGCCAACGCCCGGAATCTCGCATATCGCTTTGACCGCAGGATCATCCTTCCGCCAGTCCCGCATGCGTCGTTCGATTCGGGCGATTTGCTCATCGAGTTCGGCAATCCGGCTCCATTGTTCGCGTAAGGTATCGATCAGAACTGCTGGCAATCGCGCTGCAACGCGGGCGAGAACTTGCGGTATAGCTTCAATCAGAGCAGCACGGCCTTTGTTCATCACTTCGCCGTATTCGGTCAACATCCCACGAAGACCGTTTATCTGCATCGTGCGGAAAGCTACCAGTTGTTCTCGCGCACGATGAAGCGCAAGCATCGCCTGTTGACTTTCAGTCTTGACTGCAACTGGTTTGCTCGGCTGCTGTACCGCAAGCCAAATTGCGCGCGCATCCGCACTGTCGTTTTTGTTCCTGATGTTGAAAGCCTTCACGAACTCCGCCGGCATCAGTTTGACCTGGTGTCCCATCTTGGTGAGTTGGCGGGCCCAATGATGCGCGCCACCGCAAGCTTCCATTCCGATTAAACACGGCGCACGGTTTGCGAAGTGTTCTAAGAACTTCGCGCGCTTCACGGACCGATTTACGATCTCACCTGTATTCGCATCAACGTAATGCACTTGCATCATGTTCTTTGCAATGTCGATTCCGACGGGCGTGAGCTTCATGGGTGTTCTCCGAACCGGTTTGGGAAGACCCATGATCCTCCCAAACGAAATCGAGAATCTGCCGCTGTTGTAGTTATAGCGTCGGCGCAGGGCGGGAGGCGCTCATTTCATTCCCACAGCAACGTCAGCGTCACGCCCTTGCGGCGCAGCTCTTGATGAATGCGACCGTAGTCGGGCTGTGCATAGGCCGCGGGTCCGGTGGGCTTGCCAAGAAGCCGTCGCTCGAGCTCGCCCTCGTCCATATCACAGGCGATCGCCCAATCCAGCCCGGCGGCACCCGCCAGTCCGACGTACTTCGTGACCACGCCCTTGGAAATGCCCAGCGACGCGGCGATTCGATCATGCGAGAAACCGCCGTCGAACTTAAGTCGTAAAACGTCCTTGATCAATGAAATGAACGCCTCCCGCCATGGTCGCGTCAGGGAATTGGCCTAGCAACGGCGGATGCGATGCAAACGCACTAAGCTTGACGAGTCGTTACGACCTGTGCCATTTGACTCCAGGAGAGACCGAGATGAACCTTACGCCGGTTGGGATCGATATCGCGAAGCGTGTCTTCCAAATACACTTTGTTGACGCTGCCACGGGCGAGGTCATCAACAAGCCGATAAAGCGTGCGAAGCTTCTCGAACACTTTGCGAATCGGGCCCCATGCCTTATCGGCATGGAGGCATGCGGCGGTTCGCAGCATTGGGCGCGACAACTGGTGGCGCTAGGGCACGAGGTCAAGCTGATGCCAGCGGAATTCGTAAAGGCCTTCAACATCCGTAACAAGAACGACGCAGCAGACGCTCAAGCGATATGGCTCGCGTTGCAGCAGCCGAGCAAACCGGTAGCCGTAAAAACCGAGGCGCAGCAGGCAATCTTGGCGCTGCACCGATTGCGCCAGCAGCTGATCAAGTTCCGCACTATGCAGATAAACTGCCTGCGCGGACTCTTGACCGAGTATGGTGAGGTCACTGCACGAGGTCGCCTTGCGCTCGATAAGGCAATGCCCATGATATTGGCGCGCGTTTCTGAACGGCTTCCACTCGCGCTCATTGATACGCTGCGGGAACAGTGGGCCGCGTTATCGAAAATCGACGATCAAGTGTCTACGATTGAACGGCGACTTCAACAAGCCGCTATTAACGATAACGGCGTCAAAGCGATTACTGCAATACCCGGCGTCGGCACGTTGACCGCGACTGCAGCCGTCGCCTCGATGGGTGACGTGCGTGCCTTCAAATCCGGACGTGAGTTTGCCGCCTGGATTGGCTTGGTGCCCCGGCAGACTGGTTCCGGCGGAAAGGTGGTTCTTGGGCGAATCAGCAGACGTGGCGACACGTACCTGCGCACGTTGCTGATACATGGCGCGCGAAGTGTCCTGTACCGCTACAAGCAACCTAATCCGTGGCTTGAGCAGATCAAACAGCGCAGGCCGGCAAATGTAGTGGTTGTCGCGATAGCAAACAAGATTGCCCGAATAATTTGGGCGATTCTCAGCCATGACTGCCCTTACCAACAGGGGCACGTCAGTACTAGACCCGCCTAATCGAGAATTCGTCGAGAAGACGGCGTTAGTGTAAGCCCGCTTGTCCATAGGTTGCGTCGGCAGTCGAAGCGATGACGAGATAGGTCGGACCGGTACTCGCCAAACCTGAATGCGCATACGAGCTTCAAGCTCGCTTGATCAAAGAGGCGCGAGTAAGCGAATTTCATCGGGGCCCGCAGTGTGCGTCTTGCACTGCATCAAGGCCGGATATACAGCAGCAGTCCATCTACCTGTCAGCGTGCACTTCTGCTTCGCAAAAGGGAGGCGTTCATATACATGCGCATGTTCATCCGGTGCGCGGGCATGCTCTCTCCGGCAAAAGCCGGCGAGCATAGCTCGCGTGGTTGATGTCATGCGCAACGCCAGTCCTGTCGTCCGGTCCGTTCGGTCACGTTCCCGAAACGGCCGGTCACGTTGCCGAAATCGCCGGTCACGATCCCGAAACGGCCGGTCACCTTCGTCCGAAATACGCAGCTTACCGTGGCGCGACCGTAGCGGCGCGGCGACTCCCTGCTGCGTCAGCCGCAACTTCAAATCGCAGGCCATGACTGATGACCATGTGCTGGAGCTTGCTTATGCGAGGCGACCGCGGATACTTTCGTGTGGTGCTAATCTGCTCCGTCGCATGATCAATGCGCAATACTATTCTTTCGCTCGAATGTGGCCGGTCGATGACTTCCTCGACATTGTCCGCAGCAGCGGCGGCGGCTACGGCGCGCGTCAACCGGCCAATACTTCAGCCTACCTTGTTCGGCTTTGCCGGACATACGCTCAAAAAAGAGCCCACTCTCGAAGGGCGGGCCTAAAGTCCACGCTCCCCGAGAGAGACGGGAACGGAGCAGACGCCTTCGTGCTCGCAATCGTCGTGCCCATAGCTAAGGGCGGTCAAAAGGTCAACGCCGGCAGCAGGCGACGCAAAGTTGCGCATCTCTCGGAGCTCGGTCCACACACATAGTCGGCGCAGTAACGCCTAATCATGCGCCGGGCGAGTTTTAAACACCGGAACCCTTGGCGCCCGACGCGCGATACTGCGATGCTCCGTATTCCTTGCCTCCTTTTTTGCAGCCGGGTATCGATCTGCATCCCGGTTTCCTGGCGAAAGATTGCGCCGCAGGGTTGGAAGCGCTTGCCCTACGGTACTTGGAGAAGAGAACGACCGCGAAGCCTCGCAACATGACGACACTGGAGGGTTGGCGTCGATTGACATGCGATAAGTGCCCCACCTCCGTGCCGGGGCGCGTCCCTTTCTGTGCGGCGAGTTACCGGGAACGACTGCGAATGCGCGCGCGGGATACGAGTGAATCTATCGTGGCCTTCGCCTCTGCGCGCCGATTGTCAGATTCCATGTTTTTCAACCGGATCGGGCTGTCTGGGTGTAACGCCCAATAGAGCGCCGCGAACCAGCCTACAATCGTCCATCCCAGTAGCACGTTGAACAATGCGAGCGGAAGAACTGAATGTCGTTTGGTCCGATCCGCGAGGATCGCAGGCAGCAGGTAGACTGCAATGACCGCGACGGCCAGCAGGATTTCCCGAAGTAGTAAAAGTCTCATCATTTTCATCCACCCCGGCGGTGGCCTTTGCGCCTTGAGCGCGTCAAGTCAACGACGATGCGGACACTGAGCTATTGTGAAGAGCAATTGGACGTCTTCATTACTATGAACACACGGCACGACTAAAAAACGGAGCGCCGGCCATCATCCAAGGTGTCCGGTTTGCGACCGTTTTCGATCACCGAGCTTCATCGCCCGCCGCAGACGGCCAAGAGCAGATCGGACTGAGTGAGCATTCCGACCAACTCCGCGTCATTGCGTACGACAGGAATGTGATGATGTCCGTTTGCCATGAAGCGCGGAATCACCTCGGAGATGGGTGTATCGACATCGACTGTACTGACGTCTGATTGCATGACCGTCTGAACCCGTTGCCCTTTGTCTTCTAACTCGCCGCCCGGCCGGTCTTCCTTGAGTTCAGAGGTAACGCGAAGGTCGCGCTTAGGCGGCGAAAAATCTTCCCGCGTAACGACACCGACAAGCCGCCCTTCGCGATCAGTCACAGGAAGCAGTTTATACCCCGTTTTATCCAGTAATGCGCGTGCCTGGTGAATGGTTGCATCTGCAGTGATGGTCGTTACGGGCGCGTGCATGACCTGTGCGCACCTCATGTCCAAAAGCATCCGGAAGCGTGCTTGCTGTTCCAGTTGCTCAAGAAGCGCATCACTCCGGCCTCTCGGATTCGGTGACGTGAAGGCGTTTCTGATGCGCGGATACCGGAAACGAAAGCGGAAAACCGCACTGTGGAGAAGCGCTCGCCATCTTGCAAAAATGAGGGTCGACATATTTACCTCGTACTCGTCGGCGTGTAGGCCGCTAATAGCGGTAACTGAATCCCAACTGTGGAGCGCCGGACCTCTTTCAGGCTGAGCGATACAGCGCCCGTCCGTCGCAGTGTCGTGACACGCGTGACGGCCATCGCTGCCATCCCACGACGAAGATCGTCTGCAGACCTGCGCACCCTTCAGAGGATTAGTCGCGTCAACTACGACAATATTGAACGCCCGGCCGTAGCTCGGTCGACATGGGGCGGTAAATATCAGCTGGGTCAACACGGCGATCCGTCTTCCACTCTTATATCACATCGTGATATATTTAGGTTGCGTCACAAAGAACAGGAGGGGCTATGTTGATTAACAGCGATTTCGAGATTGGCTACCTGATCGTCGTTTCTGCGCTGCTCGGTATCGTCCTTTTCGGCGCGCTCCTGAACGCCTTGCATCTCGACGGCTGGCACCCCAAGATTGTCAGCGCAGTGGTGGGCGCATTAATAGGTGTGGCGTTGATCGAAGCGGTACCGGCGATCACATAGCGAGCACAGCTTCTGACGCACTGGCGGCTTTGAAGGGCGCAAGCCGTCTTCGGACGGGCGGACGGATCGAACGCTCGTCGAAAGTAGTCGCAATGCGTTCAAGCCACTGGCGCGAACTTCTTTGCGGAAGCGTTCTGCCCGAGATGCTGAGCACAGATCGTTGTCGCGCCACTAGTAGCCGTCGCCGTCAACACGCTTGAGAGGCGGCACCTTCATTGCTGAACGCTTTGGCGGGGTTTCTGAGCTGCACGGTCGCGTAACGGTCTCAGCTTAGATAGTTTTTCGGGCCGAACTGCCTTGGGGCCAGCGCGATGCAAACTATCGACGTTGCGGAAACCGGATTCGAAATTGGTTGGGATTTCGCTCGATTTGGCCGTGCATTGGATCGCGCGTCCAGCGAACAGAGCCTACTGGCCGGATACCGGGCAGGTCGTGAGCATTTTCGCGTTCCGCAGCATTTGCCCGATCGCTTCGTGTCGAAATGGTTGCAACTTCGGCTCAACGCATTTCGACGCCGCCGGATTCTCGACCGGGAAGTCACTCCTGCCTACTTAAGAAAGATCGACTGCGCCATGTGTCCGATCACGCTGATCTCCATGACGCATGCCGCCTTGACCGAAAGCGACTGGTCGGTCGATAGGATCAACAATAACGGAGCCTATGCGCTCGGCAATCTCATGGTGATGTCCGTCAAAGCGAACCGAGCCAAGGGAGCAAAGAGCTTTGAAGAGGTCATTGAACTGGCGTCCACGAGGGCCGAAGGCGCAGTGCTCGGTCTTTCGAAGCGCGAGTGGGCACGCCTTGCTTGCGTAATGGTGGGCGCGACGAGTTGGAGCAGAGGTAGTCCCCCTCTTCTCCCGCTTCTCACTCGGCTTCCGGAGGATTCACGGGCGCCGTTGTACTTCGTTTTCCAGCAAATGCTCCTGCTTACAGCGCGTTGCGCGGCGGAGCGCAATCGGATCATGAAGGCACTGTGTAGATTGCACCCCTCCGGTGAGCGATCCGCTGTCTTGAGATGTGCAGTGGAAAGGCTGGCAGTGAACATGAGGGATGCCGCCTACCCGTACGACGCATTGGCTGACGAAGGCGTGCAGCGTCCGATGAGAAACTGGTTCACCACTGTGCCGTCAGCGAGCGTCCCCGGATTGCTCCAAGTTTGTTTCCACTACGGCGCCGGGCGATGCGAAACGACGCCTCCAGTTGCGTGGGCGCTAGAAACAAGCGGCCGCTTCTAACACCATTTGAAGACCCGCGGGACGCCGTCACTCGAAAAGTATCTGCCCAACAATAGATGGAAGGGCGTCGACGATCCTCGTGTGAGTAAACGCGCCCGTGATACAGATCGAGCGCGCCGTAGCCGCTGCACCATGCGCACTGGCCTGTCTGATAACGACGGCGCAAGCGCACTGGTCGTCCCGGCGACATCGCGATGCGCCGCTATTATGAGCAAGGCGCGAGCAGGGCGAGTTATACCGCTGACGGACCTAACCGGCTGGTAAGCAGAATGATCATCAAACCGGGTTAGACAATGATGACTAATTTTTGACGAGCGCGCCACTCGGCCGCGTCAGCGCACGCCTCCGGACAATGTTGCCGACGCACAGTTGTTCCCACATGCCGATGCGACTGCAGAAGGATAACCGTGCCGAAAGCGTGGCGAGTGCCGTGTCCCTATGGCGCGAAGTTTGCGTCCCTGCATGCACAGGCGATCCGGACGCAAGTTGCTACCCAGCGGAACCCGGAGTACTAGATTGGAGGACATGATGAAGACGCTAAAAATCGATCAGCTCCGTCCAACCCAACTGACGCATGGCTTACGAGAAGTTTTGAAAAAAGCCGAGACTTATCGGAAGCTCAAGGGTCACGAACTTGAAATGGCCATCGCGGAGAAGCCTGTTCCGATTGTATATGGTCCGAGAGGCGACGCGTATGCCATCGACCACCACCATGTCGCGGCCGCGCTTTGGCGGGCGGACGTTAAGCGCGTTCCTGTCGTTCTTGTCCGAGACTTCTCGACGCTTTCGCCGGCCGAGTTCTGGCTCACGCTCGAGAACAATCGTTGGGCCTACCCCTACAACGCTCTCGGTCAGCGCATGACGTTTGAGGACATGCGTGAACACATATGGACTCTCGAAGACGACGTCTTTCGCAGCCTTTCCGCAGCGGTTCGCGATGCGGGTGGTTACGAAAAGACTAACGTACCGCTCGAGGAATTCCGCTGGGACGACTTCTTCCGGCACAGCTTGCCGCAGCCAAGAACCGACGCGGAGTTCGCTGCGCTGACGACGAAAGGGGTCAAGCTGGCGAAGACGAAAGCCGCATTAGGACTTCCGGGGTATCAAGGTCCCGCGGCCTGACCGCTTCACAACCGGAGACGCCCGCCCACCGGCATTTTCCAACGGAGGGAGCAATGAGCTTGTTGCTCACTATTTTCGGCGAGGGAAAAGACCTCGATAGCTTCCAGATGGCCGCGCGCGCCGTGGCGGTATTCTTCGGTGCGCTGGTCTTCATACGCATTGCGGGCAGACGGTCGTTTGGTCAACGCTCGCCGTTCGATTACGTCGTCGCGATTCTGCTGGGTGCTACGCTGAGCCGCGTGATCGTGGGCGCCTCGCCCGCGATACCGACCGCGATCGCGTCGCTCGTCATCGTGTTGATACACCGTGCGCTGGCATGGGCGTGTGTTCATTCACCGGCGCTCGAAAGAATCGTCGCCGGTGCACCGAGGGAGATTTTCAAGAACGGCAACTTCGACGAGAAACAAATCTCGGCCGCGCTCATCACCAAGACCGATGTGTTTGAAACGGCCAGGCAGCAGTTGCACGCATCAACCCTCGACGATGTGGAAGCAGCCGTCCTGGAGCGAAACGGCCAGGTGAGTCTCATACGCAAGAAGAAGTAACTTCGCTCAGGCTTGCGCCTATCCTTCGCGCTGAATCCTTATCGCCACGTCCAGGCCCGTGCCTTATCGTCGGCTCAGTAGAGGTCCGCCGCGTCGAGCATGCGGCGTCACTCAGCACGTAAGCGGATCGAGGTCGTCTGCAACGACGCATGACGAACAACGGTCTATAACACTGGCAGTCGTCATTGCCCTTGTGCCGCAAATATTCAGTGCGTTGCCCAAGCAGTGAACGTAGCAGCGCCGCCAAGCGGCTTCCTGCAATCGTCACCCATTGCCTTCTTCAACACCGCGTGGTCTCCCGGGGCGACGACATTGACGCCCGACAGGCCGCGCTTGTTTAGCGCAAGAAGGACTCCTTCCGTACACCCGACTCACGCTCCATCTCATAGCGCGTCAAGTCAGGTAAGGCATCTTGTAGCAACCCCTACCGGGTGCCGCTGCGAAAAGGCAAAACTTTCCTCGACGAAATCGTAGACCGCATTAAAAATGTCACTCTTGCGCCAATAATTTTGTCACCTCGCGGTGGAAACTCATGCCCACGCCCGCTCAGCCTTACGAGGCAAGGACTCTCGGCGCGAAATAATTTTGTCACTGGGGAACGTCACTTGTCAGGGTTGGGCGGCAGGCAGCGCCCCAACGTCTCAGTCCGGGCAATGAGCCGCCGGTCGAGGTCATCGTCCGATTAGGATGCCCGAGGCCTCATCTTTCGGTCGTTCAATGACTGCTGTCCGGCGAGCGCATTGCGGGCAGCTCCGCCTCAACCCGGCCATGACCGGTCGTTCGACGCCGTCACCCAGATCGTCGACAATCGGTGTCTTGGACATTTAGATTATCTGCTACCTCATGCGCAGATTACAGGCATCGCGCTTCTATATTGCGGGCGGCGCCATCTCGGAGCCGATCTTTATACTGGACGGTGCAGCCTCCGAGTGGCTCTTCGCGTCGGGATTCTGGAAGCGAATCAACAGCTCGTTGGGGACGATGTTCGACCAATTCGAAGAGGACGAGGCCGAGCCCCCGATTCTTTTACAAATTGCATCAGAGCTAGAGTGTTGCCTTCGTTCGCTTCACTCGCAGAGTGAAGACACGGTGTGTTTCGTTTGCGGTTGCTGCACGAATGGGGACGCTCACACTGTTGAGGTTCAGCGGAAGGATCTTGTCTCCCAACTGGCCATGCTCCGAAGCCTCCTTGCTTCGGCTGCTGCGAACAAGAACGTCGTTGAATTGAGTCTTTGACTGCGGCCTGCTTTCGAAATCGGCTGACCACGGCCATGAGCGGACGATCGCGTCCACCCGCTGTGGGACATTCGAACGGCGGCTATCTTTCAAACTCGGACGCATGCTGATCGCTGCGCCTTAACGAAGCACATCCACGATCGATATGCTATCGGGCTCACGCGGTCGACAATGATGTAACTTGGCACCACCACCACCTCGCGTGTGTTCGGCGCGCGGCCCTCGGGGTAGGCGTACGGTGGTGGGTAATGTTGCGGCCGCCGCGACAATTGTGTCGAATACTGCGTCGGCCGCGCGGTTTCCTCCGCACCCCGGTCGCCAATCGGTCGGCTCGACGGCACATCGGGTCCAGGCATACATACCGCGCAACCGTCCGACAGAGATCCGCAGCAAACCATCTCAACTCTTGATGGGCCTCCTTTCTGCGAGCAGCAACCGTGATACGAATCACGACAACAGGCTTACTTTTTACTCCGGCGTCGATGGCCGTACTCTAAGCGTTGTTCAGATCGCAATTTAATTGCGTCATACTGCAAATTTTTCGCCATCTATAGGTAATCAAGCGTGAAGATACGAATTATCGCCTAGCGTGGCCGACGCGGCAAGGGCACCGGTTTTGGCTCCCGCAGTTAAAGAACCGACGAACGGGACGCGCGGCCTGCGTGACGTTGCGACGCGCGCGGCTCAACTGCCCGCATTTGGCTATCGACGATTCTGCGCCTGAAGCGCCGGGAGTCCCCGGCGCTTTGTTACGCTCTTGCTTTTGTAGGCTCGCGTGGGGTGCGGTTACCGTTTCGACGTGTCGTCGGCCGCATCTTTCAGGTTCTCTTTGGCGTCGCCCAGATCCTTGCGCGCCTCGCCCGCGACCTGCTGTGCGTCGCCCTTGGCTTCCTGCGCTGGATCGTCCGTCACCTTGCCGACGCTCTCATTGATTTTGCCCTTCACCTTCTCTCCGACCCCTTTCACCTGATCTTCATTCATGGCCTGTCTCCTGAGTTGCCTGCAGCGCGCAGACACAACACGCAGCGCAAAGGCCATGCCGACGCGCAAGCCGGCCCTAACCGCGCGTGCGTGCTTTTTCAGATCCTCGGACGACGGTGCAGGCGGAAAAAGAACCCGTACTAGCCCGTGTGACGAAAGAAACCGCCTTGCGTGCCGTTAAACATCGATAGAGTTGGTGAGGGCTGCCCTTTATACGAAGGCCCACCCCATCCCGTAACGGCAACAAGAGAGGAAAACGAACGCCGTGTTGAAGCGAAAAGTAGATGTTTTTATCGCTGGCGAAGCCTTATCGGCCGCCAAGAAGAAAGTGGTCGAACTGTGCGTTGAGAAAGCCAAGTCTGAAGGCTCGAGCTTGGCCGCGGCTGAGAAGAAGGGGGCGAGGCTGTTTTTTGCCTTCGCCAAGACGTGCTACGGGTTCTCTGAGGCGACCACAGCCCAATACCTGCGGGCATATGAGCGCTTCGTCGATTCCCGGCACCGCGCCGAGATGGAGGCGCTCTTCAGTGCGAGCGAACTCGCGGTTCTCGCTGCCTACTCGGACGACGAACTGACGGAGATCGTATCGGCGAAGGCAGCAAACCCCAGTCTTACTCGCGCAGGAATCAAACAGCTACTAAAGGCCCGTCAAGCAGCTTGAAGGGGCGCTTCCGTACTGACGTCGCGAAAGGCGATCAACCGCAAGCGCGTCCGCCGGGCGCCAAGTAATGATTTCGAAGTCTGCCCCCATGGCGTACGTCCCGGCTGACGTCCGGGGGCGACGATCTACTACTTCTTATACAGAGGAACATATGTCCAAACTCGATGGGGCAATTATTTACGTCGAACTAGAACGCGCCGGAACTGGCCGCGTTGAAATTTACTCGCGGGAAGCAACGAAGGAAGAGGCGCTGCAGATGTTTGAATCCGCGCGCAACGACAGGCGAGCAATTGAGGACGATCTTGCCTCGCGCGTCGCAGCGGAGGTCAAGGGCGACCTGCTCTGCGCAGGCTACTTCTTCGTCGAGGGCGGCAAAGACGCGCACGAGGATGTGGCGTTCCCGATTGTCCACGCGGTCGCTGCTATCAGCGAGCATTTCGGCGTCGACGCCGCGACGTTGGACCGCGCGCTTGAACCTGCGAACGTCGCCGCGCTCAGTTCCGCGAGAGACGCGGAACTGGCTTCGTTCCTTAAAGACCATCCGGAAATTCAAGTCTGCGCCGAAGCATTCCGTGAAAAGCACGGAAACGTGCAGGCGGCGTTGGCGGTGGAACTGGCCCTTGAGTTGGAAGGCGAAGTAAAGCACTAGCACGGTGTCGCCCAGCCCGCTGGCAAAGCCGTTGCTCTCACGCTGAACCGGGAAAATGCGATGCGCTCGTCGAGGCCTGGGCGACAAGACCGACGAAGAGGAATATCATCCGGAGCTAGAGCAACGGCAGCCAGCTGGATGAACGAAGACACGATTACTGAGATTGAGAGCGCCATCAACTACTGGCGATCGAGGCAGGCGGCGACAGATGACTTTGCTGTCTGCCCGAGAGCGAGGGTTTTGGCGGACGTGTACGGAACGATGATCTATCAGCGACGAGAGCGCGTCGAAGCGAGAACCTTGACGGCGGAACAGAATGAAGCGATTGCTCTTGCGCTCGCCCAGAAGGAACTTTTCTGACCCCGACGAGAGGGAGCAAACATGTCGAACGCTGGTAGCGCCATGGTGTGGGTCGACGCGGTGGCCGGCGGTGGACGCGTCGAGATCTATTCGCGAGAGGTATCGAAGGCGGACGCGCTGCGCATGTTTGCATCAGCCAGAAGCGACATGCGAGCGTTCGAAGAAGACCTCACCGACTGGGTTGCAACGGAGATAATCGGCGACGTTCTGTACGCCGGCTATTTCTGCCCCAAGAGCAAAGGCTTAGACGAGGAAAAGCAAGTGTCTTTCGCGCTCGTACATGCGTGCGAGGCGATCAGCAAGCATTTCGGCATTGACGCGGGAGTCCTCGAACGCGCATTGCGGCCTGAGAATCTGGCGGAGTTAGCCGCCGCACGCGATGCAGAAATCGCATCTCTGCTCCAAGATCTTCCCGAACTTACGAAAGACGCCGAGGCCGTGCGAGAAAAGCATGCGTCGGTGCAAGCGGCGCTTGCCGATGAACTTACGAAGGCGATCGCTTCCGGAAAAATTAAGTCTCACTGAGCATCCACGACGCGTCAGGCGCTGCCTTGACAACGCATTCGCGTCGGTAACCTCGGTAGTGAGCCGAATATCCCGCTCGGCCGCTACTCATGGAGAATTGGATGGCTTTTCGTGTCGACCCCTCGTCCATAGCGTTCCTCGAAACCCGACGTGGCATCAACGCGACGGCGACGATCGTGTCTGATGAAGGCGTGAAAATCGGGCGAGTCGACGATATCGCCGAGCGAATCGTTGCCGATGTCACGTTTATATCTGCCGCAGCCCGGTCCGCCTTCATTGAGCAGGCGCGGCGCGTGAATCCCGTAGTCCTTGGTCGCGCTGACCACAACGACGATGTGTTCGCATCCGAGTACGCACGAGCGCTGCTCGCCGAAGCGGAAAAAATCTTGCTATCTCGCCTCTGACGGTAAAGCAGCTCGGTCACGTCCGCACCGGACTCGATCTACGGCCCCCGCCCATCCATCACGTTACCGCGCCTAGGCTACACGTTGGTGCCAAAAGACACCGGCCCAGTTCCTCTACTCACGTGGTGCTTTTCGCAAGAGATCGCGCGCCACGCCGAGCATGCCGTCGGCGATATTGCTCGAATCGATGCTGTAGCTACCGTCACGCAACGCGGCTTTGATCGAAGCGACCTTGTCGATATCGATATCCGTTGCGCTCGACTCGCGCAACGCAAAGTTCGACGAAAGCGTTACCGCTGAGCTGTCCGCCGCAGCGGCTCGTGTTTGCGGGACAGTGCCGGCGGCGTAATCTGCTCCAATGGCGGACGTCCGGCGGACATTGATTTCGCGCAATGTATCTGCGCTCGGGTTCGTCTGGATCTGCATGGTGTCATTCCTCGCTGGCATGTGCCTTCTAACGGTGCCTCCGTTGAAAGCTTTACCATCGCAGCGACTGAGCGCACGCACCACAACCTTTTCAATCGGCGGAAGGCCTTGGCCGGCGCGGCTTTCCGCGACATGCAACAAATTGAAACAAAGTGTGAGTATCGGTCCTTAGCTCAAGCATCAGTGGCTGCCCTAACGACCGGGACCGGTAAGGATACTGTTTTGGCGAAGCGACCCGGCTTGACTCTACGTGGTTATTGGTAAGCTCATACCCGTCGAAACAACCCTGCAGTCGAAGTACCGAAGCGATGCCCAAAAGAAATCCGACAAAGTCGCAGCGCGCAGTGATGGACTTGCTCGATCAAGGCTTACCGGTAGAGCAAATCGCAAACAGTCTCGGCAAGAGCGCCTTGGCTGTGAAGAAGCAGCTGAACCGGATCAAACGCCGGGTCCGCGAAGGAAGGATCGTCCCGTCTCCTTTGCCAATCGAGCGCGCCGCGAGCGAGCCGCGCATCTACCTAGCCGGATTCGACGTGTTCCGCCGCGACGCGAAGGAACACGGCGAGCACCTCAAGCAGCTCTGTCGCGATCGCCGCTTCGTTGGCCTCTATCCACTCGACGGACAAGTGCCCTCCTCCCTTCAACGGCAAGACGCTGCTCGATGGATATATGCCGCAAACATCGAACTGATCCGGTCGGCCGATATCGTGATGGCGAACCTCGATGACTTTCGCGGGTCCGGTGAACCAGACAGCGGGACTGCTTTTGAGGTTGGCTTTGCGGCCGCGCTTGGAAAGCCGATATGGGCGTATCGATCCAACGAAGGGACGCTGGTTCAGCGCGTTGAGGCAGCGGCGACGGGAGGCAAAGGCGCTTACTGTGCTGGCGGCTACCTCATTGAGGACTTCGGTCTGAGCGTCAATCTGATGCTGGCGTGTTCCACGCAACTGGTTGTCGGCGGACCGGCCGCTTGCCTCGACGCCATTCGAAGCGAGGTCGACGAAGGCGGCCCCGTCTTTGGTGGCTCGGGGTTGGCGAAGCGTTAGCTTCGCTGTAGGGTTTGGGTTGAGCGAATTTCAGTATATCGACTTTATGCCTGACGATATTTGGCTTGTTGCACCCGAAGACGCATACGCCCAATGGCAGCGTGAAGAAGCGACGGGGGCCGATCGCCGCGCATTTGCCGACCAGTCGATCGTCCAGCACCGCTCGATGTTCTCGCGCTTCAACGACTATCTGCTCGCGCACGGCGCGACGGTGGCGAGCTTCGGGGCGGACCACATCGATGGATTCTTCGCGGAACTCGCGCAGGACTGCGCGCCCGGCACGACGACTCGCCTGCGTTACCTGAAGCTGATCGACCGGGTCACGCGTCATCTCGTGAACATCGAACTGCGCACCGATAATACGGCCGCGCTGATGTTAGTCAACGAGAACTGGCCACAAGACGAGCCAACGCCGATCTATCTTTCACCGGAAGACGATGCGCGGCTACAAGCGGTGTGCGTTGCAATCGAGGGCGCGGCGTTCAAGGAACTGCGAAACACGGCGATCGTGGCGCTATTTCTGGCGTCAGGGGTCACAGCCGCCGAACTCAAGCAGTTGCGCGTCGACGACCTCGATGTGCATGGCGAGCGCCCCACTGTCTTCGTTGACAAGCATGGACCTCGCATTGCACGGCGGGTGCCGATCGAATCTTTCGCGGTCGACGTGCTGCGCGAATATCACAAGGCGCGCAGCCGCATTCAGGCCCCGACGCAATGGCTCTTCATAGCCACTGCGGGCGGCAAGCCGATGCTGCCGGATACGATGCTGAAATGTGTCCGCGTAGCGCTACGCCGCGCTGACCTGTCGGCGGCCGACGAGAGTCCACGCTTACTCAGAAACACGTTCGGTCGTCGGCTGATCATCGCCGGCAAGACCAACGAGCAAGTGAGCAATCTTATGGGCTTGTCGAGCCACCGCACGGCGACTCGCCTTCGTCAGACACTCGGGCCGTGTGAGGCGTCCGACACACAAGCTTAGTGCCTTGCGGGCCGGCCTCGGCCACAATCGGGGATCGGACGCCGAGACGCGCTTGCCCCGTGTCACCTGGTCCGGGCAGGACCAGTACGTTGATCGGAATACCGTCGTCGCGTCATCGCTCGCCAGATGCTTTGTCACGGTCTTCCTGCGAGCCTAAACGACCGTTCGACGCCGCGCGTCGAGCCGGCGCACGCGTCACGCTGGAACCACCCTTGAGCCATCGATCAACGGCTATATAGCGGGCGGATGAGAACTCGACCATTTTCTCGACCGCTTTCGCCGTCTGTATTTGTTGCGCGATTTCGGGAGGAATTTCGCCACAGGCGATTAACACGCCCTTTCCGCTAATCGCATGCTCTATCGTCTTCCCACGAAAGGGAAGACGTACGCGAAACGACGGCTGCTCATCTGCGTCTGGCGAGTATGCAACGTCAAGCGTCGAGTCCGCAAAGTCGGTCCACAATTCGGCGAGTCCAGGGTGCTCACTGCCCGTCAGCTCCGATGCACGGTCGAACCCATCATTCACCTTGGTTATGCAGCGTCTGTCAGGGTCAATCAGGTAGCACAGAAACATGTTACCTCCTGCAGTTGGAGGCCTCTCCGAAAGCCAGCTTCCAGTTAATGACTTTGGTCGAATGGCTTGCTGCCCGGCCAAAGAACCGCGTCACGGTGTTGGGAGGCGCGGTACAGCGCGCCGTGGTGCTGACCGCCGCTTTAAGGATAGGTGGACAGCGTCAAGCAGCACGGCCGGTTTACCGACAACCATCTTGGCCGGTCGACCGGGATGATTGTCGGTCGTTATCCGGTCATGGTTGTCGCTCCTTGTTGATGTTTGTCGCTGGAGGATTGTCGGCGCCGGTTGTTCTGTTTGTCGCTGGCTGCGCGACGACGGTAGCTTTCGACGTTCATCTCGAAGATCGTCGAATGGTGGACGAGTCGGTCGATCGCAGCGACAGTCATGCCGGGATCCGGAAACACGTTATTCCATCCCGAGAAGGGCTGGTTGGCCGTGATCAGAAGGCTGCGGCGCTCGTATCTTTCGGCGATCAGCTCGAACAGGACGCTTGTTTCGGCCTGGTCCTTACGGGCGTACGACAGGTCGTCGAGGATGATCAGGTCGAAGCGGTCGAGCTTGGCAAGAGCTGAAGGCAACTGCAGGCTCTGGCGCGCAGCCTGCAGCTTCTGTACGAGCTCGCTCGTACGCGTGAACAGCACCCGGTAGCCGGCGTCAATCAACGCGTGTCCGATGGCCGAACCTAGATGACTCTTGCCGGCCCCAGGCGGACCAAACAGGAGCGCCGTGGCACCTTTCTCAAGCCACGAATCGCCGGTCGCGAGCGCCATGACGTGTGCCTTTGAAACCATCGGCACCATGCTGAAGTCGAAGGTCGCAAGCGTCTTGGTCGGGTCCAGATGCGACTCGGCACGATGTCGTTCAATGCGCCGTTTGGCCCGCTCGGCCAGTTCGTGTTCGAGCAATGCGCCGATCAAGCGTGTGGCCTGCCAGCCTTCCTTGTCGGAGCGCTCCGCAAACTCGGGCCAAAGGCGGGCGATGGTCGGCAGGCGCAGTTCATTGAGCATCAAGGCAAGACGGCCGGCATCGTAAGCATGCGTGCTCATGCGACCTCCTTGTTGAGCAGGTCGTCATAGCTGCTTGCGGGTGGCATCTCGACATTGACGTTTGGGCAATCGGCGTGACGCGGCGCGAACTCCTCGCGTAGAGCCTTCAGATCAGGCAGCTTGCCGTCAACCAGCAACGCGTTGAGGTGCGCGGCCAGCACGGCCTCGACGCCATCGAGCGCGGCGAGTTCAAGCAATCCAACGATGACTTTGCACGCCTCGCGTTGCGTCAGTCTCGCCTCCAGCTGTTCCCAGGTCCGGCGATAGGCCTCGCGCGGAAACAGCTCGTCTCGAAACGCAAGCCCCTTGAATGCCTGCGGCTTGCGTTTGAGGCTCTCAATGAAGTGTCGGTAATCAAGTGCGCGGCGGTTGTCGCCGGCACGCGAACCTCGCGAGGTGCTATGCACCAGCGCGCCTGACAGATAGCAGTCGAGCCGGTCACCATACACGCGCACCTTCAGACGATGACCGATCAGGCGCGACGGCGCGCTGTACAGAATGCCGCGTATGGTGAAGGTGCTGCAGCGTGTAACGCGCGCTTCTTCCTCGACGAAGTCGGTCGTGCGCCTTAACGGGAGATCCATGAGCTGTTCGCGCTCAAGGCGGAACGCCGCTGCGTTACGCCGGTTGCGACGCATGACGACCTCGCGCAGAAACTCATCATAGGCCGCACGATCAACGAAGTCCCGATGGCCGCGCAACATCAACGCCTGGTCGACAGCTTCCTTTAAATAGCGATGCGATGACTCCACGCTACCGTTCTCGTGGCCCAGGCCGCGATTGTTGCGCGTCCCGTTCATGCCGTAGTGCTCGAGCAGCGCCGCATAGCGCACTGTGAAGTCGTCTTTATCCGCGAGGTTTCTGAACGCCGCCGACAGACTGTCGGTGCGATGCTCGCGCGGACATCCCCCGGCCTGCCATAGTGCATTTTGCAATCCCATGGACAGTGCTTCGAAGCTCTCGCCGCCTTCAACGACATTAGCGTATTCCCAGCGCGAGAACGCGAGCACGAAGTGGTACAGCCGGTGTTCGAATGGCACGCCAGCGATCGTCACTCCCAGTTCGGCCATGTCGGTGAAGTCGGACAGGCCGCGTGCGCCAGGCTCATGCAACTGCGGGAAGAAGACTTCCTTCGGTGGACCGGACATCGCCCTCCAGTGCCGAATGCGCCGCTCCAGTGTGCGACGTGTGCTGTCCGGATACTGCCCGGGATGATCCTCCTGCAGCTTGCGCAGGATGGTGATCGCCTGAAGTTGTGGCGCGTTCGCAAGCATCGGAACGACTTCGGTGTCCCAGACGTCGGCGAAGGGATCGGGACGGGAACGCCAGTAACGACGGGGTTTCTGTGATGGCAGGGTGGTGTCACGTTCGATGCGCCTTGCGCTGCGGACACTGATGCCCGCCTTGGCGGCGGCGATCTCCTGCGAGTGATGTTTGCGTTTGGACATGTAGAGGCGAACCTGTTGGTCGGTAATGCGGGTTCCAGACATGTAGCTGATCGCTTTCTTGTTCGATCAGCCATCGTAGAACCCGGCCGACTCGGCGCCGCCGGTGATGCGTCGTCTTCGGCGGCTACGCCGCCTTCGACTCCTCATCACCGGCCAAAACCTTCGCCGCTACACCGGCCAACATGATTGTCGCCCTCCAGATAGGAGCAAAAAGAGCCCTGAGCGCGGCTTTCGCGTCGTCAGACCAATTGGGATAGGAGCCGAAGCGCAGACTCGTGGACGGAGGCGCGGCGAAGGGGCGAGTCGTCCGGCTCATTCCGGCCATGAAGCGACGATCCCGGCGGTGTGCTGCACGGCCGTTGTAACCTCCATACCGGACACCGCATTTCGGGTGAACGTGTCACACCCACTTTTGTCGACATTCGCGCAGCCTGCGTCTCGGAAAGACGCATCACGCGTGTCCCTTCGTTCGCGCGATTTTTCCACACGCGGAAAAGTCATTCCATCCATACCCGTCTAATCAAACCTCCGCGTGACGCCGACACTTCTCTCCATGCATTTCGTTTCATAGCCATCACGAATCACGGAGAAGAGTCATGAACAACGTCACGAACCAGCAGTTCAAACGCGTGTGGTTCATCACCGGCGCGTCGCGCGGTCTGGGCTCGCTCATCGCGCAAGCCGCTCTCGACGACGGTAATGCTGTCGTCGCCACCGGCCGCAACGCCGCCGCGATCGCCGAGCGGCTTGGAGAGTCGCCCGCGCTGCTCACCTTTGCGCTCGACGTGACAAACGAGGCACAGGCGGAGGCGGCGGTCGAAGCCGCGGTCGATAAGTTCGGCCGCATCGACGTACTGGTCAATAACGCGGGCTTCGGGCTGCTCGCGGCCGTCGAGGAATCGAGCGATGCTGAAGTTCGCCGCATCTACGAGACGAACGTGTTCGGGTTGCTCAACGTGACACGCGCCGTGTTGCCGGTGATGCGCAAGCAGCGTTCGGGGCATGTGATCAACACGTCGTCCCTCGTCGGTTATCAGGCGGCGGCAGCTGTCGGCGTCTACAGTTCGACGAAATTCGCTGTGGAAGGCATCACCGAAGCGCTGCATGCCGAACTCAAGCCGCTTGGCATTCACGCAACCATGATCGAGCCCGGGTTCTTCCGCACGGACTTTCTGGATGCGTCGTCGCTAGCCGTCGGCAGTACGATCATTGGCGACTATGAAGAGACGTCGGGCAAACTGCGGCAACTCGCAGGCGAGATCAATCATAATCAGCCAGGCGATCCCGCAAAACTGGCAACCGCGATGGTCAGGCTCGTCGATGCAGAGACGCCGCCTATGCGTTTGCCGCTCGGCACGGACACGCTTAAGGCAGTAGCGGAAAAGAATGCATATAATCCTGATAATACAAATTATCACGCATGACCGACGCGGCGAGGGTGCCTATTTTGCCTCGCGTGGTTAAATGAACGCGACGAACGGTCACGCGCGGCCCGCATGACGCTGCGACGCGCGCAGCGCAACTGCCCCGCATTTGGCTATCGACGACCTCCAGCGCCTGAAAGAAAGCGCCGGGAGTTCCCCGGCGCTTTGTTAGTGCGTGCAGTGCGGTTACGGTTTCGACGTGTCGTCGGCCGCATCTTTCAGGTCCTCTTTGGCGTCGCCCAGATCTTTGCGCGCCTCGCCCGCGACCTGCTGTGCGTCGCCCTTTGCTTCCTGCGCCGGATCGTCCGTCACCTTGCCGACGCCCTCATTGATTTTTCCCTTCACCTTCTCTCCGACCCCTTTAACCTGATCTTCATTCATGGCCTGTCTCCTGAGTTGCCTGCAGTGCGCAGGCACAATACGCAGCGCAAAGGCCATGCCGAGGCGCAAGCCGGCCGTAACCGTGCGGGCGTCCCTTTTCAGATCCTGTCATACGATCAGAGAACTGTTCGACATACGCACTGCCTGCCGCACGCTGAATGCGTAAGCTCACGCTAGGTCGCGAACGCCCCGCGGCCAAAGTGGTTCGGGTGTGCGCCAAAAGAAAGCCCGCAGTGAGCGGGCAAAAATACCGTCCAACGATGTCGCGCACTTTTAGCGCTTTAGTCGTTGAGCAAATACTGCGCCCAGTGAAACATGTGACCGCCTCGTCAGCAGTACAAAGTACAGCGAACCGGCCCGTCGGCATGTCGCACGTCCCGCTCCGTCTGAAGCATGGTCACTTCGCGAGTGCTGAACCGTTCCATGGCCTCGTGGGACGGTCCACAGCGATGCGAAGCTCGCCGATCATCGGCGTATGAAGCGGAATTTATCCAAGCAAGGCAGCAAGTCGGAAGACGATTGGCTTTTCCGCGGGGACCCGTTTACAACTGGTAGCCGTGGGCCGCCAGGACTTCGAGCATATTCGCCGCTTCCCAAGAGCCCGGTTGACTGTGACCCATGGCGGCATCCTCCGCGAGCATGAGCAATAACGTTTTCGCGTCGAGTGGACCGTGGGTCGTTGCTCCGTCTCGCTGCTTGTTAGCGATGCTGCAAGCCTCGGCCACCATGACCAAACCGCGATAGACGTCGTCTCTCAGTTCCAGGCTCAGTGTGACCATCATCGGCTCCTTTTTGGGTATCGGCTCCGCTGCGTGCAGATTATCAGAGCGAGCCGGCGCGAATATTCACAGCGACGAGCAATCCAGACCTCCGTACCCGAGCGCGTGAAAGTCCTCGGGTGATCGATCTTGTGCCGACGGCATCAATGCCCGCGCGCGTCGGACGTTGCTGGACCGCTCGCTCTCGAGCAAGCATTGTTCTGCGAGCACGCAAAGCGTGAAGCCTCGCCCGCGCGACGCACGCGCATCCCAAAGGGCGACACATGCTTCGTGCTACAGCAGCGTCGGAGTCAAAGTTCATCTCACGATCGTGCTATTAACGCGGCGCACGGTTTTGATTGGTTTCCACGTGGAAACAGAAATTCCCGCACAGTTTTTTTCATTCGCCCGTGCAGGCGACGCTTATTTCAGTCTGGATCAAATTTGAGATCACGCGGGCCCGAGCGAGCCTCCCCGCTTTGCGCGCCCAGAGTCAATGCATGCTCGCTCGCGGCTTGACTTTGTGAACGTGCCGATACGCTTTCGTTCATGCACGACCCTAAAAAAACCGCCCGTCCTGCCGATATTCACCGGTAGGCCGGCTGCGGCCACTGTCATATGAGATATAACGCCCAGAGGAACTAAGCATGGAAACGACCACTTCCGCATTCATGGAGCACGCGCGAATCCTCGCCGAAACTGAACAGCTCTTCACGAAAACGGCTGATGCCGGCGACGCCGCTGCTCGCCGCAAGGCAGCAAATCTTTTCTACGATTACGTGACCTTGCATGGCAAGCTCAACAAGACGGCCACGCGCCAGCTAGTCCGGCTAAACGAACGCTTCGGAACCCATCAGAGCCGTCCAGAGCTCGAGAAGCTGTTTCGGGTCGGGGAGCTTACGGCGCTGACAGAAAAAAGTGATGAGATCGTGCAAGCGGCGATCGAATTGAAACGGGCGAACCCCGCTATGACGCGCGATGAACTGCTGGCTCGCATCGCAGATCTCTGATCGTACCGAGGTGGGCGCTGACGCTGAAGGGAATCGATCCCCCACATGACGCGCCATGAACCGATGAGCCGTCTGTTGGTGCACTAAACGGACGGGCGACCGTGCGGCCGGCACAGTCGAACGCTCCCTTAATTTGTAAGATCACGCGACGATGCTGGAATCGTATAAGAAGCTGAACACGTCGGACTGGATGGAAATCGGACGGGAGCTATTAGCTTACAAGAAGGAAGTGCTGGCCGCGTACCCGGGAGACTCCACTTACCGCGAAAGGCGCGCTGCTCAGCTCTTCTATGACTATGCCGAGGTCACCCACAAAATAAAGAAGGGAACGGCGCGTCATCTGATCAGGAACTACGAACGGTTTGGCGCGTCCTCTATGCGAGACGACCTTGAACGTCTTTTCACCACCAGCGAGTTGACCATACTGGCGGGAAGAACAGACGAAGAGGTCGCTGACGCGCTCAGGTTTAGGCTAGCGAACCCCGGGGCTGGCCGCGAAGAACTTAGAGCCTATCTAAAATCGACCACTGCAAAAGATGTACTCGATCACGGACATTGAACAGGCGATCAACTATTGGCGTTCGCGCCAAGCCGCCACGGACGATTTTTCCATCTGCGCGCGCGGCCGCGTTCTCGCCGACGTCTACGGCTCCATGATTTTCTACCGGCAGGAGACCGTCGAGCCGAGAACGCTCACGGCCGAGCAGAATGAGGCGCTGTCTCTTGCGTTAGCCCAGCGTGAGCTCCCTCTTTAGGTACATGGGGCCACAAGTTCGACCGAGCTATCTGTTGTCGCTCGTGCCCCACATCTCCTGAGCCCGGACGAGGATCAAGAGCGCGGGCAGCGTGTCGTTAACTGAGCCATTGCGATTCTTTCACGGCTCAAACGGCTCTCATGCTCTCTTCTATTCGCAGTCGCGTCCTTGCCGCTTCCGTCGCCATCGTCGTTGGCGGACTCGCCGTCAATACGGGCGTCAATTACGCCGTCGCTCATCGCTATAATAGCGAATCCATCGAAAATAGCCTCAGTGCGGTACTAACCGGTCACGAAGCCGGTATCGAAGAGTGGGTCACGTCGAAAACGCAGATGATCGTCTCAGTTCAAGACGCTGCGCTGAGTGCCGATCCCGTACCGTTCCTCAAACAGGTTGCAGCCGCCGGCGGTTTCACGAACGTGTATGTCGGCTATGCGGACAAGACCGCGAAATTCTCCGACCCGACCGGTATCCCATCCGATTACGACCCTACGGGCCGACCGTGGTACAAGCAGGCTGTTGAGGCCGGAAAGCCCGTCGTGACGCCACCTTACGTCGATGTGGGCACCGGCAAGCTCGTGGTCGCCTTTGCCGCGCCGATCGTCCGGGACGGCACGGTCAAGGGCGTCGTATCGGGCGATGTGGCCATGGATAGCGTCGTCGCGAACGTCAAGGCAATTCATCCGACGCCCGCAAGCTTCGGCATGTTGGTCGACCGGAGCGGCAACATTGTTGCTGCCGCCGATGCAAAGCTGACACTGAAACCTTTGACCGATGTCTCCAACGAACTGACGCCGAGCGCCATTAGCGCTGCCTCGCAGGAACAGTCACCTGCCATTGAGGCGACCGTCGGCGGTGCGGCGAAGCTGGTCCGGGCTCGCGCAGTGCCGGGAACCAATTGGCTGACACTGGTGGCGCTCGACAAGTCGGAAGCGACGGCAGGGATGCGTTCGCTGCTGACTGGATCGATTATCTCACTCGCCGTGCTGGCCGCAATCGCCGCAGCCATCATCGGCACGGTCACCGGCGTGGCCTTCAGAGGGCTTGCCAAGGTCCGCGACGCTATGGAAGGCATCGGCTCGGGCAGCGGAGACCTTACTCAGCGCCTGCCTGCGACCGGCAATGACGAAGTGGCGCAGATCGCCCGCTCGTTCAATGCGTTCGTCGGCAAGATTAACAGCGTGATGGTGCAGATCCGCGATACGAGCGAAGCGGTGCGCCATGCCGCCAACGAGATCGCCTCGGGCAATCACGATTTGTCGCGTCGCACGGAAGCGGCTGCGGCAAGCCTCGAGGAGACTGCTGCGTCGATGGAAGAGATCACGTCCACAGTGACGCAATCGGCCAGCGCAGCTCGGCAGGCGGATCAAACCGCGACTACCGCGGCGAGCGCTGCATCGCGTGGTGGCTCCGTCGTATCCGACGTTGTTTCGACGATGCATGAGATCGAAGGCGCATCCGGCAAGATCGCCGACATCATTGGTGTTATCGAGGGGATCGCCTTCCAGACCAATATCCTTGCGCTTAACGCTGCCGTGGAAGCCGCACGTGCAGGCGAGGAAGGTCGTGGATTTGCGGTTGTCGCGGGCGAAGTGCGAACGCTCGCTCAGCGCAGTGCGCAGGCAGCGAAAGAGATCAAGGAATTGATCGACTCCAGCGTGACGAGCGTGTCGACCGGCGCGTCGCTGGTTCAGCAGGCAGGCGAGACGATGACGGATATCGTAGGCCGGGTGTCGAGCGTCACCACGATCATCGGCGAAATAACGAACGCGGCTGACGAACAGACGCGCGGCATCCAGGAAATCAACCGTGCGGTGGCGCAGCTCGACGAGATGGTGCAGCAAAACGCGGCGCTGGTCGAACAGTCGGCGGCCGCAGCTTCCGCGCTTCAGACGCAGGCCAACGAACTCGCAAGCGCCGTTGGTCAGTTTCGCGTAGCGTAAGGTCGGCCGTAGGCGCTCCTATCACGAGACATAGCGACCGGGCACGAAGGCAACGACCTATTACTTGCCCGGTTACGAACGTCACGCGTCTGCCGCCTTGACTTCTGCCAGCGGGCAGTAGCCTGAGGGGAACTGGTCAAGCAATCCTGCTTGGCCCAAACTTCAGGATTCAACGACATGGCATTCAGCATCGACGCTTCGAGCATCGTCTTCAAAGAAACGCACCGCGGCATTAACGCAACTGCTGTCATCCTTACTAGCGACGGCAAGCGCGTCGGCGAGATCTACGATGTAGCTGAGAAGATCGTCGCTGACGTCGAATTCACCTGCGCGGACGCGCGCGCTGCATTCGCTGTAGAGGCACGACGCCTTCATCCTGTGGTTCTCGGGCGCGCAGATCACCGAGACGATGTTTTCATCTCGGAGTACGCCCGCATCCTCCTCGCTGACGCCGAGAAGGTGCTTCTGTCAGGACTCTCGACCGACTAGATTTTGGCCTGACGCATTGGCGCAATTTCCGGCCCACCCCAGAAACGCTGCGCGCAACGATGGCCTCTTCAAGACCGGCACGTAAGCAGGCGGGGCGAGCGGTCCGCTGACAGCCTTGGCCTTCTCCCAAAGAAAAATGACGCCCCACCATGCGCGGCTATGTCCGCTTCGCGCGGGGGGCCTTTGCCGCGTTCGGCGTCTTTGCGGCCTTAGTGGAGCGCGCCGGCGTCGCGTTCGTTTCTGACTTCGGCTTCTTGGTGCCAGCCGTTTTGGTATCAGCAGCGGAGATCAGAAACTTGGTCCTGTCCTTCACCGATGCCAACCAGCCCGGCGCCTTGCCGCGGCCGCTCCACTCGGCTCCCGATTTTGGATCTCGGTATTTCGCCGGTTGGGGACCGCGAGGGTAGTTCCCGGTGCGCTTGCCCGAGTCCGTATCGTTAGACTCGACTGCCGCAGAGACCAAAAATTTCGCACGATTCTTTGCGTTCGCTATCCACGCCGGCGCTCGGCCTCGACCGCTCCAGGTCGCCCCCGTTTTTGGATCACGGTATTCGCTGGTCCCAGCTAGCGCAGCGTTGGCTGAGTCCTTTGCTGCGCCAGCTTTGCCTCGATTAGTCAGGTCGTCGACTGTCAGGCCATGCTCTTTCATGAGCGAATGAATTTTTGCGACGGCAGCAATGGCCTGCTTCTTTTGAATCGCGTCTGCTCGAGCCTGCAATTTCCTAATCCTTTCTTCGATGTTTGAGAGGGTCGTCATATTCTCCCCTGGGTTGTCGGACGTTCCGCACTATGCCATACGTCTTTTCTTCTAGGCTCGGAGACGCAGGCTAACGAACTCGCAACCGCCGACCGCCGTTGGTCAGTTCCGCGTAGCGTGAGGCCGGAGGGGCGAGTGACTTGACTACGCTGGGTTATTGGTAAGCTCATAGGCGTCTCAACACCCCTGCAGTCGAAGCCACGAACCGATGTCCAAAAGAAATCCGACGAAGTCGCAGCGTGCCGTGATGGAGTTGCTCGATCAGGGGTTACCGGTTGAGCAGATCGCGAATAGTCTCGGCAAGAGCGCCTTGGCTGTGAAGAAGCAGCTAAACCGGATCAAACGCCGGGTCCGAGAAGGAAGGATCGACCCCTCTCCTTTGCCAATCGAGCGCGCCGCGAGCGAGCCGCGCGTCTACCTTGCTGGATTCGATGTTTTCCGCCGCGACGCGAAGGAACACGGCGAGTACCTCAAGCAGCTCTGCCGCGATCGCGGCTTCGTTGGGCTCTACCCGCTCGATGGCCAGTTGCCCTCCTCCGTTCAAGGCGAAGACGCCGCGCGATGGATCTATCAAGCCAACGTTGACCTTATTCAGACCGCAGACGTCGTTATGGCGAACCTAGATGATTTTCGAGGCCCCGGCGAGCCGGACAGCGGGACGGCGTTTGAGGTCGGGTTCGCGGTAGCGCTTGCAAAGCCGGTTTGGGGCTATCGATCGAACGCCGAGACGCTCGTCGAGCGTGTCAAGGCGACGTCCGTGAGCAGCGTCGGAGGCGTGTGCGCAGCCGGCTATCTCATCGAGGACTTCGGGTTGACCGTGAATCTGATGCTCGCATGCTCCGCGCAGATCGTTGTGGGCGGACCGGACGTGTGTCTCGACGCGATCAAGGGCGCATTTGACGGCGGCGGCCCCCTTCTTGGTGGCTGGGGGTTGGCGAAGCGGTAGCTTCGCGTTGGGTTTGGGTGTAGCGGACTTCAGTATATCGATTTTATGACCATCGAACCGAGGAGCATTATCAGCAGTGGCTGCGCGCGAACGCTCAGTATGCCGACGACGACTAATCAGTCCGGCATCTGACACCGCGAAGCCAGCCGCCGTGGTGGCGAAAACGCCCCTGGCGACATTGGCTTCCACTCGTCCCTTATCTGTGCCGCCGGGCGCTCAGCCTGCAGCCCGGCCCCGGCGCACCTCACGACTTCGCAGAGAATCATGGCCGGGTATGACGAAGACTTTGCGTTATGAGCAAGGCGGCAGGCTCGACTTCTGAGCGAGCATCGCTTTCATGCGCTAGACGCCTAAGGATGGCGGACTTGCACTCTTTTCTCCGTACAGTCTGGGCGGGATCTTCTTGCGCTCCGTGAGGAGGGATCGCAGTTGCGCCCTCGCCTTACTTCGAGCGCGACGCGACTTGTCCGACGCCGAAGGGATGGCAGATGGCGAATGCAGCCGGTCCATCCTTTTTAGACGCAAGTCGTAAGTGATGCCCATGATTGTGCGTGAGCCTCAAGCTATACAAGCCGTTACAGTTTTGTCCGCTTACAGCTGCGATCAATTCCTTCGTATCGTTGCTTCAAGGTCTTCGATTTGCTGCGCGCACCCCTGCAGGATGCAGGCAACGACTGTCACCATTGGAGCAGTAAGGCCGTTCTTCTTGGCAGCTTCAGGGTGAAGCAGAGCGCCGCAAGCGGCTCGGTAAATGCATGCGGCGTTGGCGAACGGGCTTGCCCATTGCGGGGCGTTGCGCCCAAGGCGCCAATAGTAGTCACGCAATTCTTCGGTCGCGCGTGCAAGCATTGAGCGTGCGACGCGCGCCCATGGTCTGTCTCTTCGTTCCAATTGCTCGATTTGGCTCTGTCCGATCAGTACAAAGCTCATCCAAGGTTCAGGCAAGTCTGGGTCGATCATGGCTTTCGAAAGGCTCCGCGAGCAACGTGTTACTCGGGCTCCTCCGGGAAGGCATCCGCCTTCGGCATAGACGCGGCCCGCGACGGCGCCCAACTTGCCGCCCGTTGAAGGAGGCTCACGCGTGTACCGGACCGGAGGAACGTCAGATCAAAGCCCGGACGCGTGGAACAGCGCGTCGCGCGGGGGCAGTCGATATTCGGACGGATAGTGAACGCAAGCGTCCTCGACCACCATATACGCCTCGGCCGAGATCAACGCGGGACCGACCTTCGGGAACTCGAAGGTCGCCCAAAACATGACCTGCGCGGGATTAGCGTCTGCACTGCGGTCTGCACCTGCGCGACCAAGAAGGCCACCGATGCAGAGCTTCCAAACGGCTTCCTTTGTGCGTCGAATGGACCATTCGAAACAGGTATCGATCGTTTCGACAAGAACGTTGGCCGGTTCACCTGTCTCATGCACAACCGCACGAACCTTTTCGGAACCAGCGATTTGCGGTGTGTAAACCGGGATTACGTGCTCTCGCGCGAACGAATGCCCGTCAAAGAACACGCTTTCCGGGTACCACGCCATAAGCGTATCAGCGCACACGGCAAGTAACGCTCGTTGAGCATCGTCTGCCAGGGCACTCGTGGCCGAAAGCTCCCGTATCCGTCGCCCTCCGAGGTTCCAGTCCAATAACGCGACATGAGGGTCGGCGAGATACAGGAAGTCGTACAACGGCTCGTCCAACTCGAACGTTCGCGATCGCATCAGCCTTTGATTGCCATAGCCGAGCAGGCCCGCAATGATCTCCACAACGTGCGAGCGCCCCACGTCCAAGCCAAGTTGGGCCAAACGCTGACAGACGTCGGTCGCTACACCGACCAAGGACAATTTTGAAATATTGAACTGCATGCTTTCCTCCGTTCGAGCGCGTCCAAGCCACCGGGACTGGGCCGGTACGCGGTTGAAGCGGCAACTCCAAGGGAGCATGAACGGGAAAGCTCAAGCAGTAGGCGATAGATTCGCAATCTGAAGAGTTCCAGACCTCGGCACCTTTCGGTACCAGCCATATCGAGGCGCCGCTCCGCGTCCCTTTCTCTGCATGGCCAAACTCGAGATCAGCGGGCAATATAAACGCATTGACCAGTAGGTCAATTCGCCAGGTTCCGCCCCACAGACGCAACCTTACCGAGCTATTGAAGGACGCCGAGGCGGTGAGGGCAAAGTATGTGTCGGTGCAAGCAGCCCTGGCCGACGAACTGGCTAAGGCGATAGATTCCGGAAAAATCACCTTCGCTGTCTGCCCACGATCAGAGTACTGGCGGACGCGTATGGAACGATGATCTATCATCAACGAGAGCGCGTCGAAGCGAGGCAGGCACCTGACGCCAGAACAAAATGAAGCGATAGGTCTGGCGCTCGCTCAGAAGGAACTTTTTTGATCCCCGTCGAGGAGGCAAACATGTCGAACGCTGGTAGCGCCCTGGTGTGGGTCGACCCGGTGGCCGGCGGTGGCCGCGTCGAGATCTATTCGCGAGAGGTATCGAAGGCGGACGCGCTGCGCATGTTTGCATCAGCCAGCAGCGATATGCGTTCGTTCGAAGAAGATCTCACTTACTGGGTGGCGACGGAGATAATCGGCGACGTTCTGTACGCGGGCTAGAATCTGGCGGAGTTAGCCGCCGCACGCGATGCAGAAATCGCATCTCTGCTCCAAGATCTTCCCGTACTTACGAAAGACGCCGAGGCCGTGCGAGAAAAGCATGCGTCGGTGCAAGCGGCGCTTGCCGACGAACTTTCGAAGGCGATCGCTTCCGGACAAATTAAGTCTCACTGAGCACCACGACGCGTCAGGCGCTGCCTTGACAATGCATTCGCGTCGGTAACCTAGGTAGTGAGCCGAGTCCCGCTCGGCCGCTACTCATGGAGAATTGGATGGCTTTTCGTGTCGACCCCTCGTCCATAGCGTTCCTCGAAACCCGACGTGGCATCAACGCGACGGCGACGATCGTGTCTGATGAAGGCGTGAAAATCGGGCGAGTCGACGATATCGCCGAGCGAATCGTTGCGGATGTCACGTTTATATCTGCCGCAGCCCGGTCCGCCTTCATTGAGCAGGCGCGGCGCGTGAATCGCGTTGTCCTTGGTCGCGCTGACCACAACGACGATGTGTTCGCATCCGAGTACGCACGAGCGCTGCTCGCCGAAGCGGAAAAAATCTTGCTGTCTCGCCTCTGACGGTAAAGCAGCTCGGGACCAACGTGTAGCCTAGGCGCGCTAACGTGATGGATGGGCGGGGGGCCGGTAGATCGAGGTTATCGCAATGGCGAAGTCTGCATGCGCATCTGCAACCGTAGCCATGCTTGGGCAGCTCGTCGCAATCCTGACCTGTGGCTGTCCAGCGGACACCATTGGCGCTTGACGACCCAACGCGGTCACCCGACGAGAATCAATGCTAATGTCTCGAATCGGATATCTTCCGTCGTCCGGCATCAGTGACATCTGAAAATTTTCGTCGTTGTGGAATAGGCTTCAGCGAGAATCCGGCGAAAATTGAAGCGGCTTTCCTCGCGGTGAGGTTTTCAGTCCGACGACGGCACGCAAGATCACGGGTTGACCTCCACGCAATGATACGCATCCGAAAACCGAACGCGCGTGTATTCCCGCCTCACCAAGGACGTCAACGAGAACATCTGAAGCACCGTCGAGTACCTTCGCATGTTCTTCAAACAAAGCGTCCGCATTGACGAAGCCCTGTATGTCGAGTACTTGTTGCACGCGCTCGAGCGATCCAAGTTCTTCGCACAGCGTCAGCAGTAGCTCGAGAGCCGCGTCACGTGCGAATGCGATCCCGTCATCGAGCGACAGCGTTTGCCCTAAACGGCCCTTGGGCATCTTGCCGTCGACGGATCTACCCGCGGATTTACCCGAGACGAAGACAAGATCTCCCCACCGTGTGATGTTTTTATAGTTCCCTTTCGGCCTTTGCGCCAAGCGATCGCCTCCGATCAGTCGATGTAGTCTGTCATCTGCACTCATGGCGCTCCCTTGGTCTTTGCGTATGCACCGATCAATGCCGTTATATTGACGATCCGCCGCACCGTTGCCGACGCCGTCAGCACGTGAACCGGCTTCGCCGCGCCGAGCAGGATCGGCCCGATGGCGATGTTGTTGCCCGCCGCCGTCTTCAGCAGGTTATACGAGATGTTCGCCGCGTCGATGTTCGGCAGGATCAGCAGGTTCGCGTCGCCTTCGAGCGTTGATTCCGGCAGCACCTCCTTGCGCAGACGCGCATCGAGCGCGACGTCGCCGTGCATTTCGCCGTCCACGTCGAGATCAGGCGCGCGCTCCTTCAGAATTGCCAGCACGTTGCGCATTTTCTGCGCGGTCGGCGCGTTGCTCGTGCCGAAGTTCGAATGCGACAGCAGCGCGATCTTCGGCACGATGCCGAAGCGCTTCACTTCCTCCGCCGCCATGATGGTGATTTCGGCGAGCTGCTCGGGCGTCGGATCGACGTTCACGTGCGTATCGACGATGAAAATCTGACGGCCCGGCAACACGAGCGCGTTCATCGCCGCATACACCTTCGCGCCTTCCTTCCTGCCGATCACCTGATCGATGAAGTGCAGATGACGATGCGTGGTGCTGACCGTGCCGCAGATCATGCCGTCCGCTTCGCCCTTCTTGACGAGCATGGAGCCGATGAGCGTCGTGCGGCGGCGCATTTCGAGCTTCGCCATCTGCTGGCTGATGCCCTCGCGCGCCATCATCGAGTAATAGGTTTGCCAGAAGTCGCGGTAGCGCTCGTCGTGATCCGTATCGACGACGGTGAAGTCCACGCCCGGCGTCAGGCGCAGGCCGAATTTGTGAATGCGCTGTTCGATGACAGCCGGGCGGCCGATCAGAATCGGCTTCGCGATCTTCTCGTCGACAGCGATCTGCACCGCGCGCAGCACGCGCTCCCCTTCGCCTTCCGCGAACACGATGCGCTTCTTCTCCGGCTCGACGCTACGCGCGAGCTGGAACACGGGCTTCATCGTCGTGCCGCTGTGATACACGAACTGCTGCAGATGCTGCTCGTAGGCGTCTATGTCCTCGATCGGACGCGTCGCCACGCCGGACTCCATCGCTGCCTTCGCCACGGCCGGGGCGATCTTCACGATGAGACGCGGGTCGAACGGCTTCGGAATCAGATATTCCGGACCGAACGAAAGATCCTGAATGCCGTATGCCGTCGCGACGATATCGCTTTGCTCCTGACGCGCCAGTTCGGCGATTGCGTTGACCGCCGCGATCTCCATCTCCTTCGTGATCGTGGTCGCGCCTGCGTCGAGCGCGCCGCGGAAGATGAACGGGAAGCAGAGGACGTTGTTGACCTGATTCGGATAGTCCGTGCGGCCGGTCGCGAGCACCGCGTCCGGGCGCACTTCGAGCGCGAGTTCCGGCAGGATTTCGGGCGTCGGATTGGCGAGCGCGAGAATCAGCGGCTTCGCGGCCATGCCCTTCACCATGTCCTGCTTCAGCACGCCGCCTGCCGAGAGGCCGAGGAACACGTCGGCGCCTTCCATCACTTCGGCCAGCGTGCGCGCGCTCGTTTCGCGCGCGAAGAGTTCCTTGTCCGGATCCATCAGTTCCGTGCGGCCCTTGTAGACGACGCCGGCCAGGTCCGTCACGAAAATGTTCTCGCGCTTCATGCCGAGATCGACGAGCAGATTCAGACATGCCAACGCCGCCGCGCCCGCGCCGGAAGCGACCAGCTTCACTTCGCCGATATTCTTGCCGGCCACTTTCAGCCCGTTCGTGATCGCCGCCGCGACGACGACAGCCGTGCCGTGCTGATCGTCGTGGAAGACGGGAATTTTCATGCGCTTGCGGCATTCGCGCTCGACGATGAAGCAGTCCGGCGCCTTGATGTCTTCCAGATTGATGCCGCCGAAGGTCGGCTCGAGCGCGGCGATCACGTCGACGAGCTTGTGCGGATCGCTTTCGTTCAGCTCGATATCGAACACGTCGATGCCGGCGAACTCCTTGAACAGCACGGCTTTGCCTTCCATCACCGGCTTCGACGCGAGCGGCCCGATGTTGCCGAGACCCAGCACGGCCGTGCCATTGCTCACGACGCCCACGAGATTGCTGCGCGCGGTGAAACGCGCGGCGTTCAGCGGATCTTCGACGATCGCTTCACAGGCGCTGGCGACGCCGGGTGTATAGGCCAATGCTAGATCGCGCGGCGTCAGCATCGACTTGGTCGACGCTATCTCGATCTTCCCCGGAGTTGGAAATTCGTGATAGTTGAGCGCCTCGGCAGCAAGCGCGGCTCGTTTGTCTTGGGTCATATGGGTCGGTTGGCGTGGTTCTTTGACACAATGTTGATAAAAACGTCCTGACGTTTATCACGTCACTCCGACACGGCTTCGAGCACTTCGCCGCGTGTCTCGACGCCGAATCGCAGTACAACGAGCGATGCGATAGCGAAGCACGTTGCTCCGAAAATGAATACCCCGCCTTGCTGTACGACGGGCAAGAGCCAGCCGATGAGCGTAGGCCCGAGCAATGCGCCGATCCGTCCGCAGAACGACGCGAACCCGCAACCCGTTGCTCGAGCACGCGACGGATAGAGTTCGGGGGTATAAGCGTAGAGCACGGCCCACATGCCGAAGGCGAAGAACTGCATTCCGCCACCCGTTATGATCAATCCCGCTGAGGACGCACCCCATTGCGCTGCATGACCGAAGACATAGGTCATGATCGCCCCACCGAGCAAGGTTGCGACACACGTCGCTTTTCTGCCCAAGTGTTCGACGGCCCACGCAGCGGTCAGGAAACCCGGGATGCCGCCCAACGAGATGTACACCGTGAACAGCACGGACTTTGTCACCGCAGAACCAGATGCCTGAAGCAACGCTCCGAGCCACGTGTTCAGTCCGTAAAAGCCCAACAGCGCAAAAAACCAGAGCACGCCGACCATCATGGTCCGCTGACGATAGGCGCAGGACCAAAGCACCTTCAGACCGCGCGCTTCATGATGACGGGCGTCCACCGAAAGCGTGACCGGCGGAAGCGTGTCGATCTTCAGTTTGCTCATTACCGTCTGTTCGATACTTGAGACGATCTCCTCGGCTTCTTCATGACGTCGCTGCGATTCGAGCCAGCGCGGAGATTCCGGCACGCTGCGGCGGATGACGAACAAAAACAAGGCGGGAATCGATTCGATGAGGAACAACATTCTCCAGTTGTGCGATTGGAGCACCACGTAGGACAGCAAGCCCGCGCACACAAACGCGATTGGCCAGTTTCCGTCCATGAGCGCGAGGTACTTACCGCGGCTCTTCGCCGGAATGAACTCAGACAGGAGCGTCTGAGCAAGCGGCAACTCCATGCCCATGCCGATGCCCAGCAGCACGCGGTAAATGCCCAGTTCGGTCGCGTCACTCGCGGTGTAGCACAGCAAACTTCCTATTCCCCACACGACCATACTGATCTGGAACACCGGCTTACGTCCGAAACGATCGGCTAGCATTCCCGAGCAGACGGCACCGCAGGCCATCCCTACGAATCCTGCACTGCCCAGCAGGCCGGCTTGCGCAGGCGACAAACCGAACTCCGACTTGATTGAACCCAGAACGAACGTCATGGTGGCGAGGTCGACGTTGTCAAAGAAAAACGCAAGCGAAATGATCATAAATAGCCAGCGGTGGTAACCGCAAACCGGCAGTCTTTCGAGCCGGTCTGCCACGCCAAAGCATGTGACGTCGACATTGCCCATCTTCATTCGAGTTTCTCCTCGGTGACTTCCTGTACGTGTATTTGCCGAATTACTTCCCTGCGGCATGACCACTATCAGTCGTCAAAAGAAGGCAGGCGCGTTAGAAAATGTCGTCGATGGTCGCGCTTACGCCAAGTTATGCTGCCGCGCAACGCGCTATGCGTCGCCCTGATTCCGTTTTGCAAATCGATTGGGATCAAACGCGTCGGGAGCGAGGCCGGACATAGTCGCGCCTGCGGCAAACGGGTAGCGAACATACGGAGCCGGGGGCTGACCAGGCGGAGAATATTGACCGTCGGCGAGAATGCGCTTCTTTGCCGTCATCTCAATTACGGCGCAACGAATCACAATGATTTGGTTGGCCGCGCCCTGTTCGATTGGAGAATAGTCTTTCTCTGGGCGAAACTTGTCTAGCGCCTGATTCTGGTGGCGAATAACGGCTTCCGTGTTGTGATCGATGGACGCGTGGCAACGGGCGATTACGCTGTAATACTCGAGACTCGTATTCTGTCCTTTGGGCGCCTTGAGCAAGGAAACAGGTCTGTCCACTTCGATGGTGATGTGTCCGTTCTCGCGCAGCTTCTGGGCGAAGCTACCAAAACGAGAGCAGTGAATAAGAAATGCATCGCCCGTAAAGGTGAAGCTCTGCGCGAGCACGTACGGAAAAGGCTTGTCGTGTACAGCGACTCGACAAATGAGTTCGTCTTTCAGGAAAGCGAGAATCGATGGCCAGTCTGTCCATGCGAGATCGCTTCGACGCATTTGAACGTTAAGGAAGGATGGGGTCATTGTCTATGTGGTTCATTGAAAGCAGATGATGTCGTCTCGGGCCGGACCTGTGCCTATGCCTGCGATACGGCTTCCGGTGCGTCGCTCGATATGCGCGATCAGACCGCGCAGCGAAGGGGGCAAACTCTCATTCAACGGTCCCGCGAAGGAAGGGAACCAGCGAAGCGACGTTTCATCGAACACCGGAATGGCGCCCGACGCCTTATTGGGGAACAGGGCGAGGCTGTCGCACTTGTTGAGATAGATCTCGTCTACGGCGTGACGGCTTACCGCGTCGGCAAGCTGCGAAACGTCTAGTGCGCCGATGCGCCGGGGCCGCCCGCTGCCCGTGCCGTATTCGTCCGTCAGCATCCGCAGCGCGATGCCAAGCTCGAACGGATCGCCGGATGCAAGAAGCGCACGCGGATCGAACCTCGCGCGTTCGGCTTCGCGCCCGGTCCCCTCCTTGGCGGCCCGAGCACAGTAGGACGCAGACGCCATGCCACCGAATTCTGAGGGAAACGGCCCCGCACCCACGCGCGACACGATCGCTTTCGCCACGCCGATCGTCTTGCGGTGAAAGTGGCACGAGAGATCGCCACCGACGTAGGCGAAGGATGCACTCGTATGGCTCGACGTGACATAAGGCTGATCGCCTAGCGACACGTCGAGTTGCAACGACTGCGCGCCCTCGAAAAGCACGCGCTTGCCCGCTCTCACCAGTCGCGTCAGGAATAGGTCGTCCATCGTCACGAAAGGCAAGATGCGCGTCCACGCCGCCCGAAGTCGATGGAAGGTGGCGGCGACATCGGCCTCATGCGCTTTGGAGCAAGGTGCCGACAGGCGGTCGTACGCTGCCATCTGTCCGAAGGCGAGGTCGAGGTTCTTGTGCAAATCGCGAAGTTGAACGACGGTACGGCATTTGGAGCGCATTCTGAGCGCGAGATCTGCATAGCACGGACCGATGCCGTTTCCTGTCGTTCCGATGTCCGATCCGTGTAGCACGTCCATGCGTACATGAACGGGTTGGACGACGATGCAACGGCCGCTGATGAGCAACCGTCCGTCGAGCGTCAGGCCGGCGCGTTCGAGGCCGTCAATCTCGCCGGCCAGCTTCTCGAGGTTCACCGCGCAGCCCGAGCCGATATAGAGCAGCTTGTCAGGGTGAAATGCGCCCGATGGCACTTGCGCTAGCTTCGCGCTTCCCAGCGGCGTACGGACCGTATGCCCCGCGTTGGCACCGCCGTTGAACCGAGCAATGATGTCGTAGGCGTGAGCCAGATGGTCGATGATCTTGGCCTTGCCTTCATCACCATACTGAAGGCCGACGAGAACGTCCGCGTAACCGCGCGTCATAGTCATCTCAGTCTTCGACGACGAAGGTCGCTTCTACTTCCACCGGCGCATTTATCGGCAGGCTCGCGACGCCGATTGCGATGCGCGCATGTTCGCCACGCTCGCCGAAGAGCTGATTGATCAATTCCGACGCCGCGTTGATGATCGTCGGTGCATCGGCGAAGCCTTCAGACGTGACAACGTAACCGCCGACTTTCAGCACCTTCGAGATGCGCTCGAGGTGGCCGTCGGTCGCCAAGTGCGCCCATCCAAGCACGTTGAGCACGCAGAGTCGCGCTGCGCTGCGTGCATCCTCGACGGACACTACTTCCGGCACAGACCCGGTCCACTGTGCCTTGCCGTCACGAACCGGCAACTGCCCGGAGATGACCAGCAAGTTTCCGTGTCGATTGAATGGTTTGAACGCTGCACGGACCGGTGTATGGACGGGCAAGCTGAGACCCGATTCCTTAATGCGATCGTAGATTGACATCTTCTCTCCTTGACGCCGCCGGAACGAGGCGGCTCAACATCATTCTGGAGAGGACGTGGGCGTCATGCTCTCGCGGATAGGTCGCGCTCTATCGCGCAAATGCCAAGTTCATCACTCCGACATCACCCTGAAAAACTCGCTGGGGCTTCGTCCAAGCGATTTGCGGAACATCGCGCTGAAGGCGCTCGGGCTGTCATAGCCGAGCACCGACGCGATCTCGGTGACCGAGCGGTTCTCGGCCAGCATCTGGACCGCTGCCAGCAATCGCGCCTGTTGACGCCAGCGCGTGAATGTCATGCCCGTCTGATCCGGAAAGAGCCGGATAATGGTCCGCTCGCTTGCCCCGACAACTTTGCTCCAGGACTCGAGCGAGGTTTCTTCTGCTGGGTTCGCGATAATCCAGCGGCATATACGCGCGATGCGCTCGTCTGCCGGCATCGGCAAGTGCAAAGGCTCGACCTGTAACGGCTTTACCTCGCGATAGAGCAGCTCGACGACGAGTCCGTCTCGTCCTTGCTCGTCGTAGTCGACGGGCATCGCGACGATGGCCGCGATCAGTTCCCGAAGAAGCGGAGAAATGGAGACAACACAACAGTTCGACGCGTCGAGCGGTGTGCGCTGCGGCGCGAAGTAGAGCGTGCGCATTTCGGTCTTGCCGACGGCCTGCATGCAGTGCCTGACCCCTGGCGGAACCCAAACGGCCCGTTGGGGCGGCACGACCCACGAGCCGCCGTCGGCAGTGACCAGTATTGATCCCGCGTAGGCGTAAATGAGTTGACCTCGGACGTGCGCGTGATAGTCGATAAAGAACCGGTCCGGCAGGTCACGGGCCATCCCTCCCACGGGCCGCGCGATTGCCTGATAATCCTCACGGTCCTCGCTCTTTCCGAACATGGCGTTTCCTCGTTGATCGTTGTCACGTGCGCGCGCGCCGGCCAAACCGAGTCGCGGTACGGTTGAAGGCGATCCACGGACCGGATCGATCATTCAAACACTCATCTGTTTCTCGAGGTACAGCATGCCGGTTTACCGCTCATTCGATCAAGAGGCGCTCGACGATCAATACAACGTCCGCGCGGGCATTCCAGACCATCTCGAAGTGTTCGCAAGGTGGAAAACGGAAAGCAAACGCTTTCGCGCGGAGCACACGGTCCGCGAAGACCTTCGCTACGGGAACGACGCGCAGCAGGCGTACGATTTCTTTCCTGCCAGGACGAACGGGCGCCCCGTGCTGGTCTTCATTCATGGGGGATATTGGCAGTCCCTTGACAAGTCGGATTTCAGCACTGTCGCCCGCCCGTATCTGGATGCGGACATCAACGTTGCCGTGATCAACTACCGGCTGGCGCCTTCCGTGCGCATGGCCGATATCGTGTCTGACAACATCGAGGCCATCGCGAATCTGTATCGAAACGCGGAGGAACTGAGCTTCGATCGCAACGCGATCTTCGTATCCGGAAGCTCTGCGGGCGGACATTTGACCGCCATTCTTGCGGGGACGGACTGGGAGAGCCGCGGCCTGCCGAACGATGTCCTGAAGGGCGCCTGCGCAATCAGCGGTCTGTACGATCTCGAACCGATTCGTCTTTGCTACCTCAATAAGGTCGTGGGATTAGACGAGGCGGAGGTACGCGCGTATAGCCCGAAGTTTCATCTTCCCAAGCGGCCGTTGCCCTTCATCCTGACCGTCGGCGGCGACGAATCGGACGAGTTCCATAGGTTGCAGGCTGAGTATCAGACGCTGTTGAACAACCATGGGCTGGACGTGCGGATCGTCCGACAAGCCGATGGGCATCATTTCGATGCGGTCGATCGTCTCGGCGAACCGGCCGCGGCACTATCAAAGGCCGTTATCGAAATGATCGAATCGTAAGCGTCGACAATCATCTCACCAGGTATGCGGCCGAACGACATTGTATTTTGGCCGTCGGCCTGCGCTGGGCGACGGAATCTCGATTGCCTGCGGCTTCCATCTAGGTTGGATCATGTTCTGACAGTCCCAGCGTCACGCCGCGAAACTCCCGCGCATCGGGTGGCAGAGTCGATCGGTGTGACCCATGTTCCTGGTCGCGGCGGCGCACGAATCTCGCGCGCGACGCATGCGACGCCTCGCGCGGACCTTCGTCGGCTTTCGCAGGCGAGCGTCTACGCACCCCTAGTGGAGTCGCGCCGAAGGCTACCTACGCGAGCGCCCTGGTTTTGTCAGAAACGGAGGGGCGCTTTCGAAGGCCAATCGGACATTCGAACGTCTCGCTAGGGTTGGCATCGAACGGCGCTTAGTGGCCGCGAGCCGCCCGACGGGGGTCTGCGGCGGCATGCGTAGCGGAGCGCGAGTCAATCGCCTAGCCAGTGACTCTTTTATTTTGCGTCGTCGAAACCCTTGCCCAACAAGCGGTGGCTCACTGGCTGCTTCGCGTGGCCGGTACGGAAAACGGCGACGGCTGCAGTCAGTTGCTTCGCCTGGTCCTCCATCGAACCTGCGGCTGCCGCTGCTTCCTCAACAAGCGCCGCGTTCTGCTGCGTCACCTCGTCCATCTGCGAGATGGCTTGATTCACTTGCTCTATGCCACGGCTTTGCTCGTTCGACGCCGAGGCGATCTCGCCCATGATGTCGGTGACACGCTGGATCGCTGTGCCGACGCGTTGCATGGTTTCGCCTGCTCTCGCGACGAGTTCCGTTCCGGCCTGGACGCGACCGCCAGACGTCTCGATCAACTCCCTGATCTCTTTCGCCGCTGAGGATGAGCGCTGTGCAAGGCTGCGAACTTCGCTCGCCACTACGGCAAAGCCCCGACCTTGATCGCCGGCGCGAGCCGCTTCCACGGCGGCGTTGAGTGCAAGGATGTTGGTCTGAAAGGCGATACCTTCAATGATGCCGATGATCTCAGCAATCTTCGCCGAACTCTGCTCGATGCTAGCCATCGTCTCAACGACCTGTCCGACGATCGCACTGCCCTCGTTCGCGACGACGTTGGCGTTGTCCGCCAGCCCGCTCGCCTGCTTGGCATTCTCAGAATTCTGCTTGACCGTGGAGGTGAGCTCTTCCATGCTCGCGGCAGTTTCTTGAAGCGATGCCGCTTGCTCCTCGGTACGCGACGACAGGTCCGTATTGCCTGCGGCGATCTGCTTGCTGGCGCTAGCGATCGCTTCGCTGCTCGACCGGACGCTTCCTACAGTAGCGGCCAACTTGTCTTTCATGGCGGCAACGCCGGCAAGCAACTGACCCATCTCATCGCGCTTTTTGATCGTCACTTCGTGCGTGAGATCGCCACTCGAAATGTGCTCGAAGTGCATCAGCGCCTCAGCAAGCGGCGTCATGATGGCGCGGCGCAAGACGAGCCAGCCAACCGCCGCTGCAGCGATTCCCATAAAAAGCGCGACAAGACCCAGGTTGCGCAGTGTCGCCGCACGGGCTTCGTTGTCTGCCTCTTGGCGCGCCGCGTCTGTAAGTTGGAACGCCTTCAACTTGTCGAACGCCTCGATGCTTCGGGTATATGACGCAGGGAGGTCCTTGTACGCGAGGCGCGTAACGGTCTCCTTGTCACCCGCTTGAATTGCAGCGCTAAATTTTTCGACGTTCTGTCGCACGTCCGCCCTCGCATCGACGACTGCCTTCGCCAGAGCGTCCTCATCGGCGCCGCGTGGAATCGCGTCATATTTGCTGTACCACTCGTCTGACTGGCGCATGAAACCACTGGCGCGCGCTGGAAGTCCCGGTGCATCCGCATCTGACGGATCCAGCGCGTAGCGATCGAGCGCGAGTCGTGCGCGTGCGATGTAATTGCTCGAGATCCCGAGCGCGTTGACCGCGGGAAGAGAGTTCGCAGTGATGTCTTTCGCCGACGCGTGAATCGCGCTGATGCCATAAAGGCCAAAACCTACCGAAAGCGCCAAAATCAAGCCGAGGAAGGCCATGGTAAGCGCGAGTCGCGCTCGAATCGTGAGGTTCTTCATAGTTTTTGGTTCAAGCGCTCTTCGCAAAAGGCTGCCGGTCGCGCGCCCCGCGCATGCCTGCCGCTTCTCGATAGACGACGGTTCGTGTATATCGGCTGCAGAAAGGCACTTTTGTAGTGGAAAAGCGATCCAGCACGGAAGGCAAAAGAACGGGATTCGGCAAACCAGCCCGGAATTGGCCAGCACTCCGGCGTCGCAATGGACGGCGGGGGGGCGAACCTCTTGCCGCCCACGCGCGGCTTCCAGTCGCTGCGCAACAAGCCCCCACGTCAACCTAGATGCACACACCGTCGCCACGCGCTAACGAACATATCGAGGCTTCATGGTTCAGTTTTTATCCAGCGTGCCGTTGTCCGGTAGTTAGCAGCGTCTGCACACCAGCGCCCTGCCTGAATAAAACATGAGGCCAATTCAGAATGAAGACCGATCAACGACACGGCGCGCCAGAGGCGAGCAGCGAAGAGTTCCTCATCTTTAACCTGGGGCAAGAGCAGTACGGGATTGACATCTTGAAGGTCCAGGAAATTCGCGGATATGACTCGGTGACGCGCGTTGCAAACGCGCCGGTGTTTATCAAGGGCGTTATCAACCTGCGCGGCGTGATTGTGCCAATCGCCGATATGCGCCTGAAGTTCGAGTTGGAGCGAGTGGTCTACGACGACCAGACGGTTGTCGTCGTGCTCAACGTCGCGGGCCGCGTGGTCGGCATCGTCGTTGACGGTGTCTCGGACGTGCAGACGCTCACGGCCGAGCAGATCCGACCAGCGCCCGCATTTAATTCCACGGTCAGCACGGACTACATCACAGGGATCGGGACGATCGACGACGGTATGTTGATTCTGATGGACATCGAGAAACTCATGACGAGCGAAGAAATGGCGCTGATTGAAAGCGCCACTGCCTAAGCACACCAACAAACCAACACGCCAACGACATGACCTTCTCCAGAAAACTCTGGCTGCCTCTGCTGCTTAGCCTGGTATGCCTCGCAGGAATCTCCGTTGCCGACGCGTTTCGCATGCGCTCGATCCGCACGGAACAGACGCAGCTGGACATTAAGCACGCCACGGAAGTCGCAAACAGCATCATTCGCGAGTTCGCACAGCAGGCAAACACTGGCGCGATCACGCAGGACCAGGCCAAGCAAGGGGCGCTCAACGCGATCCGCGATATCCGGTTCGGTGACAACGGCTATTTCAGCGTCTTCGACTCGCAGGCGAAGGTGCTTGTGCATCCGATGAAGCCCGAATTCGTTGGCAAGACGATGATGGACTTCAAGGACCCGAACGGCGTCTATCTGTATCGAGACCTTATAGATGTGGGCAAGCGTCAGGGTGCGGGCTACACGTACTACTCGTTCGCGAAGCCCGGCACCAATGAGATCCTGCCGAAGATGTCGTATGTCTCGATGTATCAGCCGTGGGACTGGCTAGTCGTCACCGGCGTCTACATCGACGACATCAATGCCGCGTTCTACACGTCGCTCGAATGGAGTCTCGGCGTGCTCGTGGTAATTGCGGTCGTGTTGAGCGTTGTAGTGTCGCGCCTGAATCGCGGGATTCTCCGGTCGATGGGCGGGGAGCCGGCATACGCAGCGGAAGTGGCAAATCAGATCGCAGACAACAATCTCGCCGTCGACGTGGCCACCGCCGCGGACGACCGTTCCAGCCTTATGTATTCGATGGCCCGGATGCGCACGCAACTGCTGTCAGCCGTTGACAGTGTGAAGACCTCTGCAAACGCGATCGCAAATGCCAGCCGTGAAATCGCCGTTGGCAACACAGACCTATCGTCACGCACCGAGCAGCAAGCGGCGTCGCTCGAAGAGACAGCCGCGAGCATGGAAGAGCTCACGGCGGCCGTGAAGCACAATTCCGAAAACGCGCGTCAGGCAAGCGGACTCGCTGGAAATGCAGGCGACGTTGCGAACGAAGGCGCGACAATCGTCACGAACGTCGTTGGCACGATGGCTGAGATCGAGCAAAGCTCTCACAAGATCGCCGAGATCATCGGGATGATCGAAGGCATCGCGTTTCAGACGAACATCCTCGCGCTTAACGCTGCGGTCGAGGCCGCACGCGCCGGTGAACAGGGGCGCGGTTTCGCAGTCGTCGCTGGCGAAGTGCGCAGTCTCGCTCAACGTTCCTCGACTGCCGCCAAGGAAATTCGCGATTTGATCGAGGCGTCCAGTTCGCGCGTCCACACTGGCACCGCACTGGTCGGGCAAGCCGGAGAGACGATGACCAAGATCGGCGCAGCGATCCAGAAGGTCACCGACATCATGGACGAGATCGCCTCTGCATCGAACGAACAGAGTCGCGGCATCGAACAGGTGAATCAGGCGATCAGCCAGATGGACGAAGTGACGCAGCAGAACGCCGCACTCGTTGAGCAGGCGGCGGCCGCTGCCGGTTCCCTGCAGGATCAGGCGGAGACGCTGCGCGCGACGATGGCCGTCTTCAAGACGACCGCCGCCTAAATCGTCAAGGACTGGGAGCGGCGGACTTGACTACGTGGGGTTGTTGGTAAGCTCATAGGCGTTCCAATAGCCCTGCAGTCGGAGCCACGAACCGATGCCCAAAAGAAATCCGACGAAGTCGCAGCGCGCCGTGATGGAGTTGCTTGATCAAGGCTTACCGGTAGAGCAGATCGCAAATAGTCTCGGCAAGAGCGCCTTGGCTGTGAAGAAGCAGCTGAACCGGATCAAACGCCGGGTCCGCGAAGGAAGGATCGCGCCCTCGCCGTTGCCGATCGAGCGTGCCGCGAACGAACCCCGCGTCTACCTCGCCGGTTTCGATGTCTTTCGCCGCGACGCGAAGGAACACGGCGAGCACCTCAAGCAGCTCTGCCGCGATCGCGGCTTCGTTGGCCTCTATCCACTCGACGGGCAACTGCCCTCCTCGCTTCAACGGCAAGACGCTGCTCGATGGATATATGCCGCGAACATCGAACTGATCCGGTCGGCCGATATCGTGATGGCGAACCTCGATGACTTTCGCGGGTCCGGTGAACCAGACAGCGGGACTGCTTTTGAGGTTGGCTTTGCGGCCGCGCTTGGAAAGCCGATATGGGCGTATCGGTCCAGCGGAGAGACGCTTGTTGAGCGCGTGAAGGCAGCCGCGATTGGGGCCGAAGGCGGCTTCTGTGCCGGCGGCTACCTCATCGAGGACTTTGGCCTGAGCGTGAATCTGATGCTGGCGTGCTCCACGCAGCTCGTGGTCGGCGGACCGGCTGCTTGCCTCGACGCCGTTCGAAGCGAGGTCGTCGAAGCTCCCCCCTTTGTTGGTGGCTCGGGGTTGGCGAGGCGTTAGCTTCGCTGTAGGGTTTGGGTTGAACGAACTTCAGTATATCGATTTCTATGCCTGACGATATTTGGCTTGTTGCACCCGAAGACGCCTACGCCCAATGGCAGCGTGAAGAAGCGACGGGCGCGGATCGCCGCGCATTTGCCGACCAGTCGATCGTGCAGCACCGTTCGATGTTCTCGCGCTTCAACGACTATCTGATTGCGCACCGTGCGACGGTGGCGAGCTTCGGGGCGGACCACATCGATGGATTCTTCGCGGAACTCGCGCAGGACTGCGCGCCCGGCACGACGACTCGCCTGCGTTACCTGAAGCTGATCGACCGGGTCACGCGTCATCTCGTGAACATCGAACTGCGCACCGATAATCCGGCCGCGCTGATGTTAGTCAACGAGAACTGGCCACAAGACGAGCCGACACCGATCTATCTCTCATCGGAAGACGATGCGCGGCTACAAGCGGTGTGCGTTGCAACCGAGGGCGCGGCGTTCAAGGAACTACGAAACACGGCGATCGCGGCGCTGTTTCTGGCGTCAGGGGTCACGGCCGCCGAACTTAAGCAGTTGCGCGTCGACGACCTCGATGTGCATGGCGAGCGCTCCACTGTCTTCGTCGACAAGCATGGGCCTCGTATTGCACGGCGGGTGCCGATCGAACCTTTTGCGGTCGACGTGCTGCGCGAATATCACAAGGCGCGCAGCCGCATTCAGGCCCCGACGCAATGGCTGTTCATAGCCACTGCGGGCGGCAAGCCGATGCTGCCGGATACGATGCTGAAATGTGTCCGCGTAGCGCTACGCCGCGCTGACCTGTCGGCGGCCGACGAGAGTCCACGCTTACTCAGAAACACGTTCGGTCGTCGGCTGATCATCGCCGGCAAAACCAATGAGCAAGTGAGCAATCTTATGGGCCTGTCGAGCCATCGCACCGCCACTCGCCTGCGTCAAACAGTACATGCTGGCGAGACGCCGAAAAACCACATGCAGGAGCGTCGATTTTCGCCATGACCGCACCGGTCACCCATTGAACGCCTCTTCAGCAGCAACCGCCTCGTTATGCTTCATCCCGCCAGCCAGCGCGAAGGCTTGCCGATCAATCCTCGACTTGAACAGGTCCGAACGAGATAACGCAGAGCGTGCCGCCACCTAATGGCCTTCAGAATAAAGACCGGCCTGTAAGGGTCGTTAATCGCTCCAGCGCGACAACACCTGCGAGCGAATTTCCGTAGTTATCAAGTCCGGGAGACCACACACAGGCGGCCATTTCACCAGGTAAAACGGCCACAATGCCACCCCCAACTCCGCTCTTCGCGGGCAACCCGACCCTGTAGACGAAATCGCCTACTGCATCGTACGTCCCGCACGTTAGCATCAGCGCCGACAATCGCTTCGCCGACGTTTCATCAATAACGCGTTCGCCAGTAGACGGTACGATTCCCTGATTACCTAAGAAAAGTGCGGCCTTCGCCAACTCAACGCAGCTCATCGCGACAGCGCATTGACGACTATAAGCGTTGATCACGACCTCAACGGGCATGTTCATGTTTCCGAAACTCGCCATAAAATGCGCCATCGCGTAGTTTCGATGCGAATGTCGTAACTCAGATTCAGCCACGCGTAGGTCATAATCGATCGTCTTATCGCCCGAAAGCCGCCTCATGAATTCCACAAAGGCGTTTTCCGCACTAACGAAGCGGCGACACAATATGTCGCTTACAACAAGCGCTCCCGCGTTAATGAAAGGGTTTCGCGGCTTACCATTTTCACTTTCCAGCTGCACCAGCGAGTTGAACGCCGTACCGGATGGTTCACGGCCTACGCGCAGCCATAATGAGTCACCCACCAGACCGAACGCCATGGCGCACGCGAACAGTTTCGAGATGCTTTGAATCGAAAATCGGTAATCGGCATCGCCTACACGGAACACATCGCCCGCCATCGTCACTATTGCCATTCCGAAAGTCTTTAGAGGCACGTTTGCTAACTCCGGAATGTAATCAGCAACGCGGCCCTTCTCCAGCCAAGGGCCAATGTCTGCATGGATCTGCTCGAGAAAACGAGGATAGTTCATCTGGGGTTATTTGCGCGCCGTCTAGTTCAGGCAATCTCGTGCCCGATAGGTTTAGACGGCATTGAACCGGTTGATCGCGAAAGCGTCTAGAGAAAGGGATGGCGAGCCGTCAAGCATGAGCTCAGCGACCAGTTGTCCGCAAGCTGGCGCTAGCTGGAAGCCACTACCGCAATACCCGAAGGAGTAGTACAAATTCGACGCCTTTCGACTTTCGGAAATCACGGGCAGGTCGTCCTTGGTGAATGCTTCGACGCCCGCCCACGAGCGGTTCACCCCCAGATGCGTCAGATGTGGGAACAGCTCAATTACGGTCTTCGCGCTTTTCACAAGTCGCATGAAATCGACCTCACCGTGCCGACTCGCCAGATCGGCGAGACCGATCAGCTTTCCTCCGATCACCACGGTGCCATTGTCGAACTGCTTAAAAGACAGTGGCCTGCCCGTGCCGATCAGGGTCGTTCTAATGAAGGGTGCAACGCGATGCGTGACCATTAGCATCAGCCCTTCTGCGCGGACTGGCACCGGCTCACCGACCTGACTGGCGAGTTCGCCGGACCATGCTCCCGCAGTGACAAGAAGCTTTTCCGCATTAAACGTTCCGCGCGAAGTCTGCGCCGACCAACGCGTGCCGCGCTGTTCAATATGCAGCACCGACGTCCCTTCAAGAAAGACCGCGCCAAGGTTCTGCGCGGCGAGACGAAACATTGTCGCGGTACGAAAGGGCAACGCATAACCATCTCGTTCGACCCAGATTGCACCTGTAATGTGCCTGGAGATCGCTGGCTCAAGTTCGAACACGGACTCCCGGTCGATCAGCCGTTCGTGCGTGTAGCCCATCGATTCGAGCTGGGCGACGCGGTCCTTTAGCACCGCAAGGTCCTCGTCTGACTCGGCGATGCGCATATGACCGGTCGGCGTGAAGCCTGCAGTATCGCCAATCAAGTCTGGAAGCGCGTGCCAAATTTCTCGCGACAATAGTGCGAGAGGAATTTCCGGAACCGGACGTGCAAGGGTGCGCACGCCACCGGCGTTGACGCCCGACGAGTGGCGCGCGACGTAATCCGCTTCGAGCACGATCACCTTCGCGCCGCGCATCGCAAGGTTGAAGGCGCTGCAGATCCCATGTAGTCCGCCGCCTGCAACGATCACATCAGCTTCATGCGGGCGACCTGAAGAATTTGAGTCACGAACTTTAGTCACCAGCTAGTTCTCCGAGCGTAAGCGGTTTGATCGGCGGTCGGATACGGAAATAGCCGACTGCGGCTGGCGAGACGCGACGCGCATCGGCGATCACTTCCGTCACTGTCAGGCCGCACATGCGGCCTTGACACGGGCCCATTCCGCAGCGTCCAAATGATTTCGCTTGGTTCGGCCCGGTACAGCCGAGGTCGACGAACTTACGTAACTCGCCGGCGGTGACTTCCTCGCAACGGCAAATCACTGTATCGTTCGCCGGAATGCGATTGGTGTCACGCGGTCGGTAAAGGCTGTCCAGAAAAGGACGTATGCGCATCACGCTCGCCAGCGCACGACGGTGCGACGCCGCCTCTGTATCGCGCGTCGCCTCGTCGATCGCTCCGAGTTGCGCCGCCACGCCTAGCCCCGCAAGGGTGCCCTGTTCAGCCGCCGCCTGCGCACCGCCAATCCCTGCGCCATCGCCAGCGACAAATATGCCCTTTACGTCCAACTCGCCCCACGCATTAACTATCGGCGTGAAGCACAACTGTGCATCGTCCCAGCGATGCGAAGCGCGCAACGCATGCGTGAACTGGGTGTTAGGCACAACCCCCTGATGCAGGAGGATTACATCAGCCTTGATACGCTGGGGCCTGCCGTGCGTCGAAAACGACAGCGCAGCGGCGCGCCTGACGCCATCCGCGCCGGTCTGCGATTCGACGCGCAAATCGTCGGCCGCCTCAAAAAATGGCACGCCCGCTTCGCGCAGCGTTCGAATAAGCTGCAAACCCTTCTTCAAAAAGGGCCACGCGCGCAATGCGGAGAGCACGTGACGGGTGGCGCGCCAGCGGTCTTCCTGACGGGTGGTATCGACCAATGCGCGAATCGGTACCCCGGCGCGTACGTATTGCCAGCCAAGCAGATAGAGCAGTGGCCCGCAGCCGGCGAGTACCGGCGGTGCGGTCGGCACCTCGCCGGCCGCCTTCAAGAGAATCTGCGCGGCGCCGGCGGTGAGCACACCGGGCAGCGTCCAGCCGGGAATAGGGAACGGACGCTCCAGCGCCCCGCTCGCAAGAATCACCGCGCGTGCGTCGAACGTCCTGACCTTCCCGTCTTGCAGGTAGTTGACCGCGCGTTCGCGCGTGACCTGCCAGACGCTGGCACCGGCCACATGGCGAGCGCCCGATGCAGCGAATGCATCGACGATAGTCGCGCCCGCCATGTAGTCCACACCGAGAATCTCTTTGCGGTGAGCGCTTGCTTGCACGATGTTGCGGTAGATCTGGCCGCCAACGGCACCCTGCTCGTCGATAAGCACTGTGTGCAGACCCGCTCTCGCGGCTCTAGTAGCCGCGCTCATGCCGGCCGGACCACCGCCAACCACGACCACATCGACGGCTTCAGAAACGATGTCAGCGCCCATCAGCATCCTCCGACGAAACGCGCGAAGAATCGACGGCGACAGTCGAACCGGACGGCAAGAGGTCGCAGCCGCCATCCAATGTGCGCACAGTCATGCCATTACGCACACTTACCATGCAACTCTGGCGGCTCGGCACGCCGTCAATCTCGACAAGGCATTCGAAGCAGGCGCCCATCATGCAATAAGGTGCACGCGGCGCGCCCGACACAGGTGTCGCTCGAAACCTTGTGACGCCAGCGGCAAGCAGCACCGCCGCGACCGAGCCGCCATTGAGCACAGACAGCGGCCTGTCGTTGAAGATGATTTCGATATGCTCGCCTGTCTCGGCAAGCACTTTGAATAGCGGCGCGGATGATTGGTTAGAGTGTGCTGACATATAACGGGTACTAGTAAGTTCCGATCTGGCAACTGACGCGATAAAGCGGAATCCCAGTTCGAAGCCGCGCATCTCTCGACGATCAAGAAGCATTTGGATGGGGCAACTCAAACGCCTCCGGTACCGTTCCATGAGGGGGTTAGTACGGTAGCGGCTGGGTGGCGGCTATTGGTCTGATCCCGGCGGGTCACGATTAGTCGTTCGTGTTGCGCAGTCCGCGTCAGTAATGAGCGCGGGCGTTAGCTGGCTTGGGCGGCAACACGAACAACCGAAGGCATGCCACCTATCGGATTCCCCTTCGAGTCCATACGAGATCCTCGGTGAGACTGACTGTGCTGCGTCGTCGTAACGGCGTTGACGCTCGCTCGTTCCAATAAACGCAGGAAAGCTGATCAATCGTGTTGATGGCTGCCCGCAAGATGGGCACGCCTCCGGTGCGGCACGGTCAGCGAGTCTACGAAGCGAGGAAAAGACTCCGCAGCGAGCACATCGGTATTCATAGATCGGCATTCTGAGTTCAGCTCTCTAGCGGGACGGCCCACCATGGATGCTTTCCAAGGTCGATCGCAACGCGATCCCCCGGCGAAAATCCAAGTTCGCCGTCGTTCGCATGTGATGCCGTCAGCAATCCACCAGAATCCAGCTTTACAGAGATTTGCCAGGCCTCGCCTACATAGGTGATCCCTGTGATCGCGCCGGGGATAGCATCCGGATTTTCAGCTGTCGGCGTGCAACGGACGCGCTCAGGTCTAATAACAAGATCCATGCTTTTTCCAGGTGAAGTACCGGCACTCGGCGCTAGCGGAACAGCCGTATCCCTGCCCAAGCGTAGACGGCCCCCATCGGCGCCGTGCTCTACCGTTCCGCGCAGAAAATTCGAGGAACCCATGAACTCCGCGATATAACGCGAACGAGGACGCTCATATATGTCGGCTGGCGTACCGAACTGCTCGATCCGGCCATTCCGCATGACCGCGATGCGGTCGGACATCGTAATTGCCTCATGTTGATCATGTGTGACCGCGACCGTGGTGATTGCGAGCGATTGTTGTATCCGGCGAATCTCCCACTGCATTTCTTCGCGCAGACTCTTGTCAAGCGCACCAAGCGGCTCATCAAGCAACAGAATTGATGGTTCATAGACGAGAGCACGCGCCAGCGCGACTCGTTGCTGTTGGCCCCCGCTCATCTCCGATGGCTTGCGTGCGCCCAGGCTGCCCAGTTTAACGAGATCTAGTGCTCGCCTAACGCGTTCGTTGATCTGCGACTTCGCCAACCCACGCATCTCGAGCGGGAATGCGACGTTCTTCTCGACTGACAAGTGCGGGAAAAGCGCGTAATGCTGAAAGACCAGTCCAATATCGCGCTTGTGCGGAGGCTGACTGCTCTGACCTTCACCGTTAATCAGAACTTCGCCGCTCGTCGCTTCGACGAAACCGGCAACGGCCATCAAGGTCGTCGATTTCCCTGAGCCGCTAGCACCTAGCAATGTTACGAACTCGCCAGCCGAGACGTCGAGCGAGACATCGTCAATCGCGACGACTTCGCCGAACTGCTTTCTTAAATTGACCAGTTTGAGCGAGGCGGAACGGCGTTGTGATCCGGATAGTGTGCTGTGCTTGTTCATTATGTATTTCCTTGCGATCGACGGCGGACTGCCTCGGCAATCGCTACCAATGCGGAGGAGAATCCAAGTAGTACGGTCGAAACCGCCGCAATAACTGGTGTTAGATCGAAGCGGATCCCATTCCACATCTGCTTTGGAATGGTCAGCGTCATTGGACTAGAAAGCAGCACCGCCATCACCACTTCGTCGAACGAAATGAGAAACGCGAACAGCGCAGCCACAACAATGGACGGACGGATGGCCGGCAAGGTCACACGCCACAATGTGCGGACCGGATTCGCACCCATGCTCATCGCTGCTTGCTCCAGGCGTGTATCGAAACGCTCGAGTGCCGCGTTAATCACGACAACGCCATAGGGGAATGTCAAGAGCGTGTGTGCGCAGATCAGCGCAGACAACGTTCCGGTCATTCCTAAGAGAGAAAACAAGTAAAACAATGCAACGCCAATGATGATTACGGGCACGACTAGTGGCGACATTACGAGCGCCTGCAACACGGCCTTTGCGGGCCCTCTGTAGCGAAACATGCCGATGGCTGTCATCGTCGCTAGCACCGTGGAGATGAACGCGACAGTGATTCCAAGTTGGAGACTCGTCACTGTCGCGCTCAGCCAGCGGCTGTCTTCTACAAGCAGGCGGTACCAGCGAAGCGAATAATTGTGCGGCGGAAATGTCATGAGAGAGGACGCGCCGAACGATATGGGAATGACGACCACAAGCGGCATCAGAAGGAACACGATAGTGAGCCCTGCGACTGTCTTGCTAAACAGGCCAAGATCCTGTGTTGCGTTATGCATGGAGACCTCCGTTGGGCCGGGTTCCAGCTTTTCTCTGCATCCTGTAGTAAACGAACAGTCCAGCTAGAGTCAAAGCAAGCAGAACAACTGAAAGCGCGGATCCAAAGCTCCAATCCACAGTTTCGGTGAAATCCTGGTTGATCAGCATCGACATCGTTAATTGCTGACGTCCACCTAGAAGTGCCGGCGTAACAAAAAATCCCAGACCCATAATGAAGATCAACACAGCCGCAGCGCGGATACCCGGCAATGTCATTGGAACGAAGACTCGAAAGAATGCACGCCGCGGCGTCGCCCCCAGACTTTGAGCGGCTAGCACAAGTCGTTGGTCGACGGACCGCATTGTGCTGTCGAGGATCAGTATTGTCGGCGGCAGTAGGTAATGCACCATGCCGATAATCACACCGGTGTAGTTGAACACTAACTTCAGCGGGTGATCTATGATTCCGAGCGTGCCCATCAAGAATTGATTGATAGCTCCATGCGACTGAAGCACGACTATCCATGCATAGACACGCACAAGGATATTTGTCCAGAACGGCAGAAGCACCATGCAGAGCAGCATCACGCGCATCGTTCCGCGCATCCGTGACAACACATAGGCTGTCGGGTAGCCCGCGGCAAGACAGATGACGGTGGACACAAGTGCGATATCGATACTATTCCAGACGACTCGCAGATATGCCGGCGTGCTAAATATTTGCACGTAATGGCGCAACGTGAAGCCAGGGTCGAATATGCTCCGGGACAGCAAGATACAAATAGGTCCAATGAAGGCCCCGACCAGCAACACGACCCCCGGCAACAAGAGCCATACAGATGGATTTCGGGGTTTGCGAGGGCTCGCCCTCCTCGACATCATTGCAATTTCCATTGATCCCACCGCTGCGTAAGCGCCTGCTCGTGATCCGCCCACCAAGCGTTGTTGAACAAAACCATCTCACCCTTCTGATAATGGTACGAGGCCAGATCCGCTTTTTCGCTGTCGGTCAAAAACTTCAATGCATCAGTGTTGCCAGGACCAATCCCTGAGATCTTGGCAAGTTCGGCTTGGCGCTTGGGATCATTCATCCACTGGATCAGTTTCATGGCATTCTCGCTATTCTTCGCTCCACGCGGTACAGCGAGATAATCGACCGTCATCAACGACTGGTTCCACGACATATTCAACGGTGCGCCTTCAGCCTTCTTCACAAGATTGATTCTTATGTTGGAGGTAAGCGACATCGTCAACTCACGAGACGCAAGCAGCACGGGCACCTGTGGCCATTGCTTCCACCATACCGCGACGTCGTTCTTGATCTTGTCGAGGGACTTGAACGCACGATCGACGTCGAGCGGATAGAGCTTGTTAGGTGGGACACCATCGGCAAGCAGTGCGGCCTCCAGCGTGTAGCGCGGCCCATCAAACATTCCGCGAGCGCCAGGATGGCCCTTGATGTCCCATAAGCTTTGCCACGTCGTCGGCGCATCGCCCTTGACAGCTTTCGCGTTGTACGCGAGTACCATGCCGTAAGTTGAGTTGCCGATGGAGTAATCGTCTATTAAAACCGGCGGAACGCCCTGCTTATTGACCACATTGAAATCGAGCTTGCTCCATAAGTTCAGCCGCTTTCCTTGCGGGATCCACATGCCAAGCGCCTGCACAACGTCCCACTGCGGATTACCAGTGTCGACCATGACCTTCAGCTTGGTTAAGTCGGAGTCTGGAACGTCTATGACCTTGATGCCTGTCTCTTTTTCGAAGGAATCAAAGTAGACTTGCCGCTGTGCTTTTTCGAGATCGCCGCCAAACCCTGCGAAGACGACCGTTTTTGACTGAGCGAAAGCTGACGTTGTGGACATCGCGCAAATCGCCAACGCCAACGCCAACGCCAACGCCAACGCTGCAGCCTTGGTTGAGCGATTCAATAGATGCAAGAATTTCATAAAATTTCCTTTGTTTATCAAAGACCGTCGTCGCACACTAACGCGTCGGGATGATCCTGATTTCCCGAGGACAGTCGGTCAGACACTCGTACCCGTCGTGAGTGATCAGGTAGGTATCCTCGACGTGCACCGCAAAGCCTTGGTAGTAGACGCTTGGCTCAACAGTAACAACCATGCCCGGCTGCAAGATCGTGGTGTCGCCCGCTGCGATTTCGGGCCCTTCGACGGCCTCGAGGCCGACGCCGCGTCCGGTGCGATGCACGAAGCTGTCCACCATCCCTTCTTTCTCTAATATTCCTCGCGCTACCAAGTCCGGACCTTCAGCGGGTAGGCCCGGTTTCAACACGGCTAGAGCGGCGTCGTACGCGTAATTAACGATGTCATACATCTCCTGTTCACGGGCCGACAGTTCACGCAAGGCGGCGTTGCGCGAGAAGCCGATGCGATATCCGTAGAGCTGCGGAATGCGACAAAAGTCGAGCGTCAGGACGTCCCCGTCAGTCAACGCGCGAGTTGAGGCCAATGCGTGCACCATGTCCAGCCGCTCGTTGGACGTAATGATTTGGTGGCCATCGTTTAATGGATGCTCGATATGCATCGAGCTCCCTTCTTGCGCGGTAATGTATTCGGCGGCGAGGCGCGTTGCCGTTGCTCGGCCGCGCTCTGCGATTTCATACTCCCGCTCGCCGACGCAGATGCCAGCTAGCTCCGTTTCAAGTTCAGCCACCGCCATGCGGCCGCTGATCCGCATGACTTCAACTTCTTCCGGTGACTTGATTACGCGAAGTGCTTCGATCGCACGCGACGCCTCTTCGAACTCGAACTGTGGAAACGTTTCGCGCAAGGTCCAAAAGAGTCGAGCCGAAATAAAGCCGAGTTCCGCGCCAACACGACCTCTGCTCAGTCCCTTTTCTTTGAGTACAAGGTTTAGCAAATCCAGGCCTCCGAAGACCTCTCCTGGCCGCGGAGCCCATTCCACGTGATGCCGCATAGACAGCGTCAAGCGGCACGGCCGGTCAGCGACAACTATTCTGGCCGGTCGACGGGTGTAATTGTCGCTGGCTAGTTCATAGTTGTCGCTTCTCCATCGTAATTGTCGTCGGGTAATTGTCGCCGGCGCGCGCTCTGTTTGTCGCTGGCCTTTCGACGGCGATAGCTTTCAACATTGAGTTCGAAGATCGTCGAGTGATGGACGAGCCGATCAATGGCTGCGACCGTCATGCCAGGGTCGGGGAACACGTCATTCCATCCCGAGAATGGCTGGTTGGCCGTTATGAGCAGACTTTTACGCTCATACCTCTCGGCGATCAGTTCGAACAGCACACTGGTTTCGGCCTGGTCCTTACGCGCGTACGACAGGTCGTCCAGGATGATGAGATCAAACCGATCAAGCTTCGTGAGAGCGGATGGAAGCTGCAGGCTCTGACGCGCAGCCTGGAGTTTCTGGACGAGCTCGCTCGTGCGTGTGAACAGCACTCGATAGCCGGCTTCGATTAAAGCGTGTCCGATGGCTGAACCTAAATGACTTTTACCGCCACCGGGGGGCCCGAACAGGAGAATCGTGGCACCTTTCTCCAGCCACGAATCTCCGGTCGCCAGTGCCGTGACATGCGCTTTCGAGACCATTGGCACCATGCCGAAGTCGAAGGTGGCCAGCGTCTTGGTTGGATCAAGATGTGACTCGGTACGATGCCGCTCGATGCGTCGTTTGGCACGTTCGGCCAGTTCGTGCTCAAGCAGCGCCCCAAGCAATCGCGTAGCCGGCCAGCCTTCCTTATCAGAGCGCTCAACGAACTCGGGCCATAACCTGCCGATGGTCGGCAGACGTAGCTCGTTCAACATCAAGGCCAGACGGCCGTTGTCATGGGCAGGGGCGTTCATGCTGCCACCTTGTCGAGAAGCTCGTCATAGACCGCGACGGGCGGCATTTCGACTACGACCTCGGGACATTGGGCCTGACGCGGCGCGAATTCATCGCGCAACTGCTTCAGATCGGGCAGTTCGCCTGCTTCGAGCAAGGCCTCGAGCCGCTCGGCCAGCAACGCCTCAACGCCGTGATGTCCTGCGAGTTCGAGCAGCCCTACGATCGTCTTGCATGCCTGGCGTTGCGTCAGTTGCGTCTCCAGCTTCTCCCAGGTCCGTCGGTAGGCTTCACGGGGAAACAGCGCGTCGCGAAACGCGAACCCCCTGAACGCCTGCGGCTTGCGCTTGAGAGAATCGATGAAGTGACGATAGTCCAGCGCGTGGCGGTTATCGGCGGCACGGGATCCTCGCGGCGTACTGTGCACCAGCGCGCCCGACAGATAGCAGTCGAGCCGGTCACCATAGATCCGCACCTTTAGCCTATGGCCGATCAGGCGTGACGGTGCGCTGTATAGGATGCCGCGCACGGTGAATGTGCTGCAGCGGGTCACGAGTGCTTCTTCCTCGACGAAGTCAGTAGTGCGACGTACGGGCAAATCCTGCAACTGTGCGCGCTCAATGCGAAACGCCGCAGCGTTGCGCCGGTTCCGGCGCATCACCACCTCACGGATGAATTCATCGTAGGCGGGCCGGTCAGCGAAGTCGCGATGACCGCGAAGCATCAAGGCCTGGTCGACCGCTTCCTTCAGATACCGATGCGATGACTCCACGCTGCCGTTCTCGTGACCCAGGCCCCGATTGTTGCGCGTGCCCTCCATGCCGTAATGGTCGAGCAGCGCTGAGTAACGTTTCGTGAAGTCCTCCTGCTCTGTCAGATTCTTGAAGGCAGCCGACAGGCTGTCAGAGCGATGTTCGCGCGGGCAGCCGCCGGCCTGCCACAGCGCGTTCTGCAATCCCGCTGCGAGGGCCTCGAAACTCTCGCCTCCCTCAACAACGTTCGCGTATTCCCAGCGCGAGAACGCCAGTACGAAGTGATACAGCCGATGACCGAATGGGGCACCGCCGATCGTCACGCAAAGCTTGCTCATATCGGTGAAGTCTGACAGACCGCGCACACCGGGCTGATGCTCCTGGGGGAAGAACACCTCCTGCGTAGGCCCTTCAAGCGCCCGCCACTGGCGAATACGCCGTTCCAGCGTGCGGCGCATGCTATCGGGATAGCAACCCGGGTGATCGTCTTGCAGCTTGCGCAGGATCGTGATGCCCATCAGGTGGGGCGCGTTGCGCAGCAGCGGTACGACTTCGCTCTCCCATACGTCGACGAAGGGATCAGCTCGGGTCCGCCATGTTTGCCGTGGTTTCTGAGAAGGCAAGGTGGCGTCACGTTCGATGCGGCGCGCCGTACGCACGCTGATACCGGTCTTGGCGGCCGCGACTTCCTGGGAGTACTGTTTGCGCTTGTTCATATAGAGATGAACCTGTTGGTCGGTAATGCGGGTTCCAGACATGAGCTGACCGCTTCTTCTTCAAGCTTCGATCAGTCCATCCTAAAGCCCGTCGACCTGGCGCCGCCGGTGGCTCATCGTCTACGGCGACTGCGCCGCCCTTCGACTCCTCACCACCGGCCAAAACGATCGTCAACGACCGGCCAAAACAATTGTCGCTGCCCAGCCGCACGTCAGTCAGCCACGTGCGGCGCCTAGCGAAGTTGAACTCGATTTTCGGCACGATGAGCGTTGGTTGGCCACTGGCGGGTACAACCAGCGCCACCAAACGGCGGGGGCTGGCGTATTCCGGGCGGGTCGAATAGCCCCAAAAACCGGACAGGTAACGCACGTGCTCCGGCTTAATTACGACCATGCAACCTAGTCCGAGGCGCCCGAGTTCGGCCTGCAGATCACTGATTCGTCTCTTATACAGCGCTGGGGTCACGGCAGGATCCTTATCTGGTTTCGTTGTAAGCCATAATTCGCCAGTCAAAATATCATGTCCAATCGCATTTTTTCCTGTCGCTATTCACTGATGTTATGCCTACAATGATGCGTTTCTTCTTTGCGGCCGTAACATGCGCCTCTCTCTTAGGCAGGTTGAAGCGTTTCGCATCGTCGTCCAGACTGGCTCCGTATCGCGCGCTGCGGAGCGTCTGTTCATTTCACAGCCCGCCGTTAGCCGCCTCATCGCAGATATGGAGGAATCCGTCGGCCTGAAACTGTTCGATCGCGCCCGGCGCTTCCAGCTCACGGCTGAGGGCCGGCAGCTATTTCGGGAAGTGGAGCAAGCGTTTTCCGGGCTTGAATGGATTGCCAAGCGAGCGGAAGACATAGCAACCTTCCGCGTAGGACATTTGCGAATAGCAGCTTCGCCCGCCTTGGCCCTAGGGTTTTTGCCTCCGATAATTCGCGAATTCAAGGTCGCTCACGAAGGCGTTAGCCTCGTCTCGCTCATGCGCAATTCGCCGGACGTGGCTCAATGGGTAGCAAACGGGCAAATTGAGGTAGGGTTCGCGGCGCTCCCCGTAAATCAAAGCGGTGTGAGGCTTAAAACCCTTCAGCCCTTGCCGGCCATCTGCATGGTGCCGAAAAACCACAGGCTTTCAACTGAACCTTTCCTGACTCCCGCGCTGCTCGCAGATGAACCTATTATTTCGCTCGGGTCCGAGAGCATGTTGCGTAGGCTCATCGACGACGCGTTCGCCCGGGCGGGCGTTTCAGTGCTTTCGTCCGTTGAGTCGATGATGTCGGCGCAGGCCGCGATGCTCGTGCACGAGGGATTGGGTATCGCCATCATCGACCCTTTCACCGCGGTCGCATTCCAGCATCCCGGCCTTGTACTAAAGGCACTACACCCGTTGGTCCCCTATGAATACGCGATGTTGATGCCCGAGCACGCGGAACCATCAAGGCTTGCGCAAGCATTCATCGAAACGGCGTTGAAACGTGGAAAGGCTGTCCAGCGCGCAGTCGAGGAGATCTATGGGGAACTGCCAGGGTAGAGAGGTCAAAGGTGCAAGGTTGTCCAGTCAGTGCGGACAACAGGGCTGCCGCCCAAGTGACGCGTCGGTGTCGTGCGAGCGAACTCATGGGCTTTTCCAGCCCTTCCCAGTCAACCGCTCCACGAGGGGAATGCGTTGGCCGCCCTGCCGCGTCCGGACGTCATCGCTTGCCAGATGCTTTGTCACGGTCTTCCGGCAAGCGCAAATGGCCAGAAGACTCCGCGCGTCGAACCGGCGCACGCGTCACGCTGGAACCACCCTTCAACCATCTATCAACGGCTGTATAGCCGGCCGGTGAGAACTCGACCATTTTCTGGACCGCTTTCGCCGTCCGTATTTGTTGCGCGATTTCGGGAGGAATTTCGCCACAGGCAAGCAACACGCCCTTTCCGCTGATTGCCTGCTCTATCGTCTTTCCACGAAAGAAAAGACGTACGCGAAACGACGGCTGCTCATCTGCGTCCGGCGAGTATGCAATGTCAAGCGTCGAGTCCGCAAAGTCGGTCCACAATTCGGCGAGTCCAGGGTGCTCACTGCCCGTCAACTCCGATGCACGGTCGAACCCATCGTTCACCTTGGTTATGCAGCGTCTGTCAGGGTCAATCAGATAGCACAGAAACATGTTACCTCCTGCAGTTGGACGCCCTCTCCGAACGCCAGCTTCGAGTTAATGACTTTGGTCGAATGGCTTGCTGCCCGGCCAAAGAACGGAGCCACGGTGTTGGGAGGCGCGGTACAGCGCGCCATGGTGCTGACCGCCGCTTTAAGGATAGGAGCAAAAAAGAGCACTGAGCGCGGCTTTCGCGTCCGTCAGACCAAAATTGGGATAGGAGCCGAAGCGCAGACTCGTGGACGGAGCGCGGCGAAGGGGCGAGTCGTCCGGCTCGTTCCGGCCATGAAGCGTCATTGGCCCTCAACCTTAGGCGGCCGTTCGGATGACCGCTTTTCGTTCACCTGCTGCCGGCTGTGGGGTCGTCAACCGACGCCGCGCGGCCTTGGGGCTAACCGGCACGAATGTCGGCGGAAGAATCAAACTACACCCGCCGCCAAGTGGGTCGGCGTCAACTCAAGGCGGCGTGTGTGGCGCGATGCGTCGGGAAACAAGTTGTATCGCGGCCGCTTCTCCCAAGCGGTGATGCGCGAGCAACCGGCGGCAAGACTACGATGGGCGCCAAGCGCATTCGCGAAGGCATCGTCATGGTGCCGGCGGTCGAGCGGACGCACATGGATCTGGACACCGCTCGCGTGTCCCGGAAGTCGGTGCCCGCGAACTACCTGACCCGCAAGGGCGGGACCGAATACAGCTAAAGCATTTTGCAGCACCACTCGAACGACCTCCAACTTCGGAGGTCGTTTTTCTTCATGTCGCTGCTCGGTGATCTTCAGATTCTTAGTGCGCGCCGTCCCCGCGTTGTTCCGACGGCGCGCGCCTCATTCTCGTCATTTCGAACCGTAGGCCAGCGTGCTCGGATTTGTTTTCCCGAATGTGAGGTACCACCCTGCGTGCACTGTGCCAGTGGGTACGAAAACATCGAATAGCTTCGTGCTCACGTCGTAGCGGCGCACACTCCCGGTTTGAGAAGGGTCGTTGCCTGAGATAGGGATGAACAATTTTCCACCGGGGCCGAATAGCAACGCTTGCGCATAAACGCGGGGCTTATCGGGCGTAGTGGCCGGATAAAGCCCGATTACATCGACATACATACCAGGACTGCCGCCAGTTGGTCCTTGGAACACAAGGATTTTGTCGTTGTCTATGGTGTCCTTCGTCGCGTTCGAGCGGAAGCTAGTGATATAAAGGTTTCCATCCGGCCCAAATACCAAACCTTCAGGACGGTTGAGATCCTGATCACTGTCAACAAAGACATCCTTAAAGACGCCTTTTTGCGGGTTGAACCGAATCACTTGTCCTCTTAGCCCTGAGCCCGTACAGGTGTAACTCGAAATATAAAGCAGGCCATCGGAACCTAGTACAAGTCCGCGCGGATGGAATTCGCCTGGAACAGTTGTACCAGGCGTTGGTGTTGTGCACGTACCGAACGGCAGATCCGGGACAAAACTGCCGACGAATTGCCCATCAGCCGTATATTTCAGAAGACGGCCCGGAGTCGGCGGCTTACTTGGGTTCGGCTCGGTCGTGAAGTCCGAGACGAAAATAAAGTCTTGTTTTGATTTGGGATCTTTCCAAAGGATCAATCCACGGGACGCTACGGGAGAGTTAGGATTGTTATGGGAGACGACTTTTTTCAGGAGTTGGCCGGTCGGATCGTATTCGAGTATGTCGCTATTGGCCGAGGTGCCAACATTTTGGTCAGAAACAATGAGGTCGCCATTCGCTTTAAAAATGAATCCCATAGGTCCATGCAAACCGTTGGTCGATTTCACGAATGTACCAAGAGATTCTCCCTGCAAGTTGAACCGCTTTACCGTGTTATCGCCCGCGTCTCCGACATAAAGAGAGTCGGCGGCCTGTGCAAAGTTTGGTGCGCTCGGAGTGAATTGCGCTGCTATGAAAACTGCCACGGAGGTAATGAAATGCGCGGCACGCTTGTTCATATTCATGACATGCTCCTCGCTGATTCAGAAGACTGATTTCGGATGAACTCCTCCGACGAGACGGGCGTGGGACTTCCAAAAAATTATGCTAGGTCCAAACGGATTGCAAGGGGAAAATCGTGGCAATAAGCTCAGTGTCGGTTTAACTACGGAATATCAGCGCTTCGCCACCGAGCAATTGCACAGTCGGTCGTTATCGATTTTGCGCAGCATGGGTTTGAACGCCGCGCCCGGCGAAACATGCGCTTCGCCGCGGCGCTTGAAACCCTTGAGTTCGGCGCCCCATCTTGCTTCGCTGGCTGATCCTGCTTGGATACCGGTCATGAAGGCGCGCACACTGAGGGGCAGTAACGGGTCGGACAGTGACCATTTCGGAAAGAGCAAGATCGATCTCCCTTCATTGAAGAGGAGGTTGTCATGGAAACGCTTAATTCCCCCGGCGCACAACGGGTGCCTTGGAACAAGGGAAGGCTGACCGGTCAAAAGCCGCCATTGAAGCTCCGTGAGATCTGGGCGATTCGGACGAGGCTCTAGATGTCGTTCAACGCTCGTGAGTTGGCGCTGTTCAACTTGGCAATCGACAGCAAGCTTCGCGTGTGCAATCTGACGCGACTGCAAGTGCAGGACGTCTTCGTCGGAGGTCATGTCGTAGCTCGCGCGACTTTCATGCAGCAAAACACCATGCGTCGCACGGAAGCGTCGGTGTGCGTACCGTACGCACTGTCATCGAGTCCGATCGACGCGACCCCACGATGAACGACGCACCAAGAATCTGCGCGCTGTCCAATTGCTGTTAGGCCACACAAAAATTGAGAGCACCGTGCGATACCTCGCGATCGAGGTGGACGATGCGCTCGAGATGGCTGAACAGACGGAGGTTTGATAGCCGGCGGCCGGCGAGCGTGTTGCTTGTCGGCCCATGAGCGGCCGGTCGAGGTCGTCGTTCAGTTTGGCTGACGGAGGCCCCGTCCGCCCTCGCTCAGTAGCCGTTGTTCGATAAGCGGATTGCCGCCGGCACTTCCGCAAGCCGGCCGCTACCGGTCATTCGACGAACACATCTGAGGTGGCGAGAAGTAGATTCGTTTCTTCGTTCAGCGGCGGCCGGCTGGCCAGCATCACACGCCGTCAGTTGCACTGTTCGGCTTGCAATTTCGCCATGGAAACTGATCGTGCGCTATCCCTCATTTTCAACCATTCTGCTTAATTTGGCCTGAGCGGATCGCCTAATGTTGATGACAGGCAGAGGCGGTATGCCATGAGTACGACTAGCGCGGAGCCAGGGGATATAGTACCCATTAAAAGGATATTTACCAACAAATCCCTTGTGCATTCTCGATAGTGGCGAATCGCATGATTCACTTCAGGCCACGACCTTTCGCGAAGGGGATCGGAGATGAGTTATCGAGAATTCGAATCTCGACTACTTGGAGCAGCGATTCTTTGTCTCTTTCTAAGTGCGTGTGGCGGCGGCGACGGCGGCGACGCTAACGGCGCCGCGGCTGCGCCTACAAGCGTGTCAATGGCGGCGGCTGATCGGAAGCAGACTCCGCGTATAGAGTCAGCACTACCGAACATGGTGTCGGGCTTTAGCATCGAAGTTTATTCCAATGTGGACCAGCCGATGAAGTTGTCCTTCGGGCTCGACGGCTCGCTGTATGTGGGACGACAGGGAGGAAACAACCGGATTCACCGGATCGCTCCAGAGGGAAGTCCAGTTTCCGAATTCGGTCCACCCATGGTCGACCCGGATGCAGTTCTCTTTGACGCTACGGGTCGTATCAGTGGCATATCAAACTCGGTCCTCGTCGGGGGAGGAGGAATCCTCGCGGCAATCTTCCCGAACCAAACAGCGACGGTTATTTTTAATGCGGGCTTCGCTGATGTGGATGACATGAAGTTCGATGGTTCTGGACTCCTTATTTTCTCTGATGATCGCCCCCGGATCCTCACAAGCAGCGGAAGCACGCCGACTGTACTGATATCCTTGCCGATCCGGGCTGGCAGTATCGCCGTCGACAGAAATAACCGAATTTTCGCGGCGCTGGCAGATGGGACAATCAGCATTTACAACGCGGATGGAACGCTGGAAAACAGCGCTTTTGCGACCGGGTTGTCCGGTCTTGATACATATCTTGCTTTCGGTCCGGGGGCAGGGGGCTTTGGGCACCAACTCTATGTGCTTAATGGAAGCGACCTTTTTCGCTTCGACACTAATGGCAAAGCCACCTTGATTGGATCCGGATTCAGTGTGGGTCCATCGTCGGGAACTGGTTTTGTGTTTGGTCCCGACAAAGCGCTCTACGTCTCCGAGTTCTCCAAAAATCGGATTCTTAAGATTTCGCGGGGAAACTGGAATTAACGGCGACGCTGCTTAATGAGAATTGGCCCTCAGGCGCCGTCTCGCGACTTTGAGGACACTCTGGGAGAAGATCGGGCGTTGCTGACTGTCACTCATATCGCGAGGGCGGCGGTCGTAACTCGCGACGTTGACCGAACTCGGAGTCAATTGCCTCACGCGAAGGACCGACCGGCCTACTGCAAGGACCGTTGCGCTTTGAGAGCGGTCATTCCCGGCACGCGAGGTCGAAAGGCCGAAGTGGGTCGGCAACGGCCGGCGCCGACTCGACACATCGGCGTTCGCGCGGCTACGTTGCGGAACGCAGATAGGCGTCCAGCATTTCCAAATGCATTTCGGAGATCTTCTGCCGATCAGACCAGTGCGAATAATCGCGACCGGTGAACGCGTTGATAGTGAAGCGGTTTGAAGCGATGTAGTAGCCCATACCAACTAGCGTGACATAAAAGTCAAGCGGATCGATTCCGCTACGAAACTGTCCTGCATCGGCTCCGCGCGCAAGAATCGACCTGACGACTTCAACCACTGGCGAGATCGTCTCGCTGAGTTTTTCTGAAGACTTCAGGTACCGGCCCTGATGCAGGTTCTCGTTGTTGATCAAGCCTATCCATTCGGGGTTGTCCCAAAGGTGTGCCCAGATGGACCTGGCGAGCGTTGCCATCGCCTCGCGAGGTTGCAGGCCGGTTAGATCGAGCTCGCTCTCTTTCTTCGCGTAGTCGGCGTACATGGACTCCAATACGGCGACGTAGAGAAGCTCCTTGCTGCCGAAGTAGTAGTAGAGCATTCGTTCGTTCGTACCCGCGACCTGGGCAATTGCGTCGGTCCGCGCGCCGGCCAGTCCGAACTTAGCGAACTGGGTTTTTGCCGCTTCGAGAATGCGGCGACGGGTCCCCTCGGGATCACGCTTGACTACTAGCTTGGGCGGTTTGCTGTCCATTTTTTGTCGGTCGGTTTAGCGGCGGCATATGTCTGCTCGACAGCATTATGACTGCCACATCGCACCCTAGATCGGTTTGCCGCCTTGCCTTGACTTCGCTCGCCGCTCCGTAGGCTCGGTAGTGAGTCGTGGCGATAGTGTCGCGGCAGCTAACGGAGGGAGCATGGCGTATCTAGGTCAATTTAGAGACATCGTCTACGCGAATGAGAAACGGGAGCCTCGCGTCGCGACTTACCGCTTGGTGCTACTTGAAGAAAAGCCCACAGCGGCTGTTGTGGTCCACCTGCATCGTGAGCACCACGCAGGAACCGTTCGCCTCGCGCGGGAGCAAGAACTCGACGTCGTCATCGGGCGCATTGTCGGCCAGGAGCTTCGGGGCATTCGCGTGGACCGCACGCGCGTCGTGGTGGAAACGGACCGGCGATTCACCGAATACTCGCTCGACTTCAACGCGGCTGACTTGCCGAGCACTCGACCAGTTGGCGAACCATGGAAGCCCCCCTTTGTCGCCGTTGAGTCACGTGATATCGTCGGCGGCAGTCTGCCCGTTTTTGTGGACTTGGCAAGTGCCCGCCCCGTCGACGCGTGGCTGTTGCAAGTTCTTAGGCGCCGGCGCAAATGAGCTCAGGGTCAGCTCTAAGCTAAGACTCGAGCGAGAGTCCTATTTGGTTGTCGGCCGTGTTGCCGATGCAGGACCTTTGTGGCGTACGCGCGGATCGAACGAGCAAATCGCCCTGATCGTGGAATTCATGTGCACCGACCTGCTGCAGCATGACTCGACGAACTCTTGCGCGGCTGTTTAGAGTCGCCTGACTGTTAGGCAATCTCTTAAGAATGTTCATTTGCAGCCGCTAATAGGGTCTACCGTAAGACGACGCTCATCGCCATGTACCAAGAAGAACCAGTGCTCTCCGAATTCATCGCCGCCGGTGACGAGATCAACCTCGCGCTGCTGGAGATCGATTCCAGAGAATTCGCCACTGCTGAGGACCGCAATCTCGCGCAACGAGCAGTGTTCACCGACGTGATGGAGAAGCGCGGCTTGCCGGATCGACGGCAAGCGGTGCTATGCCACGAGATTAGCGCCCTAGTCGCGAATCGGCCAATCATGACTAGCCTCTTCGACTTTGTTGAGTTGAAGGCGTTGTGCATGCTCCGGGTTGCGCCTTCGCTTGTCGACCGGTTCATCGCGGTAAAACGTGACAACCCAGCGTTCGGCCTAGGCGAGATCATGGCGGTGGCCGTCGAGGCGCGCGAGCACCACCAGTGGGGACATTATTGGCAGGAGTAAAGCAACGATATGCGGTCGGCGAGTGGGACTCGTTATGGGCCAGCGACCCGTACATGAAGCACCGGTTCGTGCTCGACCTCGAATCGCGCACCGTGATCGCCGGCGAAGACCGCATTCGCCGTCACTGGTGGTCGATGCGTCTTGAACACGTCGCCTATATGCAGCAAATCCTCAACGAGACGTTCGATTCCGTATGGGACGAGCCCGAGGAGTTTGCATTCGTTCGTCAGACCGAGATTCCATCATGGGCGACTAAAGCACGGCCGTGGCCGCCGTTGCCCGAGGTCGAAGAGGTCGAGAAGCTGCTGGACGGTCCGGATGTTCCGCTTGAGCGCGATGACTTGGGCCGTCTTGTCTTCCCGTTCCGCTTCGTCGCCGATTGACGCAAGTAGCAGCCGCCAGCAAGCTCACCCGAGGCCTGTCAGTCGAACTTGCGGCACACTGCTTCTTTTCGTAAGGGCGTTCGGTGGCCAAGGCATACAAACCCACGGCGGAACAGGAAGCCGTCGTCGAAGCGGCGAAAGGCGGCGGTGAACTCCAGATGATCGCCGACAAGACCAACCAGCAGCTGAGCAGCCTTGGCCTCGTCGAGCAACTCACTGCGACGCGGCTGCGCCAGATCGGCGATGTTCTTATGGGCCCACCATCGGCCGCAGTGACCGATGTCGGACGGCCGTGAGCATTGTGGGAGCGAGCTGTCGGCGGTTGAGACGTCAGCGCAGTCACCGGGGCCTAGGCCTCTTCCCTGCGGCGGCAGTTACGCTTTGACAGGGCTGGAAAACCGGGCGGATGCGCATACTATGGGAGGGAGTGACCACAGGCGACAACTGAGGGAGGCCCATGGAAATCCAACTCGACATTCTGAGCGAAGATTTAAACGACCGCGAAATTAGTGCTTTGAGGCTCGAACTATTGGAGACGCTAGAGAACGTTCCGCAGGTGGACATGGTCAAGCCGGTGCAAGAACCGGCGCCGGCGGGGCAGAAAGGCGGACTCGTTGATGCACTTGGCAGTTTGCTGATCGCTATTCCGGTGGAGGCAATCACGGGCGTATTGAGCATTATCAAGGCGATCGCAAGTCGTCCGGGACAGCCACCAGTAGTATTCAAGATATCCCGCGACTCGGTGGAGGTAACCTTTGATCCGCGCAGCATCGCGCCAGATGAAGTTGCAGCGCTTGCAGAGCAGCTTCGTCCCAAGGGATAGACCATGGGAAGCTATGCTCTGCTGATTGGAATAACTCGCTTTGGTGATCCAGACCTTGGTGCCTTAAGGGCTCCGGAGTCCGACGTTGAGGCGCTCCGCGACGTTCTCGCCGATCCCAACCGTGCCGGCTTTAGCGTAGATGTGAGTATCAACGAGAGTCTACTGATAATCCGCGACAAGATCTCGCATCTGCTCAGAGCCCGTCACCCCTCGGACATGGTGCTTCTCTATTATTCAGGGCATGGCATCGTCGGGAGAGGTAATTCGCTTTACCTTGCGACGGAGGAAAGCTTGCTGGCGGATCCTTGGGCTCGGAGCCTCCCGGCGAGCGAACTACAAGCTAAGTTGGTCGACTCACGAGCCGGTAAGGTTGTGGTCGTCCTTGATTGCTGCCATAGCGGAGTGTTCACCGAGGGGCATAAAGGCGCTCCTGTCGTCACAGAAAAAACCTTTGATCCCGGCGAAGGGTCGGAGGGCTACTATGTCCTTGCCGCAACAAACGCAATGCAGTACGCGTTCGACGCTCACAACGCGAAAAACGTTCATGATGACACGCACCGTCAACTGTCGTACTTCACCTCATGGATCGTCGAAGGCTTAGCTACTGGAGCTGCTGCGCCAGGGAAGGCGTGCATCACATTAGACGACCTCTTTGTGTATGTCAGCCAGCGAGCTAGGCGGTCCGGGCTACCAATGACGCCCCAGCGGTACGTGAGAAGGAACTCAGGCGAAATCATCATTGCCAAAAATTATGCGAGGAGTTTATGTGCCCTCCCGGACCAAATCGTCTCTAATTTCCACAGCGCTGACTCGGCCGAGCGACTATTGGCTGTGGCGCAATTGACGGACGCTGTATCAATGCGTCCCTTCCTTCTCGATGCCGCGAGGGACTTACTAAGCGCGGGCATGGGCAGCGAACGCGACCTGCGGGTGCGGAGAGCGATAGCCAATTTTTTGTACGAGGTGAGTCGGGGACTTCGGCGGGCAACTGAAGCGCAGACCAACGAGCCTCCACCCTCCGCTGGGGAGCGCGAAAGTCAAAACACGGTTGGTATCGCCGTTCCAGGAAGGTTCTCTGGCTACGAGCTGGGTATTTTGCTGGCGTTGGGCATTGATCGTATTTCCGAAGAGCAGGCGATCGAGGTTAGGCGCGCAGCCCGCGCTAGGAAAAACTCCCACCGTTATGGTCTTATCTTCGGCTCGATTCTGTGGGGGCTAAACCTTGTGTGCATCTACTGGTCGAATCCTTTCTGGTGGTTCGCATGCGCGATCTTCACTCTGTTCGTTGGATTAATGGGACTTTGGGACGGGCGAAGAAGAGAAAAAATTGAATTGTTGGGCGGGAAACAGATTTTGGTGCGAAGCGTGCCCTGTGAATACGAAAAATACTTTTATCGTGCTTGGAATGCGGTGATAGTTACCGGGGCGATCATTGCCATTACGATTGCGATATTCCGCGTATCGCCACTGGGAGAAATGGTTATGAAAAGGGGCTAGGACTGGCCCTCTAATTCTCCTGCAAGGCGCCGGTCCCTTGTGGCTCGATGAGTTGCGGGTTGTTGCGCCTTAAACGTGCCGAAGACCGCACGCTGATGCGCGGTCAAGCCGCCTGCGCTTGCAGCGCGGCGTCGCGTTCGAGCGCTGCTTTCGCGGCTGCCTTCGTCTTGCCGGCGCGCGACGGCGGCTGGCAAATGCCGCACACCATCGAGTGCGACGGGTCTTGTGCGTGTGCGACAAATTTCCCGCGGCAGCGCGTGCAGCCCGCAAGGCGCAGGATGCCCGCGTCCTTGAAACGGATGAAGGTCCAGGCGCGCGTCAGGTCCATCTGCAACGGCTCGCCGATCATGTCGAAGTGCTCGGCATAGAGCGAGTACGCGCGAGTCAGCAGATCCACGCGGTCCAAGCCTTTGCTGTTCGCCTCGAGAAAGGCGTAGACGTTTGCGAACATCGACGTATGGATGTTCGGCGCCCACGTCAGATACCAGTCCTCCGAGAACGGCAGCATGCCCTTGGGCGGCGATGCGCCCTTCACTTCTCGATACAGGCGAATGAGCCGTTCACGCGAAATCGTCGGGATTTCCGATTCCAGCACTTGCATGCGTGCGCCGAGCTTGATCAGCGTGATGGCGCGCATGACTTGTGCAGCTTCGTCAGCGAGGCTCTTTGAAGGCGTAGTCGTGGTCATCATCAGGCCGCCAAAAGGACGTCGTTAGCGACGGGCGACGCCACAACGTCGTGGCTGCGACCGGCGAGGCCCGCGAGCATCGCATCCGTGCTCATGCGGAAGAAGCACAGCACTTGCGACGACGATGCGAGTTTCAGCGTCTGTTCCGGCGAAAGCTTCAGAAGCATGTCTGCCATATCCACCGAGAGACCCAAGTGCGACTGTGCCGCTTCCCGATCCGATGCCAGAAACCGCTGCGCGAGCATGAGGTACGACATGTTCAATTCGCGGATAGCACTGAGGTCGGAGGTGGTGTTCATAGCGGCAGACCAGTGTGTAGTTTCGACTTGCTCGTCGCGCTGTCAATCAAGGCGCGAACGAATTGTCTGATTACAAAAGCCACTTTGCAACAATTAGTTACACAGGGTAAACGTTTGCGAGAGGCAATCAGCCTTTTCGCAATCGTTAGCGTGGAATGAGATTCTTCTTCCCTTGCGCCATCTTCACGACGGGCTGTTCTTGGTTCGGATGATATGGGTGAGGTGTGCGTTACGATTTTCGTCTACGCGAGCACAGTCTCCTTCGTCGCAGACGGAAAGCCGGGTCGGCGAAACTGAGTAAGTCATACCGATTCGGCAATTAAGACTGACGTTTTACTGCGACAAGCTTACTCGCGCTGAGAAAGTTGTTGCACTTCTCCGACATACCAAACCGCTGTCCCTTCCTGTAGACTACTGTACAAACATACAGTACTGGGTTCGACATGGGAGCGTTAGCCCTCGAAGACATTCATCCAAGTTTGTGGCGAGGTTCGCAACTGGCCTCTGCTCGCGTGAACGTCGTGCCGTGCGGATCCGAGACGCTTGCCGCAGAGCTGCCGGGAGGCGGCTGGCCCAAGGGCGCGCTGACCGACCTGCTGGTGCAGCAGCCCGGCGTGGGTGAAATGCGATTGCTGCTGCCGGCGCTAAAGGCGGTCGCGTCACGGCGCATTGCATTTCTGCAGCCGCCTCACCGCTTTCAACCCGAAGCGGCCGCGTACTGGGGTCTGGCTGAGACGTCGATCAACGTCGTGCGCGCTCAGAAGACCGCCGATGCGCTTTGGGCGGGCGAGCAGATCCTTCGCGCAGGGACTTTCGGCGCGCTGATCTTCTGGCAAACGCATGTGCGACCGGAAGCGCTACGCCGCCTGCACCTTGCCGCGCAGACGAGCGAGTCGTTGTTCTTCATGGTCCGGCCGCTCGCTGCTGCCAGCGATACGTCGCCTGCCCCGCTTCGCATTGCTGTGCGCCCTGCGCGCGACAGTGTTTCATTGGAGTTCGTCAAGCGCCGCGGCCCGGCGCGTGATGAGCCGCTTGTCGTTGGACTGACCCATTCGCCTATCCTGTTGAATCGCCATGCAATTGTGGATCGGCGTGTATCTGCCGCACCTCAGCCGAGAAGTCTTCCAGCCGAGCTGGTCGTCCACGAGTGAGACGACTTCCGGCTTGGTCGTGCTCGATCACGAGCGTGTCGTGGCGCTCGATCAGGCAGCGCACGACGCAGGCGTTCGCGTAGGCATGCGCAAAGGCGGCGTTCTCACGCTCGCGCCCGATGCGCGCATTCACGACAAAGACGAATTGAAGGAGCAGCAGGCGGTTGCCGATGTGGCGACCGCCCTCATGCAGTTCAGCCCGCAAGTGTCAATCGCTGAGGAGCAGACGGTGCTGGTCGACGTCTCCGCGAGCTTGCGGCTCTTTGGTGGCGTGCGAGCACTGCGCCGCGCGATCCGCGCGTCGCTCGCCGCGTTCGGCTTCACGGTGCGGATGAGCGTCGCGCCCACCGGCCAAAGCGCATGGCTCATGGCCCGATATCGCGGCGGCCGCCGTCTCTCTATCCGCTCGCTGATGCGTCAATTGCCGCGCTTGCCCGCCTTGCTGGTGTTGGAAGCGCGGCGCTATGCCGACTGGTTCGATGGTCTCGGATGCACGAGCGTCGCGGACCTGCGGCGCTTGCCGCGCGCCGGTCTCAAGAAACGCTGCGGTACCGCGCTGCTGGATACGCTCGATCGCGCCGTCGGCGAATCGCCCGAACTCTATGAATGGGTCCAGACGCCGCCGTCCTTCAACGCACGAATCGAGTTGCCGGATCGCGTCGAGCATGCGGAAGCCGTGCTCTTCGTCGCGCGGCGGCTCATTGTGCAACTGACGGGTTGGCTCGCCAGCAAGCAATTGGCGCTCACGCGCTTCTCGATCGAACTCGAACATGAGCGCGGGCGCGCGGCGTTGCCGCCAACGACGATTGAGGTCGCGCTCGCCGAGCCGACTTGGCACGAGGAACACCTCACGCGCTTGCTGAAAGAGCGGCTTGGACGCGTCGAGCTGGCGGCCGCGGTCATCGCCGTGCGCCTCGAAGTCAATGACGTCGAAGCGGCCGAGCCGCCGTCCGACTCACTATTCCCCGAGCCAGGCGGGAGCGCGGCCGACCATAACCGGTTGATGGAACTACTCGTCGCGCGGCTTGGCCATGAGAACGTGTTGCGCGCGGCACCCGTGGCCGACCATCGGCCCGAGATCGTATCGAACTGGGTGCCGGTGTCGAGCGACGTGAGAGGCTGTGCGCTGCCCGGCGATCAGCCGCGCCCTTCATGGCTGCTGGAGACGCCCATCCAGTTGATGACGCGCCAGCACCGGCCGTTCTATGGCAGTCCGTTGCGTACGGTTTCGCCCGGCGAGCGCGTAGAAGCCGGATGGTGGGGCGGCGAGCTCGTTACGCGCGATTACTTTGTCGCGGAAGCTGACGACCACACCTGCTACTGGATCTACCGCGAGCGCGTCGGCAGCCGCGCCGAAGAAGATCCTCGATGGTTCCTGCACGGCCTGTTTGGGTGAAGCGATGGACGTGTACACCTCCATGCTGCCCGGCTATGCCGAGTTGCAGTGCTTCTCCAACTTCACCTTCCTGCGCGGCGCCTCGCACTCGGAAGAACTGATCCTGCGCGCCGAGCGGCTCGGCTATCTCGCGATCGCCATCACCGACGAGTGTTCGCTCGCGGGCATCGTGCGCGCCCACGTCGCCGCGAAGGAAGCCAATATCCGGCTCATCGTCGGCGCGCATTTCCAGTTGACCAACGCCGACGGCACGCCTGCCCTTGCCTTCACGGCGCTTGCCATGAACCGCAATGGCTATGGGAATCTGTCGGAACTCATCACCCTGGCGCGCACGCGCACATCGAAGGGTACCTACCTGCTGACGCCGAACGATCTCGCGCGGCCCGAAGCGCCGCACGAACATCTGAAGGGCCTGCCCGACTGCCTCATCATCCTCTCGCCCGAATATCCGGCAAAGGAGGAACGACTGGATGCGCAGATGGAATGGCTCGCCCGCACGTTCGAGGGCCGTTGCTGGGCAGCGCTGACACTCCACGCGCGCGCGATGGACGATATCCACCGCGGCATCGTCGAGTACCTCGCCGACCAGCACGGCGTACCGGTCGTGGCCACCGGCGCTGTCACCATGCACGTGCGTTCTCGCAAGCCGCTGCAGGATACGCTGACGGCTGTGCGCCTGAACCGGTCGATTGCAGAGTGCGGGTTCGAACTCGCGCAGAACGCTGAGCAACACCTTCGCGCCCGGCTGCGGCTCGCGAATCTCTATCCCGAGGGGGCGCTGGCCGAGACGCTGACGATTGCGAATCGCTGCACCTTTTCGTTGGATGAACTGCGCTACGAGTATCCCGACGAGCTGATCCCCGAAGGCACCACACCGACCGCCTACCTGCGACAGGAAACGTACATCGGCGCGCATCGCCGCTTTCCTCAAGGCATCCCGCACAAGGTGCAGACGCAGATCGAGCACGAACTCGCGCTCATCGCTGAGCTTCGGTACGAGCCGTACTTTCTCACGGTGTACGACCTTGTGCGCTTCGCGCGCAACGAAGGAATCCTGTGTCAGGGCCGCGGGTCAGCGGCGAACTCTTCGGTCTGCTACTGCCTGGGCGTGACGGAGGTCGATCCTGCGCGCAGCTCCATGCTGTTCGAGCGCTTCATCTCGAAGGAGCGCGGTGAGCCGCCCGATATCGACGTGGACTTCGAGCACCAGCGCCGCGAAGAAGTCATCCAGTACATCTATCGCAAGTACACGCGCACCCGCGCGGCACTGGCGGCGGCCGTCACCACATGCCGGCCCAAGAGCGCATTACGGGATTCCGGAAAGGCGCTGGGCGTCGATCCGGTCATCGTCGACAAGGTGGCGAAGTCGCACCACTGGTTCGACTCCAGTGCGGACCTGCTCAACCGCTTTGTCGAATCGGGCCTCGACACCTCAACGCCGATGATTCAGCAGTGGGCAAGCCTCGCCTCGCAGTTGCTCAACTTTCCGCGGCATCTGTCGCAGCATACCGGCGGCTTTGTCATTGCGCGCGGCAAGCTCTCGCGGCTCGTGCCCATCGAAAATGCCGCGATGGTCGATCGCAGCGTGATCCAGTGGGACAAGGACGACCTCGAAGCGCTCGGCCTGCTGAAAATCGACGTGCTGGCGCTTGGCATGCTCTCAGCGATTCGGCGCACGCTCGACCTGATCGCGAAGAAGCGCGGCGAGCCGTTCGAACTGCAGGACATCCCGGCCGAAGATCCAGCCACCTACGAGATGATTTGTCGGGCCGATACCGTCGGCGTGTTCCAGATCGAGTCTCGTGCGCAGATGAGCATGTTGCCGCGCCTGCAGCCGCGCCAGTTCTATGACCTCGTGATCGAAGTCGCGATCGTGCGGCCGGGCCCCGTTCAGGGCGGCATGGTGCATCCGTACCTGCGCCGGCGGCAAGGACTGGAAGCGGTGTCGTTCCCCTCGCCCGAGATGGAGACCGCGCTGGCTCGCACGCTCGGCGTGCCGATCTTCCAGGAGCAGGTGATGCAGGTCGCGATGCTTGCCGCAGGCTTCAGCGCCGGCGAGGCCGACCAGCTTCGGCGCGCAATGGCCGCGTGGAAGCGCAAAGGCGGGCTACAGCATTACTACGACCGCATCGTGAACGGCATGCTCGATCGCGGCTACGACCGCGAGTTCGCTGAATCGATCTTCGCGCAGATCCAGGGCTTCGGCGAGTATGGCTTTCCGGAGAGCCACGCCGCGAGCTTCGCCCTGCTCGTCTATGCAAGCTGCTGGCTGAAGTGCCACGAACCGGCTGCGTTCCTGTGCGCGATGCTTAACAGTCAGCCGATGGGCTTCTACTCGCCTTCGCAACTGGTTCAGGATGCCAAGCGTCACAAGGTGCGGGTACTGCCGATCGATGTCACCGTCAGCAACTGGGATTCGTTCCTCGAAGGCGACGGCTCGATAGCGCCGGTGCGCCTCGGCATGTCGCTGATTCGGGGCATGCGGGACGAGTCCGCTGCCCGCATCGAGGCCGCGCGAGCCGTGCGTCCCTTCGAGTCGGTCAACGATCTTGCGAACCGAGGCCGCCTCGATCGCCGCGACCTGCAGCTACTAGCGGACGCGAACGCCCTTTCCTCGCTATCTGGCAACCGACGCGAGGCCCTCTGGCAGGCGGTAGCGGCGGTGCCCGACAAAGACTTGTTGCGCGCTACCACGCGCGAAGAAGAGTTGCCGATGCTCGCCGCGCCGAACGAGGCGCAGGAGATCGTTAGCGACTATCGCTCGACGGGCCTTACATTGAATCGCCACCCGCTTGCCTTGCTGCGCGAACGGCTCAACGAGAAGAAGATCTTCGCTGCGTCGAAGCTCGCCACGTATCCGAACGGCCGTCTCGCCAAGGCGTGCGGGATCGTCACCGTGCGTCAGCGGCCGGGCACGGCGAACGGCGTGCTGTTCATCACGCTAGAGGACGAGACCGGCCAAATTAACGTGATCGTCTGGCCGTCTTTGGTGGAGAAGTTCCGGAGGGAAGCGCTCGGGGCTTCGCTGCTTGGCGTCTATGGCGTTTGGCAGAAGGAAGGCGAAGTAAAGCACCTCGTCGCGAATCGACTTGTCGACATGACCGGACTCCTTGGCAACTTAGCCACGTCGAGCCGTAACTTCCATTGACGCACTGACGGGAACCGACCCACAAGAGACGCTCGGCGACTGCTTCGGTTGATCTCAAAGATTTTCTGCCGCGGAGCGCAGCGAATCTGACCCAAACCCGAAATACCGCACCGCCAGCGTGCCGTGCTTGGCTTGGACTTCGCACGAACTATACTAAGGCAAGAGAGAAAAAGGGGAGCGCGTCGTGCCAATGGGACGGTCCTGCCGAGCATTGATCGCCCAACAGATATTCGTCCTCGTGTGTTGCGCTTTCGCCCGGGCCTCTCTAGGTGGCGATATTGCTCCGGTGCCGATGGCCTCTTCAGTTCCGACCGCAAGGTTTCTTGGCCAGGACCCTATTGACCTTCGCCGTAGTGCTCACGCCCTATCAAACTGGCTTTCCGCGATTGGATTGGGGATTTCTATTCGCGACGTGTCGATATCTGATTCTGGGAAGATTATCTCGGTTTACGTTGACATTAAAGAGGACTACGCTTTCCTTGTGGTAGATTTTGAGCGTCAGTATGGAACATCCATTTGGGAGCGGATTATTCAAAAAACCGCGTCGCTTCTGCAAGTTGCGTCCACCCAAGTTGTTATTCATGCACAGTACGGCTGCCTTGAAGGCGTCGCTTATCGAGTGCCCCGTAAGATTGCTTCTATGCATTGGCTCTCTGCGTGCGGTGGTGCATCCGGTTCTGCGCCATTAAGGACCGCAAACCATGCCGCTATATCGGGCAAAGAAGCTCTATCTGCCTCAACGGTCCGATTAAATACAAAAATCATATCGTTTCTCGCCGGAGAACTTGGAACCGCGGATAATAACATTACCCGCCTTTCATTAACTCCCGATTATGTAGAGGTGATCGTGCGCGGACTAAAGGGGCGAGTAATACACGGAGGAAAACAGTGGGAGCGTCTGCAGATTACAGTATTCATCACCGAAGCAGAGAATCACGGTGTTACGCTTCGCGCAATTGTAGATGGCCGTCTTGCTAGCGGCCTAGGTGCCTACCCGGCTGATAGCCAGTTCACTCAAGACATGGAACCGGCCTATTCGGAGGATTTGAGCAATTTTACAAAGCAATTAACCACATCGATTCGAGACTACATAGACTCGGCTAACCGACATTAGGGTAAAGAAAGTCATGACCGAAAGAAAACTAAAGTATCGGCTGGGGATCTTTCTCGTCGCATCGCATTTTGCACTGGTACTTCTGTGCTTGACCTTGTATGCGGAAGCCGCGTTCCGAGTCGATGAACTTACCACTTTATTGGCAATTATTATCCCGATGGTATCGGGTTACAGTGCATCGGTTGTGACCTTTTTCGTCAGCGATCGACATAATTTCGTTGACGAAACAAAGCAAGTCACGCCTACTTTTGCGTCGCTGTCTTTCGCTATTCCCTTGGTACTGGTTGCGCTTATTGGTGTAAGTATTCTCGCGAAGGCGTATAACATGGTATTTGCCAACTTTGAAGATTTCAAAAGGATACTTCTTCTGACCGAAAGTCTTTTTGCCGTTTACGCGGGCATATTTGTTCACTCGCTCTTTCCCAAGATTGGCACTACGTCAACTAGCTCGGTTCACACAGATCGAGCTCCGAGAGAAGACGACGTTATGTAGTCGGCCTTGAACAGTCGTAGCAAGTGATAATTTCCATGATTCATAGTGTTATATGCATTCGACGCAGGCCGCCTGTATTTTTGTCACTAATTTAGAGCCTCCTGTCGAGTGTCTCCTGTTGGCCGAACACGGAAACTTTGGAAGCAGGTGCTTCTGTGCGGCTTCGTGCCGGTGTCGGCAGATGAACGTGCGCGATACGACCGTTCGTGGCTACTGCTGCAAGTGGCGTCCTATCCCTTCGGGGGACGCTTCGCCGTCACATCGCTTCGTCGACCTCGGATCCCGGCGGCCAGAGCATCGTCACGATGAACCGCGCTAGGGTTCCACGTAGCTTCGCCTCCGCTCGCGCGGAATCCCTTTCCGCCTCCTGTGCCAACTCGAGAACGACGAGGATCCCATCGGTCACGGCCGTTAGCGTATGCAGTGGGTTCGCCGCCGTCGCCGGTCCGAAGGAGGTTGGCATGTCGCCGAGACCGGGGACAATGGGCTCGAGGTCGCTCGGAGAAAGGCAATCGCCCCCTTTCAGCGCGAACAGCGCCTCGGGGATGATCATCGGGTCAGCCGCCTGCACGGTGAACAGGACCGGACTGTCCGCGATTTTCATGACGCGACGCTTCCGGCGCGCGTAAGCTTCCACTGCGCCAAGTCGGAGATACGTCGATCGTCGATGCGAGAAAGCCATAGAGTCGGATGCGCGGACCTTGGCGCGAAAGGTAGACGCGTCCAATTTTACCCACGCGAAACTATGTCGACGGTTCCTGAACTCGTCGCTGTACTTTCAAGCCGCCTTGGCTTTCTTAGCTGAGTCGAAGCCGTCGGTAGCGTCGAACAGGGATCCGGAAATCTCCGCGATCAGTCTCGTCTTGCACTCGGGCGTAAGGCGCTCGCGGCGGCCAAACTGTTCCACTGCCGCCTGCAGGCTTTCGGCCGCGGTACCACCGTCTATAGGTTCGATTTTTCCAGCGTGGAAAACGGTGGCGATGCCATGACTGCGCAGAATGCGCGCAAAGTCTCCCAACTGTGAAGGGAGGTGCGACGCTGACTGCCAGGTCGCAAGCTCTTTCTCAAGACGCTCGATCTTCTCGGCCATCGCTTTGATTGACGCGGTGCTCATATTCGTGTTGTTTGTGGGTCAGTCAGCGGCGTCTATCTGGTAGCGGCTCACGTTGTTATCTTCGTCCAGGCTTTCCGGCTCTAGTTGCTGCGCAAGCGCTCACGTATCCGATGTGTCACTTGCCATGCCAGAAACACGGCGGGTGCACAGAAGAGAAGGATTTGGCCGAGCAGGGAGCCGGCATCATCCGAGCTATGACAGCCCCGCAAATAAGCAGCGCGACGAGTGCCGTCATAAAAATCTCCGTATGCATTTTTTCTCCGCGTTTCCCGTTGTTCGATCTTTTTCGGTAAGTTCAAAGCCAAGCTTTGTCCCGGCGCCATCATCAGTACACGTACCGCCCTCAACGATGAGGCTGACAGCAGCACCGCGACTTCGACGTGCCAACGCCCGCCAACCCTTCTATCGGTCGCTCGACGCCGGGCTTTAGCGGTTCGACTCGGTTCGCCGGCGGCGCTCACCCTTGCGAACGATACATCGCCGGCAATCGTCAATTACGGGCGAAAGGCGCTCGAAAAACCGTAGCTTTTGCCCGCTCATGAACCGGCGTTCTGTTCACCATGCTCATGCTGGTCCGGGCTGGCATGCCGATTCGCAATCGTCGCAGCGCGACCATTGGTGGGCGGGACTCAACCGCCTTGACAAGCGCCTTTTCGGACAACACTGGTTTGTCAACCATCCGTGCGCTTACGACCGGGTCGATGACGAGACGAAACAATCGGAGCGCCGCGCAGGCGTCCAGAATTTAACGAGGCTTGATTTTGAAAAGATTGTATTTTTTATTGCCGCCCGTCCGTGTTTCTGCGGTGACCGCGCTGACCATCGCCGTACTCGCTGCGTGCGGCGGCGGCTCGGATTCCTCCGACTCGCACAGCACGAGCAACCAAGGCGGCACTGGTTCCACCAACGCGGGCGATCCGACTGGCTCTTTGGCCTCGTCGCAGAAGGTGACGCTGCTCCCGCCCGCATCTGCGCCGCAGAATGTCTCGGCCACGGGGGACGCGACAGCGGACAGCATCGCGTTTGTGAGCGCGGTACGCCACAACGTCGGTCTCAACCAACTCACCGTCGATCAGAAGCTGGTGACGTCGTCGCTGAACCACGCCAACTACTTGGTACTGAACCAGGCAACTGGGCATAACGAAACGCAAGGACTTCCAGGCTACACGGGACAGTCGCCCTTTACTCGCTCGGATGCCGTGTTCGGTGAAGTTACGATAGCTGGAGACATTCGGGCTTTTGCGACGTCGTTGACCGGCGTCACATCGCTATTCGATGCACCATTCCACCGCTTTTTGATGCTTGAGGGCTATGCCTCGCTCGGTGTTGGCGCATCGACCAGTGCGACGTGGGAGGCGGTCAACATTGACTTCGGCGGATATTCATCGGTCGTTGGCGATACGCAGCTCGTCGCGTATCCATACTCCGGTCAAACGGGTGTGCCGGCTAGGTGGTTCGCAGCCGAGAATCCGAACCCGTTCGCCAGTCAGCCGCAGTATCAGAACACCTACGTCGGCTACCCCGTGACGATTCAGGCGAAGCTAACGGGGCACCTGAGCTCAGTCAGCATCAAACTCACTGATAGCGGTGGCAACGACGTCCCGTGTTTTCAACCTACGCCGGACGGCAACGCAGAGATAACGAACGGCGCCATGTGCATCCCGTACACCGCCCTCAAAGGAAACACAGCGTATTCGGTTCATGTGACCGGCGTGCTTAAAGCGCTGCATGGCGACACGCATCCTATCGACGTCACTTGGTCATTCACGACGGAAGCCGATGCGTCGGCCAAAGTCTTGGGCGGCGAGAAGCAGTTCCACGTTGTGCCTGAGTAACGCGCAAAAACAGGCCGCAAGCGCATCGAATGGAAGTCGATCCTAGAGAAGGGCGGAGGCACCACCTCCGCTCTTTTCTTTTGGGCCAAAAGGAAGTGCTCCTTTATACGTTTGCGCGGCTCCACTGAGAATTAGCAAGTCACTTCCTTGACTTTGCGCTTGGCTCGCTAGCCTTGTTCATGACGCGACTGTTTCGCGTCGCTATCATCACCTAGCGAGGCATCACATGGGACCTAAAAACAAAGAGCCCGTCGACGCGATTAAGTCGCTCATCGACGTCATTCAAGCTGCATTCGCGGCCGCATGGAAAGCGGTCCTCCTCCTCGGCGGTCTGATACTGGTCGCCTACTGCTACTTCGAAAGCATCGTGCCCGAGGGTTTGTCGCTGGGCGATGCGTTCTTCTTGGCGTCCGCCGCGTTCTCATTCACCTGCATAGCATTGATCGGCGTCGGCTTCGGGGCCTTCTCGACGTTGTGGGCGCTCAAGCTTCTCGTTGTCGCCAATAACTTCCGCCTCAAGCGGCGCGGGGAGCCGCCGGCGGCTTCGCTGCATCGCGCAGTCGATAGCGGATCGATGATTTTTATGTCGTTTCTCGTGGCGCTCCCCCTAGCCTATCTGCTTGTTTTTGTCAGAGACCAGTCCCCCGACGCCCGCATGCACGCGACCCTTATGTTCTTTGCTGCTGTAGGCGCAATCACCGCGATCATCGTGCTGATCGTTCCGTCCAAAGTGCAGCAGCGCGATATTCGTCTCACGGTGGTCTTCTTGGCGGTGGCCATTTTTGGCGCGCTCGTCGCCACCCGCCCCGCTCTCCTGAATTTGTCGATGGTGAACCTCGGCGTGCGCTCAGCGCCCGGCCAAGTTGTGATCTTTTCCGATGCTGAGCATACGCAGTTGACTGCAATCGCTACGGCGAGCGGAGTGAAGGTGCAGTTCTGCAAGCTTCCGACCACCGATAAGTGGTGTACGCGCGACGCCCGCGCCGTGTGGCATGGGGTCGGCGGAAGCTCGTACATACGGCTCTTCGACGAAACAAACGGGTCGCGCGACGTACTCGTGCGGGCGAACCGCGCGGATGTGGAAGTGATCCGCGGGGATCGAACGGGCTTCGACTGCCCTCCGAAGGTGGGCGCTGCTTCGGACGGCAAGTCGTCATGACGCGCATCTACGCGACGCTGAGAAAGCGCTACACCACTGAAGCGCTCAAAGGCATGGGGTTCGTGAAGGACGGCGGGCTGATGGTGAAACGGGGGGCGATGCGTCGCATCCGTGCGCAGGCATCAAGCCTCGACGGAGTGTGGTGGCGCGTGACCCCGCTTGAGCGCCGATGGCGTTAGGCAGTCAGCGATGAAAGAGCATCAAAAAGACGCCTCTTTTCAGTCCTGCCGTCGTTTCTTGGCCGGTAGCCTTGTTATCGCCCTGGGAGAGTTGACGCCGCGTCGCCAATGACCTCCCCGGCACGTAGCACCCCTGCCCCTTGACTCCCGGCTCCAGACGGCGGGCGACACCTCCCTAAACGCGCGCAGGACCCGGCTCGCTGGAGCGAGCCGGCGCAGTACCGAATTCGACGAGCCTTTGCACGCGGGCCGCTGCCCTGGCTGACTCACGACGCCAGACACGCTGAGCCGATGTCGCGAAGCAAGAAACTGATTTTGATTAAAGGTCCGTTTGGTCGTTGACGCCAATACGAAGGACCACACGACACAACAACGAGGAAATATGAAGCTCAAAATGATCGGCGTGGCCGCCCTGTCCGTTTTCGCCCTGTCCGCTTGCTCCGAAATGCAGATGGGCGCGCAGTCCGCCAAGACGGCGGCGACCGGTTCCGCTGCCGGCGAAGCGTCGCAGAACGCCAACGCAGGCCTTCAGCACTGCACGGCGCCGCTGGGCACCGTCGCCATCGTCGAAGATACGGAAGCGCCGTGGTACGGCCTTCTCACGGGTCAGTACCAGCTCGGTTCGACGGTGCCCGTTCTGAAGCTGCTCGTCCAGCAAAGCAACTGCTTCGTGATCGTCGACCGCGGCCGCGCGCTCGGCACTGCGATGGGTGAACGCTCGCTGAACGCATCGGGCGAACTGCGCAAGAACTCCAAGATGCACAAGGGCCAGATGGTCGCGGCCGACTACACGATCAGCCCGACCGTGACGTTCAGCAACCGCGACGCTGGCGGCGGCGCAGCGGGCCTGCTCGCGTTCGTGCCCGTGGTTGGCGGTGTGCTCGCCGGTGCCGCCGGCACGATGAAGGCGCAGGAAGCGTCGACCATGCTGACGCTCGTCGACAACCGCTCGAGCGTCCAGTTGGCGGCTGCCGAAGGATCGGCGCGTAACGTCGACTTCGGCATGCTCTCCGGCGTGTTCGCCGGCGGCTTCGGCGGCGCTGGCGCTGCGGGCGGCGGTGCCTACGCACGAACCGCGCAGGGCAAGGTCGTCGTCGCTGCCTTCACCGACTCCCTCAACAATCTCGTTGGCGCAGTTCGCCAATACCGGGCGCAGAACGTCAAGGGCGGCCTCGGCAATGGCGGCGCTCTGGTCGTCAATTAATCGAGCCGGGGGCGGGAGGCAGCACGCACTTCCGCTCCGTTAAGGATTTATCCAAGGGGCCGTTATCACGGTCTCGTCGAACCATCAAGGAACCCAACATGCGCCTCTTTCTCGCCATCATCATTCCATGGCTCCAATTCTTCACGATCGGCCGTCCGATCGCTGGGATCATCTGCTTTCTGTTGCAGATCACGCTGATCGGCTGGATCCCAGCCGCTATCTGGTCCGTTTTCGCACTCGGCCAGTACAAGACGGATCGCAAGATCGAGCGCGCGCTCGGCAGCCGCGCCTGAGTCAACCTCTTATGGCCGCCGCCGGGGCAACAACTTCGCGTCGGCCTTACTGTGCTCTCGATCATCCCCCCTCATCAGCAAGGAGCGATGCTTGCGCCAGATCGACGTTAGGTGTTGCCTTCGGTTTGGCGGTTCGGGGTGGCAGAGGAAACGGCTCCGCATGCATTGCGTCGGCCGGATAAAGCTGCAGGAAAGAGCGCGCTTCGTCCGTGCTTTTGCATGACAGCCAGTCTTCGTATTCCGTCTGCGGGATGATGACCACCGACCGTTTCTCCGATCCCGGCCTGTGGAAGCGCTTCATCAACGGGTGATCTTCGGCGTTGACCGTCAACATCGTCATCGACAGGCTCGTTGAACCGTCGGCGGGGTCTTTCCATGCGCGCCACAACCCAGCGATCGCGAGCGGCGCGCCATCGGCCATGCCGATGCGCCAGCGCACTGCCTTGCCAGTCTCGTAGTCTGGCTCGTAGAACCGGCGGCATGGAATCAGAGCGAGTTGCAGCTTGTTCCACGCAGTGCGAAAACTCGTCTTTTGCCCCACTGACTCGGATCGCGCGTTCATCGTATCGAAGGCTTTCACGCCCTGCGGGATGAACTTGCGCGGGACCATCCCGAACGTCGCTGCGTCAGTCAAATATTCACCATCGACGCGGCGGAAGATCGGCGCGGCATAGTCCTTGTAGATTTCCGGCTTGTATTCGAAGTTCGGCACCGGGAACAGACTGAAGACGTCGAACGCGTCTTTCGGATTAGACTCATAGCTCGTGCACACTGTTTTAGCCCTCCGTTGTCGAAAATATACACGGAGGCGGAAGGGGTCCCCGCCTTCTTCGTCGTTGCGGCTTGGGTTGGGAGGTGTGGCACCCGTTTTGCGCAAAACGCCCGTTGGCCTTGCCGCGTGACTGGGATGCGCCGCCAAGAGCGGCATCGACTGTGGCCGGCCAGATAACCTACGCGAGAGGTTCCTATGGCTGCGCGTTCTATTGCCTCGATGACGCTGAGTTTCGGTCTCGTATCCGTGCCGGTGAAGGTCTACACGGCCACGGAGAGCAAGTCAGGGCTTGGTTTCAACCTGATGCACAAAGAGTGCGGCACCCGGCTCAAGCAGCAGTACGTCTGCCCGCACGACGGAAAAGTCGTCGAGCGCGCCGATATGGTCAAGGGTTACGAGTTCGAGAAAGAGAAGTACGTCATTTTCGAGAAGTCGGAGTTGGAAGCGCTGGAAGCGAGCGCGAGCCACACGATCGACATTGTGTCGTTCGTGCCGACCGACGCGATCGATCCCATCTACCTCGACAAGCCCTACTACCTCGCTCCCGACAAGCGCGGCGGCAAACCGTACCGGCTGCTGCAGGAAGCGATGAAGGACAGCGGCACGTGCGCCGTCGCCCGTTGGACGTGGAAGGGCAAGCAGCACATGGTGCAGGTGCGCGCCGGTAACGACGGCCTCATTCTCCAGACCTTGCTCTACGCCGATGAGGTCCGTTCGCAGGCCGATATCGGGATCGAAGAAACCGAAATTCAGCCCACGGAATTGCAGCTCGCAGAACAACTGATCGAGCAGTACCGCGTCGACAGCTACGACGCCGCCGCGTACAAGGACGAGGAGAAAGAGCGCATCCTCGCCGAGATCGACAAGAAGATCGCGGGCAACAAGATCACCGCCGCGCCCGCCGTCGAACAGCCCGGCGCGCAGGTGATCGATCTCGTCGAAGCACTAAGGGCGAGTTTGAAGAAAAAGCCGTCTGTCGAACGGCCAGCCGAACAGCCAGCCGCACCGCGAGCGGCACGCAGGAGCGCGCGCACCGCCGCGCCAGCGGAAGAAGCAGCGGAATCTGCGCCGGCGCCCAAGCGCCGTGCCGTGCGCCGTGCGGCCACGGAGGACCAGCCGGCACCGGCGCGCAAGACTGGCACGAAACGGTGAAATGCAAGACGACGGGTACAGCCTTCGGGATGTGCAGCGCATGCTCGGTGTGTCGCGCAGCGTCGTTGAACGGTTGATCGCCGCGGGTTTCGTGTCACCGGTGAGCGGCGAAAAAGGCGAGCGGCGCTTCACCTTCCAGGACATTGTCATGCTCAGGACCGCGCATGCGCTCCGAGTGGCGGGTGTCTCGCCCATGAAGATCGTCCGCGCACTCGATCACCTTCAAAAAAGCTGGGGCCGCGAAGGATCGCTCACTGGCGTGCGCATTGCTGCTGTCGGCGATCGCGTCGCCGTGCGGGACGAGGCAAGCCGCCAGTGGGATGCGGAGACCGGTCAACTGCTGCTGGATTTCGAGCCGGGACAGGCGACGGGAAACGTCGCCTCCATGCAAGCGCCGCGCGAGCAGCGAGCTCGCGAAGAAGCTGTCGGCCTGTTCCGGCAGGCGCGCGCTCTGGAGGACGATGACCTCGACGCCGCAGAAGCGGCCTACCGGAAAGCGCTCGAACGCGCGCCCGACTATACCGACGCATCGCTGAACCTTGGGGGCATCCTCATGGACAGCGAGCGGTTCAACGAGGCCATCGCGGTATATCAAGACGCCCTGCGATACCGTGCAAACGACCCGGTGCTGCTGTTCAACACCGGCGTGGCGCTTGAAGATTCGGGCCGCTTCCGCGAGGCACTGCAGTTCTATGAGCGTTGCATCGAACAGGACCCCGACTTTGCTGATGCCCATTTCAACGCCGCGCGCATCCATGAAGAACTGGGCGAAGCGACCCTGGCCATTCGACACTTCAACCAGTTCCGCAGGCTGCAGAAGCTCTAGGAGACGCTGATGACGATCGAAGCCGTTTGGTTCTTGATCGTCGGGGCATTGATGGTGCTGATGGCGCTGGGCCGCAAACTGGTTGAGCGGCTGCCGATGACCGGCGCAATGGTCTACCTCATCGTCGGCTTTCTCCTCGGTCCGGCGTGCGCCGGGCTGTTGACCATCGACGTCGAGCGTGACGTGCGCCTGCTTCGCACGCTTACCGAAGCGGGACTTGTGGTGTCTCTATTCGCCATCGGGATGTACTTGCGCGTCGAACTTTCCCGACCGCTTTGGCGACTGACGTTACGCCTCGCTGGTCCAGCCATGCTTATTACGATCGCGGTCATGTTCGTCGCCGCGCGGTGGGGCCTCGGGCTTGCCGCAGGGCCGGCGTTGCTGCTGGCGTCCGCGCTTGCACCCACCGATCCGGTCCTGGCCAACGAATTGCGCGTCGAGGAAGCGGGCGACGACGAGCCACTCCGCTTCGCTCTGTCGTCGGAGGGCGGAATCAACGACGGTGCGGCCTCTCCGATGGTCTTCATTGCTCTCGCGCTTTGCGGAGTCAGCAGTCTGGGCAGCGGAAATCCGTGGACGTTTGCCCTTGCCATCGCGTGGGGGCTGGCGAGCGCACTTTTCTTCGGCTGGGCGTTGGGCACCGGTGTCGTCCTGCTGGTGACCAAGCTGCGCACGAAATACGATCACGCGCTGGGGCTGGAAGGCTTTCTTGCTCTAGGGGTTGTTGCCTTGGCCTACGGTGCGACGTTGATCGCCGATGGCTATGCGTTCATTGCCGTCTTCGTCGCCGGCGTCGCGCTGCGGCGGCAGGAAATGAAGGCAACCGGCAAGAAGCCACCAAGCGAGGTGCTGGAATCGGTCAAGCGGGGCCAGCGGGAGGAAGCTGCCAAAGATCCGGAACTGGCTCACGCGTACGTCGCGGAGAACATGATGGGCTTCTCGGTCGAAATCGAACACTTCGTCGAGCTGGGCCTGATGGTCATCATCGGCGCCGTCGTATCTGGCCACTGGCGCGAGCTCGTTCATTGGTCCGTTGTCTGGCCGGTACTTTTCCTGTTTATTGTGGCCCGGCCGATCGGCAGCACCCTGTCTTTGATTGGCTCGTCGATGGACCGCCATCAGCGGTTTCTAACCGGGTGGTTGGGCTTGCGTGGGGTCGGCGCGTTCTACTACCTGCTCTTCTCCCTCGAACAGGCCGGACACGACCGCGTTGGGCCGCTCCTGCCGGTCACGCTGGCGACCATCGTCTTGTCGGTGTTCCTGCACGGCGCCAGTGCCACGCCCCTCCTCAATCGCTATCTCAGCCGAAAGTAATCGGGCCGGAACAATCTTTGCTCTTTCCGAGCTATAACCGAAAGCGCGGAGGAAATCATGGCAGAACAGCACAAGCCAGGCGAGAAAGTTCAGACCTCTGGCATCTACAAGGTCGTGAAGGAAGGCGATGGCGGCTCTGGCTTCGAGGTGACGTGCGTTGAGGGTGAGCACTTTCCGCCGACGCGAAGTGGCAAAGGCGCTCACTACGAGCTGGTCCATGCCGCTACGCATTCGCACAAGCACAGCGAACTAGGCAGCGGCGACTAATGGCAGGTGGCCAGCATGGACGCGACACGGAAACACTGGGGGATCGCCTATGCGTCGGCATTTTTGCTCGCCGGTTGCGTAGCGGTCGGCGAGATGCCACCGCCCGGTAGGTACCTTACGGACCGCGAATGCCACGACCTGACGGCGCTGAGGACGAATGCGAACCCCACGATGGCGGAGCACCAGTCAGAGTTGGCCGCGTTGCGAAAAGCGGGATACGACCCGTCGCCGTTTGGGTATGACCCCTACTATCCCGAGGACCTGCAGTACGCGCAGCGCCTCGTTGACTACTGGTACCGGAACGAATGCGCGCCAACACAAACTCAGTGAACAGGTGACCAACGTCGAGTCGACTTCAAGTACGGACGCTCGGCAATTGTCGATCCGTATAAGTAAGGCCCGCATCATCCCGGGCTCTCCAGGGAAGGTCACGTTCGTCTTGCTGAATCGATCCCACTGCGATTTCGAGGTCGTCAGCAGCGCGTTTGAAATCAAGCGCACGTACATCGGCGCACGACACTCGCTGCCGAAAGCTGGGTGGGGCTACGCCGTTACGGACGCGGTCAAACCGGGCACGTTACTGCCAGCGCGGGGCGAGCTATGGACGACGTTTGAGGCAGACACGCGCACGACATTCCACGGACGCGTTCCCGCGAGGGCACCGGCTCCAACTGAGCCGCACTACTACTTCGCTGGACGCCTTCTGTACCGCCGGACTCGCGGAGAACTGCTCGAAACGAGCTTATACCGACGGCTTGCCTATCCCGAACTGGAATGTTCGATTATTGAGCCGAGCGATGCCGGACTCAACAAGGAAGGCGCCGTCGTATTTTCCGTCGCCTAATCCGGGTTCATACCCCGCGGCTTAGCGGCTTTTCAGCTACCGGTACAAGAATGAATGCAAGTCGCCTCGCCCAGGCGCCCGTGATGCCCCCTATGCGGACAGACGCACCGGTGACAGGGGCAACTCGTCGCCCTCAATGAAAGCGGTCGCTGACAGGAGCGCGAATCGCATCGCCGATTGCTCGTTGGCGAAGTATCCGAGTTCGCCGAGCGGCGTCAAACGACCGTCCTTCTCGAGAATCGAGGCGGTCGCTACAAAGACATTCCCACTACGCGTGACGTTCGGCTCGAACGCCGCGTCGCCGTGATAAACGATCATTTTGTTCTCTCAGGTTCCGTTAGCGATCGAGCCGTCGCTTAACTGCGACCAACATTACCGGGCCATATTTCGTCTGGCCAGCAGTTTTCACGGTTTCTTTGCCGCATGTCAGAGAGGGAGCAACAACTAGGACCGCTGTGTCGCTTTTTGGGCCTTTCCTTCGATCGCAGCGCGGCGAAACGGCGGGGGACAAGGGCGGCCTCGCTTCATGGCAAAGATTAGCGATGTTTGCTAATCTTTGTTTGGCAAGGTCATGGCCAAAGGAGCAACTATGAATGTGAATTTAACGCCCGCGCTAGAGACAATGGTCAAGGACAAGGTAGCGACCGGCCTCTACAACAATGCAAGCGAAGTCGTCAGGGAGGCGCTGCGGCTAATGGAGCTTCGTGATCGACACGAGCAGCTTCGCAGTGAAGCGGCCGGAGGCGCGGAGCAAGTACGCAACGGAAGGACGTCTCCGCTGGATGTTGAGGCATCCAAAAAACGAGCGATCGCGAACTCGCGGCAGGGCAAAAAGGTGAAACCTGTTGTCTCGCCGTAAGCTGCCTATCGTTCTTTCGGACCTCGCGCAGGAGGACTTCGCCGACATCTTGCAGTACACCCTCGAGATCTGGGGTCAAAAGCAGATGGACGCCTATGCTTCGAAATTAGAGAAGGGAATGCGCCTGCTCGAAACAAACCCCGCTTTGGGCATCGCGCGCGACGACTTGTTCGAAGGCTGCCGCGTCCTTCCGGTCGAGCACCATCTAGTGCTGTATGTGGCCGGCGACGGGGCGATTGCTGTGGCGCGTATCCTCCACGAACGAATGAACGTAGACGATCAGTTCTGAGCAAGGAGACGGCCGTGTCGGACGGCAGAGCCGTCTGGGCCGTCAGCGCATGCCCACCGCCCTTCGCATTGCCACGGTTACGCCTTGCCGGGTGCGGTGAAATCCTTCCCATGGATCGGCTCGGAGCGCATGCATGCGCTGCGCGGCCGTCTTTATCGTCCACTGATCGGCGCGGCCGATGTCATTTAGCTCGTCCCACGCGATTGGCATCGACACCCCCATGCCGGATCGGGCACGCGCGGAGAACACCGCGACCGTGCTCGCCCCCTTGCTGTTGCGCAGGTAGTCGATGAAGATTTTTTTCACCCGGTTCTTGGGTCCAAGGACGGCGGAAAAGCGCTCGGGCATCAGTCGCGCCATGTAGCGGGCGACCGCCTGAGAGAAGTCTTTCACCTCGCCCCACTGCTGTCGGCGCGTGAGCGGCACAACGATATGGAAACCCTTGCCGCCGCTCGTCTTGATAAAGCTCTTGAGTCCGATCTCGTCGAGCAGCACCTTGGAGAGCGTCGCCGCATCGACCATCATCTGCCATGACAACTCTGGGTCTGGGTCGAGGTCGAGGATGAAGCGATCCGGATGATCGAGGTCCGGCTGCACGGCGTTCCAGCTATGCAGCTCGACGACGTTCATCTGAGCGAGGCCGATGAGCGCTTCGTGATGGTCGACGACCAGCAGCGGCGGGTGGCCAGGGTGCATCTCGACCGGCAACCGCGTGATACCGGGAATCTTCGAACGCTCCTCGTGCTTCTGGAAAAACAGCTCGCCGTGGATTCCCTCAGGCGCGCGGACCAGCGACACCGGTCTATCCTTTAGGTACGGCAACGCGAACTCCGCAATCTCGTCGTAGTACCGCACGAGATCAATTTTCTTCATGCGCGTCACGTCATCAATGATGCGTTCCGCGTTGGACACTTTCACGCCCGCGATGACGAGCGGTCCCGCCCGGCCGGGTGACACCCGCGTGGTCCCCTTGGCCTGCGGCAGGGTTTCGGGTTCATCGACGTCGACGACAGTCTCTTCCGTCACGGCAGTGGCGGGCTTGTCGTCGCGCATGCCTTGGAAAACGGGGTGACGAACTTCGCCCGAAGGCGTCCATTCGAGGAACGACGCTTCAACGACGAGTTCAGGTTCCAGCCAAACGAAGTCGCGTTCTTTCTCGCGCGGGGGCGGGTTATAGAAAGGCGGATTGTCGCGAACGAGCTTCGCCGCCTTCTTCTCAAGTTCAGCGAGCGGGCGCGGCTTCAATTCCGCCTTCACAGTGCCGGCGAACCGCAAGCTGCCATCTCGCTCGTGCACGCCGAGCATCAGCGATCGCATCCCGCTCTTTGCGCCGGCTAGTCTTGTGTACCCGCCGACGACAAATTCTTGACGCCTTAGGCATTTGAGCTTGATCCAGTCCGTCGAGCGACCCGAGCGGTACGGTGCGTCGGCGCGCTTGCCGATGATTCCCTCGAGACGCATGCGGCATGCGGACGCGAGCAGCGATTCCGGATCTTCGGTGAAGGACTCACTGAAGCGCACGCGCTCGCTCGACGTCTGGGCGATCAACTCGCCGAGCAGCTCTCTGCGCTGCGAGAGCGGGACCTCGCGCAAGTCACGTCCGTTCAGAAACGGGATATCAAACGCGAAAAAAGTCAGTTGTGCCGTGCTGCGTCGGTCGAACGCGTTCTGCAAAGCGTTGAAATCGGGAGTGCCCGAATCGGTAAGCACGACAACCTCTCCGTCGAGCCAGGCATTGTCAACCGGCATTTCCTCGATGGCGGCCGCCAGCGTGCGCATCTTCTCAGTCCAGTCGTGGCCTCCGCGTGTGATGAGCTTGACGCGCCCGGTTTCCAGCCTGCACATCAGGCGATAGCCATCGAACTTTATCTCCCAGAGCCATGCGCCGCTCGCGGGCGGTCGGCGCGCGAGGGTGGCCAGTTGCGGAGGGATGGACTCGGGCAATGGCTCATCGGTGCTCCGCCCGCCACCGCGCGAGGAGCGCTTTTTCATGTGGCGGCAGAATCGTCAACGACCATGATCCGCGCGTTGGGATAGAGGCGCGCGGCAAGTTCCAGTGCCGCTTTTCTGTCCGCCACAATCGTCACGAACACACCTTGCGGGCGATCCGGATCGGGAGCCTCGATGCGCCATCCTGCATGTTCGTCGGGACAAACGACTACCTCGCCCACAGATTCGTTGTCGCGGGTCATGGCGGGATTCCAGTAAGAAAGATTCGCTGAGCCAGCGCAAAGTGCTTGCCAGACGCTTTCATCCGTCACCGTCCCCCTAGAAGTTCTCTTCTATCCATGCCTTCGCCCAAGCAATTGCCCGGTCATGCGCCGCGCGCTCAGTGTCAAAGTACCCAATGTCGGAGAAGTGGAAGATCTGTCCGTCAGCTTCGTCTTCGGTCGGTTTGCGCTCGACCTCGCACCACGAGTGCCAGTGATGGCCGGTTGGTACCGGCCGTGAGTCAATGGTCCATTCCCGATACTCGGCTTTTCGGGCTGATTCGTCGTTGGGCTGGGGCGTGTGGGGCATCGTCGGCGTCCTTGTCATCGATGTAGGTGTTACTGATCAAACCGTCGTAGTCGGCGCGTTCCGTGCTGACGATAGCCCGAAGCATTTTGGTGACGGAGTCGCGGCGATCCAGATTCTCAGCGATCACACGAGCAGTGCGCAGCGTGATCTCGTGGCGTCTGGGCAACCCCGAGCCGTCTTCGGCTTCGAAGCGGAACCGATGGAGGTCCTCCGCCGATCCGAGCGGTGGAGGCTCGTGCGAGACAATAGTCACTTTCATGGCAATCGAACGAAGCTACCGTTGCTCGCTGCCGATAGCAATCTCCGAACCGGCTTGTCAAGAATTGCTGGCCGTGGCCGTTAAACGAAGGTTACGTACCCTGCCCGAGGGCTACAGCGGCAGCGGTCGCGCTTACGCCTTCTCCTACGATGCAAACCACGCTCATTCATCTGCCCTCCACCCCGCGCCATCGCGCAATGGCCGCTGCTGCGGCGGCTCTGTCGATTTTTGCTGCCGTCCTCGTCTGGCCGCACGCCAAAAACGCCGGTCCGGTCATTCCCGCCTTCCTGCCTGTATTTGCCACGTGGGTCACCGTTACCGAGGGCCTGACTGCCTTGCTGCTCTGGACACAGTACGCCGTCTCCGGGAGACTGCTGTTCGCCGCGCTCAGCGGCGCATACGCGTTCACCAGCGTGATCGCCGCGATTCAGCTACTCGTCTTTCCGGGCATCTTCTCGCCGACTGGTCTGCTCGGCGCTGGGCCGCAAACGGCAATCTGGATCTGGGTGTTCTGGCACGGCGGCTTCCCTGCGCTTGTCACGGCCTCTTTGATTTCCCGCTCCGCTCAATCGAGCTTGACACACCGGGCGCGCGGCAGAGCCGTCGCCGTGGGGGCCGTCGCCATAGCGATCGCACTAAGTGCGCTCGCAACCGCCGGCCAATCACACCTTCCGTCGTTTGTCGCGCAATCTGGCTCCTATGCGCAGCTATCCAGCAGCCCCGCTGGACTCATTGTCGAAGCGATGTGTCTGGCCGCGCTCGGACTCCACGTTTCGACCACCCGCCTGCGCTCGCTGATGGACCTATGGCTAGGCGTCGCGCTGCTCGGCACACTGATTGATGTGACGCTGACCTTATCTGCGAGCGCGCGTTACAGCATAGGCTGGTATGCCGCACGTGGGGCCTCGATGGTGTCGTCGAGCGCAGTGCTGGGGATGTTGATCTATGAGACAACGGGCCTTTATCGCCGTCTGTCCGAGACTCACCGGACGTTGGTCGAGACGTCGGCGCGTGACGGCCTCACGGGCGTCTTCAACCGCGCGTACTTCGATGAGCGCTTTGTGCGCGAATTTTCTCTCGCTTTCGGAAGTAGCCAACCCTTGTGCGTCTTAATGATCGATGTGGACCACTTCAAGCAATACAACGACACGTTCGGGCATCTCGCGGGCGATGAGTGCCTGAAACAAGTCGCGAGCGCGCTTGCGGGCGCCTTGCGTCGGCAGAGCGATTTCGTCGCGCGTTACGGCGGTGAAGAGTTCGTCGTGGTGCTGCCTGCTTGCGAGTCGGCGGCGGGACTGCGCGTCGGACAGTCACTAAGGGCGGCCGTGGAGAAGCTCGCGATCCCATCGGCGTCGCCGAGTGGCGGACCCGTTACCGTCTCGATCGGCTCGGCTTGCACGTTCCCCGACCAGCCCGAGTCGGCGACCGCCCTGCTGCGCCTGACTGACGCTGCCCTGTACCGAGCCAAAGCGCGCGGCCGCAATCAGGTGGTCAATGCGGCGGAGGTTGTCGAGCGGACGACTGCCCCGAAGACTACCGCCAGCCGCGAGCGATTCAGCTACTAAGCACGGACGCGGCGCGGGACACTTGACAGCTTGATGTGGGTCGGCCAGTCAGGAACGGGGGGGTCCCTGTGATCCACTTCCGCCATCCCGTGGGCGATAGCGAACTGCCTCGCCGACAAGGCGCATGGGAACTGCCCCAGTGAACCGCTTGCGCGCATTTCGCCGTCGGCTGTATTCACAACGACCATCGCGGTATAGAACTCGCCGTCGTCGATCGCAATAGGCGACAGCGTGCACCCCTTATAGAGGATCTTGTACTCAGCTTGCATTGACCGCTTTCTCTCAGGATCTAGTGCTTTCCCAGATGCTAAGAAACTGAGCGGCAATTTGTACCTGGCGTTTACCCTAAATAAGGCAAACTTTTCGGACGATGCTAGCGGACGGTTGTGGCATTGCGGTAGCTATGGTCCGCACCAACGGTAGTTGCTCTGTCGGTGGGATCTGGCTGTGCGGGCGCAGGCGGAAGTTGAGCGCTCACGTAAGCAAGCTTCGCCCACGCGAACGCTTCCTCGCCGATGGTCGCAGCATCGCAGCCTGAATACGCGCAGAAGTGCTCGAAATTGTCGAGCGCGGTGTGGCCATATCGGTCGGGCTCCAGCCGACGCACCTTCAGAATTTCGTCCAGCAGTTGTTGCGGATTTCCGTAGCACATTTGAGCCTCCGTCATCGTCGTCTCTGCTCTAAACGTCAGCAAGGCACAGTCCACTGGGGCGGTGGGTGCGCCTCGGGCGCGCCTTCCGGTCAAGCGGCTGTACCCGCACTGTCGATCGCTTCGTTGAGTTGGACGACATCGACCGGCTTCGTAAAATGGAAGTCAAACCCGGCTTCGGCGGTCCGCGCACGGTCGTGAGGCTGCCCCCAGCCGGTGATGGCAATCATCGTGACATCCTTCGTCGCAGGCATCGTTCTGATGCGACGCGCGACGTCGATTCCGCTCATTCCCGGCAAACCAAGGTCGAGCAGTACCACCTCGGGGACGTAGTGATTGAGCACGTCGATGGCTTCCTCGCCCGAATAGACCGTCCGCACCTCGTGCCCCTCGAGCTCGAGGAGCGCAGTGAGCGCATCCGCTGCATCGACATTGTCGTCAACGACCAGAATGCAACGCTTTACAAGCGCCGACACGATGGCTGGCGCGTCACGCGCTGGTGCCGGAGCGGCCACCACCCGAATGTCGACTGGAAGGTGAACGGAAAAGCAGCTTCCCCGATCTTTCCCGCCGCTCGACGCCGTCAGCCGACCTCCATGCATTTCGATCAGCGACTTTGACAGCGCGAGACCGATACCGAGTCCTCCCTCGCGGTGGTGATCAGGGTTCACCTGCGAAAACATCGAGAAGATGGCCGACAGCTTGTCGGGCTCGATCCCAATTCCATTGTCACTTACTGATAGCACGATCTCGGCATCCTCTGCCGTCGTTGCCACTTCGATGTGCCCACCCGGAGGCGTGTATTTCGCGGCGTTTGTCAGCAGGTTGCCCAGCACCTGGGCGAGTCGAAGGCGGTCCGCCTCAACGTGCAATGGCCGCGCGAGCGGCTTCACTAGAAGCTCGTGCGCCTTGGCTTCAAGAATCGGCCTCGCGATCTCCACAGCTTCGTCAACAACTTCCCGCAGCGACACGACCTCCTTGCGCAACGCCAGCGCTCCCCGTGTAATCCGCGACACATCGAGCAAGTCATCCAATAAGAGTGCCATTGCTGCTGACTGGCGGCGCAGCACCGCGACGCACCACTTCCTGCCGTCATCCGTCAGTCGGGGTTGCTCCAGTATCTCGGCCACTTGTCTAATCGGCGCAAGCGGGTTGCGCAGCTCGTGCGCGAGGGTTGCAAGGAACTCATCCTTGCGACGATCGGCCTCTGATAGCGCCTGTTCCGCCCGAACGCGCGGCGTGACATCACCGAACCAAGCAACGACCGAACCCTCCAGTGACGCCGCGACGACGTGAAACCAGTGTTCGCCGTCCTCTGCTTGCACTCGCACATCAAAGGCGTCGCGCCCGTCGTGCTCGGCAAGTGGCGCTAGGCGGCTGAGCAGAACGTCTGCATCCCACCCTACAGGACGTACATACAAGGTTGAGCTGCCAACCACGATCCCTGCGGCAGGGTTGAAAAGACGTGCGGCCGCGTCGTTGACGTAGTCCCACCTAAGCTCCGTGATGTGACCGTCGCGGAGAACCGGGGTAACGATGAAAAACGGCACGCCGGCACTGTTCAACGCGACATCGAATCGATGCCGCGCGTCGCGCTCCAACTCCAAGAGGCGCTGCGCGGCATCGCGATTAGCCGCCTCTGCTTTTCCTGCGCGCTGAGCCACTTTGGCGAGTTGTTTCCCAGCAAGGATCAGCAGCGCGCCGACGACGAAAACCGCCAACAACATGACCCGGTCGTTCTCGCCTAGCACCTCCAAGCTGCCAAGAGGCTGCATCCAAAGGGCGCCATAGATGAGCCCTGCCGCCAGCAGCAGTGCGCCCGACCACGCCCCGAAAAGCACCGTAACGAACGGTAGAGCAGCGCTCAAAAGAAGAAACGTGAGGCGCCCATGTGCGATCAACGCTAATGCCTGCTGCGCCAGGAGCACAGCGGCCGTAGATGCGATACCAAACATCAAGCGCGTCGTGAGCCGGTACTGTGCGATTCGAACAATCATGTCTGCGGCCCGTTTGTCATTTTTTTGTCCGGCGCATTATCCATTCCTCCCACGTTAAAACACCGAGCGCCAGACGAAAAAAAAGCTCCGGCGGACGACCCGGAGCTTGTGAATAGTGCGACGGGGCGGCTAAGCCGCCTCAGCAAAGAGATTCAACTGCGTCGGGTCACAGCACAACAGTGCTTGATGGTCGTCGTCGCCGATAGCGTTGTCGACCAAATGCGCGTCGAGCTCTGCCGGCGTCACGTTTAAGCGTTGCGCCAATCGCGCGAAGTACTGCCCGCGCTTGGCCATGTCCTGATACCGCTGCGCCATGCCGGTCGGCAACTTCACGATGCCCTCGTTCAGCCAGAAGTGCGCTGAGTCGATCGCGTCGCGATGCTGCGTGTCCAGCATGAAGACAGTGTCATAGGTACACGTCACGAACGCACAGGCGGCTTCGGCGTCCACCTCAAACTGCGTGGCTTCTTCGAAATACACCGTCTGCTCACCACCGGTCGTCCGAGCATACCGCCCGGGCCGCCCCGGATGCCGATACGGATTCCACTGCTCTGCATCGAACGAGCGCAGCCCGACCGAAGGCGCATCGCGGTCGTACTGTCCGACCGGATACCAGCCGTGCAGCACGATGTCAGTCTTCGGCAAGCCGTCGAGCTTCGGAACCGGATACCGGCGCCCAAGCACGTTCACGTCATGCCACACCGCCAGCGCCGGAAACGCATGCGGCGCGTAGTGATGCATCGACAGAAAGAAGTCGATGGCCACCAACTGCTGCGGCGTCACGAACTCGAACTGCGGCTCGCACAGCATCCGGTTCTGCTCCGTATCAGCGATAGAACCAATAGCGAGGTCGGCCGAATGCGCCTCAGCCCGGTCCCGCTCGGCAGCGTCGATACTGATAAGCATCTTCAGCAAATCGATACGCGTTGCATAGCTGTACGTGTCTGCCTGAATGCGCGTGTAGCCTGCATCGCTCAGGGACCGCCCTACCAATTCGCGACGCGACATATCCCACTGGATCGCGAGCAAATAGTTGCGGAAGTCGTTCAGCGGTCGAAGATGCCCGTACTGTTCATCCTCGATCATCGCCTCAAGCGACTTGTCGCGATCGCCGCTGACAAGACATACGGCGCACCCGAAACGACTGCCACAAGAAGCCCGAGCGCCCGAGTCGCCCACCACGACACCACACGTTCCACCGTTCCCTGCGCGATAGACTTCGGACAGGCGGTGTATCGTGCGCGGCATCAACGGCGATGGAAACGGCAGGCTTTGAGCATCCGCCAGCATCGCGAGCATTGTCCAAACATCATCTGAGGACCATTCGCTTAACGGGCTGAGTGTGAGCGCCCCGGTTCTGCTTCTCACCGGATGATCGGCGTTATCGTGTCGCTCGGTCATTGCCACCGCGCGTGAGGTACTTTCATCCCTGCGTAGGCCCAGCACCGTTATGACTTCGCGAGCGCCGTCATCTGCCGCCTGGCGTTCGAGCAATGTTCGAAGGCGACCTCCCGGACGTACCTTCCAAGAATCCGCGCATGCACGGGTCCGTCTGCCGTCTCGCACACCGTTCTCTGGCGTGCGTGCCAACGTTCCCCGCCCTATCGTCGAGACGACGAACTGGCTTGCCAAAGAAGGCGTCGTGACATGGGTTTGCACTGGCAACGCCGACGCTTCGATATACAACTGCAGCTCGTCCAACACTGAGTGCAAGAAGTTTGCGATTGTAGGATTTTCGATCGTCGTGTCGGCCGACTGAACATGGTGGGTGATCGTCGTGCCGCCGGCACGGCGAATCGCCTCAACCATCAACACCAGAGCACACGTGCTGTCCTTGCCGCCCGAATAGGCGCAGCTGAGGCTATGCCCAAGTTCAACGTGTCGCTGCATGACGCTGATGGCAGCTTCCATCTTCGAGAGAATTTCTTGTTCCATCTTGCTCGCTCCAAAAGAATAGGAGCGACCCTAACGGGATGCGCTCCCGAAAGGGTTCAAAGGGTTATGGGTCTAAATCAGATCAAAAGGTCAGCCGTCGCTCGTTGCGCCTCTTCCAGACCGTCGTGCGCTGCGGCAAACATGTCTGCTTGGCGTGTTGCTCGATCCAGCCGCGGAAGCGTCTTCGCATACCGGCTCACGCTGGTACCGTCGAAACTGTCCGCACCGGCGGCCGCACAAATGCGAATGCGCCGCGCCGAGTTCACCCGACCGACGTGCAAGTAGCAGTGACGCCGTCGCGCGAGCGACCCCCACACGTGCGCAGTCTGCTCTTTCCACTCTGTCGAACCGCCAATGAAGATGCCGACAGCAGGCGACAGAAGTGATGCCAGGTCTTCGACCTGCATACCGTTCTGAACTGCGATCAGCATCCGGCACGGCATCCCGCGAAGTCGTTCTAGCCACTTCAGCGAGTAGTCGAGCGAGGCCATGCCACCCATGACGATGTCCGGAAGGACGAGCCAATCGGCTCGCTCGCCGAGCCGTTCGACTGCGACCGAAAACGCGTGCTCATCGAAGGGCTGACCTTGCTGGTACGCGGTCCAAGCGCCGTTATCCAACGCGTAGCGATCGAAGCCCTCGGTACGCAACTCGCCCTTGGCCGAGACCAACAAGCGCCAGTCGGCGCCCTTGAGTGCGGCGAGGTTGCGGCGGGTGCCGGTGCGACTCGCGTAACCGATGAGCGGCTGCCGGTGCATGGCAATCCGCTCTTCGATTTCCGGGTCATCGTCAGCAGATCCGTCGACTCCGTAGTACTCGGCGTAAGACATGAACGCTTGCGCGTAGCCGGTCTTCTGGCCGCTGGCGTATTGCTCCAGCCACGGCGGCGTCATTGACGCACCCCGTTTTGGGGTTGCACTCTGCCGCCGATGATCAGGAAGACCTTCGTATCGACATTCCGGACCCACGGACGAACTTCGCCCGCGTGCGTCGCGGTGCCGGCGATGTAACCAATCGCCGCTTCGAGGTTGGCGAACTGCTCCGGCGATGCGCCCAGCTTCGCTGCTTCAAACATGAAAAACACTCCACAGAAAGAGCGGAGCGACCCTAGCGGGCCGCTTGCCCGCAAGGGTTGAGAAAAGAAATTGGACTGCGTTTCGCGCCGCTTACTCGATCAGCTTGACGCTTTGCCACCAGCGACCGCCCGAAGGCAGCTCTCTGACGAACGAGAACGCGTCCGCTTCTTTGTGCGTGAGCTCGATCACACCGCCTTTCAAGATCGCCGTCTGGAGATAGACGACATTCGCGAGGGCGAGCGCGCCATGCTGTTCGGCGATGGCGGTCAGCGTTTCGACGGCATCCAGCAGTTCCGCATGGAACTGCTTCGCGTCAGCGGCGAGGCGCAGCGAGACGTCAGCGTCGCTGATCGCGCCCAACACCGCATCGCATTGGGCTTGCGGGTCATCGGACCCGTACTGCTCGGGTTTGATCCAGTTTCGGATCACCATGTCGTTCAGTACGTCGTCAACGAAATCAGTGCAGGAATAGGCCATGGAAGGCTCCAGTCAAGAAGTGAAAGAGAATGAGCCGGTGTCAGATGCGACGCAGACGGCCTTTATCGAACGCGGACGCGCGACGCAGGTCCGGCGGCCGCGGCGGTTGCGATTGCGCAGTGGCCGGTGCGGCTTGCTGCGTTGGCGGCTGGTGACGCACCGCATTCGAATGAGACGGACTGCCGGCTGCCGCGAGCAGCAGCATCAAAAGGTTTGCCATATGGGATAGCGCTGAAGGGCGCGAGAAAGAGGAGAAACGAGGAGCGCCCCTTGTGGGGCGACTCCCCACAAGGGTTGATAAAAAATCAGGCGGCAAGCGCCTGAACGTCGATGACTGCGTCGGCCTCAGCGACAAGGTCGGGCGTCTGCGAGATGAAGAACTCCCGCTGATACCCGCCTTGGCGCAACACCTCGCGCTTCATTCGCATGAACTGCACTTTGCGCTCGGGATCGAGCGGGCCGTCTGACTCGTCGCTGAACAAGGTCTGATACGGCTGACCGGTGTTCTGCGCGAGATAGAGCGCGATGCCCCGCGTGAGGCACTCGTTGATCCAGACCTTCTGACCGCCGGACAAGACGGAGACCGACTTGCTGCTGTCGGACTCGGCGTCGTGAACAAGGATCTCAAAGCCTTCGCGCAATTCACCGCTTGCGAGCGTGCGCTGCGTGCGGATTTCCACGGTGAAGCGCATCCCGTAGCAAGCGAGCAATAGCTCGTTGACGGTGTGCGTCAGCGCCGGGCCCGCGTCATCGATGGTCAACGCGATCACGCCGTCGTTGCCCAAGCCCTTAGCCAGCAGCTTCCACCGCGCGATTTCATCGGATAGGCGATCGGCACGCGACTGCGTGGCCGAGAACTTCTCCAACTCCAGCGCTAGGGCTTCCGCTTCGGCCTGCAACACACTCTGCGCGCGGATCGATTGCTCGATTCGACCATCCAGCGCCGCGACGGTCTCCCGGTTCGCTGCGATGTCGCGGTCAAGCTTCGCAATCGCTGCCGCAGTGTCGACCGACGCGAGTCGCCCGACCTCCTCGGTAATGCGCGCAAGCTCCGCTTCCATACGCGTCTTCTCAGACTGGTACTTGGCGGTACGTGCGGCACTTTCCTCGGCGATTGAACTCAACTCAGCTTGCGCCGCTTCAAGTCCCGACACGGCTGCATCCAGCAACGGCTTAGTGGCGGCAAGCTCTGCCGCCGCCTGCAAGGCGCGGCGCAACTGCGCGGCCGCATCGGTGATGGCGAGCATCTCAACACGCTTCGCCGCCAATTCAGCCGGCACGAGCGCCAAGGCCTCGGCCTGCGCTTTCTTCTCGCGATACTCCGCGCGAAGATTCGCCACCGAAACACGCTGCACTTCCGCTTGCTCTTTCGCTTGAAAGGCTTGCGCGAGCAGTGGACACTGCGCATGCATCGAATGACCGACGCACGGCACCTGCTCTGCCACCGCCGCTTGCTTGCTCAGCGTTTCGAAGTGCGCGGCTTTCGTCGTGCCCTGGTTCATCAAGCTGGTAAGCGTTGCATCGAGCGTCGTCAACGTCGCACGTTTGACCTCTAAATCGGCAATGTCGCGCTGCAGGGGAGCAAACCTCGCTTCCTCGCGCGCAATCGCCAACTCGGCCTCCTCGCGCTTAGCTGCCGCACCGAGGATCGCCTGGCGGCGAGCCAGCGTTGCTTGGTGCGTGGCCACGGTTCGACTCAGCACGGAAACGCGCTGCTGACAACGCACCGCAGCTGCCTGCTCGTCGTCGGCCGCGCTTTTCAGCGCACGCCCCAACTCGTTGCGGCGCACGCCCAGCTCTCGCAGGCGCGCCTCGGTCGTTGCCGATTCGCTCTGCTTCGCCGCAAGCGTCGCCCGCTCTTGAGTCAGCTTGCTCGCGTGCTCCAGCGCGGCATCGCGTTGCTCCCGAGCGGCACGCAAGGTGTTGCCCTGCGCGACGATCGACTGCTCAGCGTCTGCTTTACGTTGCCGCTTTCCGGCGAGCGCGCCAAGCTCAGACTGGATGCCTTCGAGCGACTTGCCGAGCACCTTAGCGACATCAGCGGCTTTCGCCGAAAATGCCTTCAGGTGATCGATGCCGAGAAGTTCTGCCAGCAGCGTCTTGATCTCGCCGGCACCGTAGGACGCGAGCGGCCGCCGGTTCTGAGCCGAGAACACGCTCGTGAAGAACGTTTCCAACGAACCGTTGATCGCCTCGACGCAGCGGTTATACGACTCCGCCTTGCCGTCCGACACCGTTCCGTCAGGCAGCGACACCGGGCGCCAACTACCGTCGACGCCACGATAGGCAAGGTAGTACTCCGCCTTGCCTGTCTTGCCGGGCTTGCGAAAAGTGAAGGACGAGCGATAGCGAATGCCGTCGTGCTCCCATTCGAGTTCCTTCAACGCACTGGTGCCAAAGATGTGATCCCAGTACGAGAAGGCGTCGACCGACAGCTTCGACGCGCGCGACGGCATGATCGGATACGGGTGCAAGTTGTCCATGATCGTTGTCTTGCCCGCCCCGTTAGGGCCGGTCAAAGCGATCAGGCCATCCGGCAACGTCTCCAGATCGAGCGTCACGCTGTCGCGTTTCATGCCATCGCGCACGCCAACGAAGCCTTCCAATGTCAGTTTCAGAGGCCGCATGACACGTCCTCCGACACGCTCATCGAAGCCGACATAGCGGCCATCTGCGCATAGAAAGCGTCGTCGTCCTCGTTGGGAAACGGCTCATTCATAACGACCGACGGCATAGACTGCACCGCTGCTTTGGGCGCTTGAAGCGTCCCGTCTAGAGCGGCCGCCACGTTGTCGCAGACTCTGCCGAACTCGCGACGCGCGTTCGTCAGAAGCTCGGACCAACCGCTATGCCCGGTGAGGCTGCGGATCTCGGCAGGCGACCACTGGCTTGCATACCCTTCCTGATACGACCACAGAAGGTGCTGCATTTCAACGGTCGGCGTAACGGCGATCTCGCAAGCGCCGGGGGTCGTGGCGACCAGCAACAGCGTCTGACCGAACTGCGCCAGCACTGCGCCGCGGTACTGGCCGAACGGCTGATGCTGAATCGCAGCGGTGAAGCCGGCCAGATCGACCAACGACTTTTGAAGATCACGCGATGAGCAGTCGCCCAGCGCAAAGGTGCGAACCCAGTTCGGGCCAGCGGGATAAAGACCAAACATGATGCACTCCGTTATGGGGGGCGGAATGCGGCCCCGGTAGGGATCGCTCCCCGCCAGGGTGAAAGAAGAAATGAACTGCTAGAGAAAGGTCCTGCCACTACGAGTCGATGCGTCAAAGACGCGGTGAAACCTCTGTTTCGATAGCGACGTTGATAGTCGGCTATCGGAACACGGCTTGCGTGTTCAAGCAGAGGAGCCTTACTGGCCTCCCCTGCATGCGCGGCTACCTCATTTGGTAATTAAGCCGCAAACAAATCATCGTTGAGCCACGAAAGCTGATCTGCCGAAGCCGACTCGACGATTTCCACCGTCGCATCTGGCATGGGCAGTGCATCGTCGCAGACATCGCCATCCGGAGCTACGTGGGCCATCACCGGCGCAGGCTCGGATATGCTCGACAATGCGTCCGCGTCGCTCAGTCGAGCCAGCACGCCAGCGGCAATTACCTCCGCGTCCCCCGTTTCCAGCAACTGCAGCCGGTCAAGCAAGGGAGCCGGATCAACATCAGCGTGTTCGCACCAGCGCTCGAGCTTTCGGTCAATTGACGTTTCGAGGCTGATGCCTTGGGCGCGTGACCGGACGACGGGAAGAATGCGAGCTTCGACCTTCAGCTCGGCCGCGTTGCCGAACAGCGCCGCGATCGCGTCGCGGTCCACTGACTGTTTGTGCTCTTCGTCGACCTGCCAACGAATTCGCACGAACTTGTCGGTCGCATCGAGCGCGATTGCCGTCAGGCGCTGCATGTCGGGCGGTCCGTCAAAATCGACGCAGATCGTTTGCCGAGAAGGCGTAACGACCAGATCGGCTTGCGCGCTTCCCACCTCGACATTCCACATGAGAAAGCCCTTGTCGCCTTCCTCACCGTAATGGAATCGCCCGATCGAACCGGGATACGCCACAACGCGCCCCGCTCGCTCCCACTGCTGGGCTTTATGGATGTGCCCAAGCATGAAGGCATCGCATTCGGCCTCGAACAGACTGCCAAGCGAAAACTCATGATCGAATCCCGCCATCGTCACGCCGTGCTCGGTCGTACAACCGTTGACCGTGCCGTGTGAAACCCCGACAGTCCGGATGCCTGCGGCACGAAGCTGCTGGTTGACCCGCCCTGCTGCGGCGAGATAGTCGCCCAGCACGGCTTCAAGACCCGTCCCGGCTTCCTTGGCACCCACAGCGACCGCCAGCGCCCCCTTATTGACCGTGGGCAAACAGGTGAACACGACATCCGCACCTATCGCGAGGACCTCGCGTAGCTCCTCTTCGGAGTACACCGGACCGCTTGACGGGTAAAACCGACCTTCATGAAGGCTCACCTGCTGAACGCGCTCCGCCACGTAAATCTGATGCGTTGTTGCCATCAGTTCGAAGTTGCGTAGCGTGCCCGGCGGTTCATGGGAGAACGTGCCCTGCAGCATGAGAACGGGCATGCTACCGCTCAGACCGTTGATGCGACGTGCGAGGCGGTTCAACGACGGCGCGTGTGCGTCGAGACGATGGTCCGTCGCATCACCCGAGATGACTGCGACGTCGGCGTGGGCGAGCACCGCATGGTCGATGCCGAAACCGAAGCATCGGTCAGACTCTTCGATGTTGCCAGGCGCGTAGTGCAGGTCAGAAAAATGTGCGATCTTCAAATCGCCTCCTATAAATGAAAAAGGCCACCCGAAGGTAGCCAGTAATTGCCGATGCGCCGTTCTGGCGCGCTAAGAAAGGGATGACGTTGACAGCGTGTCGCGGACTTTCATCAGTGCCTTGCCCAGGAGGTTCTGGCCACGCCACTTCGATTTGTCCGTGATGTCTGGATGATGCTCACCGAGCCCCACGCCCCATATCGTGTCGTAGGGACTCGCCTCGACAAGCTCGGTCGGCGCCGTCGCGAGCAACAGCGTCCGCAAGCCGAGATGCTGCGCGAACTTCTCGCGGCATCCGACATAGACGATCGACTCGCGTTTCGCCTTCCACATTTCCAGATCAAAGCCTCTGACTTTACGTCCGAGGGCTTTTTGTTCCTTCGGGAGATGTGTGGCGAGCACAGCCTGGGCGATGTCCTCGTCGCCGAACAGCTTGGCTTTCGAAAACATCATGAACTGCTCCACCGACCGGAAATCGACGTCATGGTAGGTAAAGCGGCACGGATGCCAGTTGCTAAAAGCGTCCTCCGCGCCGAAGAACAGCGTGAAGTTGCCGACTCTACGCATCGGAATCTCCTTCGCGTGAACAAGTAGATGGGCCGCCGAGGCGGACGCATTCGATACGCATGTACAGCGCGGTCGAAAACATTTGAGCAAGCAGTTCTTGCTGAAATGCTCTCATGCGCGAGCGTAGAAGAAAGGATGCCAGCCCCCGAAGGGGGACTGGCCAAGGTTAGACGTAAGCAGCTTGCGCAATCGCGTCCTGAATTTCGACGTCAAGCGAGGCCGGATCGTCGAGCGCCGCTTTGAGGCGCGCGTTCATCGCATCCACATCAGCGATGCGCTCGATCCAGCCACGACCGTACGTCTGGTGCGCGTATTTGCGAAAGCCGTTCTGTCGCTCCGGCTGACTAAGGCCCAGACGATGCAGCAGGTCGGACATACGGTGACGCTTGTCTTCCAGCGTCTCATCGGGGTCGAGCGAGTCGTCGTCATGACCAGCTGCGCCGTCGATGCCCGATGGCTCGCCATCGCCTGCCCGGTCGGCCTCAGATTGCTCCCGCTCAGGCTGAACGACCGGATCGCCAATCGACTGTAACGTCCCGTCTGACTCCAACAGGGCCACGGCACGACTGGCAGCATCGAGCGCCGGTTGAGCCTCGTCCGCGCCGTCCAACAGCGCGCCCAGGTCGATATCGGCATCGAGCACCGTCAGCATCTGCTTCTGACGTACGGCCTGGCCGTTGTCGTCAATCCGCGTGATGTCAAACTCTTTCTTCGAGAGCCAAAAGCGCGTGCCGGTGAGCCTGCCACGCGCCAATGCCACGGTCTGCATCGCCGAATACGCTTTCTGCAGCACGTAGATGGAGTTGGTCGGCAACTCGATCAGACCAAGTCCCTTCACGTCCGGAACTGCAAACAAGAAGTTTGCGGTCAGGTTGCACTTGCGGTCCTGATACTGCGGACAGACGTGAGGATCACAGACGCCATCGGGAATGTCGTCGTCTTGCCGGTGAACTACCAGTCGCCCACCGAAGGATCGTCGCGCCCGCTGTGCGCGTGCGTTACGCTCGACCGGTGCATACGTCTTGCAATAGCGTTTGCCGTCGCGGTCGTACTCCGAGAAGTACTGTCGCCCGGTTGTCGTGTACGCGGCCATCTGATTCGGCACATTGCGCAGCCAGTCGTCGAACGCGAACATGATCGGGAAACGATACAGCCGCAAGCCTTGCCCGCGATCCTCACCATACAGCCGCAGGATCTCGTCGGCTGTGTCCGGATTGGAAAAGTCGGACCGTCTACAGACGAAGTAATCGACGTTTCTGGGAATCAGCGCGTTCCGAAGCTTCAGCGACGTTTCGAGCAGCTTGCCGATGGCTTCGAACGACTCGCCCGCAGCGACCATGTCGTTGTAGAGCTTGACCGCTTTTTCGTTGGCTTGGTGCGCCCGCGTGAGTACCTTGATACCGGGTCGAATCTTGCCGATCGTGGGCGGGCGAATAGCTCGTTCTTCAACGAGGCTACGCGGCGCGTGATCGAACATCTGAACGACTGCGTTCATGAGGGTTTCCTTGCAAGAAAGAAGATGGCGTTGGTCCGCAGTGATTCGGCCTGAGATTGCATCTCTCGGGCTGCCGCACTGCCGCGACGTTCGCTGACATGGGAAATGAAGACAGAGCGCTCTGCGTCGCTGAACATCGCGACTCGAGCTACTTCGCACCGCTCCCGCCAAACGGGGGACGTGGTGTCCGCCTGCTCGCGCTCGGTATTGATTTGATGCGTGATGGCCTCGGCGATACGTTGATTGAGGCGGTCGGGCAACAACATAGAACAGCACCTCCGTTGAGAAAGGTCCGGCCGCAGGACGCGACAGACGAAAAAAAAGCCCGCTCCGGTGAGGGAGCGAGCTTCTTGAAATCGATATAGAGACCTACGCGCCACGTCCCTTCCGGGGACGTGGCGTGCAGGGAGCGGCCGGCAATGCCGGTGTCGCTCGATCAGAGAACGTAAAGTCGTTCTCGCGCAGCATGGTCACGCCGCGCAACAGCCCTTTTCGGAATTACTTCCGCCGCAGGAATCACGGATCAGCCAACTTCGATCGTTCTACCCAGATCAGGCTCTGGAGAGAGAACACCCGAAAACCCGGGTTCGAACGATGTACCGGCGCAAATGAATGCAGCACAGGGTACGAGTATCACGGCTGAAATTGGGGAGTGTGTAGCGAGCACACTCAGCACAAGGAAGATTTCCACACCGGTAGCTATCCGGTCGGCGCATGCCAACGCACGAGGCGGGCACGACTTGCAGAGAAAAGATGGACTCCGGGCTTGGAGTCGAGGTCGATGCGTCGGTGACGCGGGGAATGGAGTTGAGTATCCGGGTTATCGACGCGAGCGTGCGGGTGAAAGCTCACGAATTTGACCTAGCTTTCGCCGCCTTGACTCTTGCCTAAACAATGAAAATCTTATGTGAGAGAGAACACAGACATACCGAAAACGATCATGGCTGGTACCGACATGGAAGCACCTGAAGACGGATTAAGACCAAGCTCACCTCCGGTCGCGGCAACTGGCGAGAGCGGTCTTCGGCGGCTGGACCGCCTGACCAATGACAGTCGGCTCGCGCGAATCCATGCGGATACGCTGGCCAAGACAGAACTGCCGTACCACTCGGGATTCGCACGTGAGTTTTTGCGGGGCGACTTCAACTTTGCAGCAGCGAAGATGACCGTCGCTCGCGGCGGCAAGCTCATCGCTATCGAATCTGAATTTCGAGTGGCCGAAGGCTGGTTCCGCAAGGCGATGGCTTGGGCCAATGAACTGCCCAAGAGGCAGACTGCGACGTATCCGGAGATAGTGACGCTCGAAATCAAGCACGCTATGTCGGGACGATTGGTACGCCTGCTGACCATCTACGACCAGCTCTTCTTACTGACGATGGGCGCACTGATCGCTCGATCGTTGGGCTCGGAAGCTCGCCAGAGCACCCTCGATGCCGCTCAGACGCGGATTCGCAAGATCGCCTATCTCTGCATTTTTGATAACGATCGCTTTGCCCCCGAAGGTGTGTTGCTTCCCGACCCTGGTCAAGCCCACTAAACCGTCTTGAGCGCGCGCATGCGCTCCTGTCTTGACTAGCGGCAGCGCTGGTTACGCTCGACCTAATGCAACGACGAGAGGACCTCACATGGACCTACGCGATATTCAGCGACTGCACGCCCAGTTCGCACCTGACTCAATGACCATCGATCTGCCGCGGCAGATTGCTGCGCTTCCCGCGCCCGCGGACCTGGCGGCTCAGGACAAGGCGCCTTCTATGAAGGTGCGCCTGCCGAAGGCAGCGCCCACCGCCCGCCAAACGCTCGTTGCGGTGGCAATCGCCGCTGTGGTCGGTATGGCAGGAATGGGAGCCGCTTCCCTCTACAAGTCGTTCGGTGCACCGTCGGCCCACAGCGCCGCTCGCCCGGATTCGGGTGCAGGCAAGCTCGCGGGAACAGAGCAGCCAAGTGCACCATCGACGCGTCCGATCGACGCGGAACCGCCTCATCCGGTTGCCGTGGCACCGATGCTCACCGCAAAGGACCTCGCTCCTTCGGGGGTCGGCCTGACGGCTGACCAGTTCAGAAATTCGCTCGGAAGCAACGCTCCCGCCGTTGGCGCAACCCCAGCCAAGTCGGCCCCGGTTTCGACGGAGGAGCAGCGAGCGGCGGCGTCGCCGATTCATCAAGCCCGTCGTGACGCGGACGTGGCACAGCAGCCTGCAGCCAACTCCCCCGCGATGAAGGCCGCTGCACCGGCAGCGCAAAGCGTTCCGAAGCAACCGACGACGTCGGCAACGACGGCAACGCCCGCCGCGACGACGCAAGCCACAGAGAGCGCGACGACAGAGACGCCCGCGCCGTCGCACTCGCACAGCTACCGCCACCACACAAAGCGCGCGCGCGACGAGCAGACCACGGAGTCCGACGGCGCAGCGGCACCGAACAAGAAAGCAGCACCCGCGACCCGAGGCGGGTCGAACGAAGTGCAAATGTTCTAGGAATCGACACCATGAAAACCGAACTCAACATCACGCTCATCGCGCGCGGCTGCGCCATCACCGGCGACATGGTCGTGGATCACGGCATTTCGTCTTTCGGCCTGCTCGACGGCGGCATCATCTCCACGCAGGGTCTGCTGCACATCGGCGAGGGCGGCCTCGTGAAGGGCAGCGCACAAGGCGAGCACGTTCGCATTGACGGGCGCGTCGACGGCGATGTGCACGCGCGTGGCTCGCTGGAAATCAACGGCCAAGTCTCGGGTGACATCTTCTACTGCGGCACGATCCGACTCGGTCCGCGTGCGTCGCTCAACGGCACGCTCAAGCGCGTCGCCAGAATGCTGACGATTGATGCCGATTCGACGCGGGACGAAGGGCCTATCGCCGGTCCGCGCTTGGACGACACGAAGGGCCAGGAACGCACTGAATCGAACGTGACGGAGATCTCGCGCGCCATCGCCTGAGCCCCTGAACAAGTCTGGTGATTTGCCGATAACGGGTCAAAGTCTCTAAGAACCCTGATCATGAAACCCATCGAACCGATCTTCGATTTCCTCACTAAGACGTGGGACGCGGCAGCGCAAGAAGCCGCGTTCGAGGGCCATTGCTTTTGCATGCTCGACACTGGGCGGCTTGTGAACAGTCAGGCGATGACGCTCGGCACGCCACACTGGAACCGCCCCGCGTACAAGTCCGTCGTGACGTACAAGTTGGCTATGCGTCAGAAATCATAGGGTTTATACTGACCACGTCTCCTCCATGTCTCGACTGATATGGATTGCTGCCCGCCGTTGAGCGGGCTTTTTTTTGGGCCGAGCGACCAGATAGGGGCGCGTTGGATCGGACGGAATGCAGCCATCATCGTGGCACGCGCGAGCTAGCAAGTCCCGTCACGAGGCATTCCGGCCTATATGCGATTCCGAAGGTGCGTCCAATGCATCTCCCGAGTTCATCTGGCAAGTGACCTTGGTAGTCTTCGCCCTGACTGTTACCAAGAAGCTGCTTCGAGATGTCCGCTGCTCGTATGCCGAGACGCACGATGAACTGATGTGACCACACCATCACAGCTTCAAAGTCACCGCTTACTACGAACATGAGCAGCACGGGCGGCGGAGCTTGCCGCCTGTTTGGGAGCGCGTGGAGGGTCGCCCAAGAACGCCGCACGTCCAGATCGCCAACGGTTTCCGCACTGCGAAGTAGTTTGTCTGCGAAGTCGTCGCATTTCGCGCTTCCGGGCATGCGGCCGGTCATACGGTAATGGACAGTGACCTGGTCGATAGCATCGTTGGGGACGCGGACGGTAACGTTCTCGCCGCACTCGTTGAACGCCGCGATCGCGCCTGCGAGGCTATCGGCGTCAACGGCGTCAAAGTCGACGTGCGGAGGCGGGAGTTCGCCCCTTTGCACGGCTGAGAAATCGGGTGCCAACCACAATCCGAGGACCTGGTGAAACGTCGACATGGCTGCTCCTCCTTCGCGCGGAAGTACAGTCCATGGTATAGGCGATATTCCCGGCTAGCGGTGAGCCTTCCAAAAAATCAGGCAGCGGCGGCGACTTGCTGTAGCTGCGCCTCAACGACGAAACGCGATTCGAAGTTCTTTGACGTGCCCGAGATCATCAGAGATTCACGCGCGCGCGTCATTGCGACGTAGAACAGTCGCCGCTCCTCCGGTTCCGTCGATTTGGCATCAGGGACGATCGTCTCCTCGCTGCGCGCGATCCACACGTGATCCCACTCCAGCCCTTTCGAGCTGTGCATCGTCGTGAGGATGAGCGCGCCGGGAGTCGGCTCGTTGTTATCCTGACGCAAGAAAAGAAGCCGCTCAGCGAAGCTGCCTGACAAGCGGCAGAGGACTTCGTTTGTCGCTTCGATGGCGCGTATTGCCGAATCCTTTTTTGCGTACTTCAGCATCCACTCAGCGACGCCTGAGAGCGTCAGCGAATAAAACTTGCGATCGCACAGACTTTGCCATTCCGCCAGACGCTTCATGAACTCGCGATAGTTCGTGGCGACGTCCTCCGGCAGCCCTAGCTCGACCAACTCGGCGCGGCCCTTCTGCGTCAGTTCTGCCCCCATGTCGGCATGCAATGCGCGCAACTGCTGCGCGGTCAAGCCCAGGTGCGCGAGAACGGCGTCAAGTCCGGTGTCTTTGATGCGCTCGACAATCTCCAGCAGGTTGCACATGAGCGCACCCTCGGGGCGGCTCAGCACCGATGCGCCCGATGCGCGGTAATACTTGATGCCGTGGGAGCGACAGACGGATTCCAGCGGGTCGAGGATGCGGTTGGTGCGCGCGAGGATGGCGCACGACTGCCCTTTCGCCAGCAGCGGCCCAAGCACCTCGACTGCTGCGGTCGCCTCTTCATACTCGTCGGGATGCCGCGAGGTGAGCACACTTCCGCCCGGCCCCTTCTCGGCGCGCAGCACCTTCGCAATGCGGTCGACGTTATTGCGGATCACGCGGTCGGCCGCGCCCAGGATCTCGGCACGGCAACGATAGTTGCTGCCAAGCACCACCGGCTTTGCTTGGAACGACTCGATAAACGATTCCATACCGCGATAACCGAGCGCCTCACGGAAAGCGTAGATACTCTGGTCGTCGTCGCCTACGACGGTCACGATCGAACCCGCCTTCGCATGAAGCTCGATCCACCGATATTGCAGCGGGTCGGTATCCTGAAACTCGTCAACGAGCAGATAGGTGAACGCGTATGGGGCAATGGTGCCTTGCTCCATCCCCTCGACGGACAGGCGCAGCATGTCCTGAAAGTCGATCTTGCCGTTACGCGCAAGCGCGTCCTGATACGCGTGGTACAGCTCGCCGTCGGCAGTATCCGGATCGCACCGCCCGAAATTGGTTTTGATCTTCTCGATCGTTGGAATGACGTCTTCTGCCTTCCCGTCGCGCCCGAGTTCCTGCATGACGCGGATGAGCAAGCCGAGCCGGTCACCGTCGGAGGCGATATCGAGCGCCCGCGCACCGGGGCGTTTCAGTTGCTTGAAAGCGAGGGAGTGGAAGGTACCGGCGATCAGGCGCTTCTTCGCCGACTCGCCGGCGGCAGCCAGAATGCGCTCGCGCAATTCCAGCGCGGCGTCCTTAGAGAAAGTGACGGCGCCAACCGTCGCGGCGCTGTCTTGTAGCAGCAGGGCTGCTTTCGTGGCGATTGTCTTTGTCTTACCCGCGCCGGGGCAGGCGATCGCCACGCAATGCTGGCGCAACTGGGCGACTTCCCGTTGCTGGGGATTGAGCTCGTCCAGCATCGCGCCTCCTTAGTTGCCGCGGACCGTCGTCATCAGCTTCAGGTGCGTCATGTACCCGCGAATGCCGAGCGGATTGAAGCGCTTGAGGAAGTTGACCGCCTCATCGTCCACATCGGACTGGTCGCGAATGCCGTTCCACACCATGAAGTCGAAGTGATCCATCGCGCGGTCAAACTTCATAATGGCGCTCAGCACGCGCATCGAGAAGCGCGAGTAGGCCTCGACCTCGATGTCCATCGCCGGCATCGGAATCGTCGGCTCGAACACAAATTCCTTGTTCGCTCGAAGCTCTGCTTCTTTCTGCTGGCGGAAGCCTTCTGCCACGCGCAGCTGCTCGTCCACGTAGCTCTCAATACCTGCGAGCAGCTTCTCCAGTGCGCTGTTGACGACTTCCTTGTCGTTTTGGCCGAACGTCGAGCGGCCGAAACGCTGCATGTTGATGCTCATGCGGTTGATGTACGGCCACCACTGTTCGAACAGCGGCTTCAGGCGCGTATGGTTCAAGCGCACACGCGCCGTCACGACTGCCGCACCGGAAAGCTGGCGATCGAGCAACTGCCGGCCGATCTCGCGGCGGCGCTTGATGATCGAAATGCGCTCGGCGGCAGGCAGGTCGCGGAACAGCTTGCGCGTCTTGGCCACTTCCGCGCGCTTCATCTGCGCGTCGTCGGACGAGATCACGCCTTCCTTTTGAAGGCGATCCGCGTCCGCTTCCATCTGGGTCAGCTCGCGCTCAAGCTCGCCGTCGTCCGCACCATCGGTCGTGAGCGCAGGCTCGCCGGTAGCTTGTTCGAGCGCGCTGTGTGCGACCTTTTCTTCATTGCCGGGTTCGACCACGGTGCTCATTCGCTCTCCTCTTTGGACCCATTGGCCCGTTTCATCGTTGGGAATCAGGCAAGCAAATCGCGCTGCCTATGGATCCATTGTTGCGGTCGCGGAGATCGGCCAACATCGGAAACAGCGACTATTTCGCGCGCCTTTCCGACGAGGAAGCCTAACCAGCAGGGCCGCGCCGCGGCCCGTGGCGTGGCACGCACGCGACGGTCATCCGCGCGCGCTGAGAGTCGAAGGTCGGGGAGAGCAACGAAGGGCCGGCTCGGGATGAGGTCGGCACTTGGGATGGAATGAAGCGACCAGGAGGGTGTGCTGGTGGCCGGGGGACGTATCATGATGAAGCCCGTTCCCCACAAAGACGCTGTTTTTTGCGAGCTTTCCGGGCTTCACCTTACTAACTACTTTCTAACGCGCAGATTGAAACGACTCTGCGGCTTTCCACAGTAGCGCGCCAAGCAGCGCTGCAGCCGCGACCCAGTATCCCGCTAGCACGGGCAACGGCGCGACGAGCACGGCCAATAGCGTGCCGAAAACGAGCAAGAGGCCGTGGCTCGCGAGGTGGAAAGACAGTGGGCTGACGAAGCCCGCTGCCGAGGCTTTGATCTTTCGTCTAGCGGTGCCGTCGATGAACATTCCGATTGCAAAAAGGATCGTGCCTACGATCCACAGCTTCATCACCATCGCTCGGAAGACGATTCGATAGACGAGCAGCCAGAAGTTTTCGGTCCAGGTATGCGCGAAGCTGGAAAAACCTCCGTCGTTCATCCCGCCGACGCTCCCCGACGCATTCAGTGTCCGGTGAAGCAGGCCAGTATCAACGAACGCACGGCGAAATATTCCGTTCGCCCGGCTCACTGCGGCATCAACGTTCTGCTGCCCAACGGTAGCCACCAACGACTGAGTCTCGACGTCCGGCACCTCGAATAACTTCCGGTCGGGCACCGCAGGCATCACGGCGATTGCCAACACCGGGACCAAGAGAAACCAGATCTTCAGGTGCGAACCGAAGCGGCTAGCCATGTAGCACCTTCACCGCCGCCAACACGGGAATCAGAGCTACCGCAAGCAACCCGCACCAAAAGAGCGCGGGGCGATACTCGGCGATGGTAGCCAGGGCGTAACAACGCGCTCCGGAGCCATGGGTGAACTCTTCCGGCACGGCAGCGTTCGCATCGCCGTCGAATGCCATCGCGGTCTCGAGTGCTCGCTTCGCCGTGCGGAAATCAGTCTGCGACAACTTCGCTATTATCGTAACGGTGAGCGACATCGTATTCCTCGAAGTAGCGGCGGAACGTCTCGCCGTGCAGCACGCGGGATGCGAGCTGGAATGCTGCGGTACGCTGCGTGATATGGTCCGGACAGCGCTCGTCGACCATTTCAAGCTCGTGGTCGGGATGGCGCTGTTCAAACGCGGTGATCGCCTCCACCATCGGACACCACACCTCCACCTTCTCGCCACGGCGCGCAACGTAACGACGCGCGTAAAGTGCCTCAGCCGGCTCAAAGAGACCTTGCATGAATGCCACGTACGGTTCGCCGTTGCGCTTGGCCCGCCTGTAACTGTCGAGTGCCGATTCGATCATCTCAGCAGCCAACGGCCGCTTGTCTCCCATGAAACGTTCGCCGATGAAGTCGGCCACGCGGGAGCACGCGAGCTCGAGATCCGGCGACACGTTGAACACCGGCATGAGCCGGTGCGACAGCTTGTGATCGCGGATGATGTGTTTGTATGCAGCGGACATAGTTTTAGGTTTAGCCTTCGATGATGGGAATTCGACCCTGATACACGGCACCTCCCGAGATGCGCATGAAGTACTGCAAGTTCGGCAAGCTATGGAGAAGGCGCACCGGGATCAATGGCACCTTCTCAAGCTGAAGCGAGCGCGATTGCGAGCCGCTGAATTCCAGTGCATGCGCCTCTGTCGTCGTGTTCAAGCTGTTTGAGACGTTCACCACGCGGATCGCGGTTTCGCCGACCTTGTCGGAGAACCACTTAGCAGTATCTGAGTCCTCCAGTCTGAGGACAATCTGGTTGTTCAGGTTACCCAAAACCTGCAGCATTTTTGCGGCGTTTCCAAGTTTTGCTTCCAGGTCGGCGCGCGCCTGAAAAGCGACAAACGCCTTGAACCCGGCCCCACGTCCCTTGTTTAGGATCTGAATCACCTGCTCGTTGATGGCCTCGGCGATCTCGTCGATGATGAGCACGACGTCGGGCTTCTCAGCGTAGAAGTTATAGATCGCTCCGCACACCGCCGCGACGTCAGACAGCGCCATTGAGGCGATCGCCTTCTGCACGATGTTGTTCGACAGCGAATCCAGGCCCATGTAGAGGACCGCCTTCTGCTTGATGATCTTGTCGATGTCCCATATCTCACGCTCGTCTTCGAAGTCATCCGCCTTCGGGGCGAGCATCAACCCGGTTTCGCCGGTCGCCAGCATCTGCAGCAGCGGCAGAGCCGAGGCGATGATCTTCATGTAGTGCTCGCGGTCGTGCGTGTGCGTCGCGATCAATCCATCGATCGTCTCGTGCCCGCGATCGTGAGCAGCAAACCGGTCCAGATACAGCTTGACCATCCCGTCGACCATTGACGCGTCGTTGCGGCGCTGCGCGTCTTTGACCGTTGCCGTGACCGTCAGCTCTTCCCAGTCCACCAGGCCATTTTCGATGAAGAAGCGGCGCAGGCCTCGCTCCAGCAAGTTGGATATCCCCGACTGCGCGTACTTCAGAATCGATCGCAGGTTGGGCTTGTCGCCGACGTACAACTCGCCTTTCACGGCGCGGTCGATGAACAGAAACGCGAAGTCCCGGAACTGGCCCTCTTCCATCAACTGCGCAATCCGCGACGGGATTTCCGACGGCTGCGACCAGTTTTCGAGCGGGTTCAGGCGAATCGACTCGTGCGGTTTAGCCTGATTGAAGTAGAGGAATTTGCGGCCGGTGCGGGCGCACTCCTTCTCAACGCGCTTTTTCCACTCGTCGTCGTTTTTAGGGTCGACGATGATCAGAACGTCTTTTGGGTTATGGATCACCTGCGTGGAGATGACTTCATACGTTCGGGTCTTGCCCGCGCCTGTTGTACCGGCCACGAGCGTGTGACCGCCCATTGCCTTGTAGTGAAACGGCACTTTCACCTTCTGCGGCTCCATGCCGTGGATCCACGATGATCCCTGCGGCATGCGGTCCCGGATGCTGTCGCTCGGTCCGAACAGCCGCTCGATGCGCGCCTCGACGGTCCGACCGATTTCGGTTTTGGGCAACCACTTGGGCAACGACGGAATATCCGTCACCGGCATCCGAAGAATCTCGTGGGCGATCTGCGTGTGCTTTTGCGTCCATTCGTAGCCCGTGCCCAAGTACATCGAGTCCGCTTTCAGCCGCATCGTCTTCTGCGTGGCGAGGAGCTTGTCGATATGGATCTTGCTGAGCCACTTCGTGGAAATCGCCATGCGAAAGCTCAGCGCCTTCCAGATTTGCAGGGCGCGTATCGAAAGCAGCAGCACACCGGCGAGAGCGAATGCCCAGCCGTATGGCATTCCCGAGACGAGTATCCCAACGATGACCACCGGCCAGACGACGAATGGCCTGAACTCGTAGATGGGCCGGAAGTGGTTGACGTAGCTCATGCCGCTGACCGCTCCATGATTAGACGCCCTGCTCGCTCAACAATGCAGATATCGTTGCCATGAGCGCGCATGAGTAGCTGGCGCTTCTTAAGCTGCTCGACGAGCGTTTCGCTAGTCATGCCGTACGCGCCGACGAGGCGCTTTTGCACGGCAAGGCCTTTTTCTTCCCACGTGACCTTCGCCTTTCCCGATGCGACGTCGCCCGCCAGTGCCCTGAAAAATTCTTTCATCATCGCGGCACCCGGCCCCAACACCTCCGTTAGTTCCTCGTCTGACGGACCGACTCGGCTGGCGCTGCCGCGGGCGGTATTGGTCGCGGCAGGGTCGACCGGCGCCGGGCGCTGCGGCGCGGTGCCCGGGCCAGTAGATGAGTCAGCCGAGGCGGCGGTAGCGGCGGGTGCCTGGCTCCGCTCCAGCGCGTCACGCAACGACTGCGAGAAATTCGGCGGCGCTACGGCGACCTTCTGGTCTGGCGAGTTCGATGCGGCGGCGCTCGGGGTCGCGGCCGCGCTTGTCGTTGCCGAAGCCGGGGCAGTCGAGGCCGGGGAAGTCGAGGCCGCCATGTTGCCGGTTGCCGACGCTGGCTGCGGACGTGGCTCGTTCGCGGACGTCTCACCGCCTGCCGGGGCCGCCGATTGAACAAACTGCGGCTCGAGTGCGAGGGCGACATGCACGGCGGACGGAACATCGTATTTGACCGGCGCAAACACCGCTTTCTGCGCTTTGCGCTCGAAGTCAACAGCAACGTCCATCGCCTGCCGTACCACTTTATGGACCAGCGGCTCGTATCCTTGCGGACTGCGCTCGGGATTGATCGCGTTGAAAAGGTCGTCCAACACCCCGGTGTCAAACCCAGAGAGAAGATCTGGCGCGATGACAGTCTGGGCGAACATCGCCGTGCGCATCCGCTCGTTCTTGAGCGGCGCCGCGCGCCGTTCCACCGTGTATTGGCCGCCGCCGAGCCACGAGCCAAACGCGCCGTGCGCCGCCGGATTCCACTTCGACCGGTCGGACAGGCGAATCATCTCGAAATGACGGAATGGCTCGTCAAGCAGAGAGCACGCAGCCGCCAAGAACACGGCATAGTTGTACTGCGGCTCCAGCCGCCGCCGCTTGTCGGACGTGAGGTCCGCGGCGAACTTCTGCGCGCCGGCCAGCCGCATCGCATAAAACGTTGACTCAATCGTCGCGCGGAAAGCACCGCCCGGCTCACAGTGCAGCTCCGGCGTGAGCGGCATGGAGCAGAACCAGCTCGCGCAGCGGCGCAACACGGACACCCACTTCCGTGCGAATTCCGCTTCCGTGCTCTCATTGGCGCATTGGCGAACGAGTTCGATGCGCTTATGGTGCGTGGCGAACAGGTCTTCGATCGCGATAGCTTCGTGAGCGATTGTCATGGGATGAATTTGCTCGCCAGCTTAAGAGCGCCGGTTCCGGTCGCCGTCGCACCGCCACCGAAGATCGTTGCGAGCTTCGGAATCTCGAAGGACAGCAGCAGCACGAACACCGCTAGGTCGAAGACATACGCCCCGTTGACGGTGGTAGATCCGCCCACGTGTGTCGCCTTGCCTACCGCGTCTGAGATTGACGTCCCGACAAGCTTTATCAGGACGGCCACCACAACGGTGTACATGCCCGCGCTGATCATCCAATCGAGCCACTTCTTAAAATAGCTGCGCGTGTACGACGAGAAGCCGAGCGCAATCGCAATCGGGCCAAGCACGATACCGACGGCGGCTTGAATCTGGCCAATCGCGGTGTAATAAACGAAGATGATCGAGGCGAGAACCATGAGCATCCCAGCGAAGGCAAGAACGATGACATCGGTCAACAGCGCAGGAATGTCCCACAGCTTGACCGTCTTTAGCTTCGCCGTGAGCGCGTCGATGATGGTCCCCGCGAGCGAGGCCATCTGCGAACCAACTGAGCCGTTGTCCGACTGACTGATATGTGCCGCCAACTGCTCAAACCACGTCCAAAAGCCAGCCGCCGACGACGTGTAGCCAAGGTACAAGGCCACGAAGATGCCGAGGACCGCCACTTCCTCGAACAGGTCGACCCACGCGGAAATCGGATGGTGCGTCCCGGCGAACCTCACTCCGACGAGAACTAGCGAGATAACGCCCAGGCCCCACGCGAACTTGTTGGCCTCGCTCATCACGTTCGAACTCGCATCCACTGCCGTCGTGACGACGTTGCCGAGCAGAACATGGATCTGCTGTGCGGCGCTGCTTGCCCCCTTGCTAAAGTCGCCCGCCTGGCTTGCCAGCAGTGCAGCGGAGCTAGTCGACGACGCAGGCACAGCGGGGGCCGCTTGTGCCATTGCGCGGCTAGCAGTAAAGCCGATGCAGCAGATCACCGCCACAAAGACGAGGAGCGACCTCATGAGCGACATTGCTGATCGCACCGTCATTGCCCCAGCACCTTCGAAGAGCCGATCTGCGCGTCAAAGGCAGCGCGCTCCCGATCCTGTTGCGCCTTGAGCGCCGCCTGACTGGCATTGTTCGCCTGCTGGTCCGCGACCGTCGCCGAATCCTTGACCGCGTCGCTGCGCTGCTTTGCCGCCATCATCGTCAGAAGGTCGCTGTTCTGGCTGGAGATGATGTCGAGCATGTGCGTGGTCAGCTGAGCCGTTGCCTGCATCGTTGGCGACATATTCAGTTGGTCCTGAATCTCCTGCCGGCGCTTCGCGAGCGTGCTGACGTGCGAGATAACGTCGTTGCCCTGCTGGAAGAGTTGCTTGGCCGTCTTGTCGTTGTTTTGGAGCAGCGTGTTCTGGTCCGTGAACCACTGGTCCGCCGACTTGCCTGACTGCGTGATGAGCGCCTGAACCTTGCTCGCGTACTCCGCGTTGCTTTGCAGCCCGCCGTACAAGTCCTTCAAGGCGTCTGTGTACTTGCTCAGGCCCGAAATATCGTCCTTAATGCTGTTGAACTGCGCCAGCATCGCTGCAGGATTCAGGTTGGTCGCCTGCTTCAACTGGTTGAGCATCATTTGGTACTGGTACACCAGGTTCGAGTCCTGATATACCTCACCCTTCACCGCGGCCGCGGCGGTCATCGTGTTCTGAATGAAGTTGGACGCGTCGAACACCGGCATGTTCGCGTTGGCGTGTTGCACGAATCCCAGCGTCAGAACGCCGGTGGCTGCGACGCAGCGGAGCAGTTTTTTCATCATGGCGATACCTTTATCTAATGCGTTCAAGCGTTGACGAGCACGTCGCGCACGTAGTCCTCCCGCCAGTGCGGGCTGCCTGACTTGACGTGCTTGTCGAGGAGCGCCTGCGCGCGACCGTCCGAGCGCAGGTAGGCAAGTGCCTCCTTCGGGAACTGCGCCTGCAGCATCCGGCTTTGCTTGGCCGTCACCCACAGGTAGTCGCGGTTGGGCACCGCGTCGGAAATCATCTTGATCTGGTGCTGCGTCAGACCGAATACGTCGCTGTACAGCCCTTGGTTGTTGATCGCGTCGCTGTTCGGCAGGTAAATGATGTTCGGGATGTTCTCTTTGAGAATCTCGAAGTTCGGCACGCGCGCCAACTGGCCAAGCGACTGCGTGGCCATCAGCAGCGCCGCGTTAAGCTTTCGGATCGTCACCGCCCAGATCTCGAGGCGCGCGTAGAACTTCGGGTAGGTGAAGAAGAAGCCCGCCTCTTCGATCTCGATCACGGTGTAGCGCTTGCCGTCGAGGATCTGCGCGATCCGGTAGAACGCGTAATCCATGAACAACGCGGCGGCGACCGGGAAGTTCTGGAACAGGTCGCCCATCTCGATCGACAGGTCATCGGAGATAGCGAAGCCGTCTTCGGCGTGGTCGAAGAACTTGCCGTTCTTGTTGCCCTCGGTCCAAACTTGCAGGCGCTCGCGCAGATCGGCCGGCAGCAGCGTGATGAGGCCCGAAAGGCGCCACTTCTCGGGCGGAAAGCCGAGCGCCAGCGTCCGGATGCGCTCGTAAATCTCGGTCTGCTGCTGCGGCGTGCAGGTATAGTCTTCGCCCTCGATGGCGAGTTGCACCCAGTCCGCGACGTACGACCAGTGCTTTTCCTCGCCGATGAGCGAGAGCGGATTGACCGAGGTTGCGGCCTCAAAACGCCCGGTCGCATCGATGAACCGGCCACCAGCGAGCAACGTGGGAATGCGCGTCGAACGGTCTTTGTCGAAACGGATGCGCCGTGCGCCGTGGCGCCCGGTCTGCGTCATCAGGTAATTCAGGAACACCGACTTACCCGCACCGATTGGGCCGACGACCAGCGTGTGCGCCTTGCCCCCGGGATGATGCAGGTCGAAATACTGGAGCGTGCGATGGCGGGTGGGCAGGCAGGTGAGCGGCCCGGTTCTCGTGCCAGACTGCTGCGTGAGCCACTCGTTGACCTTCGATCCTTCACCGACGCTGCACAGCGGCGCGATGTCGGAAACGGCGGGCGTCTCAACGAACTGCAGGCGCTTTTGCTGATCCCAGCGGCCCGGTAGCGTCGCGCTCCACGACGCAAAGAGGTTCGTCTTTTCCAGGATCACGCCAAAGCCCGCGTTGCCGATCACGCCGACGACCTGACGCGTCGCGTCCTCGCACTCTTCGGGCGTGCTGCCGTAGACGACGACCGAGATGTTGGCAAAGCCGTACTGCTGACCTTCGGCGTCCAGCTTCGCGAGTGCGTCGCCCGCCTCTTTCGCCAGGATCTCGCGACCCTCGTCGTTCTTCTGCTCTTCCTTCGTTGCCCACTGCTTGAGGATGGCGACCGGATTGAACGCCGCCACCTTGTAGAAGCCGCGAATTTTCTTGATGTACGCGCTCGCCCTCGAGGTGTCGAGGAAACGGAACATCACACAGACGTCCAATTCAGCGTCGACCTGCGACAGCACGTCCAGCGCCGCCTCTTGGAAGCCCATCCATTCCTTGATGCCGATGATCCGCGCGTACACCTTGCCGTGCGCCGATTCGAACATCAATTCGGTCGCGCCGATGGTGACTTCCGTCTCGGTCAGGTGGGTATCGAGCATCGTGACCGGATAGCGCACGCGGCGTTTCGGCGACGACGGGTTCGCACGCTGGTGAAGGAAGGACAGCGCGTTTTGCAATTGCAGCCGCTTCATCTTCAGGCGCGTGACGCCGCCAACGAAGCCGTCGATGACCGACTCGAACCGCTTGATCTCGTTCTGGATCTTCGTCAAGTCAAAGGCGAAGGCGCTGCGCGCGAGAATCGTGTCTTTCGCCGCTTCGAACATGGCGACGGCCAGATTCTTGCCGCCGACCGTCATGTGATAGCTGATCTTGTCGAAGATCCGGGAAATGCCGGTCTCGGGCGTGAAAGCGAGCGCCAGCGAATGCGAGTTCTTGAAGAACTTGCCGCTGCCGATGATCGCCTGATTGATCGCGTCGACGCGCGCGTCGGCTTCGGACGCGAATTCGCCCTCGATGCCGCCGCGCACCCGCCGGTGTGACATGCGCCACCACGCGGTTACCCGGTGGTCGAAGTTCCGGCACGCATGGTCGAGGTTGTCGCGCGCGGCCGTGATGTCGCCAGGATTCGGCGAATCCGCGTCAATGCCCTCGAACTCGAACACGGTCAGGAGCGACCCGTCCTTGTTGAGCACCAGTTCGGGCGTGACCATCGTGGCCCACGGCGCTATTTCCTGCACCGCGCGCTTGGTGAACATCATTTTCAGCATGGCAGGTCCTGATCAAACCCATACGGACGCTTGAAGCGCGCACTGAAGCGGCTGCTCGGCCCCGCCTCGTAGACGTCCGGATAGCGGTTGTAGACCAGCATTACGATTCGCCACCACGGGTCAGTTGAGCTCTTCCAGCGCAGGAACACGTGCACCAAGACGCCGACGCCGAGAAACACCGGACTCCAGCTCGTGTAGCAGAGGAGCGCCGTCATCGTCCCGTTGAAGATGGCGAGCCCCCGGTCTGCGCCGCCCATCTGGCGCGGCAGCGAAAGGCCCCGACTAACCTTGTGTTGGCGCATATCAGCAGGCGTTGGCCATGTGGAAGTGGTCACGCATGATCGGCACAGCGACCGACGCGATACCGAGGCCGACAAGCACCACCGAGAAGGTCTTCGCGATGTTGCTTTCCGAGTTCGCCACGGCGACCCCGCCCAGCGTGATGAGCACGATGCCGATGCCGTAGAGGTACGGGCCGCTGATCAGGTTGCTGATCGTGCAGATAATGTCCGTTAGGCCCGTCAGGCTCGAAAAGTCACCTGCGGCCATCGCGGCCATCGACACAACGCTCAGCAGTGCGCCGACCAGCATGGACTTGCCCGGACGCAGATGTTTTGCCACCGTCGCGGCTCTGTTGAGTACCTTCTTGCCCTTCATTTGATGCTCCCGTTAAAAAACGCGTTGTAGGTCGTAATCGTTGTTTTTGAATCCCCGGATTTCGAGGATTTCGGAGACGTGCCGCATCTCGCCGGTGCGCTTGAAATGCACGACGTAGTTGAAGCAGTCAGCGATGTTTTTGCGCATGTCTTCCAGCTCCCACCGCGATCCGGTCGGGATGCCGAGCATGGCGAGCGATTCGAGGCGGCTCAGCGCGGTGCGCCCGTTGTTCGCGTGAATGGACGCGAGGCCGCCATCGTGGCCGGTGTTGAGCGCCTGCAGCAGGTCATAGGCTTCGCCGCCCCGGACTTCACCAACGATGATGCGATCGGGGCGAAAGCGCAGGCACAGCGCGACGAGCAGTTGCGTCGTCACGTTCGTGTCGGCATTCGAGAGCAGCCGCACGCGGTTGGGCACGTGCAGCTTCAGTTCCATCGTGTCCTCGATGGAGATCACTCGTTGGTCGGACGGGATTTGCTCAATCAGCGCGTTGAGGAACGTCGTCTTGCCTGCGGACGTGCCGCCGGCAACGAGGACGTTCTTGCGTGATTGAACGAGCGCGACGAGCGCCCGCATGAGCGCCTCATCCTCGATGCCTTCCTCGAAATGGATTGCTTCGGCGAATTCCGGCCGAGCATTCGCGGCGGAGAACGCGCCCATGCTCACGTAGTCCGAAAGCGTCAGCTTCGACTCGCGGTGCTTCCGGATGCTCAGCGCATGGCCGTCAATCGACGTCGGACTCATCACCGCCGCGATACGCAGGTTTTGATGGCCCGCGTTGATGATGCCCTTGTCGCTTCCCGCCTTCGCCGATTTTTCGACCGACGAGGCGAGCGAGTGAATCGCGCCCTCAAGCTGTTCCGGACGCAGGTCGACGTTCTCGCGCGTCATCACGCCCCGACGCTCCACCCAGACGTTGCGGTAATCATTAATCATGATTTCCGCGAGGTCGGGCGCATCGAGCAGCTCGCGCAGCGGCGAGAGCGCATGGAAAAACATGCGCACGGCTTCCGCTTCCAGCGGACGCAGCTTCAGGAGTGGGTTATCGACAGACTCGGACATGCGATGCTCTGTGGGCGATCTAACATGTCGGGTATTGTTGGTGGTGCCACGCGCACGCGGGTATGAAAAGACGCCTCAAATTGATCGGCTTTCAGGGCATTGCCAAACTGATGCCCCCGGGAATTAGCGCCGGCCTGCAAGAAGGGCCAAGTGAATTATCATGATGAAACGCATTTGCCAGAAAGACGTCAAAAATGACATAGCTTTCCGGCTACAGCCTGCGGCGAGTGGCTGTTAGGCCTTCTTGTTTTGCCCAGCGGGCGTTTTTGTCGACCGCCACCCGCTTTGTTCGTTTTTCCGCCCCTGAGTCATCGGCGATGCGCATCGGAAAACCAATCAAACCCCTTCCCCACCCAGATTGCGACTATTGCGGCAATCCAGCCGTCCTTGCGCGCGCAGGCGACGACGCCTACCCTTACCGCGACGACCACGGTCCGTTGTGGCTTTGCGCGGACTGTCAGGCGTGGGTCGGCGTTTTTCCGCGCAGCACCCGCCACGTACCGCTCGGCCGTCTCGCAGACGCCCGCCTTCGGGACCTAAAGGCGAAGCTCCACGCGGCGCTCGAGCCGCTGATTGCGGCGAAGGTCCGGCGCGACGGCTGCAACGTGTTCGAGGCGCGCGCCAAAGCGATGAAATGGCTGGCGGCCGAGATCGGGGCGGATGCGGAGAAATGCTCAATCCATACGCTCGACGCGGATCAATGCGAGCGCGCAATCGCTGTTGTCGACCGTTTTCAGCGCGCGCGCACCATTAGCCCTTCAGAACCGGCGTGGGAAGATCGTTAACACGGGCAGTCAATCAAACGTTTGCTATGTCTCGCACCCTTCCCTTCCAGCGCTCCGCTCAAGCGGCTCGTGCGCGCCTGACCAAGGCGCAACTGCTCCCGATCCCACGTGCCGTTGCCGATGACCTCGCGCTTCGTGCCCACCTGTCGTTGGAAGCGATCCGCGGCGCCTGCGACCACATCGGCCCCGCGCAGCACATCACCGAAGTCGTGTTGCTCGGCAAGTTTCTCAGTGAGGCTGGCCACGGTGATTTTTCGCACGAGTCGCTGCTCGCGGCAGACCGGGCAATGGCCGAAGTGTTCGACGGTGGCCGGAAGACCGGAACGTGGCAGGTGTCGGCCGAGTCAGCCTTTGCGCTGCTGGCTGCGATCGTCAGCATGTACGATCGTCAACTCCATAGCGCGACGCTCGGAGCACTGACCACGGCAAGCGACCGTCTGGAAAGGTTCAAAGGCGGCGAGGCTTACCAGCCGCTGCAAAAACGCCGCGCCTGAACTCCGCGCGCGGACGAAAAAAAAAGCCCGGCATGCCGGGCTTTCGTTCTTCAGGGAATGCCCGGCCGATGCCGGGTTTTAACAAATCACCTCCATCGTCTCGCCAAACGGCGCCTTGCGGGCGCGCGTCAGTGGCGTGGTTGATGCCCACAGCACCGGGTAGTGCGGCGCGACGGTCGGAAAGCGCCCCACCATATCCGTCAGGTAGACGAGAAAGGCGGGGTTCATGCCGTCTTGCGCGACCCGGATGAACGGGTCGACGAAAGCCGTCCCACCTCCACCGCGCACAGGCTTGATCTCAGGCGAGTCGCCTCGCTCGAAAATCTGCACCTGCGTGACGCGCGTGTCGCAGTCCATCACGATCAGCCGCGCGGGCTTCAACGAGTGGAAAACCGCGAGGATCTCCGCGTCGAACTGCGCCTGCGTCTCGTCGAACACCGAACCGCTGGAGTCCCGCACGAAGACCGCATCGCCGATCGCCGGTGTATGCAACGACGGCAAGTAGAAGCCGAGATGCAGATACCGCCGATTCGGCGTCGCGAAGCTGTAGTCCGACGGCGACGACTGCTGCGCGAAGCGATGCAGCACAGATCGCCAGTCCACGACGGGCCGCACCGCTTCGCCCGCCATCGCCTGCAGATCACCGGGGAGCTTGCCGCGCATCGCGGCCGCTTTCGCGGCTTGCGTGACTGCAACCTTCCACTCCGCCTCCTTTACCGGCTTGTCCGGTCCTTTGTAGGGCCGCACTTCGCCGAAAGAGCCGGGTTTCGCTGGCTGATCGGCGGGCGACTGTCCCGGCGCGGTGCCGTTCTGTCCACCAGGCTTCGGAGCCTGCCCGCCGTTCGGCTGCTGCTCGTCTTGCGGACCCGGCTGCGGCTGCTGCTGGTTCTGAGGCTGCTGGTTCTGCGGCTGTTGCTGATTCGGCTGCGGAGGCTGTTGCTGCTTTTCCTTCGCCTCCTGCGTCAGCAAACCGTAGATTTCCTCGGCCGACTTGCCGGTATAGCGTGGATCGACAAGGGCCCCCTTCGGCAGCACCATGCCCGACGACAGCACGATCGGGTTGATCGCGTAGTCACAGGCATCGTTCCATCGGTCCGGATCGCGCGCACCCTGGCGCCAGCAGTGGCCATTGGCCACGTGCAGCACTTCGTGCGCGACGACACCCCGAACTTCGAGGTCGCTGAGCGACTCCATGTACGTCGGGTTGTAGCCCAGCGTCTCGCCATCGACCCAAAACGTCTTGGTCGACGGATCCTCGCGGACGTTCAATCGGAGCGCGAGCGCCCCGAAGAAAGGTTGCGAGAGGACGAGCTCAGTCCGCTGCCGGGCAATGCGCGGATGGACCGCGCTACTACCCAGCACAACATCGTTGCGGTCCATGACGCCCCCTTACGCGACGAGGCGCAATTGGGTTGCACCCGCCGATTCGACTTCCATCGGCTCCGGCTGCATGCCCATGAACGCGGCCATCAGCCCTTCGATTTCCTGTGCCTTGCTGGCCACCTGAGAACGAAGCACGCGCGAGTCCTTCAGTTCCGCCCCCGTATGCACGGCCAGATGCGTCTTGGCTTGCTCGAGGATGTGCGTGAGCTGCGGGTCGTTCGCGAAGTTCAGCTTCGGCAGCAAGGCGCACAGTTCGCGCACGTTGTTGGCGACGTCCAGTCGGACGTTGCCCGTCGCGTACAGCCGATTGGCCATCTGCGAGACGGCTTCGTACAGACGCCGCACCAGGTCCTCGTTCGCGGTCGCGATCGAGGCGAGAACGTGCTGGTCCAGTTCGCTCTTGAGCGTGTTGAGCACGTTCGCCGGAAGCTCGACGCCGAACTGGCTGGCGTCGGGAAACGGCAGAACGGCCATCTTCACGCCGAACTTCGTGGTCAACTCAGCAAGGGTCGGATAGTCCGCCTCGTTGAACAGCCCATTCAGTTCTTCGCGAGCCGCCTCCTTCAGGTTCAGGTAGTCGGTCAAGAACACGGAGACCGCCAAGTCGAACTCGTCTTTCAACGAGCGCATCTTTTCGGCGAAATCCATGTAGACCATCGTCGGCAGCAGGCGCACCCCCAACTGGTCGTACTTCAGCGTGTGGTCGTAAAAGTACGAGCGGATGCGGCCGGCGAGCGTCACGACTTCTGCGAAGCTCGGCGCGTGCTCGGGCAACAGGCGTTTGTTGAATCTGCCGATGCCTTTCGCGTGGTGCTTGCTCTCGACTTCCTGCGTCACCTTGCCGTCGAAACGGCGGGCGACCCAGGTGGAAATCGTGACGGAGCAGAGCATGACCTTCGATTGGATGGAAGTGATGTCCATGAGAGAACCTCGTAGAAATGGAATGGATTAAGCCAAGAAAAAGGCCCTGTGCGTCCGAAGACACGACAGGGCCAACATGGGTGAGGCTGAGAAAGGGATATTGCGTAGTTACTCGCCGCGGATGATCTTGCCGATCTCTCCACCTTGCGCGCCAATGAAGGCATACGAGTTCTGGATCTGCGGCGAGCGCTGGACAGCATCTCGCACCAGCAGCGCCGCGAACTCGCGGTGGCCCTCGCCGATCAGACGCTCGGTGTAGCGCACGACTCGATCGAAGTTGTTTTCGGTCGCGCGTGCCGCAAGCGCTGCCGCGACCGCGTACAACGCCGCCGGCATCGTCGGGATCATCGCCGTGTCGGGCGCGAGAAGAATTGCGTCCGGATTCGGCAGTTCGCGGAAGATCTGGAGGAAGCCAACAAGCTCGGTCGCGGCACCCTCTCCCACCGAACCGGCGTAGGAGATGTGCTCCAGATGCTTGGGGACTACATCCATGGTTTTCGCCACGAACCCCCAGCTACGCGGGCTCGGTGCATTCTCGATATCGCGCGACGTCTTCTGCACGGACAGCAAGTCCGGGCGGAAGCGCAGGAACGCGATGAGCGCGGGCGGGATGTTTTCGCGTACGGCCCACTGCGTCCAGTCGTCGATGGTTGGTTCGAGTTCCACCACGGTGGCGAAACGCGAAATCACCGGATCGAGAATCCCGGAGACACCGGCGTTGTCGGTACGGCGGTTGGTTGCCGCGAGGAACGTGACCTGCGGTGGCAGGACGTGCTCGCCGACGCGCCGCGCGAGTAGCAACTGCATCTTCGCGGCTTGCACGGCGGGCGAGGCCTGCCCAAGGTCGTCCAGAAACCAGATCAGCGGGCGTCTGGCGGTCATCGCGCGTTCCAGATCCCCGAACGGCAGGAACTTGGCGGTCGTGCCGTCGGGCGAAGGAAACGGCAACCCTTTCGAGTCGGTCGGATCCTCGACAACCGGGTGACTGATGAGCAGTTCGTGATCAGTCGCATGTGCGGTCTGCTCGACGATGTCGCTCTTGCCGATGCCGGGGCGGCCAGTGATAAGCACCGGCAGACGCTTCGGCACGTACAGCGAGAGGAGTTCGGTGAGTTGAGCGGGCGTGACTTTCATGATGGCTTCCAAAGAGAAGCCCCATAAAGACTACGCCCGTAGGGACGTGGTCCCTTAGGGGCAAGATATGAAAAAGCCGGCTCGTAGCCGGCTGGGTCGATGCGTCAGTGACGCGGGTGATAGATGCAGTGTATGGGTCAGGCGGTCAGGCAATTCGTGGAAAGGTCACTATTTCGTATCGCCTTAAACTTCGGCGCTGGCTCGCCCGACGAAAAAAAACCCGGCGCGAAGCCGGGTTGTCGAAAGGGAATCAGCTTGCGCGCTGTTCAAGCGACAGGCGCGCATAGGCGAGCGTACCGTCGTTGGCGCGAAGCGAGACCTGCAACTGCCGCACAGGATCTGCGAGCGCGTAACGCACGCTCGTCCCCTGCCGCAGGCTCACGATCTCCGAGAAGCCTTCGGCGATCGTCCGCTCCACCCACTGCGCACCGGTCACCACTGCACCGTCTTGCATGCGGATGCGCGACATTTCGGCCGCCTCGCGAGCGCGTGCAACCTCGCGGGCGACGCGTCTTGCCTCACGTTGCGAGACCGACAGCGCTTCCCACTCTGCTTGCTGTGCGGCGTCCATCCCCGCCAGTTGGAAGATCCCCCGGCGCCGAGCCGCAGCTCGAACGCCGATGAGCTTGATGCCGAACACCTCGCGGACCGCTTGCTTGGTCGCGCGGTTGGCGTCGTCTGGCCGGTCGAGGATGCTGAGTAGATAGGACATGTCGGCCGTCTGCACAGCCTTCGCAAACTCGTTGGCGAAAGTGTGCGTGTGCCTGCCGTGGTCGAGAATCGCGAGTTGCGAGTCGAGTTGGAAGCGGCGGGCGCTGATGCTGCCCGACTTCCGCGCCTTCTCGAGTTCCGCTAGCCGGTTGTCACGCGCGCTGTCGGCGAGCGTGCGCCGCAGTACCTCCGCAAACTGGCAGGTTGGTAGGCCGACATCGACGGGCTTTAGGTACGCCTCAGGCAAAGGATGCGCTTCGAGAATGCCCTTCGCGTACAGCAGGTCGTCGACTTCGACCGTCGTTGGCGAGTTCGGCACGAGACCCATCAGCATCGCGAGCAGCGCCGCATTGTCAGAGGTGATGGCCTGCTTCGAATGGCGCATCACCGTTGCGAGCGGCACGAGCTTCGCAAGCGGCAACGCACCACGCAACTCCGGCACCACGAGAAGCGGCTTGGCCCATTGCAAGTCGGAGTCGAACTTCGACAACGAAGCATAGTCATCGATCACCGCCTGCGGAACGGGCTTGCCCGCCGCGAGCGCGTAGGCCACATGAACCTCGTGCCGACCGTTGCTCTGTCGATTGTCCAGCACTGGGCCGGCGTAGCGAAAGCCGAACCGACGCTCGGACTCGTCCTGCAGCAGCTCGAACAGGTCCAGCCCGCGACGTCCGCTCTTGGCCGCCTCTTCGTTGGCTTGCGCCATCTGATCCGAGGAGAACAAATACAGCGGCTCGCGCGCCAGATCAAAAGCCAGATAGAGCAATTGCCAATGCTCGCGCCGGATTTGCCACGCTTCGAGTGTGGCGAACGACGGTCTGAAGTAGGCCGCGTCGATCTCGTCGATGAGCGACAGGAAGAGGCTAGTCGCCGTTCCGGGCCGACGAACGGTCAGTGTGCCGTTATAGCGAGTAACGGACACCGGGTGGCTGAAGAACGTGAGCGCGATCTCTGCCGCGTCGACTGCTGCGACGCTCGCGTCGTCTCGCAGGAAACGGAGCACTTCGAGCATCGTACGGAAGAGATGGGCGGAGCCCGAGAAGGAAAGCTGATACATGGTCGATTGCCTCTGAAAAATTGCGGGCAATCGCTCCCTGTCGGGTCGATGCCCGGCAAGGGTTAAATGCGCCGAATGGGCGCTTGACGAAGTTGAAAAGCTATTAGGCCGCGTCGATTAGACGGGCGATAAGACGAGCGAGCGACCACGCGTGGTCAGTCGAAAACACCTTCGCGCGGAGCAACGGCATGATCGCGTAGGTGCGGTCGAGCGAGTCGCTAAGCTGCGGTCGGCTGATGAAGTCGACATGAATAAGCCAGCCCTCGCTGTTTCCGATGCAGACGGAAACGGAGATTCGTTCGTATGACGACGGCTCGGGCCACGGTCTGCTGTGGCGCGCTCCGTACATGGCTTCGTTGGCGTTGTCCTGCAGGTTCGCGTGACAAAGCCACTCGGGTTCGAGCTCGGTTCCGCGCACGAAGCAGCACAGATCCTGGAAGACCTGATCGACTGTCTTGCCGTCGGTATCCAGCCGGGCGACCGACTTAATTTCAACCGCACCATCGGCGGCAACGCCTCCCCGCAGCGCATCCGTGTTTGATAAAGACCTAACCAACTCCTGAAAATGAAAAGCGCGCCCGAAGGCGCGCCAGAAAAGGAAAACGGTGAAAAAAAACCGCACCTCGAAAGGTGCGGTTTCGTCTTTGGACTTAGCTTGCGCTGCGTCGAATCATTTGCCCCACTCGCGCTCGCGATCGCGCTTCTGTCCGTTGTGGTTGGTCCACATGAAGAAGCCCGCGATGGAGAGGCCAAGTACTACCGTGAAGATGGTCGCGCCCACGTCATTCTCCTTTCATATGTAAGAAGCCGGCATACCACAATACTACTCCAAGCCCGACAAGAGCGGCGGTCCCGACAACGGTCGGCCCATCCCAAGCAGCGGACGAATGTGCATAGCCAACTGCGCCGCCGATGGATGCCGCCGACAACGTGTGCAGGTAACGGCCATTCTGCTGCCGTTGATCCTTGGACGGATTAGCGATTGCGTAGAGCCTATCGCCCAGGCCGGGGCCTAGATCACGCGGAACGGACACGACGTAAGTTCCGTCCGGATGGACAGTTACCGGCAAGACATGGCCCTTGTATTCCAAGGTGAACGACGGAGAACACTCAGACTCCTCCATCTTGCCGAGCAGCCCGAGTAAACGCGGTGCCAGATGAACCTGCCCTGTTGTTGGATCGAGCGTAACCCGGTCCACGATCGTGGTGCCGGAGCTGTACTCGATTTTCACCTTTGCCAGCTTCATCGATGACCTCCGCACGTCAGATCGATGCCGCCAGCCAAACGCAGGCCGTCCAGCATCGCTCGATAGCCTGCGGGCGTCTCGAGTTGCGTCAGGGCGACGTGGTTTTCGCCACCGCCCGTAAGGTCGGAGCGGCCGCGCCGGGTTCTGAAGCACAGCGCGACTCCTGAACCACCTTGACGCTCGAGCACGTCGACAAACAACGTCTCGGTGCGCAACGACACTCGCACCGCAGAACTGCCGCGACGCGTATCGGTGACGATCTCGTGCGCATGCGCCGGAAGGCGCAAGTCGTGGGCGACGCGTCGCAGAACGCGCGCCGCATGACGTTGCAGAGCCGCTTTCGCGCCGGCATTGGCACTACTGCGGTCCGCATAAAACACTCGGGGAAATTTCATGATTGCCTCAGTGCAGACGAGGCAGGTCCCTTGCGGGAAGCCTGCCCCGCAAGGGTTGGCGCGGTTTTCACCGCGCATTCAGAAAATGCGTACTGCGATGCCCGATTAGAGGAATCGCGCCTTGTAAGCGTCGAGCGCAGGCTTCAAGCGTTTGAAGCTCGCGTCGCCGTAACCGTCGCTGATCCGCCCAACCTCGGCGAACATATGCGGCCGCGCGCCCGATGGGCAGAACTCCGGGTGAGACACAATCGCCGCGAACTCGTCAACGTCGCCTGCTTGCGCAGCGACTTCCACTGGAAGCATCCCGTAGAAGTTTTTGCCGTTGACATCGTTGGTCGAAGCGTCCCAGCCGCTGGTCTGGCCGTGGGTGATCAGCTGATAGTGGTTCATTGATGGTTCATCCAGTCGGTTCGAGGCGTGGCCGCCAGTTAGTGGGTGATCCGGTAGCCGGACCCATTTGAGACGAGAAACACCTGCTGACCAGCAGCGAACTGCTGATCGTCGACCTGTGTAACAACCACCGTCTGACCGTTTGCGCGACGGAGGAAAACTTCGACACCGCTGTGACGAGACATAGCGGCGCTTACGCGCTGAGCCACCAACCCGGAGACGGAGCCGGAAAGCGCGCCGGCGATATAGCGGCCGCTACCGTTGCCGATGACTTGCGAGCCCAGGAAGGCACCTGCCGCTGCGCTGACGATCGATGCAATGCCCGACGAGCCAGAATTGCTCTCGATGGTGATCGGACGCACGCGCAGGATGGTTGCCTGCTCGAACTGGCCGATGCGTTGAACGTCGTAGCGCTGGTAGGTATCCGGCGAGCCGAAGTCCGCCGTGGCGCAGCCAGTCAGAACCGAAAGAAGCATCACGGAACAGAAAAACTTGATCATGGATCACCTCGATTGAATGTGAGGCAATCCATTCCCGAAGGGGCTGGTTTGCCCCAAAGGGAAGAGAAACGGGAAATACGCAGCGAAAAGCTACGTGAGTCAGTGGGTGACCGAGGCGATTGCCGTCGAGACATACAGAACGACAACGAGAAACGACAGCATCTTCCAGGCTTCGGCGTCCTGCTTGGCGTACCAGGCGAGGCTGCTGAGAGCGTGTTTGAGCATGGGAAACATGGGCAACTCCTGAGAAAGGTAGGAGCCGCCCTCGATGGGAGGCTCCCATCAAGGAAAGATTTGGAACTGAAGAAACGGCGTCCAGCGAACTGCACTGGACGCATCATTTACGAAGACCTACGAGGCGGTATGGCTCAGGTGATGCAGTCTGACACGACCGCTTTGCACCAGATGCCGTTCGGCTTGATGGTTGAGCGAATAGTCCCAATCCACCATTGCCGTGCCGTCGCTCCGCACCGAATGAATGCGTCCGGTGTAAAGCTGCGGCGGGCTGGCCTCGACGTCTTGACCGACCACACGCTGATTCGCCATGAAACCGTTCTTGCTGGAAACTTTGACGACAGGCGCGAGATTGCGAGACATAGACAACTCCAAAACATAGTGGGAGCTGTCTCCCGGAGGGATAGGCTCCCAACGGGACGAAAAAAGGCGACCAACGAGGGTCGCCAGAAGATTGCCGTCATAGACGGCTGGAGAGAAGCTGGTCCTCCAGCACGCTGGAGGGGTAGGTCGATGCGCTAAAGCGCGGGGAATGGAGCCAGTCTACGGAGTCGGCCGCGAGGTAGGCATTCGAAAGCTCAAGGATTCGCTATGCCTTTCGGTCAAACGTGATGAATTTGACGGAGGCCGCTGACGCGCGGCCCCGGCCAACGCCTGGGGTGAGCCGGCTGCATGCAGCGAGGGAAAAAAAAGCGCCTGCTCCATTTCTGAAGCGGCGCTTGAAAGTCCGTCGCAAATCCGAGGGCCGTCGACGAACCTGAGAGAGAGGCCATTCTAGCCATCGACACCGCAGCACATGCGTTGAAAAGGCCGCTAAAAACGTCTCTATTCGAAATAGACAGCGTTTCCAACGAAGGATGCGAAGAATGATGCGGATTCGAAGGAGCGCCCCGACGAAGCGCCAGAGGCGGGTGTGTGGGTCATGGCGCTGGTGGCCGCCCTCACTCGGGCGAAGAAAAGGCCACCCAAGGATGTGCCCTGGGTGGCCTTAGTTTTTCTAGTATTTGTATTGTCTGGTCTCTCAGCACCCTTATTAGCGGGTAGCGTCAATATAGACTGACAAATAGAAACGATCTGTTAGGGAAACGCTGATTAATGAGTTGTCGGGTCGGCTTGCAGAGCAAAAAGCGTCGGATTTTCTAGATGACGAATCGAGTCGGCGCGCATTTCGGCGAATTCGGCTCGTAAGCGAGCCTCTCTGCTCTCATTTTTCATACGCATGACGGATTGCTCCCATGAACCGATCGCAACAGATTTCGCGCAATCACCAGATTCGCCAGAGCGAACAAGCTGAACAGTTGCGCAGTGTTCTTGGCCAAGCCCTTGTATCGGGTCTTGCGATGGTGAAACAGATTCTTGACGATATGAAACGGATGCTCGACGCGCGCACGGATCTGCGCCTTGGTCCGCTCAAGCGCAGTCACGAGGTCCTTCAGCGGTCCTTCCTGCATCGCCTTGATCTTTCCGCGCTTGGCAGCGACGTGCCACTTTACTGCCTTGCCTTTCATTTCATCGCGCTTGTCTACACCAATGTAGCCCGCGTCGGCGAACGCTTCCTCTTCATGGCCATGCAGCAGCAAATGGGCTTGCGACACATCCGACACGTTGGCCGCCGTGCCAGCCACGCTGTGGACCAAGCCCGAATCGGCGTCCACGCCAACGTGGGCTTTCATCCCAAAGTGCCATTCGTTTCCCTTCTTCGTTTGGTGCATCTCCGGGTCACGGCTTTTCCCGGCGTTCTTGGTCGATGATGGCGCTTCGATGATCGTCGCGTCAACCAGCGTGCCTTCTTTCATCATCAGCCCACGCTCGCACAGCGAGATACCAATCTCGTCGAACAGCTTCCTTGTAAGCTCGTGCTCGATCAGCAGACGCCGGAATTTCAGCAGCGTGGTCGCATCGGGCACGTTCTCGACCGCCAGATCGATGCCGGCGAAGCCGCGCAGCGCAATGCTGTCATACAGCGCGTCTTCCAGCCCTTCGTCCGACAGCCCGTACCACTGCTGCAGAAAGTAGATTCGCAGCATTCGCTCCAGTCCTATCGGCGGACGGCCTCGCGTGCCCTTCGGGTAATGCGGTTCGATTGCACACAGCAAACGCTGCCACGGCACAATCTTCTCCATCTCCGCCAAGAAGCGTTGGCGCCTCGTCACGCGCTTCTTGCCTGCAGTTTCCGCTTCCGCGAAGCCCATCTGCCTCTTCATCCTCGTGGGTCCGTTTCGTGAGTTGCCTTCTATAACGTCCGCAGCTACGTGAGCGATGACCGCCGAGCCTCATTAATCAGTGTTTCCTTAGCAACATCACGTTCCAGGCTCGCTCAGGACGGCCCCCCGGCCGGTCTTAAATTCGTAGGCCGCCTTCCTTGCTCATCTGAAATTTGCAACTAAGCTATTACTGCGCGTCCTCGTGGCTGTGGGCGCGCGCTGTTGTAGATCACATCCATTAGCCCGCTGTCGTTCGCCGCGACGCGGGCTTTCTTTCGGTCGCTCCTCTGAAAGCCCCGCGCGGCTTGACTTTGCGCTGTAGCTGCGAAGATGAATCATCTACCCCGATTCTTCTTCGACCATGCTCCAGACCATCGACCTGTCCTCGCTTCGCACCCGTTCAAACGCCTACGCTCCCGCGCGTGCCCGCGACGTCGCACTTACCCCGGAGGTGGCGGCGCTGCTCGCGACGGACGCTGTGGTCGCTATCGGCGTGAGCGGCGGCAAGGACAGCGTCGCCTGCGCGCTCGCGGTCGCGCGCTATCTGGACGCCATCGGCCACAACGGTCCGCGCGTCCTCGTTCATTCCGATCTCGGCCGTGTTGAATGGAAGGACAGCGGTCCGGCGTGCGAGCGGCTCGCCGCCCATCTGGGCTGGGAACTGCTCACGTTGCAACGGCAAGCCGGTGACATGCTCGCCAGATGGGAGAAGCGCTGGTCAAACAACGTCGTGCGCTATCGCGATCTCTCCTGCGTGCGGCTGATCCTGCCGTGGAGCACGCCGTCCATGCGCTTCTGCACCTCAGAATTGAAAGGATCACTAATCAATTCAGCGCTTAACAAGCGTTTTCCGACGCACAACATCGTTAGCGTCACCGGCGTTCGCCGTCAGGAAAGCAGTGCTCGCAGCAAGACGGCTGTCGCATCCCCGCTCGCCCCCCTGTCGACCAAGGGGCGCACTGGTGTGACGTGGAATGCCATCATCGAATGGACGGTCGACGAAGTCTTCACCGAGATCGCTGCGGCCGGACTGGCGCTGCATGAGGCGTACACGGTGTACGGTGCGTCGCGCGTCTCATGCGCGTACTGCATCATGAGTTCGCTCGACGACCTGCGCGCAGCGGCAAGCTGCGCTGACAACCACGACGTCTATCGAGAAATGGTGCGCCTGGAAGCCGAATCGACGTTCGCCTTCCAAGGGCAACGGTGGTTGGCCGACGTCGCGCCCCATCTTCTGCCGCCTGAACTGGCCGCGGACGTTGCTCGTGCGAAGGCTGCTGCCATCGAGCGCCAAGCGATCGAGGCGGAGATTCCTGCGCACCTGCTCTTCTCGTCGGGGTGGCCTACCGTGCGCCCGACTGCCGACGAAGCCGAGCTGCTCGCAAGCGTGCGCCGCCGCGTCGCCCGGACAGTCGGCATCGAGGTCGGCTACACCAGCGCGGCCGACGTTATGCGCCGGTACGACGAACTGCTGGCACAGCGACAAGGCGCGCCCTCGCCTCCCGACGCAAATGCCACCGCACCCGCAGCCGCGTCAGTCCCGGCGCAAGCGAGCTTCGCGTTCTAGCGGGCGAAAAAAAAACCACGCCCCGGAAACCGGGAGCGTGGCGTTGATCAAAACAGCACTAGGCGAGACACAGCGAGAGCTGAACGTCCGCCGAAAAAAATGCAGGATCCGGCTCAGCGCCTGCGCGCGTGACTGGCACCTCCCACTGCAGTTGCGCATCGCTGAACGAACCGAGGCCGTACAGCAGCCGGTCCGAGTCTTCGCGATTGAGCAAGTCGCCGAACGCGAAGCTATAGACCGCAGGGGCGCATGCGCCCTCCGTCACGAGCCCGAGCGTTTGCGCGAGCTCGTCGGCGCGTCGAACCTTCCACTCCTCGGTGCCTTCGGGCGAACGCGTCACGGTGATGCGCGTCGCCGACGGCACTTGCGTCGCGTTGCTCAAGGTGTCGCGGAACGCTGGTATCGCCTTCTTAGCGAAGCCCGGCGTTTCCATTTCCACCGGATAAGCGACTTCAGTGATGAAGGAGCCGACCGCGCTGTATTGCCAGCCAGCGTGACGCCACGGCGCGGCGCCCATTGCAACCAAGACGTTGTGCTGGTCGATCGAGTGACACCGCACCTCGGGCATTCGCTCCATCGCCGTCTTCGTTGCGGACGGCACCGGCACCTCTATCTGCGCGGTCCCACAATCGTATTCCTTCAGCACCCGCCAAACGCTGAGCGGCCCGCTGTTCCCATAGATCGAGAGCAACAGGTCGATGTCCGAGCGCAGCGAAACGCTCAAGCTGCCGCCGATCAACTCATCGATACGAGACTCGAACCCCGCCCGGATCAACGACAGCCGGACGTCGTCCAACTGCGACTCAGGCACCGCCGAGTAACACGAGGAGCCGACCGACAAATCGATCGACCGATCCTGAAGCAGCGTGGGCTTGGCAAGCTCACTTCTCCAGCTGGCGATGTAGTTTTCAGGACGGATCGATCCAGCGCGGCTACGGAGCATCCCGCCTTCGCAACTGGTCGCGTGCGAGAAGATGCGGCGCATGACCTGCGCATAATTGCCCAGCGCCACGGCCGACCAATGGTCGGTGTGCGGATAGACGTTCGACTCATAGCCACGCTCGAACAACGCGTAGATCCACTCGCCGTCGGCCTTCTGCATTGCGCCGGCGCGCTTGCCCGTCAAAATTGAAGAACCCATGTTTTGCTCCAGTGATACGCGGAGCAGCCCCAACGGGCTGCGTAACCCGCTGAGGTAAAAGAGAACCGCTCCACGAGGGAGCGGCTAATGCTGTTAGCGCAAACGCGGCATAACCGAGAAGGCGGTCAGGCACTGCACGCAGCACATGACAAGGCCGAGCCAGACGCCGAACGCCGCGCCGAACACAACGCCATGTGCGCCGCACGCGACGCTTGCGCCAATAACCACCGCGACGCCGCGCGCAACGTGCGACATCAGGAAGCGGTTCACGAACCAGTCGCACGCACGGGCGAAGAGTCCTGGGCGGGCGCGGTCTCGCTGACAGGCGACCTGCCATGCGAGCGAGGCCGCAAGAACGCCGAGCAGCCCGGCCATGATTCGGCCAACGCCCGATGCTTCGTGCAACAAGTGCTCGTAGGCGAACCTGACGGCCATGCAGAGGTAGCCCGCCGGCGGGAGTGAATTTGCGGCCGTTGCGACAACAAAGGCCGCACAGCACCACCAGCGCTCTTGCCACAAAGCCGCCGCCACTTTGAGCGGCGCCGAAACTACGATTTCAATGTCTTCCGACATTTCGGATACTCCTATGAGGTTGTCGTGCTTGTTGAGCACGAAAGAAAAATGCCGACCCCTTGCGGAGGTCGGCAGTGATGGAACAGCGACTACTTACGCAGCGAGCTTGGCCTTGCGGCTTTTCCTCGCTTTCTTCACAGTCGGCTTCGGGACTTCATATCCAAAGCGCGCCCACGCGGCCGGGTCCGACGGGATCGGATTCGTGCGCCCCGTTGCGAGGTTCACAAACACGCCCGAGAACGGCACCGCGCCGGTCCGAAACATGGTCCAGAGCATGTTGAACGCTTGAACCGCGATGGCCTGATTGATGACCAGCGACTGCTTGCGCAGCGCCTCGGCCATCGAACAGGACGGTGTCTCGTCTTTCGCATCGAGCTTCGCGTCGATCAATTCCGGAAATAACTCGCCCACATGCGGCAGCCGTTCCGGATGTTTCAGCGCGTAGCTCTTGCCACAGACTTGACCGATGACAACTTGACCGCGATCCGTGTCGTTGCCGCAGTCGAGGTAGTAGGCCCCCGTGTGCTGGGCGGCGCCAACAATCGCGGCACGAGCGGCCCGCGTATCGACGCAGCCGATCACGAGATCGACGTTGTAGAGCGGCTCGCCCGGACCGAATCGCCGGGTTTCCGCCCGCCAGTTCGTGCCCATCAGTGCGTTTAGCCGATTGACGATGAGCGAGGCTTTGTACTCGCCCACGTCGTTCGGATAGAAGCCCTGCCGGCCGACGTTGGTCGGGCTGACGGTGTCGTCATCAAAGACAGTGCAGTCGATGCCGCCCGGATGGCCCAGCTCCAGCATCGCGTGGTGCAGCCGCGCCAAGCTCGGGAGCACCGCACTTCCGGTGCCGCCCGCGCCTACTACGACCACATTCCAGCTCCGCTCGAGCATCCGTGAAGGAAGTTGATGTCGGATGGACCCGTTCATGCAACCTCCTGCGCACGAGCCGCCGCGTACCAACTGCTCGGCACGCGCTCGACGTTCTCGAAGATGCCTTTGGCGCACAGCCGCAGCGCCATACTCGGCACTGACGACGCGCAATTCCCGACGACGAAGGCGAACTTCGTCTCATGTCGGTCATCTTCGTTGTCTGTCGGCGAGAAATACGCGGGATGCGCGCCATGAGAATGGCAGTCGATCACCCGCAGTTCGCTTGGCAGAAGATCCGGCCGCTCGTACTTCAGCGACCCGGTCCGCTGCGACAGCACCTTCACAGGCGCGAGGCGAAACTGCTTCGTCTCGACGTTCCAGACGATCCACGCACCGGTTTCCAGCGGATGCGCGGCGCGCGCCATCGCGACGAACTCGCCGATCAACTCGGGCGGCACCGCACCACAGCGCAACTCGGTCGACTCGGCCACTTTCCCGTAGGGGATCGCGGTCGGGACCGTGTAGTGCGCAATGCGGCGGACGACCGAGAGCCACGGCAGATCGATTTCCAGAAAGACACCGTTCTCGCCGATCAGCAGCCGCTCACCGGCCGCCTGCATCGGCGCGACCGACTCACGCCGGGGCACCATGACGGTCGGAAACGAGCGTTGAAGCGCGGCATCTGCAGGATTCAAAGCGCCAGCAATCATCATCGAACTCCTTGTTTGCCGGCGATCAGCTCAGCGAGGGTAAGGTCCATAGGGACGAGCGCGTCTTTCGGGAATTGCTCGCCGTACTTGCCGTCGAGCGTTTCCTTCCAGAAGGCGAATTCACCATTGGGATGCGAAACCCGTTTGTTCCCGTGGTTCGGGTGCGTGAAGGCCGATTCGAAGAATCCGCCCTCCCATCCGCCGATCGATTCGATATCGATGCGCTTAGGCACATGCGCCGAGCCGATGCAGATCCGCCCCCAGTCCCAGGTGTTAAAGTAAGGCGGTTCATGCAGCTTCGATTCAGGCGTTGGCCGGCTGTCATCCTGCAGCGCGAACACGGAAAACCCGCTCGAAGCTGCACGGAACACCAACCCTGGATGCGGGACGACCGCACTGCGCCGCCCGATCTCCTGGCAATCGAAGAAGACTCTTCGCATCGCCGGTCTGCACCACCACATCACCGCCTCTTGCGACACTGCGAGCACCGTCTCAGGCAGAAATTCCGCCTTCGGTGCCGCGTTCTGAGCCAGCTCACGCAGGCAATCAACAAGCGCCATGCGGTCGATCGGCCTTCCGGCACCTATCGTCGCCCGGCCGCTTTTGCCCTGCATCACCGGATGGACGGTGCCGTAGACGGCGCTGCGGTCCTGACGGCCGTACAGCAAGATGGCGCTGATCGCCGCGAGCTCGTCGACGCGGTCGGAGCCAATATCAAGCCCTTTCATACAAAACTCCTCGTTATGCCGCGAGACACGCGATGACGCGGTCGAGTTGGCCAAGAATGGATAAGCCCTGCGACCAGTCCGCGTACTGCTTACGGATGGCGTCAGGCGTTGAGGCAAGCGGCGTAAAGCCGAGGTAGGTCGTGCCGTCGCCGGCGCTGGCGAGGTACTCGTAGTGCGAATCGAGTACTTCACCCACGCGGCCGTCGTTCTGCACCGTGAGCGTGGCTGCTGCATACGCGCACCGGGGCCGATACTCGCAACCAAAGAGGTCGCGATTACCCACCCGCTGCAGCATCAGCGAGAGCTTTTCAAGCTCCGCGCAGATGCGACGCGTGCGCCCGGAGGTAAAGCGCTGAAGCCGCCTAAGGGCCGCGACGCCAAGCGCCCGTTGAGGCAGATAGCGTCGGCTCTTTGCGTTCCAGCGGTAGACGTCCATGTCGTCGGGACAAAGCTGCGGACGTACAACGGAAGGGAGGTAATGCTCGATCTCCGCTTCGTCGTCGCCGAACCGGTCCGTCAGCATCTCGCGCGCTTCCTCATCGGTTGCGTTCGAGTCGCCATCCCAGAACCAGGAAGCGAATTCCCCAAGGAACTCGTCCGGGGTCCGAATCCACATCGTGCGTCCGGCTGCACGATTGATCAGCACCATCGCTGTCGACACCAACCGCGGATGAACATTGCGAAGCTCGGCGGCACGTCTGCCGATCTCGAAGATGCTCTCCTCCGTTATCTCGATGCCGAGATAAACGGACGAGGTCGGATTGAACTCGCTGCTGTCCTCCTGATACTGGACAACGTCTTGCACCGCCTGCACGTCGCACAGCACGAAGTCGAAGCCGAGGCAGTCTAGACGCGGCGTATGACGCTTCGCCCACGCGAAAAAGCCGTGAGCCAGCGCATCACCAGCGCCTTTGAACTCCGGTACATCGCGCGGTCGCAACACGCCCGAGTTGAACTGGGCGGAGATGAGACCGGCGACATCCTTTTCGGCTTGCCAACGCATCACTGCGCGCGTTTTCACGTCCGAGCCGATGGCCGGCAGGGTTAAAAAATCATTGGGAGTTCGACGTCCGGCAGCGGGAGCGCGTCGCGGTTGCCAAGGCTCTCCCGAGACAGCGACTTCTGCACCAGACGGGCGAGGATCGAAGAACATTGCTCGATCTCCTTGTCATGAAAAAAAACCGCCCTTCCGGGCGGTTGCTGATGGGAAAGCGCCAGGTCCGGGTCGGACAAGGCTTTAAGGAGGTCGCGCTTACGCATGGGCGCTGCAGGGCAAGACTGCACCCTTGGCACCGGCCGCCCGCACGAACGTGAAGCGCATCACTTCACCTTCCGTCGTCGGCCCGTCGATCGCCGCCGTCGTCAGCTCCGGATACTGCGCGGAGTAAAGATCGCGGACATCGTCGGGCGAGAAGGTCGGCCCCGGATCGGGGAACGTCACGCCGTTGTAGACGAACTCGCGCGTGAGCTTCGCAACTTGGATAGCCATGTCTGCTCCTTAGTCGAAAAGCGATGCGAGGTTGGTCCCGGTGTTAGCCGGTTCCGCCGATGCTTCCGCTGCGCTCGATGCGGTCGGGGCGGTGCTCTGCCCTTCAGCGTCGTCGCTTGCGTCGTCATCATCGTTGTCCGCATCGGTACTCGATCTGCCGGGCGCCGGCAATGCAGGCTTGCTGCCGCCCTTAGCCAGCGTCTTGGTCGCTTTGGAGACTTGCGTCGTCTTGGCGGCTTCGAGGATGGCGGTTGTCGCAGCAACCTGCTCGGCGAGCGACGCGTGCGCGCCCGTATAGGCCGCGAGCGCGTCGACGAAGCCCGCGTCGAGTTCGGCCGCCATCGCGGTGAGCGCGAGCGGCTGAAGCATGGCGGCGTCTTTTGCCGTGCCTTGCGGCATGACACAGACGATCATCTCGTCGCCCTTCATCTGCAAGGACAACGTGAGCTTCGTGCAGTGACGTAGAAGCGGTTCAATAGCTGCAAACATGGAAAACTCCTGAGAAAGGAAAAAGACCGCCATCCAAAGGAATGGCGGTCTATAAAGGGATGGAAACTACGATCGAGGCACGGGCGAGCCGCGCGTTAGAACTTGAGCACCTTCGGGATCTTGCCCGCGTAGTCGAAGCCTTCGACCGCCAAAAGCGCGTCGATGACCTCGGACTTGGACTTGCCGAAGACTTTCTTGAAGTTGTCGCCGAGCGCGGCACGAATGCCCAACTCGTCAGCGACCACCATCATTTCCGACTTCGTGATCAGTTCCAGAAACTCCTTGCAGAGCTTCCAGTGCTTCGCGAGATCGAGGTGATGGTGCTTGCACAGACGCGTGAGGTGCTGGACGTCGAGGCCTTGAATCGCGGCGACCGTCACACCGGTGACGGCGTGCGCGAGCTTTGCGTCGTCAGCGGCCGCCGTCGAGGCAGCCGCTTTCGATACGTCCCCGGACGCGACCTGCTCCTCGGTGAGCTTTTCCCAGATGCCCGAGAGCGTCTTCTGATCGACGCAGCGCATCTGGTCGGACAGTGCGATCGCAACGAGGTATCGCTGAGCGAGCGCGGGATCGGCTCCCACCTCGCGGCGCAGGGCTTTACGCCACAACGCCACGCGATACGCTTTGATCCGATCCGACTCAGCCACCACCGTCGCCGGCGGATTGCTTGTCGTCGATGCCGCGGACGAACCGGCCGCTCCCTTCGCTGCTGCAGGCGACGCTTTCGCGCCCGCCTTGGCTGCTTCAGGCTTCGGCTGCGTCGCGGCCTTGACCGCTTGCAGTTGCGCCGCCACCTTCTTCATGTTGCAGACGGTGTCGAAGCACTGGCCGCGATAGACCTTGCCGATCGAATCAGGCAGACCGCTCACCGCCGCGCCATAGTTCTGGCACGCATGACACGCCTTCGCCTGCTCCTCGCCGACGCCTTTGGGGCCATCGACTGCGAGTTGCACGCGCGTGTGGTTGTCGCCAGCACGCACGATGCGCACGACCGGATATTCGTCGCGCAGGCCGGTGGCCGTCGCTTCGAGCATCTTTTCGGTCTTTTCGTTGTAGCAGGTGCGGTTCGTACAGTTTCCCGTACCGATGGACTCACCAAACATCTCGCCCTGCGTGGACGAGTTGTGCGGGCATCCGGCGCAGTCGGCCTTGTCGAAGATCGCGGCAGCCAACGAACAGGCGACCTGTTCGATGGTTTTCTTGACCTCCGCCACCGCCTTGCCTTCCTTGATGATCACCGGCAGCAGCTTGTCCTGCGTCTCCTTGGGGAGCGCAGCCAGCAGCTCGGCGTGACCGAGGAGGATTTGGCGGGTGCTGAGCGCATCGAGCACGGGCGTGCTGCAGTTCATCAGCGCGAGGCGCTTATCCAGCGTCGCACGCGACCAACCGAAGATGCGCGCGACTTCGTCGCGATCGCCCTTGCACAGCCCGACTTGCTCGGCTGCGGCAATGGCTTCTTCGGCGGGCGACATGTCTGCTCGCTGGATGTTCTCGATGATGGCGAGCTGCTTCGCTTCGACTTCATCGATGTCGCGAACGACGACGGGGATCTCATAGTCCTCGCCGTGTGCGGCGAGCGCCGCCTTGTATCTGCGGCCGCCAGCGACGAGGCTGAAGCCACCGTCGGCGAGCGTGCGCACGATGACGGGCTGAATGACGCCCTTTTCGCGCACAGACGCGGTCAACTCTTCCATCTCCGCCGCATCGAAGTACTTGCGGGGATTGACGCTGACCTGAATTTGCTTGAGGGCGAGAGTAGGTTGCTGTTGCATGGCAGGGCTCCTAAGAGGGAACCTGCCCCCTTTGGGAGTGGTTCCCAAAGGGTTGAACAACGTGGGCTGACCAAAGTCAGCGCGGGGTCGATGCGTCAATGACGCGGGTAATGGAGCAACGATAGCGGTTTACTTTGCCAGCGCGCCCTGCAAAAGCTCACGATTTCATGCTGTCTTTCATAGCCAGGCCGGTCGCGGCTCATTCTCGTCTGCATCCAGCGGCTTGCCCCGCGTCCACGCGAGGCGATGGACCGAAACGAGGTCCGCCGCGAGCCGCTCCGAATCGGCCGCCGAAAGCGCGAGGCTGAGTGAGCGAATCTCGTCGACGCCAACCGCAACTTTTACGACCAACGTCACGTCGCGGTACCCCGGCGCATCGAGCTTGCTGTCGTACTGGCAGGAATGCACGACGTCATCTTCGGGCAGCGGCGTGTTCGCCGGCTCGTCAGCAAGTCCCCACCGTCTGATCATTGCCTGCCAGCGCGTTTCCCCATTCGGAAAGTAACGGTGGACTTCGGTGGCGTGCCGATGGTCAAGCCGGAGCACCTGCAGGCAGTGCTCCAGCAGATCGTCATCGAGCCGTCGAAAGTCCGGGAGACTGACGGGAAAGTCGTCGCCGTTGTAGAGCCCAGCAAGGAACTGAGCGACCACTCGCGCCTGCCTTGAACTGCCCTCCGCCACCTCAACGAGATGGGCGAGCGAATCCAGGCTCGCGTCGCGATCTTGGGCGCGTATCTCAGCCGCTCGCTGCGCGGGCGTCTCTCCACCCGCGGCTTTAGCGAGGAAGCCTTCAACGGTCTCTCGGAGTGCTTCGGCTAAATGCGTCGGGACGGTGAAGGCGATGGATTGGGTGCTGGGTATTGGCGAATTACTCATTGCATTGTGTTGCGTAAATGGACGCTCGATTTCGCGCCTGTCCGCATCATGCCATGAGTGAAAAAGTGCGCCGGCAGAACGCCGGCGCCCAAGACGATCGGCGCATAAACGGGGGACACCAGACCGCGAACGGAGCGTATTGGCTCCAAGGGCCAAATGATGCGGCGCAACGAACACTCGGGCTCGCGATGGCGAAAACCGCCCGACGCGTGGCCGACCCGTCATTCGATTTCGGGTGAAGGATAAAAAAAACCCGGCTGGGAAGCCGGGTTGTGATTAAGGGTTGGGATGAGCGGCATCGGAGGATGCCGCTAGCTCTTATGCCGCCGCGCCACCCGCGGGCAGCATCGATCGAGACAACAAAGTCGTGACTGCCCCCGCCAAAGTCCACTCGCCAAACTGCTGCTCATGGCTTTCATGGACGAGGCGGTCGAGGCACAGCACCTCGAAGCCATCGACTTGCACCTTGCCGAGGACTTTCGCCAGCACTGCGCGATTGGAGCCTTCACGTTTAACCGTGACGACGCCCTCCCCGACCACCACATACACGTTCGAGTCTTTGGGCATTTACGCTGCCTCCTTCAAAAGTTTGCGCATGTCACCGGACGTTTCCGCCGACAGCAATGCAAGGTCGTCGACGAAGCGATCCAACAACGAATCCATGTGCAAAAAAGTCTCGTCGTCTAGTTCCGGCGTCGCCCAGTCCAGCCCCGCCTGCGTCGCATCACGCTTGTGCGCGACCATTTGGTCCTGATACTCGTCGATGCTGCCCGGCAAGTGGAAATACAGCACCTTCAACACGCCCTTCCGGTTCCATCGCAGCGCGCGCCGCATCGCTTGATACTCAATGCGCCACGTCCACGAGCGGTCATAGAAGAGGATGTAGTCGGCGTTCGGCAGGTTGTAGCCGGCGCGGCCCGATGCCTTGGTAGCCATCAGTCCGGTGGCCAGTCCGCCCAAGAAGCGCTTGTCCTTATCGGCCACGCGACGCTTGATCGGGATCTCGCCATGAAACGGGACCGTCTGCACACCATGCGTATCCAGCTCGCGCGCAAGAAGATCAAGCACGCCCGGGTTTTCGGCGAACACGATTGCTTGCTTGCCTTCCGCCGCGATCGCCTTCATACGGGCCACGATCGCGCGTTGCTTGCTCGTAAGCCCACCGATGTACTCCACGCCCTCCATCCCGAACTGCGGGTAGTTGGCAGAGAAGTGAACAGCACGGATACGGGCGAGGATCGTCACCAGGTTGCACGCTTTCTTGTCATCGCGCGATGAGCGATACCAATCCGCGAACTCGTCCGCAGCGCGCAGGTATGCGGCCAGATGCCCGCGATCCCAGTCGACCGTTTCCACCCCAAATTCGGGTGGCTCGATTTGGATGTAACGCGAGACTTCAGGCTCTGCGACCAGTCGCCGCTTGATGTGCGGCGCAAGCATCGCCCGGTACAGATGCAAATTGCCGATCTTCGGCACCTCGCGTTTCGCCCCATCCTGCAGGCTCTCCGCGAACTGCCACGTCACCCACTCCAGCACCACAAAGTCATCCCTGAATCGATCGACGCCGCGCATCGCGTACTCCACCGAATTGATCCAGTTCTGCTCGAGATAACCCACGCGATAGCCATACGGCTGAGCCGCCGTTCCGTCGCCACCGGAGAACGCGATCAAACCGAACGCATCTCTCGGATAGTTGGGAATCGGACTGCCAGTGAGGACAAAACGCCGCCGCGCCGACAGCTGCCAAAGCGCGCGGCTCTGATCACTTGTCGGATTGGCGAGGCGCTCGCCTTCGTCAGCCACCAGCAGGCCGATGCGACGACGAAGCCGATGCGCATACGTCACGCGCGCAGAAGCGGCTTTGTCCACCGGCATACGCAGGCGCTCATACGAGATGAGGTTGATTCGCCGGAGGTCGCCAAGATCAGCCGCCGATTCGATTACCTTCACCTGATCGGCCGCGATCGGCAACTGGGCAATCTCCTTCAACATCTCCTCGATGAGCCGGGACTCAACGACGATGAGGCCGTGCTTCACACCGGAGACGAGGATCAGCGCCAACGCGAGCCGGGACTTGCCGCAACCCTGCTCCCACGCGACGATGCATCCAGTCGGCTTCAACAGCGTTTCGATCAAATCGTCGACCTGAAACTCCCAATCGAGCCACTGATCGACGCCGAGCGCCTTCACGCGCGAGCGCAGCGCCGCTGCTTGGTCAGGAAAGCGCGCGCACAGACCTTCGTGCACCACCTCCCATCCCTCGCTGACGTTCTCGACCGCGAACCGCGCGTTGAGCTCGTCGACCGACAGGTGATACCAAACGTCCTGCAGCGCGTATCGGTACCGTCCGTCGGCTTCGCGATCGAAGTGGACTTCGTCGCCCGCCTTGATGAGCGGACTGGCCCAGCGGGTCGCATCGACCTTGTGGGTCTCTTTCGCGATGCCCGACACCTGATCTCGCGATCCAGCGCCAGTTGTCCACGCCACGTGCCGCAGCGGTATCGCCTGTCGTACGCTGCGACGCATGCGTCTGCTGAAGTGCTCCATGAAGCCGGGCGCGAGTTGCGGCTCGCCACCGACGCTGCGGATTCGATCAAGCAATTGACCAAAGGCCGCAACCGGATCGTCTTGCACCAGATACGTTTCCATATCCAGCAAGCCTTGCCCGGAGTAACGGAATCCACGCGGCAGCCGGTGGCCGTCGCGCGAGTAAATGCGCTTCACGAGAACCGCGTTGAGCACCATCGCTTCGTTGAAACCGCATGCGAACGACAAGCGAATGCGCCGGCCATCGTGCGAGACCTTGACAGACTTGTCGCCGGTGACCGCCCGCGTGATGAACGGCACGCTGTCATCGAGCTTCTGCAGCCGCAGCCGAGCTTCCCCGAAGGATCGATCCTCGAAGTGCAGCCGGAGGTCTGGGCCTGGCTTGGCCAGATCGTCAACCAACGCACGCACGAAGTCCGAGGGACGATCGCGATAACGGTCGAACACCACCACGGCCGTGCGCACGTTCGCGCCTTCGAGCTTGAACGCGTCCGCTGGAAGTTCGAACAGGCCAGCCGCGCGGCGCTTCAAGCGGTCGCCCTGCTCGCCAGCGATCATCGACTCGGCGGTGGTGATCGGCAGGAGCGCGACGACGATGTTCGCCGCCTCCAGCGCCTGATGCACGGCGTAGTCGTGGCTCAACGCGCTGGTGTGCGCGCCATACCGGCCCCACGTGGTGCATTCCAGCGTCTGCAGATGCGGCGACTCAAGATGCATCGAGAACGGCGGATTGATGAGTGCGATATCGAAGCGCGCCGGATGGATGTCCTCCATGCCAGCCTGCCGGAACTCGCAATTAAACCCCGCGTCCTCGAACACCTTTTGGCACTGCTGGATGACATCGGCGTGGACGTCGACGCCGTACACGGCATGGCGTTCCGGGTCTGCGTACTGAAGCAGCCGGCCCGAGCCGACCGAGTTATCCAAGATCCGGATAAGCCGATTGACTTTCCAGCCGCTGATGAAGCTCCACATGAACGCCGCAATGGCGTCCGGCGTGAAGAACTGGCCGAGGTGCTGACGCCGTGCCGCTGCCAGCTCGCCCTGATGGGCGACCGACGGTGCCTGCGATCCCAAACTTCTGATCGCACGCAACGGCTCGTACCAGTCCCGCTCAAACGAAAACAGATCTCTCTGCATGAATTGCCTCTAGAAAAGAAAAGACCCGCCGAAGCGGGTCGAAAGGATGGAACGGTGGCCGCCTTAGTACCGGTCGCGCGAGGCGAGGTACGTGGCGCCGAACTCACTAATGAAGAGGGACAACGCGTCGCCCACGTCGTGAGCGAACTTGAACTGCCACTTGTCGTTGAACAGCACGATCTCCAAACCAGTGAACGACAGCTTCTCTCGGGTCGAGAACGTCAGTCGGTGGACGCTGAAGTTGCGCAGTTGCATCGCCAGCGCGCCGAACTGATGCTTTTTCGCGAAGGTTGCGAGTCCGTCGAAGGTTGTGGCGACCGCCTGCTGAGAGGAGTAATAGACCTCGCGTTGCCCCTTCGAATGGAAGCACGACTGTGAGGTGACGCGCTTTTCGAGAATCACCGCGCTGCTGGTGCGCTTGATTTCGGTATCGGGTTTGAGCCAGAAGCCGTTGATGATGGCTTTCGCTGCCTGCTCGAATGCGACTCGCTCGCCAGCTTCGCCGCCGAACGTTCGCTCGAGGTGTTGCCAGAAGCCGTCCAAGTCAGGGACGTTGCCCTTCCTCAAATCCTCGTCGACGTCGAGGCCGCATCGGTCGAGTTCACGACTCTGGTCGATTTCGATTCTGCCGCCGGCGGGTGCGAACTTGCGACTCGCCTCCATCACAAGCCGCGAGAGCAGCCTTCGGCAGAACGTGCTGAGCTCGCGCTCGCCTTTGTATTCGCTCCGCACTTCCATCGCCGAATATTCGGATAGTCCGTCAGCAAAGACCTCGCGTTCCGCTTGAACGACAGCGCCATAGGCTGCTGCTGCCGCGGTTTGGGCCGTCTTAAATTGCTCGATTAACTGCTTGTACATGCGATTGCTCCATGGAATGAGCAGGCGCACGCCCGCGAGGGGGACATGCCCCTGCGGGTTTGAGTAGAAGTTTGTGTGCGGCGATGATTGCGTCGCCGAGAGTCGATGCGCTAGGACGCGCGGGTGATGGTTCAACGATACCTGCATGACGTCGTCCCGTTGCGGGGAAAGGCGAGCTTTTGATAGCGCCTCTCCAGCCAGCCGATTTCAGTTATCCCCAGTTTTTCTGGATAACCCTGGGGATAACACGTCACCGCCGGGCACATTCACCCGCACCTCTCCCAGAGGTCACGGTCCGGGGGCTTCATCATGATGAAGCGCGTTTGGCGAAAGACCCCCTAAAAACGCTAGCTTTCTGGTCGAATTGCCGGCAAGAAATTCCGGCTCAACTACGTGTGTACAAAGCGAATCGAAAAGGCGCTCGAAACGACGCAGCTTTCTCCTTCGATAATGGATCGCCGATCGCGAGAATCGTGAACTGCGCTACCCGCGTCACCGATTCCGTGAGCACATGAAACTGAGTCACATAGCTACTGTTGCCGTCCTCATCGCTTCGTGCGCGACCTCGGTCGCGGCGATCGGCCTTGTTGTGCACGGATTCAAACTCGAGCGAACAGCCGTACCGGTCGTTGCAAGCACAGGCCTCGTCGAGCGCATGCAAGGCGTCTCTGATGCGCTTCAGCATGTTCCGGCCAACGTGCAGGCGACTGTGCTTCAAAACTATGGGTTTCGCGACCGTCAGTCGTTCGACGACGCGCTCGATTCGCAGCGTGTCGAACTCGCGAGGGCGCAGAGCCTTCGCGCCGAAGCGCTCGCAAGCAACGAAAAGCGGTTGACCGCGCTGCTCATCGCACTCGTGTACACGGGATTCGTCGCGGCGATGGGCGCGCTCGTCCTATGCGACAAGGCTTTGGCGAAAGCACCAATTCGCAACTGAGGCAACTCGCGGACCCCTCTTTGCCCGTGACTAAGGACGATGGACCTAATCATTGTTAGCTTCGAAGACATCAGAGATGACCCGGCAGGCGCACGCGCAGATGCAGAGCCGGCCGCTGGATTCCCGGACTCATGGCTTGACGCACTTATCGGCGCTGGCTCGGTATTTTCTCGTGACTATGCCGCTCCTGGCGCTGTGTCGACCGTCGGCGTGCAGTTTCCCAGCACTTTCCACGCAGAGCAGTTCTGCCTGAGTGTGCGCCAGATGGCCAATCTGATGGGCACTCGCGCCCATGTTCACAAGGTCCCCAGCCACCAGGCGTGTTCCACCCTGAGCGAGGCCGAAAGACATGGTTCACGTCTCCTTTGACAGTCTCACCGTTCCACTTGAAGACGTTCAGAACGGCCCGGCACGCTACGCGCGCCAGCTTGAGCGTGCCAAAAAGTCACCGGGATATGCGCAATGCCAATGCAACGCTGCGGGTGCGGGCCAACCGCTGCGTCTCGTAGTTCGTCGCTACGGCGCGCTCTTTCATCTCGCGCGATGGCCCGACGAAGGGCCGCACCACAACTCGAAGTGTCCTTTCTATGCGGGGGCCGCTGCGACCGGCAAGAGCAAGTCCGACGCCGCTCACGCCATCCAGCACACGCCTACGGGTCTGAACGTCAAGCTCGACGCCACGCTATTCGTCAAAACAGTCGAAACCTCTCCCCGCCTGTCCGCGAACAATTCAGGCGCCGGCAGAACGCGCCGTGCAGCGCCGCTGCTCGGCTTCCTGCAGCGTCTCTGGATCGAGGCGGATTTGCATACCTGGACGGGTGCCTCTGCGCGCAGTTGGGGGCAATGCAATGCTCACCTCGTCGCCGCACTGGGAGACGGCAAACTCAACGGTAAGCCGATGCAGAGCGTCCTGCATGTCATGCGTCGCTATGACGAAAACGAAGCTCCATCCATCGTCGCGGAGTTCGATGACTTTCTCGGGCGGATTGAAACGACGCCCACGGCGTCGCAACGCGGCTTGGTGCTTGGTGACTTGCGCACGGTCGATTCTTCCAGATATGGCTTCGTCGTCAAACTTCGCCAGACGAAGCGCACCTTCTTCGCCTCAAAGCAGTTGATTGAGATGGCCGCCGCATCATTCCGATCTGCATGGGCCATGGTCGGCGACGCGAGCGCGCGGATCGTGGTGTTAGCGGTCATTGAGCGCACCAAAGAAGGCAACCTTAGAATCGTCGACATCGCTCTACAGCTCTGCAACAGCAGCTTCATACCGTGCGACTCCAGCTACGAAGTCGCGATGGCCAACCGGCTGGTCGCGGAGCGCCGCCGCTTTACCAAGCCGCTCAGACTTGAGACCGGCGAAGAACTGCTTCCGGACTTCCAACTGTCGGACACCAAGGCCCTCACCGCGATCGAAGTCTATGGCATGCAGGGCAACCCGCAGTACCTTGAGCGTAAGAAGGAAAAGCGGGCGCACTACGCGCGCACCGCAACGCCTTGTGTCGAGTGGATACCGCCAGCAGAACTGGCGTCGGTACGACTGCCGGCCGCCGCTTGACTTGACAGCGGGCATCACCGCGATACCTTGACCCAGTCTTCAACTTCCCAACACGAAACGTGAGCTCGAACTCGTTCTTTTTGAAACACGCGACGGCTCGCGACGCCGACTGGCAGGTGAGCTACCCCGCGCTCGCAATGGCAAGTTCAATCGACCCGGTCGATGAGCGGCGCAAGCAGATCGTTGTCGCGGCCGCCGACGACCACGAAGTGCGCATGGTGTTCTTCAGCACTCTTGGCGCGATCCTCGATTTCCGAGCGTCGTGGGCAGAGATCGATAGCTCAGCGCGTAGCTGGCTAGCCTTCACTGTTCGTTGGAACAGGTGGTGGCTGCCCGATGCCGGACATGCCCGTGCACTTGAACAACACGCGTCGATGCCGACCGATTTACGTCTCGCGCATTGTTCAATCGAGGGGAGTCTCTCCGACGACGCGGCCTTTCGGCAATATCTCGATAATGTCGAGCGACACTATCGGCGAGATGCGAGAATTGCTCGGGTTTTGTTTCCCGACAACCTAGGTGGCGACATTGGCCGTTGTCCGCCTAGCGACGCGGAGTACTCGCTGACTCCTGAATGAGCACCATCCTTCCTTTTAAGCGTCTCTCTACCAACGATGCGCGCAGTCACGGCAATGACTGCGCGCATCGTCATATTCGCGTGGACAAACACGGCGGCACCGTCTCCTGCTCTGACTGCGGTGCGGCCCTGGCGGCCTTCTCCGCGCTTTCAATGCTCGCGGAGCAGTACGGTCTCGCTCTCTCGCAGATCGAGCACCTCAACAATCGTCTCGCTCTTGCTGATGCCCGGATTCTCGAGCTGTCCAAAACGCTCGACGCCATCGATAACCTGAAAAGCGCACCGAAAGAGCCTTCAACGGAGACTTGACCGAGCGTCAATCGGTGGTTCAATAGGCTATCAGCAACAACAGAGCATCAGCACCATGAAGCAGACGTTTGCATGCGGCCACACCGGCAAAGGGAAGTTCTGCCACACCTGCGCCAACGCAGAAAAAGAGAAAGCGGAGCAACGCCTAGCGATGGAACAAAAGCGCGCGGCAAAGAGGGGTTCAACAGTCGACGACACCATCGACCTGTCGATGGTTCGCCATCTGTCGTCCGTTCAGCGCGAGGCACGCGACCTCCTCGCGAAGGTCAGCAACGGCATCCATCCCTTCTCGCTCGACGGCAAATTCCTGAAGTCGTCCGCCGGCAAGCTCCTGTCAGTCCCCGTTGGCAGATCGTATCGGTTGCTTTTCGACGCCCCTTCTTTGAGGCCCATTCGCTTGGTCAGCCACGAGGATTACAACGCGATCGCCGCCAATCGCGTCGCCGCGTAATCTGTAAGGTGTTGTAAAGTTCGGGGCTGTTTCCTAATTTGGCGGTAAACGAGCGTCGCTATAATGCACCCGCCCACACCCTTTTCGCCAACGATCGGCGAACGCCCCGGACCACGCTGCCATGACTGACGAGCTCTTCCCCTGCGACCATTGCGGCGGAAATTGGGCCTTTGGCTACTCGCACCGGCTATTGAAGCGCCTGTCGGCGCCCGCGAGTGACTATCTGAGCGCCGACGACCGAGCTGCTCCCCAGATAAACGACCTCGAAGCGCGCTCGCTCTTTGCGATCCCGCAAGAGAAGGTTTGCTGCATCTTTTGCGAAGACTGCGGCATGCAAACGCCTTGGATCGCGATCGGCGACGACCGGCACGCGGCCCTTGCGCAGGCCGGCGCGATCTGGAACGCCCGGACGCGACGTCCAGTTGCTAAGGAAGGCGATCTGCTCAAGCTGATTAGGAAGGAAGTCAGCGCCCTCGATGCGCCGTTCCTAATCAACCTCTTGGCACGCACAGAAGGCGACTGGGAGAAACGCGGCCCTATTTTCGCCATGCTCGCTGCGAAAATCGTCGACAGCAAAATCACCTTGAGCGATTTCTGGCCTGTCGACACAGTGCTCAACGATGCTGCTAGATACCGGAAGCTCCAGCAACTTGCTAAACGCGTCTACATCGACGGCATCGCCTCGATTCAATTTCCGCGCATTCCCGCAACGGGCGGTGATGAGGGCAGTTTCGAGAACAGCGTGAACCTCGCGGTTGACGATCTGCCGGACCGCAATCGCTGGTAACTTGACTTCTGGCTTGTGCCTTCATACTGGTTTGGTGCTGGCCAGTCGGCGCCAGCAACCGCCACCAGGGGAAACAACATGTCGCCAATCGACTACCTTCGCGCCGCTTACCGCCTGCGCGCAAAGCTCGCACCGCAGATCGCTGTGGTGCTCGCCTTGGCCGCCATTCTCACCTATCACGCTATGACGAGCCGGTCGCTGGATTGGCTCTTAAATTGACCGGAAAGCGCGGGATTGAGCGCGGGGGCATTATCAGTGATAATTCACTTTGCGCGAGACGTTTTCGGTCAACATCTTGAAAACAAAGGGAAATTTCGGATATTTTTGGTGTGACAATCCGGCACTTTATGCATTGTCACACTTGCCGCTGCGCTCGAGAATTCGATAGACGCTCTGCCTTGAAATCTGGAGAAAGTTTGCGGCAGCCTTCTTGTTGCCGTTGAATATGGCGATGGCATCGCGGACCTGATCGACGGTGACCTCGGGCGCCTTTTTCTTCTGGACCCTATGCGTCGATAGATACGCGTTTGCAATCGAGGGTCGGCTGTGGCCTGCCGCTTCGACCACCTGACGCCTGGCCTCCTCGTGTTGCGCCTTGGGCGCAATTTCGCCCGTTCCCTTCACGGGCGCTTTAACCCCAGCCAGGGCTTCGTACATGGCGTGAAAATTTTGATGACGTAGCCCATGAGCAGTTATTCCGAGCGCACTCTTGCGTACGCCGTGCTTGCGGAGAACTCTGTAGAACCGGTCTTTCCACTGCTGCTTTGTATATCCGAGTGGGATCGTCGTCTTGGAAACCGGATTCGTCAAGGCGGCCGCCTCCTTCAGTACGTCCAGGCCGTCGCCGATCGGAACGACCCGATTTCGACCGCCTTTCGTCCCCCGTGTGACGTGAAGCATCCCATCATCGCCGACTGACTCAACAGGGCGCAGGAGGAAGCTTTCCTCGACGCGCAAACCGAAGGTCAGCTGAAGGCGGAGTTGGACAGCGACATACTTGTCGGTCTGTGCAATCTCCGCCATCTTCCCAACCGGATCGACTCCATTGCCGTCCCACGACTTGTCCTCGGTGGCGATGTACGAGCGCACGAGACCATGCTCTTTACGGTCAACATAACTTTCCAACGGACCAATCAGGTTTAGCTTGTGCATCCACTCGGCGAGTGCGCGAAGATAGGTCAGCTTGTTCTCAATTGTTCCTCCGGTCTGCTTCTTACTAACCCACAGATCAACAAGCGCCTCGACATGCTTCTGCTTCAAAGCCCATGGGGATTTCAACGCGTATCCGATCTCCCGCAGCTCTACGAACGCGTGGCAGATCTTTTGAATCCTATATGCCTGTGTCTTCAACGACAGCGGTTTGTTGCTCACGCGGGTCCGGCTGTGCACGCGATCGACGTTGTCCTCCAGTAGCCGTTCGAGTGCAACCTTGAAGTCCTCTGGCAAGTTGTAGCGACGAAGTTCCGAGCGGACGTTTACGGTGACCGACATTAGCGATTCCCCTGTGCTTTCTTGATCAAGTGTTTAGTTGAGTAGTAGAGCGCCCGTCCCGTCTCGAACGATTGGCGCAGCTCGGGCGACCGTGCAATGTGGCCGGATATCTCAATCACACCTGCCGCCGCGGATTCCCAGCCGGCCGCCGCCGCATGCCTAAGCGCAGCTCGTCGAGCATTCACATCGTCAAAGCCGTATCGCACGGACAACTGCCACATGGACCACGCTAGGTCTGCCTCAAGCGGATGATTGACCCACGGCTCCTGGGCGGATTTCTGCGAATTTGTAGTGGTGGCATGACCCGCCGTCAGCGAGACGAAACGCCCGTGCGGCTCGACCCGCCTGAGCGACGGCTCAAGCAGGATTTCTCGAGCACTGAAGCGGAGTGCTTGAGAAACGTCTGGCGTCCAGGGCGAATCGCGCTCGACGGCCGATCCGAATGCGCGCAAATACAGCGGCGGCGCAGGCGCTAAAACCTCTATCCAAGGTGTGGCTTTTGCCCACGCAACCAAGCTCTCAGGGGTAACGGAAGATTGATTGCACAGGGAGGCGAAGTCGCCGGCATGCCCGTCGGACTTGTAATTACATTTGTCGAGCTTCGCTAGAAACCCATCCATGTCGACCGCATTGCGCTCAAAGCGATGAGCGTGGTCCAGGTCTAGCGTCAGCCCATGATGCCGTCCGACCGAACGAAATACGTCTAGGAAAACTGGCCCCAAGACGCGGTGGTACGAGCCGACAACATATGAGCCCGTTACTGCCTTCCGAAGCACGAACACCTCCAACGGCTCCTGCATCGTTTCCTCGTGGTTTGCGCTTGGTACGCGGACACTGACATGTGCCCGATCCCCGTTGTCGCCGGGCGAGGACCGCAGGGAGCCTATCCCCTCGTCTCTTCGCGCTGCGCGCCGCGTAACCCCGCCGGGTCCAGCCTTCCTCGCCTTTAGCGATTCCATTCGATCAGCCCCGCACGTGGAAGAAACGCGCATCGACCGTCCGTTTTGCTGCGTGCTGCCGGGCTCACGCTTCGCGTGTTGACCGCCGCCGACTAGCTGCTGGTAGACATCAACGCGGGCCCGCTTCGCGGAACCTCTCGCCGTTGATTGCTTTCCCCGCTACTGCCGACAGTCCCGTCGCGCGCTTTTCGCTGCGCGACTCGGCTATGCCGCTGCTACGGCTACCGCGCCGGCCTTAGCACTGATGCGCTGGGGCCAATTGCTCGGTAATTGCTTTTGCGCTGTTTTGTTCCGGTTGCGCCGACCGTTCGTCTTCCGTACAGGGAGCAGTCGCCTCTCTGGCTTGCTCGCTCCCCCATCCCCAAGCGCGTTGAATCCGCCGCGGTGTGTCGGGCCTCATGCAACGTACCCAGCTTCGTGTGCTGTAAGGATGCGTCCATGCTCGTTGAATGCGTCGGTGCTAGCAGCAGCAGACTGTGTCCGTGTCCGCTCGCACCTCGACTCAACTTGCTTTCTCGGGCTGAACTGCCCGCAAACCCAATGGATATCGCGTGTCCGTGTTCCTCAACTTGGCTCACGGTGCGTTTGATTTGATTCAGAAAAAGGCCGCATGATTTTGCGGCCTGTGACAGAGGGGATTTCGCTAGGCAAAGCGGTCCCCTCGATGGTCCGTAGAGGAGGTTCGATGCGCTGGTCGCGCGGTTGGTGATTGGAATATTAGCCGCTCGGAAGACAACGCGTTTTTCGAAAGCTGCCTAAATGTAGTGAGCTTTTGCTTCCTTGACTTTCCGTGCCGATCTGTAGAGTTGGACGCGTGTGACGTGGACTTTTCTCACCGAATTCGTCCAGATAACTAACAGATTGAAGCAAGGCCCGGCACCCACTCTTGCTTCTCACCGTTGAGGTGGAGATAACTGACAGTTATCCGGACGTTGGTAGAGAGAACGCCATCATCACCGCCCATCTGCCACTTTTCTGTCAGATAACGGGCAGATGAGTGTGGCCTATTGAAATGCTCTGGAGAGAGAATGAACGCAATGAAAGTACATGCGCCCGTCCTTGCTGTCGACGTCGGTTATGGCAACACCAAGGTTGCCTTTCGCAATGGATCTGACGTCTCAACGTTTATGTTCCCATCGCTGACGCCGCCGTACAAAGCACATACGATCGCCAAGGAAAGCGCCGGATTGATCACGACGCCAAAGACGATCGCCGTGGAGGTAGAAGGTAAGCGCTATCAGGTCGGCCCGGGCGTCCTGTTGAGTTCGCGCAACGGCGATGCGGGCGCGACGCTGAACGACGACTACTGCACGACGTCGAGCTATGCCGCATTGCTGGCAGGCGCGTTTCATTTCGCCAACATTGCATCGGTCGACCGCTTGGTCCTCGGACTGCCGATGCGGAACTTCCACACCCACGTCGCGCATTTGCGCAGTGCCTTCGCCGGCAAAAATGCATACGGCGAAGTCGAGTTCGATGTCGGGAGCGTCATCGTGCTGCCGCAGCCTCTGGGTGCATTGGTGAACTTCTCGCGCTATCACGAGTTCGACAAAGAGGACCCGCACCTCATTATTGACGTTGGCTACTTCACCACGGACTGGGTAGTGGCAACGGGGCTCACGATCGACGAGGAGCGCAGCGGAGGTCATCACAGCGGCGCGTCGCACTATTACGAGGCTATCGCGGCTGTCATCAAGGAGAAACTGCATATCGACACGCAGGGGATTGAGCGGATCGATAAGGCGTTGCGCACCGGGTCCACGTTGCTGCTCAACGGGAACGACTACGACCTTCGCGAGTTCCTGCCTGGGGCGCAAACGGTCATAGACGCGGCGGTAAAAGCGATCCAAGCTGGTGTGAAAAACACCGTGGACATCCGCTCAATCGTTCTTACCGGTGGGGGCGCGGCTCTCTACAAGTCCGAGATACAAGCGCGTTTCCCCCATTTGAGGATCGACCATATGGCAGATCCGTGTTTCACGAACGTCAAGGGGTTCCTTGCTGCTGGCGAGGCAACGCTGCTGCGCGATAAGAAGCGCAAGGAAGGAGTGCCCGCATGACAGGCGCTTTGGAGATCAAGGTAACAATCAGCGAAGTAGTGACGCCCGCGCTGTTCGATGCTCTGGTTGCGATCTCCAACCCGAGGAAGCGTGCGGCGCTGTTGAAGCGCCTTGCCGAAGATGCGCTGCGAGGCAGCGTTTCGGTCAGCCACCAGCCGGGGACGCGCGATGCGCCGGCTGCGACCGGGCAGCCAATCGCCGGACCAACCATCGTTACATCCGCGGGCGACGCGGTCGTTACAGCTGCACCGAGCAAAACCGACCGCGGCGGTGAGCCGGACTTCGACTACGCGTTTCTGGCTGAAAACCTGAACTTCGGGTGACGCCGCGATGAAAGGGGGCGTCGGTGCTCTTCGCGACCGCTTGACAATGCGAGAATGCTGACAAGATAGGAACGTATAGTTCAGGCCTGCATAGGCGACGGAGGGAGAAATGGGCTTTTTAGAAACCTTGGCGCAAGCCGATTGGACGCGCGGCGTTCGCATGTGGATTTTGGTGGCCGCCGCGCTGGCTGCGTGGGAGGCAGCTTCTCTGTTTCATCGCGCCTGGTCCCGCTCAGCCGAAGGAGCCGATGATGTACGCTAAGTTCATGGCGCTGCCATTTTTCACGCGACGCATCATCATCGTGATGGCGTCTTTCTTCGTGATGTGGGTTTGTGCCTACCTGCCGAAGAGCGGCTTCACTCAGGTGGTGATCGGGTCCAGTGCGTTCATTATGTGTTGGGCAACTGGCATCCTCGTTCCGTTCCTGAAGATCACGTTTTTCGTCCTAAGGTGGCGTTTGTGGTACGTCGTGCGCTACAAGTAGTCGCTGACTACTGGCCGCCAAACAAAAAAGCCCCGACCAAACGGTCGGGGCTTTTGTCTTCAGGGGGTATCAATGCAGCAGAGATACACCTTGTGCGCTCGCCTGTCGACGAATGCAGTAAAACCAAGCAGTGTCCAGCGTGACGCCCTGCTTCTCCAGCCGGGCATGACCACCTCGTTTGCGGTCGATCACGTCGTAGGCTTCCGCCTCGGACTTCCCTACTCTGACCGAGCCGTTCTCGACACCGGACGTTGCCACAATCTCATACCGGCCAACAATCATGCTAAAGCTCATTTCCTCTTCTCCATTGGAAAAGCTCGGGCGGATTGCGGCCCCAGTGGGGACGAATCCCCACCGGGCGAAAGTTACTGTTAGCGGCCTCAATGCCGCCAAGAATCAAACACGCAGTGGTTCGCGCAAATCGCGGCGCACTACCACTGCAGAGGTCGGCGCGTGCGCACGGTGAGACGCACACCACTCGTCTGCGAAGTCGGTCTCCCGCTTTTTCGGCCGATGAACCATAGCCGTGTACCCTTCAGCGCGGAGGCGCTTGGCCAGCTTCAACGCCGCGTCGACGCCCGGTGACTTCCCGGTACGTGGATCGACAGCATCGAAGTCGGCGTAGATATGAACCACACGAATGCCAAGGCCCTCTGGCACAACGAAATCCGCAAGAAGGATGCGATTCAGGCAATACCAGACCGGCACACCAAAGAGCATGTGCGCGGCGTATGCCGTCTCGAGACCTTCCGCGACGCCGATTTCACCATCGACAGGTTCCATCAGCCGGACTGCGCCGCCGTTGAGCTTATGAAGCGTCACGTCGTTCAGCTTGGCCGGGAGAATCTCGCCATCGTTAGTAACGATGGACGCCTTGACTGGCTTCGAGCGTTCAAGGAACGTGCGATGCAGCGTCCCCAGACGGCCGTCCGGCAGCGTGAAGCGCGCGATGATGCCCGGCCACTGCCCGATGACTTTCTTCTCGTGCCAGTAGTCGAGCATCCCCATGCGCAGCGCCGGAGACGGCGGTGCCGTCAGACCCGGCACGCGCTCGCGCAGGTAGCGGGGCACGAGGCCATCGGACCCGACGAGCGTCGCCCGATCCCACATCGAGTCGAGGCGCTTCTTCGCCCACTCGGGATCGACCTTTCGGCCCGGCGCGGGCGCGTCTGGCCGTTCGCGAGTTCTGCGAGCGTCCGCAAGACTCCCTCCTTCGAGTTCGATCATCAATTCGCGGAACGTCAGTCCCGCGGACTTGCAGATCAGCTCGAAACCGTCGCCGGCCTTACGGTCGCCGTCGTTGCACTTGCGGCAAACCCAGTCGCCACGGCCACGGTTGTTGTCATAGGTAAAGCGGTCGTTTCCGCCGCAGATGGGACAGGGCGCGCCCTTCCCGGTCAGCGAACTCGCGGGCACTCCGTACTTCTGGAGCAACGCAAGCCACTGTTCCGGGGACAGCTTGATGTCCTTTACATTCATTGTTCACTCCAGTTTGGGGTGGTTGAGGTCGATGCCTGAACAGGCGGTGAAACCGTGCTCAAAAAAGCCGTCCGCCTCGCCGGGTGAGGCGAAAGCGACGGGCGGCTTTTTTCAGCAGGGAAATCGGAAAGCGGGGATTGCGACGGAATAAGGACCGGCCGCGCGAAAGACACGCTCCGCGGCTTCGCCGACCGTTTCCGGTTCGACGAAGCAACGAAGGTGAGGAGAAACAGGAAGCGAGGTGAGACGTTACGGGATCAGATCGCAGCCCACTCGCGTCGGGTTAGGTAAGCGTTGAAGGGAATGTCATCCATGTCATCAAACCCACCGCCTCCACCATACGAAGTCGATTGCGGTTCGCGATTCGCCGGCGCAGGGTTACTCGATCGCGGCTGCGGCGACCGTTCCTGACGCGCGGGGCGCTGACTTTCGAAACCGTCGTTCGACGAACGGTCGCCTGAGGCGCGGCCGCCGAGCATCTGCATCTGCTCAGCTACGATCTCGGTCGAATACCGCTCCTGCCCGGCCTGGTCCGTCCACTTTCGCGTGCGGATTCTGCCTTCGATGTACACCGACGAGCCCTTCTTGAGGTACTCGTTGACGATCTCAGCCAATCGGCCGAAGAACGAAACACGATGCCACTCGGTCTGCTCCTTCATTTCGCCCGAGGCCTTGTCCTTGTAGCGATCCGTCGTTGCCAGTCGAATGTTTGCGACCGCATCGCCGCTCGGCAGGTGACGCGTTTCCGGGTCGGCTCCGAGGTTGCCCACGAGGATGACCTTGTTTACTGATGCCATAAAAAAGCTCCTTTAAGATTTCTTGGAAATAGACCAAAGCCACTTGTCCCACAGCACTTGAGCGCCGCTGGCATCGAGCTTGGGTCGGCCACGTTTATCGACGGCAGGTACCTTGATCTTCCCAAGGCGCCTAACCTCTATGCGATCGCCGACTTTGCAGTGCGCTTCAGCGATCGCGTCGCGAAGACCCTCGCCTTGCAGCACGTCCACACCTGTACGGTGCTCGAGCGTGATGCAGAACGATTCGTAGGTCCGCCCCGGTCGTTTGCCGTCGGGGAACTCCTTCTCGCCCCACTCTTTCAGCACGCCATACCGCGCGCGCTCACTGGGCCGATGCGATGGCTCGGCGGCCCGCGCTAGCGACGGCGCTACGCTCTCGACGATTTGTCTTGTCGGTCGCGCGTCGCTCGCAGCGGCTGGGCGGGTTGCCGCAACTGAACGCTCGGGATGCGCCTCTGTCGGGTGAGCGTCCCTGACGGCAGCGGCAATCGCCTCTGTCAGTGGCCCCTTGTGCTCACGCAGCACTTCCCAGTGCGGAGCGAGCGCCGGTATCAGCTTCATTCCGACGGCGGTTGGCCGTAGCTCATAGTCGAACGCCGGGCGAAACTGCACGACCACATCGCCCTCGTCGCGAAAGAGCATTGGTTGACCAGCGATCGCGATGTGCCGCTCGTTGGCTCCGCCTTTCCCGACTTCGACGGGGGATGGTTGATTTACGGAGTAGCGATTCCGAGGCTGCGTCGCGGGCTGCACGCCGAAGAGCGTTCCCAGCAGCCGGCCGAATGTTGATGTGCTCATCGTCGGCCTCCTAGATCAGCGTGCCGAAGCACTCGCGACGCACTTCTTCCATGTCGCGCTTGAGCAAAGGGTTGCTCAGGATGACGTCTTGCAAGATCTCGGGATCGACGCCGTTGATCTGGCAGACAAACCGATACGGCAGCGCCCCGCTCCAGAACTCCATGACCCAGCCGAGCGTCGCTCGGTAGTCTTCGAGTTCCATCTTCTTTCTGTTTTTGAGTCGCTCGCTGAACAGTACAGCGCAGTCCATCAACGACTCGGGCATGTTGTCGCCGCGCCTGCTGTCAGTCGCCAGACTGATCAACGCGTCGACCATTTTGTCTTTGACCGCCTCGCTCCACAGGTGCGGATCGGGCAGCGGATCGGGCTTGGGCTGGGCACGTGTGACCGGCGCTTCAGGAGCGCCGAACATGTCCAGTTGCCATGCGGCTACTTCTGCTTGCATGGGGATCTCCGGATGAACGGGAACCCATGCCCGCAACGGGATGGTTTCCCGTTGGGGTGAGGGGTCAAGACCGCCCGTGCGGGCAGTCTTGACATTCAGGCGTAGCGACTAGGCGTCGGTGCCTGTCTTAAGTGGAACGACCACTGCGGACTTGGCGTACTGACGTTTGATGGGCGTGACGTTGGCGTCGGCAGGAGCCGGAGCGACAACGGCGTGCGCGGGCGCCTTCGAATCCTCAGCTTTCTCCTCTTTCAGCGCCGCCTTGATGGATCTCTTGATCCAGACAGCGACGGTGGCAGAAACAAACAGAAAGGCGAAGAACGAATGCGCTGCAAACCACAGGGCAAAGCAAACAGCGACCAACCAGCCGGGCGATTTCATCGCCTTCATAACCAACTGCTTCGGCATTTTTCTCTCCAGAAAAAGACGCACTAGGGGATGTCCAGCCATACAGCGCTGGATGATTTTCGATGCTCGGGTGAGCAGGGAAAAATGGCGCGCGGAGAGACGCTTTCGTCACGGCTCAATGAAGACGTGGCGGAAGCAGCTCGCAGCAGGGGAAAGTGGATGCGAGCGCGCGGCCTGTCGGCGTGCGCAACTCGGGTCGATGCGTCGTGGACGCGGGGATAGGAGCGAATTTACGCCCTGCCGGCGAGGTGCGTGCCTTTGAAAGCTCCCGATTTCATACCGCCTTTCGCTTTTTCGACGCATCGGTGACCGGACCCCGCAGCCTTGACTTCGCGCAGGCGCTGCCATCCTTGGAGCATGCAAATCAGGGAGCCAGCACATGCTTATCAAAATACTGATCGCCGTCGGCGGTTATTACTTATATAGACGGTGCAAAGGACGGCGTCGCCCGCGCACTTCGCATCTGGCGCGCACAGCGCCACGTTCGGCGGACGCGATCGGCGCTGCTGGCGAGGTTGCGACGCAGGCAAAGCTGCGTGAAACCCTCCCCTGGCTGTGCGGCGACGAGTTTTATCTGCACGATGGTCCGTTGGTCATCGAGCACGCGTCGGGGACGGCCTTTCCAACGGCAGAGATCGATCACCTTGCGGTTACGCCCTTCGGCATCTTCATCTTCGAGACCAAGAACTGGTCAGGGCACATTGCCCCGTCAGTGTTGCCCGGCAATCTGACCCGAACTTCGCACAACGGTGAAACCGAGGATAGGCGCTCGCCAATAGCGCAGAACCGGACCAAGCTCCGATTTCTTCGCGAACAACTGCCTGGTATGTGGCCGGTTGCTGGCGCGGGCGTTTTCACATCGCCCACGGCGGTGCTCCACCGGGACCTGCCGACTGATCTGTTCTCGCTTAACGACCTGCCCTACTGGCTGCGGCATAAGCGCGATTCGTGCAAAGAAAGATCGCCGGTGGACGTCCGTCGCGCCACGGGCGCCGTGCTGATGTACGCCGACACCTCAACAACGGCCCTTACTGACCACAAGGCTCGGGTGGCGACCCAACCAGAATTTTCGACCGAAATCAAGCCATAGATTAGGAAAGGTCTTCCACAGAAACATTAAAGTGTTACATATCTGAACCGTTAAACGATTGCTTACCTCAGCTTGTGGGGCTTTTGTTCGCACGGATTGGTGTGAAAGAGGGGGTGAAATATGCGTCTTTCCGCCCTCAGAAGGTGTAACGAAGAATTTACGATTGGTTACTTAGGCGATCGGTCGTTCGATAGGTCGCGGGGGGTGAGAGCCCCGCTCATGCAAGGCAGCGTTGGTCAGCGCTGCACACAACGGAGAGAAGAAATGCTGTCAGGCGAGACGTCCGGAAACGTTCCGAATAAGTTCAATCACAGTCTGCCGGTTCCGTTCGGTGACGATTCCATGTCCGACTTCATCGTCCCGCGCGACGATAACAAAGGAGTCACACGGGCCACCATCGAGAAAGCCGCTAAGGAATCCTTTGGCGGAGAGGACGAGCTCGTCGCGAGACTGACGGACTCGATGATGGCCGTCTCCGAGTCCCGGGAGCGCATCTCCGCAGAGATGATTGCGCTCGGCAATCAGCTTTTCCACTCCCACTACCTCATTCGTAACAATCTGGTGGCGAAAGGCGGCGACACGGTTTCGATCCACCGGAAAGCGGCGCGCATGGCGTACGACTTCTTCGAGAACTCGCTGAAGATCAAGGAATCGGCAGCCCGCCAGTACATGCGGTGCTGGGAACGCTTTGGTAACAACGAAGAGGCTATCCGTATCTTTAATGTCGGCGAGCTCGATATGCTGGCCGCAGCACACGTCACCGACGCACAGATCAACGAGATCATGCTGGCGAAAAAAAGCACGCCCGACATGAAGCGCGCAGACGTGAAGAAGCTGCTCGACGCGTTGCAGAAGCAAGAAAAAGCGCTCGTTGATAGCCAAAAGCAAGTAGACAACGTCACGTCCGTCCTTGAGGACACCAAGACCGCACTCGACCTTGCGCAGCGCGAGGCGCAGCACCTTAAGGACGAACTCGACACCAAGGCCCGTGCACTGGCTGCAAAGCAGCAGCAACTGGACGGCCTGGACGACCTCTACAACCGCCGCACGGCGGGGATGAGCGACATGCAGAAAGACCTCGCAGACAAAGATAGGGAGATCGCCCGCCTGCTCGACGAGGTCATGAACAAGAAGCCGGAAGTTCAGGTGAAGGAGGTTCTTGTCACTCCTCCCGGATTCTCATCGCTGTCGGAAGCGTTGGAGGCCAAAACAGCCGAATTCAAGAAGACGACGCAAGCCTTGGACGCACTCAAGCAAGAAGTAACCGAGGTCGAGAAGAACCGCGAGAAAGCCAAGGCTGCGCTCGCCGCTGCGGAAAAGGTGCAAAAGACGATGGAAGGCGTCTCCGCCGCGTTTGAGTCGTTCGCTGGAAAGCTCACCGCAGCGCAACTGGCCGTCCAGGCATGCGACAGCCCTGCCGAGCATCGCACGATCCTGCAGACGTTGTCCGCGATGATGCGCAAATCGCAGAGCGAACTCGACGCATGGCTTGCTAAGTAAAAACGGCTAAGACCGACCACGTGGCCGTGCGCCGTGAGGCGCACAGGATGACAGAAAAACTGATAACGACAATGTCAAAAAATACTCTGGACGCGATTGAGACCAACATCGCGTTACCGGCCTTCCTGGCCGAAAAGATCCAGCGCGAAAACTATTCGCTTACTGACGCGATGCACAAGGTGCTTGCGCGGTATCCCCACGCGGAAGGCGTGCTGGGCCTATCGCTGGACAATATGGAACTGTTCGACACGCACGCCGATCCGAAGGCGACGCTCATGAACATGCCGTTCCTCGCGTTGTCCCCTACCCTGCCGGACCCCAGAGACTGGGACACGTTCGTCAACGGCGTCCTGCGTTCCCGAAAGGTGGAAGAACTAACGGAAAAGATGCCCGAAGTCGATGGCATGACCGGCCGCGACATATTTCACAACAACAGCGCGTATGTGACGCTGCTGAAAGATGTGCTGCACATGAACGTCCTGGCGGCACCGCTGCTAGGTCTCTCGCTCGAACTGGCGCACTACCTCAAAGGGCTGCCGATGCGTCGCATCCAATCGGCGATCGGCGCAATCAAGTTCCCGCTCTATAGATGGCGGTTCGACGACAACATGTTTTGGACCGAATACCGCACGGGATGGCTGTCAAACGAAGCGGTCGCCCATTACCTCATGCGTACTGCGCAGCTCCCGCCGTCCACCTTGCCATTCAAGCACGCGTGGTCGGAACTCCGGCTCGACCGGGCTCAACGCGATGTCTACGCGCGGGCGCTTATGACGCAGGGCTGCCGCGCTGCAACTGCGACCAATTTGTTCACGCTGAACGCAACAAAAGCACGGAACACCTACAGAGAGATCCACGGCGTCAGTTCACCGTGCGGCTGCAACCCGACGTCGCTTATCTGGTACGTCGAGCACCCGACACATCGCCTGCAGGGAACGTTCTTGGCATGGCTTTACCGAGCGGCGCTCGCCAACGGAGGCAACATCCCTGAGGCGCTTATCGCCTCAATCGACGTCGCCGAGAAGATGTTCGGCAAAGAGTTGGTCATTAGCCCCGACCGCGCAATCCACCTCACCCGAGCGATGGCGATCCACTCCCGGCTAACGATGACCCCGTGCCGGACGTGTAAGACCGAGTACATCCTCTCCAACGAGCAAGGAAGGATCGAATTGGCGAAGGACTTTTTCTGTCCGGGATGCAGCTACAGCCTGAAGACGCGCTCCGCCAAAAAGCAGGCAAAGTCGAAGACCGAGTAGCGTTTAACCACATTGGAGGGAGCTCGATTGATGTCCGAACAGTTTAGCGTCGAGGCTGGCCTCGTCGTTTTCTCGCGCGACGGCCGGGTGCAGTTTGGCTGGCTGGACCTTCAAACCGGCGCGTATTACGGCGAAGCCGATGGTCAGTGCATTGCCGATGCGGTCGGCGCGATCGAATTTCACTCCGACGTGACGCATTGAGCCATGCAGGACTTCGCTTACCTCTTTCGCGACAGCGTCGCGGCATGGTTACAAGGCCGCGGCGACTCGCGCTTCCAACGGTACGAACGGCACTACCGCTCAGATCGCGCAACCGCGCGGTCGCAGGAGGCCTTCGACCTTGAGCAAAGCAACATTCGCTTCGCGCAAAGTTTCGGCTCAGGCCGGAGGCAGTTCGCGGCCGTGTCGAAAAGCAAAGCATTTGGCGCGATCGCGACTTTTCTCATTCTTCTTTGGGGCGGCACCGCACTCCTCTCTTCCGTCGGCGCGACACAGCCCGTCGCCGTTGCTGCGGTGCTCGGCGTCGTTTTCATCGCCTTGCGGCTGAAGCATTTCCGCGCCCGCGCCAAACACTAGTAGCAAACGGTTGCGACCAAACAACGGTGCCGAATTTCAACCCGTTACTGGGTATTACAATGCCTGCGCCGCCGTTTGGCCAACGGCAATTTGCCAACGAGGAAAGCGGTTTCGCGGCGGACTTCCGAGTCGCCTTGACTTCGAACACCGCTCGATAAGATGAAAGTAAGCAGATCGCGGGGGCGACTGCAATAACTAGATCGGAAACAACAAATGACGATTCAGAACAACTCCAAACTCTCGATGGCCGCGATCGCTGCATCGCTTTTGGTCGCGGCTTGCGGCGGTGGCGGTGGCGGCGGCGATGCGTCGCCCGCGGCCCCGGCAAGCGGTGCCAGCACGCCCGCAACTCCCACCAATCCGGCGAATCTGACCACGCCTCAGTACCCGGCTGACAGCTTCCATCTGGCAGCGTTCAACCTGCTCAACCAACAGCGCCAGCAATGCGGCTTCCCTGCCCTCCAGGAAAACACCGCGCTCGATCAGGCGACGGCGGCACACGCGCAGTATCTCGCAACGAACAACGTGTTTACGGATACCGAAGTTGCGGGTAATCCCGGCTTTACTGGCGTGAATTTCACTGACCGCGCAGCCCATTTCGGATATACGGCGACCAACGGATCGGTCGGAGTGTCAGGTGGCTTCTATACGCCCGCCACGTGGACAGAAACACAATATGGTCAGCAAGCTGTCTATGGCCTGATTTCGGGCGTGTATCACATCATGATTGCTGCGTCGCCTACGAACACGGTCGGCATTGGAAAGGTCGCCACGACCTATAACGGTTTCCCGGAGGAATATTACGCTCTGAATCTGACGAACTATCAGCAGGTCACGACCAACGCGCCTTTGACGTTCCCCTGCCAAGGAACGACTGGTGTTGCATACTCGGCTGGCGGAGAAACCCCGGTCCCGCCTGCAACTTCCGGCAATTGGGGCACGCCGGTCGCTGTTGCGGGCAACCCGACTGACACCATCGTTATGCAATCAGGCACGATGACGGATTCGTCGTCGCACGTGATCGCCTTGCAGGTTCTCGATTCGGCCAAAGACCCGAATAAGATTCTTCCGTCGTGGATGGGCGTTGCATACCCGACCACGCCGTTGTCCCCGAACTCGCAATACACGGTCTCGCTCACGGGTACGATTAACGGCGTCGCATTCTCGCGTACATTCAGCTTCACGACCGGCAACATCGTCGGCTAACAAAGGAGCTTCGCAGAAAAACCAAAGCCGCCAGTCGATCTGGCGGCTTTTTTATTGTTTGCAAGGCTGGAAGAAACACCCCGGGGAAAGCTCCGAGGCGTTTTTAATGCCAACGATCGCCCTCAACCGCCCGAGCCCGCGGTGTCGCCATAGCCCTGCACATCGTAGCCAGTGACGGCGCCGGTGCTGTTATTTGCGCTGCACATCGCGTACTGGTAAGTGTTGAAGGACGTGTTGTACGTATTGGTAATATAGGTAGTGTTTGTGCCGTCATTAAAAACCGAATTCTGTTGGCCCCACCCAGGCCAAAATCCGAGTTGCTGCGTTACATAGGCCCGGCACGCTTGCTCGGGATTGCCTGTCTGCGGGTTAGCCGGTTGGCAGTTCTGTCCGACCCACGCCGCGCCGTTCCACGATGGAGCAGCCGTCTGAGTAGTGCCGCTCGGGCACGCTGGCGGTGGCGGTACATTACAGGAGTAGCTCCAAGCTGTCCCTGTCCAGACTGGTCCACTAGCAAAGCCGTATGCGCAATTTGGTTGGGGCGTGGCGCATTGATATCGCACACCGAGCTTCTGCCACGAATACCCTGGGTCGCAGCCGGGAGCACGCGGAACGCCGATGGGATTCTGGACCCATTCCGCGTTGGAGGTGACTGGAGCCGTCAGCACACCGCTAAGCGTCCCCATCAGCGCAAACGAAATTGCTGTCCTAATTCGCTTCATATTCTTATTGGTTTGAGTAGTTGCAGCCAACGTCGATTTGCGCTTGCAGGCCAAGCTGATCTTGCACAAGTGTGTTTGCACCGTCGGCGAGTACGTCATAAATTTGAAGCACCCACTGCGAGCCGTTCCACCCCATCGCGTAACGCGCGCCCGAGATCGGTGGATTGTGATTCGAATAGTCGGTCGTCAGCGATTGCGGGGTGATGCGATACCACGCGGTGCCGCCGGGGCCGCATGAAGGAGGCGTTACACCCCATCCGTTATACCAACCGCTGTACTGGGCATCGGCCGACTGGTTGCTCACTAAGGTGCTCGCACCTACCCAGTTTCCCCACTTATTGCACACGTACATCAGGTTGTTGCGGATCGTCACTCCGTTCCAGCTGCACTTGCTGGCGGTGTAGTTGATATTCGCAACATTGCCGTTGATGGTGTTGCCAGAGACCGTCCCTGACGAGCTCACATCCCCGACGTTAAGCCCGGCCGGTCCCGTTCCCTGATAGTTCTGCACATAGAGGTTGCCCTTGGTGCGCACGGCTGCGTTCACGCTGTCACCGTAGTACATCGCGCCGTTGTCGATCTGCAGGCTGTTTCCCGCCTGCAACTTCAAGACCTTGTTCGCGCCGAGCGTGACATTGCCGACGTTCTGCATGTCCTGATTACTGGCGTTCATCGTGCCGGTCAGCGGGAGCGCGCCATCACGGCGGTAGTACGGCGAATTGCCGTCCGCACCAAATCCATTGATTGCGAGGACCATCCCGGCCTTGCTGCCTACTGGATTAGGCAATGTCCACCCGCCGTGGATGCCGGTGACCGTCGCCGGCGCGCGGTTTGTCGAGTAGCCGAACTGCGCTCCCCCTGCGGCAGCGATGACACCAGCGCCGGCGATGTCGGCCGTCTTGTCGGTCATGCTGATAAGCGGCAGGCTCGGATAGATTTGCGAGGCGATATGGCAGTTCCCCGCAGCGGTCGAGCAGTTGTCGGGCACAACGGCCAACGCGATCTGGTAAGTGCCGCCCCAGAACGGCCCGTTCTTAAACGTGACCTTGTTGTTCGACTGCGCGCTCAGTTGCGCCAGCGTCGGCGCAGCGATGGGCGTAGAAGTCGTCTGCGAATACCCCACTGGAATAAGCGAGGCGTAGTTGTTGGTGATGTAGCTGCCGAGCGCCGAATTGATCGATGCAATGTTCTGCCCTTCGATCTGCAGCAGATTCTGGCGTTTGGTAGCGATGTCTTCCTTAATACCCTGTACTGTCAGCAAGGCCGCGCCGACCAGGACGATCAACATCTCAAGAATGCTTCCCATGTCGGCGGTCCGCTATCAGGTACGGGTGGTCCAAAGTCCCATCGACGCCATCGCGCCGTTCGACGCGCATGCAGTGGCGACCGTCTGCGGGTTGAACGTGACCGTCGGCGAGAAGATCGTTGTGCCGTTTACAGTCACCTGCGTGTAGACGGTGATCAACGCAGCCGCACTCAGCGAGCAAACCGTCGACGTGACGGGATACGTCAGAATCAACGAATCATTCGAGGTAACGAGCGTGCCGACGGCAGCCGTCACCGTGCCGTTGAACATGCCCTTGACCGCTGACTTGTCCGACGCGACGCGCGATCCCGCGGAATCGAAGGCGTGATTCTGCGCCAGCACCGTGAGCGTTTCAGAGGAGAAATCGGCGTCGTTCTGCGTCGCGTTCAGGATCCCGGTGTGGAACATCTGTGCTTCGCTCTTGAACTGGGACGAATGGATCAGATCGAGCACGTACTTGCCGCCCGCGTAGACAGCCAGCGCGAGCAACGCAGCGCCAGCCATCACCGCGCCTGCCTCGATCATCGACAGCTCGCCCGACTGTTTCTTGGCACGGGCAATTTTAAGGATGCGCGCCCGGCGCTCCTTGATCGGGTCGATCTGGACTGGTTGCTTATGTTCGTTGGTCATTTTGCTTTTCCTTAATAGCTTGAAGCGGCGGGATTCCCCGATGTGAGGTTGACGGCACCCGTCACGACGTATGAGCCAATGCCGAGGGTCAAAAACAGTGCGGCGGCAAAGCCGAGCAGGATGAAGTGCGTCGTTCGAGCGTTGCGCTTGACTGCTTCAACGACGCGATCGAGCGACTCGCGGCCTAGACTCTTGATAGCGGCTTCGAACTGATCGCGGCCCGCAGCGTCGGTGATCGTGTCGACGATCGTGACCGAAAAGATGCCAGTGTCGAGCGCGCGCATCGGCTCATCAGATCGAGCCGTCAGGCGTCGATCCATGATCTTCAAATGCCAGCGCAGCCATGGATCGGCTGTCTTGAGAAGCCTGTCCAACGCCGCACGCAGCGTGAGGTTTGAGTCGAACAGGCCCGCGAGCGAAACAATGAGCAGCGCCGCGCGAAGGTCGCGGCGATTACGCCAGAGCAGCGGCATGCGATCGAACTTGTCGCGCAGCGGACCCGCCCAGCGTTTCAGGCTCGAAAAATATGCGAGCACAAGGCCGATCATCGCCGTGAGCGTGAGCCACCAGTACTCGTAGCAGAACGTGTCGACGTAATAGAGAAGCCGGCCAAGATCGGGCCACTGGTCGAGCGGCCGGACGTCAAGCACCTGCGGGAAAATGACCCCACCAAACAGCATGCAGTACGCGTACATATAGACCAGCAGCAACGCCGGATAGGCCATCTGCACCGAGGTGGTCGACGACAACACGCGCTTGGCCTTTGCTGCCATTTCCGCGAGCTCGAAGCCGCGAACGACCGCATCTTGGCGCGAAGACTCGTCTGCGATGTCGAGCAGCGCGTACTCGTCGCCGGGGACGAATGGCTTGATCGCAAGCGCGAAGCTTTCCCCGCGCTGCATCGTCTCGCGGATGCGCGCGAACACACGCCACTCGAGCTTGCCTCGCGAACGGCTGCGCTTCTCGTACGTTTCAAGCCGGTCGAACAAGGTCTCGGTGTTGCGCAGTCCCTTCGCTGCGATATCGAGACGCGTCTCGCGGTAAAAGTCCTCGCGCACTTTCTGAAACTGCCAGCGCGCGACGACCAGCTGCTGCCGCACGGGCAGCATCTTTGCGAACGTGGTGATCATGGAGGACCAGGTTTAGACCATCAAGCCATCGACGCCGGGCATCACGCGGTACTGCGCGAACGACTGCATCGAGCGATTGATGAATTGTGGGTCAATCAAACCGCGCGAAGCCTTGAAAAGAGCATGTTCATATAGCGTCTTTCCAGTCATATCAGCGTTATCGAACCCGGTACGACGCGCCCCGCGCCAAACTGCGCGCGCACCGGCCCAATCGCGCTCGGCGACACGCTCCAGAAATTCCGGGGTCGGGCGATACAACTCGGCCGCCAACGAGGGGCGCTTGGTGCCACCCCCCACCTTCCCGTTGCGCGTGAAAAGCCCTTTAAGCCGGCAGTGTTCGCAGCCGTCGTAGTTGCGGCACGCCATCCGCGAGGTGTCGAGGCCGAACTTCGTGCGCAGCAATTCAAGGTCAGCCTTCGGCATGACGTCCTCCGCCGGCAGCTTGCAGTGCTCGCAAAGCGTCGGGATCAGCTTCTGATTGCCGACTGCATTGATGAACCCCTCGGAAGCGAGCTCGTCGATCGGCAGTTGCAGTCGCCCTCCCGCCATACGCATCACGGCAGCGATGATGTCGCCCGCGTGCAGCGAGAATCGCACTGGGTGACCGGTTAGCGCCAGTTCAGCCACCAAGCCCATCACGACGCGGTCGCGCACTTCGCCAATGGTCAAATCGTCCGGGTCCTGCCGCATTAGCGTTCGGATCACCTCCGCATACTTGCGGTTGGCTTCATCGTCGGTTTCGTCCGGGCGGCGGATGATCGAGTAGTCCGACAGCCACGGCATCGGATACTCGGACGGCTCGTTCACTGCGAACTGTTTCTTGAGTTCCCGATCCGGCAGCATGTACGAGAGAGCGCGCAGCGTCGTCGTCTTGCCCGAACCTGTCTCGCCGGTGAGCGCCGTGATGCCGCCGCTGACATAGTTGAGCGTTTCGATCAACTCAAGCTGGCTCTTCTCCAGGCCCATGTCTTTGGGCAGCAGCACCGAATAGTTCTTGAAGTTGCCGTCGAGCAGACGCAGCGTGACGTCATAGCCGCCAACGAGCGGGGATGACTGCCAGCGCAAGTTGACCGTGTCCGTCTTGACAACCAGCGGAATCATCGCCGACTGCGGCGCGCTCGGCTGGAAGCTGTTGCCCGAGTTCGTGTTGCGCTGAACGAGATCGCTGTACGCGGCGAACAGCGCTCGACGCACAATCGCCTTGGGCATGCGGCTGAACGTGTACATATCACCGTTCACGCGAAAACGGACTTCGACCTCGTTGTGAAACTCACGTGGCTCAAAATGGATGTCACTCGCGCCGTATGCGTGTGCGGCCTCAACGATGTCCCGGAAATTGCCGATCGCGCGGCTCGCTTCGCGAACTGTGGAGTTCGCGGACGCCGCGGCCTTACCCGAGTAGATTGCGGCGATTACGGCATCGGTCGCGATCATCTCCTCGCGCACGAGTATGTCGTTCGCGCCCAAATCCTTAATGAAGGTTGCGCACTGCGCCTTCTCCGCGAATCTTGCAGTGGCCACCGTGATCGCCACGCCCGGTTGCAGTTCAACGGCAACGAACTCCTTGCGCGCGGCCGCCGGAATGCGCAGCGCCGCGTCGTCATCCGCTACCGTCAGAATGCGCTTAAAGTCGGGAAGTGAATCAGGCGACACGAGTTCCGGCCGCCCGGAAGACAATCCACCGCCCATGGGCTGATCTTCGTCTTCCGCTCGCTGTTCCTGCTCTGCCATCGTGGGCGCAGACATCGACTTTTTCTCGGCCGAGGCGATGGGCCGCTGAGGCGCGACATCCGCTGGCTTCTCGAACGCAAGCGGCCTCCCGTTTGCACCAGACGCGCCGCGCGTGTCGGAAGGCGCATCGTCCGCGGCGACGGCATCCCCCGCAAGTGTTGCCGACGGCGCGGCCATGGACCGAGGTTCAGGCTGCGGCGCGTAGCTGGATTGGGCAGCGGCCCCCACCGACTCGGCTGTCGAGGCTGCGCCATTCACTTGCACGCCGTGCTCCCTGGCCGCCATCGCCGCAGACATACTCGCGAAGGTGGGCCGTTCGAAGCTGGGCGGGACAAACGGGCGAAACGCCACGTCATCGTCGGCCGCATGCACCGGGGCTTCAAATTTCTCAGGCACCGCCTGCGCCGGCGAGTGCCAGTCATCGCCAATCTCTGTGCTCTCGACGTCCTCAATGTCGCCCCCCGACAGCGCGCGCCCGAGAAACGTGACTTGGGGATTCACCGCGCGCGTGCTCACCGACGTCGCTTGCTCCGCCGCCATTTCGGAAGTGCTATCTCGCCGCTTCCGTTTTCCGGAAACAGGCGCTGCGGAGGCGAATTTCGGCTCCGCAGTAACGCCGGGCTCAATGAAGCTCGAGCGCGGTGCGCGAAACCGCTTCAGGAAGCCGCCACGCGGAGCGTCGCGCGTGCCCTGCTCTTCTTGTGCGAAAAGACCCATTTCTTATTTCCCAAACGGTACGAAGGTGGAAGCCGTCGACGCGATGCCGCCCGGAGGAAGCGGCGATGACAGATCGGTGATCGCCCTGACGGCTGGCGAGTCCGGAATCGCGGCGGGCGCGTCGGACGGCGCAACGATGGTCTCTGTCCAGTGGCGCTTGCCGTCGACAAGATTGACGGTGAAGCCGTCGATGGAGGCGACGGTCCAACCGTTGAGCAAGCGGCTACCGCTGCGCGCGGTATAAGTCGTGCCTTGATAGTCATACAGCACGTAGGAGCCCGACATATCGGAATACGCGCCAACGAAGGTCGCTGGAATGACGCGCTTTGCCGGGACACTGGGCTTGTGCTCAAACTTGGGCGCGGCTGGTGGGGCCGCCGTCACCGCCGCAGGCGTCGCGCCGAGCGGCGAAGCAAGGCCAACGCCGTTGCCCGGTGCTGCTGGCCCGCCTTGGCCACCTTGCGGACCCCGCATCGAGTCGACGAGCTTTGCGCGCGCGAGCTTGTCAATGTCGTCCAGCGTGAGATGACTTTCCTGCGAAACCGCCGCGCCGGCGACGAACATGAGCGCGCCGAAGCAGGCGGCCCGTGCTGGCCACTTAGTTGAGAACATAGTATTTACCCTTCGCAGAGAAATGCACCCCGGTACCGTCCTCTTTCAGCTCAACGTCGAGGGTGTCCAGTGCCATGTTGTCGGGCAGGCGCGCGAGCAGCGGGCTCTGCCACTTGTATCCGTCGATCTGCCACGTGCCGCGCTGCACGAGCGGCCCCTGCACTTCGCCCGCCGTCGGTTGTCGCGCAATGAGACGCTCGGCTGGCTTGATATCAACGACGTAGCCGTGGCTATCGAGCGTGTCCGGCTTGGTGGAAAGCTTTTGCGGATCGGTCTGCAAGGCCTTGATGAGAGCCTGCTGAGTCGGCCACGTCGCTTGTTGGGCGAGCGCGACCCGTTCAGCGACGGTTACTTCAGGACCCCGCGCGGTCAGATGCCAACCATCCGGGTTGAAGACGACCGGTCGCAACGACTCCGGCGCGCGTGTGTCGAATTCCTTGAAGGTGCCGCCCTGCCGCTTGTAGGTTGCGATGCAGGGACCCGCGATCGTGCAGGACGCTTTTTGAAACTGCCATCCTGCAACGTTGGTTTCTTGCGCGCCGAAACTAGCCAGAAGCTTTGGTGCGAGCTGATTCGCAAGCGGAGCAGGCGCGGCCAGCGTGCGCATGACAGCCGACTGGTATTCCTGCATGAACGTCGGCGGTGGCGCCGGCGGCGGCGGCGGCGGGTTGAGCATCTCAATCAACTGCTTGCCGCCGAAGAACACGGCAGCGAGGATCACGAGCAACGGCACCGTCGTGGGCACCGCTACCGGGACTTTTTTGATCAGCCCGACCTTGCGCGCAACGAGCAGCTCGCGAAGGTCAAACGTCTCATCTACCGCGTGGAGTTGCGCGCCGTAGCCCAGGGTCGCCAGTTCGAGCCCTGCCTTGGCGCACCCGTCCTCGATTTCGTCTCGACGATCGGCAAGCGCATTAAGTGCTACTTCCTGATCGAGCGAGACAGCGCCGCGCTGCACGAGCACCAGATGCACGCGCTCATCGTTCTGGATGAGAACGAGTACCGCCGGGCGCCGACGAACGCGGTCCAACGACGCGATACGCGCCGCAGCAGAGTACAGCTTGCCGCCCTTGCGCTGCGAAGGCTCCAGTTCGCAGAACCCGACGATGGTCTCGTCATTCGCCTTGTATTCGGTGTAGTGCGTCGCGCCGGACTCCTCGACGTAGTGCCGGCGTTCGGCGCGGGCGCCCTTGGCCGAATAAGCGCGCCAATCCAGCCCGAATACGAGCCTGGCGCCCTTTTCTCCCGGTATGGATTCGAAGTGCATACGGATGCTTACCTCGCGCTCACATCGACGGGACGACGGTTGCCGTCAGCATGATCACCTGGAACGTGCGACCCTTATTCCATGCGCCCGACAAGCCACCGATGCCGTTATTGCTGTTGCCGTCGTAGCGATTGCTCACCGCGCCGTACAACACGACCGTCTGCCCATCGGACAGCGCAATGGTCTGGTCGTCCTTGTTGCCGAGGATGTCAGGCAACTGGATCTGCTGCAGCGTGGCGCCCGAACCCGTGCTGATGGTCGTGAACGGACCATTCAGCTTCGAGCTATCGCTCCAGTACGACAGGATGATTTGATTGTGGTCGTTGACCGACGGCAGGATGTTCACGAAGTCACCGACCGTGACGGATCCCGGCTGAAGACCCGGTACGCCCGCGATACTACCGGCGATCGAGCCAACGCTCGGCGTGGTGGCTGCCAAATACCCTTTCGTCTCGAATGATCCGATGGACACCGGCAGGCCGTTCAACGTCAGCTTCGTCTGGGTATTGTCCTGTACCGTCTTTCCGAAGGCGTTGAGGCCGCTGATGATCGCGTTGGTGCCTTCCATCGGCGAGCCGGGTTTCAAGACCGACAAGCCTACAGTGCCGCCAATCGCTGTTGCCAACGACGAAGGCGAAGCCACCGTGATCGAATAGCGCTTCAGACCGTCCGAGATCCGGTTGAACACGATGTCCGCACTGACGCCGGCTTGCGACGAATTGCTAAGATCCACCTGCAGCGTGCGGACGCGCAGCGCGACCTGACGCGTCGAAATCGCGTTCTCACGCGCGAGCAGCGCGCCCATGCGATCGACGGCTTCCTTGGTGTCGCGAACCATCACCAAGCGGCTTTGTGGATTGACGACCACTTCCCCGAGCGGCGACTTCAGCTTTTCGAGTTCCGACTGGATGATCGCAATCTGGTCAAACGTGCCGTCGCGTCCGGTGGACGTGATTGACGAGAACGAACCGGTATTGCCCGACGTGCCGCCCGTGGTGCCACCCGACGCCTGGTTTCCGGTCGACGTATCCGTTCCCTTCGACATCGTGGACTTGATCGACACCTTGCCCGGGATCGCCGCGATCGTGAACGTCTTGGTGACGAACCGGCTGATGGAAATCGTGCTGCCGTCGAACGTCCAGTCGAGGCCGAGGTTCTCGGTCACGCCGCGCAGATACTCACCGACCTTGCAGTTACACGCCTGCGCATAGACCGGCTCGACATTCGACTTCGCGATCGCTTGAGGCTGCATCGGGGCGCTTTGCCCGTTTCCGCCGTTGGTCTTCGGAATCAGCGCGTCGCGCGGAATGAAGACGTCCGGGCTCAGATGCACCGGATAACCGGTAGCGGTGGAGACAAGCGTGGCGATCTTTGACAGCGGAAGATTGCCGGGGAAGACAACCGATTTCTCGCGGAAGATCGCAGGCAATGTCGCTTCATACGCGACCGGCACCAACCGGTCGCCGAGGAACGCGGTCGGCACTTCCTCAACGAGCGACATCGACTCGGGACCGTTGCCCATCGCGCGCGTGGCTTCCGCGTTGGTCGCGTCATAGGCGTGGTTCACGTCGGATTGCGACACCGCGCAGCCGGTCAGCGATGCAGCCACGAGAATGGCAATAGCAGATTTGATTTTCGTGAGGCGCATGGCGATTACTCCTGGCAGTTGGCTGCGCGTGCTACGACGCGGATTACGTTATTGGTGTGCTTGCAAACCCGCGTGGGCGTGCGCATGTGATTGGTCGCCTGCATCACTTGCGTGAGCACCGACTTGAAGTCGCCCGAGAACGTCGCGTTGAACTCGAGCGGCAAGTCGTCGTCGATCTTCCAGGCGAGCTGCCAGCCCTGCTGCTGCAGCCAGCGATCGAGCGCATTGCGCAGGTTGATGTCCTGCGGCGTGATCGAGAAAGACATAACGCCACTAGGCACCGTTGCGCCGCCTTGCGACGGCACGACGACCGGGGCGACCTCCATCGAGCCAACTGGCGACGGCGCGCCAACACCGGGAAGCGCGACGGGCGCGGGACTGCCGACAACGGCGTTGAGCGCGGCCGGAGAGGCAGGCGCAGATGCAGCGACCGAGGCAGAACGAACGACAGGAGCAGCGGGCGACGCCATCGCAATTTGTGCAACTGGGGCTTTCGCAGAGGGCGCCGAGAGGAGTTGCCAGCCGTCCCCGGGCGGAGGTGCGAGGCGCGATTGATCAGGCTCGGCCACCGCAAGGCCCGGCACAGTCGTGAGTGCAAGACACGCGAACAAGTGAGCCACTATGCGCGCGGTGCGATGCGTTTGAAGAGAAAAAGTAGGCGTCATGTCGGTCAATTCGCGCGTTGCAGGCGGCGGTAAATGTTGTTGGCGTAGATGAGCTGCTTGTTCGAGGAAACCGCGTTGTAGGCACCGACCGCTTTCCATGTCGGACCGAACTGCTTGATGTTCGAAGCCAGAATCCACGTCCCCACGTAGGCGTTCACGCAGGCGTCGAACAGGTGTTGACGGGTGATGCCGAAGCGACCCAGTTTTGGAAGCCAGGATGAGTTGATTTGCATCAAGCCAATGTCCTCGCTCCCATCGGTATTGCGGTTCGTCACATACGGGCGCATTCCGGACTCCTGCTGTGCGATCGCACGGACCACTTGAACGCTGACGCGGTGGTAACGTGCGGCGTCGTCAAGACAATCGGCACGCACATGCAGGGGGAGGCTCGCGCAGAGAAGCGGCAACAAGAGGGATAGTCGGTTCATGACGCGGGCCGATCAAAGAACCGCACATCGTGTTTGCGCAGCACGTTGACGACATTGCCGTCGGCATTAACGATGAACTGCTCTGCGGTGCCATTGAACTTGTAATAGCGGCCCTTCTGCTCGCCGGAGCCCATGTGTCCCACGTCAGCAACCGTCACCTTGCCAACAGTGTCGGCGAACTTGAAGAACGTCGAGCCGTTTTCGTCGAACACGCTTTGAAGCGCAGCCTTGTTCGCGGCGTCGAACTCATAGACGGTTCCCGCGACTCGGGCAACTTCGACCTTGTCGGTGCCGTTAGAGATCGTGAAACGCTCCGCGCGGTTGAAGGTCACCACGTCGGTCGCGTCATCCCACTTCGGACGCAGCGACTTGCCGTCTTGTCCGGTCACCTTCAGCTCCGCGTTGGGCTTCTCCGAGAACTTGATCTGAATGTGGCTGTCGTCGCCATCGCGGATCGCCAGTGCTCCAAACTTGGCAGCAAGGACGGACCCAGATGCTGCCGGCGCGTCAGCAGCGACCCTCTTCGCGATGTCTGCGATGGGGTCTGTCCCAGAAGCTGCGCTCGACGCGGCCACCGGAGTAGCAGCCGCCGAAGCAGCAGCGACCTGCGACACGGGCGCGACGTAGTTGACGGCCACGGACTGCGGAGCCGAGCGGCGGAGTGTTACATGGTGAGAGTTGAAATCGACGTCGGCGTACAGGTCGGACGCGGCCACCAGCCGATCGAGCGACTGCATCCAGTTCTCGCCATCGCGTGTGCCGAAGCTCGTCGAGGCCGTCAGGTCAATGTCTTTCTGTGCCGATCCCGTCCAGCCCTGCGGCACCAGCGCTTTGACCAATTGCGCGAGCGGCAGCGTCGCGTTCAATGACCGGGTACTTTCGAGGCTGCTGCGCGGTCCAATCAGCGCAAGGCGGCCGGAGAAGCCAGAGAAACCGGACGGCGTGTCGCTGCGCGCCTTGTCGCCAATGAAGCGGTTTGCCTTCTTCCAGTATGCGGTGGCGCTCGAGCCGCCCGCCGAGTAGCGGATCACCTCGGGCGTGCCCGGCACGACAATGTACGGTCCCTGGTTATGCCCACCGTCCACGCGCAGCGACTGACCGGCACGCGGCTGGAAATAGGTGTCGCTGCCATCGTTGAACACGAGCGCCGGTCGCTCAAGCACATTGCCCGCGATCTCATAGTCAAAGTCGAGCGGGTCTGTGCCAGCGGCCACCGCATTGAGGGTGACTGCCGCAAGCGCAAGAGTGAGAAGAGAGAACGTGTGCTTCATAAACCGCGTTCGATTTGAGAGAGGTGCTTCACGAAGCGCGCGAGGTATTCGCGGCCCGGTGCGGGATTGGCGCTGTGGTAGTAGGCGACGGCCTTTACCGCGGAATGCGTGAGGCGGTAGTTCTCGTTAAGGATGTCTTCGGCGACGCGGATGTTTGTCGCCGGCGCAAGGGCATCCCAGGCACTCGCGAAGCGCTTGCCGTGGTATCCCCAGTTCACTTGCATCAGGCCTATATCGAAGTTAGATCGGCCGTTGCTGATCAGATAGCGGACCGCGCGGTACGCGTCTTCGCGAGTGCCAAAGAAGAAACCGCGACCCGCGACATTCAACGCCCACGGCCATGCACGACCGTTGTAGGCGGACTCGTTGAGCGCGATGCCGGCGAGAATTTTCGGATCGACCGAGGTGTGCATCGCCTCGAACGGTGCCTGCGCAGATGCGCACGACCAGCCACCCCGCCGCTCTGCGATACTCGCTTGTGCGTCATCGGTAAGGGCCGCGGGGCGCAGCCATCCGGCTTTCACGAAGAGGCTTTCGAGGCTGACCGGCGACCCATCGATGCTCACGGCGACGCCGCCAGCAGCAGCTTCGACTGTTTGGCCTTCGAAACGGTTAGCCCATGCGAGGAACGGCTTCAGCCCGCAGGTGTAGACAGGCTCGCCCGGCAGTTCGACGATTGCGCGCTTTACGCCGTCGTCGAGCACAATCCGCGTCGGGCTGATGATCGAATCGATGATTGCAGCATGGGCGCCGAACGCCATGACAGACAGGCATGCCGCCGCGAGAGCCTTACTCATGGTACGGCTCCATCACGATGTCTTGGGTGACCTGCACCAGAAACTTCTGGCCGGGCTCCACCGTGATCGTCGGCGGGATATTCTGGTTGCGCTGCATGACGGTCTGGGCCGTCGCTGCCGCGACCTGCCCTGCCGTGTCGCCATAAGTAGTGACGCCGCTCGGCGTCGCGGTCGTCGCCGTCTGCGAACTGCTGTCGAAGGCCTTCAGCAAAATCGCAGTAATGAAGCCCGCGCCGAAGATTTTCAGGAAGTGGTTGTTCACGTCGCCCGAAAACCCGGCGTAGCCGTTCTGGTCCGCACCCTGCATGCCGTTGAGCGGCACGCTCTTGCCGTTGGGCAGACGCAGACTCGTCGAAGCGACCAGCAGGCGCTCTTGGCCAACTTTGACGTCCGCGCTGTACATGCCATTGATGAACGCGCCCTTCGGGATCATCAAGCAGTCGCCGCGCAGGCTGTCGTACACGTCCTCGTCCACCATCAACGCCACGCGGCCCGGCTTGTCCGAGTTCAGCCCCTCGATGGTCTTGACGTGGATGACGTGCGGCGGCGTCAACGTGCAACCCGTCGACCTGCCATTGAAGGTTGTCCGTTCGATGCCGCCGCGCGAACCCGCATCGCGCAGGAAGGCGCGGTCTCGATCTTCCGGTGCTTGGCCCTGCTTCGCCAAGGCGATCGCCATCGCATCGGGGGTGTTGGCTCCCGCAGCGTTACGGGCAGCTCGCACATCGTCCAACGAAGGAACGCCAGCGGGCAGTACGCCGGTCGCCGAGTTCGCGGAACGCGACGCGCCTGCCTGTTTGAAGATGGAGGACGTATAGATCGCGTCTTGCGCCGCCTGCCGCGAGAGCTCGCGCGTGTCTGTGCTCGAGCCTTTGACTTCTTCCTGGAAGTCCGCACCGGTCAGCATCGGCTTGACGGCGGGCTTCGGAGCCGCCGCTGCCGATGCTGCCTGCGCGGCTGCCTCCGACGCCGCAGCTTCCTGCTGCTGCCGGATCATTTGATCGATGTCGTTGTTGTTCGCGGCAGCCGGCGCTTCCGTACTCGACTTGAGCGCGGTCGCTTTTTTGAGGCGCGCCTCTTCGTCCGCCTTGTTGGTGGCTTGCAGCTCGTAGTAGAAGCCGAGCCCACCAATCACCACAGCGGCCAGAATGCCGATGCTCATGATCGCATTGCGCGGCGTCTTACCCTTCACGAGCGCCTCTTGTTCCGCGCTGGGCGTGGCCGCGTCCGGTTTCTTCGCCACGGTCAGAACACTCCGAACATGCGCCGACGGCCGCGCGTCACGGTGACCTCGTCCTTGCCGGAACGCAGCACGATCTCGTCGGCCAGACGCTGGAGAACGAGGAAGTCGCCGCGGCGGATAAAGTTCGCAACGACGCGGTCGCCGTGGTCGAGGATGAAGGGAACCGGCCACTCCTGCGCTTTGGCAGGCATGCGCATCCAGACCGCATGGCCGTCATCGAAAACCGTTTCCGGCGTGAATTCGGCGCGGCCGTCGACGCTGTAGTCCCAGTTCAGCTTGTCAGGCGAGACGCTGATGCTTCCCGAGTCCGCACCACCACGGTCGCCGTTCCCAGACGCATTCTCGCGAGCGCTGACGCGGGCGATTGGGGCGCGTGGATATTGGAAGCGCACCGTCTGATAGAACATGCCGCCCGCCGGTGACGCGATGAGCGTGAAGTCGTACTCCCGCAGGTTCGTCGTCAGGTGCAACGTGTTGACGAGGTCAGCCTTGTGCGGCTTGATGAACACGTGGTTCATCTTGTCGTCGTCGATCTCCCACTGAACGCTGTCGCCCATCGCCGGATCAGCGATCAGCTTCTCGCCCTTCTCCAGCTCGATGGTCGTGAGCTTCAGCGGTGCAGTCAGGACGCGATAAATCTGGTCGCGGCTGTACGGGAACACGCCGATACGTGCATCACCCGGCATCGTCAGAGGATCGGCGCCACCGTTGAACGGGTTGATGGGGCTCATTGGGTCGCCAGCGACAATTGCCGCGTTAAAGCCGGAGTCGCTCGACGCTTTCTTCGCCATAGCAGGTTGGGCGAGCAATGCTGCACACGCAGCAAGGACGCACATGCCGATGACCGGCCGTTTGTTGAGAATGGTTGCGGTCATGCTTATGCGGTCCGCTCGAGGCGGAAGAACGGAATGAAAATGCCGAACGGATTCGTGGTGAGCGCCTGTTCGGCAGTCGGCGCAACAATCTGGTAACGCAACGTCAGAGCGTACGACTTCACGTCGGGCTTGCCCGTCGCGCCAGCTTGCGAGGTGGTCGTCGTGAATTCGACGAGTACGGTGTTGTCTTGGAGCAGCGCGATGTTGCGTACATCGACTTCACGGATCAGCTTGGGATTTGCCGTAATCGCTTGGAACGGTGCGTCAGCCCTCAACCAGTCGCGGAACTGACCAGTCGCGGCCCCGATCATTTGCGCCTTCACCGAGTTGATGTTGGCGGTCATGCGCGACGTCTCAAGCCGGTCAGATAACACCGGCTCGATGGTGAACCAGCGAACGGCCATGTCCTTGACCGTCGTACGAACGGCTTGGGAGTCAGGCTTGTACGCGACAAGCTCGGTGACGATCGGATGGCCGCCGGTGTCGGCCGAGACACCAACGACGCGGGTCACCGAAGGCGGCGGTTGGCGCGTCCACACAGCGCCGGCCGCGATGAATGCGAGGCCGAACGCGATGAGCATCCAGCGGTTAGCTTCGAGCGTGAGCCTTGTGCTCGTCTCGAAAATCACCTGGCTCGGATCTTCCTCGGCATATGAGCCGGGGGCCGTGGACAGCGCGGCCCAACGCTTGTTCTTGAAAAGACGCATGGCAACCCTTTGGAATGGCCACCATTGAAACAGCGCGAGCGTCCTTTTTTTAGCGGAAAGGCGGGTGGTTTTGTGCGTCATTGCACGGTTGGCACCGGCGACATTTAGCAGCCTTCAACGCTGAAACTGGGTCTATCATGATGAAGCCCTTTCCCAACAAAGACGCTGTTTTTTGCCGTCTTTCGGGTGCACAACGTTTTCCGAATTTGACCTTTTTTAGCGGCGACTGAGGCGTCGAGTGTGACAACTGCAGAAAGATCCGGATTGTCACACCTGTTTTTCCGTGTTTTTCGCTTTTAAAACAGATGGTTAGGGTAGGTCAGGCCCGACAAGGTGAATTATCAGTGATATGGCCCGCCGATCGATTGCTGTTGGCCTGGCGCCCTGAGGAGAAGGGCAGCGCTCCCAGGAAGCAGAGAACTCGCTATCGTCTAAAGGTGTTGTTTTATTAAACAACACCTTTGGTGCCTTCGATAGATTGCTTTTGTGCTCACACGGTCTCGTCAGCCAACTCTTCGCGGTCGCGGGAACCGCTGCCAACTCGTCGAGCCTTGTTTCGCTTACGGCGGCGAACTGATCCTGCCTCTCGGGCGCGGTCGAGAACTCGTAGGCAACGAACTCGCTGATGACCGTTTGGAGCTTCCCAACGATGAGCGCTTGCTGTCTTGCTGTTGCTCCGAGACCGCTTAATTTGAGTTCAGTTCGTCCGTCCCGATACTACTTCAGTGCTCCTATCTCACGTCCGTCGGGGCCTGGAAAGGCACGTACCCACTGAAATGCGTCTTCTTAGCAGCTCTCGACGGTGAGGTGCTGTCGAGCTTTTTGATGATAAAGACGCGTTGACCTTCGCGACGCAACAAAACCGTGAGCTCGTCGATGTCGGGCGAGTTGTAAAACTCGCGGGGATGAAGGGGTTCGAGACCAACTCCTCAAGCGCTCACCCGCAGATCTAGAACGTCCTGCCTGCAACTCGGAGAGGAGGTTTCGGGCAAGAAGAGCTTGGTGAGCCAACGATCGACTGTGGACTTGTAGATAAACTAACTTGCGGCGAACTAGCTGAAGCATTCCGACCGTGGTTCACGCGCCTAGGGTCGACGTATCCATAGGGACGAGGACGAAGTCGGATGCCGCGATAAGGATGGCGGAAAACTACGATCTGATCGTCGTCGACTGTTTATTTCCCGTCCTGGATTCAATTCGGCGGCTGCGTCGACAACCGTGAAGGGGTACGGCTCCGCGCCAGCGTTTGTAATCGGCGTCGATCACAAGGACCCGTAGGCCCGGATCGTCATCGCAATATGCGCCCGCGAGATTAAGGGGAATGGTCGTCTTACCGCTCCCACCTCTTTTTATTCGCTACTGCTAGCACTAGGCCCATGGCGCACCCTCGTCTATATGTATCGAACATCCGCATCAAGAATCCCTGCGGGCCTTGACGTGCGATTTCCAGTTGGAAACGACATCCATGCTAAAGAGCTCCCGCAGCGTGCCGACAAACAGTCGAAACGGAGGATAGATGGAAGCCTATATCGGAAAGCCGTTGAGCCGCAATCCGCTGGCCCTCGCTACGGTGTACAAAGACGGCCTGGGCCGGCTATGGCAAAACCAAACGGAGGCTGCAGAGTCCTTGGCAAGGTTTGGGGTTCAACGTGAACACGTCAATAGAGCGTTGCGCGTCTCGGCGATGCCTGCCGACGTACTTCTCCTCTTCACTGAAACCGGTTTGATCGGGAGGACGGCGCGAGAGCTTATCCGGATCGAACGAGCCATCGGGCGTGAGACGCTGGAACAACGAGCGCGCGCGATTCCGAAGGAGGGAAAGTCATGGGCCGAGATTATTCACCTGCTAGACGACAAGCCGCCGCCCGCGCCCGAACGTGGACGCACACCACAAGTCGATCTTCCTTTTGTTCGGGCAAGACAGTTCGTCGAGGGTGTCGCGGCCAACAAATGGCTAACGAAGAGCGAAGCGGCGAATCGGCAAGGCTGGGGAAAGGTACGGTTATCTGTTGCAACGGCCCTCTCCAAGCTTCCGACAGTGATTACAGAGCTGTTTGACGAGAAGCGATTTTCTCACGGCAACGCAGAGACGCTACTGGCACTTGTTAGAACGCTAGGCGTCTCCAAGGTTGCTCACAATGCCAAGCTCCTGTCGGAGCAGCCCGGTCGCCGGTCGGCGGCTGCAATCTTGAACTATCTTGCCGGTGGCCCAGGCGACGCCGACTGCCTGGTAAAGGTGCACGTCGTCGGGGACGCTGTTACTTTTTCCTTTAGCTTCAAGGCGCGTGCGACCCGGCGCAATCTCATAGACGTCGACCAACTGCGGGCACTAGCGATCTCGGCGCTGGCGAACTCAGTGGAAATCCCACGATAAGCCGGCGGTTTCCACGCGGAAATCGTCTTCAGAAACGCGCGATCTTGCGCTGATGATTGAGATCGCTATGCCAACGGTCGGGGCGGTACGCATAGCCGCGCAGTGCGGACCATCCGACCGTCGGCAACAGATTAACGAATTTGGCTGGTCCCGCAGGAATTGAAGACATCGCTTGCTGGTGAATAACGCGCGGACGCGGCGGTAACGGCATAGCGACCGGATCGGTTTCCACGTGGAAACCCACGTCGACGATAGGAGGCTTGCGCTGCATTGTTTGCTGCCACGGACAGGCATCAGTGCCTTGGCATGCTTCTTTAGTGAGAAAACCGCGCCCGTCCGCCAGTCAACGCGTGCATTCGTCCCTTCGGTCGCATGGTGGCTGCCGCGTGCGTCGCTTCCATACTCACGATTTCGTCACGATAACTGTTAGTTCGGCTAGATCGGAATCAACAGCGCCGGTGATTCCTGCCGTTGCGGTGACAAAGGTCACCGTTTTCTGATGGGCAGGGCCATCGTGCAGACGGAGTGTCTTGGAGGGGCTTAACCGTAAAGTGTCCAGCTAGAGCGTGTTAGGAACTTTGATGGCGGTTTAAATCAGGATACCAAAGTTAAATCCAGGTGACGATGATAACCCGGGGAGGCTATCCGACTGATCTGTCCGACGAACAATGGAATTCCGTGGTGCCCTAGCTGACACTGATGTTACAGCAAAGCTCCGCAGCGAAAGTACGAGTTGCGGGGAATGTTCAATGCGCTGCGCTGGCTCGTGCCGGCGTAGCGCATGCTCCCGACCAATTTGCCGCCGCGGGAACTCGTGTACCAGCAGACCCGGCGATGGCTGCGGGCCGGCTGCTAGCGCGAAACGCGGACCTGCGGCTTAATGCGCCCGAACACGAACTGACCGAAGTACCACGCAAGATCCGAATGTCCGAGGATATTGCAGTCGGATAACGCCGATGCGTCCAGTTGAAGACGCTTAAGCGTCAGCTTTCCCTGCGCCGACAGTACGTACGAGCGAACGAGATCTTTACGGGTCTTGTCGTCTGCCGCCTCGAAATGTTCACGCCCGAGACGGACTTCGTTATTCATGCGTTCGCGTGCTTCCTGATCCCGCTGGGCGACGCTCTTCGCGACCGTTTCGCTCGCCGCTGATTTCGCGGCCGCTGCCGCATTCTCGACTTTCGCCCGTTCCTCCTGAATTACGACCATCTTGCGTTCGGCTTCGGATACGCGCCAATTGTGGCTAAGGGCTTGCATTAGATACCCCGCCGGACTTTTTGTAACCTTGCCCTGATTAAGCCGAAACCGCGTGTATTCGATCGCTTGTTGGATGCGCTCGTCTGTCCAATCGAGGCGATGCTGTGCGATTGCATCAAACTGCTTCGTGTCGAGGCCGAACTCATTGCGAAGGATGAGCAACAAATCGTGCGATTCCGGCTGGCGGGCAAGCATCGACGCGACTGTGTCCTTGCGTTTGATGCGGAAGCGAATCCGGCTTATCTTCTTCGAGCCGGGCGTGTCGGCGCGCGTCTCATACACGACGTCGAGATCTGAGAGCTCATTCACTTGCTTCACCGCCGGCTCCAGATACTTCTGCCGGAAATGCTTGAACTCGGAGGCGCTTTTGCCCAGCTTGCCAGGCCAACTGCGCATGACATCGAGATCGAGCCAATCGGTCAGGCCATCGTGAACGTGTGGAAGCACATAGTCATAGATGGCGCGAGAATAGGTCTGCGTGAACGCGGCCGTAATGACCAGATTCAGCCAGTGATGCTTCTCCGGGCCGGTGATATGCCGCAGAATAAGCGGGGGTATCCGAAATTGGATGCGGCCCTTCCCTATCCCGACGGTCCCCATAAGCTGCTCGGAGACCCATCGATCGTCCTCGGTGGGCGCGCGGTCCGCGGGGGTGTCGGTAACTTCGATGAGCACGCGCTGCGCATCCTTGATCACCGAGCGCAGATGCCGAACGTTGCGGCTGTCATAGTGCATCAGCCATTTGAAGTAGTTCAGGTCGACATCGTAGTAGTCGCGCGGAGCGGGATCCTGTGCTGCGATGAAATAGGCTGCATCGATAAAACGACGCGGAGCGAGGCCGAGTCCGCTTATCGCGACAAAGAGGTTATTCCGCTTGAAACCGATCTCTTTTGTTGACTCGTCGATCGGCTGTCCCGACATATCCTCGAATAGCTGCAGCGACATCTGCGCAGATGTTGCCCCTTGGCCCACTTGATTGCCCATCCCTCCTCCGCGTAAGTTCTGGCGGACTTTACCACTCCGCAACGCCGAGTCAACACAATAAACGTTACCACCGTGGCCGCCCGATTCGACGCCGCACAAAGACCGTCGCCTTGCTGCACAACAACGGTTACCTGCTAGATCACAAAACGGTGCCTGCTCGCACAAGGAACGTTACCGAGGACACAAAAAACGTGACGTTTATGTGCCTAACTCATTGATCGAGATGGAAGCGAAGTTTCTGTTGGTAGGTTAGTAGGTCTTTTTATAAAAAAGACAAACCAACGGGGCCCTCACGAAAACTCTCAGATCGACTTCGGCGGTCCCGGAACGCTAATGCGGCAAGCCCATGCATGTGAGGCACGCGCGCAGCGGTGACAGTTTTTGTGCAAATACCCCGCCGAAGGTAACGTTTTTTGGGCAGGTGGACGAAGTCTCGCCTGAAAAGCAGTTTGACTCACAGTACCCGCTCTGCTGAGCCGAATTGGCACGGCACAAACACACTGAGAATGCGGAAAGGTAACGGTTTATGTGCGGAAGGCGGATGCCCGTGCGACGGCCGTCACGCTGCAGCCCTATGTACCGATGGAAGGTAACGGTTTATGTGCATCGAAATCGTCGACACGGCGGGGCCGAACGCTGGTTGCACAAAACTTGCCACCTTACGGCCGTCGCGAAACCGCGAAAGTGCACAAAAACTAGTACCTTTGCAGGCGCTTTGAGGGCCAGAATGGCCAGATCCTCCGCCTCAGGGGCGAAAGGGCCGTCGAATCGTAATTTTTGTGACAGCGGCCCTTCTATCGAATGGGCACTTTGACGCTTTCCGTGTATTCTTCGCTTTAACCTAATTCTGAGAAAAAGCGTCTAAATGGCAAAAACTATCGAACTGCCGGAAATTGATCGTCGGATCGATCTGCAAGGGGTCATCCGATTTGCAGAGGACGCTGCGACACTTTCGGACGAACTTCGAGAGATGATGCTCGCACCTCGGCCACGCAAGACGGCACCACGTTTCACCTCAACCCAGGTGGCGGAGTTGTGTGGAATTGACAGAGCAAAACTAAATTACCTCGCATCGCGCGAGGGGAGTGACCTTCCTCCTGGCGAAGTGCACGGGTCTGGGCGAAGTCGTGCGTTCTCACTGAGCGAGACGCGGGAATGGGTACAAAAGGTTTCTGACATCTATCAGACTCCTCTTCATACAGGCGTGCGTGACGGCAATGGAAAGGTCGTGCTTGTCGCGAACTTTAAGGGTGGCTCGACAAAAACCACGACAACGATGTGTCTTGCGCAAGGACTCACTCTGCGAGGGAGGAAGGTTCTCTTGATCGATCTCGATCCTCAGGCTTCGCTTACTGAGCTGTGCGGTCTGTACGCGGAAAAGGAAGTCACCGAGGAAAACACGGTCTTGCCTTTCATCTATAACCCACAGATGGATGGCGGCCTACTCAACTTCGTGCAAGAGACATACTGGGATGGGCTGGACGTGATCCCAGCGCATCCGACGCTTTTTTCGGCGGAGTTTCACATTCCTGGCTCGGTCATCAAAAATCCAAGCTATAAGTTTTGGGCGCTGCTTCGCGACGGAATGGCGCCGCTGCGGAAACGATACGACTACATCATTCTTGATACAGCGCCCTCGCTTTCGTATCTGACTATTAATGCCTTAATGGCGGCGGATTCGATGGTGATGCCGCTTGTGCCTGAAAGCTTGGATTTTATTAGCTCGGTTTCCTTCTGGGGACTCTTTTCTGATCTGGCGCAGAGCATCATGGAACATGGCGATACTCGCACGTATGACTTTATCTCCGTCCTCCTGTCGAAGGTCGACAATGGAACGTCGTCATCGGCCCCGGTCGTGCGGTCTTGGGTTCAACGAACTTACAAGGAATGGTTGAGCGGGCTCGAGGTGCCGGCGAGTTCAGCAATGAGTAACGGAGCGCTTGCCATGGCGACTGTTTTTGATATCAGTAAGGGCGACCTCGCTGAAAAGACTGTTTCACGCGTGCGTCAGCCGCTGATGGACTATGTGCGTTGGCTGGACGACCTGTATATAGAACATTGGAGGACCGGCAAATGAGTTCGTTTCGGGAGCGGATGCTGCAAAAAACCGCCGAACTGGGTGCCGGAGCGGAGCGCCAGGCGAAGGCGCCATCCGCATCGGCAGAAACGCGTCGCTCGAGTGCATTCAAAACCGGTCCGGGTATGCTTGGGGCGCTGGCCGCCGCCGAGCAGCGCATTCAACAGTTGGAGGCGACGAGCGATAAGCTAATGCTGCCGGTCGGGGCGATCCGGCCGAATCCTTGGCAGCCGCGCAAGGTTTTCAGCGATGATGCTCTTGCGTCACTTGCCGAGTCGATTCGAGAAGTCGGACTGGTCGAGCCAGTCGTCGTCCGCCGCGTCGAGGGCGGATATCAGTTGATTGCCGGTGAGCGCCGCTTGCGTGCCCATAAATTACTCGATCTCGATGAGATCAAGGCCGCAGTTATTGAATGCTCCGACGAAGACATGGCGGTCCTCTCGCTTGTCGAAAATGTCGGTCGGGAGGATTTGACAGACTACGAGATTGGTCAATCGCTGCGTGTGGTGGAGGGAGAATTTCCAAGCCGAAAACGCATGGCCGAAGCGCTAGGCATGTCGCGCAAAGGCTTATATCGGTTTCTCGCATTCGAGAACCTTCCGGACTTTGTCCGTCAGGATCTGGATCTGAACCCACATCTGCTAGGCGGGGCAGCTGCCGACGAAGTAGTGTCTGCCATCAAAAAGCATGGGGAAGCAGGTATTGAGGCGGCCCGGGCTCTGTGGACGTCCGTGGCGAGGGGGGCGCTCGACCAAGGGAAGTTCGCCACGGCAATCAAACAGCACGTATTGAAAGGGCATGGTCATCAAGGTGTACACGAGCGCAGTATCGAGAAGATTTTTTCGGGGAAGAGCCATGCTGGCACGATCACAAGGGACGCGAGCAGTTTCACGGTGAAGATCAAGACCGGCGTGCTGTCGGAAGAGCAAGAAAAAGAAATCCGAAGACTGATCAGTTCGTTATTCAGCGTCACACCTAGCTGATCCGTTTCTCTTCGCCTGGCCGCCACGGAGCGGCCTTTTTTACGACAGAGGCTGCCGCGAAGCGCGGCGTCACCATGGGTGGCTAACGTCGGTCGCGAATGGTGTCTTACCGCCATCCAACATTTGCAGCATAGGGCGAATGGGACCGTGGAGTTTGCACGCCAAGTTGGCGGCCTGCGACGCTGTAGTTTTCCTGTTTCCCAGCAGCCCCCGCGATTGGTGGGAGAATCTCACGCCGGGCGTCCGGGTGCCGCCCTTTCGCACTGGTCGCCGCCTCAAAACCCGGAACCCTGGCTGTCGTGGCAGCACGGGACGGGCTGCTGAGCACCAAACGCGGCACGTCCGCGGTTTGAGTCAGACTGGTTCTCCCGTGTGCCCTGCTACCATCACGCGAGGTGCTCGCGAGAGCCCGCCTTGACGCCTTGATCAGCGAGATAGGCCGAGGCGAGTGTGTCAAGTCGACACACAGTCGCTTTCTCGGAGAATCGCGCGAGAACTGCACTTCGATTAGTCGGCTGTGTGCCTTAATAAATGAATTAACGAACGACGAGCTGTCGGCTGGCAGAGCCTCCGCCGGCGACTGAGTCCATGTGTCAACTTGACACACTTGTAGTCGACTCCTCTCATTGGAAATTGCGCTTCAGCGAGCCTTAGCAGCACCCGAACCATTAGATCCGCGGGGGTAAGGGGACCGATGGCGACCTCCGACTTGTGGGGAGCGGACTGTTGCTTCCGTCTTTCCCAGATCGCCCAACGCCGGCGAGGCTAGCTGCGCCGCGACCGCGCTCCGACCAAAACGCCCGGTCACTGCCGAGACACGCATGAACAATGTACGCGCGGTTTTGGCCGCTGCGCCACCGCCGGTAGCCAAACCGCATGAAAGAACTGCCGCTAAGGTGCCTCCGAGGTGAGCCGACGGAGACCGCGCGAATCGTCGAAACCCACCGGGACGAGCGCAGGTACTCAGTGCTTGACGGCTTCCCAGACAGATCATCGAACGCAACCCCCGCAGCCTGGGTTCGAGACAATCCGCAATTGGTCCGCTCCGAACGAACATAGGCAGCTCAAAAAAGCGCGCCGCGCCTTTGACACCTCGTATCCCCGCGTCGGTTGCCAGGGTTAGTCGTGATTCCTCGAAAAGCGCAAGTCGAGGAACGTACCCGGCCTTTGTCGGTGCGAGGACCGACCGCGCGGCAACTTCAGCCGATGAAACCACCGTCTTCCGGCACGCCCCACGCAGATTGAGATGGGGACGGAAAGATGACCCCGATGTCCGCGCGGCGCCGCCGCTGCCGTCGCCATTGTCGAGCAGCCTAGAGAGCACAACCAGTTGTCTCGCCGATCGTCTGCGGACGGGCACCGTTTGGCTTCTCCAGGCGAGACAGGCGGGAAACGGCGTGCCTAGAACATTCTCACGGACCTTTCCGACTTTCCCCGGCATTGCTTGAATCAACGACGGAAACGTCTCTTCTCAGCGCTACTCCACGCGCGCGACCTCAAGCCTGATAAGTCGTGTTATCGGGAGAGGTCACCGCGAAGCTAGGGAGATCGACCACCATGGTCTCCCGTGATTTCAAGCCAAGACCTGCCTCAACGGCCACACTGCTTTGTCGCCGAACATCGCCATGATTGCCTTAGTGTCGCGTCAGTCAGCGTGGCTGGTTCCTGCAAGCTACTGGCGTCAGTGACACCGAGGTCGGCTTACCGCGACGTGGTCTGCATCTCAAGCTCGCTCCGAGTGGCGCCTCGTCAGATGCGAGGCCGAGAGACGAGGGCGCGGCCACACAGTCGAGTCGATCGAGTGACGCATCGCGTTGCGCTGCGGGTGCAAGACGCCGCACTAGCGCTCGCGGAAAATATTGTTGTCGATTCCTGGTCCTGCGCCGATGGAAATCGGGCTTTCGACAGACGCCGTCTGCTTCTTGTCGCAAGCTGGCGGTGGACTTCCGCGTATCTTCTCTTGCCCGCGCGTGGAACATCGCTGAAGAAGTTGCGCGCCACTTAAGCAATTGATTTAAAATATTTTTTCGAGATTCTGACGAATTGTTTCACGGCGTCCGGTGCCAGGACACGCCTGTCGGGCGGTTTTTTCAGCGAGTCCCCCGGCGGTCGGTCCCGTTGTCGCACAGCGTATCGAAGAAGACGGGTTGTGTGAAATTCGATACGTTTCGCGCTGGGAGGATCCTAGGTCCTTGTCGGCTCACGTCGGCGATCCAACCACTTCAAAATATTGAAGCTTGCGAGTAGGGTGAGCTGGCAGTCAGGAGCCGAACGCTGCCGTAGAGGAAGGTGACGCGGGTTACGCACCGCGACAGAAGCGCTAATCTAATAGCAACGGTCCTTTAATGCGAGCTTGCTATGGAGTGGAAAGATTCCCGGCCGACCGCGCCCGGTTACTACTGGTTGCGCTTTGTCGACGAGCGATCGCCGCAACAAACAATAGCGGAAATCTCCGCGGTGCCTGGCGACGGGGTGGTCGATTTCGTTGTGATTCTGATGGGAGACGACACCATCATGGAACTCGATGACGCGTACTTCGATGGGGGCCTCTTCGCTGGACCCATCGAGCCGCCGATGACTCGCGATCGACCTTAACAAGTCGGCGGCTAAGTGACGGCGCGAAGGAGTGACGGCTTTGCGCTCGTCGAGCCACGGAGGCGCCTTTTCGCCGCTGCGGAGGAACGCGGCGGGTTCCATTACTACAGAACGGCCTGACCCCCGCTCTGCTTTTCGTCGCCACCATCGCACCGCGCTGCCGGCCTGCGGTAATCGCGGTCTCGCTCGTAACCGCCATTCCAAGTCAAGGGCTCGCCTTCGCGAGATTCGCCTATCGACATTGGCGATCGAATGCCTGATTGAAGATTATCTGCATCTACGGCGCTGCGCATCGACCGCTATGCGGAGGCGATCGAAGGACTTCCTGCAGCACTGATGCTGCGTCTTCTTGAGCTGCTGGGCGACGAAGCTGGACCCGCCGGTGAGGACAGGTACGCCGCGGACGGCCTCGCAATAGAGACTTGCTTGATGACCTTAACGATAGGCATCGCCTTCGCACGTGACCGTCGCCTAGCATATTTAGGAAGCCTGATAATGTCTATTATCGGGATAGCGTTTCAGGGGTAGAATTGGCCAATTCTGATTTACCTGAGAGGGCAGGGGCCCGTGGCACAAGGCGAAGAGGACTTTGACGGCGAGCACGGCGATCGGGCTGGCGCCGGGGCGCATGGGCGCTGGCCCAACGAGGCCCCGACCGCGGCGGTCGCGCGCGTGGGGCTCGCGCTCGACGAGGCGATCACGCTGAAACGCCGCGCGGCTTACCGCCCACGGCGATGCGGTGCCGTTGCTGCCAGTGAAACCCTCCCGGCTCGAACTGGCGGTGGTGATCGCGCTCGCCGAAACCTATGGCGCCGCGCTCACGAAAGACGCGCGCTTTGTGCCGGTGCTCGACTTCATCGCCGACTATGGCGCGGTCAAGCTGGTGCAGCGGGTGATGTATGGCGCGCGCCCGACCACCGATTTCGGTGTCACCGCGTACGCCGCGGAAAATGCGCGCCTGGCCGAACTGCTGCGCGAGGCGCGCGTGGCCTTCGAGTTCCTGTGCGCGACCTGGCCGGAGGTGTTCATGGCCCAGGCGAGCGAGGCGCTCGCGCAGCTCGGGCTGCCGCGGCTGCGTGCACCGGCGCCGCCAGCGCCGCCCGAGCCCCCGCTCGAGTCGGAAGACGGGGAGCGTGACGATGGCTGAGCGAGCACGGCTCGACGGCGTCCGTCCCGGAAAAGCTCACCGAGTCACTCACCCTTGAGCGCGGCTATACGACCAAGGATTTCACTGCGCTGCGCGCGTATGTGCAGCGCATCCCTCCGGCGGTGATCGCGCGCACCTACTACGATCCCGACGAGGATGCGCACGCGGCGACGCCCGGCGCGATGGAGCGGCATCTCACCACGATGCTCGACGCGCTGGTGGCGCTCGCGCTGGCGCACGGCTCGAGCGCGCTCGCCGATCATCCGCGCGCGTCGATCCGTCAGCACGGCCGACCGTTGCTCACCCGCGATTCGACGCACGAGCCTGTCCCTAGCAAGTCCAGCAAGCACGCAGAGCTCGCAGAATCACAAGGGCAATTACAGCTTCTACGCGGTTGCCGACCAGATGGTCTGGCGTCGGTCGGCGGACAGCCCGCAGTCGGTCAACGCGTTTGCACGCATCATGGGCGCGCCGGGCGATCCAAACCTCGTGGATGTCTGCATGAATGCGGGTGTTCCGCTCATGGCGCCATTTAGGGGACGCGATGACGATGTCGTAGGACTGGCCCCCGGCTACGCGAAGATCGGGGCGCACGCACAGGACCTCGCCAGCGATACGGCGTCGTTCACCACGCCCTGACTCCCGTCGCGCAGTGCGGAGACGGTGATAGGGGCGACTTACCCGTATCAGGTACGCCGTGGTGGCTGCTCCAGGCCGACTCGCTGTATCTCTTCCGCCCGTCGGGGGCATTCCGTACTTGACAATCCGACGACACGTATCGGCAACGAGTTCGTGCTGGGCGCACGGACAACCTCGGTTTTTGAGTCGGCGCATTACGGGTGGCCCAATATCGATTGCTTCAGGTAACGCAGTCGTCGAATCGCCGCACACAAGCCCGTCGAGAGATCTATCAACAATCACAGATTAACCGGGCCGCCCATCTCGACGACCCGATTCGGCGGCAGGCTGAAGTAATCGGCTGCCTGAGCGGCATTTCTCACCAGGAACGCGAATAGCCTTTCGCGCCATAACGCCATCGCATGACTCTTTCCCGTTGCGACGATGGTGTCGCGCCCCAGGAAAAAGGAGACGTCGAGGGGGTCGTAATGCCAGTTTGGTACCCGCGTTTCGACCAGCGCGAGAACGGCCGGGATGTTGGGAATCTCAATGAATCCGTGCCGCACGGCCACCGAGTAACAACCGCTTCCGAGATCTTCGACGGCAATCTTGTCTTGGTCCGATACGTGAGGTGTGTTATCGGTCGAGCCAGACATGAAGAGTTTGACTTGATGCATGACGCCGTTGTGCTTTAGGTTGTGCAGGAACGCGGTATGCGTCATGGCGGGCACTCCGCTCGGGAAAACCGCCGTGCCCTGTGTCCGTACGACCGGATGTTCGCCGGTCGTCAGCGACGCGATGAGGGGCGCCAGCGCAAGACTATCTTTCGCGATTTATTGCACGACCAATTCCCGACCCTTGTGCCACGTCGTCATCACCGTGAAGAGCGCGGCGCCGGCCAGCAGGGGAAACCATCCGCCATCCATGACCTTGCTGGCGTTGCTCGACACGAACAATGCATCGACGAGCGCAATTGGACCGATGACGGTGAAGGTCGCAATAGGTTTCCAGCGCCATAGGCAATGCGTGATGAAATACATCAGGAGCGTAGTCAGCAGCATGGTGGATGCGACGGCGATGCCGTATGCCGCCGCGAGGTTGTCTGAGGACCGGAAGAAGAGGACGAGGAAGACGACGGCGACATAGAGCGTAAGATTAACGAACGGCACATAGACCTGACCGATCTCGTGGCTCGAAGTATGGACTACGGGGATGCGTGGTAGCAGTCCCAGTTGCACTGCCTGCTTAGTCATTGAAAAAGCGCCCGATATAACCGCCTGGGAGGCAATGATGGTCGCCAGTGCGGAAAGCACCACGAGCGGTATCAGCGCCCACGAGGGCACCGATTCAAAGAAGGGCTGACCGATCACGGAAGGCTTGCTTAGCACCAGTGCGGCCTGGCCGAATTAGTTGAGCACCAGACTGGAAAGACCAGCAATAGCCACGACAGCCGAATCGGTCGCTTGCCGAAATGCCCCTTGTCGGCATAAAGAGCCTCGCCGCCGGTCAGTGCGAGAAAAACGGACCCGAGGGCGACGAACGCGGTGGCCGGCGAGTGCACGAGGAAATCGAACGCAAAGACGGGCGACGCGGCACGGAGGATGCCAGGACGATCCGCGATATTCGTCACCCCGATCACCGCAAGCGCGACGAACCAGATCAACATCACCGGCCCGAACAGCTTTCCAACGGCGCCGGTACCGCGCTTCTGCAAGTTGAATAGCCCCGTGAGAATGATCAGCGCAATCGGTACGATCTATTCCGAGAGATGAGAGTTGACGAGCGTTACGCCTTCTACAGCAGAGGTGACGGAAATCGCCGGTGTGATCATGGAGTCGCCGCAGAACATCGCAGCGCCGAATACGCCAAGGGTCAGCAGGAAGCGACGTAACCGGACCGGCGCAACTTCCGACGCGAGCGCAGTCAGTGCAAGAATGCCGCCTTCTCTGTCGTTGTCCGCCCGCATGACGAAGGACACGTATTTGAACGTGACCACTACCACGATCGACCAGAGGATCAGCGAGACGATCCCATAGACGTTCGTCGGACTGACGCCGCCCGCGGCTTTCAGGCATTCCCTGAGCGTGTAGAGCGGGCTGGTTCCAATGTCCCCAAAGACCACGCCGATAGCACCGAGCGCGAGCGCCGGCAACGCGCGAGTTTCATGAGACCCAGTGTGCAAGGGGGATGTCGACATATTGCAAGCTTCATAGAAGAGGGAGCAGCGTTGCGCACGGATCTGCGCATTCACGATTCAAACGCGACAAAAAGTCGCGATCGCGCCTGTCGTGGGCTGGTGGTCATAACACGATACCGTTCACGCGGCCAATGAGAAAGGGCACTTCCCCCGATCCAAGATTCGACGGGCTTGCGATGTTGCCTATCGGTCGACCTGCTGCTTTCGAAAAGACTTTCCGCGGGTGGCTCCTGCAACGCTGCGGACGGTTGTTGGGATGAAAATAAGTAACATGACGCCGACCCGTATGCTGCGAGATCCGTACAAGTCCCCCGGGGTGCTAGGAGAATCGTAACCAATTTGCTCTGGGTGCAGTTGAATGTATAGAAGAACCAGCCAACGGCGCGAACAACCAGGCGAGATGCAGGTGACGTGCGGCGGGGTGCCGTTCGTACCGACTTGGCGTGCCGTGACCGCCAACCCAAAGGCCCTCTTTGCATCGATGCGGACCCAGATGGGCCATGACTAGAGTAACGGCTCCGAAGATTGCGAACGCGGTCCCGGAAACCATTCGGCCCGTCGCATGTAACGAGATCGAAAGAAGTGAGGTAATGGCCAGTGTGAGAAGTTGGGCGACGTGCCCGGACCTCAGCGTCCGCAAAGCATGGGCACCTATGCGTCCCGCATTAACGCGAGGGTTGCTTTGCCGGGTTCGAGAATTGCGTTGGCGCGTAGGGAGGCCCGCCATGAACGAAAACGAAGTTCGAGAGCCCGAAAGCACGATCCGCGATCCTGTCGAGCGATCGTGGATCCGACGGTTAGGGCCCGGTCTGATTACCGGAGCCGCAGATGATGATCCATCCGGCATCGGCACTTACTCGCAGGCCGGTGCTCAGTTCGGCTACGATCTGCTGTGGACGCTCCTGCTGACGTATCCACTTATGACGGCCATACAATTGGTCAGCGCGCGGATTGGGCGGGTGACCGGGAAGGGCCTGGCGTCGAACATGCGCATCCATTACCCGAAATGGCTGCTCTATAGCGCGGTCGTTTTGTGGTACTCGCAAACGTGATCAATATCGCTGCTGACCTCTCGGCGATGGGCGCCGCGGTCGGATTGCTGGTTCATGGTCCGCAGCAGTTGTACGTCGTAATCCTCGGCGGGATGTCAGTCGCGCTTCAAATTTTCATTTCCTACGACCGCTATGCGCGCTTCCTCAAGTGGACCGCCCTAGCGCTTTTGGCCTATGTCGCGGTCGCCCTTGTTGTTCCCATCCAGTGGGGCGACGTAGCGAGGGGGACCCTTCGGCCTCACATCTCGCTGACGTCCGACTATCTCACGACGGTCGTCGCTGTGCTCGGCACTACCATCAGTCCGTATCTGTTCTTTTGGCAGGCGTCTCAGGAAGTCGAGGAAATGTGCTCGAAGGGTCAGGGGCCATTGCGTCGGATGCCGAATCAGGCGCCGGTGCAGCTGCGTCGAATTAACTTTGACACGTGGATCGGCATGGGGGTGTCTAACGTCATCGCCTTCTTTATCGTGTTGACGGCGTCGGCGACCCTTCACTTACATCACGTCGACGTCAAGACGTCCGCCGATGCCGCGCGGGCGCTCGAGCCCATCGCCGGGCGTTTCGCGTATGTCTTGTTTGCGTTGGGTATCATCGGCACGGGCCTGTTGGCGCTTCCTGTCCTTGCGGGGTCCGCGGCTTACGCCGCCGCCGGCAGCTTTCGCTGGCGCAGCAGTCTCGCGCTGCATCCGACGCTCGCACGTGAGTTTTATGCCGTGATTGCGCTGTCGATTATCGGCGGCGTGGCGATCACCTTCATGCACTTCGACCCGATTCGAGCGCTCTACTGGAGTGCGGTCATCAATGGCCTGACCGCCGTGCCAATCATGGTAGTCATGATGTTGACGGCCCAAAGTCGGCGCATTATGGGTGAGTTCGCGGTTCGCAGTGTGTTGGCCTGGGGTGGCTGGCTTGCGACTTTCGCGATGGCGATCGCGGCAATCGGTATGTTCGTGCCGGGGTAGGATCCGACAACTTCGCTTGTGCGGGCCAGTTCGGCACCAGGAAGTCGCGTCATTTGGGTGACCGACGGATCGATCGTGACGAGCACCGGACGAGCACCCGGCCCAGTACGGAAGGGGCCGCACGGAGGGCACGGCCTACATGATGCGCCGAAGGACGTCGTCGCGTAATACGAAGCGATGAAAAAGCGCGTGAGCGATGTGGGCGACGGATAGTGCGAGTAGCACCCATGTTAGCCATACGTGCACCAAGCCTAGCGCATTTCCGACCGGAGAATGTCTTCCTGTGATCAAGGGATAGAATAAAAACCCAAGTAGACGCACGAACCAGCCACGTGAAGATGAGTCGGCCCAGCCCGTGACAAGCACTGCGAACAGCGTCACGTAGAGCGCAAAGTGAGTCATCGTTGTCACTCGGCGACACGACGCTGGCATAACGCAGAGATCCGGCTCGTAAATCAATCGACAGACCACGCGAACTACCATCATGGCGAGAAGTAGCGCGCCGACGGATAGATGCCAGCCTGTCACACCGGTCGGTGTACTCTCAGGCGTGAGCCTCGGCATCGCCCAGCCGAGGGCGAATTCAATAAAGACCAGCGGTGCGACCAGCCAATGCAACAGCCGTACTATCGCAGGGTAAGAGGCGGCCTTAGCGGAAGCTTGGGTCACAGCGCTTCAGATTTCGCAGAATAACGGCACGCAATAGTAGATGGCACAAACTTATGAGAGCCTTATGGCAGCCTAGTAAGCTTGCTCGCGCCACGTTAAACCTTTCACGTCGGTAGATGAGACCGGCCAAAGAGACCCTTTGCAGATCATCGTCTTTCGACCTCGGAAAGTCGTTCATGGGAACGTAGCCCGTCTCGCCCGTCTTCGGCGCCCTGCCTGCCGGTCCGAGGCCTTTCGAAATAGCCGTCGTCTTTGCAAGTTTGGCCGGGACGCGAGCGGGCCCAGGTGCTTTCTCCGCGGGCACCTTCGCAATACGACACCCGATGTGCTCGCCAGAGCTATTACAGGAGCGGATTCCGCGATGGGCGGTCCATGCAGATGCGCAACGAGCGATGCGCGTCGTACAGCTTGCGAGCCACGGACACTTCGCAGCTTCACCGTTCGTTCATTTGGCGAGCGGATATGAACGACCGGCCTCGTGTCATTAAATGACGCAACTCCGTTCGGTCTTTGTGCCAACAAAGCGCACGAGCCAGCAGCTCTTAGCCACGGACTGGGGGGCGGGCGGTGCGGTGGTCGCGCCCGAGTACATTGGGCAAACCGAATAGTACAAAGGGAAAGCTGCACCTTCGCCGCATGACCTCTAGAACCGATACAGCACCGATGCCGTGCCGTTTAGGTCGAGCCGGCGCTCAGTGATCGGGCTGCCGGCCGCATACCGCTGGAGCCGCCCGACCACCGCCGCGACCGTTCCTGACCAGTGCGAGTCGAATGTGTAGGTGGCATTTACGTTGAGGTGCAAGTCGCGCAGGCCCGAGCTCGTTGCGTAATGCGGCAGGCCTGAAGCGGCGCTTTCCTGCAGGTTCACGCCGAAAAACGTCTTGGTGTACGTTGCGTTCGCCCACGTGAGCCCCGGGCCCACCGAGACGAGCAACTCGCCGAAGGGCGCGGAGACCAGCAGATCGGCCGTCGCGGTCAAGCCTTGACCCGTTCCTGCAATGTCCTGATAGACCGCCGCCGCCCCGGTGAAAGCCCACCATGTGTAGTCGGCGAAGAGCCGCAGCTTCGGCCCATAATGCACATCGGGCAAGCCCTTAAGACGCGCATCGTCGGACGCGCTACGCGACTGGAAATCGAAACTGAGCGTCGCCCCGACGTGGTAGTTCTCGGCGCGCCAAGCATTGACACCCAGCACGTCCGGGCCTTGCGAGAACACGCGGTCGCGCCAGGAAATGTCCTGGGCTGGAAACGGCAATACCTGAAGCTGCGAAGAGCCGGGAAACTTCGGGAATACGTAGAAGCCGGGGCCGACCGATACTTTCCAGTCGCCGGTCGCAGGCGACCCGTCGGCGTACGCGGGGCACGCGACACCCGTCGCTGCGCAGGCGATTACCGCAGCGTGCGCGAATTGACACCTCATGCTTTCCCCGCAACCTGCGCGAGTTGACGCAAGCGACGTGCGAGCGCGCGTGAGACGACGGGCGTCGGGTTGTCGCTGGAGCCCGTAGCCGCCGCGCTTTCGCGTAGAAACAGCGCGCATTCCCGCGCGACGACTTCGCGTTCGTTGTCGGATGTGATCATGTGGTACGAATCGTCCAGCCAGATGCTGCGGATAAACGATGCCCCGACGTTGGCCGAGACGAAGCGCGCATTATGCGGGCTTGACGTCTCGTCGTCGATGGCGTGGATGATGAGGCAGTCCGTTACGATGCTCTTGAGCTTCTTGCGCACAAAACCCGCGAGGCGGCTCGCTTCGTGTAGCGCGGGCATGGCGATCGACGCGGGACCGACTTCGCTGATGTCGTTTTTTTGCATTGTGCGCGCGATCTTCGTGCGCAACGCCTCATTGCGCAGGCCGTAGGGCTCGTGCTCGCGATAGCGATAACGCGAGCGCAGCGGCGTGTAATAAGCGTAATCGAGCAGGAATCGATACCACGGAATGGCCCAGCCGTCGTAGTTAAGCGTGATCGAGAGCAGCAGCAACGCGCGTGCGGACGGCCGCTCGTGCGCGACCGCCGCCGCGAGCGTGGCGCCCATCGAGAGGCCGCAAATGGAGACGTGCCGATATTGTTTCGCGAGTTCGTCGAACTCCGCGACCGCCGCGCGGATCCATTGCTCCATCGGCTGATGCGCGCTGCCGGCGCTGTATCCCGGCAACTCAGGGGTGTGCGTGGTGAAGCCTTCGTCCGCGAGAAAGCGCGCGAGGAAGCGCAGCTCGAGCGGCGAGCTCGACAGGCCATGCAGAAGCAGGACGGCGTGATCGTTGCCCCGCAACGTCGTTGTGGTGGAGACGGTCATGCGGAGTCCTCGGCGCGCAATATCAAAAACTCGCCGGACGGCGTGATGAAGCGGTCACATACACATTCGACGGGCCTCCACTCGTTCCGCCCGCCGGAAACCAGCCGCATGCGATGATGCCCTGGCGTCAAGCGATCGCTAACCCGCGCAAGGTCGTCTTGATGTACCTCTGCGTGCCTTGCGCCGTATGCGATACCTGCGCCAATCGGCGCGTCGTCGATGACACCGTTCGATGTCGACGTCGCCGCGGTCGCCACGAAGCTGCTTGGGGGAGCGCCGCTGGGGTCGAGTGCCTTGATCAAGATAAGGGAGCGGTTGTATTGCGCGATGTGATGAAGCATGCGATGCATCTCGTCTGTCGCACGACTCGCGAGCAGCCGCTCATTGTCGTGGCGCAGCAGCATTTCATATCTCGACTGCGCGACCGCCGCCAGCAGTTCGGCGCGATACTGCGCACGGCGCAGACGCTCGACCAGGACGATGACGACGATCGTGATCAGCGGATACGACACCAGAAGGTGGATGTCCGATGTATCGATGACGTCGATGCGCCCATAGGGCGGTACAAAAAGATAATCGGCGATGCACAGCCCCGCCAGCATGACGCAGAAAGCGGGCACGAGTCCGCAGTAGTATTCGACGAGTACCGCAGCGATTAGGAACGCTGTTCCCGGCATGATGTCGCCAAGAAGCGGATGCAGCATGGCTCTGATCATGGCGGCGGTAAGAAGTGCTGCCCCGGCAATGATCCAGCGGTGTTCGCCCCGAGGTGCCCACCGTTTTGAATTTCTGACTTTCATGCATTTAACACAAAAATAACCATCGCCTGGCTAACGGCGCCCTAGCGCATTACGGCCCGATAATCTCCGAGCGGCGCCCGCACGTTGACCGCTGCGCGCATGCGTACTTCCATATACTGAGTCACCGCCAAGAAGTCAATTCCGGAGACACCGATGCGTCTTCTTTTCTATTTCTTTGGCCTGGTCCTCGCGATGTACCTTTGCGCGATGCTCGCGCTGTTCTTGATGCAGGACTGCATGCTGCTGCCGTCCACGCCCGATGCAGCCGATCCGCGCACGCTCCCGCACGCCGCCGAGGACATTAAGCAATGGAAGGTGCATGGCGAATACGAAGGATACATCGTGGCGCCGGCGCAGGGGCGAGCGCGGGGCACATTCATCCTCTACCACGGCAACGAAGAGTCAGCAGAGACGAAGCTGCCGCTCGCCGATGTATTCGTGCAAAACGGGTATCGAGTAGTCATCGTCGAATATCCGGGACATGGCAACCGTCCGGGCTCGCGCACGATGAAGGCGACACTCACTGCATCGCGCGAAGCGCTGGCCGGAGCGCTCGCTCAGTGGGGCGCGCCGATCTTTCTCGTTGGGGAGTCGCTGGGCGCGGGAATGGCATCACAAGTGACGAAAGGAAATGAGACGGCGGTAGCGGGTGTAGTGCTCATTACGCCGTGGGACTCACTTGCCGATGTCGCTGCGGAGAAGTACCCCTTTCTACCAGTGCGCTGGCTGCTGCATGATCCCTTCGATTCGGTCGCTGCGCTGTCAAGCTTTCGCGGGCCACTCGTCATCGTCGGCGCGCAGCAGGACACGTTGATTCCCGTCTTGCATGCGCGCCGCTTAGCTAGCGAACACGCACACTCGCACTTTCTTCTTTTACCTACCGCGGATCACGACAACTGGTTCACGGCCATGCGAGGAAGCGACTGGCGCCAGATCCTCGCGTTGCTTCACGCCGGTTGAAGCAGCAACCACGGAAGCTTCTGGTTTTCGGGCGACGCTGCTTCGCAACGGTGGTGGAGAACCTTCCCAAAAGGCGCGGCCGCTTCAGCTGGCGGTGCCTCCAAAATCTGTATGTTCGTCAGATGCGCGCCGTCGGAAGGGCGGACCGCTGACGAATAAAGCATAAGACGCACAGCGGTGCCCAAGCCGGCTGCAGGCTTCGAAGAGCGAAAGGCATCTTCGCCCGCTGTAGCCGGCACGTTCTACCCGACGTTCGTCGGCAGCGGCATCATTTGCGTGCCTTGCAAATACGAGGCAACTCGCCGCAAAGTCGGCCGCGCCCAAACGACTCTGGAAGCCGGGGCGCTTCGCCTCGATCAGGCGCAGCACAAGGGTTGGATGAACAACGAGGAGGTGGCTCTCACAAGCAGAGAGTTCGCGCTGCTTCAAGAACTATAATAGTTTGAGATCCAAGCGTCGTCATCAGCCGCGAACAGCTTGAGGAACGATTGTATGGATGGAACGAGGAAATCGAGAGCAACGCGATCCAAGTACCCACCCACAATTTGCGTCGAAAGCTCGGTGTTACCGCCATCATATTGACGGCGTTGAGATTGAAGCGCGCTTATCCGTAGGTCAGTCGTCGTCGTCCCCATGATGGCGACGTTCCCATCCACGGTGGCGACCGTGGTCATGACCGTGCCACCTGCGCTCGTCACCGTAGTCCCCGTCATATGGATATCCATAGCCGTAGCCATAGACCGGAGCCGGCGCGTAGACGACCGGCGGCGGGGCCTCGTAGACGACCCTTGGAGGTGCAACATAGACGGGGCCCGGCACGCCGAGATAAACCCCGATATCCGCGTGAGCGAGAGCTGCGCCAGATGCGCATGCAGCCGAAACGCCCACTGTAAAGAGAAGGGTTGCGCGTTTCATTGAGGTCTCCTGTTTAGCACACTTCTGACTGGATGGCAGACAATTGGGAACGGTTGCGCATCTTACGAACGGCACGCGAACGCAGGTGCGGCTGAAATGCCAATCCTGTACCGCGTGTAACCCGTTGTGATGTACTGCCGGCTCTCGCAGTGCTTACGAAGCCGACACGGAGTCGCCGGAGACACGAACACGTTCGCCTACCTGGACGGGCGGCTGCGTGGGGTAATTGAAATTCCGGTAGCTACCGTCCTGCATTCTGACCTGCACCTGGTAGCTCCTCCCCTTGCGCACTGCGTGCTCGATTCCATTGCCGGCAAGCCCGCCACCGGCCGCTCCAGCAATCGTTGCCAGAACACGACCGCGTCCTCCGCCGACCTGATTTCCCAGCAGCCCTCCCGCGACCGCGCCGCCCACGGCGCCAAGCCCCGTTGTCGGCTCGGACTCCTCGACCACGTTGATGGCGACAATCTTCCCGACTTTCGGGTCAACTGCTATTGGCCTTGGCGCGGCCTGCGCCTGACTCTGATAGGTATCGCCGTTCGCATACCCTGGGGCCTGCTCAGCCGGAGCGCTACGGTGATGATGGAGGCGTGGCTGGCCTGGCGCCTGTTGCGTGGCGGTTTGTTCGACGTATGGTTTCGTCGAAGTGGCCGGCGCGCTGGCGACCGGTGCAGTTTGCGCGAGAGGCGCCGTAACAGCTCGCGAAGCGGGCAGCACCCCAGTCATCGCCGCGATGCCGGTGGCACTGGCGAGGATAACGGCCACGGCTGCACCCGCGACCAAGGGATGGATGTGACCTCGAGGCGATATATTCGCGGTGACGTTCGTGTTCATTGCCGAGCTCCACTGGGTTGTGCCCGCAATAACGTCGCTGGAGCGCGGGCGGCTTACCGTGCCGGCAAGATGGTTTGTAAGCATTTGTACCGCCAACGCGACGCGATTCTGCTTGCCTTTGAAATGAATCAGCCAAAACAAAAAGGGCAATTGGCGGCAGATGACTCGCGGGCGCCGGTTAGCGCGTCTGTCTCGATGCGAAGGATCTTCACTAGCTGGGGCCAGCAGCGTCCAAACGATGCAGGTGCAGGGAAAGCGGTCGAAAGAACGTCTCCGATATGAACTGTTACATAAATTCCATAAACTGCCCTCCGAAAGACTGGCAGCGCATCCTGCGATGGCTCGAAGCCGCCTGACGATTCGCTGTGGAGCAGGTCAATCCATGCTGCATGGACCTCGTGAAGACGCACGCGGGTATCGGACCGGCACAGCCCGGGCAAGCTCGTCGTCGTCAGGCTGAACTCGAGAACGGTGTCGATCGCCGCGACAGGCCCCGAAGGACACTGACGCATCTTTTCCGTCTGCCCGGAAAATCCTGAATATCTGACTGTCGGCGGAATGAATTACGCATATCCGTCTGCTTCCGCGTCGGCGGGCCTTTAAGCGACAAGCGTCCTGCTTGGCGTCAGCATCTCCTGTCCGATTGGGGCGCCTAATGCTTACAAGCCGTGGCTGACGGTTTGCTTTTCATCTGCGAAGGACGGCAATTGCACAACAGTTGGTGATCCTCTTAAGGTTATCTTAAGCAACGGTCACGCACGCTCTGTGTCCCGAGGGCACAACTGCCGACGACATACGGTTTGGCTTCATGTTGCCCTTCCGGTGTTCGCCTTTGCTGTTTTGCCGTCCGCACGTGGGGCCCTCTTGGGCCATTGTGCACACAGAGTCGGCCGGCCGCGAAGTGCTCGTATTGCGTTGTCAACGAATGCGACGCTGCGTGCCTGCGATGCCGTTAATACGAACTCCGCAAGAACCAACATGCACTTTCATGAACATCTCAAGGGGGCATCATGACCTCAACACCATGGTCGGCCGCAGTAATCGCCGCCCTGCAGGCGCTCGACGATCTCGTAGTCAAAGTGGAATTGAATGGTCAAGATCTCCACAGCATTGAGGCCGCTATTCACGAAGTAGAAGCCGCGATCGATGCAACGGTGGCCAGATATCCCGGGCACCCGTTGATTGAGTCGGCGGTCGCCGAAATTAAAGCCGAATGTCGGGCGGGACTTTATGGGCAGACAAACGCTACAAAAGCCGCCTCGACGCAATACGCCGGTGCAAAGAAGCAGACGCTGCACTGATCAAAGCAGACGATGTCACTGCTCTGTGCTGCGGCTGCTGTCTCACGCGGGTGAGTTCCCTGACTTCCGGGCGTGAGAGCAACAGCGGATTGCCAGGCGTCGCAACTGCATAGCCCGTCCCCTTGAGGCAGAGGCCACCGCGCCGACCCCTCTAAAAATCATTGCATGTGGGCGCCTACGACGCTTGCGGCAGCGCTGCGCCTTGCGTCCTCGCGGGCCGGCTGTAGCAATTCCTCGCGTAAGACAGCTTAGGTATGCACGTATGCGGATCTGCATCGTTGCGTCCCTCAACGCGCCGATATCCGTCGAGAGAGATCGCCCTCATTTGATTCGCCTTTAGAACGCCCGCTCGCGATTGTCATTCGACCTTTACCGGGCGACAGAGTAAATAGGATTCGTTCTTACACGCACAAGCAAAGCTTCAAAGCAAGCCCCTCGATCGATCGAATTTTTCTTGGCCGCGCCGCTGGCCAGCAAAAATACGGACGCGGGGAAGGCGCAATAAATTATGCGGTGGGCCGAACGGTTCGTGCAGAAGCTAATCTATAGAATGGTATTCGGGAGAACTTCGCATTTGAGAGCGGCCACATATGATTCGGCTCAGGCCACGGCGGCTGCAATTTTAAACTCTAACGGCGACACGAGCACTATGACACGCGTCCATGACGGCAACCCCAAGACATTGCTATCGGTGGTCATTCCGGCCTACAACGTGGAGCATTTCATCACCGAGTCTCTGATGTCTGCGCTTTCGCAACCGCGTGCCAATGAAATCGAACTCATCGTCATCGACGACGGTTCGACCGATCGAACACTTGAACGCATCCGGGACGTGCAGCGGGACCCGCGCGGCCGCAACATTCGGGTTATACATCAGGAAAACCGTGGCGTTTCCGCTGCGCGCAATCGGGCCATCGCAGAGGCGAACTCGCCGTATATTGGTTTTCTCGATTCAGATGACGTCTGGTCCGCCGACTTCACGGCGAAGGTCATGCCGCTTCTCGATGTCGGCGCCGCCGACATCATCGAGTTCAACGTGGGCATCATCGATTCCGTTGGCAAGGTGGTCGACAAGGTCCGCTTGATCGATCCCGCGGCCGTCGGTCATCGCCGATGCAATCTGGACGCGCTGCTGGATTTCGCGCGCGTGCATCAGGCGTTTCCAGCCGCGCGCGTCTACAGGCGCGCACTGTGGGACGGCGTCCAGTTTCCCGCCGGACGCGTCTATGAAGACTGCGCCGCGATTCCGCTCGTCTATGCGCGCGCGCAGTCGCTCTTCCGTCTCGCCGACGAGCTCTATTACTATCGCCGACGCGCGGGCAGCATCACCACTAGAGCGACGCCATTCACGGTGCTGTCGCTCGCCATCAGCGCCGAGGAAATGATGCAGCGCTGCAATGGCGGCCCACTCGATCCGTTCTGGCTCGCGGTATTCCATAAGGTCTTTTCGTATGCATGCTTCCAGGCCGCGCGCGTGGATGCACAAGCGTTCCGGGACGCGATGAGAACGATCGAGGGAACCGCCGCGCGCTATTGCGTGTTCGCCGCCAATCGCAGTGATACCCCAAAGGAGTTGCGCTTCCATATGAGGATCGTCGCCGATCGCCGCTGGTTTCAGGCCAAGCGCATTGTCAAACGTGCGCTAGGTCGCGAACTGTGCCCGCCGCAATCGGCATCGCGCGCGCATCCTCCGGCAAGCATGCGTGGCCGTCCGTCGGCAGGCGGCCAACGATAAGAAATCACGAGGTCCGTTCAGCATGCAGATCTATCCGGTCAGGCCCGGCTTCACCGCCGGCGAATCGTTCGAACTCGCGGTGCAGCCGGGATGCCGCTTTTCTGTCGCGGTCTATCATCAAGGCAATGACGAAACGTTGACGAGCGTGGGCGGCGTCGCCGTGCAACCGGGCGGCCCCGTGCTCGCCGAACTGAAGAACGGGAAGATAGTCTTTCAATCGCCGGGACGCGCTACACCCAGGCGCCACGACGAAGACTGGGAATGGCCTGTTATAAAGATCCGGCCACATACGGATGCGCTGGAAACAGGTGCGTACGTCGTGGTCGCGTATGAAGTCGATGCGCGCGGTGCGCCGCGCACGGACCTCGGGCGTCGCGCCGCCGCACACAAGCCGATCTTTGCGGGGCCGCCGGAGAGCGATAGCATGGCGCTCGTCATCGCCAGGCCGCGCGCGCCATCGGCGCACATCGCTTATATCGTGCCGGTCAACACATATCACGCTTATAACTCGGCAGGTGGTGGCTGCTATTACGGCGATCCGATTCATCGCACGCAACCTCGGACCACAGTAAGCTTGCTGCGCCCGGGCGGCGGACTCGGCGCGCAACTTGGCGAGCCGACCGATCCATACGATCCGCACTCTCCCCGTCAGCAATTCACGCACTGGGATGCGAAGTTCATACGCTGGCTGCGCGCGGAACGCATCGCGTGCGACTTCTATACCGATCACGATCTGCATCGCGGCACGGATCTCTTGCTCGAAAACTATCGCTGCATGTTGAGTGTCGGACATCACGAGTACTGGTCGATGCAGATGCGCGATCGGGTCGGCAAATTTATCGCGCAAGGCGGCAATCTGGCGATCTTCAGCGGCAACACGTGCTTCCGCCCGGTCGATTATGGCAATGCGCCCATCGACGGCGACTACAAGACGATGGTTCGTCTCGGCGAGCAATGGCCGGGATATGACGAGTCTGATCTCATTGGCCTCAGCTACGCGTACGGTGGCGGCAAGTATGGCGTATGGAAGCGTCTGCGCGGGGGCTGGGTCCAGCGCGAGCGCGAAGCAATCGGTTATGCCGTGCGGCAGGCCGATCACTGGGTCTTCGCCGGAACGGGGCTCGCCGTTGGCCAGACATTCGGCGCGAGGGATCGGCTGGTAGGCTATGAAGTCGATGGCGTACCGCCCGTTTCCAACGGCTTTACCACGCTTGCGGATACGCCTGTACTCGTTGGCTGGGACATGGGCGGCAAGGGTGCGATGGGCGTGTTCCAACCCGATCTCGGTGGCGGCCCTGATACAGGGCTGGTATTCAATGGAGGCACGACCGACTGGGCTCGCGTGTTGATGGATCCGGAAGCCGAAAGCCGCGTGATCGTGGATCAAATCACGCGCAACGTGTTGCGCAGGTTCATCGGCTGGCCGAAGCACGTAATCGCACGTGATGACGTTATGCTTGACGAAGCGCCGGCATCCAACGATGAACCCGCAAAGGATGCCGCCGCTGTGTGAGCATAGATGTTCTTATGCACCTCAGACCCAGCGTCATCCCCACCGCCGTTCCCTGAAGCTGGCGCCTTTGCCTTGTCGTTCGCAAGATCGGCCTGGAAGCGTCAACGTCCCCACAGTAAGTACGCCGCTCTTAGCTTAGTAAGGAAAACAAAGATCCCGCAATCCGCAGACCTTATGCGAGGTATTGAACGTACGAAGGCACAACCCTATAGGTACGCTCTTGTTATCAGCAACACAATATTCATGGAGACGCAAAGAATGAACGCTTTCGACACGTCAATTCAATCTTGGCTGGTTCATATTGCGGCGTCTTCATTCTTATTTACTCACGCTGTTCACGCGATCGCCGAGTTCTACTTCACCAAAGGTCTTCTTCCGCTGGCGATTCTTTGTGCCATCTGGTTCCAGCCCGGAGAAGCGCAGCAATGGCGCCGCGAAACAGTGGTCGCGACCCTGTGCGCCGGGCTCGTAGCGTTTTTGCTCGGCCGTTTGTTCGCGCTCACGCTGCCGTTCCGCCTGCGTCCACTCTATGAACCCTCGGTTAATCTGTCATTTCCATTGGCCGACGCGACGGGCGAAGGCATGCGCTTGTGGAGTTCCTTCCCCAGCGACCATGCCGCGCTCTGGATGGCAATAGCCGTTGGCATCTTCATTGTCTGGCGATGGATCGGCGCTTTCATGATCGTGCATTGCGCCGTCTTCATCTGTTTGCCTCGAGTTTATCTGGGACTGCATTATCCGACCGACGTCATCGGAGGGGCAGTGATCGGCGCCTTCTGCGGGTTCCTTCTGACCCGCGCACCGATACGCACCCGCTTTGCGCCGTTCTTCCTTCGATTCATGGAATACCGTCCTGCCGCAGGTTACATGCTGGCGTTTCTCTTCGTCTTCGAACTGGCCACGATGTTTGACGAGCCCCGTATCCTAGCGACGTTGATCGTCAAGCAGATACACCGAGAGGCCGCCATCGGACAGGAACACGCAGGCCGTCTCGCGTCGTCGTTATCCCTGCAGAAGCACGAAAAATAAAAAGGTCGATTGCCCGATGGCGACGCGTTGGCTGAACCTTAAAAGCCCAGTTCAAAAAGAGCCCGGGAGGGCTAATGCCGTTCAGTTAAGAACTTTTGCGCACGGCGTAACGGCTGGGGCGTGATTTAACGACTCGTTCGCACGTGCGGCCGGGTCGTCTTTCATTTGGCAATGCCTTCAGCCGTTCGCGCAGTCGCTGAAGGCATGCGGGCAGCTTGGCGAACGCAGGGGCGACAGCGGCCCACATCATCTCGTGCTGGATTGTGTGGACGGCGCGAACAAAGCTGATGTCCGTTGGAGCGAGTTTCACTTCGAAGGCGGCATTGGCGATTTCGCGACGGATCAGATTGTGGGCAATCAAGGCTCCCCAGATTTCCTGATAGACGCCTTCGACTGTGCGGCGACGCAGAGTCAGTTCCATCCCGAGCATCGACTGCTTGAGTTCTCGGTAGCTGGTTTCAATCTGCCAGCGGCGCTCGTAGCAGGCGACGATATCGGCCGGTTTGAAGCGTCGGCGATCGCTCAACGAGGTCAGCATCACGCTTCGCGCCCACCGGCGCCGCCATTTGAACAACATGTTCACTAATGCCATAGCGGTAGGCTATAGATATCTCTCTGAACGCGCCTGCGCATTTTCCGACGATGACGAAAAACGAGGTTCGCGTGGCGCTCTTCGCAATCCGCTTGTGAACAGGGTGAATGTTCGACAGGCGGCCGCGGAAGCGATTGATGTGAGCTACAAGCATAATCTTCCTCGCAACGCACAGGGCACCGCGCTCGCTTGATCTCGATCGAAGCGTTATGCTTGACCGCGACGCGATGTCAGGGCGTAGGGTTTTCGACGAACAGAGAGCACGGAGACCGAGTGTGAACCTACGCCCCATTGAGAGCGGTCGCCATATGATCTTGCCCTTAAGCTAGGAAGGAATACGACCGGGGGGTGAGGCGCGTGCATGGTGCCGATGCAATTCGTAGGTGCTCCTCTTTCTCACCCCGCGGGCGACGTCGATCCCTCATTCGCTTAGTGGAAAATCTCATGTGCGTCGAAAGTGCGAGTCGCCCGGTGATGAAACTGTGGCAGTTGGCCGTGGTCAACAGGCGCGATTGATGTTGGGTTGCCGGATGCAACTAATCGCCTTCGTTCACACACACCTTTGAATGGCAGCCAACTAAATAATGCCGAAGGCTCGCTGCAAGCACGCAGGCTAAGCATCCAACGGCTAGAAAAATCGCCCTCCGTCAGGCGGACGTGACTCGTTGGCGGCGCGCAGCTTTCGTTGCGCGACCGCTTCGATGCGAGAGAACCCAAATCTGAACACGTTCACCAATCGGGCATCGTCCGCATCCGGGGGGAGCCAGAAAAACACTTCCAAGCACCTGCGCGGCACGACGCACGTCACGCTCTCCCCCGCGCCAATCGACGACGAAGCTGAGGGCCTGTTTGTCTGTTGAGATCTGGGGTTCGGGCACGAGGACTTTCATGAGCAGAGTTACGGTTGACGGCTAGAATCGGCGGTGCGCTCACCGGGACGCGATAGGCGATCTAGCGAAGTTTCACCAGTCTACGCGATGCTTTTCTTCGGTCTCCTGATGGCGCCGATCGTCGTCGACGTGCAGGTAGATGCTGGTTGTCGTCAGCGAAGCGTGGCCGAGGTTGTCGCGCACCGCGCGCAGGTCAATTTTTTGATCCGCCATGTGCGAGCCCGCGCTGTGCCTGAGCCAATGCGCGGACGCTTTCTCGAGGAGATCAGCCCGCGCGCTCGCCGTCTCATCGCGCTCACGCAAGCGCGCCGCTGCGCCCGCAAATACGTCCTTCACGATGGCGTGCAGCGCCGCACGCGTAAGCGGCGCGCACCTCTCGGTGCGCGCGTTCGACGCCGTGGCGCCAATTGGCAGCACAAGCGGCGTATCTTCGTTGGGCAACGGCAGGGCGCTCAATCCAAGCTGCTGCCGATAGCGGGACAGTTCCATCATCATCTCGCGCGTCGCGGGCACGAGCCGTTGCTTGTCGCCTTTGCCGTGCACGGTGAGCCACCAGCGCAGCGCGCCGTCCGCATCATGTCGGACGAAGAACTCGCCCGTGGGGTGGTGGCGCTGACCTCCGCAATGCGCAGTCCGCCGAGATCGTATCCGTTGCGGTCGGCGCAGCATGTTTTGAAGTCACGAAATCGCGCAGTGACGGGACGCGCACAGATTGCCGCCGCTCACGACCTCGACGCGATCCGCGCCTGGCTGTCACGCTTCGTCGTCGTATGCATTGCACCCGACGCCCCTCGAAGCGCTCGTCACGTTCGATTTGACATCGGCTCGTCATTGCTTTATCAACATTATAAGCATAATGTCAAATAGCAAACGCACAAAATCAATCAATGGGATATGTGCCTCGACGGGCCGTGCGAACCGGTGGCATTTGCAATGTTGCGCCCGCTCGCGTAGGATGTAGCACATGTGTAGCACAACGAGGATGCCATGTCGACCACCACACTTCGCCTGCCGTCAGAGCTTCGCGAGCGGGTCTCCCGGCTGGCCGACAAGTCCGGCACCACGGCACACAGTTTCATGCTCGACGCCATCGCAGAGCGCGTGGCGAACGAAGAATTGCGACAGGCGTTTCTCGACGAGGGGAATGCTCGAGTAGCAAAGATGCTAGAGACGAATGCGGGGCTCGAATGGAACGAGATGCGTGACTATCTGCGCGAGCGGGCAGCAGGCGGCTCGCCGGGAGTACCCAAGGTCAAGCGATGGCGCGAATAGTCCTCGCGCCGGAAATTCACGAGGACTTCGATCGCATCTTTGAGTTTCTCTTCGAACATACGCCAGAGCGTGCAGTCGAGCGCATCGATGACATCGTGTCCGCGCTCGACATCCTCCAGTCAAGCCCGATGATCGGCCGGCCGGTCGACAACTGTCCAGGCATGCGCGAGTTGGTCATTTCAAACGGTGCCCATGGCTATCTGGCGCTGTATCGGTGGTCGCCAGAGTTCGACGCGGTTTTTGTTGTGGCGATTCGAAGTCAGCGAGAACTGCGCTACCGACGAGAATCTCCGTAAGCTTGCGCAGAATCATCCACGGTCGCGGCGCTGCTGGAACGCGAGCTCGATGCATTGCCCGAGTTGTTTCGCGCCGTATTCGCGATGCGCTCGATCAAGGAAATGAGCGTTGAGGAGACCGGGCAGTGCCTCCACCTTCCCGAAGCGACCGTGCGCAGCCGGCATTTTCGCGCACGCAGCACGTTGCGCGAATCGCTTGCTCAGGCGCTTGATCTTGCCCAGCGCGATGTGTTCGAATGCGGCGGGGCGCAGTGCGATTGCGTCGTGGCGAGCGTATTACCGAAGAAATCCGTTGACGCGTCATAGCATTGCCGACGCGTTCTCCGGAGCACAAGGAGGGCGCCATGAACCGGAACAGCGCGGTTGCGCGGAGAATGGGCATCGGCCGGGCTTGCGCGATATTAGGAATTACTGGCCTGAGTTGTTTTTCGAACGTGGATGCCCGGACGATCACTGTTCTGTCCGGCACCTATGGCGCGAACTGCGGCGCACCGGCCGGCAATGCGACGGGCGATCTTGTGCGTCAATGCGATGGCCGCGATACCTGCCAGTACGTGGCGGACCGGCAAAGCATCGGCTACACGGCGCGCTCATGCAGCACAGATCTACAGGCAGAGTGGCGCTGCACCGCCACCGAAATTCATACCGCGATGCTCAGCCCCGAGGCCGGCACGGACGGTACGCTCGTGCTGAGCTGCATCGAGGAGAACGGACCGGGACATTGAGTAGCATCGGGCTGCGCGCAGACGCACGTTGAGTCGGCAACCGGTGCGTTTGGACCGTGAATAACCGTGTAGATAACACGCAGGATCAAGCGCGATGTTTCCGAAAGCTGTGACAAGGCGAGCGACCTGCCAGGCGCCTCGGGCCGCCTCCCAGCATGCTTACATTCGTCCGCAAATTCCCCGAACGAGCAACGTCGGCTTCGGCAGCGTGCATCACATTGCACAATGATGTATCGAGTACCAGGGCCGTACCACGCCGTCGAAATTTGGTCGGCTTCCGCGTGTGGATATACCGCCGCGCCGGACTAATTAGGCGCCGTCTGCCACTGCAATATCGGATGTGTTGCCCCCGCAGGCATCGTCCAGAGGCCACCCTTACCGAAATTCCACCCGACGAAGCTCGCGGGGGTGCTCATCTGCGCGGTGGTCAGTCCATTCGTCGTGGGCGGGGCCGGGCTGTCCCCGCCGTTTCCCACGGCGTTCAGACGATTCGTCGTTTCCTTGTTCCAGTAAACAGTATTACGGATTGTGCCCGAGTTCGAGCCAGCAATGGCGCCGTACGTATTAGGGAAGGGTTGCTGTGCCGTCTTGCCCACAGTGAATGACTCCTCGATCACACCCGTCTCGGTATTCCAAACCGCGAATGAGCCGTCTTGGACCATGGTGTAGACCGGACCCGTCGCATAGGATTGTCGGACGAGCCCGGCGTTGTAGTAGACGAAACCGGCGCCAGCGGCATGAGACCCGGTGGCGACTGTGCCCGTGGTGAAGGACTGCGCAATTAATCCGTTATTCTCACCGACAAGTCCGCCATAATCCCCGTATCCTCCGAGCGATGCGCCGCTCCATGAGCGCTCGATCGTGCCTTTGTTCCATCCGACGAGACCGCCGCCCACAATTCCCGCGTAGGTCGGTCCCGGGCCCGAGGCTACTTCGCCGGTCGACCATGCGTAGGCGATGTAGCCATCGTTGCGACCCGCGAGCGCGCCGTAGACACCACCATTTGCACCTTCGACGTGGGCGTTCGCGATTCCTAGATTGCGCACCACACCGCTCGTCCCGATAACGCCGAAGAGTCCTACGTAAGCCGAGCTAGAACCGTACGGCACGGAGATGTTCAGGTTGCTGAGGAGATGGCCGAAGCCGTCGAACTGTCCGGCGAACGGCGCTGTAACGCTGGGGGCGATTGGGCTGAACGATTCGCCCTCTGTAGCCTTCAGGTCAATGTCCTTGCCGAGCGCATAGTTGCCCTTCAGGTCCTGCGAAATCTTCATGAGATCCGCCGCGCTGTTCACGAGCTTAAATGCGGAGACCTGCGCGACCTCGCCGCTATACGGCGCTGCGGTCCAGTCCGAATTGGATACGATTTTGCCGGCTGTATAACTGCCGTTCATGTCGTAAAGCGCGCTGACGATACCCTTGCTCTTCGACCAGTCGATCGTTCCCCGGTTGCTCACGCCGCCGGCGTTGTCGACGCCATATGCATCGGCGCGCAGCCTGAGGTTCCCCACCCCAGTGTTGCTGACCGTTGATTTCGAAGTGATCGTCACGTTATGCGCCGCGCCGAGCGTGAGTGACGCATCGCCCGTCCAGTTGACATTGCCCTTGAGTGTCAAGTCGCCCGCCGCGCCGTTCGTGCCGTTGGCTTCGGCATCGACTGATGTGCCTTTGCTCAGGCTGCGCGAGAGGGTGTTGGCGGTCGAGTGATCGACAGTCAGATTCGGCGCACTGAGCTTCCAGTCGCCGGCCTGCACTGTCGCACCGCCCACATCGAGCTTGTTCGCGAGAGTCTCGACAGTGCCGCCGCTGCCGCTGCTGTCCGCCGCCTCGATTGCGCCGTTTGCATGCACAGCGCCCTTGTCTGCGACGAGCCATACATGGCCGTCGCGCGTGGCCGTGCCGGTGGCGCGGATCGCCGCGCTGTTGCCTGCCAGCGCGTAGACATTGCCGTCGGCGGCCTGCAGACTGACTTGCGCAGCGCGAATGGCGCCCGCGTTCATCGCGTCGCCCTTACTCCCAGTCTGCACGAACACTTGCCGGCTGCCGGCCGAATCCTGCAACAGGACCTGATTGCCGGCCGCGAGTTCGGCCGTGCCCTTCGCCGCATCGATCTCGCCCGCATTGATCACGGCGGTGCGCGAGACGAGAATCACATCCGCACCCGACGAACCGATCTTGCCTAGATTCACCACCACGCCGTTGCCTCCCCCAGAGAAGGTGAGCGAACCTCCAGCCATGAATGCATTGTTATCGGCGTTGAGCGAGGATGCGACGAATCGACCGCCCGTTGCTACGACGCCACCTGGGCCAATGACCACGCCTTGCGGGTTGATCAGATAAACGCTCCCGGTCGCGCTGAGACGGCCGAGAATGACGGACGCGTCGCTGCCCGTAATGCGATTGAGCGTCGCCCCGGAGCCGTTGTCAAATATGACAGTACGGCCGCTGCCGATGGAGAAGTAGCACCAGTCAACGATGCCGCGCGCGGAGGTCTGAGTGATCGTCACCGATTGGCCGCCGTCGGCGATGGAGCCGCTACCGGCGACGAAGTGCCCGCCTTTCGGCAGCATTGGCGGCGCTGCGCGAGCTAGCGAAATGCACAAAAAGAGTGGCAGACCAATGAACGCGAGCGGTCGCATCCGCAACGTTGGAAAAGCTCGCGTCGCTTGCGGGTGCCAGATAGCTATGGAGTGGTGGGCAATGGCAAGCTGATGCCCGTCGAGACCGCGCAGCATGATGGCCTCCTGCAGTGGGCCTTACGTCGAGACATGAAACTGAAGTGGTGAGTTGAAGTCGCCCGGGGGCTACTTCTGAAATACTGCACTCGCAGACCCCGTCGACGTTGATCAATATCAACGAAACAGCAAGCAAGACGGGAGCGCAACTCCGGTGCGTCAGTCCACGCGTCGCCGTGATGTACCTCCAACTCCCTCGGCTCTGATTTCGCGACGGACGCTGAGTTCATCCTGCATGGATCGAAGTAATGGTCGACTGACAACGATAACTCGGCAAGAGACGTTCGACCTCTAGAAATCTTCTTAAGCAGGGCAAAGGTGATTTCCTCCGGAGGTGCAACGCGATCCACTCGAGAGTTCCTCGTCTCGTGCGAGGTGGTGAGTCCGGTCGTGTCCTTTTGGTCTACCGACTCTGCGTTGTCCTATCTTGTGTTCTAAGGCAAGCGAGCATCTCCAAACTTCTTGCTCTATGTCAAAGCCAACTGTGCCTCTGGAAGCGCACCTTAGCAATAAGGTCGCCGGCCGGTGTGATGCAAAGACTAACGGCGAACAATCACCTGTTATGCGCATGGGCGGGCGTGAAAGTCGCCGCTGACGGCCACGCATCCGAGGCGCATGACGAATCCGCAGTAGTGCGCAACCATTGTTAGAGCTTCCGTAAGGTGTCGAGTTAAAAATGAACCTTTACAATTCGTTTTGCTACGTAGTCGGCTCTTTTGTGTTGGTTTCTTCGATCGCGGCTTGCGGCGGCGATTCATCGAGCAGCACCCCGGCCACTTCTCACGATGCTTCGGAGTCCGTGCCGTCACCGGTCATTTTTCCGAGCAGCAGTGACGTGTTTTATGGCATCAACGGGCATTGGGTCCGCGGCGGCCCCTATGCCCTCGCAAGCCCCGCTCTGCAAAAAGATCAGCTGGGGAGTTTGCGCGCGAAAATGTACCGCAACGAGGTCTACGACGAGGGTAGCGCCATCATGCTGGCGGAGTTCGCTCAGACCATGGCCTCAATTGGCAAAATCACCGTTTACCCCGTGATCATTCAAACCCTGAATTTTGCGGACGAAGAGAGCGCCTATAACGCCTCATACAAGCTTGCGCAGGAGATCGTCGGCGTGCAGCGCTATGCGTATTATGAAGTGACCAACGAGCTTGCGCCGCAATGTCTGCTCGGCTGGGTCGATGGCGTGTGGAACACTCAGTACAACAATGAAAAATTCAAAATCGCACGCGGAGTGATTCGCGGGCTCATCGCGGGGATCAAATCTCTCGATGCGACAGGCAAGATCATCATCGGTATCTCGCGGTCATGAGAGAGGACCCAAAGCGCTCCGCGCGGACCGTCTCTGCCGGGGACTGGTACGACGAGCTCCTCGGTGATGTCTGGTTCAATCACTGAAAGGCACGGGAATACCAGCTTCGGGAAAGATATGAGCCGAGGCGCGCCTAAGCGAAACGCCAGACCGCCAGGGCTCTCGTCCGTCGGGATGACGTGGCCGACGAGCCGAGCGCACTGACCCGACGCCGCAATCCAACGGAAAGTCTCGGGTTGACTTGGCTGCTGTTCGTGAAGGCTGAATCCCGCACTGCCCGCACGACATAGGGCAAGAGCCGTGTCGACCAACGTCTGCAGCATCGCGCTCTGCGACGTAGTAAGAGACGGAATCAAAAAGACTCCGGTGGGGCTGTTAACCTTCTCGGCAAGCTGTTAACCTTGGCCATCTGAACAACGGGAACCAAGGATGGGTGCGCCGATTGTTGATGACGAACTATGGGCACGGATCGAGCCATTGCTGCCGACGCCGAAACCACGGCGCAAGAAGTATCCAGGCCGGTTACCAGTCGCGAACAGGGCTGCGCTGAACGGCATCCTGTTCGTGCTCAAGACCGGTATCCGCTGGCGCGACGTGTCGACAAAATTGGGTTTTGGCTCGGGCTCAACCTGCTGGAGACGGTTGCGCGACTGGCAGAAGGCGGGTGTTTGGAAGCGATTGCACGAGCTACTGCTGGCGAAGTTGCGCGAGGCAGGCGAACTGGACTTCTCGCGAGCAGCCGTCGACTCTTCTTCTGTGCGAGCCGTTGGGGCGGGCGAAAAACTGGTCCGAACCCCACGGATCGCGCGCGACCAGGTTCCAAGCACCACATCCTGGTAGACGCTAACGGCGTTCCTGTCAGCGCGATCGTGACAGGCGCGAATCGCAATGACGTCACTCAATTGCTGCCACTCGTTGACGCCATTCCACCGATGCGCGGCGTACGTGGCCGACCTCTTCAGAAGCCCAAAGTCATCTACGCAGACCGTGGCTATGACTCCGAGACGCATCGCCAGAAGCTTCGCAAGCGCGGCATCAAGCCGGTGATTGCCAAGCGCCGGACAGAGCACGGCAGTGGTCTGGGCAAATTCCGCTGGGTTGTCGAACGTACTCATGCGTGGCTTCACAACTTCCGTCGTCTTCGTATTCGCTTCGAACGTCGCGCCGACATTCACGAAGCATTTCTCAAACTCGGTTGCTCCCTTGTCTGCTGGAACATCCTCAGACGGACAGAGCAGCCTTTTTGAATCCGTCTCTAAGTGCTTTTGCCAGAGCGTGCAGCGCTGCATTTTCCGCAGCATAGTCGGGCAAGCGATGGGGGCGTGAGTCAAGCCGGGAAGTGACGATTGAACCCGTGCGTTGGAGTCGCTCGACGATAGACATTTCAGACGCTCCTACATGTCAGCTCTGATTTCAGGCTGAAGGCAGTGAGCGTTCATTCATTGTAGGCGGTCTACCTTTGTTCTGTGCCGCGCACTGTGTCGTGAAGTCGCCCATTATGGACATCGGCAAACGTGTATAAGATTGATAGTCTCTCACCGGCTGTGTGATATCCGGCAAGGGTGTCGGTGTTTCATCGATGGAGGTGATGGGAGAACACCCGAGCTCAGAAACGCCTCTCTTTATTGAGGTAAGGCACTTTGATTGCTTCAGTTCTTTATTCGTGGCCGCTCTTCCCGTTCGCGTTCCTGCCGCGCGTCCGCTGGATGGTGCTGTCGCCTACGAACTAACACCGTTCGCTTGCAGCGAACTCAAATTCAAACCTAAAAAAAGGCCAAGGTGATGACCGACATCGACAGCTCGTCGAACTGGCATCCGGGGGGTGAGGGGAACGGGACGCGGACCGACGATGCGACGTTCAGGTTGCTCGTTAATTCAGTCCGTGAGTACGCCATTTTTCGGCTGAGCGAGACTGGAATCGTTACGACGTGGAATCCGGGCGCTCAGCGCGTCAAGGGCTACGCTGCGGACGAAATCATCGGGCGACACTTTTCCGTTTTCTACACGCCGGACCAACGTGCGAAAGGTCGGCCGGAGGAAGTGCTGCGTCGGGCACTTAGTAGCGGGCAGTATTCGGAAGAGGGGTGGCGTGTACGCAAGGATGGCTCCCTGTTTTGGGCGAGCATCGTCATCTCCGTAATTCGAGACGGGGATGGCAAACTGCTAGGCTTCGCTAAAGTCGTCCGCGATATGACGGAACGACGCAGGCTTGAGGAATTGGAAGCTTCTAGTCGCCGGATGAACGAATTCCTCGCCATGTTGGGACATGAGCTGAGGAATCCGCTGGCGCCAATACGCAACGCGGTCGGCCTTCTCCAACAAGAGTCGCTGCCGACCCCAGACGTGCTTCGCCGCGCCCGGGACATCGTTGACCGGCAGCTATCGCATTTGACTCGACTTGTCGACGACCTTCTTGATGCGGGGCGCATTACCACGGGGAAAGTTCGAGTGACGCCGGCACCCGTCGCCATCCAAGACGTCATCGACCGCGCGGTCGAAGCTGTTCGGCCCAAAGTGGAAACCAAAGACCAAACGCTCGACGTCCGTATGCCAGAAGACGAGCCAGTTATCGTCAACGGCGACGTGACACGGCTCGTTCAGGTCATTTACAACGTCTTAGACAACGCTTCGAAATATACCCAGGCGGGCGGGCTCATTCAGCTCGAGGCGCTGCACGTCGACTGGATGATTTCGATTTCCATTGAGGATAATGGTCGCGGGATTGCGCCCGAGTCACTCGACCTAGTATTCGACCTGTTTGCGCAAGACAAGGACCCTGATTCGTCCACGGAAGAAGGTGGCCTCGGTATCGGGCTGACTCTAGCGCGGTCACTTGTCGAACTTCATGGAGGTCGCATCGAGGTAGTGAGCCCAGGTCCCGGCCGCGGTACCAAATTCATCGTTTGGTTACCGGCGTACAAAGAGAGCCCGAGGTTCGCAAGTCCAGAAGAACGGCTAACACGGTCGCAAAAAGGGACGATAAAGGTTTTGGTGGTAGATGACAACCATGACTCGGCGGACAGCATGGCGATGCTTCTGGAGGCCCTCGGTCACAACGTCTCGAAGGCTTATAGCGGCGCACAGGCAATAGACATAGCGGCTTTGTTTCGTCCGGACCTGGTGCTGCTAGACCTTTCTATGCCATCGTTGACTGGGTACGAGGCTATCGAGCGCTTACGTGACGCTGCGCGCAATGTCGCGCTCGTCGTTGCAGCAGTAACCGGGTTTGGTCAGGCACGGGACCGACAGAGAACCAGGGCAGCAGGCTTTGATGCGCACTTAACAAAACCGGTTGGTTTAGCCGAGCTAGAATCGGTTCTCACTCTCGCGGAAGAGAGGATGCGAGACGACGGTGGTGCGTAAGCACCAGAGTGATTGGAAAGTCGGCCTCCAGATTATAGACGCCCATTAACGGATGCATTCTTACGAAGCGCCGCCGACAGCTTGCGTTGACGTCAGTTGATTGCACTGTCGATGTGCTCGGCGATGCGCCCTACGTGTGCAGGGAGGTCTTCCGCGAAACAGCATTGAAGTATTGGTACGGGCGGTAGTCCAACGAGTGCGAGCCGCGGCAGTTTGAGCGCGGCTCGCGGCGATGCCGAAGACACTTGCCCCGGAAAGAGCCGGGATGTTTGCCCAACAATGGACTCGATTTTGTAGCTCCGAGATAGAACGCAGTTACCCGACTGACTTGTCGGTACTGTCATGCGCTTGACGCCCAATTTCTTGTTCACCTTCGATAGACTTACCTCCCAAGAAGTTTTCCAACGCTTCCTCGCATCTGCGAGCCTCAAATTCGCTTGGTCGACTACCTGCCGAAACCTCAGCGAATGATTCTTCTTAAATCCAGTCATCTCACTCGCCACAAGGGTGGATGCGACGGGTCACTCCGGTACGACGTCAAATAATGAAGTCCCGCAGCCAACTGTCGCGTTCACTGGCCTTGACGAAGCAGAATTTAGTAACGACGAACGCATGGGTCAATAAAGATTCTGAAATGATTGGTGCGCCGGCCCATAAGTGAACCTGTATGTCACTGTATGGGCGTCGCCGCGCCAAACTTTTTCGCCAGCATTCGCTCGTAGACACCGAAGGCAGGTCAACCTCCTCCTGAGCTACGGTCTGCACAGAATGTTCACCTGCACGGATGGCAGTCCTATCGCTGTTGCGACAGCCGCTTCGAGTTGCGGCGCGCAGATGCGGTCCTCCGGCAAGGTTGAACCGACTGTGATGTCGTAGCTTTTTGCTTCTCGTAGAACGATGTCCACAACGCGCGTCCGTGCGCTCATGTTGTTATCAACGGCTAGTCGCGTCACTTCTGCCAGTTGGTGCATGACTTCTGTTGGAAAACCCATGACCGAGCGGAGCCGAATGCGATGCGTGCCGGGCGTGCGCCAATCTGTATCAAATTCCACGGTGTCCTCCTACTCACTACGGCGGCGGGGAGGACATGGGCAAATTACATGTTCTCAGAGTCGAAAAATTTTTCGGTGTGCCTCTTGAAAACGTATATGCCGCTACTATTGTTGGCGTTGCAAGGCAGTTGCTCGCAATCGCGCGCGCTGCGTGTTTCAACTTGATTGTCTGCGGCATTGGGGCAGCTGGGCTGATTCGCGTAAGCAGCTCCCCCGCCCGCCGCGAGAGGAGAGCGAAAATGAGTGATGCGTTCACCACACCCGACCTTTTCGGCGAACTGGACCGTCTGCAGCGCCAGATGTCCAGCCTGTTTGGCGGGTTCCCTACCAGTCTTCGTTCGACGCGTGTCGGAACGTTCCCGCAAATCAACGTCGGGTCGACTGAAGACTCAGTCGAAATCGTTGCATTCGCGCCAGGCCTGGATGTGAGCAAGATAGATGTGTCCGTCGATAAGGGATTGCTCACTATCGCCGGTGAACGAACTACGGGCTACAAAAATTCGCCCGAGGGTGCCCGACAGTATGCGCAAGAGCGCTTCAATGGGTCGTTCCGCCGGGTTATCGAACTCCCGCAGCAGGCGGACCCGGACAAGGTCCAAGCGAAGTATATCGATGGCTGTCTTCTGATTTCGGTTGGCAAGCGCGAGACCTCGAAGCCGCGCTCGATTACTGTACAGTGAGGTGACACCATGAGCGATAACGCCGATACGCAAATCACAGAACGCGACCAAGGTGCCGTGACGCGCCAAGAAGCAACGGAGGCGCGTCGCCGACAAACCTTGACGCCAAGCGTCGACATCGTTGAGGACCTTCATAAAGTCACGCTTTGGGCCGACCTGCCCGGTGTTTCGAGGGATAAGCTCGATGTGAAAGTACATGACGGCAGCCTGACCATCGAAGCGGAATCGGTGGTTCCGGTGCCGGCAAACCTGCAACTCGCACATAGCGAAGTTCGGGCACCGTACTTCGCCCGCACCTTTACCGTCAGCGAGGACTTTGATACATCGAAGGTCGCAGCGTCACTGAGGGACGGCGTCTTGACGCTCACTATCCCGCGTCGGGAAGAAGCGAAGCCACGAAGGATTCAAGTGTCGGCAGGTTAGTGGGAGGGCGCGCGGCGGTGGAGCGAGTGCCTTGCGCCGTCGGCGCCGGTAGGAAAAACGCTTGTCGGACGGGCGTCACATCTTTCGCGTTGGAGGTTTGCGAGTGGGCGGTCCGGTTACAATGAGACTGCCCATTCGGGCAAATCGAAACTTACCGTTCCTTCGAAAAAAGCCGCTATGAAAAACGTGTTCAAGACGACGCTTGCTGTCCTTCTGATTACCGCCGTCGCAGTTCCGGTCGCGGCAAGTGCGAAGACGCACCACCAAAAGAAGCATCATCACCATCACACCGTGAAGCCACACGCTTGAACTGGTAGTAATCAAAAGACCGAATCGCGCATGTCGAAGGCCCTTGCGGGTCAGCATCACGGCAGGGGTTTGTCAGCGGTTCGGTCACAGTCTAGCTGGGACATTAGAGCGACATCGCGCCCGACGATTCTAGGAATGCATCGCGAAGTGAGTTCATTCTCGCCCGTTTCAACCCTGCCGATAGGGCTGCAATCAAAAGTCTTGCACCAATGCGGGATTGCCGGTTACCTAAGAGCCAAAGGGAAATCGCTTTACGCCCCTTTGTCCCGAGATAGTGCACTGAATTTAGTTGAGAATCTGAACCGTGCTCGGGACCCTGACCCTTGAGCGAGCCCTATATGATATTCATTAGTGTGCGCTTGGCGCCATTCGAGCGGGCCGACCGCCTTGCATAATGCGGGTGGTGAACAGGCGGCAATAGGAGCGCGCGATGGTGACCGAACTAGGGAATTGGACGCAACGTCGGGTTGAGCTAACAGAGCGAGTACTCATTGTCGACGATTACCGAGGGGCGGCCGTCGCCACGGCCGAATGCCTATCGTTAGAAGGGCTTCAAACAAGAGTCGCCGGAGGTTGCAGCGAAGCCTTGGAAATTATTCGACATTGGCCGCCTGACGTGGTGTTGCTCGACTTGATGATGCCACAGCGGGATGGCTTTGCGACTGCGCGTGCCATTCGCAGCAATCCGAATTCGGCCGCGACGTTCATCTGCGCATACACATCAAAAGACGGAGCGTTCGTCGCGCGAAACCGCGAAGGGGTACTCTTTGACGCATATTTCAGAAAGGGCGCGTCGCCCGACTGCCTCCTAAGTTTCATACGCGGTTTGTGCGTCTATCATAAACTTCAATGAGTGAAGGTCGCAATAATGAGACGGCAACCTGTAGTCGCTTCCAACAGTGTCCGCCGGTTGTTCTCAATTGACGACGTCCAGATGACGGTCGGAAGGTAGACGGCGTTCCCCACGAACGCTCGGCCTTCTCATCGGAGATGGCTTGACTGCCGGCATCAATTGGGAGCGTCAGTGGTGCGCATACAGTGGCAAGAAAGGGTCCTTCGAGCGCGGAGCGCCCTCGCTCGATGGTCTAGAGGCGCCGGCTGTCGTGATAGGCGGTGGGCACACCGGAACTTCGGTGCGAGGCGTCGAAAGACTCAGCATCTTTGTGAAGTCATCGGCCTCGCGCACCCGCGCCGTCAGGTCAAGCAGTCCATTCAGCCCGAGCAGCTTGTCTGTCGTCTTGAGAATCGATGTGTGGTCGTACACCGAGTGGTCGATAGTACCGGTCGGAACGAAGGGAGATACGACAATAGCGGGAACCCGGACTCCCAACCTGTCAAACGAGAAATTATGGGTCTTCAAGCGGGCGTTTTCGGCGGAGCCAGGCGTCACTGCAATCGGAGGCGTCACATGGTCGAAGAAGCCCCCATGTTCATCGAAGACAACCAGCAGCACGCTCGTTGACCATACACTAGATGTGCTGACAGCGTCGTAGACTTGCTTAACCAATGCTTCACCTCGACGAACGTCACCGGCCGGATGCATTGAGTTGCCGTTTCGAAAGTCGTTCGTTGCGTCGTAGGTGGGCTCGATGAATATGAATTTCTCCGTCAATGAGTTTGTAGCAAGGCGGGCGAGCAGGGTATCCATGCTGACGAACCGCGTGAGCAGATTTTGCATCCCGTAGATGCCGCGTGTCTGAGCAACGTCGCCTTGCACGATAAGCCAGTCTGATTCTCCTATTTTCGAAAAGACCGTTCCGTTCGGAAAAGTGAAAATTGGGGCGTTGAAAAACACTGCCTCCAGCACTTGAGCCGCACTCGGCGAATGGTCAAGCCCGGAAGAAGTTCCTGCAACTGCGAAGAAGCGATTAGGCCAAGTGGGTCCTGGCACCGACGAGAACCAGTTGTCGCATACACCGAATTGGCTTGCCAGGAAGTTTAGGACGGGAAGTTGGTCAGGCGTAAAAGCATTGAAGGCATCGGCTACTACATCCGAGTGGTCTTCGTATGTTCCAGCAAAACCCGTCGTTGACGTGTCTGTAGCGAACGGTGGATATCCTGCAGCACCAATAACGAGCGAGTCGTGGCGCACCGTGTCGGCGCTGGCGACCTGCAGGCCACACAGCTCGACACAAACATCGGTGAATTCATGGCCCGGGTCGAAGCCAAGCGCATAGGGCGCACCTCTTCCTAGCTTGTAGGAAGTTCCCGTCCGTCCGAAGTTGACGATAGAAGCAGGAGGCAGCCCGTTCGCGGTCGTCGGTTCGCCGGTAGGCGTGGTGCCCGCCAGGTTCGACCATCCAAATACGCTGTCGTAAGAACGGTTCTCGAGCATGAGAACGAACACGTGCTCTATGGCGGCCATGGTCACCCCGGCTTCTTTCGCGCAAGCCAGTCCCTACTGCAACGTATTTTGTTGAACGGCGGCATCACAGCGGGGCACTATTATCACTAGGCTACCTGAAGATTTAAACAGACGCCACGGTGAGGCCAAATCCTGGAACTCTCACATCAACCGAAGTACCAAGTGTCAAATAGCCGTGGAGGGCGCCATGCTCGAACTTTCCGGTAACGCAGAGCTGCTTGTTGTTGATGTCGAAACGCAGGAGGAGGAGCGGCTCGTCCTGACTGAGAAGGACTTCCATTTAGAGAAGCGCTCCTTGCTTGAAGACGACATCCTGCGCGAGGACGAAGAAGGCGAATTCGTTGCCGAGGCAAGTGCCCTGGGTTACGACTTCCGAGTAATCGCGACGCCACCGAACAACCTCCAAATCGAGGACGACGCCGAAGAAATCCGCGTCGAAGTCGTTGAGAACAATTTCGAGTTCATCGAGCCTTTTGCCGACGAGGAAGAGAGCGGCGAAGAGTGACACGTTGCATTCCGACGTCAAGCGTCTGCAGGACCTGACAAGGGCTAGGATGCGTTTTGTCGTTCGTAGGAGACGTTAAGGGCATTCGGTAGCCTCGCTGCGGCTCGCGAAGCTTGCCTTCGCCGATTTCCTACGGCTTTCTGAGCTAGCAGGTTCATCCAAACGCATCGGTGCAAACTAAGCTTGCAACGACTCCTCCTTTCCGTGAGATTAGTCGGTCGAGGGCCGCGTCTTCTTTGAGTAGACTTTCTCTCTTTTCAGTGGATGCTCTCTTATCAAAAGTTTTTTGGGCCGATTCGCTGCGCAATGTGCCACGTCCTTAATGGAATCGGGCCGACATTTCTGGCGCTTTCGAAATGACTTCTGCGGCCAACTCACATTCGTTCAAAAATCGACCGCTTGCAAACCCGCATTTGTAGTCGCCCGTGTGGCATAGTGCGTGCATGCAACCACGAATCGGGGAAGTCATGGCTACGCTACAGTCCATCCACGCGAAAATTGCGAAGCTCCAAGCGCAAACGGAGGCTATCGTCAAGAAGCAATCGACGAAGGTCATTTCCGATATTCAAGCTCTGATGGCGGAACACGGGATTACCGTTGAGGACCTAGGCTCTGATGCCGGCAAGCGCGGGCGCACCGTCAGCACGGACGGTGTACGCGCGAAGGGGAATACGTCGACTTCCAAATACATAGACCCAAAGTCGGGGGCGACATGGAGCGGACATGGCCGCGCGCCAGGCTGGATTGCGAGCGCAAAGAATCGCGACAAATTTTTAATTGATGGCAACACGACGAGCAATCTGACCACCCAGAACAAAGCCTCTACGAATGGCGCGAAGCCCGGCAATTACAAACGCGGTCCGCAGCCGGCTCTGTACCGCGACCCCACGTCGGGGGCGACATGGAGCGGTCGTGGCAAGGCACCGGGATGGCTTGCTGGTGCCAAGGACAGAAGGAAGTTCTTGATTGACGGCAATGCGCCAACAGCGCCTACTTCCGACAAAAGTTTAGTTAAGCCTGCAGGCAATTACGTTCGCGGACCTCAACCCGCGAAATATCGTGACCCCAAAAGCGGCGCAGAGTGGAGCGGTCGTGGTAAGGCGCCGAGCTGGCTTGCTGGTGCGAAAGACAGAACCAAGTTTCTGATTGACGGCGCGGCGTCCACGGCGGCTGATGGGGCGAAGAAACGCGCACCGAAGGCAGTCGCGGCGAAGAAAGCAACCGCGAAGAAAACGACCGCGACTTCAACGGCAAAGAAGGGCGCTGCCAAGAAGGCGTCGGCGACGTCTGCGAAGACATCTGCAGGCAAGAGCGCTACTGCAAAGAAGTCGACGTCCGCAGCGAAGAAGGGACCGCAGGCTGGGAGCAAGAAACCTCCGGCGAAGAAGGTTGTCGCCAAGAAGGCTAGTCGTGCATCGGCAGAGAAAGTTGCAGACTCGATGCCTTCGGTGCCTTCGGTGCCTTCGGTGCCTTCGACGAGCATGAGCGAGGTCGACGCGGTTGCTTCTACTTGAAGGCACCTAAGCTCTGCACCATAGACGCCGACCGAAGAAAATCGGATGAAGCCTGTGAGCTTGCCTGTCCGTAGTCTTCGACCACATTGCCCTCTTGCCGACAACTGAATCAGGGCGCGATGCATACAACGTCGTCCGTGGAATGCTCGACCGAGTGCGCACGTAGGTGAAGGTGTCCGCCGCTTACCTGAACACAAGAGTAGGACCGCCGAGCTATGAAGACGTGACGAAAATGGCCCGTGCGTACATGGATGCAGCCCCGAGCGCGTGGTGTGGGGAAGCGTTGGCCGCAACCTACCGAGAAGGTGGGACGCCGCCTTGCGCGCGCTGGCGCAACGTCCTCGCGCGTGGCTCGCCGCGCCCGCGTGGCAACTCGCGGGGCAGGGCGCGGGCGCCATCGAGAACTTCTTCGCGCTCTGGGTGATGGGCGTGCCCGTGACGTTCTCCGATGCCGTCGCCGTCGAAGCCGTCGCGCAAATTGCGCGGCATGTGGGCCTTTTTCGTGCCGCTCGGCGTCGGCGTGCAGGATGCCGCCATCGTGCTGACGAGCCAGCTCGCCGGCATCGGCACGGAGGCGGCGCTGTCGCTCGCGCTCGTCAAGCGCATGCGCGAAGTGCTGTCGGGCGGCCTGGCGCTTGCATCGTGGCTCGTCGCCGAGCGCGTGCGCCGCGCGGGAGGACCGCGCGAACTTGTCGACGTAACGCCGAGTCGCTCCAAGCATACTGCAACACTTGAAACCGAAACGTATCCTAATGAAAGGTGAATCCAAAGTTCCGGACATCACGCTGTTCTTCTGGATCGTCGAGATTGCCGCGACGACGCTCTGCGAAACGGGCGGCGAACGGGTGTCCATGTCGCTGAATTCGGGGTATCTGATCGGCTCGGCGATCTTCGCGCTGTTGTTCCGTACACCGTAATGAATCTGTCACTTTTGCGCCAACAAATTTGTCAACTCGCCGTAGAACGCAGGCCCGTGCCCGCTGAGCCTTGCAAGGCAACGGCTTCCCGGAGCGAATCAAATTGTGTCACCGGCGAAGGCAAGTTCGGCAGGGCTGGGCGGCAAGCTGCAGAGCAACGTCTGAGTCCGGCCATGAAGCGACGATCCCGGCGGTGTGCTGCACGGCCGTTGTAACCTCCATACCGGACACCGCATTTCGGGTGAACGTGTCACACCCACTTTTGTCGACATTCGCGCAGCCTGCGTCTCGGAAAGACGCATCACGCGTGTCCCTTCGTTCGCGCGATTTTTCCACACGCGGAAAAGTCATTCCATCCATACCCGTCTAATCAAACCTCCGCGTGACGCCGACACTTCTCTCCATGCATTTCGTTTTATATCCATCACGAATCACGGAGAAGAGTCATGAACAACGTCACGAACCAGCAGTTCAAACGCGTGTGGTTCATCACCGGCGCGTCGCGCGGTCTGGGCTCGCTCATCGCGCAAGCCGCTCTCGACGACGGTAATGCTGTCGTCGCCACCGGCCGCAACGCCGCCGCGATCGCCGAGCGGCTTGGAGAGTCGCCCGCGCTGCTCACCTTTGCGCTCGACGTGACAAACGAGGCACAGGCGAAGGCGGCGGTCGAAGCCGCGGTCGATAAGTTCGGCCGCATCGACGTACTGGTCAATAACGCGGGCTTCGGGCTGCTCGCGGCCGTCGAGGAATCGAGCGATGCTGAAGTTCGCCGCATCTACGAGACGAACGTGTTCGGGTTGCTCAACGTGACACGCGCCGTGTTGCCGGTGATGCGCAAGCAGCGTTCGGGGCATGTGATCAACACGTCGTCCCTCGTCGGTTATCAGGCGGCGGCAGGTGTCGGCGTCTACAGTTCGACGAAATTCGCTGTGGAAGGCATCACCGAAGCGCTGCATGCCGAACTCAAGCCGCTTGGCATTCACGCAACCATGATCGAGCCCGGGTTCTTCCGCACGGACTTTCTGGATGCGTCGTCGCTAGCCGTCGGCAGTACGATCATTGGCGACTATGAAGAGACGTCGGGCAAACTGCGGCAACTCGCAGGCGAGATTAATCATAATCAGCCAGGCGATCCCGCAAAACTGGCAACCGCGATGGTCAGGCTCGTCGATGCAGAGACGCCGCCTATGCGTTTGCCGCTCGGCACGGACACGCTTAAGGCAGTAGCGGAAAAGAATGCATATGTGACGGCGGAAACGGAAACTTGGAAGGCGCTTTCCGCATCCACCGACTTCCCGGCCTGAGCCGCAAGGAACGAACGGGCAGACCGCGCGCATGCAAGCGTCGTCTGCCCGATTCACACGATGCGGTCATTGCCTTTCGGGCTTGCGCAACACTGACATGAAGAAAATCGGTTTACTATCGTTTGGCCACTGGTCTGCTTCGTCACACTCGCTTACGCGTTCGGCGTCCGACGTCCTGCTCCAATCCATCGACCTCGCGGTCACCGCCGAGCAACTCGGCGCGGATGGCGCATATTTTCGCGTGCACCATTTCGCGCGCCAGCTCGCGTCACCGTTTCCGTTGCTGGCGGCTGTGGGGGCGAGAACCAGTCGAATCGAAATCGGTACAGCCGTCATCGACATGAGGTATGAGAACCCGCTGTACATGGCCGAAGATGCGGGCGCAGCCGACCTGATCGCCGGTGGACGCCTGCAACTCGGCATCAGCCGCGGCTCGGGCGAACAGGTGGTCGACGGCTGGCGCTATTTCGGCTATGCGCCGGAAGAGGGTGAGACGCACGTCGATCTGGCACGTCGGCACACGGAAGTGTTTTACGAGGTGCTGCGTGGCGAAGGTTTCGCTGAGCCAAATCCCCGCCCGATGTTTGCCAACCCGCCGGGCCTGCTACGCGTCGAGCCTCATTCCGAAGGGTTGCGCGATCGCATCTGGTGGGGCTCGGGATCGGACGCCACCGCGGTATGGGCAGCCGGGATGGGCATGAACCTGCAATGCTCGACACTGAAGAACGACGAGTCGGGCCGTCCGCTCCATGTCCAGCAGGCGGAGCAGATTCGTGCTTACCGGCAGGCGTGGAAGGAAGCCGGCCACGCGCGCGAACCGCGCGTGTCGGTGAGTCGCAGCATCTTCGCGGTGGTGAACGATCGCGACCGCAGGTACTTTGGACGTGACGCGAACAGCGACGACACGATCGGACTGCTGGACGGCAACATCAGGACGATCTTCGGCCGTAGTTATGTGGCAGAGCCGGACGCGCTCGTCAGGCAACTCGCAGCCGACGAGGCGATTGCGGAAGCCGACACGCTACTGTTGACCGTGCCGAACCAGCTCGGCGTGGAGTACTGCGCACACGTGATCGAATCGATCCTCACCCACGTCGCTCCGGCGCTCGGCTGGCGTTAGTACCAAAGCCCTTCACCGCAACGGCAGCCAAAGCGGCCCGTCCCATGCTTTGAGTGCATCAAGGAACGCCTTGAGTTTCGACGGCATGAAGCGCCGCGTCGGATAGACGGCATGCACGGATAGCTCCGGCGACGCCCAGTCAGGCAGCACCCGCACCAGTTCTCCGCTGGCGATATGCGGGTCGCAATAGCTCGACGGAAGCAGCGCAATGCCGTGCCCGCGGAGGGCGAATGCATGGACGATGTGAAAGTCGCGCGCGGCGACGGGGCCGCTCACGTGCACCTTCGCCGCTTTTCGCCCGCTGACCAGCTGCCATTCCGTTTCGTTGTTGCGGGCGTTGATCAGCACGCAGGGATGCTGGCTCAGCTCGTCGGGCCTCGAGGGGAGGACATGGCTACGCCCATAGTCGGCCGACGCGACGAGGTGCCGCACGCTTCGTCCCACGCGCTGTGCGACGAGGCTTGAGTCCTGCAATTCACCAAAACGGATAGCAACGTCGACGTTTTCGGCAATCAGGTCGATGAACGCGTTCGTGAAGTACAGGTCCACCTGGATCTGCGGATAGTTATTCAAAAATGCCGACAGGAAGGCGTAAAACGGTTCCTGTTCGAGCATCACAGGACCGGAGATGCGTAGCACGCCCCCCGGTTTCTTCTGCGTCTGGGTGATCACGCGCTCGGCGTCATACAGATGACCTAGCGGCTCGCTGCATTGATCGAAGTAGGCGCGACCCTGTGACGTCAGGCTGAGCCTGCGCGTCGTGCGTTGCAACAACGTGACGCCAAGCCGTTCTTCGAGCGCGGTCACCTTGCGGCTAACGGTTGAGACAGGCATGCCGAGTGCCCGCGCGGCCCGGCTAAAGCTCTCGAACTGCGCTACGCGCACGAAAACGGCGATGTCGTTGAGGTCGGCGAGTGCGGTCATGGATGGCGTCGTGGGGATTTTTGCAGCTATGGAAAAGACATTCCATATATTCCAGTCTAATCAAAAATGCTGATCGAGACGAGACTTCTCTGCAAGCAGTTCAACTTCTTGGAGAGAAATCATGGCAAACAAAGTCGTCGTCATTACGGGTGCTTCCAGCGGAATCGGTGAAGCCACCGCCAAACTTCTTGCCTCGAAAGGCGCCACTGTCGCGCTGGCCGCTCGGCGCATCGACAGGCTGCAACGCGTTGCCGCGGAAATCCTGGCGAAAGGCGGGCGAGTCTCGATCCATCAGGTGGACGTGACGGATCAGGAGCAGGTCAACCGCCTGATCAGCGACGTCGTATCGCAACATGGCCGCCTCGACGTCATGGTGAATAACGCTGGCCTGATGGCGATCGCGCCCCTGTCGCTGCGCAAGACCGACGAGTGGGACCGGATGATCGACATCAACATCAAGGGCCTCCTGTACGGAGTTGCTGCGGCGCTGCCGGTATTCGAAAAACAGCAGTCGGGCCATTTCGTCAATATCGCGTCGGTCGTGGGCCTGAAGGTCTTCAGCCCCGGAGGCACGGTTTATTCGGGAACGAAGTTCGCGGTGCGCGCGATTTCTGAGGGTCTGCGTCACGAAGTGGGCGGCAACATCCGCACGACCGTCATATCGCCGGGTGCGATCGACACAGAACTGAAGTTCGGGTCGGGCCACGACGACAGCCGCAATTTTGTCGTCGACTTCTACAAGATGGCGATCCCCGCCGACGCGATTGCGCAAGCCATCGCCTACGCAATCGAGCAGCCCAGCTCGGTCGACGTCAACGAAATCGTGATTCGCCCCACCGTTCAGGACTTTTGAAGCGTGGCGCCGCGGTAGCTGAGCGTCGGGCGGGACAGAGCGCTTCTGGCCCGTCCGCGTTCCAGTCACCGCGAAGCCAGCCCGAATGACTTCATTGAGGAGTTCACCATGCCCGCAGCCGTGTTTTCCCTCGCTTTCGCAGCGTTCGCAATCGGAACGACGGAATTCGTTATCGTCGGCTTGTTGCCCGATATTGGAAGGGCGTTCGGCATCTCCGTGTCGACGGCCGGTTTGCTCGTGAGTTTCTACGCGCTGGCCATTACGGTCGGAACGCCTGTGGTATCGGCCATGACCGCGCGCTTGCCGCGCCGCGCATTGCTGCTCGCGCTGATGGCGTTCTTTACGCTGTGCAATCTGGCGGCCGGACTTTCGACAGACTTCCCAGCGCTGCTCGCGATCCGGATCGTGATGGCGGTCGCGCACGGCGTGTTCTTCGGCCTCGGTACAACCGTTGCCATGGCGCTGGTGCCGCCGGATAAGTCAGGCAGAGCCGTGGCGATCATGGTCAGCGGCCTGACGATCGCGATGGTGACTGGCGTCCCTGGCGGAACGTGGCTCGGCGATCTGATGAGCTGGCGGCTGCCGTTCCTGGCAGTGGCTGCCACGGGTGCGCTGGCGACCATCGGTCTTTGGCGACTCTTGCCCGCGCTTGCGCCTCAGCGCAGCGCCGGGACCATTCTCTCGCAGCTCGCTTTGCTGAAAAGCCGCGCATTGATGCCGCTCTATGCGATCGCTGCACTAGGCATGGGAGCGACGTTCGCGGTGTTCACGTACCTGTCGCCGCTGTTGACTCATACCACCGGGTTCGGAAGCGAAGGCGTAACCCTCGGGCTGATGGTGTTCGGACTCGGTTCGGTGGTGGGGACGATCGGCGGAGGGCGTCTGTCTGATCGATATGGCCCGAAGCTCAGCATAAACATCGCGTTGGCCGGCACCGCCGCGTCGGTCGCCACGCTCTCGCTCACCGCACACCACTCGGTGCTGGTGTTGCTCAACCTGTTTGTCTGGGGCGCTTTCGCCTTCGCCGTTCCTCCCATCATGCAGGCCACTGTCGTTCTCGTGGCTCGACGTGTGGCGCCCGAGGCGGTCGGTACGGCGGCGGGGCTCAACGTCGCTGCGTTTAACCTCGGCATTTCTGGCGGGTCATTCGTAGGCGGACTGACGCTCGCAGGCGTCGACGTCCTCACGACGGTGTACGCCGGCGTGGCTCTGGCGGTGGTGGGGCTCGTGGTTGTTGCGAGGTATCGATGGTCGGAGCGTCCGGCGCCCGCGCCTGCCCGAGACGTACTAGGGCGGTGCTGAGCGTCAGGCCAAATCGACGACACCGGATTATGCAACGAGAAATATCATGAATCTCTCGAAACCTCATGTAGTGCAGCCCGGGCGACGACGTTTCGTGCAGATCCTCGCATCGCTGCCGCTCGTTTCCGCCGCCTCACTCGCTCACGGGCTGTCACCCTCGCCGTCAGGAACTGAAATGACAACTGCACACGACACCATTCGACCCAAGGCCCTTGTCTTCGATATGCAAGGCACCGTCTTCAACTTCTACGATCCGATGTTGCATGAACTGGCCCGGCTTCCCGCTGTGGAGCCGCGGCTTCAGGACTGGTCAACTTTTCCGGGACGGTGGAGCGCTGCGGCGCACAACGTTATCGTCGAGATCGCCGCCGGGAGCAAGCCATGGCAGCCCAACCGCGCCGTGTATGCCGGCGTGTTGCCTGCGTTGCTTTCGCGCTACCGAGGCGGCAATGCGCTTTCCGACGACGACAAGACCCGCTTGCTCGACGTCTGGGCAGCGATGACACCGTGGAGCGATTCGCAGCCAGGACTGACGTCGCTGCGCAAGGCCTTCGTCGTTGCAACGCTGACCAATGCATCGATGGCGGGAATGATCAACCTCGTCAAACGCGAAGGACTGCCCTTTGACGCGATCCTCACCGGCGAATTGGTGCACGCGTTCAAGCCTGATCCGCGTGTCTACCAGCTCGCGTCCGAGTATCTCGGCTTTGTGCCGGGCGAGATCATGCTGGTGTCTGCCCACAAGTGGGATCTGATGGCGGCCAAGCGGAGCGGCCTGCTCACAGCATTCGTTCCGCGTCCCTTTGAGAACGGTCCACGGACGGAGGTCGACACCTTGCCGGAGCCATACATCGACGTTATCGCCTCCGACTTGCCACAACTCGCGTCGCTCCTGGATCGCGGCTAATCAGATCAGCCGGGCAACGATCACGAGCCTTGATATGCTGGTCAGGCGGCCTACGGACGTCCGCTGTGGGTCGCCTTGCAGACATCGACCGGCGTTGGGCAGATGACGGCAACGGGTCGAAAGTGTGAGTTGGGGTGTCGCCGGTGGCGCGGCCGTGGTTGGACCGGGGCGTTTCCTTCCGCCGGATGCAACTAATAGTCTCTGTTTCCATGCGCCTTTGCGTTGCGGTGCACCCAGCGTTTCAGTGTGGGTTTGCAAAATGAGACGCGAGACCGTCAACCACCGGAAAGTCAGCCTCTGTGAGACGGACGAGACTCGTTGGCCGGGCCCGCAGTTTCCGTCGCGCGACCGCTTCGATCCGGGCGAACCCGTCCCTGAACACGCTCACCAGCCGGCTATCGTCCGCGTTGGGCGGGAGCCAGAAAAAGACTTCCAAGCACCTGCGCGTCACGACGCACGACACGCTTTCTCCGCGCCAATCGATGACGAAGCTGAGGGCCACTCCTGATGGCGCCGATCGTCGTCGACGTGCAGGTAGATGCTGGTTGTCGTCAGCGAAGCGTGGCCGAGGTTGTCGCGCACCGTGCGCAGGTCAATCTTTTGATCAGCCATATGCGAGCCGGCGCTGTGCCTGAGCCAATGCGCGGACGCTTTTTCGAGCAGATCAGCCCGCGCGCTCTGCGTCTCATCGCGCTCACGCAAGCGCGCCGCTGCCCCCGCAAAGGCGCCCTTGACGATGGCGTGCAGCGCCGCACGCGTAAGCGGCGCGCACGTCTCGGTACGAGTTACGGTTGACGGCTAGAATCGGCGGTGCGCTCACCGGGACGCGATAGGCGATCTAGCGAGGTTTCACCAGTCTACCCGGTGCTTTTCTTCAGTCTGCTCATGAAAGTCCTCGTGCCCGAACCCCAGATCTCAACAGACAAACATCCGGTCCCTTCGCTCTGTTCGCAGGGCTTCTACACGGGTCGAACGCGGCCTATGCCGCAGGCGGGAAACCGGCGGTCGACCGTATCATGCTGCTCTGGGGCCAACGGGACGCCAGCGCGCGGCAGGCGCGCGCGACGGTGAAATCTGAAGCCATGAGTGTTCCGGTGCGAGAGGTTAAAAGGAATTCCCGGCTCAAGCCGGTTTGCAGGATCTTGTTTGCGTGTGCCTGTCAGGTCGTGGCGTGCGTCGGATCGGCGGACCGTTGCCAGGTTCGTGCCTTCATCGCGGGATGCGACGCCGGCAGGCCATGCGAAATCGCTATCCGCGCGGCGGCGGTCTCGGTGGCCCTGACGAACACGCGCCTCTAGGCACTTGCACCGTGTATCCATCTTAATCTGCAGGGTGTGAGCTAATTCACGGTGCGGTGCGGCGCGACCGCTGGCTGTCCGATCGGCATCCTCTCCGCGATTTGACATGACATCGCGGCGCTAGCGATGGTACTCGGGAAACATCCACTCGGGTCGCGCACGCGGGCGACCCCCACTTTTCTTGTCGAAGCGGCCTCTCCGAGCAGCGGTGTCCCAACGCCTCGAATGAGTCGAAACAGTGAGTTGGCGGTGCCGAAAGCGGCCATTCCCCGGCAAGGTGCCGCGGCCGAAGGCGCTTAGCATAACCCCTTCTCGACTCTAACGAGGGCGATAAAGCTGATACGTTCCCGGAACTCATATGAACAGTCGTCATCTTTTGATTTCGCGAATCCATGTTGTTGCGGCGCATCGTTCACAAACGATTGCGAGACAATCCATTTCTAGGGTATCCCAGATGGCATCATCCATCGGTTCCGATAGAGTGGCCACATAGGCCCGGTGAAAGCTTGTTCTGTCTACGGATAACCTACAAATCGCGCAATTCGCTAATCGATTCATTTTCGGAAAAGTGATTGGCACCTTCTCGTGCATCATCACATCGCCGATAGACGCGTTAAGACAGTTTCGAGAACAGTAACAGGCCAGGCCAAACTGTGCTCCACTCTCAAAGTAAGGCACTGTTTTGTCGAAATGAAGGCGAGAGCGTTCGCGGACGATCTCATACACCTCGCCCTCGAACCGGTTATGGCAACGAAAGCACTCAAAATGTGTTGACAGTGCCGGTTCCACGATCGTCTCCATTGACTTTGCTTCTACAGACGCGAGCGCCGCACACAGATCTATTCACGCATGGGGATTTGGCGGCCGACGACTGACCTGGGCAGTCCGACGTCAAGAGGGCTCAGAGCCGTTCACCTCCCACGGCCCGCCGATATCGTGGGAAATACATGCAGCTCGTCGTCCAAAAGACCAATTCAACAAGTAGTAGGAGTCACAGGCGACACGTTCCTCAATTTTCAATCCGTCTGTTTCTCCGTTAATTCCGTTTACCTGGGCCCAGCGAGTGCGTTGGTCTTTCAATGAAGCATTCGTCGAGCACGTTCGTAAGCAGAACATACACAACGCGTAGCTAGCGCTGCACTTTAACAGGAGCAAGTGATCCTTCGCCTTGTCGACGCGGTCCGCGACGACCTCTCGAACCTGCATTTTATTCCCGACGTGCGTAGCCTGGCTATGTTCAAAAGCGGTGTGAGGCGTCTGCCGGTGTTTCCCCTGTCGATCTAGTGGCGTCGCCTCTCTATAAAGATGCGCAGTAAAAGAAGGAAATATTCGAACTGGATTTGCGTTGGCCGCGCTAGTGCATTGCATCATTGAATTGGCACCCCAAGTGTGTTCAGATGCAGGTCATGGGCAAAATGAATCTGACCGATACCGAACGCGAGCAACTGCTGTCGGCGGCGCGCAGCCGAACGGTGCGTGCGGCGCACGTACGACGCGCGAAGTTGATCCTGATGCTCGAGGACGGCGAATCGCGCGACAGCATCATGCGCACACTGGGTTGCGACTCGCGCTTCATCGCGCGCTGGTCGGGGCGCTTTCTTAGCGAGCGACTGTCTGGCATGTACGCCCGACATCCCGGGCGCGCTCCCAAGCAGCCGCCAGCCAGACTTGAGGCGCGTGTGCTCAACCGTACTCTCAAGCACAAACCCGCCGACGGCTCGACACACTGGAGCAGCTATAAGCTTGCGGCAGAGCTCGGCGACGTGTCGGTCTCGACCGTGCAGCGCATCTGGCGCAAGCATGGGGTCAAGCCGCATCAGTTGGAGCGGCACATGGTCTCCAACGACCCGGACTTCGAGGCCAAAGCAGCCGACGTGATCGGGCTTTACCTGAACCCGCCGGCGCACGCAGCGGTGTTCTGTGTGGACGAGAAGACCGCGATTCAGGCACTCGAGCGCAAGGACCGGATGCTGCCGCTGTCGCCGGGGCGCGCCGAGAGTCACGGCTTCGAGTACAAGCGCAACGGCACGCTCAGCCTGTTCGCGGCGTTCAATACTGCGACCGGCGAGGTGCTGGGCAAAACAGCGCCGCGCCACACCAGCGAACAGTTTGTGGCCTTCCTGACCGACGTCGTGGCCAGCCAGCCCAAACGCAGAGAAATCCATGTCATCTGTGACAACGTGAGTAGCCATAAGACGGAGCGGGTGGCCACCTTCCTCAACGCGCATCGCAACGTACGTCTGCACTTCACGCCGACCTATTCGTCGTGGCTTAACCAAGTGGAAAACTGGTTCTCGCGCATCCAGCGTGATGTGATCGCCCGTGGCATCTTCACTTCAGTAAAAGATCTGGATCGCAAACTCATGCATTACATCCGCGAGCACAATAAACATCCAAAGCCGATCAAGTGGAAGTATGACGATCCTTCACGTCGAATCCGCCAGGTGCCAAATCAATGACGCAGTCGACTAGTTGCTAGTGCACCACTTTTCATCGTTATTGCGACGGTTGTGAACGGAAGCCCTCCACAGTGGCGACGCCGGGCGGATCTCCCTGGGCGACCGCCTGCTCGAAGCGCTTGTTGACTGCTTCGATCGCGAAGCGCGCGCCTCCCTGCGCAAATGCGGCAGTGCAGGATACCGTGAGCACGCCGAACAGTGTGACGTCAAAGCGAGGTCGTCGGAACCGGCCGCATTGAAGGACTCCATGCCGAGCAATTTCGCCGGCGACAGATTGGGACGGCAACGCCGCTTCGCCACGTGGCTGGCACGGCCTCCACGTGCTTTACAGGTGTAATCTAGGCGAGCCGGCGTGCCAATTCAAGTGGTGGCCGCGTTGTGGGAATTATCCGCGACATTACCAAGATAACGTGTAGCATGCGCCCGAAGCCCACATGCATCGCAAGGCGGTCGCGATGCCGGCGGATCACTCCAGTTTGTAGAGAGCGCGAAAGCAGCTCGCCCACGCCAGAACGCACGGCGAGCGGGCCTTAATCTCGCGTGGTATTGGTTGCTTGCCGCCGCGGCCGTCGCGACTGCCCGAGAAGACTACGTGAGGCGGATTAGATGCTCGATTTCCAGGCGTCCTTGATGCGTCTCTTCGTCGCGTCGTCAGCGGACGCGGGGACGCTATGTATAACTGGTGACGGCGATCGACTCAGGCCTCAAATCTATCAAGCCACCTCAGTGGAAGTCGGGGCACACGGTGACCCTGCATACGAGGTAGGAGAATCGTGGATTCCGCGTGGCCGCAACCGACATGGCGAGGCAGTGAGTTTGTCACCTGCTGCGACCAAAAGAAACAGACGGGGCTATGTCGGTGCGGGCCGCAATTCACAACAAAGTCTCTCGAGTGGCTTGCAAGTAGTCAGGGCCCGATAGCACTATCGAGTACTCTTGCAGCGTTGCTCGCCACGACGGTAAGGGAAAGTCAGGCACTAAATGGGAAGACATGCCCCTTCGATTTCTCTAGCAATCGTCGGCGGAGCATTCGTTTCCAATGCGACGAACCTCTCGGGCGGCTTGATAGCGATGCAGCCGAGAGCCCGCCACATTGAACGTCGACAAGAGCGCTCGTCTACGGGAGAGTCAATGGTGAGGGCGCGCGTCGCCCTCTGATAGCCGCCAATGGATTGGGTCAATCCCACCGTCATCAAAGGGTGGTAACTGAGAATTTGCTGACGCTGGCGGTTGCAGTTCTGGCGCGTGCCACCGTCAAGGTCAGCATCCTGCCGCGACGTGGACGTCAAGGTCACCCGGCCTAGTGTCGGCTATGACCGAACCTCGCGCGTCGGTAATTCGGAAAGGCTCGGCCAAAACTAACCGTTTGCCGCGTCCTTTCCGTGGTCGCTTGGGCGACCGTTGAACTTCATAAAAGACGAACAGTCCACAGCGAGTCGAACGGCAGAGGCGGGGCGAGGGCGGAAGTTTGCGCCGCTGCAGGCGCGGTCGTCCGTTGCTTGGAGTGCGAAGCTCGTCGACCGGCCACTGCCGACATAAGTGTTGACAGGACAATTCCCGTGCGAACGACGTAAAGCATCATGGGTCTACCCCGTCCGTTTTCGAAGGTCTTCGCCGTCGCAATCCGGGTGTTCAAGCGGCGTAAATCGGACCTCGATTTCTTTTTTGTGCAGGTTCGAGCCGGCGTAAGCATTGATCGGATGATCGCCTTCGACGATCATCACGATATCGCTTGTCTTGCGCGGCACAGCGTTGGCTGCGATTTTGATTCGTCTTACGCAGGCCGCGGCCAGATGCCCAAAGGGTCCGCCCCGTTCGAATCAGGCTAGCGCGGCCCAACCCTGCTGCCACACTCGTCACTTGCCCAATCACTAAGAGGGGCGCTGCCTTCTTCGTCGAATTGCCGACGTTTCCCATTACTTTATCTGTAAGCGGTCCATCTCCGACGTCTGGCAGTGAGCGACAGTAGCGAGGACCATAGGTGTCCACCTATCTTGAGGTGGACACCTATGACTGGCATAGACTCAGAGTTGGCAGTAGTACGTCGTAGCAGCGATGGTCGTCGCCGCTATGACGAAAAAAGTAAACGCGCCTTGATTGAGGCATCACTTCGTCCCGGAGTATCAGTCGCCGGTCTGGCTCAGCAGCACGGCATCAACGCCAATCTGCTGCGCAAGTGGATCGCGAAGTACTTGGTGGAGCGCGAGAAAGGCATTTCGCCAGCGTCGCAGCATAATGGCAACGACGAATACAACGCGCCTCCTCCCGACAAGTCGATTAATGAGGTGGCCGCCGCTCTGCCAGGGTCGCACCAACCCGTCCCCGTCGCGGTAAAGCCGTCTGCGTTCGTGTCGGTCGTTTCAGCGTCGCCGACACATCCGTCCACACCACCATCGATGACACTTGCCTTGCATGTGCGTCTGTCGAACGGCGTCGAGCTCGAACTCGGCGGGGCAATCGCGACCATCGACGAATTGACGACCATGGTTCAGATTCTGGGGAGGATGCCGTGTTCCGGTTCGACGACGATCTGAAGGTCTATCTGCACCGCGATCCCGTTGATTTCCGCTACGGCATGAATAGCCTGTCGATTCTCGTCGAGCAGTCGATGCGCCTGAATCCGATGGACACTTCGCTATACATCTTCGGAAACCGGCGTCGCGATCGGATAAAAATCCTTGGCTGGGATGGCAGTGGTTTCTGGCTTCTCATAAAGCGATTGGAGAGAAGCCATTTCATCTGGCCCGACAACAAGGCTGAGATCGTGACGATGACCACCAATGTGCTGCACGCGCTACTCGACGGCGATGACATCACCGCAATCCGGCGGCATCCGAAGCAGGAATATCATCGCGTGAGCTGAACAGTGAGGCGGTGTGCGGGTCTAACCAGCCATGCCGATCAACGTCACGATCACCGCCGAGGAACTGAAGGCGTTGCTCGCCGAGCGCGATGCTGCGCGTGCATTGCGAGAAGAACAGGAGGCATTACGCGGCGCCTTGCGGCTCGTGACGGCCGAGCGCGATCTCGCCGAGGAGCGCCTCCGAGCTTATCGTCGCGAACTGTTCGGCGCCAAGAGTGAAGCACGAGATTCTGATCAACCTAGCTTGTTCAACGAAGCCGAGACGCTCGGAGCGAACAGCGCGCCCGCGCAGGAAGACACGCCGGAGACGACAGTCGCCGCGCACAAGCGCAAGAAGCGCGGTCATCGCAAGCCGCTAGATCCGAATCTGCCGCGCGAGGTCGTACGACACGAACTGCCCGAAGCCGAACGCTTCTGCACGAACGATGGGCACGCGCTCGTCGAGATAGGCGCGGAGATCAGTGAGCAGCTCGATGTGATCCCGGAGCAGCTTCGGGTGATCCAACACCAGCGCGTCAAATATGCGTGCCCTTGCTGTGACCTCGGGATCAAGGTCACGCCGGCGCCGCCGCGCATCATCGCGCGCGGACTGTTCAGCGAATCGGCGCTTGCATGGATCGCCACCTGCAAGTATCAATTCGGCATGCCGCTGTATCGTCAGGCTGGTTTGCTGTGTCGCTTCGGTGGCGACATCTCGTCGAACACGATCGCCGCCAGCATGGTTCGCGTTGGCCTCGCGACCCAGCCCGTGATCAACTTGATGCGCGATGCGTTGCTCGAGGCAGAGCTGATCTACTGCGACGAAACAACGTTCCAGGTACTGAAAGAAAAAGGGAGAAAACCACAAACGAAGAGCTACTTCTGGGCGCAGATGACCGGCTCGGGCGTTCCTATCCGCTGCTTCAGCTATACACCTGGACGCGGCGCCAAGTTGGCCGACAAGCTGTTCACGGGCATCCGCAAGGGCGCGGTTCTGGTGACTGACGGCTACGAGCCCTACAACGACATCGCTCAACGCTACGACCTCGTGCACCTCGGATGTTGGGCGCACCTGAGGCGGTACTTCATCAAAGCGGAGGAGAACGTGCCGAAAGCCGCGCGTTCGCCCGATCTGCTCGCGGCACGCTTCATCACGCTGATCGGCAAGCTGTTCGCTGCGGAGGCCCGCTCTAAGAAATGGAAGCCTGAGCGACGACAGCGATTGCGACGGCGATACAGCACGCGCATACTCGACGCCATCTACGCTTTAGCCCTCGCGGAGTCGCCCGGCGTCGTACCAAAAAGTTTGCTCGGAAAGGCACTGACCTATCTGCGCGAACAGTGGCCGAAGCTGATCCGCTACGTCGAGAACGGCAGTTGGCCTATCTCGAATAACCCTTGTCATGCCGCTAGCGGCATGACAAGGGTTATGCCGACTCCTCGATTATGCCGCGTCATGCATGCACGGACACAACGGTTGGCGGATCTCTGTTCCCGGTCACTCCGGTTGTCGGCATTATCAGAGGGCCTCCAGGAAGGCGAGCAACGGATCTGGAGGTTTGTAGCGTGTCGGTGCAACGCCACTCGCCGTCGCGTGCGCGAGCGCCCGTTCCTTGAGTTGCATGTCGGCGTGCAAATAGATCTGAGTAGTCTCGGAGGACTCGTGCCCGAGCCAGAGTGCGATCACGGTCAGGTCGACGCCGTGATGCATCAGGCTCATCGCGGCCGTGTGCCGAAGCGTATGAGGCGTTATTGATTTCTTCTTCAGCGAGGGGCACGAGAGGCGCGCGATTTCGGCGTTGCGCGACACGAGTTGCTGAAGAGCATCAGCACTGAGATGACCGCCGCGCGAACTGGGGAAGACCGGATCGCCTGGTTCGCCTGGTTGATACAGCAGCCACTGTTTCAGGACGGCAACTACATCGGGTCGCAGCGGAGTACATCTCATCTTTCTGCCTTTGCCGAGGCAACGAACGTGGGCGCCTGTCCCGAGCGCCACATCCTGACGCCGGAGTGCGGTCAATTCGCTATTGCGCAGACCCGTTTGAACCGCTACAAGAAGCAGCGTTCGGTCGCGGTTGCCGATCCAGTTTCGTACGTCAGGCGCCCCTACCAGAGCTGCGGCCTCGCTCTCGGTCAGAAACTCAACCGGGCCGTGCTCGCAGCGTTTGGATGGGATTGCAAGAATGCGTTGACACTGCAGAAACAACGCAGGCTCGCTGACCGCGACGAACCGGAAGAAGGCATGCACGGCGGCAAGCCGCGTGTTGCGTGTGCGCACCGAATTGCCTCTGCCATGTTCGAGGTGCTGCAGGAATTCCTCGATCAGCGACACGTCGAAGTCCTCGATTCGCAGCTTTGACGGCGCGCGCCCTATATGCTTCGTGGCGAACGCCAGCAACAGCCGGAACGTGTCACGGTAACTTGCCACCGTATGCGAACTCAGACCTTGCTGCTCGAGCAGGCGCTGGGTGAAGAAGCGCTGAACGAGGGCTGGGAGACTGGCGGCGCTCACGTCCGTTCTCCCGGACAGTCCTTGTCGAGATAGGCTGCCGCGAGTTCAAGCAACTCAGGAACCGATTCGATATACCAGTACGTAAGGCCGATGTTGACATGCCCGAGGTAGGCGGCAAGTTTCGGCAATTCCCGACTTACGTCCAGACCGGCGCGATACCATTCGACCAGCCTTCCAGTCGCGAAGCTATGCCGGAAGTCCTGGAGGCGCGGGCCGTAACCATCGCGCCCGTCCTCTGTCGACGATCGCAGACCAACAGCGCGCGACATTCTGACGAACATGCTTCGTGCCGTGCCTGCCTTCAGTCGCTTGCCGTGCTCACTAACCAGGAACGCATCGCTCGATCGTACAGGACAGAGTTGATCGCGTTTCCGGGCATATTGTTCGAGCGCCACCCGGGAAGACTCTGCTACGGGAACAAAGCGGGATTTGCCGAACTTCGATTCCCGGATGGAGAGTATCCCGCTGACGAGGTCAACGTCGGACCGATCGAGCCGGAGCGCCTCGCCTGGCCTGAGGCCCGTTGCTACAAGAAGCCCTATGAGCGTCGAATAGGTAAGTGCTCGCATGCCAGTTCGGGATCGCAGTTGAGCGGCGCGGGTCATAAGCCGATCAATTTCCTGCTCAGTGTAAATATGCGGGGCGTTGCGCCGTCTGCGGGCACTCAGGAGTCCTGCTGGAGGAATCTGGTTTCGACTGTCAATCACGTTCATCCATCTGGCAAATCCTCTTACTTGAGAGAGGCGCCGTCCCCACGTAGCGCGTTCGACGAGTTCAGGCGTCGTCGCCCAGCGCAGGGCCAGATTGGTTGTAATGAACTCGGCGCCTTCGCGTTCCAGCAGGTCAACGAAATGACCGAGTGCCAACGCAGGCTCATAGAATGACGCCCCTAGAGCACGGCGGACTGCCACGTACTGGGCGAGAGACTCATGGATCGCAGTCATATTGCACCTCCCGCCGTGGGCCACGAACGCGCGACACCGCGCAGGTCTTCAAACGCGACCTTTGCGTAGATCGCGGTACTGTCGGGTGAGCGGTGCCGCAAGACCTCGGCGATTTCTGCCATCGAGGCCCCGTGGCGAATCATCGTCGTCGCCAGAGCGTGACGGAACAGATGTGCAGCGCCCCTGCACGCGGGGCGGAAACCAACACGTGCGAAGGCCTGACAAACAATCTTGCCAATCGCCGCCGGGCCCGCCAAACCAACTCGAGGCGCCAATCTGCGCAGGAAGACGCGACGCGATGCACTCGCTCCGCGACCATCGCGGAGATATGTTGCGATTGCCTCTCCAACCTCCGATGAGAGCGGCACGTGCTCGACCATCTGCCCCTTGCCATGAACGAGGAGTTCCCCCGAACGCCAGTGAATGTCGTCGAGCTCGATTTCGATGATTTCTCCGGCACGTAAGCCGAGCCTCGCCAACAACAGCAGGATTGCATAGTCACGGAGCCCAGTCGGAGTCGACCGGTCTGCAGATGCAATGAGAGCTTCTTGCTGCTCAGGCGTGAGGAACGTCGGCACAGTCGACTGTCGCCACTTACGAACCGAGGGCACTGACCCAGCCAGGTCTCGGGCCGTATCACCACGCAGAAAGAGGAAATGGCAGAACGAGCGAAGCGCAACTGCCATCAGCCGAGTGTACTCCGCCGATCGGCCTTTGCTGCGGGCAAGAAGATGATTCCGGATCGTTACCGCGTCAAATGCATCTGGCAACAAACTTCCGTCGCCGGCCGAGTGACTGTGGAGAAAGTCGCGAATGAACGGGCCGTAGACGAGCAGAGAGTTCTTCGCGAGTCCACGATCCTGCCTCAGATAGTCCAAGTATCGGCGATAAGTGTGCGCGATCGCGGACTGGCCGTCTAATGTCGGCGAACACACAATGGCTTCCGCGCGCAGATAGGCGAGAAACTGCCGTAATGTGGGACGCGCACGCTGGACGCGGTCTCGTGATGCGTCGATCATGCGCTTCATATAGCGAGCCGTGACAGACTCATCGAGGTCAATCAGGCCGATGTTCCTGTGCTTCATCCACCGAGAGAACGCACACAGGACTCTTCTTTTCTTGCGAAGCGATACCTCGGAATAGTGTGCCGTCCGTAGACGATCAAGAAATGCATCGATGTGATGGGCCGGCAGTCCGCCGGATTCGCTGACTGTGCGTGTTGCGTTCATCTGATATCTCCTGGCCAGCGCTTTAGCCAGCCTGAGAAATCATATGTTTATGCCGACGCAGCGATCATGAAAGGCCATACCCACCGCCACGCGCACGCACGACGCGGCATAATCGAGGAGTCGGCATAACCCTTGCGAGAATGCGATTCGCCCATTCGTCGTCGGGCGCCGCTCATGGCTTTTTAGCGACACCGTAGCGGGGGCGAACGCAAGTGCAAACCTCTACAGCCTGATCGAAACCTGCAAAGCCGGGGGCATCGATCCCTATCGTTACCTCCACTGGTTATTCCAGCGCCTTCCGCTGGCGAAGACCGTCGACGACTACGACGCGCTGCTGCCCTGGAAGATGCCCGCAGATCTCCGCTGACCCACTTCGCTATCACACATCACGCGCTCTACCACCTTACTCTGAGCGGCGTCGTTCGTGGATCGCTTACCTTTATCTCTCAAGAGCAGGAGTCGCCGGAAAACTCCCAGATCACCCACAAATGGGTTGTTCGCAAGTTCTTTGCCACTGCACGTGTGAAAATCTTAAGAAGGCGGCGGCTCCCTGAACTCACCGGGGAGACCCGGTGGCCATAACTCGGTCGCCCCGAGGATTTGGACGCTTTATTGCATGACATACCCTTGCTGAACAGCAAGCGCGGCGCGCTCGGGTCGCGCCGTTCGCCGCGAACCAGACATTAACGAAGCGATCCGCCGTGCAGTTGTTTGACGACCAACGTCGCAAGGTACCGCGGCTCATCGAACATCGTTGCGAGTTCGAAGAAAAACAGAAAGGCGAGCATATAGCCGACGGCTGGCCGATATTCCATGAATCGCACGAAAATCGGCGCGATGCGGCTACGGATCGGCGCGCGGCTGAACATCCATGCGCAGAACGCTCCGATGATTGCGCCTCCGAGGACATCGCTGGGATAGTGCAGCCCCAGATAGACGCGAGGCAGACACACAAAGACTGCACACTGCGCAATCGTGAGCATGCCGATCCATCGCCAGACGAGGAAAATGCCGACGGCTATCGTCATCCAAAGTGCAGCGTGATCGCTGGGGAAAGAGCTCCACAAGCGCATGCGGACGCCGGTCTTATCAGCTAACGGAAACAGCAAATGAACGGCGGGATCATAGAGTGGACGGAGTCGAAACGGCAGCGTCAGCGCGAACAGGCGGCCGAGCAGAAATGCTACGAGCGCAGCACACAGTATTGCGACGACAATCTCGCGGCGCCATTGCTGGGCGTCTCCCGGGTGAAACCAGATGGCGCACAGAATCGCCAACGGGACGAGGCCTTTAGTAAAGTAGAACTCGGTTATCGCGAAAACGGCGTAAGAGAATACAACCGAAGACGCAGCGACGTGAACGAGCCATACTTGAATTGCGGTATCAAAGGCGAGCATGGCTCGCGTCTCCCAGACAAATTGGTCATCGTATTAGGAAATCTCATCGCGATGTTCTCAGTGCCATGTTGGCGCAGCTTCTGATGACCCTGGCCATACAGTGTGCTCCCGATATCTCTGCCCAACTAGCCGTCACACAAAGCAAAGTCGAACTTCTTGACAGAGTCGCGAAGGCACTCTTCGCACTGCACAGGCACGGACGCTGCGGCGCAGCCTCTTCGGGCTTGCCCAACTCCTGCTTGCTGTCAGTCATAGCCGTCCTATGGCGCGATTTGCGCGACCTTGTCGATGTTTGACATCACTATAAACTTCCAGAGGACGACTGTGCGTAACTACAAGTTGGCCGAATCACGTACTGTTCCCCTGCTGAAATGGACATGCCCGGCAAGCTCTTAGGTTGGTGACGCCACCGACTTCCAAATGGTCTTCGCTCATCCGTGGGGCAACGAGTGTTACTCCTGCAACGCACTTTGGTGAAGAGCGATAGCCGTCGTCCGTTGGAGTTGGAGCGGAGCCAGCTCAGGATGTCTCGCCTATTCAAGTGAGCCGGTGATTCGTGCCATCCCCTACGTCCTCATTTTCGTGATCAAAAATGGCGGTTTCCATGCCTTATCGGAATTCCATCCCCGCCGTTGAAACTGGAAGACACTGTGTGTTCGGCGTCTGCTTACCCCGACGAGGAAAGAAAGATCCGCTCCCGTGTGGCGCATGTCGTCTTGGTGGTCAATGACGCAGGCGTTCCACAGAGGTACGCTCCGCAGCTAGCCCAGAGTGCGAGCACGTCCCTTTGGCGCTCGCCAACGTCTTTCTGTCGCAAAGGCGAGTGCCTGCACAGGTGCGCCCGTATGGGTGAGGAGTAGCAAAACCGCCCGCGTGCAAACCCCGCAGGGGTTACGTATCAAGGGGTGCTGATCGCCACCATCCAAAAGATCTCCACGGTGCAGACACGTCGTAAAATCACAGGCCAGTTAAGCATAACCTTAAAACTCTTCTATAAGAGCCGCCGAACGCTGTGCATTTCGCGCGGTTCTCAACCATCCCGCCGAACGCCTTCCGCAGATAGCCCGACGCAGACAGGTTGTCCACATGCCTTGTTTTTTAGGATCCGCAGTAACTGGTCATGTCGGCGATGAATACGATGATCCTTCGCGCTTGTCGAGGTGTGTTGAGCCGTGGAACGGTAGTCGAGGAGGTGGAAATGAATTGCGTATTCCAAGCGTCCGATCTGCGTCAGTCGACCTATCGGTGCTGCAGAAGAGCGCGGCAAGGAAGGCGCGCGCGCCGCGGATGGTGGTGGTCAAACGTGACCGGTTGCTGCTAATGTGCCACTTGCCCACTCGAACTCTTCGTGATTGATCTGGACCAGCAGTTGAGCATTCGTCAGCTAAAAATTTCGCAGTAACACGGCGGGTTGGGCGATACCCCGCTCGTTCAGACCCGGGAAGGAAAGTCCCGATCTTATTGGAACAAAGATGATTGCAGTCTTGAACCTACTCTACGACCGTCTTGCGGCCAATGAACACGAGGAACGGTTATGTCGATTGATATTGCGAGCTTTACTCCGGGAGTGTCGCTGACAGGCGGCCTGGTGATTGGCACGGCCGCGGCTGTGCTTGTGTTCTTTAACGGACGTACCGCCGGCATCAGCGGCATCCTCGGTGGGCTGCTCCGCGCACCACCGAAAAACGTGGGATGGCGTATCGCTTTCATTGCGGGGCTCATCGGGGCGCCTTTGCTGGAGAGCTTGTTGGGCGAGCCGATCGCGCTTCAAATCCAAGCCGGGTGGATAGAGATACTAATTGCCGGATTTCTGGTTGGCATCGGCACGCGTTATGCGAATGGTTGCACAGCCGGCCATGGAGTTTGCGGCATATCGCGCGGCTCCATCCGTTCGCTTGTTGCGACGGCAACGTTCATGGTAAGCGGTTTGCTGACTGTGCTCATCTCGAGACATCTGCTGGGAGGCTGAGATGCGTTTGGTCACTGCGCTATTTTCTGGCCTGCTATTTGGCGTCGGCCTGACGGTCTCAGGCATGGCTAATCCGGCGAACGTACTCGGATTTCTTGACGTAGCGGGACGATGGAACCCGTCTCTTGCCTTTGTGATGGGCGGGGCCGTCGCCGTGAGCTCCACTGCGTTTCTACATGCGAGACGCCGCAAAAAATCCCTGCTGGGGTCGCGGATGCACATTCCCGCACCAACAGCGGTAACACTGAGGCTTGTGCTCGGGAGCGCAGTGTTTGGCGTCGGCTGGGGCCTTGCAGGGTTTTGTCCCGGCACCGCCTTGGTTGCGTTGGGCGCTGGCATTCCGAAGGCGTGGGGCTTCGTCGCCACGATGCTTGCAGGCATGATGGTGTTCGAGATCAACGAGCGCGCGAAGCTGAGTGGCCAGCGAGCCTGAAGGGCTGATCACCCGAGCGCGGGCCGGCTGTCCGAACGCGACGGCGGGTTAGGCGGCGCAATATGACCGTACTGCCTAGGGGCGGCGTGCGCGGGCAGGCGGCTTTTGGCGCGCGTATTCCGGAAATCGGATCTTGCCACCGTTACCCCAGTCCAAACACAGAAGGACAGGTCATCGTCGCGACGAGAGGGCTTGCCTTCTTTGGTGCGACATTTGAAATCATGGGATTCGAGATCAAGAAACTATAAAGGCGGGGTCGTCGCCTGGCAGCCGCAGGAGGGCATATGAGGGAATTGGAGCACCGTGCTCTGTTCGCAGGAGCCGCTAGCAGACTTCAACTAGGCCGGCAACGCCCCCGTCCAGCGTCTCATGCTGGGCTTACATAATAGGCCGCGCAACTCCTTCACCCGCATCGTACGTGGCTTGACCATGAAGCGAGCGAATGCGAATCGAAGGCACAGGTTCATCGGTGCCGCGCCCGGAACTCGCATCGCCCCGAGGACAGTCGCAATGATCGAATGACCTGTATCGGAGGTGAGCAAGCATGCTTATGCTTACTCAAACAATACGCGGCACATTAGGCCCGGATTTGCCCGTAGCTACGCCGCGTTGGGCGAATCTGGATGAGGCATTGTACGCATTGGCTAGACCACGTACGCAACGTGAAGGAGGGCGGCATCTCGTTCATATCGTAGGTCGCCCTGCGCACTCCTACTGTTTTGAAGCTTACTGTGGGGAAACGCACATTGAAATTCAATGCACCAGTTGAGCATAGCCGCCATGATCGTTCAAAGGTGACATCGAAACGCGTCACCTACCATGAAGATGCCCGTGACCAGCGTCGTTTATACAAAGCAATTTTGATGGACTTGTGTTTGAACTACGATACGGCTCGATGTCTTATCCGATGGTGATCAGGGTCAAGTGAGCACCCTGGTGCACCCGTAGGTGCCTTCCGGTAATCCAGAGAAGCGATGTGTGTGCATCATTCGCAGATTGCCGACAGCGCACAAGTTACTCTAGATACAGAGGCAAGTACATGCGCGCCGCCCCCAACAGTCGAGAGAGGATATGTTTGATCTAACGATTAACCTTCTTTCTGTATTTTGGACAGTTGCATACTTTGACTGCGGCAGTCGTCGTTCGGCGCACTCAAGCTCTGGCCGCGTGCATAGAACTGTCATTTGGCGACGACTGCTGCGCAGTTCGGCACTACCGAATAATTTCCGCCACCTCATGGCGGGACCGACGTTTCGCAATGGCACGACGTGCTAATCGAGCAGGACAGTTCGTCGGTCCGTACGAGTCGATGTAACTGGCACTCCTGCCAAAGCTATCTGATTTGTTGAGAACAGAGCATGAACCAAGACTCAATCAATCTTAAGGCCTATGGCGACAAGCGCATTGTTGGCGATTTCGCCCATGGTTACGACCTTCAAAAGCCTGAGCAGGTGATATTAACAAAGATCGCCAGTGATATACACGGGGGCGAGATCTTAGACATTGGTGTGGGATGCGGACGGACCACACCTGCCTTATTGAAGATAAGTAATCGATACACTGGCATCGACTATTCGCAAGGTATGGTGGACGTATGCCAGGACCGATTCCCACAGCAGAGGTTCGTGGTCCATGACGCTCGAAAGTTGGATGTATTCCCGCCTAACCATTTCGACCTGGTATTCTTTTCATTCAACGGTCTGGACACTGTAGGGCATGTGGACAGACTGGATATCCTTTCGAAAATTTTAAACATTCTCAAACCAGACGGATACTTCGTCTTTTCGAGCCACAATCGTGATTTCGTGCTATTTGAAAGCTTCCTACGAATGATTCCCACGATTCGCCTAAGTCGGAACCCTCTAAGAACCATTAAACGGATTGCTAGACTCCCTCTCCTTTATTGCAGGCACTTAAGGAATTGCACGAACCAGGTTTTCGAGAGTGAATATGCAATCATCAACGAGCCGGCGCATGAGTATAAGATGATGCAGTACTATATTTCTATTCCGGCTCAAATTCGGCAGTTACGTTCTGTCGGATTCGATCACCGAATCGAAGCATTTAGCGCAGAGGGGAAGATCGTGGCACATGACAGTGAGAGTGGTTGGATCTATTATGTCTCTCGAAAAGGATAAGATTCGCTCACACAATGACGATACGAAGTGTAGCACCCGTTCGAACCACGTCAATGCAATCATAACCGCATCACGATGAATTGAGAGGGCGAGGCTTGGTCGCGGATCAGACGTAGAATGCAAGAATATAGGTCACACCGTCCCACCCTCCGGGTCAGTTCGATTAAGTAGACGATGCTCTCAACACAATCACACCGCGTAAGGCGAGACGACCGCGCGCTTATTATCGTTTTGACATGCGTCTACGCTCAAAGGTGCAGCTAGAAAAAAGTTATCACGAGATACGTATTCGTTCAACTTGACATCACTTGCAGGCAAGGCGAGGATTAATTGAGCTTCGCCGCGTGGCTGGTTTATTTCACTAATCCACCGCGCTACACACAAGCGAAGTAGATACGCTGCATCCCCATCTGGATGCGCATAGAAGCCGACAAGCAGGGGCGTGCCCGATGGCAGGCTGAGAGACGGTGTATTAGCAGGGGCGGCTACATTTCCCGGGACTAACCAGCAACTAGCGACCAACCGATCATTCTCCGACAAGGTATATAGATTAGCACCCATATCGATGAAGCGCTGCGCATCAATCAAAAAGTCTCGAAGCGACACGCCATGCGCTGACGATTTGTAATTTAAGAGCTCCGAGATTTCGTTCTTCTGGACTTTATCCGAACATCGGATGCGTTCGTTCGGGTCGTTGTTGAGTTGGTACAGCGTGAAGAGAATGTCGGATCCAGATTTAGTCATATTGCCCGACGCAACCGCGTCTTGATGCCCTCTGTGAGAACGGATTGCCTGCGATAAAGAGAGGAACGGTTGCCGAAAGCCAACCCTTAATAGCTTCCGTACGGCCTTCTTTGCCAACTCATGGGTTAGTTTGAACTCGATCAGACTCCTGAGTCCAGGAAAGAAGTAAAGGGTATGAGTATCCTGACGGCCTTTCGCTAACTTTTCCTTGTACGCGTCGCCCCCGGGCGTGAGGTCAAATACGCGTTTCTCTTCACGTAATAGTAGCTGGGCCGACATCAGGAAAAGAAGGACGCAAGGGCTATGCCGCGCATGAAACGGAGAGTGACCGAACGCAAGGGGGTGGAAATAACCATTGCTTCGTGTTCCTACAAGCCATGCGACGATTGTGTCATCGACGCGCAGGACTGTCATGTGCAGCAAGTCGGAGCGGGCGGCCATCGCAAGATAGAATGATTTCAACGAGCGGTCGCTTCGTGAGCGATGGCAATTGTATTGGCCGATCTGCCTGAATTCATACAGTGGCCACACACGGTCGAAAATCTCGGGGAACTCATCCCGCCCAATCTTTGAAAAGGATACGGTTCCCAGTTGCTTCAATCCTTTCAGACCGCGTTGCCTCGACTTCAACGCGCGGTTGACGTCTTCTTCGACTAGGCCGAGCAACGGACGTGAAGACGGAGTCAGTATACATTTTCTCTTGAAGCTGATGGACTTCGGTAACCAGGTCAGAGGCGTTGAAGGTGGAAGGAACTTCAGCGTTAAAACCTGACGAGGCCAATGCTCTTGGAGAATGGCCAAAGCTTCACAAATGAAAGAGTCTCGTGTGTCAGGCCGTGCAAGCCAGACCTGGTATTCAGCGAGGGTGTCACCCGCGTAGACTAATTCCGAAGTCGCCTTATTGATCGCAACTGTAAGCATCCCAGATAATGTTTGAAATTCATCAAACATGGTTAGGATTACTGGAACAAACTGATCACTATAAGTATCGTACCATATCTTAACGAAGTCCGGGCTCTGGTAGGCGGTCGCCCACGGACAAGCCTGATACAGATCACGCCATTGTTGTTCGAGGGAAGGTTCACAAAGGAGTCGGAAGGCCGCATCACCACTTGAGACGAGCACTTTTCGCATCATGGGCTCCTGCTAAGATCATCGAGAAGAAGGGCTGGGCATTTTCTGGAAAGCTACCTGGCTTGACTGCAGGGGCGCACTCGATGAGTAGATGTCCAGTTAGGAAGCGCCTACCGCTTCCGAACAACGTCTTCCATTCGGCTTGATTCGTCGGCGTGGTCCGTCGCCATGTGATTGTATCGAACGACGAAAAGCAGAAAATAGCAACCTAATGCTCCGGCATTCATCACGGCGGTTGCAAGGAGCACGCCCACCACGCCAAACCAGCGAACTAGCCAAAAATTAGCAAGAGCCTTAAGTGCGAATGAGATCACCGCTACCACCGCGATTTCATGAAAGCGGCGCTGACCGGCAAAGAGCTGCAAGAGAACCAAGCCCGCCAAGTAGAAGGGGACCTGTACGAGGCCCCAGCGCAACAGTGTGCTAACGGCCATCGTATCTTGGCTCGTAAATGCGCCGTGCTCGAACAACAATGCAACCCCCCATGGCGCGAGAAGCCACGGTACGGCCATGGTTACCGCGCCGGAACCCAGCATGAGAAAAGACCACTTTACCGCAGTATCGCGAGCACGGACCATATCTCCGGTAGAAAGGACCTCCGACAGGATAGGTAGCGTCGCCCTACCAATTGCCAGTGCTCCGATCCCAAGTAGTAGTGCCAGAAGTCGGTTTGCATACGCCGCAGTGGCGATTGCGCCGTCACCGAGATGTGCCAAGTAGTATTGATCAAGAGGTGTCGCAAGCCCGACGACAATGCCGCCAAACAAGACGACGCCTACGGATCGATAGATATACGGCCATTCCGGAGACGTCAATGAGAAGCGAGGCGTCACCCGAATGCTGTCAGCCCTGAGCGCGAGCACCCTTAGCAGTGTTGCCTGTAGGATAAAGCCGATCACCGTGCCCCACATTAGCGGTGCGGGGGATTGGGAGTTGTGAGCAAATAGTACGGAGGCCAATACCGTGGCCGACGGCACACATTCCAAAAGCGTATTGACATGTCTTTCGCGCGCCTGGAGTCGCGCGGCTGAAACGCATATCGTCAGCAGCAGTGCCCCAACCGGCAACATCCCGAACTCGAGCTGGCGAGATATTGCCCGCGTCTGCTCCGACAGATCTGCCGCGATCATATTTAGGAGGGGATCCCATAACAAGTAGAGAATTAGAGCCATGAGTATACCCAGTGAAACACTAGCGACCTCGACTTCGCTAACGAACTTTGCTTGTTTTGCCTTGGTCGCTGTTCGCAATGCAACCAATGTTGGAATCAGAACAATGCTCATACAGCCGATGAAAATAGAGGGTAAGAACGTACTTAGTGTGAACGTCAACTGATACGCATCCACGACGTCACTAATGCCATAGCGGTAGGCAATAGACATCTCTTTGAACGCGCCTGCGCATTTTCCGACGATGACGAAAAGCGAGATTCGCGCGGCGCTCTTTGCAATCCGCTTGTGAACGGGGTGAATGTTCGAAAGGCGGCTGCGAAAGCGATTGATGTGAGCTACAAGCATAATCTTCCTCGCAACGCACAGGGCACCGCGCTCGCTTGAGCTCGATCGAAGCGTTATGCTTGACCGCGACCCGATGTGAGGGCGTAGGGTTTTCGACGAACAGAGAGCACAGAGACCGAGTGTGAACCTACGCCCCATTTGAGAGCGGTCGCCATATGATCTTACCCTTAAGCTAGGAAGCAATACGACAAAAACGTCGATTCGATATTGCGGCGCCCATTGTCTCGCTGAACTTCGGTACGCTTGGCGACTACGTTTTCGTAAGCAGTTGTGTAGAACTTAGAGCGGATTTCATCTGAGTCTCCGCTTACGCGCATCGTGACTTTGAAGAGGACGCATCGTCAGATTCGCCGGATCAACGCGGGCGGTCCCGCGCCGCCGGGACATCCGTTCTTGAGCGGGATATCTGGCTAAATGTCGAGACGGGCATGATTAACCACGCTGGAGTCTTGAACCTGACGATGGCCGAATAAAGCCATACATAGATGCCCACAAAGGCAAGAGCCGAGAACGCGAGCACACGAGGCGAATTCCAGAAGAATGTCGCCGGAACGATCGTAACTAGGCTAAACAGCCACAAATAGGGGGAGCTGATCGAGTTGCGCCGCGTGACATGCTGCTTGTCCTTAGACGTACTCCCCTTGCGTGCGATCCGCTTGTAGATGAGCGTATGGAGATGCAGCGCATCGGGAGTATCGACCGCCTGGCCGCGCACAAAGCGGCGGCGATAGATCGAGAAGAGCGTCTCGAAAGCCGGATACGTCGCGACGATCGCATAGTAGGCGCTGACGTCGGGATGACGCACGATCAGCAGCACCAAAAGTTCTGCGATCAAAAAGCCGATGAGGTAGGCCCCGCCATCGCCGAGAAACACGAGCCCTGAAGGATAATTCCAGACAACAAAGCCGCCGATTGCCCCGATCATCGTGAAGGCAACGCTCGTGATAAACCAGTCGTCCACGCAGACTGCCACGTAGCCGATCGAAGCGAAGATCAGAATGGCGATGACTGAAGCGAGGCCGTTGAGTCCATCGATGATGTTGATCGCGTGTGTAACTCCGGCCACCGCGACCATCGTGAAAAGCACTCCGATAGGTAGAATAGCGAGCGCGCAGTCGATGGCCGGCACGTCTACGCGGTCGACTACCGCGCTCAGCCCGAAGCAGCCCGCGAGCGCCGCGCCGAGCGCGCACAACAGACGCATGCGTGGCGTCACGCGCTTGGTAAGATCTTCAGCCAGTCCGCCAATGAAGACTAATGTGGCGCAGACCAACAACAGGAATGTATCGTGCGATGGCGCTGTCTGAAGGAAACGTGAAGCAGCGAAGGTGATGGCGGTGCCGCAGTAGATTGCGAGACCGCCGACTCGGGGAACCGCGCTTTGATGTATCTTCTGAACGCCACTAAGATCCAGGTCCATCGATGAGCGTATATATCTCCCTGCATATCGGACCAGTAACCACGTCATAAAGAACGTGGCTGCGAAGCCCAGACCGATATTAATCATCTTGCCTCTCCGTAAGCTTGCGACAGCCGGACGAGCAATGCGTGAATACGTACCCCGAACTCAACGTGAATTCGCAACCGTTGAGAGATGCGAGAAAGAAAAAACTAATAGGCGTTCACTAGTATGGCGAATGAAAGCGCCTCGAAAGGCGATACCGGACGGTATCGTAATCGACAAAACGCCGTCTTTCCAGGACTTTTACGAGAAATGTTTCTGGCTTCGGAGCCAAGGTCCTTGAGATGGCGCTCGATCTTGCCTTGTTTTTTTTTGGATTAATGCTGTGGCACGTTTCCTCGCCTTGTCACAGAGTTCCTAGACGGGCTGCGCTACGATCGTGATCGAGTGTATCCCTCGCAAATCGTGTTCGGTCGCGAGCTTGCGCCAGGCATCGGGCTCCGATCGCTGGCCTTTGATGATGTATGCGGCATCGCCCGCCGAGTGATACTCGACGACGAAGATGTAGTCACACGGCACTGCTGCTGAAATCGCAAGAAGTTTGGCATGATCCATGGCGATTCCCTCGGTCTGGTTGGTTACCGTCTTGGACAGACGGGAATCCTCTATCAATTACCGGTGATCCGACCGTGCTATCCCGCCGTGTAGTTATGCGGGCGCTGAAGCGCGAACGATCAGCGACTGCAAGTTCAATGCGCGTAGCGTTATGTGGCAGCGCCACGATTTTCAAGCCGACGTGTCCTCTTCCAATGCTTGGCAAAGAATTGAAGGCAGCATAGCTGCTGATGCTGATCAGTTCAAGCTTACGGGCCCATTAGGAAGCCGAACGCATATTCGGGCGGAGAGCAGGAAGCGGCCACTTCAATCCAGCTTGGTTTTGCAGGCCGGAAAAGAGTAGGCGAGCTGTCGAGGACTGGTCGATGCTAAACGCGAATTTTCCACCCGATGTCTGGACCAAGAGGGTACCGACGGCCAGTATTCTTACTACATGCATGCGTCGTGTCCTCGCGTGGAGGTGCTGGGGTGCGCCGTAAAGCGCATCATGCAGCCGTCGAACTTCGTGCTGGCGACGGCCGCCGTTATGACAACACAAATCGCCGTTCGCATGGAGCGTGTGTTCGACGTTGAACAACACGATGATGGGTCTACTGATGAACACGAGCTCGTGCTGCCCGGGTAAGATGCAATTCCGCACGCCTAAAGGTAGACAAACTTCCCCCCCGAGATAATTAGTTTGTGACGTCGCCGTCGCGGTCCTCAGACGGCCAATCGCTACGATGGCTCTTTCCGGGGGTGAGGCGCGTGCATGGTGCCGATGCAATTCGTAGGTGCTCCTCTTTCTCACCCCGCGGGCGACGTCGATCCCTGAATCGCTTAGTCTTCGGTCCTCAAATCCCTCGCGCCTTTCCGAACGACGAGATGACCGCCGTAGGCCAACAACTCTTTGTCATCCATTGACCTGAATTCGTCGTTTAACGAGGCCTTAGCGATTGGCAATGTGTCCCAACACTTCCGTTCGACCACTTCAACTTCGAAACCCGATTTTTGAAATATGCGCCTAACCTGACCAATCCTGAGACGATTGGTATACATATTCGTTTTCCTAAGGAAGCCGCGCTCCCACGTGGAACTTCGAAAACGCAGGTGATTCAAGCTTCCGGCAAGCATATCGCGAAAATCGAGAAGGTGTGAACCGGTGCCGCCATCCGCAGTGACTCGATAAAGTTCGTCCGAGAATGTCTGAAATTGGTATAAGGGAATATGCTGTAGGCAGGAGTGCGAGAACGAGAAATCGATCTCGCCGTTTCGAAGCTCGGACAGGCTGGCGACGCCGTTCACCAGATATTTACAATTAAGCGCATTGAGTAGACTGTCTAAGGAATATTTTGCAGCCTCAGGCATGGACTCGCCCATACTGTAAAGTTCGTCAAGCAAGGCACGGTAGGCAAGGGGATCTGTTTCGGCGAAGGGCCCGGCATCTACTAGCACCTTTCTTCGAAATCGCGGATGTGCATACACTGCTGTGAATAGCGAGTCGCCTGGACCCATCTCCAAGAGCGTTTCCGCGCTCGGATTAGCGTGAGCGAGGTGATGATAGTAGACATCTCGGGCGTATGCTGGATCAAGCATTGCGCCCAATTTAGAGATTCCATGGCGCCGCCAGAATGAATAAGGAATACCGAGGTTTGCGGCAATGACCTTCGAAGCCAGCTTTGCTTGCCATGGCACGAGCATGTGCATAGTTGTGCTCCAGAAGTGCTGTCGGAATTCCCTATTTAAGTCCATGAAGGTAGGAAGTCAAGACGTTCGAACGTAGCCAAAGACCTCAGGCAAGCGACGGGAATGCACGCCGGGTTCGTCGCGTGGGCGGCGCCTGACGCTGACTTGCGCGAGCGGGCGCTCTTTCGAAGAGCCTAGTCGCTGATGCTTTGAGTGAGCCTTGAGACGATGGAACCGAAGGGTCGCGGAAAAGGCGTTTTCGTTCTCAGCGATTTCTAAGCGCGCAGCCTTCTCGCCGAGGCGATGGACCACGACATTGAGATGACTGGAGTTATCGTCGGCGAACGCGCGTTGGGATTCTCGGCAGAACTTTGCGCGACTTAGCCGGGGGTACGTTTGCTGAGAAGACCAAGAATGGGCACAGTTTCTCGACCCATCCAGTGATGGCTTTATCGTGTTTGCCCTTGGGCGCGAGATCGACGATGTCGAGCGCGAGAGGACCATACAGTCATTCGATCCGATTGCTCTCGGCAACGCGCGCGCACTTCAGGCGTGAAAGGTGAAAAGTGCCTTTCTCTGGGGCGAGAGGTCACGCACGGGCGAGGCAGGGCTCGATGACGAGTGAACTGATTGCCGCGTGGGCCGTGAGCCTCGAGGAGATCCGATGAACTTGCGTAATGCGCGACCGCACTTTCTACATTCTCGTGTCGTTTGATTGTCGTCAAGAGGGCTCGTGTAGTGGCGGCATTATTGCAGCCCTTAATTAGGTTTGCATGGAGGGGTCACCGCGCCATGAGCGCAAATCGAATAAGACGGGATCGAGAAGGCACGGAGCAATCGTCAATACTGGTGTACGCGGGCGGGACGGCATGATCAGGCGGCCAGCGCGTGAGGAGCCGGTGTGCTGTCAATCACCGGGGTTCCGTCTTTGAAGAGAACACCCTTCAGAAGCTGATCAATTTTCTCGGCACCGCGAATCCTCCTCCAGGTCTGCTCGGCCGCCTCAATCAGCTTGAACGCCATCGCGAGGAAGGTCGAGCGCGACAGACAGTTGCGCGTGCGGCTCGTGCGATGGCGTACCGTCGCAAACGTCGATTCGATCGGATTCGTGGTCCGCACATGCTGCCAGTGCTCCGCAGGAACGTCGTAGAACGCCAGCAGTGCGTCTCGAGCCTTCGTGAGTTTCTCGACCGCCTTCGGGTACTTGGCCACGTACACGTCGACGAACTGATTGAACGCAACAATCGCATCGGCGCGTGTCGCGGCATTCCAGATCTCTGCGAGCGCTGCCTTGGCCTTGCCGTGCTGCGACTTGGGCATCGCGTTGAGGATATTTCCGACCTTATGGAACCAGCAGCGCTGATGTCGCGTCTGCGGGAACACCTCGTCGAGTGCCGCCCATAGTCCCATCGCGCCGTCACCTACCGCGAGCAGCGGCGGCGCCTGCAGGCCGCGCGCTTTCAGATCGAGCAGCAATTCAATCCATGATTGCTTCGACTCGCGGTAACCGTCGCACAGCGCAACGCGCTCCTTCTCGCCGTCCGGCTTCACGCCGATGATAACCAGCAGGCATTGACCGTCGGAATCCTCCGTTCGTGCCTGCGTGTGGATGCCATCGGCCCACCAGTAGACCCAGCGTGAGCTCGACAGGTCCCGCTGTCAGCGTCGGATAGATACTCCTCATTTGGGGGTGCGGCTAAATTCTTGGACTGATTTATGCCGCGATTCCAAGACTCTGCCGGTATTCGATGGGGCTGAGGGAGCCGAGCGAGACCTTGATCCGTTTTGCGTTGTACCAGCGGATGTACGAGTCAACGATCTCGATGAATTGATCGATGGTCGTGGCTCGCCAGTCACGAGGATAGAACAATTCCGTCTTCAGTCGCCCGAAGAAACCTTCGCAGGCTGCATTGTCCGGCGAACATCCTTTGCGCGACATGGAACGAGTCAGTCTGGCAGCCTGCATACGCGAGAGCCATCCTGGCCAGCGATAGTGCGCACCACGATCCGAGTGGACTACAGGTCGCTCCTTGCAGCCGACTACTGATTCGATCGCTGAATCCAGCATGGTATTGACGAGCTCGGCGTCCGGCCGCGTACCGATTGACCAGCTCACAACAAGACCGTCGAAGCAGTCGATAACCGGCGACAGATACACTTTGCCGGCCGGAATCTGAAACTCGGTAAGGTCCGTGAGCCATTTCTGATTAGGAGCAGCGGCGTAGAAGTCACGATTGATGATGTTTTCCGGCGCGGGACTAATTTCTCCACGATAAGAGCCGTAGCGACGTCGCCTCGTCGTGGCGGCCGCCAGACCTTCCTGTCGCATCAAGCGACGCACTACCTTCTCCGAAATGAAGACCTGTTGCCTGATCAATGCCGCGCGAATCCGCCGATAACCGTAGCAACGGTGATTAAGTTCGAAGATGTCCGCGATGACGCGCCGCGCGTCAGCATGCCTATCAGCAACCGACAGCCGTGCACGGTGATAGAAGTAAGAGCTACGGGCAAGACTCAAAGCGGCTAGCAACTCTGGCAATGCATAGCTTTGCTTTAGGGCATCAATCAGCATTGTCTTCTCCCGGTTGCTCAGGAGTTGCGGGTTGATGCCCATCCCTTTTTTTATCAGTTCGGTCGCCTTCTTCAGAATGTCGTGCTCAAGCTGCAGCTGTCGGATGTCGCGTCGAAGCGATTCGACCTGTTGTTCCAGTTCCGCACGCTCATTGTTCGATGCTGACTTCCTCTTGCGTTTCATAGATGCTGGAACCTCTCGACCGAGTAGCTGATTCTTCCAGTTATAAAGCGTTGGCCGGCTGACACCGGCTTTCTCGGCCACCACCCGAGCGCTTTGCTCTCTGGTGCACAGTTCAATAACTGCCGCCTGCTTCACCTTTTGTGATTTTGCAACACTTCCAACGGCTCGGCCAACGATACGTTTGCCGATTTCCGGACACAATTCTTTGATCCAGGTCGCAAGCGTCTCGCGACTCGGATAACCCAAAGCTCTCAAAGTGGCGGCAGCACAGCGGCCATGACTCAAATAATGATCGATGGCAATCGTCTTCTGCTCATCAGAATACCTCGGCCTCGAACGGACATAGCCCGCCCGCAGATCGTGGCACTGCTCGTACTCGCGATGCCAGGCTTTGAGAGAGTTCTTGGTCGGATAGCCCAACTGCCGAATGGTAGCTCCGATGCGCTTGCCCAGCTTCAAGTAAAGTCGAACCGCTCGAATGCGATCTTCGTATGAAAACATGAACTACCTCCAGGTAGTCCAAGTTTTTGTCCGCATCCCCTTTTGGGGAAACTAAGTCCGACGTTGACACAGAGCGGGCCGCTGCTCAGCCCCGTCGTCATTCCGCGGACCGACGCGTCACGTCGGCGATACCGGACCGGGACCGGGCAAGGCGCGGAGGCCGGGGAGGGGCAGCCTGCGAAAGAAGCGGGCTACACCGCCGATGGACTGAACCGGCTGATTAGTCGGATGGTCACCGAACTGGTTAAGGCGATGGATGGACTGAGCCGTGATGAACGCGTGAGGCTCGGGCAGTCGAATGCCCATGGGTTTCGCCACACTTTCGGCTCCCAGTCGGTCGCCGACGAGGTGCCGGTGGACGTCGTGCAGAAGGTGCTGGGGCACGCGTCGCTGCAGACCACGACCATCTACGTGCAGGCCAAGAAGCGGCGCGTGCTGCAGGAAATTGCCGATTATTACGCACGGTCGACCGCAGATTGTGTGTTGCCCTGACCTGCGAACCAACGCACGCACGGACTGCTGCAGTATGCAACCCTAGGTGTCGACGGTTTAGCGGGCGAATGGGAGCAAATAGGTGCGAGTTGATCGGACTGAATTGAAGCGTATTCTCGCCGCGACTACCAAAATTTGGTACTATGGTCGAAATTCGGAGTCGAGATGATGGCCAAAAACACGTCCGTTTCACTTGGCGAGCACTTCGCGGATTTCGTTGAAGACCGTGTGCGCGTAGGACGCTACAACACGGCAAGCGACGTGGTCCGGGCTGGCCTTCGGTTGTTGGAAGAGCAAGAGGCGAAGCTCGACACTTTGCGCGCGGAACTAGAGAAAGGCGAGCGCTCAGGCCCGTCGCGGCCCTTCAACTTCGACGCTTTCCTTGCACGTAAGCGAAAGTCGACGAAATGAAGGAGTTTGTCCTCTCGCCTGCGGCGGAGTTGGATCTAGACGACGTATGGGATTACTCGGCTGAGCACTGGGGCCTCAATCAGGCCGAGCGCTACATTCGAATGATCCAAGACACAATCGTTGGATTGGCGCACGGCACACAGCTAAGCCAGGGTGCTTCTCACATCCGAGCAGGCTACCGCCGTGCGCTGGTTGGTTCGCACGTTCTGTTCTTCAAGGAAACCGATACGTTGATTGATGTAATCCGCATCCTCCATCAGCGGATGGATCCGTCACAGCATCTGTGTGATCACTGACTCTCGCGTTTTCGGCAGCCAGTGAGTACCTGTTGTCCCGATACGCGTTTTCTCGTCGTCAAAACGCCAGTGCGACATCAGACACACGTCTAACTACTGTTAGCCAGCACTCGGCTAAATCACTTGGGGATTAGATGTCAGCGATTTTCGTCCACGTCTCAGACATTCACTTCGGACAGGATTCGCATGGGTGTTGTTCAATTCACGAAGACAAGCGCTGCATGACCGCTTAGCTAATACGGTCGTAGTGACCGATACGCGCGTCAAGAGTTGAGTTCAGTCAGTTCAGTCGTCGCGACGCGACGTTCGACATGGGCGGGTAACCGCATAGAAAGTCGAAGTCCTGCTGCCCGACAGGTAGATTCGAGACGATACTCCGAGTTGCCTGGCGCGCCGGCTAAGGTTCGTTAGTCAGCCAATGCTATCGCGTCGCGCCCAGAAGAACTACGAGACACTGCAAACGTCACTCCGCATACCACCAGGCTAGACGTCGCGACCAACGCGCCACACATACCGGCCCAACCTATTCCGAGCGTGTGGGCAACTGTCTTTCCAAGCAAAGCGCCGGCGCCGATGCCAACGTTGTAGAGACCTGAAAACATTGAAATTGCCAGGTCAGCTGCGTCGGGAGCCAGTCGCAACACCTGGGCTTGCATGGCTAGACCGAAACAAATGATGGCGATGCCCCAAAACCCTAGGAGCGTCCAGAGCGTGCCCATGTGATATGCCGCCGGTCGGAGTAGAACCAGGCAGGCGGTCAAGACAGAGACCGTCAAGACCAAGAATCGCCGCGGCCGGCTTCCGTAGAAGCGGCTAAAAACAATAGCAGCCGGCAAGCCTGCGGCACCGAACAACACGAGCAGAGAAGTCACTTCGTTATTGCTCGCGCCAGCGACGCGGCGCGCGAACGGTTCAAGGTAGGTGTAGGCAGAAAAATGCGCGCAGACAGTAAGCACCGTGACCGCGAACAGTGCAAGGAGCATCGGAGTTCTCAGCAACTTGGGCAGGCTCGCGAACGTAGCAGAGCCTTGGCTTTCGATTCTCGGCAGCGTCAGCCAGACGGCGGCCATTGCGAGCGCACCCGCGCATGCAATGATTTGGAACGTCGCGCGCCAACCCAGCGCATCTCCTATTGCTCTGCCGATGGGTACGCCAGCAACCATGGCCACAGACGTTCCGATAGACATCATGGCGAGTGCCCGGCGCTCGCCCTCGGGCGGGACGAGGCGCACCACAAGCGGAATGGAAATCGACCAAAAGACGGCATGCGCAAAGGCAACTCCGATTCTGCCGAGCACGAGAATTTCGAAGTTGGGTGCAATACGTGCGACGACATGGCTGAGGATGAACACAGCAAAGACGCGCATCAGGAGTGTCCGGCGCTCGACTTCGCGTACGAACAAGGTAAGGGGGAGCGATGCGATGGCAACGGTCCATGCATAGATTGTCATCATGGGGCCAACGTCAGTTGGGCGCATGTCGAGACTGTCTCCAATATCCGTCAGTAGCCCAACCGGAACGAACTCGGTTGTGTTAAAAATAAAAGCCGAGAAGGTTAGCGCGATAACGCCCCACCAAGGGCGCTCGAAAAACGATGTGGGTTGCGTCGGCATTTGAATTTGCGTTGGATGAGGTCGTGGAGCGTCGGTCAAGATGTCTGCGGGTCAATGTGAGCGCCTGCATGGACGCGCGGTCGAAGCAGACGATGGCACCGTCACGGAACGTTCGACTTCAGGACGCCCCGAAAAAAGGGTGCACCGGTTGTTCATGGTAGGCGTTCCATCGCTGAGGTCACCGATTGGCGAGTGGACCAAAAGTCCTTCCACGGGTCTTCGGACTGGAAACTCAGATACTCACGCGCCGTTTGAACGTTCCATTGGGCACCGCCTTTCAGGTCCGCGAGCTGTTCCCATGCGACCGGCATCGAGACGCCCATTCCTACGCGGGCGCGTGCGGAGAACGCCGCTGCGGTCGTCTGTGCCTTGCCGTTGCGCAAGTAGTCGACAAAGACCTTTCCAATTCGGTTTGCTGGTCCCGAGACAGAGGAGAACCGCTCGGGAATCGTCTTCGCTAGATGCCGCACGAACGCCTGAGAGAACGCCTTCACGGTTGCATAATCTGCACGCGGCGTCAGAGGCACGATAAGATGTAAGCCCTTACCGCCGCTCGTCTTCAACCACGCCTTCAATCCTAGCTCCGATAGCAGTGTGCGCACGAGGAGGGCAGCCTCCTGCACGTTGGCCCATTGGACTTTGTCGCCGGGGTCCAGGTCGAAGATGACTCTGTCAGGCTTGTCGAGACGGGAGACTACCGAATTCCATGTGTGAAACTCGACGCAGTTCATTTGAGCAGCCGCCAACAAAGCGTCTAGAGTATCGACGGTCAACAGTGGCGGGTGCCCCGGCCATAAGCTGCGGTCGTGAGCCGCTAGACCGGGCATCGCGGTTCGCTCTGCATGCTTCTGAAAGAAGAGCTGGCCGGACACACCCTCCGGCGCACGGACCAGCGCAACCGGGCGGTCCTTCAGGTGTGGCAGCATCCACTCGGCGACGCTCGCGTAGTAACGGACAAGGTCGGCCTTTGTGACGCCCGATGACGCGTCAATCACTCGCTCGGGGTGGGTGATTTTAAACTCGGGAGGCGTCGTAGGGAGCTCAGTTTTTCCGCACTCGCGGACGACGCTGCTGGCGGGCTTATCAAGTCGCAATCCTCGAAACGATGCCTGTCGAACAACACCTTCCGCAGTCCATTCTGCGAACTCAACTTCGGCGACCATCGTCGGTTTGACCCACCGCTCACTTCCGGCCGCGCGTCTTGACCATCGTCCGGGCTTTTTCACTGGCGTGTCGAACGGCGCTTCACCCACTTGAAGCGGTGCTAGTTGCTGCCATAGTTCTCGCGCCGTCTTGGAATTCCAGCCTGTTCCGACGCTTCCGGCGTCATGGAGCTTCTTCCCGACGTAATAACCGAGCAGTAGGCTGCCAACCTCGCCAGCGTTGCCGCCGCGACCGGTCATGCCGCAGATGACGAACTCCTGGCGCAATCTCGCTTTCGCTTTCAGCCACGTTTCGGTGCGACCCGACTGATACGCCGCGTCTCTGCGCTTCAGCACGAGACCCTCGAGACCGAGCCCGGCTGCGGCCTCGAAAACCTGGACGGGCGGAGCGTCGAAGTCTTGGCTAAAGATAAGGTGCTCGCCGCTGCCTTCGAGAAGAGACGCTAGCCGAGCGCGCCTCGCCCACAACGGCACCTTTCTCAAGTCTTGTCCTTCCAGATACATCATGTCAAAGAGAAAGTAGACGATGTCCGCATTGGTCGCTCCGCCGATTGCATCTTGGAGTGCCGAGAAACTGGGAATGCCGTCCTTCAATACGACAATCTCGCCGTCGAGCCAGGCGCTTGAGACAGCGAGCTTTTGTATTTCCGCTTTGAGCGTCGGAAACTTCGCCGTCCAGTCTTGACCATTTCGGGTGAACAGCTTGACTCGCTTTCCGTCTATACGAGCCAGCAGCCGATAGCCGTCCAGCTTTGTCTCGGTCACCCAATCGCCGGTCGTGGGAAGAGTGTTGGCAAGCGTTGCGAGCTGCGGCTCAAGCTTCGCAGGTAACGGTGCGTCTTGCGCAGCGGAGAAGTCAGCGTCTTGCTCTGTCGCCCGCGAATGTCTCGCTGCTCTTGGCTCACGTTCTTCGACGAGCCCGAGCGGATTTGTGATGACGCTGTCAGGAAGTGCTTTGATGACGTCGTATTCATCGAGCGGGCGCGCCCATTCGTCCCGCTTCTTGAAGAGCATCCATTGGTCCTGTTTGTCGTCGGGCTTTGAGATGCGCACCAACTCCCATAAGCCCGCGAGCTTTTCGCCATGCAGGCGAAACACGAGCTTGCCGGCTCCCATGCCCTTGACCGCGTCGCCTACCGGTTCCCATGTTCCCCGGTCCCACACAATCACCGTACCGGCGCCGTACCGCTTTGGCGGAATCGCGCCTTCGAACCCGGCGTAGTCGATAGGATGGTCTTCGACGTGCACCGCCATCTGCTTTCTGCTGGGGTCGTAGCAAGGACCTTTGGGAACGGCCCACGATAGCAGTACGCCACCCAGTTCGAGTCGGAAGTCGTAGTGCAGACGGCTCGCCCAGTGCTTCTGGATGACAAAACTCAGGCTGCCTGCATCGCCGGCCGTTTGAGCGGTAGATGCCGACGGCTCGGGAGTGATACTGAAGTCGCGCTTCTTTCGGTAGCGTGAAAGCGGCGGGGACTTCGTGTCATGGGGCGAAACCATGTTCGGCGGTCAGGAAGGCGACGTGCGAGCCGGTCGCACGCCTTTCGCGATAGGTCGGAACCCGCGCTCGGGAGCCATCGTTCACGTAGCATCGTTGCGCTCGGAGCCGTCGCCGGCCTCCTCGTCGTCTATCTCAATGCGTGTAATGCCGCCGGTGGCGGGCGGGTCGCTTGCCGGAAAAGTCTCCTCGACCGATTCATCAATAAGGTCCTCGGACTTCTCGCTGTTAGGGTGCTGCTCTCTCGTCTTCGTAGCCATGTTCCCTCCGGTATCTTGCACGACTGGGACAGCAAGCGATATGCCGACATTTGGTGGCGCCCTAGCGGTGCGGCTGTGGCCGCGCCGCGGATGTCCCGGCGCGGGCGGTGCTATTCTGTCCACGGCGCCCCGGCGGCCGTGCCCGACGGTTGCGTCCTTTTCGTCCGGCAAACTCCAACAGCCGGCTAGGAGAAGCCCATGGCAGCTCGCTCAATCGCGTCGCTTTCTCTATCCTTCGGATTGGTCTCCATTCCGGTTCGGCTCTACTCTGCCACTGAAAGCTCGTCGGAGGTCCGGTTCAACATGCTGGCGCCGGATGGGTCGCGCGTGAAGCAGCAGTATGTCTCAGAGACCACGGGAAACGTCGTTGAGCGAGCTTCGATGCAAAAGGGATACCAGTTTGAAAAGGACCGATACGTCGTCTTCACCGGCGAGGAGTTGAAGGCACTGGAAGAAGGCGCAAGTCACGTTGTCGAAATTGTCTCCTTCGTTCCGGAGAAGGCGGTGGACCCTTTGTTCTACGACAAAGCTTACTTTATCGCGCCGGACAAGCGAGGCGGAAAGCCGTACAGCCTGTTACAGCGGGCGCTTGCTGAGACTGGCCGATGCGCCCTGGCGAAATGGTCCTACAAAGGGAAGACCCGAATCGTCCAGATACGCCCGACTGACGATGGCATGGTGTTTCAGCAGCTGCTCTTCGCAGATGAAGTCCGGTCTTTGAAGGACTTGGACATCGAGCAGGTGGCGGTCTCTGACGCCGAGTTGAAGCTTGCCGTCCAAATAATCGAACAGGGCGCCGAAGACAATTACGACGCATCCGCATATGAGGACGAAGAGAAGAAGCGCATTCTCGCAGCAATCGACCAAAAGATTGAAGGCAAACAGATTGTCGCGCCTGCGGGCGGCGAAGCTGCGCCGACTGGCGCGGTCATCGACCTAATGGAGGCGTTGCGTGCAAGTCTCGCAAAGAGCGGCGAGAAAGCCAAACCCTCTGAAAAGCGCAAACCCGCATTGAAGGCGGTTGAAGAGCCCGTGGTTCCGAAGACGCGTAAGCCTGCCGCCCGAGCGCCAAAGGTCGCCACCGAGGCTCCAGCGAAGGTGCGCGCCCGCAAGTGAGCAAGCGCGACGTATCGCATCACGTCTCGCTCGCCAAGCTTCAATCGATGCTTGGGGTTTCGCGGCGCGTTGTTGACGGGCTCATTGACCTCGGGCTGGTCACGCCCACCCGCGGACCACGTAACGCGCTGCGCTTCACGTTCCAGGACGTCGTCTTGCTGCGCACAGCACTACAACTGCGAACGGCCAAGACAACTCCACGGAAACTGCGAGAAGCGCTTGCGCGACTCAAGCGCGAGCTCCCGGATGAACTCCCGTTGTCTGGGATTCGCGTCGCCGCCGAGGGCGACGCGATTGTCGTCAAGACAGGTGCCTCACGCTGGGATGCAATCACGGGGCAGATGCTGCTGGACTTCGAAGTGGCGGAGGTGGGAGGCGATGTCGTCCTTCTAGATGCATCACCCGAGCGCAAGAGCGTTGCGGCAGCTCAAGCCCAGGAGCGCTATGAGCTAGCTGAGCAATTGGCGAGCACCGACACCGATGCTGCTGAGCGGCACTATCGGCGCGCCATCGAACTGGCACCGGAGCCGTTCTATGCGGCGTTCGTCGATTTGGGCGCATTGCTATGCGAGCAAGAGCATCAATGCGGCAAGGCGCTCGAGGTATTTGACGAAGCGCTACGGCACTTTCCGGACGACGCAATTCTGCACTTCAATCGAGCGGTGGCGCTCGACACCATGGGACGGCTCGAAGAGGCCCGGGCGAGCTATGAACGGTGCCTCGCCCTCAACCCCGACTACGCCGATGCCCATCACAACCTCGCGATGTTGCTGGAAAAGCGCGGTGACCGACGTGGGCTAATCAGGCACCTTAACGCCTACCGAAGACTGAGCAGCTGATGGACTGGCGCCGTCGAAAACCAGTGAACAGGGAGCATCCATGGGTACGCAGTTGCAAGGCAAAGTAGCGCTGGTGACGGGAGCAGCGTCGGGAATCGGACTGGCCAGCTCTCAAATGCTCATTTCCGCCGGAGCGCGTGTGGTCCTTGCGGACCGCGATGAGGCAGCACTCGCATCCGTTTGCACGCAGTTGGGCTCTGCGGCGATTCCGCTGTCAGTGGACCTTCTCGACCCGAATGCGTGTGCTGCGTTGGTGTCCCGAACGCTCGAGGTTGCGGGTCAAATCGACGTTCTTCACGCGAACGCGGGCACCTATGTCGGCGGCGAACTAATAGAGGCAGATTCAGCGGCAATCGACAGGATGTTGAACTTGAACGTCAATGTAGTCATGAAGAACGTGCATGATGTCCTGCCACACATGATTGCGCGAAAGACGGGCGACATCATCGTGACGAGTTCGCTGGCGGCTCATTTCCCAACACCATGGGAGCCGGTATATGCCTCATCTAAGTGGGCAATCAATTGCTTCGTGCAAACGGTGCGCCGGCAGGTTTTCAAGCACGGCATTCGAGTTGGGTCCGTTTCCCCCGGACCGGTGATTAGCGCGCTTCTCGCGGACTGGCCCGAGGAGAAGTTGCGAGAGGCCAAGGAGGCGGGCAGCCTCATCGAGCCGAGCGAAGTTGCGGACGCCATTGAGTTCATGCTGACACGGCAACGAGGATTGACCATCCGTGATGTTGTGCTAATGCCGACGAATTTCGACTTATAAGGAGGATTTTTCAGGCTTAGGCGCCTCGTCCGATGTGCGTTCGGAAACCAAGTCAGTCGACCAGCGGGTGAGGCCTTAGAAGCCGGCGCGCTCGAGCCGCGCTGCCATCTGAAATCGATATTGCGATGCTGCGTTCTCGGCAACCACCGATTCCTGTAGCTTACGGGACGAAGTATGCCCGGCCAGTCAAGTCCAACGTCTTTGCATCATCACGCTTCATGCTCAGTAGGCCGATTTGAACCGAGACAAGCCGTTTTGGGAAGTTCGGCGTCAAGCGTTAAGGCTTCTGACAAGGTCGTCGTATGGCGAATGCACGGCCTGTCTCGAAAAGACGATGCCGACGGCCTCAGCCAAGCGCGACCAGAATTCACCTACGACACGATGCACAAATGCATCGTGTCGGGCCAGTAAGAGCCAGGCCCCCAACTGAAAGGAGAGCACCTGGCTGTTTGGTAGATTTATGCTCCCGCCAGCCTTTGGCAGGGTCGCCGTAACCGGCGACGTCTACTCCGGCCCCCTGTTACCCGACTCTGGTTGCCGGCGTTGTTACGGTCGTCAGCTCCTTCTTTTCGCCCAGCTGTACGTGTCGTTTTCTCGTTCGCTGTAACGGTCTCTTAGATGGTCAGAGCGGTCGCGAATGAGAAACGCGAGTTTCCGACGGACATACGACGCCCAGGCGCTTTATCCCGTGCGGAAACGATGACACTGCGCCTGACTTTGCGCCGTCCGCTAGGAAAAATGGCGGGCGCGAACAGGTTAATTTTGCGACGAGGCGTGACTTCGCGTCCTCGGTGTCAGACACGCCTTAATGCGCTGGCAAGATTCTGATTGTGCAAGCAGGCGTGACGTGACGTGCGAGGAGGACGGCCTGCTCCCGGGTGCTGGCGATGGCAAACTGCGCGCCTCCAGGACACGGAATTTCGACCTGCCAGCCTCCGCGCGCGGTGGACCTAACAATAACCTCGGCGGTATCTGCGCCCTCTCTACTTATCATGAGTTCGCCCTCAGGGTTCGTCTAGCAAGTGTGGCACACACTTGTGCTGCGGAGTGCGTACGAAACCGCTGCCTTTCCGTGCACCACCTATGATGGGTGCTGAGACCGGCTCCAGCTATCTGGGAGGGTTCGCACCTCTGAAGTCAATCCCCTTTGAAGGCGCGACTCGCCGCGCACTTTTGGTAACTCTCCAAACTGTGCGGAAGCGTTCCACCCGTCTATAACGCCCGAGGCACCGCGTGAATCACACGGATAGCGATGTCCGAAAGCCAAGCAAGAGGAACGTGAATGTAGACGCTCGTCCCGCCACAGTCGGTGCTAGTCTAAGAGTGTCACCGCTTCCGCAAAGGAGTCGATTGAGCATCGCATCCGCGCTGGCTCGGACGCCGCACCAAGCCAGTAGAGAGCTGTCCCGACAAGCACTACGAGAGGCGTGTTGCGTCCATGTAGTGCTTGTCTCAAGCCTCACGGAGGGAAGGCTCAATATGCCTCATTTTCTCTTGAGTTCAACTGGCTCGTTCCAGTCCGCGCGAAACGGAAGTCAGGAGGGTGAATCCGGCGACGCGCGACGAGTGCTAGAGTCCATCCCGAGTCCACTGCTGATTCTGCTCCCAAACGCAGAGTTCACCATCGTCGCGGCAAGTGATGCTTATCTCGCGCAGACCCTGTGCACTCGAGATGAACTTATCGGGCGGTCTGTTTTCCAGGCTGTCCCTTATAACCCAAATGCACCGGCTAACGGCTCGGCTGCACTGCGTGAGTCGTTAGCAGTTGTCGTCGAATCGCGAACGATACATGCCATGGCAGTCGAGCGGCACGACCTAGCACATCCAAGTGGCGAGTTAGAACTTATGTTCTGGCGTGCATCAAACGCGCCGGTGCTGGCCGCAGATGGAAAACTACTTTGCGTCATCCACCGCCTCGAAGATGTCACGGCGTACGCCCAAGGTCAGGAGGCGAACCGGGCGCTTGAGCAGCGCTCGCAGGAGTTGGAAGCGAGACTTGCTGACGAGATAGCGAGCCACCGCGATGCACTCGGACAGGCGACCGAAGCACTGCAGAATCTCTCCCGAGAGGCGCGAGCGTGGCAACTCGAAGGAGAGAAATTCAAGCTCATCACGGACACGCTGCCGCAGATTGTGTGGACGTCCAATTCCGAGGGCGAGCTCGACTATCACAATCAGCGATTCGCGAAATTCGCGGGTGCGCCTCCAGAGGTGGCCAGCGACGGACTCTGGGTGAATTTCGTGCATCCAGAAGACCTCGCGAGTGCGCAAGCCGCTTGGGCTCGCAGTGTCGCAACGGGGGAAAAGTATGAAACCACTTTTCGCGTGCGTCACCGCACTGGGGAGTATCGCTGGACGCTAGCCCGGGCGGAGCCTATCCGGGCCGCCAGAGGTCACGAACTCACCATCGTGAAATGGGTCGGAACGAACACTGATGTGCACGACAAAGTTACCGCCGAGCAGGAGTTGCAAGACGCCCACCGTCGGAAGGATGAATTCCTCGCGATGTTGGCGCACGAACTTCGCAATCCGCTCGTACCCATAGGAGCCGGTGCCGAGATGTTGTCGCGATTAAACACACATGACCAGCGGGTCGAACAGGTGAGCAACATTGGACAGCGTCAAGCAGCACGGCCGGTTTACCGACAACCATCTTGGCCGGTCGACCGGGATGATTGTCGGTCGTTATCCGGTCATGGTTGTCGCTCCTTGTTGATGTTTGTCGCTGGAGGATTGTCGGCGCCGGTTGTTCTGTTTGTCGCTGGCTGCGCGACGACGGTAGCTTTCGACGTTCATCTCGAAGATCGTCGAATGGTGGACGAGTCGGTCGATCGCAGCGACAGTCATGCCGGGATCCGGAAACACGTTATTCCATCCCGAGAAGGGCTGGTTGGCCGTGATCAGAAGGCTGCGGCGCTCGTATCTTTCGGCGATCAGCTCGAACAGGACGCTTGTTTCGGCCTGGTCCTTACGGGCGTACGACAGGTCGTCGAGGATGATCAGGTCGAAGCGGTCGAGCTTGGCAAGAGCTGAAGGCAACTGCAGGCTCTGGCGCGCAGCCTGCAGCTTCTGTACGAGCTCGCTCGTACGCGTGAACAGCACCCGGTAGCCGGCGTCAATCAACGCGTGTCCGATGGCCGAACCTAGATGACTCTTGCCGGCCCCAGGCGGACCAAACAGGAGCGCCGTGGCACCTTTCTCAAGCCACGAATCGCCGGTCGCGAGCGCCATGACGTGTGCCTTTGAAACCATCGGCACCATGCTGAAGTCGAAGGTCGCAAGCGTCTTGGTCGGGTCCAGATGCGACTCGGCACGATGTCGTTCAATGCGCCGTTTGGCCCGCTCGGCCAGTTCGTGTTCGAGCAATGCGCCGATCAAGCGTGTGGCCTGCCAGCCTTCCTTGTCGGAGCGCTCCGCAAACTCGGGCCAAAGGCGGGCGATGGTCGGCAGGCGCAGTTCATTGAGCATCAAGGCAAGACGGCCGGCATCGTAAGCATGCGTGCTCATGCGACCTCCTTGTTGAGCAGGTCGTCATAGCTGCTTGCGGGTGGCATCTCGACATTGACGTTTGGGCAATCGGCGTGACGCGGCGCGAACTCCTCGCGTAGAGCCTTCAGATCAGGCAGCTTGCCGTCAACCAGCAACGCGTTGAGGTGCGCGGCCAGCACGGCCTCGACGCCATCGAGCGCGGCGAGTTCAAGCAATCCAACGATGACTTTGCACGCCTCGCGTTGCGTCAGTCTCGCCTCCAGCTGTTCCCAGGTCCGGCGATAGGCCTCGCGCGGAAACAGCTCGTCTCGAAACGCAAGCCCCTTGAATGCCTGCGGCTTGCGTTTGAGGCTCTCAATGAAGTGTCGGTAATCAAGTGCGCGGCGGTTGTCGCCGGCACGCGAACCTCGCGAGGTGCTATGCACCAGCGCGCCTGACAGATAGCAGTCGAGCCGGTCACCATACACGCGCACCTTCAGACGATGACCGATCAGGCGCGACGGCGCGCTGTACAGAATGCCGCGTATGGTGAAGGTGCTGCAGCGTGTAACGCGCGCTTCTTCCTCGACGAAGTCGGTCGTGCGCCTTAACGGGAGATCCATGAGCTGTTCGCGCTCAAGGCGGAACGCCGCTGCGTTACGCCGGTTGCGACGCATGACGACCTCGCGCAGAAACTCATCATAGGCCGCACGATCAACGAAGTCCCGATGGCCGCGCAACATCAACGCCTGGTCGACAGCTTCCTTTAAATAGCGATGCGATGACTCCACGCTACCGTTCTCGTGGCCCAGGCCGCGATTGTTGCGCGTCCCGTTCATGCCGTAGTGCTCGAGCAGCGCCGCATAGCGCACTGTGAAGTCGTCTTTATCCGCGAGGTTTCTGAACGCCGCCGACAGACTGTCGGTGCGATGCTCGCGCGGACATCCCCCGGCCTGCCATAGTGCATTTTGCAATCCCATGGACAGTGCTTCGAAGCTCTCGCCGCCTTCAACGACATTAGCGTATTCCCAGCGCGAGAACGCGAGCACGAAGTGGTACAGCCGGTGTTCGAATGGCACGCCAGCGATCGTCACTCCCAGTTCGGCCATGTCGGTGAAGTCGGACAGGCCGCGTGCGCCAGGCTCATGCAACTGCGGGAAGAAGACTTCCTTCGGTGGACCGGACATCGCCCTCCAGTGCCGAATGCGCCGCTCCAGTGTGCGACGTGTGCTGTCCGGATACTGCCCGGGATGATCCTCCTGCAGCTTGCGCAGGATGGTGATCGCCTGAAGTTGTGGCGCGTTCGCAAGCATCGGAACGACTTCGGTGTCCCAGACGTCGGCGAAGGGATCGGGACGGGAACGCCAGTAACGACGGGGTTTCTGTGATGGCAGGGTGGTGTCACGTTCGATGCGCCTTGCGCTGCGGACACTGATGCCCGCCTTGGCGGCGGCGATCTCCTGCGAGTGATGTTTGCGTTTGGACATGTAGAGGCGAACCTGTTGGTCGGTAATGCGGGTTCCAGACATGTAGCTGATCGCTTTCTTGTTCGATCAGCCATCGTAGAACCCGGCCGACTCGGCGCCGCCGGTGATGCGTCGTCTTCGGCGGCTACGCCGCCTTCGACTCCTCATCACCGGCCAAAACCTTCGCCGCTACACCGGCCAACATGATTGTCGCCCTCCACAACATGATTGCTCGACAGATTGCACATGTTAAGAGCCTGATTGACGACTTGCTTGAGGTCTCGCGCGTCACTCAGGGACGCGTATCGCTGGAGGAGCGCACGGTCGACATGAAGCAAGTGGTGCATGATTCTTGCGAGCAGGTGCGCCCGGTGTTGGAGTCACACCGACACCGCTTGAATCTGCATCTGCCCGCCGAAGCCATCTGCGTGCGTGGCGACCATAATCGACTGGTACAGGTGATGAGCAATTTGCTCAATAATGCCGCGAAATACACGCCGGGCAGAGGCGTCATTACGCTGTCGGCCGAACGCGGAGCGAACGAGGTCATCGTTCGATTGAAGGACAATGGCATCGGTATGGAGCCGGAATTGTTAAAGAGGGCATTCGACCTATTTCAACAAGGCGAGCGCGACATCTCCCGAAATGAAGGCGGCCTCGGGCTAGGCCTTGCGCTCGTTAAGAGCCTTGTTGAACAACAGCGGGGTACTGTCACAGCAGTGAGTGAAGGCGCCGGCAAGGGCAGCGAGCTCGTCGTGCGACTTCCGTTGGTTGGCGAAACCGCGACCAAGCGCCAGACCGAGGAGCGTGTACTTACGACACGGGGCAGTTCGCCCCGTAGGCGCGTGCTTCTCGTTGACGACAATGTAGAGGTCGCCGAGTCGGTCGGTATGGTACTCGAGATTCTTGGACATGAAGTCGCTATTGAGCATGAGGCGCAAGGCGCGCTTGAGCGCGCAAAGCACGAGAGATTCGACCGTTGCATTCTCGACATCGGCCTGCCTGGGATGAACGGCTATGAGCTCGCACGCGAACTGCGTCAGATTTCTGGCACACGCGAAGCCGTCTTCGTTGCGCATACCGGCTACGGGCAATCGGAGGATAGGCGCCTGTCGTCAGAAGCTGGATTCACGCATCATCTCGTCAAGCCTGCAGCGATACTCGAGCTCGAACGAGTGCTCGCCGATGGCCACTGAAAGCGGGCGGTTCATGGGAAGGTAATCCGCGTCGATTCAGCGCTCCGATTCCCCCGCGGGAAGCGAAGGTCAAGTCTTCGCACAGCGAGGAACGCCGACTGCTTGGAGAAAGCAACAGTTCCGACCAGCAGTGGGTTGCGTGTTCCCGCTTTTGGACGCATTGCTCAGCTCAGGTATTGGATAAGTCGCACGAGCCATCGAGAGCAGCGGCGTCTGAAGACATTTCTGCAACGAGGACGGCGACGCCGCGAGTAGAGTGACAACGTTAGAAAAGGCCAGGCTTCAAAGAGCGGCAGCACTGGGCTTCGCAATTGGACTCTTTATATGCGTCGACGCGCTGTACAGATTGCCGGCAGCCGACCCGTACCCGTTCCTCGTGCTATGGCTTGTCACGCAGAGCTGCGTTGCTGCGACGTTGTCATCCGTCACGCCGCTAACATCGCGGCGTGACTTCGAGAAACTGGTTGCTCGCCGCGGCCCTCATCGGTGGGTTCATGGGCGGCACAACGCTGCGCAAAGTCATCGCTGCCATTGGCTTGGACGGTCTTCAGCTGCCAGCGTGGTTCTACCACATCCTATATCCGACGATTTTTGTAACTGGCCTCTTTCAGGCGATTATTGCTGCCGCACTTGAGGCTAGCATTTGGGCCCTCGCCCACATCGGACCGCCTGCCGACGCATTTCGCCAGCGTTAAGCAGAATGAAGCTCGTTGCCGTTTGCCAAGAACGGGTAGCCTCCCCGCAGCGCAAGGAGGTTCTCGCAAACGCATCGACAATGTGCGGCGCGATGGCGCGATGGCGCGATGGCGCGATGGCGCGAGACGCACGACCGCGGAAGTTACTGCCCGCCCTTGTATATATTGCAGAAGGAAGCTGGCCCGACGCAACCGGGCTGCTTGCCCGCTGCTTCCGTGATTGAACCCGATGCGGATTGCGTGCGTCGGTCGCCGTAGCTCGATGCATCTGTGGACGTGGGCCACGTCGCGGCTTGGGGCGCCGATGAACCTTGGACGCCGGTGGCGTCTTGAGCTTTCGCAGCAGTTGTCGACAAAGCGGCTGTTACCGCCGCAAGAAAGAGCAAGTTCGCTTTCATGATAGTCCTCGTTTGCGTTGCATTAGACCGGTGCCGTCGGAGAGAAGCGTCCGGCGCAGGCAGCGGCTTCTTCTGAACCACTTGGCACGCCGCGCGATGCAGTCAGCGATGCGCGGACTGCGTTTAGAGTCAACGTCCCCCGACGTAGGTGACGGGCTGCGATTTCCTTTTGACGGTTCAACAGGCTAAGGAAACGCTGATTAATGAGTTGTCGGGTCGGCTTGCAGAGCAAAAAGCGTCGGATTTTCTAGATGACGAATCGAGTCGGCGCGCATTTCGGTGAATTCGGCTCGTAAGCGAGCCTCTCTGCTCTCATTTTTCATACGCATGACGGATTGCTCCCATGAACCGATCGCAACAGATTTCGCGCAATCACCAGATTCGCCAGAGCGAACAAGCTGAACAGTTGCGCAGTGTTCTTGGCCAAGCCCTTGTATCGGGTCTTGCGATGGTGAAACAGATTCTTGACGATATGAAACGGATGCTCGACGCGCGCACGGATCTGCGCCTTGGTCCGCTCAAGCGCAGTCACGAGGTCCTTCAGCGGTCCTTCCTGCATCGCCTTGATCTTTCCGCGCTTGGCAGCGACGTGCCACTTTACTGCCTTGCCTTCCATTTCATCGCGCTTGTCTACACCAATGTAGCCCGCGTCGGCGAACGCTTCCTCTTCATGGCCATGCAGCAGCAAATGGGCTTGCGACACATCCGACACGTTGGCCGCCGTGCCAGCCACGCTGTGGACCAAGCCCGAATCGGCGTCCACGCCAACGTGGGCTTTCATCCCAAAGTGCCATTCGTTTCCCTTCTTCGTTTGGTGCATCTCCGGGTCACGGCTTTTCCCGGCGTTCTTGGTCGATGATGGCGCTTCGATGATCGTCGCGTCAACCAGCGTGCCTTCTTTCATCATCAGCCCACGCTCGCACAGCGAGATACCAATCTCGTCGAACAGCTTCCTTGTAAGCTCGTGCTCGATCAGCAGACGCCGGAATTTCAGCAGCGTGGTCGCATCGGGCACGTTCTCGACCGCCAGATCGATGCCGGCGAAGCCGCGCAGCGCAATGCTGTCATACAGCGCGTCTTCCAGCCCTTCGTCCGACAGCCCGTACCACTGCTGCAGAAAGTAGATTCGCAGCATTCGCTCCAGTCCTATCGGCGGACGGCCTCGCGTGCCCTTCGGGTAATGCGGTTCGATTGCACACAGCAAACGCTGCCACGGCACAATCTTCTCCATCTCCGCCAAGAAGCGTTGGCGCCTCGTCACGCGCTTCTTGCCTGCAGTTTCCGCTTCCGCGAAGCCCATCTGCCTCTTCATCCTCGTGGGTCCGTTTCGTGAGTTGCCTTCTATAACGTCCGCAGCTACGTGAGCGATGACCGCCGAGCCTCATTAATCAGTGTTTCCCTAAGGAATGCGCACGCTCCACGCGCGACGTCTAAACGCCGTTCCACTAATAGCAGTCGGCGTGCTCACTACGCACTAGAAGAGGGCTTATCTCTGTCGATGAATTCCGCTGCAGCGTCTTCTGAAATTGAACCCGAGCCCAAACCTCTCTGTTGCGTCGCGAGGCGGAGATAAGCTGCCGCAAGCCGTCTCAATTCGTCCTCCGAAGCGTCCTCTATCCCAATGAGCTGATTGCTTGCAGCACGATGCGATGAGAGGAGCTCGTTCAACTTCAAATGTAGGGCAACGCTGTCTTTGTTCTGGCTCTGCTGAATCAAAAAAACCATTAGAAACGTGATGACAGTTGTGCCTGTGTTGATGACTAGCTGCCAGCCGTCCGAGTAGTGAAACAACGGCCCGGTTACAACCCACGAAAGTACTGTCAGCACCGCCAAGCAAAATGCGGCTGGGGAGCCGGCCCACCTTGTAACTAGGCCCGCGAATTTATCGAAGGCCCGGGATAGCAAACGTCGATTTGCATAAGCAGGGCTAGCCGTATCTGGAACCGTTTCGAGCTCGTCCACAGACGAGCGAGAAGCTCTGGCGTTGTCCATAGTCTGCTCCCTTAAGCGCGTTTTCGAATCCGGCAAGCCACATGCCAGTAGGGTAGGCGTAAGGTGAACAGCGACGGGGCACAGAATGAGTGCATGGAACGACTTCAAAAAGCAGCGGAAGGGTCACGCGGGTTTTGCCGGAGCTAGGGTAAGAAGGCAGCTTGTCCTAGGGAGGAGCGCAAAGTTGTCGAAGCTTGAATAGTGCCTCTGGACAATGGACGCTCCGCCTTTCTGGCTTTCCTTTTGTAGCTTGCTTAGCCTTCTCCGTTACGGCTCATCAAAGTTCCTTCGATACACTGACCGGATTCGGCACGCTCCGCCACTTCCCAGCGCCATCCGTCGGCGGCGTATTGGTCGGCTTTCGTACACGTTGCCGCGTCGCCTGCGGCGTAGGATTGCTTCGGTCACGTACCGTAAATTCCTTCTCCTGTCCGACATGCCTAAAACCTCGTCCCGCCGACCCAAGGTTGTCCTCTTCCCGAGTAAGCAGCTCGTCCCGGCCAAGGCTGGCGCCAGCCAGGATGACTACGCCATATACGCATCGTACCGGCCGCATGTCGGGGGCGTGTTCGTTGGAACTTTGAGTCGTTCGGCAAACTGATGGCAGGCTCTTGTACCCATACGACGGTGCCGAGCAACTGGGCCCTTGCCCATCAAAAGACGAAGCAACGAAACTAGCCCTTCAGCGCGGTGATGAGATAGTGCGCTCGGACCTAGAAAGTCCTGAGCTGTAGCGCGAACGCGCGAGCGCTTGGTTGGTTTCACGGCTGCTTATCAGATGGTCCGCGTCTCGGCCGGTCCGCGGAAAGCTGTGTCGACAGTACCGGCCGAGCGTGTTGTTCTATCACCGTCGAACGCGCTCTTGAATCATTTGGATGTCCGTCCCGCACCGGATGCTCAGCGAGAACGTGTCAAGCGACGAGATGACGCCGGACAGCTTGATACCATTTACGAGGAACATCCAGACGGGGGGTCTGGCTCTACACCAGCACGAGACCAATGTCGTGACTCCAGGACTCGAGACGGGCCGTATGGCGATGCGGTGGTACCATAGTTGGCGTGTGGGATTTCGAATCAGCCAACAGTTGGCCAGTCACCTTTGAAATGAACAACCAAGTCCCCAAACTTCTTGTTTTTTCCGGTGCAGGACTTTCCGCCGAAAGTGGGCTTTCAACATTTCGGACTGGCGACGGCATCTGGACGCGAAACAGCATCGACGAGGTCTGTAATATCCGCACATGGCGGCGAAACCGCGAAGCTGTCTTCAAGTTCTATAACGAACGGATTCGAGAGAAGCACAACGCGCAGCCAAATTCTGCGCACAAGTTGCTTGCCGCTTGGCAGCACCGCTGGGGAGCGGACCGCGTTGAACTGCTAACACAGAACGTCGACGACCTCTTGGAGAAAGCCGGCGCGACGTCGGTCATCCATCTTCACGGTGACCTGAATTCCATGCTCTGCACCGCGTGCGACTTCGCTTTCCCGAAAGATGGGTTGTATTTCGACCCGGAGGCGGCATGTCCGCTTTGTGGAAACAGCGAAGGTGTTAAACCTGGCGTGGTGTTCTTCGGCGAGGCCGCGCCTGCCTACATGAACCTGCACAGACTTCGAGAAGAGATGCGCCCCTGCGATTTGTTTCTCGCTGTCGGCAGTGCGTTCGAGGTTGTGCCGCCCGAGTCAATGCTTCCGTGGGACCGACAAAATCAGCACCCACATAATCTACTCGTTGACCCGTCACCGAGTCGCCGCGAGATGTTTGGCATCGTAGAAGCGACGCCGGCGACGGTAGGCTTGCAGCGTCTCGAAGCGCAAGTTGCGGCATTGATGCAATAAGGCGCTTCTGCGCGGGAATCGTCCTGTGAGTCGGTGTCTCTACAACCGACGTCACTGCGGCTTCGCGTCTAAGGCAGCCACTGAATCATCGAGGCTGCTTACGGGTCTGCGAGAACGCGAGATGTTTCCGAAGTAGTGCGGAGGGACGTGCGACGCCGCAACGCTTGCCGTGAGCTGGCTGGCCTTCGGGCGCGAATTAGAGAATGAAAGAGTATCTTATTCCGACCTAATGCGCCGACGATACTTCCCGTTGGTCTCGAGCATCGACGGAGAGCGTTGTGCTTCATACGAAGAGCGCTCCGACGTCGCCCCTGTCCTGATAGGCGCAGCGGAGGCATCACAAACAGTCGAGACAGCGCTCTTGAAGATTGTCTGTGTTGAGCCCGCTGCCTGGAGGGCTAGGGAGAACGTATCAAAGGCTATCAGTTCGCCGCGCAACTTGATGCCGTTGACGAGAAACACGAACACTTCGATTCGTGAATCCACGAGTTGTTGCAGAAAAGGCGTCTGCATATCTTGGGTTACATCACCCATGATGGTTTTTCCTCGCGGTTCGCATCCCACGGACAGGGACGGAAAAGGCTCGAGCTTGGTCTCACGGCACTACAAAGTATATGCCTGCTTGTGACCGACTAGATTGACCGGAAAGGTCACCTTGCCAACCTATGGGCCCGCGCGCGCTGCAAAATAGGCTGCGGTGAGCGCTCCGCGGCAGAATGTGTGCTGAGTGCGTCGCGCAGTCCCACGCCAGCGCACGTGGCGCTCGCGGAGCGCGTCTATGCAACCCTGAATGCGTATCGCGGGACGGTAGCAGCGTCGCGATAGGCGATGATGTCCGGCCCTCGCGTCAGCGGTTTTGCCACAAACAAACGTCTACTATGACGACCTGCGCCCGGGACAGCAATCACGTTCGTTGAAACGACAGGCGAAAAGAAGGCGCGTCACATGTGAACTGTGCGGCGCATCTCGCGAGCTGGCCCGTTATCGGGAACGCTCGTTGCGCGCATTTTGGTGAACAGTGTGCAATGCAGGCGGAGGCGCGGACGCCGGCGAAAGCATAGGCATTCTCGACAAGCGTCTCTCATTACACGCGTGTGCGTTTCACGTCGCGGCTTTCATCGATGCTCCGTCGAACGTTCGCGGCCGGCAAGCACCGACAAGCACCGAACGTTCAACATTCCAGAGGTTTGAGATGGCAACTGGCACAGTGAAATGGTTTAACGATGAGAAGGGCTTTTGCTTCATCAGCCCGGACGACGGTGGCGATGACCTGTTCGCACACTTTTCTGAAATCAGTGCGGAGGGATTCAAATCGTTGGCGGAAGGGCAGAAAGTGAGCTTCGACGTAAAGATGGGCCCGAAGGGCAAGCAAGCGGCAAACATCAAGGCCGTCTAGGGACGTCGTTTGGTCGAAGTAACGGCTTAAGGCACACACTGCGGGCGCGCAAGGGTCTGTTGAAAGCGGGGACACTTCCTCGAACGCAGCCGGTGGGAAAGCCAAGTAGGTCGGAAAAAGCGAACGGTCGCACCCAAACGCAACACCACGCCGACGCATGGAATCCGGTCCTTCTCCCGGCTGCGGGCAGGCCAAAACTCGCCACCCCCTTTCTTCCGCTAGCGGCACTGACACCAAAACCCCAGGCCCCGATAACTCAAGTGTTCGGTTGACGGCATTCGAGTGTGATGCCTCCTTGCATAATCGAGCCTTCGTGAGCAGGTCGTCAATGGGGGAGCGCGATGGTGACCGAACAAGGGAAGTGGAGGCAACGTCGAGTCGAAGCCATGGAGCGGGTGCTCATTGTCGACGATTACCGAGGGGCAGCCGTCGCGACGGCCGAATGTCTATCGTTAGAAGGGCTTCAAACTAGAGTGGCAGGCGGTTGCGGCGAAACCCTTGAAATACTTCGATACTGGTCACCAGACGTGGTTTTGCTTGACTTGATGATGCCGCAGCGAGACGGTTTTGCGACCGCGCGGGCCATCCGTAGCAATCCGAATTCAGCCGCGATGTTCATTTGCGCGTACACATCGAAGGACAGCGAGTTCGTCACTCGAAGCCGGCAAGGGGCGCTCTTTGACGGATATTTCAGAAAGGGCACTTCGCCCGACCGCCTTGTAACGTTCTTGCGCTCTTTATGCGTCTCGACTGAACTTCAATGAGTGATTGTCGCCATAGCCAGAAGCCGAGCCTGCAGCCGCTTCCTTCAGTGTGTCGCACTCTCTTGTCACAGACCATTCCGAACACTGGAGGGTAGGTGACGGGCGTAAGAGCGTTGCTGCGATTGCAGGCGACTTCTCAATGGCCCGCCTCCAATTGTTAGCTTCAATGGTGCGCGTACAGTGGCAAGAAAGGGTCCTTCGAGCGCGGAGCGCCCTCGCTCGATGGTCTAAAAGCGCCAGCTGTCGTGATAGGCGGTGGGCACACCGGAACTTCGGTGCGAGGCGTCGAAAGACTCAGCATCTTTGTGAAGTCATCGGCCGCGCGCACCCGCGCCGTCAGGTCAAGCAGTCCATTCAGCCCGAGCAGCTTGTCTGTCGTCTTGAGAATCGATGTGTGGTCGTACACCGAGTGGTCGATAGTACCGGTCGGAACGAAGGGAGATACGACAATAGCGGGAACCCGGACTCCCAACCTGTCAAACGAGAAATTATGGGTCTTCAAGCGGGCGTTTTCGGCGGAGCCAGGCGTCACTGCAATCGGAGGCGTCAGATGGTCGAAGAAGCCCCCATGTTCATCGAAGACAACCAGCAGCACGCTCGTTGACCATACACTAGATGTGCTGACAGCGTCGTAGACTTGCTTAACCAATGCTTCACCTCGACGAACGTCACCGGCCGGATGCATTGAGTTGCCGTTTCGAAAGTCGTTCGTTGCGTCGTAGGTGGGCTCGATGAATATGAATTTCTCCGTCAATGAGTTTGTAGCAAGGCGGGCGAGCAGGGTATCCATGCTGACGAACCGCGTGAGCAGATTTTGCATCCCGTAGATGCCGCGTGTCTGAGCAACGTCGCCTTGCACGATAAGCCAGTCTGATTCTCCTATTTTCGAAAAGACCGTTCCGTTCGGAAAAGTGAAAATTGGGGCGTTGAAAAACACTGCCTCTAGGACTTGAGCCGCACTCGGCGAATGGTCAAGCCCGGAAGAAGTTCCTGCAACTGCGAAGAAGCGATTAGGCCAAGTGGGTCCTGGCACCGACGAGAACCAGTTGTCGCATACACCGAATTGGCTTGCCAGGAAGTTTAGGACGGGAAGTTGGTCAGGCGTAAAGGCATTGAAGGCATCGGCTACTACATCCGAGTGGTCTTCGTATGTTCCAGCAAAACCCGTCGTTGACGTGTCTGTAGCGAACGGTGGATACCCTGCAGCCCCAATAACGAGCGAGTCGTGGCGCACCGTGTCGGCGCTTGCGACCTGCAGGCCACACAGTTGGACACAAACATCGGTGAATTCATGGCCCGGGTCGAAGCCAAGCGCATAGGGCGCACCTCTTCCTAGCTGGTAGGAAGTTCCCGTCCGTCCGAAGTTGACGATAGAAGCAGCAGGCAGCCCGTTCGCGGTCGTCGGTTCGCCGGTAGGCGTGGAGCCCGCCAGGTTCGACCATCCAAATACGCTGTCGTAAGAACGGTTCTCGAGCATGAGAACGAACACGTGCTCTATGGCGGCCATGGTCACCCCGGCTTCTTTCGCGCAAGCCAGTCCCTACTGCAACGTATTTTGTTGAACAGCGGCATCACAGCGGGGCACTATTATCACTAGGCTACCTGAAGATTTAAACAGACGCCACGGTGAGGCCAAATCCTGGAACTCTCACATCAATCGAAGTACCAAGTGTCAAATAACCGTGGAGGGCGCCATGCTCGAACTTTCCGGTAACGCAGAGCTGCTCGTTGTTGATGTTGCGACGCAGGAGGAGGAGCGGCTCGTCCTGACTGAGAAGGACTTCCATTTAGAGAAGCGCTCGTTGCTTGAAGACGACATCCTGCGCGAGGACGAAGAAGGCGAATTCGTTGCCGAGGCAAGTGCCCTGGGTTACGACTTCCGAGTAATCGCGACGCCACCGAACAACCTCCAAATCGAGGACGACGCCGAAGAAATCCGCGTCGAAGTCGTTGAGAACAATTTCGAGTTCATCGAGCCTTTTGCCGACGAGGAAGAGAGCGGCGAAGAGTGACACGTTGCATTCCGACGTCAAGCGTCTGCAGGACCTGACAAGGGAGGTAGATCGCGTAGATGCGCCGCGGCAATTTGTCCTCCGTGCCGATCCAGGCCTGCACGAACACGTCGCCGGTCACGTACGCGATTATGGTCGACTGGCCAATAAAAAACGCGATCTTCAGTCCGTTGGCGATGTCCTTGTACGGGTCCGCGACGAGCACGTCGGTGAACGGGAAATATATCGCACCGACATCGTAGGCTTTCCTGAGCGCGTCGTCGATCGTCGGTGGCGCGTCGGTCACGGCTACAAGTCTCTCGGCCGGGGAGAAGGCCGTCATTGTCTTGCAGTCGTAATAGAACTCCGAGCGCGGACCGTCGCTGGGCGTGATCACGCGCAGTTTGTCGGGCCGCTGCATGAGGATTTCCGACTTGGTCGAGTAGATGAGGGGCGGGCCGATTTGGCTCGGACTCTCGTACGACACGATGGCCGTCAACGCCATCGACTTCGCGGCCGCGACGCGGTCGCAGGCGGCCTTAATGACGTCGAGCTCGTGCTGATCGAGCGCCGGCTGGTAGTCGGGCGCGGGGGCCTGCTTCGTCTGCGTCGCCGCGGCTTTCGAGGGCGCGTTTGCGCGTTGCTGCGCGCTACCGCTGGCGGCGAGGCATACGCCCAGCGCGACGGCAGTTGCGCGCAAGACCTGTTTCCACACAGTCATTGCAGCCTCCGAGATCAAGCGTGGCGTAGCGTGACGCCCGACCGGCGATCAGGGGATCATCCCGCATTCGAACATCTTGTTGGCGATCGGCGCCGAGACCCGGTTGATAAGCTCGGCGCGCATCTGTCGATCATTGCGCATTGGCTGCATCACCTTCTCCTCAGCCGGTGACCGGGGTGCACCTTTCTTTGCCGCACGCTCCTGCCACGACTGCCCACAGCTTGATTGCTGGTACTTTTGTAACAGCCGGCTCGAGGCAGCGTCGAGCATTGGATATTGCTGCGTGTGGGCGCTGTTCGCGAAAAGGCAGCAGGCGAAACTGCTCGTTGAAGCGCGAGGCACAGACAGTGTCTCCGGCGAGGGATTGTCCAAGGTTGTGCGCACGCATACCGGGGCAAAGCTGCAGCGGGTTTCATCGAACATGCCCGTGATCACGTTCGAGTCGGTCAAGCCGATTATGGACGACTGGTGCGACTCTATTTCCAAATCTGTTGAAGTAACGCGGGAATCATCACCAGCCGCAGGCTGCGTTTTCTCAGGAGCGCGCCTCTTCTTGTCAAGGTAACTGATATGGCTTCAGCCCCTGCGCTGTGCTGGCGACGCCGGTTATTGCGACCTGCAGTCTAACCCTCGCTGATCGGCGCTGTAGGCTGGCAGCGGTTTGACCTGCGTGCGGGGGTACCGACGCCGAGGCGGTGCCGGGACACGCCGTTCCGATGGCCTTCGTAGCCACAATGGCGGTCGATACCGTCGCGGGCGCGCAGCCAATGACCGCGCTGTAGTTCATCGGATTGAGTTTAGGATTGACGTATCTCAGGAACGTTTCCCCGTTAGGATCTTGAGTCTGCTGGAGGTTGGAATAGTCGCCAAGGAAACCGGAGTACTCTGATTGTGTCGGCGTGTTGTCGGTGCTGGCGCATCCCGTCATGAGTATCACTGCGACCGCGATCGCAGAGGCACAAATCGTTTTACGCATGGTCTTCTCCTGGTTGTTAGCTACCTCGTTAATTCAGATTGCCGTGCCTGCGCGCGATCGGAACTGCGTGCCAAGTTGCTCTTCTTGAAGCTACTTAGGGCGTGAACTCTTTCGACAGGTTAAGACGCACTCTTCACAGTAGATTTTGTTGAACCTCTCACGATGTATCCGAAAGCCGAGCCGACTGATCAGCTAAGCCAGGCGACAATTGATCAAATACGCGGCTACGGCACGACCTGCCTGAAACAGGCCATCGGATCAAGAGTCCGCGTCGTTGAGGCGCCCGCTCCGGGTGTGACCTCAGTCAAACAGATAGCTCTTTTTGCGCGAGCCTTTCCGATACGGGCGTTCGCATCACCTGCACGTCCGCACATATTCGATAGGAAACCGAAACAAGACGCACGGCTAGTTGCTTAGCCGGTAAGCGAATAAGGCAAACGTGTAGTCGCACAACATTACTGCAAGTACTTACGTGGAGAGATGACGTCAGGCTGAGGTCAGTGATCGAAGCAGTGATATTGCAACGCTAAGGAATTTGAACCGCACCGGGAATCGTGGAGGCCGGTTGGTTTAACTTAATGCCGGCACGTCAGCGGCATTTCTGAGCTGCCTGTAGTAGTTTGCCTCAGCCTCGGCGGGCGGGATATAGCGAGCGGTTCCAAGAGCCGACAACCATCCTGGCATATCGCTATGCCTCGCATCGGGAAAGTCCTTACTAATTCGGGTACGGTGCCCGATGCTTGCCCATTTTGGCACCCCCTTTTTCCAAAGGATAGGTGTCCGTTTTGGCGGGTCAATCTCAGGTTACGCAACAAGTACAAGCTCAGGCGTCGCAGGGTGGGACTTATCCATCCTCGCACTTCTACGGGCACTTCGGTCTCGTGCCTCTGAGTGGCCCATGGTTGTGAACCTGCCGTGTACGAAGGCGTGATGTCTTGTCCGAGAGCCGCATGCGGGAGATCTGCCTGTCCGGTTCGATGAGCGGGATCTGAAACGGGGTTAGGGTTGGGGTATTAGGGCACCGCCAGACGAAAGGGGCGGCAACAGACAAGCCTCGCAACACCAGCCGCATTTCGAGGAGGCATGGATCACCGCGTCCAAGGGTTGCACTCATGGTCGTTGTCCTGACCAGCGTCAGGCGCTCTGGCTTGCGACGCGAATGCGGTCCGTCGTCGCTCAAGTGAGGTTGGTTTCCAGGGTTAGCCGCTGATGATCCATTTGTGCTTGCGTTTCAGGTACTTTTTCGCGGTTGCAACGACAGTTCAACCGTAAAGGCACCCGCGACAGCCGCAGCCTGCTCGGTCTTGTCCCAAGTCGGGGCGGCGCACCGCATCCGGGGCGTCGTGACCGGCCCATGTCGGGCCGGCAAAAGCGGCCGAGGACGCCCCGAAGTCAGGGTTCTAGGGCGGCGGCGCACCATATCAAAAGTTTCTTATCCGATGCTTAGCGACCGCGAGAGCTATCGCCCACCGGTGGTGTGTTTTCGTTGGCGCCGGAAATCTTTGCGGACGTAGGGCATAGAACATAAATTTTAGCGCTGCTCCGCCCTTCACATTGTTTTAAGCCTGTGCAAAGCTTAGACAAACACGAGAACCTGAGAGATGAGTAATTATCATATGGAAATGCACTATCACGGCGCGACCATTCGTCCAATTATTAGCCAGACGAAAAGCGTGTTTATTTCGAGCTTGTTAATTCGAGGCCCCGGCGGTGATTTTCAGCTGTACGAGGGCATCGGTCGATTTGCCTCGAATAGAGCGGCTGCGCTTTTCGCTGTGAATTGGGCAATCGCGCGGGTCGACGGGAATGAGCCGTTGCCGCCTCCCTTCAGAATGCTTGACGACTAGCGCTGACGCCCAGAAAACTTTCGATGAATCCGGCGCGCTTAACTTTGGCAATAAAAAGAAAGGCCGCCCTCGAAAGAAGGGCGATGAAAACATGCTCCCTGGGAGGGCAGCATGCTTGAGAGATTACAAGATATCAGCCACTTGCAATAACGTCGATGTAATCAAATCACGCCTAATGGAAAGCACAGTTGCTTTTTTGCATTACGCATTTAGTTGTTTGCCGATTCGTGCGAGATGCCGACATTTTGGCAAGCATCCGATGATTCATATTTCGTCCGATGACTAACCAAGAATCGAAATCGCGCATGTTGATTGCCGTGGTCGGAAAACACGCGCACTTTTCGACGCGATGCCGTGTTCTGCTTGCAGAGAGGGCCATAAGCCGTGAGAGTGACCATGATTTTCTACCACCATGGAGCCGCCGTACAACCTTCGGCGGTGCGTGTCGGCAACGGTTTCGCTGCTCGTGCACTCATTCAGAGCAAAGAAGGCGAAACGGATTCCCTTTTGGATCTGGGTCTCTTTGTGAACCGAAGTGCCGCCATGCAGTTCGCCATCCGCTCCGCGCTTGCTTACGTTGAGGGCAAGCCGATGCCGACTCCGCCAGTGAAAGTCTTCAACGGTGAAGACGCGCCACCGTGAAGCTCGCCGTTTATGAGTGCATGGAGCAGCGCAGTTCAGAGTCCATTTCCCACGACAACGATACGGCCGCCAAGAAGCAAGACGATTGTGCCTTCAGACACCGCCCGTGACCACGCGCAAGTACCAGGTGATCGCCGTCAGCTTGACCTCGATCAACACGTGTCAAAGCCGCTTGGAGAAATATTGTCGCTTGGTCATTCAACTGTCGGGAGTGTATGAGACATGGCAACGGGCACGGTCAACTGGTTCGACGAAGTGAAAGGATTCGGATTTATCACGCCCGGCGTGCGGGCGTGATCTCTTGCTCACTACTCCGAGATCGTCCGTCGAGGCTTCAAAAACACTGGTCGACAATCAGAAAGTTCAGTACACGGTCAAGGAAGGCCCGAAGGGCAAGCAGGCATCAAATATTCAGCCGCTTTGACAACGCATCGCGAGGAGAACCTTCATGGAAACAGTCACGAAAGAACTGAGAAGTCGACGCGACCCGGAGCGCACGCGGCATCGCATCCTAACTGCCGCGCAAAAAGAGTTTTCCGGGGGTGGGTTCTATGGCGCACGCGTTGATCGCATAGCGCAAGCGGCAGGAACCAATGAGCGCATGCTCTATTACTATTTTGGAAGCAAGGACAGGTTGTTCCTTGCGGTGCTCGATCATGTATTGGAATCGCTAAAGGCTGACGAGCGCTCACTCGATCTCACCCTTCTTTCCCCGGAAGAGGGCGTAATGCGAGTGGCGCACTTCCTCTGGGATTACTATCGCGATCATCCCGACCTCGTGCGCCTTCTGAACGACGAAAATCTCCGCGAAGGAAAACTCACGAAAGAAACGACAGACCTGCGGCGAATCGTCTCGCCGGGCTTCGAGGCGCTCACGCGAGCTCTCGATCGAGGAAAACAGGCCGGCGTGTTTCGCGACGACGTTGACCCCGCGAAGCTCTACACGGTTCTGTCTGCACTCGGGTATTACATCGTTTCGAATCGGTTCACCCTGGAAGCAACGCTAGGAGTCGATCTGAGTGATCCGGCGGAAGCGAGACGGATGAGGCAGATGAATACGGAACTCGTGCTCTCGTATCTCACCCATCGCGAGCCGGTGATGGCGGCGTCGTAAAGGCACTCCAGACGACTTCGCCTGTGGCGGCCGCGCGCCGATGACGGGAATCGGCTGCACGACGGGACAACAAAGGTGCCACAATGCTGACGGTCGGGGCTTGGAATACCGGAAGTCGGATCACGACGTCGCGCATTTGTCGAACTGAGCTGGAGATGTACGGAAGGCGTGGGAGACCGACACGATATTTCTACCGTCACGGCGCGGGAGAATCACGTCGCACGTGCACTCACGGAATTATGTTGGCGAAGATTCAAGAACTCATTTTTTTAGGCCTATTAGTACCGGGTTGTACTTGGGTAGCAGCGCTTCGGCCTACGAACATGCCCACATTGATTGAGATGATGCAGCAGGCGATTTTCATGAAGGCTTCGTGGATGAAAGCGAGCCGTTCGAAGCGAATACGCAGTCGGCGAAAGTTGTGAAGCCACGAAATGGTCCGCTCCACGACCCAGCGTGTCTTGCATAGACCGCTACCGTGAGGCTGGCCGCGCCGGGCGATTTCGGTTGCAATGCCGGCTGCATAGGAAAGCGAGACTGATTCTCTTGTAGTGGACGTCGATATTTGTCGTGGTCGTAGCCTCTGTCGCCCTGAACGACCCGGGGCTTCGATAGTGGTCGGCCACGCTTGCCGCTGATAGGCGGGATAGCCGACCAGCGCTTGAAGCTGAGTGACGTCGTTGCGGTTGGCGCCAGTCAGTATCACCGCGAGCGGGATGCCCTGCGATCCAGTGGTGAGGTGGTGCGTTGAACCGGGTCGCGCGCGGTCTGTGGGATTCGGTCCTGTTTTTGACCTTAGCCCACAGCGCGGATTGAAGAGGAATCGACGATGAGGCGAGACCGGTCGATTTGGTCGGCTGCGCGCAATCGCGCAAGCAGCACCTCGTGCAACCGGTCCCGGACGCCGGCCTCCTGCCAGTCACGCAAGCGGCGCCAGCAACTCATGCCGCTGCCGCAGCCCATCTCGCGAGGAAGCAGGTCCCAACGCAGGCCCGTCTGCAAGATGAAGATAATGCCCGTGAGTACTGCACGATTGTCGAGCGGCTTGCGCCCTGGGTAACGGTGGGGCCGCAGTTTCGGAGGGGGCAGCAACGGTTCGATGAGCGCCCAAAAGTCGTCGTCGAGTATCGGCTTGGCCATGTCCTTTTCGTCGTCGAAACACTAAGCCCGATGTCGGGGCGATTCATGCAAGCGGCGAACATTTCATCCGATTTTCGGACCGGCGGCACAACCGAAGCGACATCGCCATGGAGCGTCGCTATCAGCTGTTGATCGTCTTCCTCCGTATGGAAGACAGAGAAATGGCGCCCAACAATGTCAGCGGGCGTAGAGCCTTTGCTATTGGCCACGGCGCGCGTGCGCGGGTAAGTCGAAGACGAGGGCTGGCGCGTGCGCAAGGACGGCAGCCGGTTTTGGGCAGATGTGATTATCACCGCGATCGTCGGTCCCGATGGTGTTTTGGAAGGTTTCGGGAAAGTCACGCGCGACTTGACCGAACGGCGTCGACTCGTGTCACGGGGCGGCACTATGGAGCCATTCTGAGGGCGGCGTAAAGGCGCCACCTGATGGGCGGCGTAATGGCGCCACCCTAAGTGCGGCGTATTGGAGCCACTCGAGGGGCGGCGCATAGGAGCCAGCAGCATCGGGGCGAGAACGCGATTCGAACTTTCCAAGTCGGTACTCTCCGTTCTATTTGAGCGGGGCGTCCATGGCCAATCGGAGGTTCGAATTGTTCGAGTACCGCCAAGTCCTTGTCCGCATGCGGCAGGGCGATTCCGACCGCGACATCGCGCGCGGCGGCTTGATGGGACGCAAGAAGTTGACGACCGTGCGCCGGGAAGCCGAGGGGCTCGGATGGCTGGATCCGACACAGCCGTTGCCGGATGACGCCACGATCGCTGGCGTTTTCGGTCGCTCGCCGCACTTGCCGCACACCTGCGTGTCGACGGCAGAGCCGTTCCGTGAACAGATCCGCGACTGGTCGGCTGCGGGCGTCCAGGGCACCACCATCCACGCCGCCCTTCAACGCAATCACGGCTACACGGGCAGCTATGACGCCGTGAAGCGCATGCTGCGTCGTCTGGGTGCCGAGCGCAAGCCGGGGACCACGACGACGATCCTAGAGTTTCCTCCGTCGGACGCGGCGCAAGTCGACTTCGGCGCCGGCCCAGTGCTCACACATGAATCCGGCCTTCCGCTCAAGACGTGGATCTTTGTGATGACGCTTTGCTGGTCGCGTCACCAGTACGCCGAGATCGTGCTCGACCAGACGGTAGAGACGTGGCTGGCCTGCCATCGGCGCGCCTTCGAATGGTTCGGCGGCTGTCCCGGCCGGATCATCATCGATAACGCGAAGTGCGCGATCGTCAAGGCGTGCCGATATGAGCCTGCAGTCCAGCGATCCTATGCCGCGCTTGCTGAGGGATATGGATTCCGGATCGACGCATGTCCGCCGCACGACCCTGCTAAAAAAGGAATTGTTGAATCTGGAGTCAAATACGTAAAAAAATCCTTCGTACCGCTACGCGAGTTCAGGGATCTGGCCGATGCGAACCGGCAATTGCGCGACTGGGTCACGCAGCAGGCCGGCACCCGCGTGCACGGCACGACCCGCGACCTCCCGCTTGCGCGCTTTGCCATCGAACGCCCGCTGCTTGCACGCCTGCCTGACGTGCCGCCGGTGCTGGCCGTGTGGAGCGAGGTCAAGGTGCATACGGACGGCCACATCGTCTACAAGAACGCGCTGTACTCGGTGCCGTTCACGCTTGTTGGCAAGCAGCTGTGGTTGAAGGTCACCGATACCGTGGTACAGGTGTTCCACCGGCATGAACTCGTTGCGACGCATCCGCGACTACGCAAGCCTGGTGATCGGCATACGGTGCGGGATCACCAGCCGCCCGAGGCGCAGGCGTGGCTTGAGCGCGATCCGCAGTGGTGTCTGGCCCAAGCTAGAGAGATTGGGCCAGCCTGCCTTGCAGTGATCCTCGCGATGTTCAACGACAAGGTGCTCGTGAACCTGCGCGGCGCGCAGGGTCTCGTCCGTCTACGCGAGAAGTACGGCGACGCGCGCCTGAACGCCGCCTGCGAGCGCGCACTCACGTTCTCCAGCCCGAAGTATCGCACCGTTAAGGTCATTCTCGACAAGGGACTGGACGGCCAGCCAGCAGCGACGGCACAGGCGACGGAACCGGCCGACACCTACGTGAACGGTGGCCGCTTCGGCCGCGATCTCCAGTCCTTTCTACTGCATTGAACGCCATGAATCCAAGTCCCGAACTGAATATCATCCTCAGGCAGTTGCGACTGTCTGGCATCCTGGACTCCCTCGAACAGCGCAATCGGGAGGCCATCGATGGGCAAATCGCCTACACCGAGTTTCTTGCCATGCTGCTGCATGACGAAGTCGCACGACGTGCGCAGAAGAAGCTCGGCGCGCGTCTTGCCCGCGCCGGCTTTGCGATGGGCAAGACGCTCGAGACCTTCGACTTCGACCGACTGCCTAAACTAAACCGTTCGCACCTTCACGACCTTGCGACGGGCCGATACATCGACGAGAAGGTCTGCGTTCTGATGGTCGGCCAGACAGGCGTCGGCAAGTCGCATTTAGCGCAGGCGCTCGGGCACTGTGCCGCGCGCCAAGGTCGCGATGTGCTGTTTATCAACCAGACCGATCTGCTCAAGAAGCTGCATGCGGCGCGCGCCACGGATCTATACGAACGTAAGTTTCAGCAGTTCGTGCGTGTGCCACTGCTGATCGTTGACGACTTTGCGCTCAAGCCGCTTCGTGCACCCCACGATGAGGACTTTCACGACCTGATCGCTGCAAGGTACGAGCGCGCAGCCTCGATCTTGACTTCCAATTTGGACTTCAGCGAATGGGGCGACGCCTTCCCCGACAACCGCGTTCTTGGAGCTGCAACGCTCGATCGCCTGCGCCACGGCGCCTATCGTGTCGTCATCGAGGGCGAGAGCTTCCGCAAGCCCAAACCGATGCCCGACAACGGCGAAAATGCGGTTGCCAAAAACGGCAAAAAACCGCAATCTTGAAACCGTTCGAATCCGCGTTTTACCCCGCTTCTGCTGGCGCCATTACGCCGCCCATCCCCGGCGCCATTACGCCGCCCCGTGACACACGCGCACAATCGCCTTCAGTACCAGCAGTAGCAGAGCGGCGAAGATGAAGCCGACGATCGGCGAGAACAGCAGCGCCTTACCGACGCCCGCCGCCTGCGACCAGTCAACGCCGCTTGTGCCATTCGGCCCGCGCATCAATTGGTTCATCAGGCCAACGCCGACGATCGAGCCGATCAGCGTGTGCGAGCTGGATGACGGTAGCCCGAAGTGCCAGGTCGCGAGATTCCAAATGATCGCGGCGATCAGCAATGCGAAGACCATCGCGAAGCCCGCGCTGGTGCCGACCTGCAAGACCAGTTCGACGGGCAGCAGTTGCAGGATACCGAACGCGACGGCCCCGCTCGACACCAGTACGCCGATGAAATTCCACGTACCGGACCAGACCACCGCGAAATCGGGCGTGAGCGAGTGCGTATAGATGACAGTCGCGACCGCGTTTGCGGTGTCGTGAAAGCCATTGACGAACTCGAATCCGAGTGCGATCAGCAGCGCGACCCCGAGCAGGAAATAGGGCAGCGCAGAACTCAGCCGGACGGATTCGAGATCGGACGCGAGATGCATTCCGACATAGCCGACGCCGCCGATAAGGATGAGCAGGAAAATGAGGAGGGTGGTGCGGCGGGTACGCGCGCGTACCCCGCTTTGGGGAGATGCGATATCCGGCATGATCTGGCTCGTGCGGTTCTACACCTCGGTGGTCCAATGGGTGAACCCAAATTAATCGGATAACGGTGACGCTCGTTGATGTGGGTCAACGATCTTGGATGCTTGCAGGAAAGAATGGAAGTGAACTACCCTAGCTCTTCCATCGGTGATTCACGTGGTAGGATTTTTCGCCGGCCGATCATAGGAGGCACGCGTGATTAAGAATGTTGGTACTGCGGAGGAAATTCGAAACGAGATTCTGCGCCGGATTCAGGAGAGCGTCGATCTTGGTGACAGCTGTCGTGATGGCGACATCCCGGTTCCGCGCAAAGTTGATCCGGGGGAAAACGCGGGTTGGAATTGGGTCATCGACGAGTTTCGAGGGGTTGCGCAGGAGTGCCTCGCGCCGTTGAAAGCGGTAATCGTGGAAATGATGCGCGAATATGATCTGACATGAGATCGCGAAAGCCTCGATGGGGTCACCACTCATCTCCGGACTTTTATCAACGGAGTCGACGGGCGGAGCATGGCGAGACGTTTGAAAGTAGGTCGCGGCCTGAAGGAGATGGGACGATTCGCCTGTCGCAGGCGCCTCCAGTCGTCCCATGCGCTTTCTCCCAGCGCCTCTCCGCTTTCTCGTACTTCATGAAGCGCGGGGTGACGCGCTTGTCGATCACGTAGCTTTTGCTGGAAGATCGGCACACACAAATGCTGGACTTCCGACGTTTCTAACGGAACTCGCCGCGCTCAGCCTTTGCAAAATAATTGACCGGCTTGGTCGCGCTTGAGATCGGGAAGCATCGCTTTCCAGCATGCTGCTCGACACTGAGGACTGTGACGGAGATTTTGCGGACAGAGCATGCTCGCCTCGGTTCAACAGCGCGGCGACCGATTAATACCAATTCGAGCAGATACCGGAGCTAACGAAGAAACGTGTGTCAATTGCTTGACAGAGATCAAGCAAGCTGGATTGAACCGGCGCCTAGAATCGTATCAAGTTGATAGCGGCCCCCGACATATCATGCGTAGATTTCCATTGGTGCCATTGATCGCGACTCTGTGTTCGACTGTTTGTCTAATTGCCACAATATCGAACCAAGCTCGCGCAGTCCCGGCTAAAGATAACGCCCGCTCAACTAACGACGCCCGCCGAACGCGTTGAGTTCTGCGCACAAATGCGCAATGCTGGAAGCCACGCGGAGCGGCAGAAGATCGCGCAAAACTGGCGCGAGTTGATGATGGCATGTGCAAGCGGGCAGGACGTCGAACTGCCGCCAGGAATGGAACGTAATGGTCCGCGACATGGCGGCGTCAACGTTTCCTTCTCGTGGCCAGCGTCAGCGTCCCGTGCCGGGAGTTGATGGGGGCCGGAAACTTTTCGAGCATCGCCGGGTGCATTAGGTCTGCCTGCGGTGACGGCGGCAATGGCTGGCTGGTCGGCTTTGTTTCCTTTTTTTGGATCGATCGCCGGGAAAGGAGATTGCGATGGACGAGAAACATGTTGCCATCGTCGAGGCACAAAGCACTCGAAGGGGCCGGGAGCGTGGTCTGTTCCCTCCGATCCAATGGTTGTCTACTTACGATTTGACATGGCTATCATCGGATGCCGTCGCAGGCTTGACGCTCGCCGCCTATGGCATCCCTGTCTCGCTTGCTTACGCGACGCTGGCGGGCTTGCCGCCGCAATACGGCATCTACTGCTATCTGGTTGGAGGTTTCTTTTACGCGCTGTTTGGCTCGTCTCGGCAACTGGCCATCGGGCCGACCTCAGCAATCTCGATGCTCGTCGGCGTGACGGTTGCGAATATGGCGGCGGGAGATCCATCGAGATTCGCGTCAATCGCCGCGTTGACGGCGATCCTGATCGCGGTCATGTGTCTGGTCGCGTGGATACTTCGTCTGAGTTCGCTTGTCAACTTCATTAGCGAAACCATATTGCTTGGATTCAAGGCTGGAGCCGCACTCACCATTGCGCTGACCCAACTGCCTAAACTGTTTGGGGTGAAGGGGGGCGGTGAACAGTTTTTCGAGCGCCTCACGGTTCTGGCTGGTCAGCTCCCCGACACACATGTCCTGGTCCTGGCGTTCGGCGTCGGTGCGCTGGCCCTGCTCCTTTTGGGCGAGCGGTTCTTGCCGGGTCGTCCGGTCGCACTTTTGGTCGTGGTGCTTTCCATCGTGCTGCTCTCCTTTACGCCGCTAAGAGAGATGGGATTCAGCGTCGTCGGCACACTGCCGCGGGGACTGCCGGCCTTTCATGCACCGGGCCTTCGCGTGCGTGACGTCGATGGCATCATTCCGCTAGCGTTTGCCTGTCTGTTGCTATCTTACGTGGAGAGCGTATCAGCCGCGCGCGCCATTGCACAGAAGAACGGCTATGAAATCGATCCGCGTCAGGAACTGCTGGGCTTAGGCGCGGCCAATCTCGCTGCAGGCCTCTTTCAGGGATACCCCGTCGCGGGCGGGTTGTCGCAGTCATCCGTGAACGATAAGGCCGGGGCAAAGACGCCGCTCGCGCTGATCTTCGCTTCGATTACCATCGGTCTCTGTTTGATGTTCCTGACCGGCCTGCTTACCAACCTGCCGAACGTGGTGCTGGCCGCGATCGTCCTGGTGGCGGTAAAAGGCCTCGTCGATATCAAGGAACTGCGGCACGTGTGGCAGGTGAGCCGATATGAGTTCATGGTGTCAATGGTGGCATTTGCTGCAGTATTGATGCTTGGCATCCTGAAGGGCGTGATCGTCGCGGTTCTGGCGTCGATGCTCCTGCTCATCAGGCGCGCTGCACATCCTCACGTGGCAGTCCTGGGCCGGATTCCCGGAACGCGCCGTTACTCGGATATCGAACGTAATCCCGACAATGAGGCGACCCTCGGAGTATTGGTGTTCCGTCCAGAGGCATCGCTGCTCTACTTCAACGTCGAACACGTGCGTGCGACCATCTGGGACAGGATCCAGGCGAGAACCTGTCCAGTAGAGCTGGTGATATGCGATTTATCCAACTCTCCGACCGTTGATATCGCCGGTGCGCGCATGCTCGCGGCGCTCCACGCCGATCTGGTGAAGGGGGGAAGACGTCTGCGAATCGTTGGCGGCCACGCCGACGCGCGTGACATTCTGCGTGCAGAAGGACTCGAAGAGGACGTCGGTGACATCGGACGGCGGGTTTCGGTAGACGATGTACTGGAGGGGTTTCTGCGTCATTCGGATGAGGAATCGACGAAACCGGCAGGGGCAGCGACGATGGTTCAACCTGATGCAGGCAGGGCGGCTTGACTTTGGAGCGTCGCGGCGCGGTCACTTTAGATATCGAAGGGATTGAGATTTGTCGCCGCGGAGTCGAAAATGGGTTGGAGCCGCAGATACAGCGCAGTCAGCTATGTGCGATCGTCGTTATGGATCGTTCCTATTCTCGCCGTCATGGCGAGCATCGGTTTGAAACGGACAGCCGAGTTCATTGGCTCATGGCTGAGTACCTACGATGCCTACGACCTGCAATACGGTTTCCTTTCGGTCAACGCTGAAGAGGCGCACGCCATTCTCGACAGAATCTTCACGCTCAACCTCTCGTGTCTTGTGTTCAGCTTCGGCTCGATGCTGGTTGCGATACAGGTGGCGGGCGGCCAGTACACGCCTCGCATCATCGCAACGACCCTGTTACGCGATAACGTCATCCGATGGATCGTAGGACTATTCGTCTTTTCGCTGTTGTGGGCGCATAGGACGATGGCCGAGTTGGGGCAATCGGACGCCGTGCCCCAGTTGCAAGTGTTGCTCGCGACGGTCATCGGCCTTGCCTCCCTCATCGCCTTCATTCTGCTCATAGACTATGCTGCGCGGCTGATGCGCCCGGTGAGCCTTATTGGCCGTGTGGCGGAGCATGGGTTCTCTGTCATTCGCAAGCTGTATCCATACTCTTTCGAGCAGGAGTCCGCGCTTGACCATACGCCGGCTTTTCGTGAAGAGGTCCGTTTCCCAGTAGATCGTTCTTTGACGCGCGCGGACAATGACAATGCGTGGTTTCGCTCGGCAACGAGTCCGCACGTTGTCTACCATCAAGGCCATTCCGGCGTCGTCCTAGCGGTGCATCTGAAAGGGCTGGCCCGCGCGGCCCGACGATTAGAGTGCACCGTCGAGTTCGTGGCGCAGGTCGGCGACTTCATTGCGACAGACGAACCGCTTTTCCATCTTTTTGGTTTGGCCGGCCCGCCTGATGCCGCCGCTCAGCACCGATTGCAAAGCCTCGTCGCGCTTGGGACCGAAAGGACGATGGAGCAGGATCCCATGTTTGCCTTTCGCATAGAGGTCGATATTGCGTTGAAGGCGCTGTCACCGGCGATCAATGATCCTACGACGGCCGTACTCGCGATCGACCAGTTACACCGATTGCTTCGTCTCGTTGGGACGCGATCGCTCGCGAATCGAGTGGTGAGCGACGCGCGTGGACAGCCCTGAGTCTTCTTTCGTACGCCAGACTGGGACGACTACGTTCATATCAGCTTCAGGGAAATACGCCAGTATGGCGCGGGTAGCCTACAGATTGAGCGGCGCCTGCGGGCCATGATTGAGAATCTTATGAAGACGATTCCGGCAGCGCGTCACGCCGCGCTGCTTCGAGAACTCGAACTTCTGTAAGCGCGCAGAAATGGACGTCTGGAACTGTTTGACCTGAGCGCGCAGGCTATGTCCACTGTTTCGGATCAGTGGACACCTTTCATGACAGAAGAGCACTCAGAAGCGACCGGGTTGAAGGTCGTCAACGTTGGTCGGGACGGCAAGCGCAGATATGATCGGCAAACCAAACAGAAGTTGGTGGAAGCGTGTCTTGAGCCGGGCGCTTCGGTCGCCGGACTCGCACTCAAGCATGGAGTCAACGCCAACTTGCTGCGCAAGTGGATCAAGCTGCATCAGCAGCGACTGGCTGGCACGTCCCTACAGCCGGCGCCGACTGGCACCGCTTTCGTTCCGGTAGTCGAAGTCGATAGTCACGAAGCGGTGGTTGCGCCCGCATCCACGAAGGCACACCGCCACACCCCCGCAGCAAGGACGTCATCGCCCACTTCGGCGCGGTTGATGGTGCAGATGCCCAACGGCGTCACACTCCGGTTTGAATGCACCGACAATGACGCGCCGTTGCTATCGGCCATTATCGAGACGCTTGGACGGTGCGATGTTCCGCCTGGACGATGAACTGAAAGTCTATGTGCATCGTGACGCCGTTGACTTCCGCAAGAGCATCAACGGTCTCGCAGCCATCGTCGAGCAGTCAATGAAGCTCGATCCATTCGCGCGTGCGGTTTATGTGTTCAGCAATCAGCGGCGCGACCGCATCAAGATGCTGCTGTGGGACCGTAACGGCTTCTGGCTTCTCATGAAACGCCTCGAGCAGGACCGCTTCGTATGGCCGCGCAAGGAAGCGGTGCTCATGCTGCGAACAGAGCAACTTCACTGGCTACTGGAGGGCATCGACATCGAAGCGATGCGCGCGCATCCGAGGCGCTATTATCAGCGCGTGACCTGAAACGAGAACCGGCATGGCTGGTCTAATTCAGCGATGCCGCCATCATCCTCTTCCTCTACCGACGAACTGCAGGCGCTGCGCGCAGAACTCGCTGCCATGAAGGGCGAGTTGCGTGTGGTGACAGTCGAACGCGATTTGCTGCGCGAGAGACTTAAGGCCTTTCAGCGGCAGTTGTTTGCTTCCAGGAGCGAAGTGCGCGGTGCTGAGCAACGCGACCTCTTCCTGAACGAAGCAGAAGCGCTCGCAACGGGATGCGAGCCGGCGCAACACACCGAAACTGAACAAAGCGTCGAAGTCGGCGCGCATGAACGCAAGAAGCGTGGGCGCAAACCGTTAGACCCGATGCTGCCTCGCGAGGTCGTGCGCCATGAATTGCCCGAATCAGAACGCGTCTGCGCACACGACGGCCACGCACTGGTCGAGATCGGCGCCGAGATCAGCGAGCAACTCGATATCGTGCCGCAGCAGGTTCGCGTCATTCAGCACCAGCGAATCAAATACGCATGCACTTGCTGCGACCTTGGCATCAAGGTGACGCCGGCACCTTCGCGCATCATCCCGAAGGGCTTACTCACTGAATCAGCGCTTGCATGGGTGGTTGTGAGTAAGTTTGCTGACGCGCTGCCGCTGTACCGGATCGCCGCGTTGCTGCACCGTTTCGGTGGCGATCTCTCACGCGGCACGCTGGCAGCAAGCGTAGTGCGCGTCGGCATGGCAGTGCAGCCGCTGATCAACCTGATGCGCGACCATCTGCTCGAGGCCGACATCGTCTACGGCGATGAAACGACGGTGCAGGTACTAAAAGAGCCAGGCCGTGCTGCACAACGCAAGAGCTACATGTGGGCGCAGATGAACGGTACCGGACCACCAGTGCGAATGTTCAGCTACAGTCCCACGCGCAGCGCGGCGCAGGCCGCCGTGCTCTATGCTGGCATCAAACCCGGCGCGGTATTGATGAGCGACGGCTACGAGCCGTACAACGAAATCGCCCGAACAAACCAGCTGGTGCACCTCGGATGTTGGGCGCACGCGCGACGTTACCTGATTGAGGCCGAAGAGGACCTCCCAAAGGTACAGCGCGGCGGCAATCATCCGGTGAGCGAATTCATTCGCCTGATCGGCCAGCTGTTTGCCGTTGAGGCACGATCCGAACACATGACCCCGGAGCAGCGCCAGCAACTCAGACAGGCCAGAAGTCAGCCAGTTCTTGATCAGATCGAGGCGCTGCTATCGCGTCATCTGAACACGGTGTTGCCGCAAAGCGGGTTCGGCAAAGCGCTTCAATATCTGCGAGGCCAATGGCCCAAGCTGGTTCGCTACGTCAGCAACGGAGCGTGGCCCATCTCGAACAACCCGTGTCATGCCGCTAGCGGCATGACAGGGATTATGCCGACTCCTCGATTATGCCGCGTCGTGCATGCGCGTGGCGGTGGGTATGGCCTTTCATGATCGCTGCGTCGGCATAAACATATGATTTCTCAGGCTGGCTAAAGCGCTGGCCAGGAGAGATCAGATGAACGCAACACGCACAGTCAGCGAATCCGGCGGACTGCCGGCCCATCACATCGATGCATTTCTTGATCGTCTACGGACGGCACACTATTCCGAGGTATCGCTTCGCAAGAAAAGAAGAGTCCTGTGTGCGTTCTCTCGGTGGATGAAGCACAGGAACATCGGCCTGATTGACCTCGATGAGTCTGTCACGGCTCGCTATATGAAGCGCATGATCGACGCATCACGAGACCGCGTCCAGCGTGCGCGTCCCACATTACGGCAGTTTCTCGCCTATCTGCGCGCGGAAGCCATTGTGTGTTCGCCGACATTAGACGGCCAGTCCGCGATCGCGCACACTTATCGCCGATACTTGGACTATCTGAGGCAGGATCGTGGACTCGCGAAGAACTCTCTGCTCGTCTACGGCCCGTTCATTCGCGACTTTCTCCACAGTCACTCGGCCGGCGACGGAAGTTTGTTGCCAGATGCATTTGACGCGGTAACGATCCGGAATCATCTTCTTGCCCGCAGCAAAGGCCGATCGGCGGAGTACACTCGGCTGATGGCAGTTGCGCTTCGCTCGTTCTGCCATTTCCTCTTTCTGCGTGGTGATACGGCCCGAGACCTGGCTGGGTCAGTGCCCTCGGTTCGTAAGTGGCGACAGTCGACTGTGCCGACGTTCCTCACGCCTGAGCAGCAAGAAGCTCTCATTGCATCTGCAGACCGGTCGACTCCGACTGGGCTCCGTGACTATGCAATCCTGCTGTTGTTGGCGAGGCTCGGCTTACGTGCCGGAGAAATCATCGAAATCGAGCTCGACGACATTCACTGGCGTTCGGGGGAACTCCTCGTTCATGGCAAGGGGCAGATGGTCGAGCACGTGCCGCTCTCATCGGAGGTTGGAGAGGCAATCGCAACATATCTCCGCGATGGTCGCGGAGCGAGTGCATCGCGTCGCGTCTTCCTGCGCAGATTGGCGCCTCGAGTTGGTTTGGCGGGCCCGGCGGCGATTGGCAAGATTGTTTGTCAGGCCTTCGCACGTGTTGGTTTCCGCCCCGCGTGCAGGGGCGCTGCACATCTGTTCCGTCACGCTCTGGCGACGACGATGATTCGCCACGGGGCCTCGATGGCAGAAATCGCCGAGGTCTTGCGGCACCGCTCACCCGACAGTACCGCGATCTACGCAAAGGTCGCGTTTGAAGACCTGCGCGGTGTCGCGCGTTCGTGGCCCACGGCGGGAGGTGCAATATGACTGCGATCCATGAGTCTCTCGCCCAGTACGTGGCAGTCCGCCGTGCTCTAGGGGCGTCATTCTATGAGCCTGCGTTGGCACTCGGTCATTTCGTTGACCTGCTGGAACGCGAAGGCGCCGAGTTCATTACAACCAATCTGGCCCTGCGCTGGGCGACGACGCCTGAACTCGTCGAACGCGCTACGTGGGGACGGCGCCTCTCTCAAGTAAGAGGATTTGCCAGATGGATGAACGTGATTGACAGTCGAAACCAGATTCCTCCAGCAGGACTCCTGAGTGCCCGCAGACGGCGCAACGCCCCGCATATTTACACTGAGCAGGAAATTGATCGGCTTATGACCCGCGCCGCTCAACTGCGATCCCGAACTGGCATGCGAGCACTTACCTATTCGACGCTCATAGGGCTTCTTGTAGCAACGGGCCTCAGGCCAGGCGAGGCGCTCCGGCTCGATCGGTCCGACGTTGACCTCGTCAGCGGGATACTCTCCATCCGGGAATCGAAGTTCGGCAAATCCCGCTTTGTTCCCGTAGCAGAGTCTTCCCGGGTGGCGCTCGAACAATATGCCCGGAAACGCGATCAACTCTGTCCTGTACGATCGAGCGATGCGTTCCTGGTTAGTGAGCACGGCAAGCGACTGAAGGCAGGCACGGCACGAAGCATGTTCGTCAGAATGTCGCGCGCTGTTGGTCTGCGATCGTCGACAGAGGACGGGCGCGATGGTTACGGCCCGCGCCTCCAGGACTTCCGGCATAGCTTCGCGACTGGAAGGCTGGTCGAATGGTATCGCGCCGGTCTGGACGTAAGTCGGGAATTGCCGAAACTTGCCGCCTACCTCGGGCATGTCAACATCGGCCTTACGTACTGGTATATCGAATCGGTTCCTGAGTTGCTTGAACTCGCGGCAGCCTATCTCGACAAGGACTGTCCGGGAGAACGGACGTGAGCGCCGCCAGTCTCCCAGCCCTCGTTCAGCGCTTCTTCACCCAGCGCCTGCTCGAGCAGCAAGGTCTGAGTTCGCATACGGTGGCAAGTTACCGTGACACGTTCCGGCTGTTGCTGGCGTTCGCCACGAAGCATATAGGGCGCGCGCCGTCAAAGCTGCGAATCGAGGACTTCGACGTGTCGCTGATCGAGGAATTCCTGCAGCACCTCGAACATGGCAGAGGCAATTCGGTGCGCACACGCAACACGCGGCTTGCCGCCGTGCATGCCTTCTTCCGGTTCGTCGCGGTCAGCGAGCCTGCGTTGTTTCTGCAGTGTCAACGCATTCTTGCAATCCCATCCAAACGCTGCGAGCACGGCCCGGTTGAGTTTCTGACCGAGAGCGAGGCCGCAGCTCTGGTAGGGGCGCCTGACGTACGAAACTGGATCGGCAACCGCGACCGAACGCTGCTTCTTGTAGCGGTTCAAACGGGTCTGCGCAATAGCGAATTGACCGCACTCCGGCGTCAGGATGTGGCGCTCGGGACAGGCGCCCACGTTCGTTGCCTCGGCAAAGGCAGAAAGATGAGATGTACTCCGCTGCGACCCGATGTAGTTGCCGTCCTGAAACAGTGGCTGCTGTATCAACCAGGCGAACCAGGCGATCCGGTCTTCCCCAGTTCGCGCGGCGGTCATCTCAGTGCTGATGCTCTTCAGCAACTCGTGTCGCGCAACGCCGAAATCGCGCGCCTCTCGTGCCCCTCGCTGAAGAAGAAATCAATAACGCCTCATACGCTTCGGCACACGGCCGCGATGAGCCTGATGCATCACGGCGTCGACCTGACCGTGATCGCACTCTGGCTCGGGCACGAGTCCTCCGAGACTACTCAGATCTATTTGCACGCCGACATGCAACTCAAGGAACGGGCGCTCGCGCACGCGACGGCGAGTGGCGTTGCACCGACACGCTACAAACCTCCAGATCCGTTGCTCGCCTTCCTGGAGGCCCTCTGATAATGCCGACAACCGGAGTGACCGGGAACAGAGATCCGCCAACCGTTGTGTCCGTGCATGCATGACGCGGCATAATCGAGGAGTCGGCATAACCCGTGTGAGAACGCGATCAGACCGTTTACGGTCGGACGCCGGAACTGGCTCTTTAGTGACAGCGTCGCCGGCGCAAACGCCGCCGCCAACCTGTATTCGCTCGTGCAAACCTGCAAAGCCAACAGCATTGAGCCGTACCAATACCTCATCGCGTTGTTCAAAGGTCTGCCTCACGCGCACACCGCCGACGACTACGAGGCTTTGCTGCCCTGGCGACTGAATCCAACCATAGCCTGACGTATGTCGCATGGCGGTGCGCAAGGGACGCCGTCTAATGCGCGCTTACGAACTTCTGGACGCCGCCATCCTGCGCGAGCATATGTTTCCTGAGGATATGACACTTGCCAGAATTCCGGATACGCAAGGTTTGGGCGGTGCAGCGTCATGCGTTCCAAAGTCGAACCGATGAAGGACGTCGCACGATCGCTTCGCCGACACTGCGACGGCATCGTTGCGTGGATGCAGAGCCTAAAGACCGACGGCTTCGTCGCAGCCATCAACGGCTTGTTTCAGGCGGCCAAGCGCAAGGTGCGTGATCGCACGGACTTCTCAACCATGCGAACGGAGCTGTTTCTCATCGCTGCAGACTTGACTCTCCGCATTGAACTCGCATGCCGGCTGAGAGCCATTACCCACTTCGTTTTCAGGAGAGCCTGTTTTCTTCTGATGCACCGTTGGTGCACCGCTGGCGTAGCAATTCGGTTTACCGGCGAGCTTGGAGTAGGCGAAGAGACTTCCCGCGACAAAGTCCACCTCGATCGTCAACTGTCGTTTGGCGTATCAAGGTCGACACTTTGCACCTACCAAGGTCCCTTGATTCCGAGGGCGGGCTTCAAATGAGTTGGATTCGTCATTCTCCGCTTGGTCTTTTATTTGTGGTTGCCGCATTCTGCCGCAACCTGCCATGTCCTCCAGCTTTTCGATGCAAAGCGCCTCGAGGGTTCACTGCGCCGGACTCCCGCCCTTGACCCGCACGACCCGCGGCGTCGCGCTCGAACTCGGCCGTCGCAGCAACGCGCGTGTCGTTGTCGGACAGCGCCACCGACCTCACGAGGCCGATTTCCACGCACCTTAAACATGACCCTCGTCTTGCCCGCTTCGAACCGTTCGCCGGTCTTGAAGCTGTCGGTGACGGTAGGCTCTTGCGCGAGCACGGCCTGCACTGCGTGCCAGAGACCGACGCTACAGCCGTGGCGGGCACAAGCCAGACCAATGGGGTGCGCCTGCGCGAATTCGACAGGGTTTTGGCGCTGAACATGTCGTCGGTCTGCTCATCGCGAAGGCTCATCGGGCGACTGCGGATCCCAGATGAGGCGTGGATCGAACGACATTGCGGCGAACATCGTCAACACGACAACGGCGCCAAAAGCAATTGCGGCAGGGCCGGCTTCGATTGTCGCTAGCGCGCTAAACTGCACGAGTGCGACCAGCACGGCGATGACGTAGATATCGAGCATCGACCAGCGGCCGACGAATTCGACGACGCGGTAGATGCGCGCGCGCTGCAGACTCCGCTGCGTCATGCGAAAACTCGCGGTCGTCGCCAGGTATCCGATTGCAAGAATTTTCAGTATTGGCACGGCGATGCTGGCGATGAACACAATGATGGCGAGCGGCCAGGACCCAGACGTCCACAGGTAAACGACCCCGCTCATGATCGTGTCCTTCTGTGAGCCGAAGAGCGAAGTTGTGTTCATCACGGGGAGCAAGTTCGCAGGGACGTAGAGAATCGCTGCGGCGATCAGATACGCCCACGTACGAGATAAGCTCGCGGGTTTGCGCACATGTAGGCGGGCGTGGCACCGGGGGCAGTATGCGCCGTCAGCGCCGTGCTCTCCGAAGCGGTGCGCGCGCGCGCACATGCCGCAATCGTGACAAACCCAGAGGCCGCTCGCTGCACCTGTACGTCTTTGCAGCGTTTCCTGCATTGATATCGCGGGAGGCGCGCCTTCGATGCGATTCCACATCTCGCGTTCGTCATACGATAACACCGTCCCGACCAGCAGCAGCATTAGCCCCGCGAGCGACCACAGGGCCGGCCCGGTCACAACGGAGGCAATGTGCGCGAGCTTGACGACAGCGACAAGCAGGCCCAGCGTCAGCACTTCGGTCATACCCCAGTCGCGCGCGATGCGCAACAAGCGGAACACAGCATCGGCGCGATAGGGCGTACGGTTCAGAAAGAGCGGAAGAAGCAGCCAAACCATTCCGACCGCTTGCAGCGCAGGCATCAGAATCGTCGTGACAAAAACGATTGCCGCGAGCGGCCACATACCATCCCGATACAGCACGCCCACCGCACCGATCAATGTAGTTTGGACGAGATGGCCCTTGACCGAAAGACCGACAATCGGAAACGCGTTCGAGATGACCCAGAGAACACCCGCCGCAAGGGCGAAGGCGAGGGCGCGATCGAAGTCGTGTCGGCGACACCGGTAGAGCACCGCGCGACAACGGCAGCAGCGCAGCGCACCGCCCGGCGGAACGTCGCACCCGTGCTGTAGCAGGTCGCACTCGTGGCACGCGATCAGTTCGCGCCTGTCGCACGGGGCGCCCACCTCCGATATCGCCGTTCTTGCATTTCCCGCGAGGCTGGCTCGGCGGGTTTCGCCGGGCCCGCGGGCGTCTGCTTCATGTGCATTGAGCATTCTGTGCTCCGTGAATAAGATGAGTGTGAGAACGCCCCGAAACAAGTCGTTTCCGGTCCGGTGGTCGCTCCTTCTTCGATGCCGAAGCCCCTTATCCGTCTTCCCGAGGTGGGGCGGGTGATGGGCCTGCTGATTGGTACTCAATGTCGGTCGAGCGTCGTCAGACCGAGTGATATAGCCAGAAACAGCGCTGTCAGAAGGTGACGAAGGGTATGGGTCCACCGATCGCGCGCCCCGTCGCGTATGTCGCATTCAGCTGGCTCCGGGGTAGGGCGGGAGCCTTCGCGAGGAACGCCAACGCCTAAAATACCAATCCGAACAGTCGCTTTAGCAGTTCTTCTAGGGACATCATCGTCAATCCGAGCGGAACGATCGGGATGAGTACCGCAGCCGCGAGGCGTATGATGGCATCCTTGGTGATGGGAGCAATACGCATGGTCCTGACCACGTCGAAACTATTGGCGAGATCCGCAAGCGACTGGATGTCGGCGCTGCCAACCAATGCCTCACTGGTAGGCATGCCACTCCTCAACCATTTGGTGTCAAATTCGCGTACGTATCGTTCTGCCAACGAGCCGTACTCGCTCAGACCCGTCCGCTTCGCCTGTGCTAGCTGAGGTGCGAAGACCAGCAGAGGAACAAAGACCAGGCAGAGCAAAAAGAGAACCATTGCTGCGGTCTCAGCCTTGAATTCTGTGAGTGCGGCCCCGGCGAAAAAGATTCGATTGGCGAACTGTGCGGCGAGCATTGCGCCATGCGCGACCAAAAGAGTCATGAACGCGTAAACTGTATTGGAAAGAAATCCGAGGCCGCCCACGCGATCAGGATGTGTGGGTACGAGGCTCAGTTCGATGCGCGACACATGCCACAAGAAGCGCGTCCAAATGAAAAGCCGGAAGTACCAGCGGATCAGGAGGAATTGGAATATTGGCACGCTCACATAGCCATACCAGAATCCGGCGAGCGAAAGCGACAGCCCACCGGCGCCGGGTACGGCGTACCACGAAGTCGTCGCTTGCATTGCGGTGTATTGGCGCCAGACAACGAAGATACCCACGGCGTAAACGAAAGCGACCATCAGTAGTTCGGCGACGACGGAATTGCGGAGTCGGAATGCCGCCCTGACGGCCGCGTCGAATTGCGCGGCGGACGCCTCCGATACGATCTTACGCTCGAGGAATGCACGCGCGATTGGGCGCAGGCGCCGGTGCACGACCAGTTCGGCAAGGATCAGCAGAGGCACCGCCACAAGAAAACGGATGTGAACTTCAAGGTCCAGCAAAAACGGTACCGCCACGGAATGGCCAAGCAGACGCCCATCGAGAGCCGAGAGTGCCAGCAGCGGCAACCAGGCTACAAGCGAGATGACGAGAATTCGCTGCCGGACCAACTCTAGAGCATCGTCGGCCATGTGCGCCCTGCGCAGCAACTGAAAGAGCGGGCCGCCCAGAACCAGTGAGAAGTTCTGCGTATCGCGTAGTATCTCGTCCGCGGTCGGGGCGGAATGATCTGTTGTTTGTGGTCCCAAGTCAAAATAGCGATTCATGACCTCAGCGCCTCTCTCACCTGATTCAGCCTGCAAAATGCCGCAGTGGTAACCAGTCGATGGGTGGATCGCCCTGTCCCACCGGTCTTTAAGGATCGTGGAACCCGCAAGGACGAGCGGAAGCGTCAGCGGTCGCTGCCACTCCTGGGCTAAGTCTCATCGTAGGGCCGGGAGATTTTGGGAAAATTAATCTAGGTCATGTTCTTGCGGAAAGGCACGGGTAGGTTATGACCAACGCCCCCAACAAAACTGCGTTGCTGCGGCCCCGCGATTCTCCGGCGCTCGCAGCGTGCATGTTGCGTTGCCGGCGTAAGGCATGCACAAAGCAGTGTGCCGCCCTAGGGAAACGCTGATTAATGAGTTGTCGGGTCGGCTTGCAGAGCAAAAAGCGTCGGATTTTCTAGATGACGAATCGAGTCGGCGCGCATTTCGGCGAATTCGGCTCGTAAGCGAGCCTCTCTGCTCTCATTTTTCATACGCATGACGGATTGCTCCCATGAACCGATCGCAACAGATTTCGCGCAATCACCAGATTCGCCAGAGCGAACAAGCTGAACAGTTGCGCAGTGTTCTTGGCCAAGCCCTTGTATCGGGTCTTGCGATGGTGAAACAGATTCTTGACGATATGAAACGGATGCTCGACGCGCGCACGGATCTGCGCCTTGGTCCGCTCAAGCGCAGTCACGAGGTCCTTCAGCGGTCCTTCCTGCATCGCCTTGATCTTTCCGCGCTTGGCAGCGACGTGCCACTTTACTGCCTTGCCTTTCATTTCATCGCGCTTGTCTACACCAATGTAGCCCGCGTCGGCGAACGCTTCCTCTTCATGGCCATGCAGCAGCAAATGGGCTTGCGACACATCCGACACGTTGGCCGCCGTGCCAGCCACGCTGTGGACCAAGCCCGAATCGGCGTCCACGCCAACGTGGGCTTTCATCCCAAAGTGCCATTCGTTTCCCTTCTTCGTTTGGTGCATCTCCGGGTCACGGCTTTTCCCGGCGTTCTTGGTCGATGATGGCGCTTCGATGATCGTCGCGTCAACCAGCGTGCCTTCTTTCATCATCAGCCCACGCTCGCACAGCGAGATACCAATCTCGTCGAACAGCTTCCTTGTAAGCTCGTGCTCGATCAGCAGACGCCGGAATTTCAGCAGCGTGGTCGCATCGGGCACGTTCTCGACCGCCAGATCGATGCCGGCGAAGCCGCGCAGCGCAATGCTGTCATACAGCGCGTCTTCCAGCCCTTCGTCCGACAGCCCGTACCACTGCTGCAGAAAGTAGATTCGCAGCATTCGCTCCAGTCCTATCGGCGGACGGCCTCGCGTGCCCTTCGGGTAATGCGGTTCGATTGCACACAGCAAACGCTGCCACGGCACAATCTTCTCCATCTCCGCCAAGAAGCGTTGGCGCCTCGTCACGCGCTTCTTGCCTGCAGTTTCCGCTTCCGCGAAGCCCATCTGCCTCTTCATCCTCGTGGGTCCGTTTCGTGAGTTGCCTTCTATAACGTCCGCAGCTACGTGAGCGATGACCGCCGAGCCTCATTAATCAGTGTTTCCCTAGGGACTGTTTGACGCGAGCCTGACTTACATTAACTGTCATGATCGTCACCGCACCAATTTAAACGTCTTGTTCATTCGCGTGCTCCAGTCAAGACCGCAAGACACGTCCTTCTGAACCGCGGTCTACACAGACCACAATACTTTTCGGCCCCGCAACATGCGAGTCCTCGATACGATGTGGGGCGGTGGGCCCCACCCACTGTATGCGACCACCGTCCCACCCGCCAGCTTTGAAGCAAAACAGCTTGCCGAAGTCGCAGCAAGGCAAAGCTAAAGCAACACGCCGATGATCACCAGCAGGCATTGCCCGTCTGAATCTTCGCTTCGCAGCCCAGTGTGAATGCCGTCGACCCACCAGTACACATAGCGCGACTTCGACAGGTCACGCCGGCTCCAGTTCGCATGCTCGTCGGCCCACTGCGTCTTCAGGCGACTCACCACATTTGCCGACAAACCCTTCGCATCCTCGCCCAGCAGCACGCTCAACGCCTCGCTCATGTCGCCCGTTGAAATGCCTTTCAGGTAGAGCCACGGCAACGCGGCACTCACACGCGGCGACTTGCGCACATACGGTGGCACGATCGATGAATTGAACTTCACACCTGACCCTGAACGATCGCGAACCTTGGGAACCTTCACCGCAATCGGGCCGGCCGCCGTCTATACCTCGCGCTCCGGCAAATAGCCATTGCGCACCACCGCCCGTCGCCCGTGCAACGTCTTGACGTTTTCGAACCGCTCCAGCAGCGCCTGCAGCTCCGCTTCGATCGCCTGTTGAATCACCTGACGGGCTCCGTGACGGACCAATTCATCCAGGCCCAGACCGCTTTCTGATAGACCGATGTCCGCTTTTTCCGTAAACTTGCTCATGGTGGATGGTTTGTTGTTTGCTGGTTTCCGACTTCGACAATCAGATTCTCAGCTAAAGCCTCCACCGCCTTCAATCGCCCGCCTCAACTCCCCGTACAGCAGATCCGAGCATATCTCGTCGAGTCCGAGCGGCACTTCTTCATTGCGCGTGGTCAGGATTAGCGGCGTCACCGCGCCGTCTTCCACGACCTAATCGACTTGAGGCGACAGTCGGCTTGAGGCATCGTTTCTAATGCCCTGGGAACGACAGAATGGGCTAAACGACCGTTGCCATTCCCGTAGCGCTACATAGCGGAATTGCGCTATTGCGCCGGGATAGTGATCAAGGGGAGGGGCTCCTTGCTGCCCGTATTTGCAAGCGTGAAGAACAGCATGACGGCGTTGAGAGCCCGTTTGGTCCGCAGATCACCCTGGTCGATCCAGAACCAGTAACCGCGATAGCGCACCGATACATAGGCGTCGGCCGGCTTTTTCTGTCCACTGTAGATGTGAAGCATCGGGTCTGGGATCTCACCATTAGGCTGCGCGATGGCGGGTAGGGCGCTATGGTCCCTCAAGTGCTCGTCAGGGACATCCATGTAGCTAGAAAACGCGGCCATTATCTGCAGCATCGAGCGACTGTTGACGGTCAGTTCATCATTGGCGCCGCGCACCGGGGAATAGATAAGGGTGAACTTCTGAGCAGTCGCTGGCATCTTGAGCAATCGCCGAATTTCAGCAAGCTTGTCTACGATATCGGCAGGTATTCCATCGCGCCTCAAGAGAATCACTGCGGTGGGACCTTTGGCCTTGTCCTCCTCCACACGCATGGTGAATGCACCAGCAGCCTGAACCTCGCGCATTAACGTAATGGCCTGAACGAACGCTGGGTCAGCCTCGCGCATCAACCCGGCTGCAGTCGATCGGTTACGCACGCCGTTAAGCGACTCGACAGCCATGCCCAGCAGAAGGTCCGCAGCATAGCCGCTCTGAAGCATGAAGAAGATGTTCTTCGGATCAATTGGCTCCATCAATCCATGCACGAAACTTTGTCCTGTAGTCGGTGTATAGGTGATGGTGGGGCGGTCAGTGTACACACCTTGGACTACGGTCCCGAGAAAATTGCCCTGTACGGCCCGGTCGGTCGAGACAGTGCCGTTCAATGTCACGCCTGTTTGTAGTGAGTAGCCGCTGACAACGGACGCCACGTCTACGAATACGGGGAGGTCCACGTAGCGCAATTTGACAATGTTGAGCAGCGTCTGCTGTTTCCAAGAGTCGGCAATCGCCGCACTGTAGTCGAACCTATCCCCCACGATGGTTGTCGGCCCAAGGGACATGCAGCCGCCGAGTGTCGCACATATCGCTAGACAAGCCCCCACTCGGTCCACGAATAAACGCGTACTCGGCATCCAGGGACGGGCACTGCACTTTCCGGTTTCCATCGCCGCTCTTCCTTACACGGATTGGCCACGGCTTCCCTCGTCGCCAGAGCGGCGCCGCAGACGAGAACCGATCGGCTGCCGATTTCGCGCCTCCTCATTCCGTTTTGGCAGCAATTCGGCCTTCGCGGATCGCGCGGATGAGCTCGCGATAGTCTCGCCGGTTCTGGGAACTATATTCAGTCGCGAACTCGGTGATGGCATCGTCGAAAGTCTGGCCGGATCCCATATACGCGGCCATCATTGCCGCATCGCCGGAGCGGGCGTGTGCCCGGGCGAGGGCGTGCGCACACATGCGCCCATACTGGCGCAGCAGCCCCGTGTCCCAGTCCTCCATAACGGCAGACATCTTCATGTCCCGCAACTGGCGAACAAAGAAGTCGCGGCCGCTCTTTCCTCGCGTCCATCCAAGAAATACGTCGCTTGCGGCCTGCATCAGGCGCTGACCGGCGATCACCCGTTCGCCGTGATTCGGATGCAGGCTTCTACCTGCATAAGGCTCGAGCACCGAAGCTCGCGCTTCCTTTACCTGCAGGAAAAGTGGGTCATTGTCAGAAGCCATGAAAAGGCCAACGCCGCACAGTGTCCCGACGCTGCCCACGCCAACTACTTTCGATGCCAAATCGACCAGGTGGAATCTGTCAAACAGGACGCGGACGTGCTCCGCTAGGCTCTTGCGGTACGAGGCGATGGCTTCGGCGTAGCCCGATTCGAGGCCGGGCGCGGTTTCTTCATTCGGGTGGACGATAAGCGGTGGCTCGTCCTTAATCCTCGGTTGCGCCCCATCCTGCGAAACGAGCTTTGGATACATGTACTCGGGAACTTGCTTGCGCTGCTCCACCTCGATCCGCTCTGCGATCCGCTTGCGGATCGCAGCGACGACAAGCGGATCGCCCGAACGGTCTTCATACTTTTTCAGATCGATCCGGTCGTACCAGACATCGAGCGCCCGCATCCCGGCGTAATCGTGCATCCGTTCACGATATTCACGGACAAGGTCCGTGGCAACGCGCGCGGCGTCGCTCGCGGGCAGCGCAAGATGTTGTGCAGCAATCACCACACTGGCTGCGAGCCGCTTCAGATCCCACTCGAACGGCGCCGGGAGCGTTTCGTCCAGATCGTTGATGTCGAAAATCACGTTGCGCTCCGGCGTCGCGAATCCGCCAAAGTTCATCAGGTGAGCATCGCCACAAGCCTGCACGCGCAAGCCGCTCGTTGGCGTCGAGGCTAGGTCAGCCGCCATCACGGCAGCCGCGCCACGATAAAACGCAAACGGTGACTCCGCCATTCGACCAAAGCGAATCGGGACCAAACTCTCGATGCGGCCTTTATTAGATTCGCTTAGGAGCTCGATGGGGTTATTGCGATTCTTCGGCGGTTCCCAGCCAGCTTGCGACAAACGTGGCACTGTGTTCCGGATTGCTCGCCCTACCGCCGCCCGCTCATCAGGCGTGCGATAGGACGCAGCGCTGCTCTCTTTGAGATGAGTGACCTTGTATGAATCGACCTTGTCCATAAGTTAACCTACCTGGGTTGCACTGTCGTCTGTACGTTGCGCCTCGCCGGAGTGGCGGGGCCTAGATCACCGCTGCCTTCTGTGCCTACGCCTCGTAATTCACCGTACGAGCTCCGTGACGCGTTCTGCTTTTCCTGCAGCGGATGCCGCGCATCAAGCGCCTGCTCGAGTGTGAGAAACATGCGCCCGTGTTGAGCGCTTTTGCCAAGCGCGGCGCTCTCCACCGCCGCGAAATCGTCTGGGTTCAGACCGACGAGCCATGTGGCGATTGCGCGTCCGCTGAACTTTCTTTCCGTCTCGGTCCACATCTTCAGCGCCTTGGCTCGAGATTAAATACTGCTCGCATGTACCGAGCGACCACCTGAGGCCGCGCCTTCTCCATCAACGGTGCGATCTTGTGACCAATGTTGGATGCATTGACGAAAAGGATCCGCCCTCCGGGCCCATCAGCACCGGCTCGGAAATGACGCTTGCGATGAAGCCAGACCTCAGCAGTGCCGCAACGATTAAGGCGCTGACAAGTCCCGTGAGCGTGGCAGTTGCGACGGCCAGTTGCCTTGGATCGCCGCTTGGGGCAACCGGTCCGAGTGCCGCCGCCGCTAGAATCGCAGGAGTCGCATCGGTGCTGACGCTGAGTGACCTCGACGTGCCGAAGAACGCGTAGATCACCAAGGGCAAGAAGGCCGTGTACGGCCCGAACTGCACGCGAAGCTCTGTAACAGTCGCGTAAGCCGTTGCCTTCGGTAACACGACAGCCGCGGCCGTGAGACCAGCATTGACATTCGGTCTGACCCACGACTTCTGATAGCCACGAACCCATTCGAGAAATGAAAGGTGAAAGGCGGGAGTGTTACGCGGCAATGGCTGGGCGCGCATGATCGAGCTCGCTCTGGAAGGCAAATCCCTCCCAACAGATGTGAGGTGGTCCGTCAAACGTTCAGGAGACGCGGTACCGTTGTTGCGTTCAAGTGGAGTGCTGTTATTCAAACACCCAACGCCTGTCATAAGTTGACGTAAGTCAACGTTCTCGTCGACCAACATGCCGCGAGATCCACCGAATATTCGATCGAGCGGCCCGATGTGCCGGGGCATTCGCGGGCAGCCCTAAACTTGCCGCACACGTAGTCTTGAACGACGGCGCCCGTCGATCCGTCGGTTCGTCGGTCGGCAGATCCCTTTGTAGGTTGCCGAGCGAACCGAAGGGATCCGCAGGGGCAGTCTGGACGAGCCCTGCGGCTACGACGCCCAACTAACAACGGCCAGGATCACTTCGTGCGCTGCGCGGTGCGGCAGCAGCCCTTTACCTGATCGACGCCTTCGCCCGCCTGGTGCTTACAGCGGTGCAACAGCCAACAGGTGCGCGCCGCGTTGGGGAGTGCAGCACTCACGAGCTTGTGCAACTTGCCAATCATCGGCGCATGCGCTTGGAGATGCGTTCGGCACACGGGCCATCGCGCGACAGAAGCCGACCGACGTGGTTCGAGCCATACTGGGTCACGCGTCGTTGCGGATGACTTCCATCGACGTCCGCGCCGAGCGGCAACGGATGCTTGCCGCGGCCGCACTCTATTACGCTGATGGCGACGTGTAAAGCGCGGTCTCTCGAGCGAGGTGAAAAGAGCAACCTGGCTGATCTTCTAAACTAAAACGAAAGACGGGTAGAGCATCATGATGGCGGTCGAAATGACAGACATCCAGGTAGATCTCTTAAGCGGCTTGGTGCACAAGCAAGAAGTGGTTTGGGTCTTCTTGATGAACGGGATCAAGCTGACTGGCCAGTTGCTGGCCTTCGACAAGTACAGTCTTGCGCTGCAGTCGCCCAACGGCATGCAGACGGTGATGAAAATCGCCGTGTCGGCCGTGTGCGAATCGTATTCTGTCCAAAGTGGGCGATCGCCCGAACGCGGATCGAGACTGCATTCCCGACGTGGCTTCGGCGGCAAGAAGATAAACTAACCGCTGGCGGTTCACGTTGCCATTTTCCTTGCCCCGCGACGACAAATCGAATCCAAGCATGCAGACGAACGGGGGGCGTAAATATGGCTGACGTCGTCGTGCGTCCCTATCCCGGCGTTGGACGGTCAAATTGCGCTTTCGCAAAGGGAGCATTCGGTGTTGCTGTCGCTGACCATAGTCAGGCGGTCGGGCTTGCAATGGCGGTGCGGCCCGACGCTCGGCGGGGACCGGTCTCGGGGATTAGCCGCTAATGATCGATTCGGGTTTGCCTTTGAGGTACGCTTTCGCGGTTGCCACAAAAGTTCAACCGTAAAGCCGCCGCGGCAGCCCAATCTTCTTGGTCTTGTCCAACACGTCGTGCCGGCGTACCGCATCCTGCTTTTTTTGGTCAAGCGCAGGTGACAAAGGACCTTTTTTAAGCGTTACCCCCTCGATCTGATAGCAGCATCTCTTGCATTAAGCGCTATACCCGTTGGACGCGCAACGTTTCTAGCTTGAACATTAGCTCGCGCATTAGGTCCATATCGCTATTGATCGACGACTCTCAAACGCGTGCAAACCCGGGTGACCGACCGGTCCCAGTTCTTTCGCGTGCAGCCACAAACGGCTGAGGAGGCGAGCGCATCCCTGCGACGCAAGCACAACCAACAGTGTTGCCAGGTTTGACATGGCACCCCCCGCCCGATTGACGTTTTTTCTAGCTTGCCCGGGCGGCGGGGAGCCAGGATTGACACGGATCAATCGGGGCGCGGCATGTGTCCGATCCCGTCGGAGAGCAATAGTTGACACTGATCAAGCAAATGTAAGGGATGGGTCCATACACTGTGACTCTGCTCGCGACTCATACTGAGCCGGAGAGACACGTCCCTCGTCGGATCTCGACTCATTTCCATCGACCCGTCATGTCACGCCTGTTTCGCACAGCCGATTTCGCACTCTTGCTTATCTCGGCGGGAAGCCTGATTGCAGGCCTCGCGTTCGTCATCTTCGGCAATGGAGCAGTTGCGCACGCTTTCTGGACGGCTGGAACCTTGCCCATCCTACTTGCCTTAGTGGGATCCGTCGTCAAGGCGCTTCGGCGGCGAGAAGCGGGCGTCGATGTGCTTGCCCTGCTGGCCATTGGGTTCGCTCTGGGACTGAGCGAGTTTCTGACGGCCGCAGTGATTGGCTTAATGGTCGCGAGCGGACGGGCGCTCGAACAATATGCAGAGCAGCGGGCGCGTCGGGAAATGACCGCGCTGCTGAGTCGCGCCCCGCGTCACGCCAATCGATTCGAAGCCGGAGAGTGGCGCCACGTCGAACTGGACACCGTAAGTCCCGGCGATCGTCTGCTCGTTCGTAGCGGCGAGTTTGTTCCTGTAGATGGCTCCCTTTCAAGCCACGCGCAACTCGACGAATCCACTCTCACCGGAGAATCCGTCGTTCGGCAGCGATCCCCCGGCGAATCGGTGAGTAGCGGCGTCGTCAACGTGGGAGCGGCGTTCGAGATGATCGCTGCTGCGAGCGCCAGAGAAAGCACGTTTGCAGGGATCGTCCGCATGGTGGAGTCCGCTCAACATGAACGGAGTCCAGCAACGCGGCTTGCCGACCGTTATGCGCTGCTGTTCGTGCTGGCCGCATTGGTGCTTGCGGGAGGAAGCTGGTTCACGACCGGCGACGCGGTTCGGGCTCTTGCAGTACTTGTCGTCGCCACGCCTTGCCCGCTGATTCTTGCGGTCCCCGTGGCCGTCGTCTCCGGCATGTCGCGTTGCGCCAGACGTGGGGTGCTGATCAAAGGCGGTGGGGCACTGGAGAGGCTGGCGCGCGCTAGCGTACTGTTCTTCGACAAGACAGGAACGCTGACAGGCGGATACGCACGCCTCGTCTCGATAGAAACCGCCCCGGGCGCTTCACCGGAGACTGTGTTGCGGTTCGCTGCGTCTCTCAGTCAGGCCTCTGCCCACGTCATCTCGGAATCGGTAGCCACGGCCGCGCGCGAGCGTAATCTTGTTCTTGCGGCACCCCGCCAGGTCGTTGAGCAGCCCGGCGCCGGCGTGCAGGGCGAAGTGGAAGGACATACAGTCGCCATCGGTTCGTTTGCTTTTGTGTCGTCGCTGGCAACGCCAGCCCCGTGGAGCGCAGCGTTCCTTCAGCGCGTGGCGTACGAGGGCGCTTCCGCAGTATTTGTCGGCGTGGACGGCGCCATGATGGGCGCCCTCCAGATGGCCGATCAGATCCGCCTGGAGACCCCCCGCGCACTGCGGCTGTTGCGACGGGAAGGCATCGGACGCTTCGTCATGCTCACGGGGGACCGTCGCGACGTTGCCGAGACCGTGGGCGCCATGCTCGGCGTGACCGAAGTGATGCCAGAGCAGACACCGTCAGACAAGCTCGAGGCGATTCGGGCAGCGCGTCGGGGAGGGACGGTCATCATGATCGGCGATGGCATCAACGACGCCCCCGCGCTCGCGGCCGCCGATGTCGGCGTTGCGATGGGTGCACGGGGAGCCGCGGCATCGTCAGAAGCAGCCGACGTCGTCTTGCTGGTCGATCGGCTGGACAGGCTTGTCGAGGGGGTGCGAGTGGCGCGCCAGACGAGGCGAATCGCTTTGCAGAGCGTGATGGCGGGGATGGCGCTTTCGTTTGCAGCAATGGCTGTCGCCGCCTTCGGATTTTTGCCGCCTCTGCTGGGCGCGATACTCCAGGAGATCATCGATATCGCCGTCATTGCAAACGCGCTGCGAGTCTTGCGAATACGATCGACGGAAACTGTCGGCTCCCTTTCCCATAGTGATGCGGATCACCTCAAAACCGAGCACCTCGAGCTCGGTCCGGTGATGGACCGAATTAGGGAACTCGCGGACAAGCTGCCGCGTATGCCAGTTACATCGGTTGCGGGGGCGCTCGCGATTTTGAACGAGATGCTCGAAGGTCAGCTTGTGCCGCATGAGCGGCGCGACGACCTGGAGGTGTATCCGGGCGTGGCACGTCTTGTCGGCGGAGAGGACCCGTTGGCGGCAATGAGCGCCACGCACCGCGAGATTTTTCGAATTACCCGGTTGCTCCGGCAAATGACGGAGAACGTGCCACCCCAGGGACCCGATGCCGCTGGAATGAGCGAGTTCCAGCGTCTACTGTATGGACTCGATGCAATCGTGCGCCTGCATTGCGCGCAAGAAGATGAATTGTTTCACTCGTTAGAGGAAGGACTTTGAAGAAAAATCGCCCAACCAATCGTATCAAGCCGCGTTCGCCTGAAGTAGCACGGAAGCGGGGCGTAGTACGCACGACCGGCTACGGCAACGCTGCCGGGTATGCTCCGCGCTATCTCACGCTTTCGAAGCGTGCCTGTGACGAACAGTTGAGCGTTGAGGAGCCGCGCTGCGTCATCGAGACGTAGCGGCTCGGTTGCTTGATGAAGGCGAACTCCTGCGTCGGTCCGGGTTAGGATCGACGGTGATCGCTCGAAGTAGGTGTAATCGGCGTGCAGGCGCTATGGCGTTTCGGATCAGATGCCGACCGCGTCCCACTTGACCTCGACTTCGAGCCCCCCGAGATCGCGGGATCGACGCACGTTGACCGCCGCTGCGTGAAGGTCCACGATTCGCTGCACGATCGACCAGCCCAGGCCGCTGCCGCTTTCGGCCGTGCCCGACACGCGGAAGAAGCGGTCCCCCAGTCTCGACCGATCCGCATCTGCGAGCCCCGGGCCGCTGTCTTCGACTGACAGCACGGCTCGGTCTTGGTTCGTGTCAGTCTTGATTCGCACCGATGCGCCAGGCGGGCTGTAGCGGATGGCATTGTCCACGAGATTGCGCACCAGAGCGGCGAGCAACGTTTCGTCGCCTGAGACATGGCAATCCTTCGCACCGTCGAATTCTAATGACTGCCGCTTGCCGAGGGACCTCGGCGCTAGTTCCGCGACCACCCGTTGCGCGAGCGCGCTGAGATCGACGGTCGTCAGCTCGAGTGTCGCTCCAGACTCGAGTCGCGATAGAACCAACAACTGGTCCACGAGACGTGTCGCACGGTCACACCCTTCTAGAGTAGCGTGCAACGCGTGTTGGCGAAGCGTGTCATCCGTTTCGGCCAGCGCGACCTGGGCCTGCGTTCGAATCGCCGCGATCGGCGTGCGCAACTCGTGGGCTGCATCCGCGGTAAAACGGCGCTCAGCCTCCCATACAGTCTGAATGCGGACGAACAACTGATTGAGCGCATCGAGTACTGGGGAGATTTCGGCGGGCGTTTGCGGCATTACGACAGGCGCAAGATCATCGGGGCCACGCAGGGCGATCGTACGACCCAGTCGTTTGAGGGGTGCTACGCCTTGCCGCACCGCCCACCCAGTTGCAATTCCGAAAAGCGGCAGGGCAAGGGCCATCGGCCAGAGCGTGCCGCGCAATACGGCGAGCAGTATCGCGGTGCGGGAATCGACACGCTCACCGACGTACACGCGGGTGTCTTCTCGCAGCACGCGCATTGAAAACACGCGCCAAGCTTCCCCATTAATCTGCACAGTCGCGAAACCTTTATCAATGTGACGATCCCCAGGGATCATGGGCTCGGTCGGTGCGTTGGCAGACCGGACCACCGCTTGCCCGTCATGAAATATCTGAAAAACAACCTTAGGCGCATAGGGGTGGGGCACGCGCGATTCGATGGTGTCATCGTCGTCGATCGACTGAGTTTGCTGGATGACTAGTAGCGCTGCGGCCTGAGCGAGATGACTGTCGAGCAGTTCATCAAGTTCCTTACGTGCGTCGCGCCAGATGAACAGCGCGGTAATCAGCCAGACGCCGACCACGACGCCGATCACCAGGACCAGCAGACGGCCTTGTAGTGAACGCGGCAGAATCATCGCGTGGCGGAGTCCTCGAGCATCAAAACGTAGCCGACGCCACGAACTGTCTTGATCAGGTCGCTGCCGAGCTTGGTACGAAGGCGATGAATGTGCACTTCCACTGCGTTGCTTTCCACCTCCTGTCCCCAACCGTAAATGGCTTGCTCGAGTTGCTCACGGGACAGCACACGGCCCGCGTTCAGCATGAGGGTCTGCAACAGATCGAATTCGCGCGAGGAAAGCGTTACCGGCTCCTCATTCTTGTAGACGCATCGCGTCGCGGGTTCGAGGGCGACGTTTTGAACGCGCAGGGCTTCCTGCGACACTCCGTGCGCGCGACGTACCAGTGCCCGTAGCCGAGCCGCAAGTTCCTGCAAGTCAATGGGCTTGACGACGTAATCGTCGGCGCCGATGTCCAGTCCACGGACACGGTCAGGAACGGTGTCGCGTGCAGTCAGCACGAGTACCGGCAAGGTCACGCCAGCGCGACGCACCGACGATAGTACTTCAATCCCATCCTTGCGCGGCAGCCCGAGATCAAGGACGGCCGCCGCGTACACATCGTTACGCAACTCCGTCTCGGCAGCGGCGCCGTCACGTACCCAGTCGACCTGGAATCCTACCTGTCGCAGGCCGGCACGAACGCCATCGCCTAGCAAGGGATCGTCTTCGATAAGCAGTATCCGCATTTTACGAAATCGTTTTGTCAGTCACCGCTGTCATTCGGACAACCTTTGCTGCCCGGCAGCGACATCATGTCCGAACAAAGGCAACATGGGTGCACCGTGCCATTGCCACCACCAGAACGCGAGCACGGCTATCAGCATCAGCGCGGCAACACTTCGCCATGCATGTCGAACGCCTTCGTCGGGTTGCCCGGATTTGTGCCCGCTGACCATCGCGCCGATGAGGTTTTCCCGATGGAGCCAGCTACTCACGACGACACCCGCGATGTGTACCCCAACCAGCGCTAGCATCAGATTGGCCACGCCTTCGTGCACTTCACCCAGCCACGTTCCGCCCGCATCGTTATAGGTCGCCCAACCGGTGATGGTCAATACGCATGCCAAAGCTAGCATGGCGACGATGACGACGGCGCCTGCCGGGTTGTGGCCGACATGACGTTGTGGGCGGCCACGCAAGAGATCAAGGACATACTGCCACGCGCGGGCGGGTCCGCGAACGAAGCTCGAGAAACGGGCGTACTTCGTTCCGATCAGTCCCCACCCTAGCCGAAAGATCACGAGACCGCCCGCCGTATAACCTAGCGTGACGTGGACGAGCCGCCAATGCTCGCTTTCCGCCGTCAGCCATGCACCGGCAAAGCAGGCTGCGAACAGCCAGTGAAACAGGCGTACGGGCGCATCCCAGACCAGAATACGGCTGTCCTCTGCGTCCGCCGCGGCGTTGTTATCGCGGAATCTGGATGAAGTGTTCATTGAAATTTCCTTGGTCTGCATGGGTATGGCACGCGGCGCAGTTCGATGCGCTCCTGACTGCTGGACGTTTCCATACAGCCGCGGATACCTCTGCGTGTTCCTGTCGAAACCACGTCGACCGGGTAATGCGTTCTTCGGGCGGTGACGCGGGCGCGCCTGCGTCTCCCGATGAATTCGCAGCAAGCCACGTCGAGATTTGTTTGACGGAGTCAGCGTCAAGCGAGGCATCGGTGCCGAAATGGTGGGACATATTGCTCAGAATGCGTTGCCACGATCCTGCGGACAACATACCCGGCGGGTAGGCGATATGGCACGACGCGCATTCCTGCCGATACTTCGGCAGGGGGTTGACCTGGTTACGCGTCTCATCAACATCGGCCGTCACGCTGGAAGCCGCCAGTGACGCGAGCAGAGCGCCAACCCAAACTCCTACAGAACGGGGCACGAGATTGAATGGCATCGGAAACGGTCCTGTCAGGAAGAGGTTCGTTCGAGGAGAGAAGTCGCTTACGGCCTCAGCGTCAGCAGCCACGCCAGCAGATCTGCCTTTTCGGATGAGGTGCACTCCCGTCCGACCACGTCGTTGCAATTGCGACGAAACCATTTCTCGGTTTTCGCTGCGTCGGTGAATCGCTCCGGGTTGAACGCAGGAGCGAGGGGAGTGATTGCCTTGCCCGTGGCCGCATGCTTGCCCGTCCGTGTGGGAATTGCGCCGTGGCACGTGGCGCAAGTCCACTCATGACCATGCGAAGAATTAAAGAAGAGCTGCCCCCGCGAAGGGAGTGGCGCTGCACCGTCCGACTGCGCCTGGTAGGAACTAAGAAGTTCAGAAGGGGCAGCAGCGTTGGCTGTGGCCATTGCAGTAGCGGTCGAAATCAGCAAGAGAGCTGCGCGCAAACGCCGCAACGAAAGAAGCGATCTGCTCATGAGATCCTCGAGTGGATATTGACCATGTTGTGCGGCCTTCCTTACCGGAGTCTTAAGCGCCGTTTCCTCGATGATGCCCCTGCCGGTCCGTTGTCACGGCGGATGTTCTACGCCCTGTCCGGTAACCGGCTACTTCGGGCAGTAGAGGAGGAGTAGGCGTCGCGGTGCGAAGCTCGCGCCGCTGGACCGTAAAGTTGCCCGTCGATACGTCGTCGAATTTGACGTCGCTTGGAGGACGTACTGGCAGCTCATGGCAGCGGCAATCGGCGATTCACCGGGCGCGCTCGCTTCTCATCACCACGGATTTGCGCTGGGGCCACTGACATTGGGGTCGGCTCCAGAGCCCGAAAGCCGGGCTACTGTCACACGGAGAAGTCGCTTGGATGACCGCTCCACTTTGATACCTGCCTTTGGATCCGTGACAACGCGGCGTGGGCTATGGGTGGTGAAGACTCGTTCGACGGGCGAAATGCCGACGTTTTTACCGCGCCGCGTCGCGAATGACAGCAATGCGGCGAGCTGCAGCCGCGCCGCGGACGAACGGCGAGCGTCGGCTTTGGCCGAAGTCCGTGCGTGAGCCACCCGTCAGGGCTCGGCCAATTACAGCCATCCGCCGTCTTCAGCGTGCGGTCACTCGAGCGGCTCCCTCACGCACCTAAACGGACATTCTCTTCGCATGTCCGAGGAGGTATGCTCTTAGGACGTTCCCGGGAGAGGACTGGACCCAAGAACTGCAGCGGCGCCAACCACGCCAGCGAGCACGACGGATTCGACTCGCAGAACAGCCGCAAAACGTTTCAGCGGTCGACCAGTGGCATCTGCACCTGCTTCCTTAAACGACGCAAGCATTCGCGGCATCTCAACGAACCGGTTATGTGCGCCAAGCGCGGCGGCAATGAGCACGAGGGCGAGCTTGAGCAACAGTACTTGCCCGTACGTCGACGTCACTAAGCTCTCAGACGTGTTCACCCCGCGCCATCCGTTGTAAGCACCGGTGATGAACAGGACGACCAGCGCGAGCGTGGCCGCGTCAGACAGCGACCGGACGAACGCTGAACTGTTCGCACGCTCCGCAACTGGAGCACTGAACATGCGTGGCAGAACGACAAAGGTTGTCACGAGGACGAGCCCGACCCAGACGCTGATGGAAAGCAAATGGAACCAGTCGACCCACACGGGCACGCTGAGTGCGCCAGCATCGACGGGATGGCCCGCATGGCTACGCGACAAAGCAACACTTGCGAGCGCGAGCCAAAGGACCCGCTTAAAGCGTATCGGACGTCCCGACTGCGCAAGCGACAGAATGGTCACGACAAGCATGGAACCCGCGCCTGCGAGCCATGCGTGACCAAAGCCGGTCTCTACGAGCATTGAGCGGACAGCGGGACCCGCTTCCGCGAGTGTTGAGTCGCTCATCAGCGCGCAATGAATCCAGAATGCGCTAGCGCTGGAGAAAAGCACAGCAAACGACGCGATGCGCAAGGTGAGGAGCAGGTGCCAACTGAGCCGGGTCTGCCATCGCGATGTGCGGCGAGACAACCATGCATCACTCAGCAACGCGCCTACGACAATCGCGAAGCTGATGTTTTGAAGCGCCACAAACGCCAGCCGCAAAACGCCGAGGAAACCGTCGTTCATCACTTCACCGCAAACGTGTAAGTGCCCTTTGTCTTGTGGGCATCATGCGTCATAACGGCCCACTGCACGGTGTAAGAGCCAGGAGCCAGCTTCGGAACTGCAATCGTCATCACTCGCGGATTCGATGAGTCGACCTTTGCTTTCTCATTGGTCGCAGGGGACCCGGATGCATCGACGACTTTTATCGTGCTGAACGTGGACTCGAGGTCCTCGTTGAACGTCAGGCGAAGCGACTCTGGCGAGCCATCGATTGTGCTGCCGGCCGTCGGTGTCGCGCTTTCAAGCTTGCCGTGGGCAAATGCGAGTGCGGGCGATAGCACAAGAGCAGTGATTGTCGCTGCCCGAACAAAAAGCGTGTACGTGTGGGTATTCACGATTGTTATCTCCCGGGATTGATTCGCGCGTTCGACAGCTATATCGTCGGCGCCCCATTCAGGTTCACTGCTTCTGCAGCTTCGTCACAGTGAGAGCGCCGTTGACTTCTTCTGCGACGAAATCAATCTTGTCGCCGACCTTCACTTGCGACAACATGGCCGGGTCACTTACCTTGAACACCATCGTCATCGCTTCCATGTCGAGATTTTCGAGCGGCCCGTGTTTGATGGTCAGCTTGCCGGCGGCGGTGTCCACTTTCTTCACTTCGCCATGCGACATGCTGTTCTTTGCGTCCCCGCCGGCTTGCGCGCCGCTTGCCATATTTGTGCCGGCCGTGTCGCCGGCCGCGTGGGCGGTCCCGGAAATTGCCACGGCACATCCCATCACAATCGAAACAATCGCGTTCTTCATCACGTTCTCTCCCAACGTTGAAATTACAAATATCGGCCGAAGTCGTCTCTGGCCTTTCGCCAAGTCAGGTACCCGGCAACTCACCGGTGTACTCGTAAGCCACGGTTCCCTTCGGGTGCTTGAACCAGCCCGGGTCGCGATAGTCATTGCGACCGAGTCCTTCACGCACCTTGACGACGGTGAACATGCCACCCATCTCCAGCGCGCCGAACGGCCCCGTGCCCGTCATCATCGGAAGCGTGTTGTCCGGCAGCGGCATTTCCATGTCGCCCATCGAGCCTCCCGAACTACCCATCGCCATGTAGTCAGGCACGAGTTTGTTGATGCGCTTCGCGAGGTCTTTCTGCGGCACGCCAATCAGGTTAGGCACCTGATGTCCCATCGCATTCATCGTGTGATGCGACTTGTGGCAGTGAAACGCCCAGTCGCCGGGCCGGTTTGCCGTGAACTCGATGGCGCGCATCTGACCGACCGCGACGTCGGCGGTGACTTCCGGCCAGCGCGCGGAGGGCGGAATCCAACCGCCGTCGGTTCCTGCGACCTCGAAGCTGTACCCATGCAAATGAATCGGGTGATTAGTCATCGTCAGGTTGCCAAAGCGAATGCGAACACGGTCGCCGGCGCGCACCGGTAGCGAGTCGATGCCCGGAAAGACCCGCGAATTCCAGGTCCACATGTTGAAGTCCGTCATTTCGTTGACGCGGGGCGTGAAGCTGCCCGGGTCGATGTCGTAAGCGGACATCAGGAAGACGAAGTCGCGGTCGACCGGCATGACGCTGCGGTTCTTCGGATGGACGATGAACGTGCCCATCATCCCCATAGCCATCTGCACCATCTCGTCGGCATGCGGGTGATACATGAAGGTGCCGTGCTTCTCGAGCTGGAACTCGTAGACAAACGTCTTGCCCGGCGGGATGTGTGGTTGAGTCAAGCCCCCGACACCGTCCATCCCTGAAGGCACCAGCATCCCGTGCCAATGGACCGTGGTGTGTTCCGGGAGTTTGTTGGTGACAAAGATGCGGACCTTGTCGCCTTCCACCGCTTCGATGGTCGGACCGGGTGCTTGGCCGTTGTAACCCCAAAGATTCGCCTTCATTCCGGGCGCCATCTCGCGGACCACAGGCTCCGCAATCAGGTGGAATTCCTTCCACCCGTTCTTCATCCGCCACGGCAGTGACCAGCCGTTCAACGTCGCAACGGGCGTATATGGGCGACCATTGGGTGGGACCAGCGGTGGCTGTGTGGCGGTTTTTTCCATTGTTGGCGCCTCGGGAAGCGACGCCGCGCCAGCCTTGCTAACCAATGCCGCTCCGAGGAGCGCAGCGCCCGAGCCGCCGATAAAACTTCGACGTGAAACCATGTTCATTTACCTTCTGAATTCGTCGGCAACGCCGGTTGGGTCGCGGGAGCGGGCGACGGCGCATCCTGCCCTGCTGCCTGAGGGCCCCGAGGTGTTTGCGACGCAGTTGGAGATGTAGTCGCTTCGCCTTGGGATGGGCTTGCAGCCGGTGGCGAGGCGAGAGGTGGGAGTCGTCCACCGAGCGACTGCTGCAGGTCCGTCTCCGCAGCCCAATAGTCTTTCAGGGCGTCGATGTATCCATTGACGGCCGCGACTTGGTCGCGTGAATCAGCAAGCAGCTCGAACACGCTCGTGAGCATGCCGTTGTAACGCAGCAGCATTTCATCCGAGATGGTCTTGCGCAGAGGGACGACCTCATCACGATAATGCTTCGCAACGTCGTAGCTCGTCACATAACCGGCGTACGACTCGCGTACCTCGGAACGTGCCTCAATCGCCGTCTGGGCGAGCCGGTTCGCCGACTGCATATAGATGGCTTCGGCGCGTGCGACCTTCGCGCTACCCCAATCGAAGATGGGAATCTCGACACTGATTTCGTACCCCTGCTCGCGCCCCTTGTCCGTCTCGAAGTTGTTGAGATAGCCAACATCGAGCGCATTGACGAAGCGTGTCGCCTTGCTGAGTCCCAGGGAGGTTGCAACACTTTGTGTCCGCAGTTTCGCCGCCTGAATGTCCAGGCGATTCTGCATCGCAAAGCCCTCGAGCTCGCTCAATTGGGGCCTGTCCTTCGGCAGGTCGGGTAGTCGGTCCGGCAACTTGTACTGAGTCCCCGAGCCCCACAGCCCCATCGTGCGTGTGAGCTTTTCCCGGGCCAAGACTGACTGCTGCCGGGCTTTTGCGACCTGCGCGACCGACTCCGCGTAGAAGGCCTGCTCACGCGCGTAATCGAGCTTGCTGAAATTGCCGGCCTGACGCATGCGCAAGGCGAGCTCCGCGCCGGCCTCGGCCGAGTCCTTGACCTGGGCAGCGTAAAGGGCTGCCTGCTCCGCAGCGACCGCGTTCACATAGGCTCGGCGAGCGTCAGCGGCTACGGCGAGCATCGCGTTGGCCGTCTCGAGCTTCGTCTGTTCGAAGCGGCGGCTCTCGATGCGCGTCGCCACGGGAAGCGTGAGAATTCCCAATACGCCCATCGAGAACGTCCGGCTGATTCCAAAGCCGTCGCTCCAGTGCGTGCGGCTGAACGTAAAGCCCGGATTGGGCAGGCGACCCGCCTGCACGAGGTCGGCCTCGGAAATGCCGAGTTCCCCGTATGAAGCCTGGAGTCCCCGGTTGTTCAGCAGCGCGACCTGGACGGCATCGTCCATGCCGAGCGGCTTCGACAGCAGTTCCTGGGTGCGCTTGAATGCGGCGTCGCGGTCTTCGTCGGTCTTTATGTAGACCGCATCCTTGCCAAGGCGCTCGGACGCGGTCGTCGACACGGTGTTGAATCCACCGTCCTTTGAAAACGTCGTGCAGCCGGCCAAAAGTACCGTAGCAATGACTAGGGATGCCACGCGGTTGGGGGCGAAGTTCCGAATCATTTCGACTCGCTCCCGTGTTCGTGACCGTTCTTTCCTGCTGGTGTCGCAACTGGTTGCTGGCCGCGCTTGATGGTTGTCGTGCCACGACTGGGCGCAACAGCACGGTTCAACTGTTGCCAGCTCGGTGCGTCGCCGTCCTGCCAGGATTTGTATCCGTCGAACGCAGAGTGCGCGGCAGCGGACGGAACCGATGCTCCGGCATCAGTCGGGTCGGGCACGACTACTGTGGCGTGAGCGAGCAACGGCAACACTGCGCTTGCGCCCAAGAGCGCCGCAGATATTGTTCGCATGAATTTTTCTCGTCGTTAATCATCCGGCGCCCGTGAAAGACGCCAGAAGCACTTGCTGGTCGCAGCGAATGGCCGCGAGTGAGCGGATTAGACGAGAATGGAGCGGGGAGGACGTTCGATGCCGTCGGTCAGGAACAACACGACACCGGCATCGGGAGGCAGTGGGACGGAGAAATGAATCAGGTCACTCATAGCGGAAACCGTAGGCACTACGGGTAGCGCTGCACCGACACAGCAGGACGCGCAAGTCAGACAGGCATGAACATGGTGGCCGCCGTTGTGTTGATGACCATCGTGGTCATTGCTGTCGGCCACAGCCGTATGCCCGTCCGCTGCACCAGATTGATGGAAGTGATGGGGGGTCGATGCTTCGTCATCGGCCGCCTCCGACGGCGCACAAATCATCGAGACGGCCGCAAACGACTGAACCGGAAGGCTCAGCATAAGCAGCAGGACGAGAATGAGTTTGCGCCAATAAGACATGGGTGCGAAGTCTAGCATGGGGTGCCGAGCCGTGTAACCGCGCGAAGGTGTCAGTGTGTAACCCGACCTGCTGCGGTGTGCGAACTCGACTCAACGGTTCGACTTTCGCGTCTGCTGGCCCCGCTTAATCCTCTTGACCTTCCCAGCATGGGAAAGTTCATGCTACGGAGAATCGCAGATGATGGAGGCGAAAATGAATTCAGAGTACCGGACATGTCGTGCGGCGGATGTGCAAGCGTAATCACCAAAGCGGTGGCAAAACTCGACCCTGCGGCAAAAGTACAAATCGATGTCGCAGCAAAGACGGTGCAGGTTGAGTCGTCGTCGAATCAGGACGACATCGCCTCTGCCATTGCGCAAGCCCGCTTCCATCCAATCGTCATTGCTCCATAAGCCGCGAACACGGGCGGCGCGGTCCCAGTGCAGAGGCTCGCTGCGGGCGAAAAATGGGTGGGCATGACGGGTGCTGGCTATGTCGCTGCTATCGATTGGCGCCTGTAGAACCAGTCATACCGACAAGGATGCACGCCATTTTCGCTCGACTGCTGAGGGAACTTCGCGCGCGACTAATTGCGCGGACGCTATCGTCAGCATGTTAGACGAAGGACACACGGGCGACCGTGGGCACCGGTTTGCTGAACGTCACCTCGCCGGCCCCTTCTTCGCAGTCGAGCCCCACCGTCATAAACGGAGTCCGGGATGAACATTCTCAGCGCACTTTGTCACGCCCTGTGGGTGTCTTTCACCATGTTATGGCAGATATTTTGGGGACTTAGCCTGGGCTTCTTGTTTTCTGCCGTGATTGAAGTGACGGTTTCGAAGGCGGAAATGTCCAAGCTGCTACCAGACCATTCCTTGCGTTCGCTGACGCGGGCGAGTCTCTTCGGCGCGGCGTCCTCATCCTGCTCATACGCCGCCGTCGCCATGGCGCGCTCTATGATTCGGAAGGGGGCCGACTTCACAGCAACGATGGCATTTCAGTTCGCCGCGACCAACCTGGTTCTCGACTTAGGCATGCTGATGTGGGTGCTAATAGCCTGGCAATTTGCCGCCGCTGAGTTCGTCGGTGGCGCCATCATGATTGGTGTGCTCGTTCTGCTCTTTAGGTTCTTTCTGCGTGACTCACTGAAAAAGCAGGCCATCGACCAAGCAAACAAAGGTATCGCAGGCAGTATGGAAGGGCATGCCGCCATGTCGATGGATGAACAGAACGGGACGTGGAAGCAGCGGCTCACGTCAAAGGATGGCTGGAAGACTATCAGCCATAGCTATGTGATGAACTGGGCCATGCTTTGGCGGGACATCGGCGTTGGACTACTCGTTGCCGGAGCCATAGCCGCGTGGGTGCCGGACAGCTTTTGGCAAAAGTTCTTCATGGTGAATCATCCAACCGTCGCCATGATTTGGGGCGCTTTCATTGGCCCGCTCATTGCGGTTGCCTCATTCACCTGCTCGGTCGGAAACGTACCGTTGGCCGCCGTTTTATGGAAGGGAGGAATCAGCTTCGGAGGCGTTGCCTCGTTCATATTCGGCGACCTCATCATCCTTCCCATCCTGAACATCTATAGGAAATACTACGGTGGGAGAATGACCGCGTTCATGGCCGTGACCTTTTATGTTGCAATGGTCGTGGCTGCGCTTATTGTGGAGATGGTGTTTCAGCTAGCGGGCTGGGTTCCGCGCGAGCATCATACTGCCGTGGTCGACGCCGCGATTTCATTCAACTACACGACGATACTGAACATCTTTTTCGGCGTTATCTTCGCAATATTGACGGTTGTTTTTTTTAAGACCGGTGGCCCGGAAATGATGCGGATGATGGAACGCGGCGAACATGACCACACCGGTGATGGGCATGAAGCAAGCTCCCACCGGCATTGTGCGGAGTCACCCGGCCACGGCTCCCATCAGCAACATTGAATTTTTAACGCGGGAGAAAAATATGCAAACGCGAGCTTCAGTTCGGACGGCGGTGCGATGCGCAGCGCTCGCGCTCGGACTCACAGTCGGTCCGGCAATCGCCCAGCAAGGGGCGTCTATGCCGGCAATGAGCATGACAAGTTCCGCTGACGCTAAGTCATCAAGTTCCACCGACGCGTTCAAACAAGCCGACCAGAAGATGATGCAACAGATGCAGGCACCGGCTTACACCGGTAACGCCGATAAAGACTTCGTTGCCCACATGATTCCCCATCATCAAGGGGCTATTGACATGGCCGAGGTAGAGCTGAAGTACGGAAAGGACCCAGAGATGAAAAAAACTGGCGCGCAGTATAGTGAAGGCTCAGAAGGAAGAAATCGCACTGATGCAGCGATGGCAGGCAAAGAACAGTCAAAAGTAGTTCGGGCAACCTGCATTAAGAACGATGCAGGCGACTGCTGAGATGGCGCCACGGATGAAATCGCATATGCTCAGCGTAAAGTGCATGCGTCGATTGGCTTATATCCGTGTCCCGCGCAGCCGCAGAGCGTTTCCAATTACAGAGACCGAGCTCAGGGCCATAGCGGCGCTCGCGATGATTGGACTGAGGAGAATGCCGAGCCACGGATAAAGCACGCCCGCCGCGACCGGGATGCCTACCGCGTTGTAGGCAAACGCGAAGAACAGATTCTCGCGGATATTCTTCATCGTCGCCATGCTCAACGAGCGAGCTCGAGCGATGCCCAGGAGGTCGCCTTTGACGAGTACGACGCGCGCACTGTTCATCGCAACATCAGTGCCAGTTCCCATCGCAATGCCCACATTCGCCTGAGCGAGCGCGGGCGCATCGTTCACGCCGTCGCCTGCCATGGCCACGATGTGCCCCGACTGTTGCAGCTCCTGAACATGTTTGTATTTGTCTTCAGGCAAGACGCCAGCCTTCACGCCGTCGAGCGCCAGCGACTTCGCGACCGCGCGAGCCGTGACCTCGTTGTCGCCAGTGAGCATCACAATCCGGACGCCGGAATCCTTCAACTGCCGCACGGCTTCCGGTGTCGTGCCTTTGACGGGGTCGGCGACGCCGATATATCCCGATAACTCGCCGTCTATCGCGAGATACATGACGGTCTGCCCGGCTTCACGCAATAGGTCGGTTTCGTGCTCCACCGGCCGGCAATCAATGCCCAAGTCAGCCATCATTCGAGCGTTACCTAATGACGCCCCGTATCCGCCGATTTTTCCCGTCACACCTTTTCCGGGCACAGAGTCGAATGCTTTGACCTCGGACGCCTCTGCGCCGATTTCCTTCGCGTAGGCAGTGATTGCCTGGGCGAGGGGGTGCTCGCTGGCCCCCTCTAAGCTCGCTGCGTAACCGACTATCATCGACACTTGCGTCGCTTTCAGGGCGACTGCCTTCTGAACGCGTGGTTTGCCCTCGGTCAGCGTGCCAGTCTTATCGACAACGACCGTGTCGACCTTCTCCATCAGTTCGAGGGCCTCTGCGTCCTTGATGAGCACCCCCTTCTGCGCGCCACGACCAACACCAACAATGATGGACACGGGCGTGGCAAGGCCGAGGGCGCAGGGACAGGCAATGATGAGCACGCTGATGGCGACGACGAGCGCGTTTGCCAGAGTTGGTGAAGGCCCGGCGACGGCCCAGACAAGGAATGCGGCGGCCGCTATTCCGATAACCGCGAGCACGAACCAGCCCGCCACCTGGTCAGCGAGCTTCTGAATAGGCGCCCGCGAACGGCCTGCGTCTGCGACCATCTGCACAATTCGCGCGAGCAATGTTTCGGAGCCGACCTTCTCCGTGCGCATAAGGAAGCTGCCCGTCTGATTTACCGTCGCCCCGGTCACCTTGCTTCCCGCGACCTTTTCCGCAGGAATTGATTCGCCCGTAATCATCGATTCGTCGACGCTCGAACGACCGTCCGTCACGACACCATCGACTGGAATTTTCGAACCGGGCTTGACGCGCAAGATGTCGCCGACGGCAACCGCTTCGAGGGGAATAGTCTCCTCGGCACCGTCGGCTCGGATACGTACCGCCGTGTGCGGAGCGAGTTGCAGCAGGTCACGTATGGCGCTCGACGTGCGTGAGCGTGCGCGAAGTTCGAGCACCTGTCCGAGCAGAACCAGCGTTACGATGACAGCAGCAGCCTCGAAATAAAGCGGTAGCTCCTGTCCACTTCGAAACGCTTGCGGCAACGCATCCGGGAAAAACAGCGCGAAAACGCTGAACACGTAAGCCGCAGCAACGCCCAGCGCGATGAGGCTGAACATGTTCAGCTGCCACGTGGTGAACGACTTCCATCCTCGCTCGAAGAAGGGCCATCCGCCCCACAGCACAACCGGTGTTGCCAGCAACGCCTGGACGCATTGGGACCACGATGCGGTCATCCAGTGTGGGACGCGAGTAAACAAGCCGTTCATTGCTGAGTCGATGTCGAAGGGCAGAAACATTCTGCCCATCGTCATAAAGAGAAGCGGAACCGACAGAACAAGCCCGACCCAGAAACGGCGGGTCATCGACTCGAGTTCAACGTTTCGCTCTTGCGTGCCGGTCGGCGTTATCGGCTCAAGGGCCATCCCGCAGATGGGGCACGCGCCGGGCGCAGCCGCGCGGATTTGCGGATGCATCGGGCACGTGTAGATGACGCCGGTCTCTGGAGGCGGGGACTGCTCGTCGACGACGACGTGCTGATGGCCGGCGTTCCCGTTAGTCCGTTGCGTGTTCCCGTGAACGTGCGCGTGTGATGCGGGCATAGTGTGAGTCCACCGTCAGCTCAATGAGCTTTGACTGTCTCGTCGCTTGACAGTCGCGGGATAAAGCGCGGCGTGTGAGCTGCATACTCTCGCCAGGCTTGCCCGAAGCGAGCTTCCGAATCCTTTTCCTCCTGAATCGCGAGCCGCACGTACATGAACACCAGGACAGGAAACATCACAAGCGTGACAAGCGTCGGCCACTGAAGCAGAAACCCGAACATGATGACCACAAAGGCAACGTACTGCGGGTGCCGAATTTTCGCGTAGGGTCCCGTAGCGGCAAGTTGTCCGACGCGTTGTGCTTGGTAAAGGACGTGCCACGCTGTCGACAGCAGATAAAACCCGCCAAATATCAAGACGATGCTCAATATGTGAGGAACCCCAAAATGCGGGTCGCCATGCCGGCCGGTCATCATCCACCAGATGTGTCCCGAGTCGTGCGAGAACAGGTTTGTTCGCGGATAGTGCGTCTGCAGCCATCCTGAGAGCAGATAGATGGTGAGCGGGAACCCATACATCTCCGCGAATAGTGCGACAACGAACGCGGAGAAGCCGCCGAATGTGCGCCAATCGCGTCTCGTTGCTGGCTTGAAGAAACTGAACGCGAAGATGATGAACACCAGCGAGTTGATGACTACGAGACTCCACAGTCCGTAGCCGTTACCGATGCTGCTCATGGCTGTCCCCTGCTTCGGGTGTGTTTGCATTCCTCACGGAACCGCCATTTCCGTGAGCGTGACCATGACCGTGGTGCATGAAAAGATGCATCAGCGGGCACGAAAGCAGTAGGAGGTATGGCAGCACGCCAAGGAAGTGCGCCCGGTGCTCAGAAAAGAGAAGGAACAAGGCGATAGCCGCGAAGGCCAATAGGCCAAAAGCGGAGCGTGATTTCCAGAAGGGGCGCGAGCTGCGCTGTACATCATTCATCGTCATCTCCAATCGCGAAGTGAGACTACTTGCCCGTCGGGGGATTCTGCGCAGACTGGCGGTCCATCATCGCCTGCATCATCATCTGCATCATGTCGAGCCGCTTTTCCATCATTTCGTGCGCCTGGCCCGACATCGGCGTCCCGCTGGAATCTTGCTTCATCATGTCCATCATGTGCATGCCGTTCTGCATTGACTTCATCTGCTCGCCCATCAGTGCGGCGCGCTCCTCGGGCGTCGTCGCGGCCATCATCTTCTCGTGCATCGCCTGCATTTGTTTCATCTGCTGCTCAACACTCGCGAGCTTTTTACTCTTCGCGGACGATGTGCTTCCCGCCGCAGGGTGATGCGCTTTGTGATCTGCGGCGTCGGTCGTCGCTGGAGAGCCAGCCGCACTTGCGAGGTGCATGGCGAAGGTCATCGCTGTGACAAGCGCGGGCTTTTTCAGACGATTCATCGATGCTCTCCATGGAGACAATTTCGGACCGGACGACTTCAAACAGCGGTCTCCAATTTACCGCCGGAGACGCAATGTCTATTGATTTGGCTCAACCAAAAATGAAAACGCCGAAGACACTCTCTGTCCGTGATAACCGCGCTCGAGTTGTATTTCTCAGTACATGCGGACGGGAGGCGCACTTCTACCAAGTTGATTTGGGTCAATCAACTATTTGCGCGCCTCCGTACGATGGAGCTGTGCAAAATGCGCTGCATCCCTGCGCGCGACATGCAGGGAAATCGTCGAACGAAAAGGGAACCCCTATGCCTGACAGCCAGCGATTCTTCGACGGTAAGCAACGCCTCGCGCAGGTGTTCTTGACAGCCGTTCTCGCGACGCTAATTCTGGGGCTGTCGGGATGTGGCTATAACGCCATCCAAACTGAAGACGAGCAGGTGAAAGCGAGCTGGTCTGAGGTTCTAAACCAGTATTAACGTCGTGCAGACTTGGTACCCAATCTGGTCAACACGGTGAAGGGATACGCAAACCAGGAAAAGGAAGTCCTGGTTAGAGTGACGGAAGCTCGCTCAAAGGTTGGCTCGATTCAAGCGACCCCAGAAATGCTGTCTGACCCACAAGCATTCGCACGATTTGAGTCGGCGCAGGGTCAACTCACCTCGTCCCTGTCTCGCCTGCTGGTGGTGTCGGAGAACTACCCGCAACTGAAATCGGACGCGAACTTCCGAGACTTGCAGGCGCAGCTCGAAGGAACTGAGAATCGAATCGCCGTGGCACGCAACCGATACATCAAGTCGGTTCAGCAGTACAACTCAACTGTACGGTCGTTTCCCAACAACCTGACGGCCAAAGCTTTTGGTTATCAGGAAAAGCCGAATTTCTCTGTGGCGAACGAAGCAGAAATCGCAAAGCCGCCGCGTGTCGATTTTGGTGCAGCGCCTTCGTCTTCCAGCGGAAGTCAACAATTGAAGGCCTTTGCTGCGCTTCTCGTACTCGTCATTGCAGCACTGAGTTTTGCCGGGCTGGGTGCGTATGCCGACGTATCGGTGCCGCCGCTGACGGCGCGGGTTATCGATGAAACGGGGACGCTGACGGGTGAGCAGCGGTCGTCGCTTGAGCGAACCTTGAAAGACTTCGAGGCCAGCAAGGGAACTCAAATCTCCGTACTCATCGTCCCCACGACGCAGCCCGAGACAATTGAGCAGGGTTTTGTCAAGTTGACTCAGAAACGTCCATACGGTTCGAAAAGGGTAGCTTTACTAATCAAATACCACTGACCTTCGATTCTGAGATCGTCCATTGATGCCAGGCTGCCAAGCGCTGCTTCAATTCCGCTCGGTGACGACCCGCATTCATCCGATGTCGAGGCAATGCGAAGTGCTGTCGGATCGGACCGAAGCACGAGAGAAACGCCTGAGTCAGGATCGGGTCGCGAAAGCCGCGCATGTGACGCTCGCGACCGCGCGTGGGTTGATGACTGTTCTCTGCCCGGTTGTTCAGGCGCGCGGCCGCTTTCACGAATACATGCTTGACGTGCGCCAACCCCGGTATCTCCGCTTTGGCTGACGGGTAGCTGCGGAGCTGATCGGTTACGATCTTGCTTGGGGCCGAGTGGCCGCGCAGCACGCGCTGGAAGAAACGCTTCGCCGCAGCCTTGTCGCGGCGCTTTTGCAGCAGCACGTCCAGTTCCGTGCCATGCTCGTCGACCGCACGCCAGAGCACGTATGGCTCGCCACGCAGGCTCACGAACATCTCATCCAGATGCCAGGTTGAACCCGTCTTGCCGCGCGCGGCTTTCGCACGACGGGCAAAGCAAGACCCAAACCGTTCGCACCACTGGCGGATCGTCTCATACGTGACGCTTACCCCGCGCTCTAGCAACAACTCCTCGATGTCGCGCAAGCTGAGGTGGAAGCGCATGTACCAACGCACCGCGCAACTGATGATCGACGCCGGGAAACGAAAACCGTGAAACGGTGATTTGCTCTTCTTCATGCTGGCATTCTATCCGGTCGTCTGTTCAACCTGGCAAAACCGTTTCATTGAATACCAAATAGGGTGCTTTTTCAATGACGCAATGGACTAGCACGGTGTCGCCCATACCCTCAAAGCCGTTGCCCTCAGGCCGGACTGCGAAAATGCGATGCGCTCGTCGAGGCCTGGGCGACAAGACCCGACGAAGAGGAATATCATCCGCAATCGTTAGAGCAACGGCAGCTAGCAGGATGAACGAGCAAGAAGAAGGGGCAAAGTCGGCGCAGCGCAGCAAGGAGTCGGCCAAGAGCGAACACTGAACGCGTTCGTTGCCAATGCCGTCGTGAAGGGCGCACGGCCGGGTTCGACCGGGGCCCTGCGGCACGTACGTATAGACGATTCCCCTAACTGTCGCGCGAGCCGTCCGCGCGGTCGCTGTACAGCGGCGCAATCTTCCCGTTGGCGATGCCGTTGCCGACGGCCTGTAGATCGAGCGACGGCGACTTGGCAAGCAGCACGTAAGCGAGCCGGTTCGTGCGCCACGTGACCGTCTTCATTTCGCCGACCTGACCGGTACGCACCGGCGCGTCGCTCTCGTTTTCTTCGATCACGCACAGGGCCACCGGATCGCCGCGCTCCGGCAGATACACCATCTGAATGAGCGGGCGGTCATGGTAATTCAGGCGCTGCACGCGCTTGAACTTGAGCCCGACCTGACGCAGATCCGGAACCGCGATCGGCATGCCGTCACGCTGATGGATATCGGCCAGAACCTGCTCCGTGCTGGCCTTGTCTTCCCGCAGATTGGCGACCGTGTCGCGTCCGTAGAGCACCTGATAGTCCGCCACGCTCTGCACCCACGGATCGGCGCCGCGCTTCAACGGATTGAAGCCGCCGAGATAGCCGGTGAGCACGCCCGAGCAGATCGCGCCCGCGACGAAGGCCGCGGCCGCCCATTGCATCGGAAAACGGCGTGAGCCGCGCGACGCCTTGCGCTCCTGCGTTGTGCTGACGCTCACCAGTTCCTCGATGCGGCGCGTGAGGCTTTCCGGCACGGGCGGCACCGTTTGCCGGTCGTACGCGGCGCGATACGGCAGCACCGACGCCTGCAGCGCCGCTGCGCGCGCCGCCAGTTCGTCGGAGTGGGCGATCGCCGCTTCGATTTCCGCGCGCTGTTCCGGCGAAAGCTCGCCGTCGACGTACGACATCAGCAGCGAATCATCGACATTCATCATAAGGATTCCCCTTTCCTAACTGCCGCCGGCGCCTGCACGCTGAATTTTTGACCGATCGTCAGCCGCGCGCGCGACAGCCGGCTCATGACCGTGCCGATCGGCACGTCGAGCACCTCGGCCGCCTCGCGATAGCTCAGGCCCTCGATCGCCACCAGCACCATCACGACGCGCTGCGCTTCGGGCAGCGCCTCGACCGCGTCGATCACCTGGCGATGCAGCATATCCAGTTCCGGATTGCGCGCCGACGGATCGGCGAACGATTCGATTTCCTCGTCCTGCCAGTCCATGCTGCCGCGGCTGCGAATCGAACGGGCGCGCAGTTCGTTCATCCAGGTCGAATGCACGATCGAAAAAAGCCAGCTCAACGTCGATGTCCCCGGCTGCAACTGACTGCGCCGCTCCAGCGCCCGCACGCAGGCGCGCTGCACCAGATCCTCGGCGTCGTGCTGATTCTGCGTCAGCCTCAAAGCGAACCGCCATAGCCGCGGCAACAGCGTCGGCAAGACGGTCGGCAGATCGTCGTCGTTCATCGGGGCAGCTCCTGTGATGGGCGCGCTCATGATTGACAACACTCCAGACGCCGATCTATTCCGTAAATTTTTCGATTTTTTTTCGGAATAAGCGGACGGGGGCGGCTGTTTTCGGGTCACGGATCGCGCAACGGCGCGCACTCGAACCACCGAATAGGAGACAGATCATGGAGACCCTCCTCGACCGGGCCCGGCAGGCAGGCATGGCGGTCATGCTGGACGCGTGCATCGGACGCGAACGTTTTCATAGCATAGCCGGTTCGACGGCAACGCTCGAACGATTTGCGCAGCTTTGCGAAGCGCCGGCGGTCAGCCGCGACACGCTCGAAAGCTGGGCGGCGCTGTGCGAGCGCGGCGCCGTGATAGCCGTGGCGGTGGCGATCCGCCGTGCGCTCGCCTGAATAAGTGGCGTTTCGAACGCGCGGAAGCATCGATTTAGATTAGGCATCCGAATCAATGCGGGCTGAATCAAGCTCGCGAACCAAGCTTCGCGATCCAATGGCGACGCGAATTTTGCCTGTGCCGCAAGGCGCATTTTTCTCTGGAGACTGACATGGCTGTGGATATGTTTCTCAAGCTGGGCGATATCAAGGGTGAATCTCTGGCGGTGGGTCACACCGAAGAGATCGAAGTGTTGAGCTGGTCGTGGGGGTGCGCGCAGACGGGCACCACGCACACCGGCACGGGCGGCGGCACCGGAACCGCGGCGGTGCAGGACCTCACGATCAGCAAGTATGTCGATAAAAGCTCGCCGACGATCGTGCAGTCGTGCTGCCAGGGCGTGCACATGCCTGAGGCCGTGCTCACGCTGCGCAAGGCGGGCGGCACCGATCCGGTCGAGTATCTGAAGATCACGCTCAAGGAAGTGCTCATCAGCAGCCATTCGGTGGGCTCGGGCGGCGGGGATCAGGTTGCCGAGAGCGTCACGCTCAACTTCGCGCAATTCAACATGGAGTATCAGCCGCAGGACAACACCGGCGCGAAGAAGGGCGGCGTGGTGACGGGCAAGTGGAACATCCCGAAGAACAAGTCGGAATGAGCCGTCGCTTGACAGACTAACCCACGCCTCATACGGACCTCACCATGAATCGCGCAGATATCGCAGGCTGGCTCGCCGACCTCACGCCGGATCTTCCGTGCGGCGAGGACGAAGAGTACAGCGCCGATTTCCGGTCGCTGGAAGAGGCGCTCGCCGGCAAGCCCGACGCCCAGTACGGCGGCACCGTGATCGCCGCCACGCCGCCCGACTGGACGCTCGCCCACGCACTCTCGATGACCCTGCTCGAACGCACGCGCGATCTGCGCGTCGCGGTGCACTACACGCGTTCGAGCACGGTTCGCGAGGGTTTCATCGGACTGGCGCGCGGCCTTGCGCTGATCGAAGGGCTGCTCGATCGGCACTGGGGCGGCGTGCATCCGCAGCTCGATCCCAGCGATGGCGACGATCCGACCGCGCGGGTCAACGCGCTGTCGGCGCTCGTCGACGATGCGGGACTCGCCGGCGATCTGCGCGACGTGCCCTTCGTCGCGCCGCGCGGCCAGCGTGGTTTCGCGCTGCGCGAGCTCGATGTGATGTCGGGCGAAGCGCCGCTTGCCGAAGGCGACGAGATGCCGACGCTCGCCGCCATCGATGGAGCGTTCGCGCAAGCCGGTATCGACGAAGCGCGGGCGATGGGCGCGGCGCTCTCATCGGCGCGGGCGTCGCTCGCGAACATCGAGAGCACGCTGACGGCTCGGGTGGGGCCGTCGCGCGCGCTCGATTTCGGGCCGCTCGCCCGGCCGCTCGGACGCATCGGGGAGTTCGTCGCGGCACGGGTCGACGTGCTGGACCCGGATACGGGGAGAAGGGGAAGTGTGATGGAGACCAGCAGCAGTGAAGAGGGCGCGGGCTCCGGTCCGGCGGCGCAGCACGCCGCCGTGGCCGGACCCACCACGCCCCGGCGCATCGCGAGCGCACGCGACGTGGGCGACGCGCTCGACGCGATCTGCGCGTACTACGCCGAATGCGAGCCGTCGAGCCCGTTGCCGGTGTTGCTGCAACGCGCGCGCAGGTTGGTCGGCAAGAGCTTCATCGAAATCATCGAGGACGTCGCGCCGGATGGCGCACATCAATTCAGGCATCTGGGCGGCGTCGTCTGACCGGTCCCGGACACAAGCACAGGAGTGGACATCGTGGCAAAAGAAAGCAGTCAGAAATTCATCGCGCGCAATCGTGCGCCGCGCGTGCAGATCGAATACGACGTCGAGGTTTATGGCTCGGAAAAGAAGGTCAACTTGCCCTTCGTGATGGGCGTGCTCGCGGATTTGTCGGGCCAGCCCGCCGAGCCGCTCGCGCCCGCCACCGAGCGCAAGTTTCTGGAGATCGACGTCGACAACTTCGACGAACGCCTCAAGTCGATGAAGCCGCGCGTCGCGGTGCAGGTGCCCAACACGCTGACGGGCGACGGCAATGTCGCGGTCGATCTGACCTTCGAGAGCATGGACGACTTCACGCCCGCCGCGATCGCCCGCAAGGTCGAGCCGCTGCGGCAACTGCTCGAAGCGCGCACGCAACTGGCGAACCTGCTGACTTACATGGACGGCAAGACCGGTGCCGAAGCGCTGATCGCCCGGCTGCTGGAAGAGCCCGCGTTGATGAAGGCGCTCGCCGCCCAGCCGCGCGCAAACGACGACGCCGACAAACCCGTGACCGGAGCATGACGCGATGAACGATCTCAGCATCCAGCAACAGCGCAGCCCTACCATCATCGACGCGGCGCCCGAACTCGACGACTTCTCCACGCTCTTGCAAAAGGAATTCAAGCCGAAGTCCGAGCGTGCCCGCGACGCTGTGGAGAACGCGGTGCGCACGCTAGCCGAGCAGGCCTTGCGCGACACCGGCGTGATTTCCGGCGATGTCCTCGCGACTATCGAAGCGCTCATCGCGCAGATCGATCGGACGCTCACCGGGCAGATCAACCTGATCCTGCACAGCGAGCCGTTCCAGAAAGTCGAGAGCGCATGGCGCGGCCTGCATTACCTCGTGAACAACACGGAAACCGACGAGTCGCTCAAGATCCGCGTGCTGAACATCTCGAAACCGGAACTGCACAAGACGCTGAAGAAGTATCGCGGCGTCGCGTGGGATCAGAGCCCGCTTTTCAAGAAGCTCTACGAGGAAGAGTACGGCCAGTTCGGCGGCGAGCCTTACGGCGCGCTGGTCGCGGATTACTACTTCGATCACAGCGGCCCGGATGTGGACCTGCTCACGCAGATCGCGAAGATCGCGGCGGCGGCGCATGCGCCGTTCATCGCGGGCGCGGACCCGGCGGCGCTCTTGATGGAATCGTGGCAGGAACTCGCCAATCCGCGCGATCTGACCAAGATCTTCCAGACGCCCGAGCACGCCGCGTGGCGCTCGCTGCGCGATTCGGAGGACTCGCGCTATATCGGCCTTGCGATGCCGCGTTTTCTCGCGCGCGCACCGTACGGCGCGAAGTGCGATCCGGTCGAGGCGTTCGACTTCGAGGAAGACACCGCTGGCGCGAACAGCAGCAAGTACGCGTGGGCGAACGCATCGTATGCGATGGCCGCGAACATCACGCGCTCGTTCAATACGTTCGGCTGGTGCTCGCGCATTCGCGGCGTCGAGTCGGGCGGGGCGGTCGAAGGATTGCCGGTGCATGCGTTCCCGACGGATGACGGCGGCGTCGACATGAAGTGTCCGACCGAGATCGCGATCAGCGACCGGCGCGAGGCCGAACTCGCGAAGAACGGCTTCATGCCGCTCGTGCACAAGAAGAACTCGGACTTCGCGGCATTCATCGGCGCGCAATCGCTGCACAAGCCGGCCGAGTACGAAGACCCCGACGCCACCGCCAACGCGAATCTCGCCGCGCGCCTGCCGTATCTGTTCGCGTGCTGCCGCTTTGCGCATTACCTGAAGTGCATCGTGCGCGACAAGCTCGGCTCGTTCAAGGAACGCGACGACATGGAGCGCTGGCTGCAGAACTGGATTCTTCAATACGTCGATGGCGATCCCACGCACTCTTCCGACGACACCAAGGCGCGCAAGCCGCTCGCCGATGCGCAGGTCATCGTGGAGGAAGTGGCGGGCAATCCGGGCTACTACACGTCGAAGTTCTTCCTGCGCCCGCACTACCAGCTCGAAGGTCTGACGGTGTCGCTGCGGCTCGTGTCGAAGCTGCCGACGGCGAAAGCCGCGTGATCCTCGATCATTCCGTGCACAAAGGAACCGCCATGTCCGAACCTTCCGCCCGCGACCGCCTGCAGCCTTCGCTGCTGGACCGTCTGACCGATTTCGAACCGCACGCGCGCCATGAATCCCGCGAGCGTCGCGTGATGTCGGCGCGTGCGCTGCGCGAGAGCGTGCAACGCGACATCGGCTGGCTGCTCAACGCGAGCTGTCTCGGCAATGGTGCGGACGTGGCGAACCTGCCGCATGTCGCGACGTCGGTGCTCAATTTCGGCCTGCCGGATCTCGCGGGCCGTGACGTCGCCGCGCTCGCATCAGGGGCGCTGGAGCGCATGATTCGCGACGCGCTGTGGGCGTTCGAGCCGCGACTCGCACGCGAATCGGTGCGCGTGACGGCGATCGACGACGCGAAGCGCACGCGAGGCGGCCACGTGATCTGCTTCGAGATCGAGGCGGACATGTGGTCGCAGCCGTATCCCGAGCGCCTGTTCCTGCGCACGGAACTCGATCTCGAAGCGGGCGATGTGCGCGTCTGCGACGCTCGGGCCGTGGAGCAACCGGCATGAATCCCGCGTTCCTTAGGTACTACAGCCAGGAGCTGCAGCACGTCCGCGAGATGGGCGGTGAATTCGCAGCCGCGTTTCCGAAGATCGCGGGACGGCTCGCGCTCGATGGCGTCGAATGCGCGGACCCGTATGTCGAGCGGCTGCTGGAAGGCTTCAGCTTTCTCGCCGCGCGCGTGCAGATGAAGCTCGACGCCGAGTTCCCGCGTTTCACGCAGCATCTGCTGGAGCTGGCGTATCCGCACTATCTCGCGCCGACGCCGTCGATGACGGTCGTGCAGCTTCAAGCCGATCACGCGAATCCGCAACTCGCGGCGAGCGCCGATGGCATCGTCGTGCCGCGTCATACCGCGCTGCGCGGCATGCTCGACAAATCCGCGTCGACGCGCTGCGAATTTCGCACCGCGCATGCGGTCACGTTGTGGCCTGTGGAGATCGCGCAGGCGAAGTTCTTCACGCATGCGGGCTCGCTGAACGCGTCGTCGCCTGCGCTGCCCGCAAGCGTGAAGGCGGGATTGCGCCTGCGGTTGCGCGCGACCGGCGCGCTCGGCTTCGAGCGCCTTTCGCTCGACCGACTCGCGCTCTATCTGCGCGGCCCGGATGGCTTGCCGGCGAAGCTGCACGAACGGCTGCTCGCGCATTGCGTCGGCGTCGCGGTGATCCAGCCGGGCAACGACGCAGGCGCGGCGGCCACCGTCGCCGTGTTGCCGAAAACCGCGCTGCGGCCGCTCGGTTTCGCCGATGACGAGGCACTTCTGCCGGTCGGCCGGCAATCGTTCGATGGTTATCGGCTGCTGCAGGAGTATTTCGCCTTCGCGCCGCGCTTCATGTTCGTCGAAGTGACCGGATTGCGCGACGCGCTGCGTCACTGCCGCGGGCGGGAAGCGGAGATCGTGATCCTGCTCGATCAGGCGGACGCGTCGCTCGAACGCGCCGTCGATGCGTCGAACTTCGCGCTCGACTGCACGCCCGCCATCAACCTGTTTCGCCGCCGTACCGACCGCGTCGCGCTCTCGGAGACGGAGTTCGAATATCACGTTGTCGTCGACCGCACGCGTCCGATGGACTACGAGATCCATCAGATCGACGAAGTCACCGGTTACGGCGCGGGCGCCGATGCGCGGAAGCAGTATCGGCCGCTCCACTGCGCGAAGGATCTCGACATGCCGGGCGAGGGCGGCGCGTTCTATCAACTGCGGCGCGAGTCGCGGCGCGCGTCGGTGCGGCAGTTGCAGAACGGCGCGCGCAGCAGCTACCTCGGCAGCGAAGCCTTCATCGCGCTGGTCGATGCGTCGAGCGCGCCCGAAAGCGGCGACGTGCGTCAGCTCGGCATCAGCGCGTGGTGCACGAACCGCGATCTGCCGCTTTCGATGCCGGTCGGCGCGGGATCGACCGATTTCACGCTCGAGACGGAAGCGCCCGTCACCGCCGTGCGCTGCGTCGCGGGCCCGAGCCGGCCGCTGCCTTCGTTCGCGGAAGGGCCGTCGGCGTGGCGGCTGCTCGATCATCTTTCGCTCAATTACGCGTCGCTCGTCGATACGGACGAGCAGGAAGGCGCCCGCGCGCTGCGCGAACTGCTCGCGCTCTACTGTCCCGCCGACGATGCCGCCGCGCACCGGCAGGTCGAAGGCTTGCGCTCGGTGTCGTGCGCGCCGGTCGTGCGGCGGCTGCCGTCGCCGGGGCCGATCGTCTACGGGCGCGGCCTCGCGATCACCCTGCACTTCGATGACGCCGCATTCGAAGGCGGGAGCGCGTTCCTGCTCGGCGCGGTGCTCGCGCAGTTTTTCGCGCAGTACGTGTCGATCAACTCGTTCACCGAGACCCAGGTCGCGACGCTCACGCGCGGTCCGGTGATGCACTGGCTAGCGAGGACCGGACGATGCGCGACGCTCTGACCATCGACGGCGTGCTCGCGCGCGACGCCCGCCGCTTCGACTTCTTCCAGGCGCTGCGGCTGATCGAGCGGGCGCATGGCGAGCGTCCGCGCCTCGGCCGGTCGCTGTCCGCGCGCGACGACGCCGTGCGGCTCTCGCAAGACCCGGAGCTGATCTTTCACGCGACGACGCTCGGCGATTACATGCCGGGCGAGCACGGCAAGCCGGGGCGGCTGGCGGTCAATTTCCTCGGCCTGCTCGGACCGAACGGCCCGCTGCCGACGCATCTGACCGCCTACGTGCGCGAGCGCGTGCGTAACGCGAACGATCCGACGCTCGCACGTTTTCTCGATGTGTTCCATCACCGGATGCTGTCGCTGTTCTACCGCGCATGGGCGGATGCTCAGCCGGTCGTGAGCGCCGACCGTCCGCGCGACGATCGCTTCGCGGCTTACGTCGGCAGCCTGTTCGGTCTGGGCGCGCCCGCGCTCGCCGATCGCGACGCCGTGCCCGACTCCGCCAAGCGCCATTTCGCGGGCGTGCTCGCCGCGCCGACGCGCCATGCCGACGGGCTGCGGCTGATTCTCGCGCGCTTCTTCGGCGTGAACGCGTCGATCGAACCGTGGCGCGGCCACTGGATCGCGCTGCCGGACGACGCGCACACACGCCTCGGCGGCGCGCGGCTCGGCGTATCGACGGTCGTCGGCACGCGGGTCTGGGATTGCCAGCACAAGTTTCGCATCGCGATCGGGCCGCTCGGCTATGTCGACTTCATGCGTTTCCTGCCGGGCGGCACCAGCCTCACGAAGCTCGCCGACTGGGTCCGCAACTACGTGCGCGATCCGCTCGACTGGGACGTGGCGCTGCATCTGAAGCGCGAGGACGTGCCGCCGCTGCGTCTGCAAGGGAATGCGAAAAGCGGCGCGCGTCTGGGCCGGAACACCTGGCTCACGAGCGGCGCGCCGGTCCATGACAACCATCGGGTCGTGATCGCCGGGCACGCGAAAACGAGCCATCGCAAGGAGACTCTTCATGACTGAAATCAGCCGCATGGCCTTGTTCGGCAAGCTCGATCCGCTTGCCTATCGCGCGATCGAAAACGGCGCCGCCTTTTGCAAGCTGCGCGGCAATCCGTATGTCGAACTGGCGCACTGGATGCATCAGATCCTGCTCGCGGCGGATTCGGATGTGCGTCGCCTCGTGCGGCACTTCGAGCTGGACGAGGCCGCGCTCGAACGCGATCTGACCGCCGCCCTCGACCGGCTGCCGCGCGGCGCGACGTCCGTCTCCGATATCTCCGCGCAAGTCGACGAAGCCGTCGAGCGCGGCTGGGTCTTCGGCTCGCTCATGTTCAACGCCGGGAAGGTACGCACCGGCCATCTCGTGATCGGCATGTTGCGCACGCCGAATCTGCGCAACGCGCTTTACGCGCTTTCGCGCCAGTTCGAGAAGATCAGCTTCGACGCGCTGTCCGCCCGCTTCGACGCGCTGCTCGACGGCTCGCCGGAAGCGCAGTCTGCGCCCGCCGCGGAACCCGCCGCGCCGCTCGCACGGAACGACGCGCTCGCCCGCTACACCGTCGATCTGACCGCCGAGGCGCGCGAAGGCAAGCTCGACGCAATCGTCGGGCGCGACATGGAGATTCGCCAGGTCATCGACATTCTCATGCGGCGCAGGCAGAACAACCCGATCCTCACGGGCGAGGCGGGCGTCGGCAAGACGGCGGTGGTGGAAGGCTTCGCGCAGCGCGTCGTCGCCGGCGACGTGCCGCCCGCGTTGCGCGACGCGGTCGTGCGAACGCTCGACATCGGGCTGCTCCAGGCGGGCGCGAGCGTGAAGGGCGAATTCGAGAACCGGCTGAAGCAGGTGATCGAAGCGGTGCAGGCGTCGGACAAGCCGGTGATTCTTTTCATCGACGAGGCGCATACGCTCGTCGGCGCGGGCGGCGCGGCCGGCACCGGCGATGCCGCCAACCTGCTCAAGCCCGCGCTTGCACGCGGCACGCTGCGCACCATCGCGGCGACGACGTGGGTCGAATACAAGAAGCACATCGAGAAGGACCCGGCGCTCACGCGGCGCTTTCAGGCGGTCAAGGTGCCCGAGCCTTCCGAACCCAACGCGATCGCGATGATGCGCGGCCTCGTGCGCAAGATGGAGCGGCATCACGGCGTGCAGGTGCTCGACGAGGCGCTGGAGGCGGCGGTGAAGCTGTCGCATCGTTTCATTCGCGCGCGCCAGTTGCCCGACAAGGCCGTGAGCCTGCTCGATACCGCCTGCGCGCGCGTCGCGGTGAGTCAGCAGGCGCTGCCGCCCGCCATCGACGATGCGAAGCGTCGCATCGAGACGTGGACGACGGAAAGCGAGATCGTGGCGCGCGAAGCGGCGCTCGGCATCGACACCGAAGAACGCGCCGCCGATGTCGCCGCGCGGCTCGACGCCGAGCGCATCCGCCTTGCCGATCTGACCGCGCGCTGGGAAGCGGAGCGCGCGCTGGTCCAGCGCATTCTCGAGGCGCGCCGGGTTGTCGAAGAGGGCGGCGAGTCCGTCGCGCTTGCGGACCTCAAGGCCCTGACCGACGAACTCGCGCAACGTCAGGGCGAAGCGCCGCTGATTTTGCCGGGCGTGGATGCACACGCGGTTGCGTCGGTGGTCCAGGACTGGACCGGCATTCCTGTCGGCCGCATGGTGCGCGACGAAGCCGCCAGCGTGCTCGATCTGGCCGCGACGCTGAATCGCCGCATCGTCGGACAGGCTCACGCGATGCACATGATCGCGCGCCGCGTACAGACCGCGCGCGCCGGCCTGGACGATCCCTGCAAGCCGGTCGGCGTGTTCATGCTGGCGGGCACCTCGGGCGTCGGCAAGACGGAAACCGCGCTCGCGCTCGCCGAGGCGCTGTACGGCGGCGAGGACAACGTCGTCACCGTGAACATGAGCGAGTACCAGGAAGCGCACACCGTGTCGCTTCTTAAGGGCGCGCCGCCGGGATACGTCGGTTATGGCGAAGGCGGCGTGCTCACCGAGGCGGTGCGTCGTCGTCCTTATAGCGTCGTGCTGCTCGACGAATTCGAGAAGGCGCATCCGGACGTGCACAAGCTCTTCTTCCAGGTTTTCGACAAAGGCCGCATGGAAGACGGCGAAGGCCGCGAGATCGACTTCAGCAATACGCTGATCTTGCTCACGACGAACGTCGGCACCGAACTCATCACGCGGATGTGCGGCGCCGGGCATGAGGCGTCGTCTCCGGTGCCGTCGCCGGAAGACATCGCGCGGGCGCTGCGGGAGCCGCTGCTCGAAGCGTTCGCGCCCGCGCTGCTCGGGCGCGTCGCCGTGATTCCGTACTACCCGCTTGACGAAGCGATGCTCGATGCGGTGATCCGCCTGCAACTCGCGCGCATCGGGCGGCGTATCGGCGAGCGTCATCGCGTGAGCTTCGTATACGACGACGCGGTCGTCGGCCAGATCGCGCGACGCTGCACGGAACGCGCGAGCGGGGGCCGCATGATCGACGCAATTCTGACCAACACCGTGCTGCCGCGCGTGAGCGCGGAATTCCTTAGCCGTCTCGTCGATGGCCGCAGCGTCGCAAAAGTCGAAGTCGGCGTATCCGACGGCGACTTCACCTATTCGTTCGATTGAGGAGAAAGCCATGCCGCAACAAGTCGTCATGGGCGCGATGCTGCAATGCTCGTTCGGCATGACGCCGTCCGCGCTCGTCGTGCTGCCCGTCAACCGCGTGCGCTGCGAAGGGGCGATTGCCGCGAACATCATGGACCACGAGCCGCTCGTGAACATCATGCCGTTCGGCATGTGCACCTCGCAGGCGAATCCGCAAGTCGCCGCGGCCACCGCCGCCGCCCTCGGCACGCCGACGCCCATGCCCTGCGTGCCCGCGACGCTGACGCCGTGGGTGCCCGGTGCGGTCACGGTGCTGCTCGGCAACCAGCCGTCGCTCGACAGCGTGTCGAAGTGCGTGTGCAACTGGGGCGGCGTGGTGACGATCGCCGATCCGGCGACATGCGCAACGCAAATTCGCTGAACGACGAGGCCGCCGATGATGCTCACCGACACCGATCGCATCGCGCAGACGACCTGCGCGCTCGGCAAGAACGCGCTCGTGCTGTATCGCATGCGCGGACGCGAGGAGCTGGGACGTCTCGCGCAATGGGATCTCGAACTGCTCGCGGACCGCTCGAATCTCGACATCGCGAGGATGCTCGGCAGCGACTTCTCGCTGTCGCTTGCGATTCCTTCCGGCGGCACGCGCGAGTACAACGGCATCGTCACCGCGTTCGAGTTGGCGCGGCCCGCGAGCACGCAGCCCAATCTCCCGGCGATGTATCGCGCGACAGTGCGCCCGCGTATGTGGCTGCTCACGCGCGCGTCGCACTGCCGGTTCTTTCACCAGATGACCGTGCCCGCGATCATCGGCAGCGTGCTTGCGGACTATCACATCGACTTCGAGAACAAGTGCTCGGCGGCGTATCCGAGTCGTGAACACTGCGCGCAGTATCGCGAGACGGATTTCGATTTCGTGAGCCGGATCGCCGAGCGCGAAGGCATTTACTACTACATCGAGCATCGGGGCGCCAAGCATCGGCTGATCCTCACGGATTCGTCGCAGGTGCATGGCCCGACGCCGCATTGCAATGCGCTGCCGTTTCGCGCGCAGACCGGCGCGCCGCATGAGCACGAATGGCTGTACGCATGGTCGGCGGGCGGCGAAGTGGCGACGGGTATCGTCGAGATCAACGACTACGACTTCGAGAAGCCGTCGCAATCGGCGCAACAGGGTCTCGTCGCGCGCGCGCATCGCGCGAAGCGTTTCGATGAAGCCGTCTACGCGATGCAGGAGCACGCGCCCGGCTACAAGCGCCACGAAGACGCCGAGCGTCTTGCGCGCGCGCACGTCGAGGCGCATCAGGCGGCCAATGTCTTCGTGAGCGCGCGCACGACCGCGCGCGCCATCTGGCCCGGCGGGACCGTGCAGTTGAGCGACCATCCGCTCGCGCAGCACAACGGCGAATATCTCGTCGTATCGGCTGAGTATGAAGTCAATTCGGATTACTATCTTTCGACTTTCGATGCGCGCAACCGTCCGCCGGTTTTCGATTGCGCTTTCAAGGCGTTGCCGCGCGACGCCGGATTTCGCGCCGCGCGCAGCACGCCGCGTGCGTGCGTCGCCGGGCCGCAAACGGCGGTGGTCGTCGGGCCGAAAGGCGCGGAGATCCATACCGACAAATACGGCCGCATCAAGGTGCAGTTCCATTGGGAGCAGCTCGAACCGGAAGCGGCGCGCGAATCGTTGCAACGCTGCTGGGTGCGCGTCGCGCAGCCGTGGGCCGGCAAGGGCTACGGGGTGTTCTTCCTGCCGCGCATCGGACAGGAGGTGCTCGTGCATTTCATCGAAGGCGATCCGGATCAGCCGCTCGTGATCGGCAGCGTCTACAACGCCGCGCAGACGACGCCCTACGAACTGCCCGCGAAGATGGCGCGCACGACGCTCAGGAGCAATTCGACGAAAGGCGGCAACGGTTTCAACGAAATGCGTTTCGACGATACGAAGCATGCCGAGCAACTGTTCTTTCACGCCGAGCGCGATCTGGAAACCTGGGTCAAGCATGACGCGCTCACGCGCGTCGGCAACGAGCGCCATGTAATCGTCGAGCAGGACGACTTCGCGCGCTGCGGCGGCAATCGTAGCGACGCCGTGCAGGGCGACCAGCGCACGCGCATCGGCGGCAAGTTTTCCGTCGATGTCGGCGGCGATACACAACACAAAAGCGGGGCGAATATTTCGGTGGGGGCGGGTGTTAACGTCGATGTGAAGGGCGGGGCCAACGTCACCATCGAGGCAGGCGTGACGCTCACGCTCAAGGCGGGCGGCAACACCATCGTGCTCGGGCCGTCCGGTATCGCGATCGATGCGGCCGGGCCGGTGTCGATCGACGGCGTGGTCGTGCAGATCAACTGCGGCGGCGGAGGTGGCGGCGCGGGCGCGGCGAGTGCATCGCCCGACGCGCCCGCCGCGCCCCGCCAGGCCGATGACGGTTCCCGATGAACGGACACGAAGGAGACGCGATGTATCTCACGCTCACGGTGGAGAGCTATCAGGGCAGCGCGCCCGATGCGCCGCTCGCGTGCCGCTTCGGCGCGGCGGGCGGCACCGTCGGACGCGGCCCCGGCAACGTGCTGGTGCTGCCGGATGCGGCGAAGACCGTGTCGCGCGTGCATGCGCAAATCGACTGGACGGAGGACGGCTGGCGGCTCGCCGATCTCGGCAGCAATCCGAGCCGGGTCAATGGCCGGCCGCTCGCGGGCGGCCACAGCGCGCCGCTCGCCGATGGCGATGTGCTGGAGATCGGCGGCTACCGGCTCGGCGTGCGGGCGATGGCGCGCGCGCCCGCCGAAGCCTTCGATGCGCCGCTCGGCGTGCACGACCGTCGCGGCTTCGATCCGCTGAATGCGGAGAGCGGCGAAACCGCGACGGCAGCATTCGCGCACGATCCGCTCGCCTTCGCGGAGGTGCTGGCGGATTCGCCGCTGCCCGGTCCGCGCTTCGATCCGCTCGCCGTGGCCTTCTGCGCCCATGAAGCGCCGCATCGGCTCGACGGCCACGCGGCGTTCGCCGGATCGCAGAGCGATCACGTTCCGCCCGAGCAGGTCGCCTACGTGCCGCCGGTCCGTGATGCGTCGCATGCGCCCGCGGGCGGCATTCCGCACGACTACGATCCGCTCGGCGACGTCGCGCTCGCGCCTTGCACGACGGCCGCCGCCGCGAGCGACGCCATCGCCGAATCGGCCTACGCGGCGCTGCTCAACGGCATGCGCGTCGATGCCGCCGCGTTCGGCAGCCGCGACGCCGCCGAGGTCGCGCGTCTCGCGGGCGCGATGCTGCGCACGGCGGTGCGCGGCGTGGTGGACGTGCTGCTGTCGCGCTCGGTGCTGAAACGCGAAATCAGCCTCGACACGACGATGCTGGTCCAGCGCGACAACAACCCGCTCAAGTTTTTCCCGGACGGCGACGGCGCGCTCGCGCAAATGCTGCGCGGCGCGAGCGCCGGCTATCTGCCCGCGCAGACCGCGCTCGAAGGCGCTTTCGACGATATCCGCCGTCACGAACTCGCGGTTCTCGCGGGCACGCGCGCGGCGATGCAGCATCTGCTCGGCCGCTTCGATCCGCAGACGATCGCGGCGGCCGACGCGCGGCGCGGCTGGCTCGACTGGCTGCCCGCGCGCCGCAAGGCGCGCCGGTGGGAGCGACTCGTCGTGCTGCACGCCGAACTGACGCGCGCGAGCGCCGACGATCTCCAGGCGCTGTGCGGCAACGCGTTCAACGACGCATACGAGCGGCAGGCGAACAGTTTCGCCGATACGAAGCCGCTCGCTCCTTCCATCCCTCTTTGAAACCGGCGCGAGGCGACGATGTCCAGAAACAACAAGGTGATCTGGTCCGAAGGCATGCTGCTTCAGCCGCAGCATCTTCAGCAGCATGACCGCTATGTACGCGCGCAGATCGACGCGCGCTGCGCCGCGCTGCGGCCTTACGCGTATGGCTTCTCGGAACTGGAGATCGATGTCGAGCAACTGAAGCTCGGCCGCATCGCGCTGAACGCGTGCGCGGGCGTGCTGCCCGATGGCAGTCCGTTTCGCCTGCCCATCGACGATGAACTGCCGCTGCCGCTCGCCGTGCCCGAAGACGCGCGCGATCTGACGGTCGTGCTCGCGCTGCCGGTCGCGCGTCACGGCGCGCCGGAGGCGTCGTATGCGGCGCACGCGGCTCACCACGGCTTCGCGCGCCATCGCATCGAGGAAACGGAAGTGCTCGACAGCAACGAGGGCGCGACCGGCGCCGCGCTCGTGCAGGTCGGCAAGCTGCAATTGCGCCTCGCGTTCGAGAATGACGTGGCGCACGCGCATACGTCGCTCGGGATCGCGCGCATCGTCGAGCGCCGCGCGGACAACAGCATCGTGCTCGATGCCGCCTACGCGCCGCCGTGCCTCGACTATCGCGTGTCGCGGCGGCTGTGCGGATTCGTCGACGAACTCACGGGCCTCATGCATCAGCGCGCCGATGCGCTCGCCGCGCGCCTCGCCCAGCCCGCCGCGACCGGCGCCGCCGAAATCGCCGATTTTCTGCTGCTGCAAGTGCTCAACCGGGCCGAGCCGTTGTTCGCGGGGATTGCATCGACGACGGGCCTGCATCCGCACGACCTGCATCAGCACGCGCTGCAACTGGCGGGCGAACTCGCCACCTTCAGCCAGTCCGGCAAGCGTCCGGGCGCGTTCCCGGCGTATCGCCATGAGCGGCTCGACGAGACGTTCACGCCGCTCGTCAACGCGCTGCGCGCCGCGCTCGCCGCCGTGATGGACCCGCATGCGGTGCCGATCGCGCTCGAGGAGCGCAAGTACGGCCTGCGCGTGGCGATCGTGCCGGACCGCGAACTGTTCCGCTCGGCGAGCTTCGTGCTCGCGGTCAAGGCCGATCTCGCGCCCGCCGCGCTGCTCAACGGCTTTCCGCAGCAGGCCAAGCTCGGGCCGGTCGAGCGCATCCGCGATCTCGTCAATCTGCAATTGCCGGGCATCGCGCTGCGTGCGCTGCCGGTCGCGCCGCGCCAGTTGCCATTCCATGCCGGCTTCACCTATTTCGAGCTGGAACGCGGCGGCGATCTGTGGCGGCAGTTCGCGACGTCGGCGGGCGTGGCGTTGCATGTCGCGGGGGATTTTCCCGGCATCGAGTTCGAGTTCTGGGCGATCCGCCCATGAATCCCCGGCCTTATCCGACGAAGGAACGCATTGTGAATGCATCGACCTTTCCGCAAACCGGCTTCGACCCGGACGACACCATCCTGATTCCGCAACCGGGCGGACGTGTCGCGGAGCGCGCGCGCACCGAAGACGCGCCGCGCGCGCCGGTGCTGCCGGCCGCGGCGAGCGGTTTGAATCCGCTCGTGCGCGCGGCGAATCCGCTGATCGAACTGGCGTTGCCGCTGCGTCAGCGGGCCGCGATGACCGACATGGAAGCGCTGCGCGGCGAACTCGTGCGCATGATGCGCGCCTTCGAGCACGATGCCCGCGCGAGCGGCGCCGACACCGAAACGCTCGCGGCGGCGCGCTATTGCCTGTGTACGTGCATCGACGAGGCGATCTCGGGCACGCCGTGGGGCAGCGGCGTGTGGGCGAGCCGCAGCCTGCTCGTGACGTTTCACAACGAAGCGTCGGGCGGCGAGCGCTTCTTTCTGATCCTGCAACGTCTCGCGCAGGACCCGGCGCGCAACATCGACGTGCTGGAACTGCTGTACGTGATCCTGTCGCTCGGTTTTGAAGGACGCTATCGCCTGATCGATGGCGGGCGCAGTCAGCTCGAATCCGTGCGCGAGCGGCTCGAACGCATCATCCGCGATCAGCGCGGCGCGTTCGAAACCGAACTCTCGGTGCACTGGCGGCCCGCCGAACGCGCGCGCCGCCCGCTCGGGCAGCGCATGCCGCCGTGGGTGTGCGCCGCGCTCGCGGGCGTCGTCGTGGTGGCGACGCACATCGCGCTCGCGATGAGCCTGAACCGCACGTCCGATCCCGTGTTCGACGCGCTCAACCGCATCCGCGTGAGCGAGCGTCCCACCGCGCCGGCGAGCGTGATCGCGCCTGCCGCGATGCCCGCCGCCGCCGCGACGCTTGCGACCTTCCTCGCGCCGGAGATTCGTCAGGGACTGGTTTCGGTGCGCAAGGCGGCGGACCGCTCGATCGTCACGATCAACGGCGACAACCTGTTCGCCTCCGCCAGCGCTACGCTCGATCCGGCCTACGACGCGCTGATCGGACGCATCGCGGATGCGCTCAAGAGCGTGCCCGGCAAGGTCGTCGTGACGGGCCACACCGACGATCAGCGGCTCGTGTCGGCGCGCTTTCCGTCGAACTGGTATCTGTCGCAGGCGCGTGCGGAGAGGGTGCGCGCGATGCTCGCGTCGCTGACCGGGACGCCCGCGCGCTTTTCCGCCGAAGGACGCGGCGATGCCGAGCCGCTCGCATCGAACGATACGACCGCAGGCCGCGCGAAAAACCGGCGCGTCGAGATCACGCTGCTCGCGCCGGGCGCCTCGTCGTGAGTCGTTCGTAAAGCATATCAGCATGGAGATATCGATGAAAAAAATCGCAGAAACGCTCAGGATGCCGAAATGGCTGACGCTGGCGGGCGTGCTCGCGCTGCTCGTCGTCGTGTGGTTCGAAGGGCCGCTGTTCGCGTTCAACGGTCACGCGCCGCTCGAAACGCCGCGCAGCCGCTGGATCGCGATGGCCGCGCTCATCGCGATATGGGGACTCGTCTGGGGCGCGCGCCTGATCGCCGCGCGGCTCGTCAATCTGCGCTTCATGAGCGGCGTCGCGGGGCAGGGACAGGCGGCCGCCGCCGGCAGCGCGGAGCTTACGGTGCTGCGCGAGCGCTTCGAACAGGCGCTCGCGATCCTGCGGCAGGCGCGCATGAAGGGCGTCAACGGCCGCCAATGGGTGTATCAGTTGCCGTGGTACATGTTCATCGGCGCGCCAGGCACCGGCAAGAGCACGGCGCTCGCGCATTCCGGCCTGCGTTTTCCGCTGCGCGACAAGCTGGGCGAGGACGCGATCGGCGGCGTTGGCGGCACGCGTCACTGCGACTGGTGGTTCACCGACGACGCCGTGCTCGTCGACACGGCAGGCCGCTTCACAACGCAGGACAGCGACGCGCAAGCCGACGAATCCGCGTGGACGGGCTTTCTGCAACTGCTGCGCAAATATCGGCCGCGGCGGCCGCTGAACGGCGTCATCGTCACGCTGTCGGCGGCGGATCTCGTGCGCGAGGACGACGCCGCGCGCGATGCGCACATCCGCACGATCCGCAGCCGTCTCACGGAACTGAGCGAGCGGCTCGGCGTGCGCTTTCCGGTGTACGTCGTCGTGACGAAGTGCGATCTGCTCGCGGGCTTCACCGAATTTTTCGACGATCTCGGCGAAGCGGAGCGCAATCAGGTCTGGGGCATCACGTTCGCGCTCGACGAATCGCCGGGCGCGGGCGCGGCGCTCGCGGCATTCGCCGCCGACTTCGACGCGCTCGGCACGCGGCTGCGGGCGCGCGTGCTGCATCGCATGCAGCGTGAGACCGATGTCGCCCGGCGCGCGCGCATCTACGGCTTCGCGCAGCAGTTCGCGGGGCTGCAACCGGCGCTCGGACGTGTTCTCGACGGCGCGTTTCGCGGCACGCGCTTCGAGGCGTCGCCGCTCCTGCGCGGCGTGTATTTCACGAGCGGCACGCAGCATGGACGGCCGATCGACCGCGCGATCAGCAGCATCGCGCAATCGCTCGGCTTGCGTCGCGACGCGGCGTATAACCGCGATGCGTCGGGCCGCGCGTATTTCATCAACCGGATGCTGAAGGACGTGGTGATCGCGGAGGCCGGGCTCGTCGGCGCGAACGCTCGCTTCGAGCGCTGCAGCGCGTGGCTGCGGCGCGGCGCGCTCGCGCTGGTCGGCGTGATGCTGATGCTCGCGCTCGCATGCATGGCGGTGAGCTACCAGCGCAATCGCGCCTATGTCGCGGAATTCGAGCGCGAGACGCAGCATGTGGCGCAACTGGCGCGCGAGGCGAACGCGACGGCCGATCCGCTCGCGGTGCTCCCTCTGCTCGACGCGGCGCGCGCGCTGCCCGGCGGTTACGCGGACGCCGGCAAGCCGGTGCCGTGGCTCACGCGGCTCTGGCTGTATCAAGGCGACAAGCTCGGTCAGGAAGCGCGCGTGACGTATCGGCGTCTGCTCGATCAGACGTTGCTGCCGCTCGCGGTCGGCAAACTGACGCAGGAATTGCACGATGGCGGCACGGTCAATGATTCGCCATCCGAGGTAAATCGATATGAAGCGCTGCGTGCCTATCTGATGCTCGGCGACGCGCGCCATTTCGATGCCGCCGCGCTGCGCGCGCATCTGGTTCCGGCGCTTGCCGCCAACGCAAGTCCGGCGCAGCGAAGCGCGCTCGATGCGCATCTCGCCGCGCTCTTCGACAAGGCGCAGTTCGATCCGTCGCTGCCGCTCGACGATGCGCTCATCAAGGCGGCGCGCGCGCGGCTCGCGGAGTTGCCGCTGTCGCAGCGCATCGGCAAGCGGGTGGACGGCGAGTTGGCGCAGGCGAACGTTCCGGCGTTCACCGTGAGCGCGGCGGCCGGTCCCAACGCGCCGCTGCTGCTGCGGCGCACGAGCGGCGCGCCGCTCACGACCGGCGTCGCGGGCGCCTACACGCGCGCGGGCTACGCGCAATACACGCGTTTGCGCGACGCCGCGCTCGCCAATGTCGCGAAGGACGCGTGGGTGCTCGGCCGCGACGATGTGGCGCTGACGTCCGATGGCATCGCTTCATTGCGCGCCGCGCTCGACGAGCGCTATTTCGACGCCTACATCCACGCGTGGGACAGCCTGCTCGACGATGTGACCGCTGCGCCCGTCACCGCGCTCGCCGATGGCGCGCGCATCGCGAACGAGCTTTCCGCGCCCGATTCGCCGCTCAGGAAGTTCATCGTCGCGGCGGCGCGCGAGACGACGCTCGGCGCGAACACGGCGACGCGCGTCGACGAACGCTTCCAGCCGCTGCATCAGCTCGCGGGCAAGCCGGGCGATGCCACGGCGCTCGATCGCGCGTTTGCGCCGCTCAAGGACGCCGCCGTGTATCTCGATGCCGCCGATGCCGCCCGCAGAATGGGCCAGCCCGCGCCCGCCGGCGACGCGCTCGGCAAGCTGAGGCTCGCGACTCAGACGAGTCCCGCGCCGCTTACGCCGGTCGCCGCATCGATCGCCACGGCGGGCACCGCGCTCCTCGAAGGCGGCGAGCGCGCCCGGCTCGACGCGCAGTGGAACGCGAATGCCGGTCCGCTGTGCCGCCGCGCGCTCGATGGCCGCTATCCGTTCGTGCATGGCTCGACCCGCGACGTCGCCGCCGATGACTTCGGCAAGCTGTTCGCGCCGGGCGGCCTCATCGACGATTTCTTCCAAAAGAACCTTGCCGCACTGGTCGATACGAGCGGGCCCGTCTGGCAATGGCGCGCCGGCACGCCACCCGCGGGCATGCCGCGCGACGCGCTCGCGCAATTCCAGCGCGCCGCGCAGATTCGCGATGCGTTCTTCCACGACGGCAGCCGCGACATGTCGATCCGTTTTCGCGTGAAGGCGCTGTCGTTCGATCCGGCGGTGACGCAACTGAATCTCGACATCGACGGACAGCAGCTCGCGCTCAAACAGGACGGCCTTCAGTCGATGCTGCTGCAATGGCCGAGCGGCAAGAACACGGGCCGCGCCAGCGCGCAGTTCGATCCGGCTTCCGCCGCGCAAGCCGCGCCGCTCGACGCGAGCGGTCCGTGGGCGCTGCTGCATCTCATCGACGCGGGCAGGCTCGACGCCACCGCGCAGCCGGACGGCTACAAGCTCACGCTCGAATCCGCCGGGCGCAAGGCCGTGGTCGAACTCGATGCGACGAGCGTCGTCAATCCTTTCCGGCGCGCGCCGCTCGAACAATTCCGCTGCCCGGAGCATCTGTGATGACGTCGCCGGGTGTCGCCGGATGCTTCGGCAAGCTGCGCGGCAACGGCGATTTCGTGACGCGGCGTCTGCCGCAAAGCTTCGTCGTTCCCTGGGATGCGATGTTGCAGGCGGGCCTCGTCGCGGGCCGCGCGGCGCTCGGGCCTGCGTGGCTCGATGCGTATCTGACCGCGCCGCTGTGGTGTTTCGTGCTGGGCGGCGGCGTGCTCGGTGAAAGCGGCTGGGCGGGCGTGCTGATGCCGAGCGTCGATAATGCGGGCCGGTATTTTCCGTTGACGATCGCCGCGCCCGTCGAAACTCATGCATGGCCGATGCGGCGTCCGCATGCGCGCGCGTGGTTCGCGCAGTGCGGCGCGCTCGCGCTCGCGACGCTCGACAAGCACGCGAGTCTTGCGAATTTCGATGCCGGATTGCTGGCGTTATCGCCCGAAGATGACGCGAACGTCGTTCCGATGCCGCCGCATGCGGGGACTTGGGGAACGAGCGTCTGGTGGCACGCGCAAACGCTGCGCACGAGCGCCGGTTTGCCCGACGCCGCGTTCGTCGCGGCGCTTTTCGATGACCGTGCCGCTTAATCGCCGTCGAAGCAGGCGATGACCGCCGTGATGTTGTCCTTGCCGCCTGCATCGAGCGCGAGCGCGACGAGTCGCCCGCAGGCGTGGCCGATGTCTTGCGGCGTCATCGATCCGAGCACCGCTTCGATCTCGCCGTGCGGCACTTCGCCGTGCAATCCGTCGCTGCACAGCAAGTAGCGGTCGCCGGGCAGCCACGCATGCGCTTGCACGACGGGCGCGATCGACGGCAACGGCCCGAGCGCCTGCAACAGCACGTTGCGCGGCGGCAAATGCTCGATCGCGCCGGACTCCAGCGCCTGCTGATAAAGCGTCTGGTCGCGCGACAGTTGCATGAGCGCGCCATCGCGATATCGATACAGCCGGCTGTCGCCGATGTGAAGCGAAATCAGCCGCGCCGAGCCGCGCGGCTGCCAGATGCCCGTCAACGTGGTGCCCATCGCCCGATGCGCGAGCCGCTCGCGCAGGTTCTTCGCGTGAAGCGTCGCGTTGGCGCGATCGAGCGCGTCGGCGGCGGCGCGCATCGCGCAGGCGGAAGCATCGTGCACGGTGGCGTCGGGATCGTCGGTGCGCGCGCCGTCGGCGTGAATGCGGGACGTCGAATCGGCGGCGAGTCGCATCGCGATGCAGTCGAGCGCGGTCGCGCTGGCGCGCGCACCGAAGGCATGGCCGCCCATGCCGTCCGCGACCGCGACGAGGTTCAGCGTCGGATCGATCAGAAAGCGGTCCTGGTTCTCGCGACGCACGCGGCCGGCGTCGGTAAGGCCGAACGCGGTGCACGCGGCAAGGCGGATCGGCGTGTCGGGATTCATCGGTCGTGCTCCTTCGGATGCGTGTCGTAGTGAAGCGGCGTTACAGCCCGGCGTCGCGCTGGAATCGCGCGCGGTCGTGCTCGTTGGCGATCGCCGCCGCGAGCCGTTCGTGCAGCGCGCGCAGGCTGGCCGCGCGCGTGGACTCGCGTTTCGCGATGATCGTCGCGATCGGGCCGAGATAAACGGCGAGCTTGAGCGCGGCGGCGCGCACGTCTTCCGCATCGAGCGATGACAAAGCCGATGCCGCTCCGTGGGTCGTGCCCACGTTCGACCCGTCCGCGAAGGCGGCGACGAACTGCGCGCGGCCTTTGTCGGAGGGAACATGCGGCGCGAGCAGGGCGACGAGCGCCGGCAAATCCGGCGCATCGGCAATGCGCGCCGCCGCGCGCCGCACGAGCAGACGCGCGACCGGTCCGATCTGCGCGGCGAGCCGCGCTTCGACCGACGCGAGCGTGGCGGCGGGCCACATCGTGAGCGACGGCAGCGAGTCGCCGCGCATGGAGCCTGTTTCCGGCGCCATCGTTTGCGCTTCGAGAATCGTGCGGTCATCCGAGGTTGCGGGACTGCTGCCCGATGCATCGGCAAGCGCCTGCCGCAGCGCGTCGGCACTCTGATAGCGCGCGGCCGGACGGCGGGACAACGCGCGCATCAGCACGTCGTCGATTTCGCGGGGCAGCGCCGGATTGCAGGCGGACGGCAGGCGCGGCGTCTCGTGCATCACTTGCCGCATGACTTCGGCCTGCGAAGCGCCCGCGAACGGCCGGCATCCGGTGAGCATTTGATAAAGCACGACCGCGGCGGAAAACAGGTCGGAGCGGCCATCGACGGGATCGCCCGCGAACTGCTCCGGCGACATGTAGCAAGGCGTGCCGATCATCGCGCCGGCGAGCGTCAGCGTCGACGATTCGACATGCGCGACGCCGAAGTCCGCGACCTTCAGCCGCCCTTGTTCGCTGACGAGCAGGTTCGCGGGCTTGATGTCGCGATGCACGACGCCGTGCGCGTGCGCGAAGCCGAGTGCGGCGAGCAGTTGCGCGAACCAGTCGAGCGCGCGCGCGAGTTCGAGCGGACGGCCCGCGTCGAGCAGGGGCTTCAGCGCGTGTCCGTCGACCAGTTCCATCGCGATATAGGCAGTGTCATCGGCTTCGCCATAGTCGTATACGCCGACGATGTTCGGATGCGTGAGCCGCCCGGCCGCCTGCGCCTCGCTGCGCAAGCGCGTCATGAGACTCGCGCGCTCGCCGGTCTCGAACAACTCGTGACGGACGGTCTTCAGCGCGACATGCCGCTCGATATGCGGATCGAACGCGCGATAGACGACGCCCATCGCACCCGTGCCCAGCACCGCCTCGATGCGGTACTTGCCGAGCTGTGCAATGCGCGGCGGCTCCATCGCGGCGGCTTTCACCTCATGCCTCGATCATCTTGAACGCTTCCACGAGGCTCGTCTTCATGCGCGCGAAGGACGCGGCGAGCGAAGCGATCTCGTCGCGGCCGCGCTCGGTGAAGTCCGCGCCGTCGAGTTGTCCGAGGCTGGCTTCGTCGGCGGCGCGCGAAAGGGCGCGGATGCGCCGCGTGACGAGCAGATGCACCATCACATTCAGTGCGATCAGCAGCAGCACGAATACGGCGAGCAGCGAGCCGAGGAAGGTGCGCAGCACCGCGTCGCTGCGCGCGACGGGCAGCGCCATCGGCACCGAGACGAAGTCCGCGCCGATGACATCGTGCATCGCCCAGTTGAAGCCGTTGTCGGGACCGTATTTGTCGATGAGCGTTTTCGGCGCGCGCGACGGCACGCTGTGACACTCCATGCAGGCGGCGTCGGTGATGCGGTTCGGGCGCGCGATATACAGGTTTTGCCCGGACGGCGTGTCGCGCAGTCCGACGATTTCCTTCAGTTCCGGCTTGTCGTGCAGATGACGGATGACATCCGTTTCCCAGTCCGAAGGCCGGTCGCGCGGATTGGTCGGGTTCAGCATCGTCGAGCGATAGGAGTATCCGGCAAGTCGCTTCTCCAGCGTCATCAGCGTTTCGACCGCCGAGAAGACCGGCACCGATTGCGGCACGAAGCTGTATTTGAGCTGCGTCTGGAGGAGCGGCGTGACTTGCGTCGCGGTGTAGTTCTGCGCCGCGCTCGCCGCTTCCATGAGAACGCGCGCATTCTGCACGGTCTCTTCGATGGCCGCGCGACGCAGCAACTCGCGCGCGGCGAACCCGGCCGACACGAAGCCGACGACGAAAACCGCGAGAAACACCAGATTGAACTTGACGGCGAGCGACAGTCTCATGACTCCACCTCGGTTGATTTGTCCTGCACAGGCGAGACCGCGCGACGGTGCGGCATGGCGGGAGGCGGGCACAGCACGCGCCGCCATTCGGGAAGATTGCGCAGGTTCAGCCGCAGTTGCGCGCGGAACGGCTCGCTCTGCGCGAGCGGCCTAAAGCGTGCGACGAAGCTGCGCCGGATGGGCAGCGGCGCGATGAGCCAGTCGGCGATATCGGCGTACGTCGCGGGGCGGCCCTGCGCGGGCGCGACGAGCTTCGCCTTCGCGGGCGTCGAAGCCATCGCGAGCGGATCGCGGAACGGCAGCGGCATCGCGGCGATGAACGACGGCGCGGCGCGCGTGCCCACGACGAGCGGTTTGCCGGTCTCGCGTTCGGCGTAATGCTCGCCGTCGAGTTGCTGATGGGCGTCGGCATGTTCGGGCAGGGCGAGCGTCACGCTGCCCGCTTCGAGAAAGAGCGCGGTCATCTCGCGGGCCGCGTGCAGCACTGCGGCGCCGTCGCGCAGGCTGACGTCGAGCGTGGGCGTGTCGATCGGAAAAGGCTCGGCAGCGCTCATTCGCGGACGCGCGATCTTGATCCAGCCCGAGAGCAGCGCGAGCGCATCGCCGTGCGGCGCGATATCGATGGCGAGGCGCGTGTCCGCGCCGAGCGCGACGATCGTGCCGTCGCTGTCTTCGATCTGCGCGCTGCCGTGCGCGTCGGTGGCGAGCAGATCGCCCGGCTCGAGCGCGATGGGCGCATCGACGTTGAAGACAGACGTCGCGCGAATCAGCGTGACCGTTCCTTCGGGCAACAGCGTGGCCTGGCCCGCTTGCGCGCCGTGAAGCGAGCACAGACAAGCGAGCGCGACGCCGAAGCGAAAGGTTTGCAGCAGGGTTCGGGCGTTCATCGCGGCGAGGCCTCGAAGCGTGAAGTGATTGCGACGAAAACAGCCTTGCCGCGCGTTCTATTCCACGCAAATTTTCTGTTTATCGATGGAACAAATCGACGCCGCGCGGTGTTGCTGACGGAACACGAAAAAAACGCCTTCGCATGAGCGAAGGCGTCGGCTGGTCGATGCAGGAAGGCGCTATCCGTTCAGGAAGCCGAGCACGGCCTTGCGCACCTTCAGATCCCACGTCTGCTCTTCTTTGTGGCTCGTGGCGAGCGTGAGCAGGCCTTTGATCATCGCATCGTCGGAATCGAAGGCGAAGCCCGCATCGCTCAGATAGTCCGATCCCCAGACCTTGAGGCTATCCACGTATTTGCCGCCCGCCGTGAATTCCGCCTGCGTGACGATGCTCTCGTCGTCCTTGAACATCGCGAGGAAGTGCATCTTGTCGCCGCAGATGCCCGAGTTGAGCGCGAGCACCGAGAGCGCCGGAATCGGCACCGCGTAGCGCTTGAACCAGGCGTTGAAGGCGATCGGCCGGGTATGCAGCGCGTCGCGTTGCATGCGTGCTTCCCAGTATCCCTTCGCCTGGTCGCAGAAGCGCTTGATGCGCTTGATCTCCACGATCTTCCAGATGACCTTCGCGAGCGTCTCCATGATGGACACGACCGCATCGACGATGGTCGATGCGCCCTGGCTGGCGAACTGCAGACCGAGGCTCGCTCCGCCCTTGACGAGGTCGTACACGCCCGAGCCGATGCTCAGCTTCATCGCGCGCCTGATGGCTTCCACGATGGTTCCGGGATGCCCGGCCAGCACCTGCACATCGCGGCCTTGCACCCACTCGCGATACTTGGTGATGCTGCTGTCGACGGTATTGGCGATGCCCTTGGCGATATCCAGCCCCGCGCCGATGAATGGCGCGAGCGTCGCAAGCAGCTTGCCGCACAGAAAGTCGACGAGTTTGCGCAAGAGCGCGGGCATCGTGTCGAGCGCGAAACCACCGGGATCGTTGCGGATGTCCGCGACCTTCTCGCGAATCATGTCCCACAGCTTTCTCGCGCCTTCCTCGACTTTCGCGCGAATGGCTTCGTACAGCCGTTGCGCCGCGCTGCTCAACGCGGGTAACGTGAGCGTGGAAGTCGCGAGCTGATTCGACTTCACGAGCGTCGGTTCCTTGTGCTTCCTGATCTTCTTCTGCACCTGTTCGAGCGCGAGCGATGCCGACTTCTGCACGACGCTGTTGTCGAGTATTTCCGATGCGCGCGCCGCCGCGACATTGGTATCCGGCGCGAATCCGAGTCCGACGTTGGTGATATCGAATGCGCCTTCCAGCAGCACTTGAAACGTGTCGTCCTCCAGTTCCAGGTTGCCGAAGAGATACAGCACGCCGAGGCGCGCGTTGATGAGCGCGGGCGTCATGAAGTCCTGCGCGCCTGCCGCGGCGTCCGTGTCGCCCTTGCCGTGCAGTTGCTGATCGAGCAGCGTGAAGCATTTCGAGCCATTGCGCGAGCCGGTCTTCCAGGCGTCGTCGGGGCCGACAGATAATCTCCAGCGCTCGAACGCCTGCACCAGCGCGTGGAATTGATGAACTGTCCGGTTGCGGTGATACATGAGGATCTGCTGATCCAGATCCTTCAGCGCCGCGCCGCGCACCTGAAGCAGCGCCGAGGTTCCTCTGAGCCATTCATCGTGGGAAATGATGTCGGGCAGCTGGGCGTAAGCGTAGCGCATGGATGGGTCTCCTATTTCAAGTGGTCGTTGACTGTCGGGGAGGCGGCCTAGCACCACGGGATATCGTTCAGCTTTACGTAGCGGGTTTCGATCAGGCGGCCGCTGCGACTGCGCACGTCCACCCGATAGATGCAGCCGAAACTGAAGAAGTTGTGATCCAGCACGAAGATTTCGCGGTGCATGATGCCTCCTGCCGTGGCCGGTTTGCGGATCGAACCGGGCCGATCCTGGCCGCTGCGGGATGTCGCGGCCGTCGATAGCAAAACAGCGGGGCTGGAGGATTTGTTCCGCGTGGCGGCGGCAATATATTTGCGGGCGAGGACGGAATAAACGCGGGACTTAAAGTGTCCGGCCGGACGTTTTTTGTGCTGGATTGACCGTGAGATCGGTGGCCGTCTGGAGATCCGACGATCGGGGCATGGCCCGGCCGTGTCTGCCGAGCTTGCGATATATCTTCGATTACTGCATCTCGCTCCGACACTCGCCGACCACCCTTTTGCAATTCGCGGACGTCTGACTGTTATCTTGCAAACGGTGACGAATTCATTGTTATCCACGAGATTGCGGCACGCCGTTGAGCGGCGAATCTCCGTTAGAACGATGCGCAGATCGTAAGTTAGCCCTGCGCCGACGCAGCCGAGTTCACTCGCGACCTGCAACCAGAACAATCCGGTCTTCATCGGAATAACTCCGCTTCACGTTGCGTCCGCTTCGCTTTCGTCCTCGGCGAGCAACTGGCTGTCGGGCAGCCGGAAGGGCACGAGGTTGTCGGCGTTGTTCGCCTCCACCAGACGGATCATTTGGAGCATGAAGACGTCGCGCTCCACCGGCGACAGATGCTCGATCGTGCGATCGTGCGCGCGCTGAACGGCGGCGGCCATCTTCCTGACGAGGCGTTTGCCCGCCGGCGTCAGCTTGACGAGCCGCAGCCGCTTGTCATGTTCTGCCTGCGTGCGGCTAACGAGCCCGCGCGCGTTCAGTCGCGGAATGACTTCCGCGACGCTGGAGCGCTCCAGTCCCACTTCGATGGCGAGCGAGTTCTGATCCATCTCGCCGAGCGATTCCAGCGCCGTGAGCAAACTGTATTGCACCGGCGTGATGTTGAACTCGCTTGTCTCCTGCACGAACAGGAACTGCCTGCGCTTTGCTGACGCAAACGAACGAGTTGTATTCAGGCCGCATTCGGCCTCGTTTCATTTGACCAAGTGGCTGACGCACAGGCGAGTTTCCAGCGCCAAACATTTCCTAAGAGACACATGATCACCCTGCGGGAGGCGGGCGATCGGATCTGCGGCAAACGTTTGAAGGCGCTCATCCCAACGCTGATTGGCTCGATGACACGGCATGGCCGCATGACGCTATCGAAGGCCGTTCGCCAGCGGTTGAACCGGATTTTCTCTGACTGGAAAAATTCTCTGCCTGGTTACCTGAGCTGACGCGCTCGCGCGCGTACAAGCAAAACGACCGAACCGGTATTTCCTCCCCGCGCGGCACTATGTATCGAGCGGCACGGCGGCGTCGTCGGGATTTAGAACCCTTAACAAAATGAACGAAGGGGCTGTTAACCCTCGATGAATCCTGTAATGGGATGGTCACCCCCTCCCGCGCAGCGGGTGTACGCTGCCGGGAATTTGCTTGGGAGATCACAGCCATGCAAAACGTCACGCTGGTCGGAATTGATCTGGGCAAGCATGCATTTCACCTTCATGGTCAGGACAAGGCAGGCAAAGCCGTGTTTCGCAGAAAGGTATCCCGCAAGCAGCTCTTCGAATTCTTCGCCACCTTCCAGCCATGTACCGTCGTCATGGAGGCATGTGCAGGGGCTCACTACATGGCCCGCAAGCTCGTAGCGCTCGGCCACGAGGTAAAGCTGATTTCACCGCAGTTCGTACGTCCGTTCGTGAAGAGCAACAAGAATGATTTCGTCGACGCAGAGGCAATCTGCGAAGCGGCCTCCCGACCGTCGATGCGCTTCGTTACGCCGAAGACTGAATCGCAGCAGACGTTGTCTGCGTTGCATCGGGTACGCGACGCACTGGTGAGGGACAAGGTGCGAACCACCAACCAGATGCATGGGTTCCTGCTCGAGTTCGGCGTGACACTCCCTGTTGGCAATGCGGTTGTCAGGCGCTTGCCAGCCCTGCTCGCGGAGCATCCCTTGCCGCCACGTATCGTTGCGATCCTTGAGCGCCTGCATGCACATCTCAAATACCTTGTTGAGCAGATTGACGAGATCGGAAAGGAACTCAACCGACAGCTTGCAGATGACTCCATCGGTCAGCGACTATTGACGATTCCCGGAGTCGGGCCAATTACGGCTAGCCTGCTCAGTTCCGAACTCGGCGATGGCAAGCAATATCGATGCGGCCGGGACTTTGCGGCCGCCGTCGGGTTGGTGCCACGTCAGTACAGCACGGGAGGCCGATCGAACCTGCTCGGAATCTCCAAGCGCGGAGACAGGAACATTCGCCGCCTGCTCGTCCAGTGTGCCCACGCCTTCATGTTGCATCTGCACAGTTATTCTGGCCCAGTGGCCGATTGGGTGCGCTCGATGCTTGCACGGCGACACTCAAACGTGGTGACCTGCGCGTTGGCCAACAAGTTCGCGCGAATCGCATGGGCGATCGCGAGTCGCGACGCTGTATTCGAGCTGCGTGCGTGAGCACGGTGCGTAAGCGGTCACCAGTTTTACTGACTCACGGTAGTCAACCCATCTGGTTTTGCGATTGCTGAAATATTGATGACGTGAACGGCAAACCGGCCTGACGGAAATCCTGAAAGGTTAACGAGCTCATGAAGCTGCCCCTGTTATCAGGACCGCCAGGCGCGATTCTCATCGAGGCGCGGGGAGTAGTCCCCATAACGACGCCGGATAGATTTGTGCAAGCCATCCATTCATTAAATTCAGTGTTGCAAAAACGGGGGTGACCTATAAGGACCTCCTCTTCAAAACAAGGGGTTGCTGCTTTCAAATCTCGCTCGGCAACATCGTCTTCACACAACTCAATCGGTTCGAAGCGGCTGGGCAGACTGCATACCTATAAACGGCCTTGTTGAGCCTCTCGTTACTGGCTCGGGCCCGGATAATAACCGCGCAGCGGGACTCCATTCATAGAGCGGCCCATGCCAAAAGACATTGCCTTGTCACCCCGCGAGTTCGCCCGCTGCCGGTCTGACCTGTCGCTTATCCTTTTCGAGCGTCTGCAGATGATGCTGCTAAAAAGCTTACGCCTAATGAGTTACGGATCGCGGAAGTGCGTCGCTTTCGGCACGTCGCATGTCGATATAGTCCGGGTTGAATCGCTCGCCCTTCGCCAGGATCGCCCAAAGTACCCGCGCATGTTTGTTCGCAACGGCCACCAACGCCTTACCATGCCCCACACGCTCCGATAGCGCGGCGATCCACCTGGACAACCTGTCCTTCCGTCTCCTTGCAGCAGTTACTGTCACGCGCGCGCACTGGAACAAAAGGGTGCGCAGATATTCGTTGCCCTGTTTGGTCACACGCCCTAGTCGGTCCTTCCCGCCACTGCTGTTTTGTTTCGGCACGAGCCCGAGCCACGCCGCAAACTGCCGACCGTTTCGGAATTGGCGGGCGTCGCCCACGGTCGCAGTTGCTGCCGACGCAGTCAGCAGCCCGACGCCAAACATTTCCACTACGCGTCTCGCGTTGTGATCTTCCCTGGCATGCTGTGCGATCTGCGCGTCATACCATTTGATTTCACCCTCGATCTCGCTGAATCTCGCCCAGCCGCGAAGCAGCGCCGTGCGCGTTAGCCCCGGAAGCTCATTTGAACCGTTCTCCACAGCTTCGACAAAGCCAGCTTTAAACCTGTTGATCCCTTGGGGCAGAAAGACACCGAATTCAGCCAGGAGACCGCGCAGCCGATTGACAAGAGCCGTACGTTCTTCAACTAACCCTAGGCGCACGCGGTGAAGAACCAGGACGCCTTGCCGGGCAGCAGTCTTGATCGGAACATAACGCATGTGCGGGCGGCTCGCTGCCTCGCAGAATTGCCTCGGCGTCAAGCGCGTCGTTCTTCACACGGGCGCCGCCTTTACGATATGGGGCAGCGAACTGAGGTGGAATAAGGCAGACATCGTGGCCCATCTCACGCAGTCTGCGTGCCCAGAAGTGGGCCGAACTGCACGCTTCCATTGCTATGACGCAACGTTCTCGATTCGCGAACCACTCCAGAAACTTATCTCTGGAGACCGCCTTCCTGACCACCACGCGCTCTGCAGCATCGACGCCGTGCAATTGCATGACGTTCTTGGCTAGATCAACACCGATACGGGCAATCCTGTCCATGTCGCTCTCCTTCGCCTGGTGGTGGGAAGACTATCGTGACATAGCGTCGCGATAGCCCCGCCGCCTCGGAGGTCCTTACTAATTCATAGATTAACCTTTTCATTGTTTCGACGGTGAAAAGGACATGGCCAAGCCGCTACTCGACGACGACCTTTGGGCACTCATCGAACCGTTGCTGCCCCCTCCGAAGCCACGCCGGGCCCGTTATCCGGGGCGCAAGCCGCTCGACAATCGTGCGGTGCTCACCGGCATTCTCTTCGTCTTACAGACAGGCCTGCGTTGGGACCTACTCCCTCGCGAGATGGGCTGCGGCAGCGGCATGAGTTGCTGGCGTCGCCTGCGGGACTGGCAGGCGGCAGGCGTCTGGGAGCAACTGCACGAGGTGCTGCTTGGGCGGCTGCGTGCAGCTGACCGAATCGACTGGTCTCGCGTCATCGTCGATTCCTCTTCAATCCGCGCTGTGGGCTCAGGTCAAAAACAGGACCGAATCCCACAGACCGCGCGCGACCCGGTTCAAAGCGCCACCTCATCACCGAAGCGCAGGGCATCCCGCTCGCGGTGATACTGACCGGCGCCAACCGTAACGACGTCACTCAACTTCAAGCGCTGGTCGAGGCCATCCCGCCTATCAGCGGCAAGCGTGGCAGACCACTGTCAAAGCCTCGGGTCGTTCAAGGCGACAGAGGCTACGACCACGACAAATATCGACGTCCACTGCATGCCGCCGGCATTGCAACCGAAATCGCTCGGCGCGGTCAGCCCCACGGTAGCGGACTAGGCAAAACACGCTGGGTTGTGGAGCGGACCATCTCGTGGCTTCACAACTTCCGCAGACTGCGCATCCGCTTCGAACGGCTCGCTTTCATCCACGAGGCCTTCATGAAAATCGCTTGCTGCATCATATGCTGGCGACACCTGCAAAAGTCATTCTGTTAACGCCTCTTAGCCCGCAGATGGGCGTGATCGACGGCACGACGCGACAGTTGCTCTACAAGGTGGCGATTGGAGCGGGCGCGCACTCCGTCGCTGTGGACAGCACTCTCGGCCAGGTTTATGTGCCCTTCCAGCCCAGCACTTCGAGCCAATTTCCGAACGGCGGCATCTCGGTTTTCACGACGAAGTAAGCGACGCGAAGAGACTCCGTAACGGGCAACGCGCCGGAGCTCGACCCGAGCTCCGGCGCATCTTTTCCGACCAGACGATATCCGCTCTGGTACTTCGGCATCATGTCGTGGCCGCGGTGCCCAAAGCATCGGAGCTCAGATCACCGAAGCAAGCGATGAGCCTTTCGCATAGGAAAGGATCTTTGCGTTATCGACTCGCGGCAAGGACCCCCGCAAGGTCGCTACCGTTCTTTCCCGGTCGCGGGACGCGGCGTGCGAAAGAAAATCGTTCCGTCGACGGCGAGCGGCGTCACAGTCGAGGCCCGATTCGGCGACCGCCCAGGCCAGCGTACTGAGAAGCAGCACGGCGTATACAAGAGCGCACGGGCGGTGCCTCGCCAGACTAGCCACGCAATCACCCGCATCGCAATGCCGGCATTTGCGTAGTACGGCGATTCCCCGAGGCTCACGAGCCACACGCCCGCGGCGAACAGGTAGACCCCGGACAACAGCATGAAGACGACCGTGACCCATTGAGTCACGAGGGGAAAGGGTTGCCGGGCGCGGGCCGGCGGATCGGCGTATTCATGGCAGGACTCCGAGTATCGACGGGCAAGGGAGCAGCCGGCGCCAGAGCCAGCGATAACGTGCGTAAGAGAAACATATGGAGATCGACGACAGGTTCGTTGCACTTTTTGCACTGGCGAAGCGGAAGGGTAATCTCATGCCTGAGAAGCGATCCGTTCATGGATCAGATATCAAGAAGTTCAGCGATCAATCGATTGATGCCAGCGACGGTGACGTCAGGGCTCTCGGTCGCGACGAACTGTTGAGCTTGGGCGAACATCTACAGCCTGCGAAGCAAACGGAATCCAAACTCGGCAAATAAGCGTCGCGAAGGATACGGAAACTAACAGTCCCTCTTAAGGTGCGGGACGTCCGTCGCGGGTCCCTTGTGAACAGGGCACACGCTTGAGAGCTTGAATTAGCGCCACGGATGAATTTGGGTAGACCGACCGGACATCGGAACTGCGGACTTTGTTGGCGACCCCTAAGTCCTAGACAGGGGGCAGAGCGCCTTTGACTGCGCCCAAGCTGTAAGCCGACCGACGTCGGGGTCCTGCTGCAGTAGCGACGGTCTGGCCGCCCGCGCAGCCAGGCCTTGCCGTACTGCGCGCGATCAACGAAGCGCGCCGGAGCAACGGACGCGAACACAAGGGCGCCACTGGCATTAACGACAAGCCGTAAGTGGACGAGCGCAACGCTCGAAGTGCCGGCGTCGGTCCGTCCAGCAGCGGCTGAACATTCCATCGACCACTTGGCTCATAGTCGTCTTCTCTGTCGGCCCGCGTTGCAGTGCAAATGGCGCTTCAGGCCCTATGGTCGCGCAGGAATCTGAAGAACTCCACGCCTTCCTGCAAGCGTCGTTTCGTCATCTCCCAACTCACCAGCATCTCGCGGACGATCTCCCAGATCTTTATTGGTCGGAAGTAGAAACGCTTATAAAACTCCTCGACGCCAAGAAAGATTTCTTCGCGCGACAGATGTGAATAGCCGATGGTCGATTGCTGTGTGCCCGCCGAGTTGACAAGCATGATGTGCTTGCTTTCTTTGAGCCATCCGTTCTCGACCGCTTGCTTGTGGAGAACCGTCCCCGGATACGGCGCGGCGAGCGATACTTGAATCGTGTGCGGATTGATCTCCTTCGCATACTGGATCGTCTTCTGTATCGTTTCGTGTGTTTCGCCCGGAAGCCCGAGAATGAACGTGCCGTGAATCTTGATGCCGAGCTTGCGGCAATCTTCACTGAAACGGCGCGCCATGTCTGTGCGCAGCCCTTTTTTGACATTGACGAGAATCTGGTCGTCGCCCGATTCGTAGCCGACGAGCAGAAGCCGCAAGCCGTTATCCTTCATCACTTTGAGGGTTGAATACGGGACGTTCGCTTTCGCGTTGCATGACCACGTCACTCCTAGTTTGCCGAGTCCGCGAGCGATCTCTTCGGCCCTCGGCCTTAGATCTGTGAAGGTATCGTCGTCGAACATGATTTCCTTCACTTCGGGCATGTTGTCCCTGATCCATTTCACCTCTTCAAGGACGTTCTCCACCGAGCGCGTGCGATACCGATGTCCGCCGACCGTATGCGGCCAGAGGCAGAATGTGCACCGCGACTTGCAACCCCGTCCCGTGTAGAGCGAGACATACGGATGTTTGAGATAGCCACTGAAGTAATTCTCGGTCTTGAGGTCACGTTTGTAGATGGGCGCAACGAACGGCAACTGATCCATGTCTTCGAGAATGGGCCGGGCTTCGTTGTGCATAATTCCACCGTCGGGCAAGCGATAGCTCAAGCCGAGAATCGACTCGAACGGGAGTCCCTGAGCGATGTCTCGACATGTGAAGTCGAATTCTTCGCGGCACACAAAATCGAGCGCATCGCTCGCGGCGAGGGAGCCGTGCGGATCGACCGCGACCTTTGCCCCGATCATCCCGATGAGGGCGCGCGGATTGCGGCGCTTGAGATGCTCTGCGAATTGCACATCGCTCTGAAATGACGGCGAGCTCGTATGGATGACGATCAGCTCGTATTCTTGAGCAATGTCCAATGTCGCAGCTAGGGACAGGCCATCTGCCGGGGCGTCCACTACACGGCTACCTTCAACCAACGTGGCGGGCTGCACAAGCCATGTCGGGTACCAAAATGACTTAATCTCGCGCCTCGTCTGGAAACGAGAGCCCGCTCCGCCATCGAAGCCGTCGAACGAAGGTGCCTGGAGAAAGAGCGTTTTCATATGTGCCCTCAAAGATGACAGTCCGCTTGCAGGATTTATTCGCCCACAGGAAATCGCCCGATTTTTGCGATGCGCTCGAACTAATTTAGGCCGTCAAAAATCGTGAGGATCAGGATTGCAACGTGGCTGCTCAAAATGATACGACTCAACAATTACGAATCGCAACCGCCTCAGCGCTTTCGCATGAAGCGCATCGCGAAGCCGACTAGCTTCGGGATCGTTTCAGGACGAAGCAGCCGCCGGTCATAGCCGGAGAAGCGTCATTCCTTTTCGGCGAGACACGACTCCATGAGTACGCGCACGTCGATCTGCACCGGCGATAGCGACTGGGCGCCGCTTACGGTGAAGTTGTTATCCTGCTTGTGCTCGTTGCCTTCGGCATCGAGCGTCTTTGCAAGGCCCATGCGCTCCCAGCCCAGAAACGCCCACACTGCGGCCACCTTCATCTCAAAACAGATGCGCCGCCACCAGGAAAGCCTTGATCGATGCCACGCGGCCCAGTTGGCAAAGAGCAGGATATGGCGGCATTTCTCTTGCATGACCGGTTCGAAAGTGTCGACGAGTTCGGGCGGGAAGAGTCCTGAACGGCGGGCCACCTCGAACAGGCCGAAAGCGAAGAAACTATCAATGCACTCGCTATAGCCCGTGACCAGATAAACCCATTCGGCATCCTTGGGATAAACATAAGGCGCTTCGCTCGCCAGCGGAATACCGTACGCAGCTACCATTCGTGACAGCACCTCCTTGTGGCGATTCTCCTCCAGGCGTTCAAAGCCAGCGCATCGCGCACGTCTGGCTCGCTGAGGGTGGCCGCATACGCCGCCATGCGCAGCCGCGCGCGGCCTTCGGTCTGTACTGCGATGTCCCATATCGGAAGGGAAACGATTCGCTTGAGTGCGTCCGGCTCGAGCCGAGGCCAATCGAGGACCGATGGCCGGTACGGGCTAAATGTCTCACGAAACATTGTGCACATTTCTCGGCGATGTGCGTCGGATCCAGGCTTCAGTGGGCCCACGACATTGCTTGTCCAGTGCCTGACGGCGCGGTCCGTGGCTTCCAGGGTCGCGTGGTCCGGTTCGCGCTGAGGCAGTACAGACGAATGAAAGCCTTGTATCAGCTTGTCGACAGCAAACCCGTCAAAGAGAAATTCACTCATGATGGGGACATCCAGGTGCATGCAACACAATCGATTGCGAGGTCGCATGGACCGCTTGCGTCGAATCCGCGAGTCGCAGCGATGGTCACGCGATCACTTTGCATCCGCATCGGCCGCTTTCCTAGCCGTCGTCGCAACCGTCGGCCGCCGCAAACCGAAAGAACGTTCGGCTGCTTGCCAGTAAATAACTCCAGGCACGAAGAACAGCAGGTCCCGCACGCGCCGCGCGCCCGCTAGCGCGAGGCAGGTGCTCGCATCGATGCCCAGCATGCTGCCGATCAGAAGGAAGCCGCCCTCCTGCACGCCGATGCTGCCCGGTATGACAAAAGCCACACTACTCAGGAGCTGGATCATCGCTTCGAGCACGAAAGCCGTTAGGAAGCTTGCGTTCGTTCCCAGCACGCGCAATGCAACCCAGATCTCGAGCGCCAGCCCGAGGCACTGAAGCGTCTGCCAGATGAATAAGTAACGAAGCACGAGCCCGGTCTGTCGCCAGATCAGCTTGATGGACTGGTCGATGTGCGCCGACTTGCCGACGAGCGAGTACACCTTCCCGCTAGTGATCCGGTTGACCGTCCGCGCGGCGCGTTGGAACGGCCGTGCGTGTTGCACGAGCGTGAACAGCAAGAGCACTGGCATCAGTGCTGCAAGACCCCACGCGAATTGTCCCGCCAAGCGCGCGGAATCAGACGACGTCTGCCCCAGCACGTATCCGAGCGCGATGAGCGCGAAGACGACCTGGCTGATCAAGGTGAGCTGCATGTCGACGACGAGACTCGCCACGGTGGTTGAAGGGCGCACGCCGACGCGCAGCAGCAAGCGAAACGAAACGATCTCCCCGCCGATTCGCGCCACCGGCAGCAGGCCGTTGATCGACTCGCGAATCCAGACGAGCTTCAGCATGGTGGCAAAGGAGGGGCGCTCGGCATCACGTATCAGCAGGCGCCAATCCCACGCGTTAGGCACCATCGGAAGAACATGCACGAGGGCAGCCAGCACTAGTCCCACGCCAGCGGACTCAAGCAAATGCAGGATTGCTACCGGATCATCTCGCCAGATGAGCCATCCCGCGATCATCAGGCCGAGCATGGCAGCAAGGGATCCGAGGTAATTCATCTGAGTACAGCCTTGTAAGAAAGACCCGTTGTTAATTTAATATTCATTTTGGGCTCGCGTCATGTTGGACACCTGGCGACAATAAACCATCGTCGCCTACATGGAATCGTTGTCCTCGCCATAACACGCGCGACGAAAAGTGGCTGCCCAGGTAGATTACGAACTGAAGGACATCCCAGAGCGGCAGCCACACAAGGCTGCCGCAACGCGCTCCTGTCGCGCGATCCGTTTGCAAAACCAGCATCGCGCGAACCATCAACGTCAGCGCGATTAGCCCGCAGGCCAAGGCGTTAGCCGAAGAAAGAAGCAAGGCCAGCAAAGCAAGCGGAAATGGGTGCATCAGGACAGCCCCGAGATGCCCCATTGGATCGGCCGCGCGAATCGTGCGACTCCATCGCAACTCGTGCGTGATCAACTGCGCAAATGTGCGTTCGACGCAAGCGTGACGCACGACGAACGGCGGAATGGCGACCGATAAGCCGCTGGCACGCACCGCTTCACCAATCGCGTAATCCTCGGCGAGATGATGCGCAAACTGCGCGAGGCCGCCTATGCGCAGCAGTGTCGCCTTCGTCATGGCAATGGTTTGGCCGAAACAGGGTCGCGCGCGTCCAATCGACAGTCCGGTGACCACGCCCGGCAGGAAATGGTAGTCGGTCATGGCGCAACTGACTCGCGGCCAGAAACCCGGCGCGCATGTTCCGCGATAAACGCTGGTGACGAGACCGATGCCGGGTTGCTGAAGCGCACTCATGAGGTCGCGAAGAAAGCCTGGGGCTACGCGTACGTCACTGTCGGCAAAGCAGAGGACATCATGCTCCGCATGATCCACCATATTCTTAAGATTAGCGATCTTGCGGTTAGGCCCGTAGAGCCTGCCGTCCACGACAACGGTCATGCTTTTTTCAGGAAAGCGCGTGCGTAGCATGTCGACAACTTGGAGCGCGGAGTCACAACCGTCATGGACGCCGAAGATATATTGAACCGGGCCTGGGTAGTCCTGCTGTAAGAAACTCGACAAGTTCTCGAATAATTGCCACTCGTCGCCATGCAGCGGCTTGACGATGGACACGGCCGGGAAGCAAACGGGCGCGCGCATTGGGTGCGCAAAGAATCGTCGCATGAAAAAGCAGGCCGACACTGTATATACGACTCCCAAGGCGGAGCACAGTGCGAACGGCACAGCAGCAAAGGCGAAGAACAGGTGGGCAACATGTAGCTGAGCCATATGTCGTCGGACAGTAGCGCCTCGGGACCCAAAGCCTGCGTGACGCTTGCTTAAGGCAACCTTAAGAGGCTCGCGAGCGGTGGCGCAATTGCCGTCCTTCGCGATGACAAGGAAACCGTCAGGAGAGGCGTATAGACTTTTCAAGGCGATCGCAGTTGCAGCCACCTTTGGCCAATGAGCGGTGTAACCTGAAATCCAAGGCGGACGCTTGAAAACCGTTACTGTCGGCATTGCTCGGACATACCTCAGAACGGCTTCTGCGGCGGCGATGTTATTGCAGGGCTCCCAACTCCTTAGCATTTCGATGTTTGGTACGAGCGAAGCAGTCTTCGAGACGCTTCGATTTCGACTATTAGCTGCCGTCATTATCATCGCGTTTGTGGGATTGGCACGGCTCTGCGGTTACCTCGCGTACGCTCATACGATGGCGGCAAGCACCGACGATGCTCACGGGGATTTCGGCGCATCGATGCCTCGCTGGTCTCGGACCGTACTGCGCTATTTCTTCCTTATGCACTTCCGTTTTACCGGACGAATCGATGATGTCACGGACTGGCATCTCGCCGTGAAGACCTGACATCGACAAAAGGTTCACCCATGCAACGAAATCAGCTTTCTAAACTTTCGAACACCGCTACCCGGATCGTCGCCGGCGATGATAAAACGACGTACGACCGAACTTCGATTGCACTTCATTGGCTCACTGCCGTTCTAGTCTTAACGCAGTTCGTTCTCGCGCAGGTATGGGGCTTCGCCCCTCGGCCGACGAAGCATCTGCTTATCGTCGCGCACATGTCGTTCGGCATACTGCTGACAGCTGTGCTCTTGTTGCGCGTCCTCTGGCGCCTGTCGCCTGGACATCAAACTCGGCCTGCATCGACCGGGTGGATCGAACTTGCCGCCAAGGCCGTTCACTATCTTCTCTACGCGTTGCTGATTTCGGTCGCGGTGCTCGGGTTTGTTCTCCGCTGGTCCGGGAACGAATCGATGAGTTTCTTCGGCCTACCGATCAAGCCACCATTCGCGCCCTTCAGCAAGCCGGCCCATCACAATGTCGGAGAGGCGCACGAATTGGCGGGATGGGCGATTATTGTTCTAGCGGCTTTGCACGCGGCGGCTGCATTGTTTCATCACTTCTTCCTGCGCGACAACGTGCTCGTTCGCATGTTGCCAATTTTGAAGAAGCGGTGATGTCAGTGCGCTGGCACGCGCAATGGTCATTCGTTGGCAAGCTGGGGCATGATGAAGCGCCGCTTGCGCGAAGGCGTGGAATTCTTCCGCTTTCTGCGGGCGCACGAGGCGTGAGCGCATGCGAGCGTTGATCGTCACCGCCGACGACTTCGGCCTGCACGAGCGCGTCAACGAGGCGGTGATCCGCGGGCATCGCGAAGGCGTCCTCGCGTGCGCCAGCCTGATGGTCGCGGCACCTGCCGCGCGGGATGCTGTCGGGCGCGCGCGGCAGTGTCCGTCGCTTCGCGTGGGGCTGCATGTGGTGCTGGCCGACGGACTGTCGACGCTCGGCGCATCGCGGATTCCCGCGTTGACCGACGAAAACGGATGGATGCGCGATGCGCCGCTGAAAGACGGCCTGCGTTATGCATTGCTTCCCCATGTGCGCCGTCAGCTCGCCGAGGAAATTCGAGCTCAGTTCGACGCGTTTCGCGCGACCGGGCTGGCGCTCGACCACGTGAACACGCACAAGCATCTGCATGTGCATCCCGTGGTGCTTTCGCTGATACTCTCGATCGGTCGAGAATACGGCATGCGCGCGATGCGCCTGCCATCGGAAGCGAGCGCCCCGTTGTGGCTCAAGCCGTGGATCGCGCTGACGCGCCGGCGTCTGGCGCGCGCGGGCATCGCGCATAACGACTACGTGGTCGGCATGACGCAGACGGGGCGCCTGGATGAAGCCGCGTGGCTCGCGGCGCTCGCCGGCATCGACGTGAACGATAGGCGAGTCGGCGAGATCTACTGTCATCCTGCGGTGGCGGGCGACACGCCCATTACGGCTTCGATGCGCGACTACCGGCACGCCGACGAACTCGACGCGCTCCTGTCGCCGCGCGTGAGCCAGGCGCTCGCGGCGGCGCGTGCGCGCGGCGTCGCGCTTGGCGGCTTCTCCGACGTATTCGGCGCGGGGCGCGCGTGAAGTCGCTACGCAACGCCGCCGCCACGGCGTGGCCGGGCGTGCTCGCGCTCGTCCTGGCAACCGTGATCGTCTACTCGCTGCGCGAGAGCATCGGCCACGCCAGCGAGCGCATCATGCATGCATGGCTGCCGTTGCTTCTGCTCGTGCCGTATCGCGCGTTGCCGCTCGCGCTCGATGCGCTCGGCTGGTGGATTCTGCTCGCGCGCACCGTGCCGTATCGCTTCGTATGGTGGACCGCGACCGTACGCGATGGCGTGAGCCGCCTGCTGCCGGTCGCGAGCGTGGGCGGCGAAGTGGTCGGCGTGCGGCTCGCGTGCTGGAGGCTGCGCGATTCATCGGCGGTCATCGCGTCGGTGATCGTGGAGGTGCTCGTTACGCTCGGCATGCAGGCGATCTTCGCGCTATTCGGGCTCGCCGCGCTTGCGCATTCGGTCGCGTTGCATCGCGCGTTGTGGCCGCTTGGAGCGGCGAGCGCGGCGACGCTCGCAGTGCTCGCCGCATGCGCCTGGTGGCTGCGCCGCGGCGCGCCGTTCGATGTGCTGATGGCGCTCGCGCGGCGCGTGCTCGGCCACAGTCCGCTGCTGCGCGCGGGTCATTCGCGACGCCTCGACGCCGCCTTGCGCGCGCTGGCGCAACGTCCCCGCGCGTGGCTCGCGGCGCTCGCGTGGCAACTCGCGGGGCAGGCCGCGGGCGCCATCGAGAACTTCCTCGCGCTCTGGGTGATGGGCGTGCCCGTGACGTTCTCCGATGCCGTCGCCATCGAAGCCGTCGCGCAAACTGCGCGGCATGTGGCCTTTTTCGTGCCGCTCGGCGTCGGCGTCCAGGATGCCGCCATCGTGCTGACGAGCCAGCTAGCCGGCATCGGCGCGGAGGCGGCGCTGTCGCTCGCGCTCGTCAAGCGCATGCGCGAAGTGCTGTCGGGCGGCCTGGCGCTTGCATCGTGGCTCGTCGCGGAGCGCGTGCGCCGCGCGGGAGGACCGCGCGAACTTGTCGACGTAACGCCGAGTCGCTCCAAGAATACTGCAACACTCGAAAAGTTTCCTAATGAAAGGTGAATCCAAAGTTCTGGACATCACGCTGTTCTTCTGGATCGTCAAGATTGCCGCGACGACGCTCGGCGATCGGGTGTCCATGTCGCTGAATCTGGGGTATCTGATCGGCCCGGCGACCTTCGCGCTGTTGTTCCGTAGACCGTATTGAATCTGTCACTTTCGCGCCGATAAATTTGTCAACTCGCCGTAGAACGCAGGCAGGTGCCCGCTGAGCCTTGCAATGCAGGGCTTCCCGGAGCGAATCAATTGTGTCACCGGCGAAGGCAAGTTCGGCAGGGCTGGGCGGCAAGCTGCAGAGCAACGTCTGAGTCCGGCCAAAAAGCGACGTTCATCTCCGTCACGCGAGCGTCATTGAGGCGACCGCTCCAGTGCTCGGACCGGTCACCCATAACGAGGCGAAGCCTACGGTTCTGTCGCTGATGACGTACGAATGTCCGTCCTTCATTGCACTCTTGCGGTCCACTATTCCGAGCCCGGTGTCGTCGCGCTGTATTGCAAGTGCTTTGGGCGGCGAGTCTACCGATCTAAGCACCGTCAATCCGCACTGTCGACAGCGGACAGCGGAGGATGCACGTGCGCCGCGGTGCTCCGGTCGCCAACAACCATTACAGCCACATCTTGAAGAATCCTGATGCTACGCTTCGCTGCATCGGTGAGGATTCCCCTTCGCGAGCGTAACCTTGCTGCGCAACGATCACGTCGGTAAGCCCTTTTCGAGCAGTGGGACGAAGCCCATCGCGTCCGTCTGGAGCGTTGCCGGGCGGACAGCACCTCGATCGGCATGCTCGACGCCCTGGCGCTTCAACTCATCGATGACGCTGATGCTCCGCCGCAAGCCACGCGGGTCGTAGGCCGACAACACCGCGCACCGGCGTTAGCCCTTCAGCAATAGATGACGCGCGACGGCGATGCCGACGGCTCTGTTGAGATCTCGGATCTCACCGGCGCCCCTATCGCGAACGGTCGGCCCCGGCTGCGGCAAGCGTTGATATCATGGTTTGCATTATCGCCGTGAAGACGGATGTGGCAATCGTTGACAGGAGCAAAAGATCAGTCGACTGTTGTTAGCTGCCAGGGGCCCGGCGAGCATGTTTGGCACTAGCCAATGGCTCCAATGCGACGAGCGCGGCGATGATTACCGCCAGACGTCCTTTACGCCGCAAGTCGCATAACATCGTTACGACCAGGTGAGGTTCTCCGAAGCACGGCCAAAAGGCGCGCCCGAGACTCACTGGAAAACCGTCTGTCTCCGCTCGGTGCGCCGTCATGGCATCGAATACCCGGCAGCGCTCACAGGGTCGATATGCGCTCAAGTGCGCTCAAGAGCCTATCTAAATCGATTGGCTTGATGAAGTACGCATTGAAGGGGCTTTGGGTGTCGACATCGTTGGCGTCGGGCGCCCACCCCGTAAGGGCGATCAACGCGATATTTGAGCCGCGATCGTTCCGAATGCGACGGGCAACCTCGCTCCCGTGAACATCAGGCAAGCCTAGATCGAGGATTACGGCTTCGGGTGCGAACTCCTCAACGGCACGAAGCGCGCCCAAGCCAGTGTTTTCGGTCCTGACGAAGTGACCTTCCAACTCGAGCAGCATCATCAGGCTGGACGCCGCGCCCTCGTTGTCGTCTACCACCAACACGCGACGTTGTGTCCATGCTGACGGCGCAACGTCGGGGGTCGGCAGGGGTGGGGGCGTGTGCTCATCTTGGAGCGCCGGTAGCCGCACCTCGAACGTGCTTCCGTACCCGGGCCCTTGACTTTCGACCGTCACCTGGCCCTGATGCATTTCTACGAGAGCCTGAACCAGGGCAAGTCCGACGCCAAGGCCGCCCATCAGCCGGCCGCGTCCTGATGGAGCTTGGGCGAACATCTGGAATATTGTGGGCAAGTCCTCGGGCGGGATTCCAACTCCATTGTCGCGGACCGTCACGAGCGCACTGTCGCCATCTCTGATCGCTGACAGCCAGATCTTGCCGCCGGTCGGCGTGTACCGCAGCGCGTTATTTAAAAGATTCTGGACGACCTGGGCCAACCGAACAGGATCTGCGAAGACGTAAATTGTCTCCGTCGGCATCGTGGTTTCGAGCTCATGCGTGGCCCCAGTCGCGAAATGCCGTGCCCGCGTGCTCTCAGCCACCTCTTGCAAAATCGCGCCGATCTCGACCGGCACCTTCTTGATCTCGAGCTTGCCTTCGGCGATGCGCGACGCGTCCAGCAGGTCGTCTGTGAGTCGAGACGCCTGAGCCAACTGACCGGCAAGAACTTCCAACGGCCGGGACATATCGCAAGCGGTTAGTTCGGGTCGACGAAGCACGTCGATCGCTGAACGCATTGCTCCAAGGGGGTTGCGCAACTCATGAGCGAGCGTCGCGAGGAATTCATCTTTGCGTCTGTCTGCAGATCTGAGGGCAAGTTCTGCCGCGTCCTTTGCCTTCAAAGATTCTTCAAGGCGCTGGCGTGCATGAACCAGCTCGCGTTCGTACTTGTGCCGGTCACCCACAATCATGACCGCGAACTCGTCGAGTTCTTGCTCTCCCTCGCTCACACGAGACACGTTGACGAGCATAGGAAGAACACGTCCGTCGCTGCTACGGAGATCGAGTTTGACTTCCGCGACGGAGCGCTGCATCTCTAACAGCGGCATGACGTGCGTCTGCATGAATATCTCGCCGCCGATGGTGAGAAAATCCTGAAAGCGTCGAACGCCAACCACCTCCGAAGCAGACAAGCCTAGCCAGCTATAAAAGGTGTGATTGGCATGCAGGACCTTGCCGCCCGCCGTAGCGGTGAGAAGGCCGCACGGGGCGCGTCCGTATGCGGTGTCAGCGTCCCAGCGCATGCCTGTTCTCCTCGCCGCGCCCTAGGACCCTAGGGTTCGAATGAATGCCTCGATTGCGTCGACACTCGCGCTCGGCGCACTCAGGTGCGGACAATGGCCGATGTTCTTCACGATCGCTAGGTAACTGCCCGGAATCATCCGGTTCATGTATTCGCCTACGCAGACCGGCGCGAGCAGATCGTCGTCAGATTGCAGGATGAGCGTTGAGGTGGTCACCGATGTCAAGTCGGCCCGATGATCCGCGAGGAACGTTACGCGGGCGAAGTGTTTGGCGATCTCCGGGTCCGTTCGGCAGAAGCTGTTCGTGAGCTCTTCTGCGAGTTTGGGCTGCTCGGGAGCGCCCATGATGGCCGGCGCCATCGTGCTGGACCACCCGAGAAAATTGTTTTCAAGCGTTTCGAGCAAGTCCTCGATGTCCGCCCGCTCGAATCCTCCAACGTATTCGCCGTCGTTGATGAACGAGGGGGATGGACCGACCATGATATTTGCGGCGAATCGGTCGGGCGCCTGAATTGCCGCCAACATTCCGATCATTGCACTGACAGAGTGTCCAACGAAGATGACTGGCCCGCGGGCGAACTCCTCGATGATCTCGAGAAGGTCGATTGCGTACCCGTCTAGCGACCCGTACTTCTTGAAGTCGTAGCTTGCGAGGTCGGACCTTCCGCTACCTACGAGATCGAAGAGCACCGTTCGGTAGCGATCGCCAAAGGCCGGGGCAACGTAACGCCACATGGATTGGTCACAGCCGAACCCATGAGCGAAGACCATCGTAGCGCGCCCTTCACCGGACACGTGAACGTTATTGCGACTAGCTACCGTCACGGCGTATCCCGTAAAAGTTACTTATTAAAAAGCGTCGGGCGGCAAGCTTGACGCGCTGAGCCGTTGGCAAGCCCCCTTTGGATGCCAAATTTGTCCGGTTGCTGCACGGCAGGGTGCGATCGTATCACCGGAGTAGATCAGAGTCTGTACGTGGGCAGACTTTTCAGGAATTACAGGGTGCCTGGCGCTCGAGGAAGTCGCGAACTAGACCTGCTACTCTGTCTGTTTGCGTGACAAGAAACAGATGCCCGTCATCAATGACATGAAGGGTGGAGCACCGGATGCGCGCAGCGATTATTTTCGCATTGATCAGGGGGACGATTGGATCGTCGTCGCCATGTATGACGAGCGTGGGCTGCGGCAGGCGTCGCAGCCACGGCAAGCTGCTCCATCCCCACAGTGCAAGAAGCTGATAGATGTAGCCACGCCCATTGGGCTTTCGCATGTGGTGTCCGTGTTCCTTGAGCAACTGGGGGTTGCATCTGTACGCGCCACCATATATCTCGGCACCGACCTTCTGAAGGAAGGCGGGGTCCCGGTACCGGCGGGGACCTAGCATCTTCAAAAGAACGGATAGGCGCGCGGGAAACATGATTACGCCCGGAGTCGTAGCGGCTAGCACGAGTCGCCGACAGCGCTTCGGAAACCGACGCGCGAACTGTTGCGCGAGCGCGCCTCCCCAAGACACGCCCAGCACATCAACCTCGCCGTCGTAGCCGATTTCCGTCAGCAGTCTATCTGTCAGCACGCACAAGGTAGAGAAGCGGTATGGTTTGCGCGGCGTGGGCGAACCGCCCACCCCTGGGATATCGAAAATAATGACTTCGACATCGCCCAGCGCCTCGACAAAAGGTTCGAGCAGTTCCAGATTGGCGCCGATCCCGTTGAAGATGAGGAGGGGCGGCAATGCAGAGTTGGCGCGGCGAATGCCAACGCGAATGAGCTGACCGTCGAGATCGACCGACTGAATTTTCATGACGACCAAGGCAAGAAGTGGTAGTGGCGGCGACCGTCGCACGGAGGAGTTGGGCGCTCGAGAAAGCGTGACCAACGGCGTTGATCGTTGCGCAGGCGAAGAGCCCCAAAGGCAACGATGTCGCGATTTCCGCAGCGCGGTATCAGACGCGCAGCCGAAATCAGGCACCCACGCATAGCACTTAACGGCTGCAAGCGATCGCAGCAGCCCGAAACGGTCGTTGCTTTGGTCACCTCTCCATTCTAGGGACGAACTGGCAGCTAACCCCCCTCCCGTGAAGAGAGGGGCTGGCAAAAAAACGGCTCGTTCGTCCTTCGCCTACTGCCGTTCGGCGACGGCGCAACGCGCCCTCCCGGTCCCCGTTGACGCGTCGGTCGCCTCGGTATATTAGTAAATTAACTTCGCGTTCGCCGGCTGTTCGCCTTCGCGAGGAGGGACGGACTCGCTCGCCGAAAGGTGAACGGCAGGTGCCGCAATCTCTCTAGGGTGTCCCATGCACGATACCGAACGAGTCAACATCATTGCTTTTCTTCTGCAACGCGCAGCGAAGCACCAGCGATTTGTATCGTATCGAAAACTTCATACGCTTTTCGCCGAAAAGGAGCCTCTCGAGGTGCGCTACAGAGCGTTAGAGGACGCCATCGCGCTCCTCAGCGACTGCGCTGCATACGATTACGGTTGCCTCATGGCGCTAGATAATGGGCTACCTGGAGACGAATTTTTCAACCGGTTCAAGCGTAACCACCCCCGCGAGTTTGAGGCAGTCATGGGTTATGCGTCGGCCGGTCGGTCTGTAACTAAGAAGCGCGTCCTAGCAGAGGGTGAGCGGACCCGGGTTTTCAGACACGCGGAAGAAGGAGCGAACGCTTTCCAATCCCAATAAAAACATCGGGGGCTACGCGCAGACATTCCTGCTTGGCACGTTCCGCTGGAGTGGATCGGCGGGGGAGGCCAGTTCGCTGCCCCGCGCTGTAGGTCAGCCGGCGTTGGAGCTTAGTCAGCCTTCAGCTTTCGCGGCTTCGGCGAGGCCTCCACCTTGTTGTACTCAAACGCCGGGGTGCCCTTTAACGCATCCTTCGTCGCGCCCGGCAAATAGAAGTTGCCGTTGCGGATCTCAAGAGAGGCAATAGGCACCGCTACGTCGTGCGTGGCAACGCCCAAGAATCCGCCGGTGGAGATGATCGCCGCCGAGACGGTGGCATCCGGCGAGACTACCAAGTCCAGAATCGAGCCGATCTTCTCGTTTTTGTCGTTGTACACCGCTTTTCCAAGTATTCCCTTTTTTGCACTCCATCCTTGAAGCAACGCTTGTGACTGCTGCACCGTAACGCTCAAGGGTTGAGTTCCAGCCACCTGAGCTTGCACGGCGAGGCTTGCAGTCCCGACAACGGCGACCAGGGCGAGGTGATGCCATTTCATATAGACGTCTCCGAATTAAACTCGTTGGCGCATCGCAAATACTAGGCCAGACGCGAGGGGCGCGGTTTCCAGAGTCATCACGTGCGTTGGAAACGCCCCCCTCACCGCGAAACGAGCGCTCAACTATCGGTGCCGGGATTATGAAGTGCCTGCGAAATCGCCGCACGCAACTCGATGGCCTGATAGGGCTTGTGCAGCACGGGAAATTCCGTCCCGTCGAGGTCGTTTCTTGCGATTGACGTGTCCGCGTAACCGGTGGTTAGCAACACGCGTAGAAGGGGCTTGCGGCGCCTGGCCTCTTGAGCCAGCATCACTCCATTCATCCCACCCGGCATGATGAGATCCGTGAACAGCAACTCGACTTCCGGGTGGCGGATCAATTCCTCCAAGGCGTCGTGCGCACCATGAGCGACGATCGTCTTGTATCCCCCTTGCTGAAGATTGATCGCGGCAACCTCTGCCACGTCTGGTCGGTCGTCCACCACCAGAATTGTTTCGTTACGGACTGTGGTGTCGGCGTGTCGGCGTTCGGCATGGTCGGGCCCGGCGTCAGCTGCAACAGCGGGAAAGTAAAGACGGACGGTGGTACCGTGACCGCGTTCGGAATAGATGTCGACTGCGCCCCCCGACTGCCTGACGAACCCATAGACCATTGACAGACCGAGACCTGTACCCTTTCCTTCCTCTTTCGTCGTAAAGAAGGGATCCATGACATGGGCCAACACGTGAGGCGGAATGCCGACCCCGTTGTCGCTTACCGATACCCAGACATATTCGCCGGGCGTGAGTTGGGCGAAGCCGATTGGCCTGCGGTCGGTCAAAGAAAGATTGCCCGTGCGCACGGTCACTTGAGGGTTATCTCTTCCCTGCAACGCGTCGCGAGCGTTGAGTAAGAGGTTGAGCACCGCGACCTCGAACTGGGATACGTCCAGTTGGCAGTTACGCAAGGACGGATCGGGGACAAACGAAAGGGCTTTCGTCTCGCCAAACGTGTTGTCGGCCAGCTCGCGAATGTCGGCAAGCCGCGAATTGAGGTTAATGACGCGACCGCGCAGCTCCTGCTTGCGTGCAAAGGCAAGCAGTTGCTGTGTCAGTGTGGAGGCCCGTGTGATGGCATCGCGCATCCGCTCGACCGGCATGACAAATCGACCGAGATCGAATTTGTGCTCGATCCCAAGCTTCATGATGTCCACGTACCCACTCATAACCTGCAGCAGATTGTTGAAGTCATGTGCGATGCCGCCGGTGAGTTGACCGAGGGCTTCCATCTTCTGAGACTGCCGTAGCGCCTCTTCTGCGTCCCGTCGACGGCTAATATCGAGTTGCGAAGCGAAGTAATACACGATGTCACCCGCCTCATTCCTGACGGGCGAAATAAACAGAGCATTCCAGAAGCTTGAACCGTCTTTTCGGTAGTTCAGAATCTCGGTGTTGATCTCCCGCCCATCGGCGATCGCGTCGCGGATCTCGGAGATCGTTGCCCGGCTCGTCTCCGGTCCCTGCAGGAGACGGCAATTATTTCCCATTAACTCTTCGACGTCATAGCCGGTCAGGTTAAGGAAGGCCGAGTTGACGAAGACGATTGGGTTGTCTACCTGATTTGGGTCGGTGACAAGCATTGGCATGCGAGTCGTCGAGACCGCAGCAAAGAAAATGTCGTTCGAGTGATCGCTAAAGGGCGGTCGAACGTTGCTGATAGTAGGGCGCTGAATGTTCATGTTTTGTCCTCCTGCGCTTACAGCTGCTTTTATGGCGGCGCACGGAGACCGCCCAAAGCAACTGATTGCGGGGTTGAGATTCTAGCGTTCGCGTCGCACCTTGCCTTTGGTTTGGAAGGTCGCTAAGAGGAATTTTTGGACGGCCCTAATGATTTCAAGACTCGTCTTTCCGATTTTCGGCGGCAAAGAGGCGGCTTGGCGTTAGACAAAAGCGAGACGAAGCGTGTCAAACCGGCGTTGATCAGCGGGATATGCGAAGGGGGTGCTTGACTGCGCCTGCCCACGTAATGGCCGCATTAGGACGTATTCCGAAGAGCTTCATCAAAAGGGAAAGGGCGCCGATTTGCATCGACGCCCTTTCCCTTTGATGATCAACCCCGGAGATCAATGGAAGATGAGATAGAGGATCACCAGCACAATGACTGGCACACCGAGAAGCCATCCAAGTAGATAAGGCATATCGCCCCCATGCGTTTGTTTTTGACGTCTTCAGTATCGCGGGAGAAACTCGTGTGCGTTAGCGGGTGTCTCTGAAAAGCGTGTAAGCGAAGTCCTATGCGACTTTCACAGCCCATACGATGATCGTGTCTTTGCGTTTTGACGAAACAGCGCAGTCACTGGAATGGCTGTTGCTTGGCACGATTTCGGCGTTTCAGACGGCGCAACGCTACGGCGCCGGTAGTTGTAACGGACATCGGTCCGCTGCGGCCAGATCCTGGCGTGCTTAAGCACGTGCTTTACGGAAGATGAAGACTTTCATGACCGCTTAAACGATATTCGACGGTGACGGTCAGGTTCGTGCGCTAATGCGGCAACTTGACTGGAGCACATCGCCGCTGGGCCATCCGTCAGGTTGGCCGGCACCGCTGACCACGGCCGTGACTATGGTCCTCAATTCTGCCTTTCCCATGTTCGTGGCGTGGGGCCCAGAACTAGGCTTTTTGTACAACGACGCCTACGCGGTCATTATGGATGAAAAGCATCCGAATGCGCTGGGCGGGCGCTTTGAGGACATCTGGGGCGAGATTTGGCCGGACATTGCTCCCATCATCCAACGCGCCCTCTCGAACAGGTCGGCCTACTTCGAGGACTTGCCGCTCATCGTGAAGCGTCACGATTACCCCGAGCAAGGCTTCCTCACGTTTTCCTATTCACCACTGCATGACAACGACGGACGAGTGGGCGGCATGTACTGCACCGTCATTGAGACCACGGATTGGGTGCTGGCCGAGCGGCGGGGCGCATTCGAGTCGAAGGTGTCGGATGCATTGCGGTCGCTCACCTCCCCCGATGAAGATCATCAGGCCGACTCTGAAGCCAGCGAAGATTACATAGACGACCATGCTGGCATTCCCGAGCCCGGACCATCAAAGACCACCTCGCGGTCTGCATCAAGATGTTCGACCTGAACGAATCTTGCATCGCATCAACAACGCCGTCGCCTCCGCTCGGAATTAGCCTCAACGTTTATCCTCCTTTTGCGCCTACCCCGCCGGATTTATACCGTTTTTACATGCGCCGTTCTGTACCTCTATACGAACCTTGCACTATAGGCAAACTCACTGTCCATTACGCGATGCGACCGCGCACTGCCTCAAAGACGTCGACCTCCAGGAGGACTTCTGTCATGTCGATCCGAAAAATGAACGAATTGAATGTCCTCGTCCTTACCGGGTCCTCGAAGCGCCGCGGCCGACTCGCAACGTCTTCGGATACGAAGTTCCTTCGGGATGAAGTGCTAAAGCTCGCTGAATTCTCCGAGCGAGGGCTTGAGTGCACCCGCGAGCTGGCATGGCGTTCTTGTCGTGAGATCTTTGGCGCTCTTTAACCGACCCATTGACCCATTGCAGCGACTCGAGCATACGTTGATTGCATTACGCCGAAATCGCCTCAGCGCAGAGCGGTTCGGACTTTCGTTGAAGATAACTCCAGACGCGACGCGCGCCCAGTCTCATGACACTTTTTTCTAGCGAAACTCATGCCGGCACTCGCCAGCGCGAACAGCGGCATGACGCCTTGAGCGACTTGTCTTGGGCATGAACAGCGAAAGAAGGCCTGTCGTTCATAACCGCGCGAGCACAATCGTTGCGGCGCGTCGATCGACGTATAAGGCGCGACGAGTGCGATGGTTTCGCTGCGCAGCGCACCGGCGTTTCGCAAAAGGGTTGTGGGCGACGATTGGTAAGCTCTTCCGGCGCTGTAGACGGGCCGGATCGCCGGAGACGTCATTGGCGTTTGCCGGGCGCGCATCTGGTTTCTGTAGCGTCGGGGGCTCAACATGGCGCTTCCGAAACGCCAACCCGAAGGCCGTATCGGATTCGTACCCGACGGGTAGTTCGAACGCCGAACGGCTCGGTATCGGTCCAAGGGGGGCGACGCGCGAGCATTATGCGTCAGCGCGTCGAATATTCAAGTGCCGGCATGGCGACGAAGGATGGAGCACAGGTGCGCGGAATTCTAACCGGCGGCGATCCTCACAAGCCGCAGCCTGAGCATGGCGCGCACCGAGCGGCGTGGGCTGAGTTGCGCGACAGGCCGCCCACCTTGCGCGCCTATATGCGCGACCCTGAGCGTCCGCTCCTGTGGCGCGCCGTCAACCTACAGAAATCACCTTCGTCGCCCGCCGTCGAGGACTACGTGACGTACAGATATTACTAAAGGCACGCCGGATGCCAGCGCTAACGGCGAGTTTTTGTTCACCCAAGGCGCTGTGGCGGACCAAGAGTCTTTTCCGTGTTCATAACAGCAACATCGCTCGGAACCAATGTTTATTTTGTTCTAATCGAGCCAATAGCGGCCCGGTCAATTACACTCGCGCCGTCCAAAGACGAAACAACATTATGCGCGACAACTCGGAAGTGATTGCGGTCACTCGCCAAAACGGGGGATGGGTATGGTCGATCTCGACAGAAGATCCATTGCGAAACTGCATGAAGCTTGTTCGACAATCGGCGCGGGCGCTGCAGACCTATGAAGCGGCAATGGCCGAAGCCCAATCAGCGCTTGCAGATGTGGGCGGGTCGGCGTAATTGGGCACAGGCGTTGCGGGACGTAGCAAAACTTTGAGGTCCTGCGCTGTGATACCGCCTGAAACCTCTGTATGGGCCTCGCGCCCGTTTTCGCCGGTGAGAAAACCGGTGTGCGTTCTAATCGTCGACGACGATCAAGAAGTAGCCGAAGCGCTGTGCGCTGTACTTTTGCTTGAGGGCTTCGAGTCGCGTTTCGCTGACTGTATAAGGTGCCTTCAAATGATTGATGCATGGATTCCGCATGTTATTGTGCTGGATATCGAGATGCCGATCATGGACGGCTTCAAGGTCTCCCAGGCACTGCGACGCAGGACTCACCTAACTACGGCTGCCGTCATCGCTCACACATCGCTGGCCGAGGCTGACGTCATTGAGCATGGCAGTGCAGCCGGCATGGACGCGTATTGCCGTAAGGGCAACGCGCCGACGGTCTTGCTTGAACTTATCAGGCAGGTAGCGCCTCTTGATGTCTCCTAGAGTGATGAACTGCAGCAAGAGGAACACACTAACCATAGCTTGTCATCAGCAGAGATATAGCAACTGGCAAGTGTTGCTGCCTTTGGGGGTGGCTCGTGGAATCAGTTCGGCATTTTCGAATGCATGCCGAGTTGGTGTAAGGCGCAAGGGGTCTTGATCATGTCTGTGCCCGTTCACATGCCGCAGACGCGGCACAGCTGCGAGCGCACGACGTATGCAATGGGCACTCTGCGCCCGAGCCGCTGCGACACCGAACCCGATCGGCCAATAACAACGTCGCCCGCATCCACGCGGCCGACGGGGAGGAGGTCGACTGTCTCATATGTCGCTTGACCTCTCCCTGCGCTGAGAAACAGCGTGCCTCACACCAACTAAAGAGTAACCTCCATGACGGATTGCCCTTTATTTGAAGGCGACGGTGAAGTTCGCGCGCTCCTGCGGCAGCTCGATCGGAGCACCTCCCCGCTCGGGCATCCGTCGGGCTGGCCGCCGCCGCTTACCACGGCGGTCAGCATGGTGCTGAGCTCGGCATTCCCGATGTTCGTGGCCTGGGGGCCAGACCTCCGCTTTCTCTACAATGACGCCTACGCGGTCATCATGGGCGACAAGCTTCCGGGCGGGCTCGGCGGGCGCTTCGAGCAGATCTGGGCAGAAATTTGGCCCGACATCGCCCCCATCGTCGAACGCGCCCTATCGAACAGATCGGCCTACTTTGAGGACTTGCCGCTCACCCTGAAGCGGCACGGCTATCCTGAAGAAGGCTTCTTTACGTTTTCCTATTCGCCGTTGCATGACAGCGACGGACAGGTAGGCGGCATGTACTGCAGCGTTATCGAGACGACCGACCGGGTGCTGGCTGAACGGCGTGCGGCGTTCGAGCTCAAGGTGTCGGACGCGCTTCGCCCGCTCTCGTCGCCCGAAGAGGTCATTACACGTGCGAGCACGCTGCTCGGCATGCAGCTCAACCTGGCCCGTGTGATTTACGGTGAATGTGACGCAATCAACGGCACGTTCTACGTGCCACGTGACTGGACCAACTCGTCCGTGCCCAGCCTGGCAGGGATGCGTTTCGCGTTGAATGACTTCGGTCCCAGCATCACTGACCCGTTGCGCGCTGGCCAGGTAGTCTCCGCCAGCGATACCCGGAAAGATCCGCGCACCGTCGAATTTGCCAACTCGTACGGGATGACCGCGATCCGCTCGTTCGTGGCGGTGCCACTCATCAAGGGCGGACAGTTGGTCGCCTTCCTCGGCCTGCATCGCGCCGATCCCTACAGTTGGACGAAGACAGACATCCGCTTTGCTCGCGACATGGCCGAACGTACTTGGTCGGCCGTCGAGGCCGCACGGGCCCAAGCGGAGTTGCGTACCGAGCGCGACCGCAGCCGTGACATCTTCGACACGATGGCCGAAGGGTTTATGCTCATGGACCGCCACTGGAATGTGATCTACATGAACGCCGAAGGGTTGCGCATTGCGGATATGACCAGCGCTCAAGTCCTGGGTCGCAAGCACTGGAACATCTGGCCGGAAGCGACCGACAGCGAGGCGGTGCGGATGTATCACCGGGTGAGAGCAAGCGGCGAGGCTGCGACCGCCGAATACTGCCAGCGCCATCCAGACGGTGATGTCATCTGGGTCGAAGTGCGCGCCTATCCGACGAGCGAAGGCGGTGTTGCATCGTTTTTCCGCGACATCACCGAGCGCAAGGTGGCGGAGCAGAAGCTGAGGGCGGCCGACCAACGAAAGGACGAATTCCTGGCGATGCTTGCGCACGAGCTTCGCAACCCGCTGGCGCCCATTGCTGCTGCCGCGGACCTGCTCAAGATCGGCAAAGTCGACGAAGCGCAGGTGCGCCACAGCAGTGCCATCATCGGGCGCCAGGTCGCGCACATGACGGGACTGGTGAACGATCTGCTGGATGTATCCCGTGTCACGCGCGGGCTGGTGACTTTGTCGAAGGCGCCGGTCACTGCCCAGGCGATCGTCGAAGAAGCAGTGGAGCAGGTGCGGCCGCTGATCGAGCTGCGCCGGCAGCATCTGACCGTCGGCGTGCCGCGGGTGGAGGCGACCGTCTTGGGCGACAGGGCGCGGCTGATTCAGGTGCTGGTCAACCTGCTGAATAACTCAGCCAAGTACCCGCCCGATCAGCGGCGCATCGAAATCCGCGCCGAGGTCGATGGCCAAGATCTCGTGATTGCCGTGCGCGACGAGGGCATTGGCATGGAAGCCGAACTTACGACGCGTGCGTTCGACCTGTTTGCTCAGGCCGAGCGGTCGTCGGATCGTTCGCTCGGCGGCCTGGGACTGGGGCTGGCGCTGGTCAAACACCTGGTCGAGCTGCATGGCGGCGCAGTTTCCTGCTCCAGCCCGGGGCTCGGCATGGGCAGTACCTTCGTAATCAGGCTGCCCCTGATGCAGGCGCAACCGGTGGCCGCGGAGCGGCTATCGACAGCGCAGCCGATAACGAACAATCGTTTGAAGCTGATGGTCGTGGACGACAACGTCGATGCGGCTGAAGCGCTCGGTATGCTGCTGGCTGCCTGCGGACACGCAGTGATCGTCGAACACGAATCGAGGCGCGCGCTCGCGCGTGCGCTGCAAGAGCGGCCTGACGCTTGCCTGCTTGACATTGGCCTGCCCGAGATGGATGGAAACGAATTGGCGCGGCACCTGCGAAGCCGTCCCGAAACGTCCGGCGTTGTCCTGATCGCAGTCACAGGCTACGGGCAGGAAAACGATCGCCAGCGCAGCGCGCAGGCCGGTTTCAACCATCACCTGGTCAAGCCGCTCGCCGTTGACCAGTTGGCGGAGATTTTGGCCGGCGTTCGGACCGGATTCGATGAATAAAGCGCGTACTTTTTGCGATTGCGACGCCCGAACAACGCAATTCGTTGTCAATCGTCCATCTGCGTCCCGTCGAGGAGGCTGAGACCTTCCGACGTGATCTCGACGGTTACGCGCGATCGGGGTGTCGACTCGGGGTCGACCGGATTCTAAAAGCGCAGTGCATGCCGAGGCCGCGCAGTCGTCTTTCGCGAGCAGCGACCCACCACGCCCCACTGGACGCGACTGGATTAGACAGCGTCAAGCGGCACGGCCGGTCAGCGACAACTATTCTGGCCGGTCGACGGGTGTAATTGTCGCTGGCTAGTTCATAGTTGTCGCTTCTCCATCGTAATTGTCGTCGGGTAATTGTCGCCGGCGCGCGCTCTGTTTGTCGCTGGCCTTTCGACGGCGATAGCTTTCAACATTGAGTTCGAAGATCGTCGAGTGATGGACGAGCCGATCAATGGCTGCGACCGTCATGCCAGGGTCGGGGAACACGTCATTCCATCCCGAGAATGGCTGGTTGGCCGTTATGAGCAGACTTTTACGCTCATACCTCTCGGCGATCAGTTCGAACAGCACACTGGTTTCGGCCTGGTCCTTACGCGCGTACGACAGGTCGTCCAGGATGATGAGATCAAACCGATCAAGCTTCGTGAGAGCGGATGGAAGCTGCAGGCTCTGACGCGCAGCCTGGAGTTTCTGGACGAGCTCGCTCGTGCGTGTGAACAGCACTCGATAGCCGGCTTCGATTAAAGCGTGTCCGATGGCTGAACCTAAATGACTTTTACCGCCACCGGGGGGCCCGAACAGGAGAATCGTGGCACCTTTCTCCAGCCACGAATCTCCGGTCGCCAGTGCCGTGACATGCGCTTTCGAGACCATTGGCACCATGCCGAAGTCGAAGGTGGCCAGCGTCTTGGTTGGATCAAGATGTGACTCGGTACGATGCCGCTCGATGCGTCGTTTGGCACGTTCGGCCAGTTCGTGCTCAAGCAGCGCCCCAAGCAATCGCGTAGCCGGCCAGCCTTCCTTATCAGAGCGCTCAACGAACTCGGGCCATAACCTGCCGATGGTCGGCAGACGTAGCTCGTTCAACATCAAGGCCAGACGGCCGTTGTCATGGGCAGGGGCGTTCATGCTGCCACCTTGTCGAGAAGCTCGTCATAGACCGCGACGGGCGGCATTTCGACTACGACCTCGGGACATTGGGCCTGACGCGGCGCGAATTCATCGCGCAACTGCTTCAGATCGGGCAGTTCGCCTGCTTCGAGCAAGGCCTCGAGCCGCTCGGCCAGCAACGCCTCAACGCCGTGATGTCCTGCGAGTTCGAGCAGCCCTACGATCGTCTTGCATGCCTGGCGTTGCGTCAGTTGCGTCTCCAGCTTCTCCCAGGTCCGTCGGTAGGCTTCACGGGGAAACAGCGCGTCGCGAAACGCGAACCCCCTGAACGCCTGCGGCTTGCGCTTGAGAGAATCGATGAAGTGACGATAGTCCAGCGCGTGGCGGTTATCGGCGGCACGGGATCCTCGCGGCGTACTGTGCACCAGCGCGCCCGACAGATAGCAGTCGAGCCGGTCACCATAGATCCGCACCTTTAGCCTATGGCCGATCAGGCGTGACGGTGCGCTGTATAGGATGCCGCGCACGGTGAATGTGCTGCAGCGGGTCACGAGTGCTTCTTCCTCGACGAAGTCAGTAGTGCGACGTACGGGCAAATCCTGCAACTGTGCGCGCTCAATGCGAAACGCCGCAGCGTTGCGCCGGTTCCGGCGCATCACCACCTCACGGATGAATTCATCGTAGGCGGGCCGGTCAGCGAAGTCGCGATGACCGCGAAGCATCAAGGCCTGGTCGACCGCTTCCTTCAGATACCGATGCGATGACTCCACGCTGCCGTTCTCGTGACCCAGGCCCCGATTGTTGCGCGTGCCCTCCATGCCGTAATGGTCGAGCAGCGCTGAGTAACGTTTCGTGAAGTCCTCCTGCTCTGTCAGATTCTTGAAGGCAGCCGACAGGCTGTCAGAGCGATGTTCGCGCGGGCAGCCGCCGGCCTGCCACAGCGCGTTCTGCAATCCCGCTGCGAGGGCCTCGAAACTCTCGCCTCCCTCAACAACGTTCGCGTATTCCCAGCGCGAGAACGCCAGTACGAAGTGATACAGCCGATGACCGAATGGGGCACCGCCGATCGTCACGCAAAGCTTGCTCATATCGGTGAAGTCTGACAGACCGCGCACACCGGGCTGATGCTCCTGGGGGAAGAACACCTCCTGCGTAGGCCCTTCAAGCGCCCGCCACTGGCGAATACGCCGTTCCAGCGTGCGGCGCATGCTATCGGGATAGCAACCCGGGTGATCGTCTTGCAGCTTGCGCAGGATCGTGATGCCCATCAGGTGGGGCGCGTTGCGCAGCAGCGGTACGACTTCGCTCTCCCATACGTCGACGAAGGGATCAGCTCGGGTCCGCCATGTTTGCCGTGGTTTCTGAGAAGGCAAGGTGGCGTCACGTTCGATGCGGCGCGCCGTACGCACGCTGATACCGGTCTTGGCGGCCGCGACTTCCTGGGAGTACTGTTTGCGCTTGTTCATATAGAGATGAACCTGTTGGTCGGTAATGCGGGTTCCAGACATGAGCTGACCGCTTCTTCTTCAAGCTTCGATCAGTCCATCCTAAAGCCCGTCGACCTGGCGCCGCCGGTGGCTCATCGTCTACGGCGACTGCGCCGCCCTTCGACTCCTCACCACCGGCCAAAACGATCGTCAACGACCGGCCAAAACAATTGTCGCTGCCCACTGGATCCACCTCCGGCTACCCGCCTCGCGACTAGCTGAATAGGCGCATCATGTGAGCTTAGGCCATTCCGGCTTGCTCAACTGACCACTGGGCCGCGCGCTCGCCGCCGAACGGGTCGGTTCGTCCTCCACGGTGAACGCGGCGCTGCGGCATGCCGCTGCAGGTCGGGAAGCGAAATATTCAAGGGCTGATCATGACCGAAGCGCACCTCGCGGCGAACGGCAATCCCGACGACCTGGTCATCGTTGCCATCGGCGCGTCAGCGGGCGGCATCACCGCGTTACAGCAATTGTTCAAGGCGTTGCCCGCAGATTCGCCGCTTGCATTCGTTGTCGTCCAACACCTTCCGCCAGACCTTGCAAGCAACCTTGGAAGCCTGATCGCAAAATGGACTCGGATGGAGGTGCGCTCAGTCGTCGATGGCCTCCGACCGACCTCGAACTGTGTGTACGTGCCCGCGGCAGTCGATGTCTTGACTATCGAACAGGCCAGATTTCGTACGAGAAGTGGCCGCGCCCACGAACGCCCAGGAATCGACACGATCGATGTTTTCTTCGAAAGTCTTGCGCTCGATAAAGGACGGCATGCTATCGCCGTCGTGTTGTCAGGGACAGGTATGGACGGCACGGCGGGCGCGATGCGCGTCAGGGAAAAAGGGGGATTCGTCATCGTTCAAGATCCGCTGACCGCGCTTTATGATGCGATGCCTCGGGCGGTGATTTCTCGCGGGATCGCAGATCACATTCTGCCGATTGCGAAGATTGGCGAACAGTTGCGCTTATGTGCCGGCCCCGAGCATGCTCATTCCGTGCAGAGCGCCGACTGGGCCACTGATGTGTCGAAGACACTCGGACGTTTGTTCACGCTGATTCGCGAGAAGACAGGCTTTGATCTAGGCGGCTACAAAACCTCGCCCGTGCTTTGGCGCATCCAGCAGAGGATGGACGTTCGCCACGTGCAAGCGTTCGAGGATTATTTGGCTCTCTTAGAGGACGAACCGGCCGAACTGGAAACGCTGGTTCGAAGCATTCCAATCCACGTCACCGAGTTCTTCCGAGACCCCGAGGCATGGGAGGCGCTGCGCGATGAAGTAATCAAGCCCCTCATGCAGGAGGAAGGCGCAAGCCGACAACTGAGGATCTGGACTGTGGGCTGCGCGACAGGCGAAGAAGCCTACTCGATCGCCATGCTTTTGAGTGAATCCGCGCAAAGCAGTCGCCCGCTCAACATCCAGGTCTTCGCAACGGACGCCTCGGCTGAGATCGTGGCCTGCGCCAGCAAAGCTCAATTTTCCGAGAAAGCGGTGCAGAAGCTCACCGCGGAGCAGAAAGCCCGCTTCTTTTACATTGCGGACCATGCATACCGAGTCAGGCGCAGCCTGCGCGAGAACATGGTGTTTGCCGCACATGACGTGCTCGTCGATCCGCCATTCGATAACGTGGACCTGATCACCTGTCGTAATCTGTTGATCTATCTCGAGCCCGATGCAAGGCACCGCGCCGTCTCTGCGCTCCATCACTCGTTGCGAGTTGGCGGTTGCCTCTTCTTAGGCAAGAGCGAGTCTCTCCCACTGGATTATGAAGGGTTGGAGCGCGTATCGCCCGAACTGAACGTGTACCGAAAGGTGCGTGACGTCGCGGCAGCTGTCGGCGTACTACCCCACCAGACCATGCAAAGCGCAGCGGCTATATCGGAGAGCGCGCATCGCGCTGCCATCGAGCAGGATAACCTTCCATCCGTTCTAGCTGATGACGAGCTTCGGATTCTTCGGATATACGGATCCACGGACAATATTTTGCGGCTGCCCGCCGGCGAACCGAGTCTTAATCTGAGCGTTTTGGCTCGGCCTAATCTCTCCGCTTGTCTCAGTGCTACCAGCGCGAAGGCTCTGCAGGAACACACTTCGGTCATCGGATTCTGTCCCGCCGATGGAGCAGGCGCGTCGTCCATGCACGTTCGGGTGACGCCATTACAACCACGGCATGATGTCGATGCCACAAGGCTGTTGATCTCGTTTGTTCGGGGTCCACAAGCCGATTCGATTAGCGATGTTCGAGCCAGCCATTTAGACATCGCCGCACACAGTCCTCAGTATTCCAGTGAGGTGGCCATCTCTCGAGCGGAGCTCGAAGCGTCGCGCGAAGAGTTGCAGGCGCTCAACGAAGAATTAAAGTCATCAAACGAGTCACTCAACGCGAACATGGCCGACCTGTACCAAACCAACTTGCGCTTACAAGGTAAGATAGATGAGCTAGCCATGCAAAGCGATGTCCTGGCCTCTGGCGCTGTGATGATGGTCTTTCTGGATGCAGACCTCGTCGTGCGCTGGTTCACACCGGCGGTCAGCGAACTGATTCCGTTGAGGGCCTCCGACACTGGGCGGCGCATCACGGATCTCGCGCCGACATTTGCCGACGATACGTTCCACGCCCATATTGCCGCTGTCATCGAGACCCGCGATCCGCGCGAAGCAGAAGTTCGCCATGTCGATGGAAGGTGGTTCTTGCGAAAGGTGCGGCCGCACGCTTCAAAAGATGCGGGGGCTTGTGGTGTGGCGATCAACTTCACCGATATTTCGGCACACAAGCTTGCCGAGCACATGCGCCGTGAGATCGAAAGGCAGAGAGGCTTTCTGCTAGAGATGGGCGACCTCTTGCGCTCGCTCACTGATAAGAAGGAAATTCAGCAGGAAAGCGTCAAGAGGCTGCGACTGTTCTTTGATTGTGCATGGGTCTTCTATCAGGAGGCTAGCTCGAACAGGATTGAGCAGTGCTTGGTCGAAAGCCGTCGCGAAATGGGTTCTCCGCCGGCAGTGCCCTTGGGCGGAGCGTTTTTGGCCAGCATGCTTGTGAATCGGCTCAAAGTGGCCGATCTAAACATCGCAGACACTGGGAAGTCGGCAGATGATCGGCTTGAATGGGCTGAGCGATACGCCGGGGACGCAATCAGGTCGGTCCTCGGCGTATCGCTCAGGCGAGACGGTGAGGTACTCGCGACATTATGCCTGTGCGATACATCCGAAAGAGCATGGGCCGAGGAAAGTGCGACTCTCTTGCGGGATCTGGCTGAGAGGATCTGGAACGCCACCACGCGTGCAGAGGCCGAGTCTGCGCGCGGCGGAAGCGAGAACTTGCTCGGTCGCAGTCAGGCGTGATCATCGGCGCAAAAGGAGGCGTTTCGAGCGCCCTCCGTGCCATGAGCGGCGCACCGCTCGGCTGCACCCCGAACGCGGTCCGCTTATGACAAGGTGAGCTTGCCTTCCGTACGTGCGCCCGGCGGATAAACGGATTAGACTGGATGTAATCCATTTCACCGGCGCTGGCAGGAGGCGTAAGTGAACAACAACGACGTTTTACTTGCCATCCAGCGCTTCGACACTACCGCACGGAACATGCTGGTCTTCGACCCCGCGTCGATTAGCATGCTTGCCGGCTTGCTCCGCGCGGCACGGCAGCTAGAGATGGACGATCGACTGGAGCATGATGTGATCATCGTTAGCTCCTTACTGACCATGGGGCAGCACCGGCGGGCGTTCGAGCGTCTCAAACGCGCGGTGATCGATGCTTACTTCCGAACGCCGAGCGTCTATACAGGCCTCATTCCCGAGTGGCGGCGATACGTGCCCTTGGATCCGTGACAAGACGGCGTCGGCATCGGACCGTCGAAGATTGACCAGTCTGCAAGCGCAGATCGATCTCCCGTCGTTGAAGTCGAGATTGCCATGGCAACGCATAATTCTCCAGGCGCTCGTCGGGTGGGGTGGAACAGGGACGCCAACCGGCCGGAAGCCCCCGCGAAAGCTCCGCGAGATCTGGGGCGATTCGTAACGGGGCTGCGGATTTCGTCCAAGCTCGCGAGTTAGCAATGTTTAATCTCGCGATCCGCACTAAGCTTCTGACGCGCTTGCAAGTCCACGACTGCCATATGTCGCTGTCGATCGGCGTGCCAAAATTGTCCGCGTTTCCGCTTCGACCATGCTGACGACAACGAGAGGCGGCTTGGCTGCAGATAGCCGACATATCGAGGACGCGTCTGTGAGCGTCGCCTTTGGGTCGGGTCCTGCCGGCCGCGTCGGGCGGCAGCCGGGCCATTAAGAGCCGTAGCTGACCGAGAGCACAATGGCAGGCGAGCATCGGCCTGCGGACGTTCACCGACGACGGCTCACAGATTTTCCCACGGTACCCGCCTACCCCCGGCGAAATAGTTTTCGTGCCGGCAGGTGCCTACCTGATTCCGAAGTGTTGTTGTATTATCAATCACAAAGATTGATGCTCAATCTTGGTATGCTTCACTATCGGCTTAGTTCGGGGATCAAATGGACGTCGTTACAAGTAGTCTTCTAAAAGGATTCGTTCACAGTCAAAAAATCACTGCAGAAACTGAAGCGGCGCAATTTGAGGCTTTCGTCAACTACATCACGATATCCGACCTCTATCCTGAAGAGTTCGATTTTACATCCGTAGCAACCGGCGAAGGTGAATTTGGGCTCGATGGGATTGCCATAATAGTAAACGACATTCTCGTTGACGACGAGGAGCAATTGGACGACTTGGTTGCCTATGCTCCAAGCTTGAATGTGCAATTTGTATTTCTCCAAGCGAAGACAAGCGCCGGCTTTGACGGCGGCGAAATGTTGAAGTTTTACGAGGCTGTCGACGATTTTTTCGATCAAAACGTCAAATTTAAGCAGAACGAAAAAATACAAGAACTCCAGAGGGTTAAAAACAAGATTTACGAGTATGCGTCTAAGTTCACGCGAGGCCTTCCGAAGGTAAATTTGTACTATGCGAGCACGGGCACTTGGACAGACGATCAAAACCTGTGTGTTATGAGGAACAAAGCACTGAAGAGGCTCGACGAACGGCATATTTTCAGCTCTTGCGTTTTTCATCCTTTGGATGTGGGTAAGGTACAGAAGCTTTATTTCCAGACGAAAAACTCGTTCAAAACCACAATTCAATTTCAGCAGAGCCTTGCCTTGCCGGAGATACCGAAGGTCCGCGAATCGTATATCGGCCTCCTGCCAATAAGCGAGTATGCAAAAGTGATCACCGACGACGAAGGACTTGTTCGTCGAAAGCTATTTTTCGACAACATTCGCGACTTTCAAGGAGAAACGGATGTTAACAAATCCATCGCGAAAACTTTGACCTCGGATGAGCATATCGAGTTTCCGCTTCGCAATAACGGGGTCACCATTGTTACCCGAAAATTGCAACGTGTCGGCTCGCAGTTTACGCTCGAAGATTTTCAGATTGTGAACGGCTGTCAGACTAGTCATGTTATTGCCGCGAGCAAGACTGAGAATAATGCCGCTACTCTAATTCCGATTAAAATCATTGCTACAGAAGATGAAGAAGTCACAAGAAAAGTCATCATCGCTTCCAATCAGCAAAATCGCGTCGATGAGGATAGTTTTTGGGCATTAGACCCAATACAAAAAGCAATTGAGATATATTTTGAGTCAAAAACGGATGATTTGCGTCTGTACTATGAACGTCGCCCAGGGCAATTCAATACGATGCCCGGTATCGAAAAAGTACGTATCATCACGAAGGATTCGCTATTAAAAAATTACGCCTCGATATTTTTGGAGCAACCGAATCAAGTGGGTCGATATTACAAAGATCTGACGCCATTGATCGGGAAGGAGATTTTCAATCCGAAGCATGAAGTTCATTCATATTACACAGCAGCTTATATCGCGTATCGGCTCGAGTTCATGTTTCGAAACAGACGGCTCGCTCCAGAGTTGAAGCCGTTCCGGTTTCAACTCGCGATGGCAGCTCGGTTAATCGTGGAGAAACGATACGGTCTCGAGCCAGATAAGAAGCGAAGTCGTGCGTATTGCGTGAAGGTAGACGAGGTCATGTCGGACGTTGAAGACGCGCAAAAGGTTTTCGAAGCTGCGCAGGAAGCGATCCACAAGGCAGTGCATGAGTTGGGAGCGAGTGATGCTGGCCTAGACAGGCGAACCGCCAAGATGAAAGACATGCGCGACAAGTTGCGCGACGTCATTGGAAGTTGAGGCCGGTAAAGTGCGACCCGCGACGTCCGATCAGCGATTCTTCTGGGGGTCCCTGGTACACGACCGTTCATCCGCCGGGAGCGGCCATCGATAGTCTGGGAGCCAAGGGCCGCTCCGGGTCGAAAGTGTGAGTTGGGGGTGTCGCCGGTGGCGCGGCCGTGGTTGAAACCGGGGCGTTTCGCCTTCCGCCGGATGCAACTAATAGTCTCTGTTTCCATGCGCCTTTGCGTTGCGGTGCACCTAGCGTTTCAGTGTGGGTCTGCAAAATGAGACGCGAGACCGTCAACCACCTGATAAGTCACCCTATGTGAGACGGGCGTGACTCGTTGACCGGTCCCGCAGTTTCCGTCGCGCGGCCGCTTCGATCCGGGCGAAACCGTCCCTGAACGCGCTCACCAGCCGGCTATCGTCCGCGTTGGGCGGGCGCCAGAAAAAGACTTCCAAGCACCTGCGCGTCACGACGCACGACACGCTTTCTCCGCGCCAATCGATGACGAAGCTGAGGGCCTGTTTGTCTGTTGAGATCTGGGGTTCGGGCACGAGGACTTTCATGAGCAGCGTTACGGTTGACGGCTAGAATCGGCGGTGCGCTCACCGGGACGCGATAGGCGATCTAGCGAAGTTTCACCAGTCTACCCGGTGCTTTTCTTCAGTCTCCTGATGGCGCCGATCGTCGTCGACGTGCAGGTAGATGCTGGTGGTCGTCAGCGAAGCGTGGCCGAGGTTGTCGCGCACCGTGCGCAGGTCAATCTTTTGATCAGCCATGTGCGAGCCGGCGCTGTGCCTGAGCCAATGCGCGGACGCTTTTTCGAGGAGATCGGCCCGCGCGCTCGCCGTCTCATCGCGCTCACGCAAGCGCGCCGCTGCGCCCGCAAATACGTCCTTCACGATGGCGTGCAGCGCCGCGCGCGTGAGCGGCGCGCACGTCTCGATGCGTGCGTTCGACGCCGTGGCGCCAATCGGCAACACAAGCGGCGTATCTTCGTTAGGCAACGGCAGCGCGCTCAATCCAAGCTGCTGCCGATAGCGGGACAGTTCCATCATCATCTCGCGCGTCGCGGGCACGAGCCGTTGCTTGCCGCCTTTGCCGTGCACGGTCAGCCACCAGCGCAACGCGCCGTCCGCATCGTGTCGCACGAAGAACTCGCCCATGGTGGTGGCGCCCACCTCCGCGATGCGCAGTCCGCCGAGATAGAGCAGGGTGAATAACCACCGGACGCGGTACGCATGGGCTTTTTCCCGGTCCGTTTGCTTGGGCATGGTCGCAATGAAGTCCTTGACCTCCTGCCACACGCTCGGCTCCAGATACCGGGTGATGCGTGGCGCGGCGTGGCGCGTGCGTTGGCGTGAGAGCGACAGCGGATTGCCGGCCAGATAGCCGGCCTGCACCAACCACGAGAACATCGCGTTGAGGATGATGGTTGCCTGGCGTTGGCTGGACGGCGAGAGCGGACCGTAGAACGGCCGCCAGCGCGCGTCGCTGCGCGGATGCTTGCGCCCGCCCCCGGCTACCCAAGTGCCGGCAGGCTGCGGATCGGCGAGAAACTGTTGATAGCGCAGACAGTCTTCATGGGTCAGAGAGGAGAGGGGTTTGCCCATCTCGACGACCGACCAGAGCAGGAGCCGTTCAGCCTCCTTGCGGTAATTCTCAAAAGTGGTTTTCGTATCGACGAAGCGTGACAGCCAGGCGCGGATCGCGTCGAGGTCGTGATCGGCGGCAATCTGGGCGCGCCCTGTCACTGCCCGATTTAGCCCCGCCGATCCGTCGAGCTCGGTGGGAATGACGAGCATCTCAAGCGGTGCCGGCTGCAATGCATACGGTGGTGGGGGCGGCGTAGCGGACTTCGAAGTCACGTTCGTTTTGGCACCGGGTCGTCGTCAAGTTATCAACATTATAGCACTAATGTCAAATACGGTCCCGCGGGAGGTTGGGAAATGGGCGGATTACGTTGTATTATGGGCTGGTTCCTTTGCACCATTGCACGTATGTCCGACGTTCTTTCCGACGAAACCCGCCTGGCGGCCGACATCGAACGCCTGAAGGTCGAATTTCCCAAGACCCGCGAGCTCTATCGCGAGGTGTGCGCGCTGCTGTTTTTCCGCTTCGGCGTGCCGCCCACGGCCAATCGCCTCTACAACCTGGTCCGGCGCGGCACCATGAGCACGCCGGCGTCGGTCTTGAGCGAGTTCTGGGCGGAGTTGCGCGAGAAGAGCCGGGTGCGCATTGAGCACCCGGACCTGCCGAAGGATCTGAGCGAAGCGGCGGGCGAGTTGATCGGGACGCTGTGGACGCGCGCGGCGACCGCCGCGCAGGCCGAGCTCACGTCGCTGCGAGACGAAGTCGACGCGCAGCGTGCCGAGGCCGAGCGAAAGGTTATCGCCGCCCGGGAAGAACTGGGCCGCACGGAGACGGCGCTCGAGCAACGCACCGCGGCATTGTTAACAGCGCAGGTCGAGATACGGGAATTGGAGCGGCAGCAGGCGCAAGAGGCCGCCACGCGCAAAGCGCTCGAGGCGCAGATCCAGCGTCTCGCCGAGGACGCGGTGACGCGCGAGCGCGAACTTGAAAAAGTGCGCGACACCTTCTCGCGCGACCTTGAGAGGCTGCGGGAAACCGCCAGCCGTGCCGAGGATCGCTTACGCGCATCGGAGAAGCGCGCGCTCATGGAGATCGATCGGGAGCGCAGCGCGAGGGCCAAGGCGCAGAAAGAACTGGCCGAGGCGGCCAAGCGGGCGGAAAGACGAGAGGCCGAGCATCGTCGCACCGTCGACGCGCTGCAGGCGCAGCAGGGCGACACGCGCCACCAGAACGGCATGCTTCAAGGCAAGCTCGCCGCGCTCGAAGCGGCACATCACGCGCTGCAGGAACAGCTAAAGTCGCTGCGCACCGCGGCGCGGCCGTCGACGCGCGTGACCGCCGCCGAAGCCCGTTCAGGGCGAGTCGCCCGAAAGGCACCGGCTGGCAAAGCGGCGAGCGTGAAAGGTCGTCGATAAATACTAATCGGATCGCGCCCGCGGGTAGGCGCCATCCAAGGCCGAAGCCGCGCCATCCGCGTGGTCGGTCAACAGGAGCGGGCAGATGAGAAGATCAGCAGAGAACAAGTTGCGGGTCGTGGCAGTACGCATCGACCCCGTCATCGAACAGCGCTTGCGCGTGTTGGCAGAGGCGACGGGGCGCAAACAATCGTTCTTTCTGCAGCAGATGATCGAAGAGGGCATCGAGGCCATGGAGGAAATCTGGCTGTCGCCGCAGACGCTCGCCAAGGTCCGAAATGGCGATTTGCCTGAGCTGCTTGACGCGCGTAGCGCGACCTCGGATCTGTTCGACTTGGATGGGACCGATGCGACTCGTCGATAGCAGAGGGTCGCGATCCGATGGGTGTCCAGCGTTCGGTATGATCGGGTTTGTTTTTAATAGAAAGGAAGCGTTTCAATGAACAAGCAGGAACTGATTGACGCGGTGGCCTCCGGAGCCGGTACGAGCAAGCTCGCCGCAGAGCAGGCCATCAATGCGGTGTTTGAGACGATCGCCAAGACGGTGGCGGCAGGTGATGCTGTGCAATTGATCGGCTTTGGCTCGTTCGGGGCCGGCGAACGTGCCGCGCGCACGGGCCGCAATCCGAAGACCGGTGAGCCGATCGAAATCGCGGCAGGCAAGACGGTCAAATTCACCGCGGGCAGGGCGTTCAAGGATGCCGTCAACCAAGCGTGAGCGAGGGCGGCGCCTTGCATGCCGCCGACTTAGAAGAGTTGTGCTCCGAGCGGCCCTAGGCTATTGAGCTGGACGGCCGTGCGACGTTCCGTGCCGTCCGCGTGAATCGAGCGGATCATGATCCGTCGGCCACGCGCTTCGCCCAGCACCTCAACGATGCGATCCTCGTACCGCACGAGGGTGCCACGGGGCGGTTTGCGTTTGATGCGGCTGCGACCGGTGGAAGAAGGCATAAGGATATCAACGCGGGCGTACGGCGATCGTATCACGCCAAGATGCGGCGGCGGCACATCGTCTCGCTCACCGGTTCACAGCAATAAGGAAGGGCAAAATAATGCGCCGCATCGTTGTACGTTCTTCACCGGTCCACGGACGCGGCGTATTCGCGCTGACTCAGATCCGTGCCAACGAGCAGATTCTGGAATACAAGGGCAAGCGGGTGTCGTGGGCACAAGCGCAGCGCCAGTATGCGCGCTCCGCCGCCGAAGACGGCCACACCTTTTACTTCGATCTCGACAATGGGCGCGTGATTGACGGTGCACAGGGCGGCAACTCGGCGCGATGGGTCAATCACAGCTGCGCGCCGAACTGCGAGGCCGAGCAAGACGGCAGCCGGGTGTTCTTCCTCGCGCTGCGCGACATCAAGCCCGGCGAAGAGTTGTTCATCGACTATGGACTAATCGTGGAAGGGCGAAAAACGGCTGCGCTCAAGCGGCGCTATGCATGCCGCTGCGGGTCCGACACCTGTCGAGGGACGATGCTGGCCGCGTCCTCAAAGCGCGCCACGGTTGAAGCGTGATTGGCATTCAATCATCGAGCATGGCGATTGCCGAAGGGGCCAGCGAAACGCGCAAAGCACTGTCGATCTGTCGAAACGCATATAGTCCAGGCAGCATCGCTCGAATAGACGGCGGCGAACATGGAAGAATCTGCGAGCACCGTCGCGAAGAATGCCGATAACGCCGCCGAGTGCACGCACGCCGCGACGAAAGCATGCGGCGACGCGACTCGGCGCGGCGACGCTCAACGCCGTGGTCGCGACCATGCGCAGCATCGCGCAGGCTTCGTCGCACATGACCGACATCATCGGCGTGATCGAAGGCAACGCATTAGGGGACCGTAGAAAGGTCGCTAGTGCGCGTCGCTGCGCGTCAACGGACTAGACGCTGAGCAGGTAGCGTACTTGTTTTCATTGCCCCGCCCACGGCTACTTGTCAGACCCGCCGCGGATCTAAGCGTCCTCCCGCTTCACGCGGTTATGCCTCACTAGATGGCTTCCAATTTCCGCTTTTTACACGTAGCACGAAGCTTCGAGTTCGGGGTGCATAGTTTGCTTCATTTCCATAATCATCCGGCTTCCTGCGAGCGTGCATAGGAATTCGTTATATTGCCCGTGCCGTTTTCGAACTGAGTTGGCCCGCCCCGATGAAGCAGCCGCTCGGAGCCTGTATCACTGAAACGGTCCGAGAGCACGGCTTTGCCACGACAGGGTAGGTGAACGCGTTTCCCAACAAAAATTGGGGACGCGATGCCGGACCTGTCTCTTGCGTACAACTCTGCCCAGTCTCTTAGTTGTTTTGAAGGCAGCCCGCCTATGAGGAGCATGAGATGAGTAAAGCGCAGGACGCAAAGAAGATGCAGAAGAAGGCGGCGACAAAGACACCGAAGGAAAAGAAAGCCGCAAAGAGGGAGAAAAAGGAAGCGTCGAAGCGACAGTGAAGAGGAAAGGTCTCGGGGCGGAGCGGACCCACTTAGAACGGCACAAATCGCCCGCTTTGTGGAGCTCCGCCAGGGCCATCTACTTGTCTTCAACCTGCACATTACGCTGTATGCACACTCGACTGCAGCTGGGAGACGTCAGTGAATTTTCTCGCCCCATTTTTCCTGGCACACGACACGTTCTGGTCGTATGCCGCGCCCGGCCCTTTCATATCCAGAGCGTTTCTCTCCTCTCACGACAACGCGGTCTTCGATCACCCGGCGCAAGATTCGCCCACGGCACAAGCGAACGGCGCGCCTGAGGCGGGCGGCGAACCTGGCGTGCAGGACAGTGACTATTTGACTTCTGCGGCACGCGCGCGGACGCCCGCGACATCTCCAGCTGCATGGCCTGAGAATCAGCCTCGACCAGCGATGAGAGGATCGCAGTGGTTTCGCCACTCCGTGGAGCACTGCGGGCACGCTCACCGCGCGATGGTCTACGTTCCAAGTAGATACGACGGTCGGCCATTACCCATGATAGTCATGTTGCACGGCGCGCATCAACACCCCGATGACTTCGCGGCGGGAACACAGATGAACGCTGCCGCAGAAGAAGCTGGGTTCATTGTGGCGTACCCGGAGCAACCGGAAAGTGCCAATTTGCTGCGGTGCTGGAACTGGTTTATTCCGTCGAATCAGGCGCGCGATACCGGGGAAACCGCAGCGCTCGCCCACCTCACGAATGAGCTCGTCGACCGCTTCAATGTCGATCGTGCTCGGGTGTACGTGGCGGGACTCTCCGCGGGAGGTGCCATGGCGATCAACCTTGCTGTCACTTATCCCGACGTGTACGCGGCCGCCGCTATTCATTCAGGCTTGGCATTCGGGGTCGCCAACGAACACCTCTCAGCGTTGTGCGCGATGAACGACGGTCGAGGCACGTTTGCTTGCCAAAAGGAGAGGCGGACGTGGCTCGGACGCGCACGCTGCCGTTGATCGTTTTCCACGGTGACGCCGATGATATCGTGCACCCGCTCAACAGCGAGCAGATTATGGAGATGAGCCTGTCGCTGAACAGCCAATCGACCGACACGCAGGTGTGTACAACGACGCGGACGGAGTACGAAGCAGGGCGCCACGCGTACACTCGGGAGACTTGGCTTGACCAAAGCGGGTCGTTGCTCGCCGAGCGATGGGTCGTGCACGGGCTTGGTCATGCTTGGTCGGGCGGTCACACTAGTGGCAGCTATACGGACTATCGTGGGCCAGATGCAACCACGGAGATTGTTCGATTCTTTAGCCGGTTTTCGCCCGTGAATGGAGGAATGGTCCGGTGATGTCCGACGCGAGCATCGTCACATGCAAAGTTACAAGCATAGCGGCGACTGCAGAAGCCTCGCCTCGTCGTCCAAGGGCCGAATTAGCATTAGAACAGGATAACGTCGCGCCGAACTGGTCGAGAAGACTGGAAGCTCTCACTCGGCGATGGGCAGCGTGCCAGCTACTGTACGATCGGGGCAGGCGATACCACAGCCGTCCTCACCGCCACCGCCATCGCAAACGCCATGGCGCGCTGTGACCTAAGCGCGGATAGTTGCATCAAGAGCTTGTTGTCTACCCCTCGCGGCAGGGCGGCAGGCGCGTGACATCGCAAGCAATTGGCTTGCTCCTCATGCGGACAGCGAGTTAGGGCCGCGAAGGTTCGCGGGTCTCTGCCTTGGGATTTCATAGCGATCGTCAAACACCCAGACGAGACGCTCCAATGCATATCGGAGGGAATCGGGCTGCGGGCGATGACCTTGGCGGAAGACCGCCAATTGACTCGCCATCTGTGCTCGCAAAGCTATCCCTCCAATGCGTTCCCAAGCCACTGGAACGGCCGCTCCGTTAAGGAGCGGTTGTTACTGGCCGAAAATGTCGCTCTTTCGCGTCTACTGAGAGAGCGCCGCCTCAAGCTGCTCTTGGTTCGTTTCAACGTAGCGGCGCGCCCACAACACGGCCGCGTATTCTGCAGCAACGCTCGTCTGCATGATCGACGGGCTGACCCTCGTCACCCTTCGCACCGTGCCTCCTTTGAGGAAGTCGCTTTTTCGCGAGAAGCGCACGACGCATCTCCATCCGTGACAGTCGTCTTTTGTTGGAATGCACTCGACGAAGTAGCCACCTGCTTTGTACATGACCTTTCCTTCGGCGGTGCGTGCCTGAAGTAGCGTCGAGCCGAGTCCGGAGGTAGGAGCGGAGACAACGCCCGGCAAGGGTTTCGCGAGGTGCTCGGCTATCAATCGAACTCTTGATGATGTTTGCCGCGAAACGTGCGAGCACGAGATTTCAACAAATTATCAGGCCAGAAGCGGCGGCAAACTGGATTTCGCGCGTACGAATTGGGTGGAATACGTCCTCAGACAGCGGAACAACCGTCGTTAGGACAACGGGCATGGTCATAAGCCAGTGATCACCTGTTTGTCCCGGTGCGCAATAGGCTGCGACCGCGTGGTGGGCCAGTTCGCGCGCGAAGACGGCAGCCGTGCCCCGACGCCGGTCCGCGGCTTCGCCGCCCCGGTCCCCTTTCGCTTCCGGCAACATAATGATGACGTTCACCATAATTGGAAGCCCGGCTTTTCGTTAGCGGCAGGCGAGGAGCTGGGCTAAGGAGAAGAGGAGGTGAAGGAAGGCGCGGATCGGACTTGGACTAGTCCGATCCGGCTACCAAAGCGAGGGAAATGCGACTTTTATACGGTTTTGTGTTCGGCGCACGCCCCTGACGCCATGACTTAGGAGGGAGCTTGACGATGCGAGCTGGTAGCGGGAATCGGCGTTGCGGCGCCGCAATGTGTTAGTCTCTTGCGTTCTGTCGGTTCCTCTCACGTAGGACATGCTTCCCCTGTCTCTGCGGATGCCTTCCTAACGAACGCTGGCATCGTTCACCAATCGATGCGTACGCGCAGATCGTCGCTGTCGTAGGTCTACCCACGGGCCGTGACCAGTTGGCGCGCCAGTACTTGTTGGCCTCGTTCCCCATCGACCATCCGCAACAAGTACGCGTGGGACAGGCTGCCTCCCCCGAAGTTAATTAAAGGAAATCCAAATGGACGCGTTCAACGTGGCTGCCATTATCTCCGCAGTCCTCGCGCTGGTGACTAGCATCGCAGGAATGTTGTTCTTTGTGGGCACCGGAAGGATCCGGAAAATTGGACTAGGGTGCGTTGATTCAAAGCGTTGATTGAGTCGTGGCCTCGGTGCGAACATCGCTTCTCTGCTCGCAGAATCCGGCGCGCACGTCGGTCTGCTCAGCAAGGATGCAGGGGAGCTGGACAAATTCGCGGCATATGTTCAGTGAAACTTTGGCGCTCGCACCCCGTATGATGTACCTCGTGATCGGCTTGAACGTTAGGGCGACGTTGCGGCAACCTACGCGCTGCTGAATCGACCGCACGAGGCTTCGGGCATCACGGCAGCGCAGATCCGTTGGCCTGCAGCGGCAAACGATGTTTCGATGTGCTCTTGAACTCTGCGCGGCCTCAGTTTTAGCTTCCCGTTGCTCACTTGCCATTCCGATCCGACGCTCGGCTGGCTTCTATCCCCAAGGAGTGAAACATGCGTCATTACGAAATTGTCCTTATCGTGCACCCCGATCAGAGGGAGCAAGTGCCCGCGATGATCGAGCGCTACAAGGGCACGATCACGTCGCACGGTGGCCACATCCACCGCATGGAGGACTGGGGCCGTCGCCAACTGGCCTACATGATCGAGAAACTCGCGAAGGCTCACTACATCTGCATGAACATCGAATGCGATCAGGCGACGCTCGAGGAGCTGGAGCACGCGTTCAAGTTCAACGATGCCGTTCTGCGTCACCTCATCGTCAAGATGAAGAAGGCGGAATCCGGCCCGTCGCCGATGATGAAGGAAGTGCAGCGCGACGAAGCCAGGAAGGCTGCCAGCCAGCCATCGGAAGTGCAGACGTAAGGAAAGTTCGATACTGCAAGCCATCAGGGACTCAGTTGTGGATCGCACTTTAAGTGAACCGGCTGCAACCGACAGCAAGCGTCGTGGAACGCGAACCGGTGCGGTACACGCCAGCCGTCATCACAATCGCAATCGCAATCGCAATCGCAATCGCAATCGCAATCGCAATCGCAAGCTGCACGTTGCAACACGCGGCAGAAGTCGTCGAAGCGGGCATCGCCCGGAAAGTCGAACTGACTCTGCAGGCGGTCGCGGCCGGCGAAGCGAGCAGGCTGGAAAGCTGTCCGATGGGCGTCGAAGGGCGTTTCGCCCAATCTCCGGCTAGGAAAAGCCTTCACGCCCGAACCCTGGTATTTCACTTCACAGAATTGCAGGACCTTGAAAAGGACTAGTCATGCCCCGCCCGACTGGCAAGAAAAAATTCGACAAGCGTCGTCCGCAGCAAAACCCGCTCTTCAAGCGCAAGAAGTTCTGCCGTTTCACGGCAGCCGGTGTCGAGTACATCGACTACAAGGACACGGAAACGCTGAAGGACTTCATCGGCGAAAACGGCAAGATCACGCCGGCTCGTCTGACTGGCACGAAGGCGCACTATCAGCGCCAGCTCGACACGGCAATCAAGCGCGCGCGTTTCCTCGCGCTCCTGCCGTACACCGACCTGCACAAGGCCTAAATCAGACGACGCACTAAGGAAAGCCAAAAATGCAAATCATTCTTTTGGAAAAGGTCGTCAACCTGGGCAACCTCGGCGATATCGTCAAGGTCAAGGACGGCTACGCACGTAACTTCCTGATCCCCGGCAAGAAGGCACGCCGCGCGACCAAGGACGCCATCGCCGAATTCGAAGTTCGCCGCGCGGACCTCGAAAAGGTCGCCGCTGAAAAGCTGGCAGCCGCACAAGCTCAGGGCGAAAAGCTGAACGGCTTCACGGTTCAGATCGGCCAGAAGGCTGGCGTCGACGGCCGTCTGTTCGGTTCGGTCACGAATGCGGACATCGCTGACGCGCTGAAGAAGCAAGGCTTCGCGCAAGTGGAAAAGGCGCAAGTGCGTCTGCCGCAAGGCCCGATCAAGATGGTCGGCGACCATCCGGTTCAAGTGGCGCTGCACACGGACGTCCTCGTCGACGTCAACGTGTCGGTGCTCGGCGAGCACGCGTAAGTTACAAGCGAGCCCTCGAGCCTCACATTCGGGCAAAAAGTGCAGGAACCTCCGCAATTGCTGCATTTTAGTGGTGGAGGGCCGTCGTTAAAGAGCACCCTCGGACGCGACCTATCAAGGAGAAATAATGGGAAGTTTCGATCAGGACGATTCGAGGCCACGCTCGGCGGTACCCGCGCGGAAGACGACAGCACGACGGGCATCGAAGGGCAAAGCGGCCACCATACCGCCGCTCGACGCCCGCACGACCGCGTTGCAGGATGAAGAGCGGCAGCGCCGGATGCGCGCGCTCATCCAGCTAGGTAAGGAACGTGGCTATCTCACCCATGCCGAAATCAACGATCACTTGCCGGACAACTTCGCGCACACCGCCGCCATGGAGACAATCGTCAGCACGTTCAATGACGTGGGCGTCACGGTTTATGAGCAGGCGCCGGACGTCGAAGCGCTGCTGTTGAACGACGCTGCACCGACAGTCGCGTCCGACGAACAGGCTGACGAGGAGGCGGAGTCCGCGCTCTCGACGGTGGACTCCGAATTCGGTCGCACCACCGATCCTGTGCGGATGTATATGCGTGAAATGGGCGGGAAGGAGTTGCTTACTCGCGCAGGCGAGATAGAAATTGCCAAGCGCATCGAAGGCGGACTTCACGAAATGGTCCAGGCGATCGCGGCGTGCCCGGCGACGATCTACACGATCCTTGCGACTGCGGAGCAGGTCGCGGCCGGTGAACTGCGCATCGACGAACTGGTTGACGGTCTCAACGACGACACCGCAGAGGGCGAACCGTTGGCAGCGGACGTCGCCGCTGCAGCGGATGTCGAACTGGACACAGATGACCGTAGCGAGGGGGACGACGACGGCCACCTCGAGGCTGCGGAAACGAACAAAGCAAACGATGCGCGCCGAAAGCAGTTGACGAGCGACTGCCTCGCTATCTTTGCGCGAGTGCGTGCGTTGCTCGCCCAACTACCGCAAGCTTGCATCCCGCGAGGCGAGGGCGAGGCCGCCTTCGCACGACTGTGTGAAGAGATCCAGCGGGAACTCGCACCCGTTCGCTTTACGCCGCGAACGATCGACCGGCTGTGCGCGGACGTGCAGCAGCAAGTGGCGCACGTGCGCACGGTCGAACGCCGTATTTTGCAGATAGCCGTGGGCCGCTGCGGGATGCCGCGCGAAGTGTTTCTCGGGTCATTTGCACGCCACGAAACCGATCTCAGTTGGACCGCGAACTCGGCGGCGGCGTCACGCGAATATGGCGACGCGCTCGAACGCAGTCTGCCAGCGATCCGGGCCGAGCAGCAAAAACTGATTGATATCGAATCGAATGCGGTACTGACACTGCAACAGCTTAAGAAGATCAACCGACAGATGATGGCGGCTGAGGCGAAAGTGCGGCACGCCAAAGGCGAGATGATCGAGGCCAATTTGCGCCTCGTTATCTCGATTGCAAAAAAGTACGTGAACCGCGGCTTGCACTTTCTGGATCTGATTCAGGAAGGCAATATCGGCTTGATGAAAGCGGTCGACAAGTTCGAGTATCGACGCGGCTGGAAGTTTTCGACATACGCGACGTGGTGGGTGCGGCAGGCGGTGACGCGCTCGCTCGCCGATCAGGCTCGCACAATTCGTGTGCCGGTACACATGATCGAGGCGATCAACAAGCTCAACCGGATTTCGCGCGCAATACTGCAGCAGACCGGACAGGAACCTCACCCGGCGGTGCTCGCCGAGCACATGGAGATGCCGGAACAAAAGATCCGCGACATGCTAAAGGTTGCCAAGCATTCCGTTTCGCTGGAGACCCCCGTGGGCGAGGATGGCGACGTCACGCTTGGAGACATGGTCGAGGATTCAGACGCGGCATCTCCCGCAGACGCGGCCGTTCACGCAAACATGCGTGCCGCGATCGATGAGGCGCTCGAAGCGCTGTCACCGCGCGAAGCAAAAGTACTGCGCATGCGCTTCGGGCTCCATACTCCAACCGAGTATACGCTCGAGGAACTGGGCAAACAGTTTGACGTGACCCGCGAGCGGATTCGACAGATTGAAATCAAGGCAATGCGAAAACTGATTCATCCGAGCCACGCCGATAAGCTAAGAGAATATCTGGATCGTTGAGCCACGTTTGCGCATCGATGCGTCGGATTGCTTCTGATAGGTGGGGCCGCCCGTGGTCACATAAATCAGTGAACTAGCATCGGGCCGCTTCATTTTGGACCGGCGAACTTGCCGCGCGCACCGGTCGCAATGCGAAGATCGGTGAGCGTGTCGAGATCGCGGCAGACAAGACGATCAAGTTCACTGCCGGCAAAGCGGTTAAGGACGCCGTCAATCGAGCGTATCAAAGGGTGGCGCCGGCGGTGCCGCCGCCTCAAAAGAGTTGTGCGAGCGTCTACGGTCTCAGGTTATTGAGTCGGCGCTGAACAATCCTCAAGTTTTACGCTGTAGGCCTTCTCGTTTTCCTCTACCTCAACGCTGGTTCGTCTGAGGTGTTGTCAGACAGGGACGATATTTGCGGCTTGCTTTCCCTTTGGACCCGTTTTTACGTCAAAGCTTACTTTCTGATTGTCCTGCAGCGACTTGAAGCCTTCCGTTTTGATTTCGGAGAAGTGCGCGAAGAGGTCCTCGCCGCCATCATCCGGGGTGATGAAGCCGAAACCCTTCGCATCATTGAACCACTTCACGGTACCAGTTGCCATTTGTAACCTCGCCATTTTGCCAGATCCCGCCGGAACTCATTCGCCGAGTGCGCGCAAATTCGCAGCGGGTGCGTCCCCAAAATGCGGGGGACACCTTCCGTCAGCAATATCTGTGCTTGCGCGTAGGGTAGCAGGCTACCGTTCATCAATGATGCAACAAGAAGCCGAACACGCCGATGACCTCACCCAACGCTGCCCTTTTTGCCGCTCGACGCACAAGGCGTTAGCTCCGCGCACTATATTCTGAATATCAGGGCTGAACGCGGATGATGCACCGCGAACTGAGCAGTAGAGGAAATTTTAACGTCCAAATAGAGCGCCTCCATGCTTAGAATATAGGTGCATTGCCGCAGGGCACGACAACCGGTTTGCGCAGTTTTTCCGTAGGCGCGGTTGACCGGTGTTCTTTGCGTTTCTGCTCCAGCTTTACCACTTTCACCTGAGGAAAAGAAATGACATCCACGAACATCTTCCTTGCCACGGCGATTTCCGTCGGCGCGATCATCGCGACCGTGCCCGTTGTTGGTGCGCAAGAGACAGCCGTAGCGACTCCCTCGAAATCATCCGCCAAAGCAGCGAATCGGCAACTCGCGAAGCAGGTTCAGACCACGCTGTACAAGCAAAAAGGTTTGGAATCGGCCGATATTCACGCTGTTGCTCGCAGCGGCAAGGTTACGCTGGTCGGGATGGCGCCCGATCAGAAGCAGATAGATCTCGCGGGGAAAATAGCCGAAGGCGTACCCGGTGTATCGTCAGTTACCAACAATCTGACGGTGGAAGAAGCCGGGCATTGAAACCGGCTTCACGGTGCCAGTGTGTCGCACGCACGATACTGCTCTATGAACGCCGCGGGCTGTCGGGCTTGCTTATGGTTCGACAGTCGCCGTCGACGGAAATGGCAATTTGTCGCGTTGCATTCGCTGGCTGGAGCCGCAAGGTAAGGACTCCGTTCCACAGAGTGTCAATGCCTCTCGCTGAGTTCGGCGATCTGATTCCGAAACACGTAACGGAAGACATTCAGCCTCGCAATGCTGACGTCGAACATGACCAAGCCAATGGCAAAGGCCATTTGCTTCGCTGGGCGGGCCAACTTGGATGACCGGACTGGTAACTGGGAATGTCGTGTGGTTGGGCTTTCGAACGATGACCTGATCCGTTGATCTAAAAGTCAAGCCAGGCATGCACGCTAGTCGGGCCCGTCAGCGCGGTGCCGGTTTGCGGCGAATAGAGGAACGCGCCGTTGGCCATTTTTGGCTCAGCTTGATGTCCGAGAACCACACATACGAGGCGCCCGCGCCGACGTAAGGTCGGAACTTGCTCTGCGTGCTGAGGAAAAAGTACTGAGCAGTACCGTCGGGCTCCACTCGCGGGCCGTACCCAGTTCGCCCAGCGGCCCGAGCGTGCCCTCGCCGCTGAGATGAAACTTCGGCGGTACGCCCGTCACCGCTTCGACCGCAATGTGGTCGGTGACGAAATACTGCAGGGTCAGTCCAAATGTATCTGCATCGCTTACCGACGCGCTTGCGCCTCGTTTCGTGACCGTCTGACCGAGCGCGGTGATGTTGAAGGGGCCACTCGAATCCTGCGGTGCGAAGTGCATCCAGCCGGCACTGACGTGAATATCGCCCGCCGACTGCGCATGTGCGCTCGTCACGGCCGCCATGCTCATGGCTGAGAGCGCCGCGCATGCAATGTGTTTCAGCTTCATTTCTTTTCTTCTCGTTTCGGATTCAATCGGTGACGGCGTGCGCGTCCGCATCGGCTGAGCCACCGGGTCCGGGGGCGATGAACGCACAACAAGGGAAAGCAGGTGAACCGGCAGTCTAGAGGCAGCAGTCGAGACTCAGCTTGAAATACTCGTAGCTCATGTCGATACTGCGCTTCACCGCGTGCACCTCGTCCACGCCGGGCGCGTTGCCGAGCAGCGTCGCGACGATCTCGAGTGCCTCCCACGGGTGCGCGTCGTCGTAGTGCGCGTGCAGACTGGGCCAGCGCATGGCCTTTCGGCGCATCGACGTCGGGAAGCTGTTCGCGTACGTGTCGCTGCTGCAAACAAGCGTCGACCACTCGCCGGTGACGCCTTCGATCGCGAAGTTGGTCGCGGCGATGCTCGCGGCCAGCGGATCGCCGCTGCTGCTCTTCCAGCACCAGTGCGAGAGCGCGTAAGCGAGGGACGGACCGCCGCCTTTCATCAGTGCGCGCTTGTTGACACCATGCGCAGTTGCCCAGTCCACCCAATAATCGGCGTGGTTTTGCTCGACGCGGATGTTGCAGGTCAGATAGCGCCGCGCCAGATCCTCGCCGCGCGAATGGCCATAGCGCAGCTTTTGCAGATTCATCGGCATGTACTGCGGAAATTGCTCGACGACCGGCCAGCCGTTAACGAGGAACGCTTCGGCCTGTCGCGAGGTGAGCTTCGCTTCACGCATCGCGGCAAAGATGGGATGGCTGATGACAGTTTGCTTGGTCTCGTTGGTATCGTTGAGCACGTCGCCCAACCGGGCTGGATAGGTGGCGATGTCCTTCAAGTCGCCAACCCGCTGAAAAGTGGGATCCAACATCTCCTCCTACGTCATTGCAAGAAATTCAACGTTCTGCGCCCAGAGGGCCGGTCGGCCCACATGGAATCCCTGAACGAAATCCACGCCCATCGTCCTCAGCGCGCGCGGGATCGCTTCGTTCTCGACGTATTCCGCGATGGTCAGAGGCCCCATCGAATGGCCGATGTCGTTGATCGCTGCCACCATGTCCTTGCTAACGGCATCCTTGAGCATGTCCTTGATGAATCCGCCGTCGATCTTGATGTACTCGACCGGCAGGTGCTTCAGATAGCCAAACGAAGACATGCCCGCGCCGAAGTCGTCGAGCGAGAACTTGCAGCCGCGCTTCTTCAACGTGCGGATGAAACGGGCGGCGGCCGTGAGATTGGCAATCGCAGTGGTTTCGGTCACTTCGAAGCAGATGGACTCAGGGGCGATGGGGCTGAGTTCATCTCGAAAACCTGCTTTTGCGCGCGCCGGTCCATGTAAATCAGCAGGTTGCGGCACGACACGAGGTCGACGCGCGAGAAAGGCGGATCGCACAGCACGTTATGAGCGGCAAAGCTGACCGTGTCTCGAAGCGATTTGACCAAAGCGGTACCGGTTACCGTCCTTGCTGAAATAATGGCTCAGCAGAGCTGACGAGATATCGTTCTCGATGGCTTGCGGGTAGCTGGCCGCGCGGGCGATTGCGATAGCCCCTTTGGTCGATATCGCTGGCATAAACGGTAACGCGAACGCGGCGGGGCAGGCGGCGTACAGCTTCGTCCAACAGCAAATGCTTCCTCGCCGGTCGTGCATGCCGGCACCCAGGCGCGCACTTCGTCGCGGCTTCCGAGATGCTTCATGATCTCCGAATGACCGTCTGCTCGAGTACCGCGAACGCGTCGGGATCGCGAAAGAAGTTCGTGACGCCGATTAGCAGGTCCGCCAAGAGCCTGGGCGTCTTCTCCGGGTTTGCTTCGAGGAATTCATAGTAAGCGCCTGCCGTCGACAGGCCATTGACCTGCATGCGACGTTCGATGCGACGCACGATAGTGCCGCGCTTGTAGTTGGTGGAGTCGTGATGCGTGCGCGCGCGAACAACGTCAAGCACCTGATCGATTGCGTCCGCTTCGACTACCGCCGGTTGTTGTTCTCCCGGCAGCTCTTCGTCCGACGGAGCCGGCAATACGATCTCCGCGGCATTACGGGCGAGCGCCAACACTCTGGGGACGATCTGGTTGACGGGAAGAACAAGGTCGACATCGCCAGTCGCAATGGCGTTGCGCGGCATATCGCCGTACTGTGCCTCGTCGGGTCGCTGAGCGATGGTCACCCGCCGCGTTCACGGATGCGGGAAATGCCGACAGAGCTATCGGCGCCCGCACCCGAAAGAACGACTGCAAAGGAACGGGAGCCATGTGCATCCGCGAGGCTGCGAAAAAAGACATCGATCGACGTGGGCGGCAATCGTGGCGGCTCGGGGTCGCTCAAGCGCAGGTAGCCGTCGACCATCGATAGCAGCTTGCCCGGCGGGATGACATAAACGGTGTCCTTCTCAAGTGGCACTGGGTGCTGACCTGGCGAACTACGAGGTCCGTCACTCTTTGAATGACCTCGTGCGCATGGCTCGTGTGATCCGGCGACAGGTGCAGTACGACTACGAACGCGACGCCAGGCGTAGCCGGCGCAGTCTCGAAAAGCTGCAGAAGCGCCTGGATGCCGCCAGCAGATGCGCCAAAGCCCACCACCGGGAAGCCCGGGCCAGTAGGCTTCCCCGGTTGCTTGACGTGTGAATCCATTATTGTCGTCGCCTCCACGCGCTGGGACTTGGTCAGATGGCCGCGGGACGCCGAACGTCTGAACTTAAGTTACTTCCGTGATCGTTCGATACTACTGCATCTGCGGGAGAAAAAAAGGCGATCCGCAAAAAAGCCCGAATCAAATGGGTGCGATGGGGCAGCGAATGAATGGGAATGCGATATACGGCGCTTCGCTCTTTTCGCAGCACCAGTGTTGTCCAATACGTCCGTTGCTCGGCGGCCGTCCGAAACCCATCCCTGCATTGGTCGTGGCACCCGCCATGCTGACAAAGTAGGTGAACCGTTCTTGCGCGGGGCAGCATGAAGGCAACTGATGTACTATTTCTAACGGGCTCGCTGCAACGGCGCGCGAAAGAATCGCCGGAATGGGCAAGCATATTTCTCAGGCGTGAAGTATTCGACCTCGCTAAGTTGGCCGAGGCTTGGCTCGATTACGACCGCGACTGCCGCTATGGACTCGGCCTAGTTCACTCGTTCCTCGCCCTTCGACGGCCATACGCCGCATTAGCTACGCTTGAGACGACGATGCTAACGCTTGCCGCCAAAGCATGAATCACAGTCAGCAGCTTTCTTGACCTCTGGATACAGCTTGAGGAACGCCGGCCCGGCGCACGCTTGAGGAAGTCGTGCTACATGCACACGTCCGCTTTGGAAGGTGAGTTGTCGGCGTTTTCAGCGATTCATCCTCTGATTTGAAGGACGACCGCTTAGGTCGGAGGTTGACCACTCCGCAAGCGCACAATCGATTTCCCTTTTTGTTGAAGAGGAGATTGTCATGGAAACGCTTAATCCTGGCGCTCGTCACGCGCCTTGGAACAAGGGGAGGCTAACCGGCCAGAAGCCGCCGTTGAAGCTCCGAGAAATCTGGGCGATTCGAACAAGGCTCCAGATGTCGTCCAACTCTCGCGAATTGGCGATGTTCAACCTCGCGATCGATAGTAAGCTTCGAGCGTGCGATTTGACGCGGTTGCAGGTGCATGACGTCTACATGGGAGGTCATGTCGTTGCTCCCGCGACTTTCATGCAGCAGAAAACGCATCGACCTGTGCAGTCTGAAATCACGGAGCAGACACGTCAGAGTGTCTCCGCGTGGATTTCGACGCGGGGATTGAAGCCTGCCGACTATTTGTTTCGGAGTCGACTGCATGCATCAGCGCACCTGTCGACGCGCCAGTATGCCCGCATCGTTCATCGTTGGGTCGCGTCGATCGGACTCGATGACACCGCGTACGGTACACATACGATGCGACGAACGAAGCGTCGTTGATCTATCGACGCACGTGCTGTCACGGGGCGGCGTAATGGCGCCGGGGATGGGCGGCGTAATGGCGCCAGCAGAAGCGGGGTAAAACGCGGATTCGAACGGTTTCAAGATTGCGGTTTTTTGCCGTTTTTGGCAACCGCATTTTCGCCGTTGTCGGGCATCGGTTTGGGCTTGCGGAAGCTCTCGCCCTCGATGACGACACGATAGGCGCCGTGGCGCAGGCGATCGAGCGTTGCAGCTCCAAGAACGCGGTTGTCGGGGAAGGCGTCGCCCCATTCGCTGAAGTCCAAATTGGAAGTCAAGATCGAGGCTGCGCGCTCGTACCTTGCAGCGATCAGGTCGTGAAAGTCCTCATCGTGGGGTGCACGAAGCGGCTTGAGCGCAAAGTCGTCAACGATCAGCAGTGGCACACGCACGAACTGCTGAAACTTACGTTCGTATAGATCCGTGGCGCGCGCCGCATGCAGCTTCTTGAGCAGATCGGTCTGGTTGATAAACAGCACATCGCGACCTTGGCGCGCGGCACAGTGCCCGAGCGCCTGCGCTAAATGCGACTTGCCGACGCCTGTCTGGCCGACCATCAGAACGCAGACCTTCTCGTCGATGTATCGGCCCGTCGCAAGGTCGTGAAGGTGCGAACGGTTTAGTTTAGGCAGTCGGTCGAAGTCGAAGGTCTCGAGCGTCTTGCCCATCGCAAAGCCGGCGCGGGCAAGACGCGCGCCGAGCTTCTTCTGCGCACGTCGTGCGACTTCGTCATGCAGCAGCATGGCAAGAAACTCGGTGTAGGCGATTTGCCCATCGATGGCCTCCCGATTGCGCTGTTCGAGGGAGTCCAGGATGCCAGACAGTCGCAACTGCCTGAGGATGATATTCAGTTCGGGACTTGGATTCATGGCGTTCAATGCAGTAGAAAGGACTGGAGATCGCGGCCGAAGCGGCCACCGTTCACGTAGGTGTCGGCCGGTTCCGTCGCCTGTGCCGTCGCTGCTGGCTGGCCGTCCAGTCCCTTGTCGAGAATGACCTTAACGGTGCGATACTTCGGGCTGGAGAACGTGAGTGCGCGCTCGCAGGCGGCGTTCAGGCGCGCGTCGCCGTACTTCTCGCGTAGACGGACGAGACCCTGCGCGCCGCGCAGGTTCACGAGCACCTTGTCGTTGAACATCGCGAGGATCACTGCAAGGCAGGCTGGCCCAATCTCTCTAGCTTGGGCCAGACACCACTGCGGATCGCGCTCAAGCCACGCCTGCGCCTCGGGCGGCTGGTGATCCCGCACCGTATGCCGATCACCAGGCTTGCGTAGTCGCGGATGCGTCGCAACGAGTTCATGCCGGTGGAACACCTGTACCACGGTATCGGTGACCTTCAACCACAGCTGCTTGCCAACAAGCGTGAACGGCACCGAGTACAGCGCGTTCTTGTAGACGATGTGGCCGTCCGTATGCACCTTGACCTCGCTCCACACGGCCAGCACCGGCGGCACGTCAGGCAGGCGTGCAAGCAGCGGGCGTTCGATGGCAAAGCGCGCAAGCGGGAGGTCGCGGGTCGTGCCGTGCACGCGGGTGCCGGCCTGCTGCGTGACCCAGTCGCGCAATTGCCGGTTCGCATCGGCCAGATCCCTGAACTCGCGTAGCGGTACGAAGGATTTTTTTACGTATTTGACTCCAGATTCAACAATTCCTTTTTTAGCAGGGTCGTGCGGCGGACATGCGTCGATCCGGAATCCATATCCCTCAGCAAGCGCGGCATAGGATCGCTGGACTGCAGGCTCATATCGGCACGCCTTGACGATCGCGCACTTCGCGTTATCGATGATGATCCGGCCGGGACAGCCGCCGAACCATTCGAAGGCGCGCCGATGGCAGGCCAGCCACGTCTCTACCGTCTGGTCGAGCACGATCTCGGCGTACTGGTGACGCGACCAGCAAAGCGTCATCACAAAGATCCACGTCTTGAGCGGAAGGCCGGATTCATGTGTGAGCACTGGGCCGGCGCCGAAGTCGACTTGCGCCGCGTCCGACGGAGGAAACTCTAGGATCGTCGTCGTGGTCCCCGGCTTGCGCTCGGCACCCAGACGACGCAGCATGCGCTTCACGGCGTCATAGCTGCCCGTGTAGCCGTGATTGCGTTGAAGGGCGGCGTGGATGGTGGTGCCCTGGACGCCCGCAGCCGACCAGTCGCGGATCTGTTCACGGAACGGCTCTGCCGTCGACACGCAGGTGTGCGGCAAGTGCGGCGAGCGACCGAAAACGCCAGCGATCGTGGCGTCATCCGGCAACGGCTGTGTCGGATCCAGCCATCCGAGCCCCTCGGCTTCCCGGCGCACGGTCGTCAACTTCTTGCGTCCCATCAAGCCGCCGCGCGCGATGTCGCGGTCGGAATCGCCCTGCCGCATGCGGACAAGGACTTGGCGGTACTCGAACAATTCGAACCTCCGATTGGCCATGGACGCCCCGCTCAAATAGAACGGAGAGTACCGACTTGGAAAGTTCGAATCGCGTTCTCGCCCCGATGCTGCTGGCTCCTATGCGCCGCCCCTCGAGTGGCTCCAATACGCCGCACTTAGGGTGGCGCCATTACGCCGCCCATCAGGTGGCGCCTTTACGCCGCCCTCAGAATGGCTCCATAGTGCCGCCCCGTGACACGTGCCGTCGAATTGTTGTTGGGCCATACAAAAATTGAAAGCACCGTGCGATACCTCGGGATCGCGGTAGACGATGCACTCGAGATGGCTGAGCAAACCGAAGTATGATCCGGTCGCCGGCCGGCCGCGACACCCGACGTGATCAACCAAGCTCTCGTTACCTCCCCCTCGATGGCCTTTGCGGCGCGCAAATTGCCGAGGGCACGGCCTCAATCCCCGGCGAAACGGACATTCGAGAGTCGCCGAACGGGACGGGCGCACGCGGGAAGAGTTGTTTGCGGTGGAGGAAGCCGAGGCGGCGATGCGCCGGGATCACCCGCTATTGTCGGTATGACCCGGCTTCTCCCAAACCGGATGGTCAGGCCAGCGACGCGATGGCTACCGACAGCAACGTCTCGTCGATCTGCGCTTGGTTGAACGTTCGGGCGTCCGAAGGCTCGAACGCTCGTCGCAACTGGAGGACCGTTGCCACACCCGCGGGATCGAGTCGAGCATCGAGGGTCAGCCCAGATCTTCCATCTGCAAGTGCTGAGAGCGTCGCGCGCGCCGCGTCGATATCTAACTGCAGTTGGCTCTGCAATCACGACAGGTTTCGCTCTGCGAATGCCGGATCGAACACTCGACGCAGTCCCTTCAATAAGCGACAAGGTACCGCTTGACAATGTCTTCGTTATCGTTCACCCACGAGCGCATGCCGCACAAGGCTGTGGCCTGATAACTGCCGAGGATTTCGACAAGGCTGCCGAGACTCCTGAAACCCTTTTGACGGGCGATGATGGAGAACGGCGGGTTCAGGATAGATGCCGAGAAGTCGGGGTTCTCCCGCAGCGCGTCCAGTCGTTTAAACGTCGCCCCGATGGGATGCACGCTGTAATCGCGGCCGGGGGCAAGCCCTTCGCGAGCCGCGTATGCGTTGCAAATGAAGGCGGACTTGGCGGCATTTAGTGGACGTCGATATTTTCAAAAACAGGACCGAATCCCACAGACCGCGCGCGACCCGGTTCAAAGCACCACCTCATCACCGAAGCGCAGGGCATCCCGCTCGCGGTGATACTGACCGGCGCCAACCGCAACGACGTCACTCAGCTTCAAGCGCTGGTCGAGGCGATCCCGCCCATCAGCGGCAAGCGTGGCCGACCACTATCGAAGCCTCGGGTCGTTCAAGGCGACAGAGCCTACGACCACGACAAATATCGACGTCCACTACATGCCGCCGGCATTGCTACCGAAATCGCTCGGCGCGGTCAGCCTCACGGCAGCGGACTAGGGAAAACACGCTGGGTCGTGGAGCGAACCATTTCGTGGCTTCACAACTTTCGCCGGCTACGCATCCGCTTCGAACGGCTCGCTTTCATCCACGAAGCCTTCATGAAAATCGCTTGCTGCATCATCTGTTGGCGAAGATTGAACAGCTCATTTTGTTAAGGCCTCTAAACATGCCGCGCACGATTAAGTCCGTGCCGGCTCTCGCTCCATTTCACAAACCGTGGGCCCTAGCGAGTCGGTCACCGACATTGCCAGACCGACGTGTCGCGACAAAAGTTCAGCCCGGACATACTGGTCGCATCCTGCCATCGTCCATCTGGACGCAGTCATTATAAAGGGGCTGTGCAGAGGTCCTTAACTTACTTGGCCGTTGAATCCAGGCCTCAAAAACAGGCCTGTCGTATCGCGAACTTGGCTCTCTGGCGGCAGCGCTCGACCGCGCGGGGCAACACGGCAGAACTAGGGCAGTAGCCCGGCGGCGGCGGGCGGGAAATGTTGTCGCCAGTTGGATCCGCCACGCGAAATCTACGACCGCGGAACGCACGAAGCTCATCGCCATACAGATCGTAGGAATCGGCTAACGACGCGTATGGCAGCTCCAGCGCCTTACGCCACGAGTCATAGTTTCCCATCGTGCTCCTTGAGATGTCGCCGCCAGTGTTCGGCGCATTAACAGTGGCGACCAGCACCTACACGGCGGTGTGATATAGCCGGAAATCCGCGCTCAGAATTTTGATAGGTGACTCGAAACCGTGCGCTGCCTTGCTATTCGCCACTATGAGGATTGGCTCGATGTTTTCCAAAAAAGCATCTCGGTCTCCGGATATCGAACCGTCGGATTCAAAGACATCGCTCAAACACCCGAGCGATACTTGAATTCGAAACGTCCTTTTTCGAATCTCATAATTGAAGAAGAGGTCGCCGTCCAGACGTAAGAGAGGCGCGGTGAGCACTGGAGACTCCAGAGACGTGATTGCTGCGTGTGAATGTTGCCGGTTGCTGAGTCTCATCTGGGGTTTTAAGTCTGCCGCCGGAGACAGCCGAAGTCGGCACAGGACGTCGATTGCTGTTTTCACGTTGTCGGATTGCCTGTTCGTCCTCGACGTTTTCTCTGCTCTCCGAGCGGTGTATCTCGCGTCCCACCGCAATCACCGCTGGTTCGCGACGAGACGCTGCACATGCGCGACGATTGAACGCGTCGTAACTTCTCGACATTGCGACATCTGTATCTCTTGAATTCCGGAAAGCACAAATAGAGCTCACGTTTTCTTGGGCCGACTCGTCGCCGTTGGAGCCTTCGGGGCAGGCATCTTTATCAGATCGCTGGCGGGAGTTGACAGCTTTTTAGGCTGTTTCGGCTTCTTCGCCTCACGATTGCTACGCATTTGACCTTTTGCCATCTCGCTCCCCTCCTCGCGGGCACGGAACGACCCGGTGTCACCCATTGTGATCGCATCTTTCGCTGTTGTCGCGATCTATTTGACTGTCGTCGTCAGCAAGCATAAGACTTCCAAACGCGGACTCAACCGAGAAGGGCCACCACCTGCGCGAAATATAATCGGCGCACGAATTTGCGCGTATAGTGGAAAGGCCTTGGAGAAACATCATGTCAACCTTGTCGCCTCGCATCTATAAAGGCTTTGAGCTTCATCCCCTTGTGTTTGAACGCAAATTCGATCGCTTTGACCAGCATTCGCGGTATGCCGAAGGCTACGAGGTTGCGGTACGGGTGTGCCGTCGAGACGCAGCCGGTGCGAGCCGCGTATTCAGGTTGAATCTGGCGGCGGCGATCGCAGACTTCGGCGCTGCGCGGCGCGCCGCTTGGCAGCGAGGCGAGGACATCGTGGACGGAAAAATCGATGGAGCGGACGTGAGCGACCTTTGAGCCTCACTGGACTCGATCTCGTACCTAGCCATGTGTTACAGCTCGATCAGTGGCGACGCTTTGTCGTTAGGAAATGCTTGCCTAAAGTCTCCTCGCGCATCAGCGCGACACAATCTTTGGACTATTGAAGCGCATAGAAAAGTACGACAATATTTAATGCAATTCGGCGTTTCGCCAACGCCCTTGTTGAACCGCGGTTCAACGCTGATCAGAAGTGAGGAGCAATGGCGAGAGCAATTCCGCATCTGTGCGCCTACGAGCTGCTCGTCATTGATGACGACATTGCACATATCCGATTGGCGATTGAATGGGAGTTCGATTCACGTTTTCCACAGCGAGTTCTACCACGCCTTTACTGGCGCGATCGCTTGCGTCGTCTATTCCCCCTCGTAGTGGTCTCACGAATCACTGTCAGTCTGCGCTTCTTGGACCACTTCTGTTTCTGGGCTGCATTCCGTGCTCTGTTCGACGGCCTTTTCGCCGTCGTCCTCGGCAATCCGCATCCCATCATCCGTCGCATTCGCTGCGGCCTGCCTGCTACTCCTGCTCTCCGTCAATTCTTCGGCATCTACCTGTTTACCTATCATGACATTTCCTCTTCATCGAAATGAGCAACGACTCGCGTTGCGAGTCCTTGCTTCTCCGTGTTCTTGACTTTAATGCCCATTAGTCTTCACTCTGGAGCCGCGCGCCACGACGGGAGTTGCGGACGTTCACCCATTTCCAGGACCCCAACCTCACGCGCCGCAGCTAGCGCAAAGAACGCCGAGCGCGTCAAATGACGCTGTTTTGCGCACGCATCGACTTGGTGCAGCAGGCTTGCCGGAAGGCTGAACTCAACGCTTACAGCCTGCGATGTGACCCGCACCAGGTTGATCTCGACGTACATCCAAATGCCGTGACCATCGTCCATTGGTAACGACTGGAGTTCCGACATGCTGCCGGTCGGACCCGGTATAAGTTGCTCACTTCTGTCGTATTGCAGTTCGACCGCGCCCTGCGCACTCGAGCGGAGTTCATCAAGCGTGGCGCCACGAGCACAGGCTAAGGGTAGATCGGCGAAACTAGCGCGGAAACCGTTACGGCTGTCACCGTGCACATATAGCGGGTATTGCATAAGGTGCTCCCTCACACTGCCCACATCGGGGCTGATATCTCACAATTCGGCGGCGACAACTTTGCCGTCAACGATGTCCAAGTGCCCGCGCGGCGTCAGTGGAGGGAAACCGTGGCAACCGCAAGCTGCCCGCCCCCAGGGTGCTTCGCGGCTACATCCAGGGTGACATCGGCGTATCGGTCCAAGCACGGTCAACGTGCAACCGGCACTGTTCCGGTCCTTCATAGAACCGTTAGACTTGATCGGCGAATCACTGTGCCTGAAAGTCAACGAGTCGACGCGAATGTTCATCTTGACGGCCCTCCGGACTTCCCTCCTGCTGCCAGAGAACGTAGGCCCGTTCCCGAAGATGCTGATCACGCGCCCGTTGCCAGTGTTCTTCCGCGCGCCCATCCGGGCGTCCGTCTTTCTCCCAGAACAGGTATGCGCGCTCCCGCACACCCTCGTCCAGAGCGCGTTTCGTTTCCGAATTGCTCTCCATGTCGTCGCCGTAAGGAGCCATCTGACCGCCGCGATCAACATGTTGCCTGGCTTTCAAGGTGCTAAGTTCAGTGTCGGCTACGAGCCGGCCGTTGGCTGCCGCTTCGAGCGCCTTAGCGCGGTATTGTGAATCGTCGAAGGCGTCGGTGGTGTGGGCCGACTCGTTTAGTGTAATTGGGTACGTGTGCAACACGGTGCCGTTGCGGTCTACTACATCAATCAAGCGCTCGTTCATGACTGGCTTCCTAGTGTCTATCCGTTTAATGCAGGGGCTCGACGCTTCAATCTATCTGCAATCGTAGGCGCTATCGAAGGCCGCGCTTATCTGGCCCGGTGGCACCTTGCTTGGACACGGAACAGACGAATTACTTGGCGGGGCCAACGGCACGTCGATCGCGGCTGCGCAGCGACTCTGTCCATCAAATAACCCCATCGTTCGGTGAACGACGCGTCGTACAGCGCTTCTAGATAAGTGCGTCAAGATGAGCCTTTCATACCGTCAGCAGAATATCGCCACTTGCTCAGAGTCGAATCGATGAGTGCATAGCTGATGCGCCTTTGGTCTGCCCGCTCAGCGTCCTCAGCTTGAAGAACGAGGTGTCGTGCCCGACGGTCCGGGTTGTAAGCAGTTTCGTTCGCCGCAGCGGGAAGTGCATTCCTATTTTCCAGTCGCATAAGTACCTCTGAAGGCCGCCTCCATAAAACGCGAGGCATGTTCCGACTGTACACCTTTGAACACCGCGGGAGATGCTTTATTTTGGCCTGCTCATGCGATTGATTTATCGTACTTTGTACTCCCGATCGCGTTGATGCCGCCTTATAGGTCGGATGATCACAGACGCTTATTCGCGTTGCTTTTACGAACTCTGGCGCGGCGTATAGACCTAATAGATTGGCAAGAGCTACGCCAACTCGTCGCCTTCGATGCGCGCGGGTGGCAAACGCCTCGCTGGCGCTCATGACCATGGAGGCCTCCGAAGTAGACCGGCGAGGCGCATTGCGGACGGACCTTGGAAACACTGGCTGCTTCGTCGTTCGCAGACAGGAGGCAGCCCTATGGGTGTGCAACTTTGCGCGGTGCCGAGCCCGTTGTGGCCAACGCGGCAGGCGCGCGGGGATAGCATGAGCAGCGTAGTACACAACGCCGGTTCCCGCCCGCCACCCCGGCCTTTCATCGGCGGAGGCCCGAAAGGGATCGGTCATACCACCTCATCATCGGCCGGACCGAAGCGCCATGCAGCTCGATCGATGCGGATATAACGCCAAGCGTCAGCGCCACAAATAGAAGCATGACGCGAAGCTGGACCATGAACCGACATGCGAATCATCTCGACGCCTCTATGATGACCTTCAACGCTGGATAGGGAACTCGATTGAAACATTGGCGGGCGTCCATCGGGATCGCTCCGCGCGGTATCAATCGCTCTTGATCGTCGCCGGTGGCTTGGGTATTGCGCAGGAAGATGTCGTCGAGAAAGGGCCGTTGTTCGTTGGCGGATTCAACCGGTCGATGCAACACAATAACGCTATGTAAGCGGCGGGAGTGTTGCGATGAAACTGAGACGCCGAATCTATTTCAGTGAGAGTCAGAAGGCGCTGATGTGGGAGCGCTGGCGTGCGGGCGAGTCGCTGCAGCATATTGCGCAGCTATTCGATCGTAATCATTCATCCGTAGCGGGAATACTGGCGCAAACTGGAGGAATCCAGCCTCCACCGCGACGGCGATCGAAGCGGTCGCTCACGCTTGCCGAGCGCGAAGAAATCTCAAGAGGTCTCGCAGCGGATGACTCGATCCAATCGATCGCACGGCGCCTGTCGCGAGCGCCGTCTACGATCTGCCGCGAGATCAAGCGCAACAGCGGCGAGAAAGTCTATCGGGCCGACTCCGCTGATGAGCTTGCCTGGCAGCGGGCGCTGCGCCCGAAGGCGTGCAAACTGGTCGCGACACCGGCGCTGGCAAAAATCGTGGCGGCAAAGCTGCAACTGGAATGGTCGCCGCAGCAGGTCACCGGATGGCTCGCGGCGCGATGCATGCGTTCATCGGCACCTATCTGCGCGCCACGCGTGACGCACGCAGGGTGGTCGCCGACGAAGGCAAGCTACTTCGGCGGCTCGATGGCCGAAAGTTTGGCGCAATCAAGAGCGCGCAGATTGTGGAATTTCTCAAGGCGTTGCGCACGCAGTTCAAGCGCAAGTTGTTGATCGTGTGGGATGGCGCTGCACAGCACAGAAGCGGCGTGGTGCGCGAATATCTCGACAGCACGCATGGAGCAATACAGATGGCTCTGCTGCCCGGCTATGCCCCAGACCTCAATCCGGTCGAGTATTTGTGGTGACCCTGCCTCGTTTCCACGTACAGCAAATCATGCAGCGATCAACCTAGCCTCGTAGTCGACTGGAGTGCAGAAATCGATAGAGGTGTGCAGGCGTTCTCGATTGTAGTAGCCCTCAATCCAGTCGACGATATCCAGACGGGCCTGAGCGCGCTGAGCTTCCCCCGAAATTTCGACTTCCAGCGGGTCGTGTGTAAACTCGATCTGAAGGAAGGAAAAGAACAATGTTCAAGGTACCAAACCAAGCCTATACGGCGGAGTTCAGGGCGGCCGCCGTGCAACGGGTCAAGGATGGACAAAGCATCCGTGCCGTGTCTCGTGAATTGAAGATGTCACCGCAGACCCTGCGCAACTGGGTGAAAGCTGCAGAGGCAGGCAAGCTGAACGGCGCCGGGACAAAGGCTGTGACGCCAGAACAGATGGAACTGTCGCGCTTGCGAGCCGAAAACAAGCGCCTGCAGATGGAACTTGAAATCGCAAAAAAAGCGGCGGCGTTCTTCGCGAAGGACCTCCTGTGAAGTACGCCTGGATTGATACGCAGTGCCGGCACTTTCCGCTGTCGGCACTGTGCGAGGTCCTGTCGGTCAGTCTGAACGGCTATCGAGCATGGAAGCGCGGCGGCGCACCCGAGCGCAAACGCCTGAGCAACGAACAGTTACTGGCGCTGATTCGCACGATCCACGCCGAGGTCAAGGGCGCCTACGGATCGCCGCGGATGACCGAGGAGATTCGCGCGCGCGGCTTTCCGGCCAGCAAGGAACGGGTTGAGCGGCTTATGCGGGAGAACGGTATCCGGGCGCGGCACAAGAAGCGCTACAAGGTAACGACGGACTCGAAGCACAAGCTGCCGGTCGCTGAGAATCTGCTGGAGCGCAACTTTAGGCCGACGGCGCCGAATCAGGTGTTCACTTCAGACATCACGTACATCTGGACCGACGAGGGCTGGCTGTATCTGGCGATCGTGCTGGACCTGTTCAACCGGGAAATTGTCGGCTGGTCGATCAAGCCCCGCATGACGGCGGACATCGTGATTGACGCGCTGACGATGGCGTGGTTCCGACGTCGGCCTGAGCCCGGCGCGCTGCATCATTCCGACAGGGGTAGCCAGTACGCAAGCCACGACTTCCAGCGCAAGCTGACGGAATATGGCATGCGCTGCTCGATGAGTCGCAAGGGAAATTGCTGGGACACTCAGTTCAAAATACGCCTCGAACGTCGGACCGATCTGACCCGTGCTGGGATTGGCCGAGCTGCCTTGGCGTTGACCTGTCGATCGGACTCCGGCGTTCCCCGAGCGTTGCCGGGCCCAGCGTTTGTGACCTGATAGGAGCTTTGTCCTGCACCGTGAGTGTCCTGTCCAGCGAATGGGGTTGGCGATGCGTCCACCACGACGGAAACACGCATGGAACAACACGAAGTCATCTTGGGCGTCGACACGCATCTCGATACGCATGTCGGGGCAGCAATCAACGAAACAGGAAAGCTCCTCGGAACCCTCTCGGTGCCGGCCGAGACGGCGGGATATCTCAAGCTGCTGACCTGGGCGAATTCTCTTGGCCACCTGCGCCGGGCTGGTGTTGAAGGAACCGGCACCTATGGCGCAGGCCTTGCCCGCGTGTTGCGCGATCACGAGATCGAGGTACTGGAGGTCAATCGTCCTGATCGGGCTGCGCGTCGATCGCGCGGAAAGTCCGATCCGACCGATGCGGAAAACGCTGCGCGTGCGGTCCTCGCCGGAAAGGCTACTGCGATTCCCAAAGAGCAGTCCGGGGCGGCCGAAGCGATGCGAGCTGTTTCCGTTGCTCGTCGCAGCGCCGTCAAAGCCAGGACGCAGGCGATCAATCAGTTACGGGCCTTGCTGGTAAGCGCGCCGCAGGACATCCGCGAACGTCTGCTGAGGACAAAGACCGCTGAATGCGTTGCCAACTGCGCACGGCTGCGCTCGTTGGGTAACACGCCGATGTTGCAGACTCTGGCCACCACGCTGCGCTTGTTGGCAAAGCGCTACCTCGCGCTCGCGGAAGAACTCGCGACGCTCGATGCGATGCTCGAAAGCCTGACCCTCAAGCATGCCAGACGGCTTCGAGAACAATTCGGGGTTGGACCTCAAACGGCGGCAGTGCTTGTAGCCGTTGCAGGCGACAATCCGGAACGCTTAAAAAGCGATGCTGCTCTCGCCGCGCTTTGTGGCACCAGCCCATTGCAAGCATCCTCTGGCAAAACGGTCCGACATCGCCTGAACCGTGGAGGTGACCGCGCCGCAAACAACGCCCTGTGGACCATTGCCATGGTGCGAATGCGCAGTGACCCCAGAACCCGGGCGTACGTCGAGCGACGAACCAGGGAAGGCATGTCGAACAAGGAAATTCATCGCTGCCTGAAGCGCTATATCGTCAGGCAGCTGTACCCGCTCATTCTGGCCGACTTGGCCGATTCGGCTCGCACTTCTTGACATAGGAGCGTCAACGCGCCGACGGAAAGCTTTTTTAACAGCCTGAAAAACAAGCGCGTCCATGCGATTCGCTATCGGACACATCAGGAAGCGATGGCAGACTTGTTTGAATACCTGGAAGTGTTTTATAACCGCAGCCGTCGTCATTCGTCGCTCGGCTTCGTATCGCCGGTTCAGTTTCTGCAGGACTGGAGCAAAGCTCAGCAGACCAAGGATGCCGCTGCATAACTCGGGACCTGTGGAAGGCGAAAAACCGAGGGAAGCTCAGAAGCGCAAATGTGTTGAGTGCCAATCGGGCGAACTTGACGACTCAATTCCAACCGTCGGCAGGTGTCGGGACAAACGCTCGTGCGCTGGGCGTGCTGGGGCAGTCCAGTCCCGATAGTCTGTGGGCGGAAGGGCGGGTGTCATGCCGGGCTCAGTGCAGGCGCTCGTGGCAACCCCTCGACGAACTGTGAGAGGGCGCCCATACCGATCTGCGGATGGATCGGCTTCTCCAATTAGAGTCAACGTCCGGCGGCCGCGTGACCAGGGCGCATCGTTAAACGGCCCATTGCGCAACTCAGTGGGTACGCGATGGCGAAGGTTTTCGGTTGCTTGGCGGTTTGGCGACACGGTCGTCGGGACCCTTCGATAACGCTGTGACGTCTGTCTCGTTGCGAACCAACGCACGAATGCCCGCAGCCGCGAAGCGAACGAGGTCCGAATAATGCGCTGTCGACTTCTTTGCGCGGTCCTGTGCGCCTAGTCGCGTCGCCCGGCCATTGAGTGCATGGGCCTGCTGCCGCGCTCCGACAGAGAAAAGATACGCCCACACCGCCTGCTCGTGTGCGATGCCAGGCACGACCGTATGTAGGGCATCGATGATTCGCTCAGCAATCGGGTCATAGTAGGTTTCGCGAATGCGCCGGGAGCGCTCGTCGCTGCCTAGACTCACGGACGCCACCAGTTGCACGTAGAGCGCCAGATTCACGGCATCCTCGCCATGAAAAATCTCCGATAGCGGCGTGAAGGCAATCGTCAGCACGTCTTCGACGGTGGCCTTCCGTTCGCTCGCAAACAGGTCGTCGAGCAGCTTGCCACGGTGTTGATTGATCGCTAAGGAGCGCCGCTCGAATACGGCCTCGTAGAGCTTGTCCTTGGTCGCGTAGTGGTAGTGCACAAGCGCCTGCGCGACGCCCGCTTCATCCGCGATGTTTCGCATGCTCGCTCCGGCGTAGCCATGCTCGCCGAACACGCGCTCGGCCGCATTCAGAATCGCGGATAGGCGCGTACCCGGCGCGCGCTCAGATTCCTGAGCACCGTTGCCGGCGTGTGCGGACGCCTTCTTTTCCTGTTGTGTTTTCATCTCCGGCAAACTCCATGGCCCGACTATTCGATCGATCAGTCAGTATATCGCGATCCTCGCGCGACGCGAGCCTGAAGATCCGGACCGCATCGCAACCTGGGACGAAATGACCGGGCCACGCACGCCCTTATCCGAGAAACTCCGGCTCCGGCAAACCCTTGACGCCAGGCCGCACGGCAAGCACGTTGCCCGCGAGCGGCTGCTGCGCGAGTTCCTTCTCGCTCATCCGCCGGCGCGCCGTCGTTATGAACAGGGTATCGAGGTCCGGACCGCCGAAGCACAGGCTGCTCACGCGTCGCACCGGCAGATTGACAACCATGTCGATTTTCCCGCGCGGGTCATAGCGCGTAACGCACCAGCCGTCCATGTTCGCGCTCCAGAAGCAGCCGTCGGCATCGACGGTCGAGCCGTCGCAGATGCCGCGCCCGAGCGGCACTTCCGCGAACTTGCGGCGGTTGTAGATGGCGCCATCGACCGAATCGTAGTCGAACACGTCGATCTGGCAGCTGAACGAATCGGTCATGTACATGAGCCGGTTATCGGGGCTGAAGCTGATGCCGTTGATGCAGGTGATGCCCTCCATGATGAGATGCGGCTTCAGATCGGGGTCGAGACGGAACAGACGTCCGCGCGGGGTATAGGCGGCTGCTTCGACCGTGCCAGACCAGTAGCGGCCGTGACGATCGCATTTGCCGTCGTTGAAGCGGTTCTTCGGCCGCTCGGCGTCGGGACGCGCCACTTCGGTCAGTTCGCCGGTCTCGGGCGAGAAAAAGTAGAACCCTGAGCGCATGCCCACGATCAGGCCGCCCTTGGCGCGCAGGCCGATGCTGCCGATTTCTTCCTGCATCGGCCAGCTTTTCTTCGCGCCGCTCGACATGTCGAGGCGATGGATCGCCTGCCCGATGCCATCCACCCACCAGAGCAGTTGTGTCTTCTCATCCCAGATGATTGATTCGCCCAGCACATCGGGCGTGGAATCGATCACGTCGATGACCGAACCCACCATTTCGATCGGTCTCGTAATGCTGCTGACAGTCATGTTGCCTCCTTGATCCTGACGTTGATATATCGACGAATCCGGTCCGTCCGCTCAGACGGCCGGCTCCTTCATGCGGGCGATGCCTTCGAGCGCGAGTCCGTAACCCAGGACATCGTGCAGGCGAGATTTCAGTTCCTGATTCAGGCAGGTGCGCGTATAGCGTCTCACGAGACGCGGTTGTTTGAGCATCGACCGGGCGAGTTCGCGGGCCCGCGGCAGCAGTTCTGCCGGCGGCAGCACTTCGTTGACGAGGCCCATCTCCAGCGCTTCGCTGGCCGAGATGCTCTGGCCCGTCAGCAGGAAGTAGTGACCGCGCGCGCGGCCCATGAGCAGCGGCATGATCAGATGCATGCCGTCGCCCGGCACCATGCCGCCCTGGAAATGCGCGGTGTCCTGGATCGTCGCCGTGTCCGATGCCAGCACGATGTCGCCCAGCAGCGGAAGCTCCGCGTGCCGCACGGCTGGCCCGTTGATGATGCTGATCACCGGCGCTTCGATATTGAGCAGGTTGATGAGCAGATGCTTCGCTTCCCAGTAGATCGGATCGTAGATCGTGGGTGTCATCGAATTGCGGTTCTGGTGCATGCCCGGCGCGATGGACGGCCCGCTGAACGCATCGCCCGTGCCGGTCATGATCACGACGTCGTTTTCCCGGTCGCGGCCGACGTCGAGAAACGCCTGCTCGAACTCGCGGTGTGCCGTCAGATTCCACACGAGCGGCCCGCCGTGCGTGTGGAAGTGCATCTCCAGTACGCCGTCGTTGCGCGTCATGCGGATGGTCTCGAAGTTGTCTGCGTAATCGTCGAAGTTGCTCACGGCTCTGTCCTCTGCTGAACGTTAAAAATCGCGCCGGCGCACGCCGACGAAGGCGTTGGCATGCATCCACGCAAGGTAATCAAGCACCGATACTAGGCCTGACTGATCGATCAGTCAACAAGGGAAATTCCGGCCCTGCTTCCGGTTGACCGGGCGCTCGCTCCTCCGTTACTGTGCTGACTGTTCGATCGATCAGTTTTCGATGCGAGCGATTCGCCGCCTTCGGGTGCGCCCTCACAAAGAGCAGATGCCGCGGCGCATCAGCATGGCCGCAGGTTCAAGGAGACAGCTTCATGAGACGCTTTCCGTCGTTCGTATGCCGTTCCGTCCACCCACATTGAGAGGGTCATCATGTCGCGCAAAATCGCTCTCGATACACACTCGCCATCCCCGGCGACCCCTCAAATGGACACGCAACGTGCGCTGTATTTCAAGGTCGCGATGCGGCTCGTGCCGCTGCTGATCGTCTGCTATGTGGTCGCGTATCTGGACCGCATCAACGTGGGCTTCGCCAAGCTTCAGATGCAGGACGCACTCGGCTTTAGCGATGCGGTGTACGGTCTGGGCGCGGGCATTTTCTTCATCGGCTATTTTCTGTTCGAGGTGCCGAGCAATCTGCTTTTGCAGCGCATCGGCGCACGCAAGACCATCACGCGCATCATGGTTCTGTGGGGCATCACCGGCTGCGCGATGGCGACGGTATCGAGCCCGGCGGCGTTCTACGGGCTGCGCTTTCTGCTCGGCGTGTTCGAGGCGGGCTTCTTTCCGGGCGTCGTGTACTACCTGAGCCAGTGGTTTCCACGTCATCGGCGCGGCCAGATTCTCGGTCTCTTCATGACAGGCTTTCCGATCGCGGGGGTGATCGGCGGGCCGGTGTCGGGCTGGGCGATGTCGCGGCTCGGCGGCGTCGCGGGTCTCGCGGGCTGGCAGTGGCTTTATATCGTCGAAGCGGCTCCTGCGGTGCTGCTCGGCATCGTGACGTGGTTCACGCTGTCGGACGACATCGGGCGTGCGAAATGGCTGACCGAGCCGGAGCGCGAAGCGTTGCGTCATGCGTTGCGTGCCGAAGGCAGCGACACGGAGGCAAAGCATGCCGGGCAGTTGCGGCAGGTGATCGCCGATCCGAAGGTGTACGTGATGAGCTTCGCGTATTTCACGTTCATCTGCGGCACGTATGCGCTGAGCTTCTGGTTGCCGACGGTCCTCAGGAGCGCGGGCGCGACGACCGTGGAGCGCGTCGGGTGGCTGTCGGCGATTCCCTACGGTATCGCGGCCGTCGGCATGGTGCTGATCTGCCGCAACTCGGACCGGCTGCTCGAGCGTCGCTGGCATGGCGCGCTGGCCGCCTTCACAGGGGCAATCGCGCTTTCGCTGCTGCCGCTTATGGCGCATGATCTGACTGCGACCATCGTGTTGCTGACGATCGCATCGACCACGGTGTTCGTCACGCTTCCGCTGCTGTGGTCGCTCGCGTCGGACTACTTCGCGGGCTCATCCGTGGCTGCGGCCGCAATCGCATTCGTCAACAGCCTCGGCCTGCTAGGCGGCTTTGCCAGTCCGTTCGTAATGGGCTGGCTCAAGACCCTGAGCGGCACATTGAACAGTGCGCTTTACCTGATGACCACGCTGCTTGCACTGGGTGCATGCGCCTTGCTGTGTATGCGCACCGGCCGCCAGGCGAATGCATGATCAATCAACGAACGTCGAGGCCTGCGCAAACAGGCACGCACGCGGAAAACATGGAACAGACCTTCAAGGATGCGTCGCCGGGGAGCCTGCTCGGAGAGAGCGTGGCGCGGCTGGATGGTGCGCGCTTCGTCTCGGGACGTGTCGACTACAGCGCCGATCTCATTCCTCGCGGCGCCCTCCATCTCGCGATCCTGCGCAGCGCGCACGCGTGCGCAAGGATCGTGTCGATCGACCTGTCCGACGCGCTGGCGATGCCCGGCGTCGTCGCCGGCCTGACGGGCGAGGAAGCGGCCCGCTTCAGCGATGCGATGCCGCCGGCGATGGACCTGCCCGCGAAAGGCGCGCGCGGCCCGCTACAGAGCCGCTGCCTCGCGCTCGGCGAGGCGACGTACTTCGGTCAACCCGTGGCGGCGCTCGTCGCGACTTCGGTTCACGATGCTCAGGCGGCGCTCGCGAAGATCCGCATCGAATACGAAGTGCGCGCGCCTACCGTAAGCGCGCGTGACGCATTGCGCGACGGTGCGCCGATCGTCCAGCCCGGCTGGGACACGAACTTACTCGTGCACGACCGCATCCGCTCAGGTGACGCGGATGCCGCGTTCGCGCGGGCGGCACACGTCGCGCGAGGCGAACTGACAATCGGCTCGTCGACGAGTGCGCCGATCGAAACGCTCTGCTATGTCGCCGAGTGGGATGCGCGCGGCGAGCGTTACGCGCTCACCGGCACGTTCCAGAATCCCCATACGAGCCGCTGGCTGATCGCTGCGGCGCTGCGCGTGAAGGAGTCGCAGGTGCGCGTGATCGCGCCGCGTATCGGCGGCACGTTCGGGCTCAAGATGGCGGGGCATCCGGAAGAAGTGCTGGTCGCGCTCTTCAGCCGGCTCACGAAGCGTCCGGTGGCATGGATCGAGGAGCGGCGCGAAACGCTGCTCGCGGGCGCGCGTTCGCAGCATCACAGCTTCGAGATTGCCGCGGATGAGAACGGCAGGCTGATCGGCTGGCGTGATCGCATCCTCGTGGATGTCGGGATCATCGGCGCCGGTCATAGCTGGGCGATGGCGCTCGTGACGCCGGCCGTGTTTCCGACCGTCTATACGATCGAGCATTGCGATGTCGAGTGCTCGCTGGCCATGACCAACCAGCCGCCGTGGCAGGCCATACGCGGTTACGGCAAGGAGATCGGCAATCTCGTGCTCGAACGCGCGATCGATCTGCTCGCGCAACAGACCGGCATGGATCCGGTCGAACTGCGCCGCCGCAACCTCGTCGCGCGCGGAGCCTTGCCGCGCCTCCTGCCATCCGGCCTGAACGTGGACAGCGGTGACTATCCGGGCGGTCTCGAGCAGTTGCTCACGATGTTCGACTACCCGCGATGGCAGGCGCGGGCGCGCGCCGCGCGCGATTCGGAGTGCCGCATCGGGATCGGCGTTGCGTTCGAACTCACGCCGGAGGGCGGCGCGCGGCCGGGCAATTTCCCAAACGGCTACGAGACATCCACGGTCCGCATGATGCCGTCGGGCGACGTGCAGGTGCTGACAGGCGTGACGTCCCCCGGCAGCGGCAGCGACACCGGCATCGCGCAGATGGTCGCGGGCGAGCTCGGCTTGCGCGCCGACCAGGTTAGCATCATCGAAGGCGATACCGACGTGACGCCGCTCGGCACCGGCAACGCCAGCAGCCGTGCGCTCATGTACGGCGGCACGGCGGCGTACCTCGCCGCGCGCGAACTGCGTGACCGGCTAGCGCAGTGCGCCGCCAACATGCTCGGCGGAGTGGCCGACGACATCGTGCTGCGCGACGGGCACGCGCGCCGCCAGTCGAACGGCGCGCAGATCGCCGTGGCCGAGCTCGCACTCGGCGCCCACTTGCGTCCGTTCACCGTGGCTGCGGGCGTGACGCTTCCGCTCGAAGTGACGCGCAGCTTCGCGCCGAAGAACGTGCGCGTGGAGCCGGACGCGCAGGGCCGCATCGCCACGTATCCGACGTTCTCGTATTCGGTGCATGCCGTGGCGCTCGAACTCGACATGGCCACCGGCAACAGCACACTGCTCGACTATGCCGTGGTGCACGACTGCGGCGCGATGGTCAACCCCGCGCTCGTGGAAGCGCAGTTGAGGGGCGCGATCGTGATGGGCATCGGCGTGGCGCTGTGGGAACTCATCAGGATGGACGAGCAGAATCGCACGATCACCGATCGCTTCAAGAGCTATCTGCTGCCGCGTGCAAACGATCTTCCGCCGATCCGCGTCGGGCATCGCGTGACGCTCAATCCGTTTCATCCGCTCGGGATGAAGGGCGCGGGCGAATCGGGGCTCGGCGGCGCGCTTGCGGCCGTCAGCAATGCCGTGGCGAATGCGCTGGGTGACGACGCGTGCCTCGCGCACGTGCCGGCGACGCCCGCGCGCGTGATTGCTTCCTTGCAGGAGCGATTCGCATGATAGGGCATCGCTTCGATTTTCATCAGCCAAAGGAACTCGACGAAGCAGCGGACTTGCTGGCTCGCTTCGGCGAGGACGCGTCCGTGCTCGGCGGCGGCACGATGCTGGTTCCGTCGATGTCGGCGAATCTCGTGCGGCCTGCGCATCTCATCAGTCTGAGCGCGCTCGGTCTGGATTCGATCGTGCTCGACGGCACGCACCTGCGTATCGGCGCGATGACAACCTACGCGCAACTGCTCGCCTCGCCGATCGTCGGAAGCCATGCGCCGCTGCTCGCCGCGATGGCCGCGCAAGTCACGGGTGGCGCATCGATCCTCAATCAGGGAACGCTCGGCGGGGCCGCGAGCTTCGCGAATCCATCGTCCGATGCGCCGGGCTGTCTTGCCGCGCTGGAGGCCGTGTTCGAGTTGCGCTCGTCCCACGGCAAGCGTTGCATGCTGGCGCGCGATTTTTTCGCCGACGCGTTTCGTACCGCGCGGCGCGCCGACGAATTCCTCACGGGCATTCTCGTCCCGCGCGACGCGACGCTCATCGCCTGCCAGTACCAGAAGTACAAGGCAAGCGCGAGTTCGTGGCCCATCGTGACTGTCGCGTGCTCGTTGCATCGTGGCGCGCAAATGAGCGTGCGGCTCGCGGTCGGGGCGGCAGGGCGCCGGCCGGCGTACCACTGCTTCATGATCGAGGAGAGGTCGTTGCTCGCGCCCGATGCCTTCATCGAGCAGGCGGCGAGCACAGCGCTCGATCTCGTCGGCGAAGGCTGGAGCGATGAACTCGCGGATGGTCATTACCGCCGCGCCATCGTGCCGGGTGTCGTGAGGCGGCATTTGCGCACGCTACTCGCGGGAGCGAAGACATGACAGGAACGATTCAGGTGCGGCTGACGCTCAACGGCGAGTCGCGTTTCGCGGACGTGGACTCGCGGTTGTTGCTCGTCGAACTGATCCGCGATGCGCTGGACGCAAAAGGAACCCGCGTCGGCTGTCTGACCGGCGATTGCGGGGCGTGCACCGTGCTGGTCGATGGGGAGGTAAGGAAGTCTTGCCTCGTCCTGGCGGCGTCGATTTCGGGCAACGATGTGCGAACGATCGAGGGCATCGAAGGAATCGAGACGCTGAAGGAAGCGTTTATCGCGGAGAACGGATTCCAGTGCGGTTTTTGCACGAGCGGCATGATCGTCGCGGCCGCGGATCTGTTGAAGCGCAATCCGTTGCCGAGTCACGAAGCAATACGGCGCGCCATCAGCGGCAACCTGTGTCGATGCACTGGCTACGATAGCATCGTCAATGCAATATACCGTGCGGCACATGGCGGCTGTCTATCCGCAGGGAGCGATGAAGAATGATTCCGCCGTCACGGCTTATTTTTTTCGGCGGTGGAGCAGGCCGGCAGGCTCGCGATCTGCGGGCGTCGGTTCCGCAATGACGCATCGGTCGTTGCGGCGTTCGCATCCGCGGAAGCTCTAAAGCTAATGCGGATCTGGCGTGCTTCAGCGAGATCTCGCCGCCTGCGAGCGCCGCGTGATGCGTCGCCACGGCTTGCCCTAAAGCTTCACACGCGTCGTTCGCGGCGCGTTAGCGCTCGCGCTACATCCATCTGTAGACGGCCAGAAGATGCCGGTCGAGGTCGTTGTCCATTTTGAATAACCAAGGGCCCGCCTGCACTCCTCAATGGAGCTTTTTTGGCGAGAGGATTGCCGATGTGACTGCCTTCACTCGGGCACACACGGTCATAATCTGGGCTGCTGTGAATGACCGCTCCAATCCTGTAAGGGGTAAGACACATGACAGTCCCTGAATTGATCATCCCGCCGACGATGCAACTTATCGTAGAGCGCGCCGGTTATGTACCGGCTGTGAAGGCTGATTCCATAGTTTTCTGCGGTGGGCAGGTCGGGCGTACCGTTGACCTCGAGGTCATCGCCGATCCCGAGACGCAGTTCCTCGCGTGCTGGGAAAATTTGCGCGTGGTTCTAAAAGCAGCTGGGTGCACTTTTGAAGATGTCGTCGATCTTACGACGTACCATGTGCAGTTGAGCACGCATATGCCCATGTTCCGCGACGTGAAGAACAGGGCTTTTCCACGCGGCACATGCGCGTGGACTGCGATAGGCGTGACCGAACTTGGGGTAAGTGTACTTTCCGTGCAAAAAATGGCGGTTCAAGGGCGCTGAGCCGCCTGCAGCAAGGCTTTGACACTCTCGGGATTTCGCGTAGGCGCTGCAATTGCAAGTTATTGATCTTTCGAGATTTTTCAGAGCTAACCGCCATTTCCTGCACGAAAAGGACGACCACCCCTTATACCGCCTCATACAAGCTTGCGCAGGAGATCGTCCGGGTGCAGCGCTATGTGTACTATGAGGTGACCAACGAGCTCGCGCCGCAATGTCTGATTGGCTGGGTCGATGGCGTGTTGAACACGCAGTATGACAACGAAAAGTTCAAGATTGCGCGCGGCATTATTCGCGGGCTTATTGCAGGCATCAAGTCAATCGACTCGACTGGCAAGATCATCATCGGCGGCAATACATGGATGCATTACGCTTTTGATCAGATGCTCGCAAGCGGGACTCAGCCCGACGGGACGACCGGGCATCCGATCGTCAGCTGGGACATCACATCGTGGCATTGGTACTCGGAGCAGGGCAGCATTGAGCATGCGTGCGGCGGAACACGTTGTTACAACGTAATCGGCGTGTTGCAATCGTTCGGCAAGCCAATCTTGATGACGGAGGTCGGAATGCGGCCAGACTTTCCCGGTACACAGAAAGAGGCGGGCGCGTATCTCGCAGACAACATGCTCGGCGCGCTCATGGCGATCGCGCCGAAGTACGATATCGAGTCGCTGCAGATCTATGAACTCTACGATGATCCGCCCGGTGGCGAAGGGGCGTATGGCATCATGCAAAATGACGCGAGAACGCCCAGCCTGCGTGGACCGCGGTAAGGGAGTTCATTTGGGCGCATCCGCGCTGATTCGTCGTGATACTGGGTCGCCTCACTATCAGAGCCGGTTCGCCGCGCCTGAACGATCGCGAATACCGCAATGTTCGCCGAAGAAGACCTCACGGCGTCCGAGCTTCCTGGTCGGTGCGCGGCGCGATTGGCGAGATGCAAGAAACACCCATCACGCGATACGTGAACGGGACCGACGCTCTGCCGAACTCTGAACGAGTGGCGCTCTAAGTCGGCATTCGTCGTTCAATCAAACTGCAGCGCAGAGGTCAAGCGTCGGCTCGAATGCGACACTGGACCTTCGCACACTGATCGCCGCGGGCATGAACGTCTACTTCTGAATTAAACCGTTCACGTAGTACCGGTGTATTAAACCTGAGATCTCAACGTCTCACCAGCTCGCCGGCGCTGAAGTTATTCAGATGCTTAAAGAGTCCCATCGCCATGTGCCTCTGCAGGCTTTCCCGAGGCGGCCGCCGGAGCACGTGACAAGGCGCACTGCCGCGCGGATGATGAAGGTGGACGGACAGCAGGGCTTCAGCGATGATCGACGATCTGGCGACATGGTTGGCGCAAATTGGCCTTGGCGCTCATGCGGCGAAGTTCATCTCACAAGGGATCGACTGGGATGTGCTCGGGGATCTTTCCGAGTGCGACCTGAAGGAACTCGGCCTCACGCTCGGCGATCGCAAGCGGCTCGCAAAAGGGCTCGCGAGTCTTGGGCAGGCGAGGGCGTGCGACGACTCATCCGGCTTGGCAGAACCTAAGACCATCGAGGCCGAGCGACGGCAGGTCACCGTGATGTTTGTCGATCTCGTCGACTCGACGTCGCTCGCCGAGCGCTTCGATCCCGAGGATCTGCGACGCCTTCTGGGCGGCTACCATCAGGCCTGTGCGCACGCGATCGAAGCCCATGAAGGCCGGATCGCGCTGTTCATCGGCGATGGCCTGCTCGTTTATTTCGGCTACCCGAATGCGCACGAAGACGATGCCGTGCGCGCGGTGCTCGCCGCGCTCGCCGCCATCGCGGCGCTGAGCGAGGTGAACGATCGCATCGAGACCGAGTGCGGCGTTCGCCTGCGGGTGCGGATCGGAATCGAGGCGGGGCTCGTCGTCGCGGGTGCGGTGGGCGCGGGATCGTCGCAGGATCAGCAGGCGATCGTCGGAGAAGCGCCGATCATCGCCGCGAGGCTGCAGGCCATCGCTCCGCCCGATGCAATCGTCGTGGGGCCGACTGCGCAACACCTGATAGAAGGATCGTTCAAGCTCGAAGACCTGGGCTACCGGGAATTGAAGGGAATTACCGGGGCGGTCCGGGTCCAGCGCATTCTTGCGCAGGCCGACGCAATCGATCGCTTCGCAATCAGGGCGGTCCACGGCATCACGCCACTCATCGGCCGGGCTGCCGAACTCGACATGATCCGGCAGCGCTGGAGGCAGAGCGTCGAAGGCGAAATGCGCTGCGTGCTGCTGACTGGCGAGCCGGGAATCGGGAAATCCCGGGTGCTTCGGGCGCTGTGCGACAGCATCGGTGACGAGTCGCATGCGATCGTCTCGCTTCACTGCTCTGCATACTATCGGAACAGTCCGTTCTGGCCGGTGCTACGCTGGCTGCAGCGCGCGTTCGGCGTCGGCCCGGATGTGGCGGATGGGTCGGGGGGCACCGATAGTGATCGGCTTACGGCCGGAATCGCAAGCCTCGGAGTCGACGCGAGCGAGGCACTGCTCGTTCTAGCGAACTTGCTACGCGTACCCGCGGCCACGTGCGATCCGGCCGTCGACACCTCTTCGCCGTCCTTCAAGCGCCGGACGCTGGACGTGCTCGTTTCCATGCTCGAAGCGTCGACGCGCGTTCAGCCGGTGCTCTTCGTCATCGAAGATGCGCACTGGATCGACCCGTCGTCACTCGAATTCGTTCGACTGGTGGTGGAACGGCTGACTTCCGCGAGACTTCTCGTCCTGCTCACGGCACGGCCGGAGTTCGAATCGGGATGGACGTTCCCGCATCTCGTACAGCTCAATCTCGACCGGTTGTCGCGCCGCGACTGCGTTGCGATGATCGAGCGGCTGACGGACGGCAAGCGCTTTCCCGCACTCGTGCTCGATCAGATCGTCTCCAAGACGGACGGCGTGCCGCTCTTCGTGGAGGAGCTGACCAAGGCCGTTCTCCAGAGCGATCTGTTGCGGGATACCGGAATGAGCTACGAGTTAAGAGGCGCGGCGCAGGCGATCGCGATTCCGGACACGCTGCAGGGCTCGCTGCTGTCGCGGCTCGACCGGCTCGATCCCGCCGTCAAGGAGTCCGCGCAGATCGCGGCCACAGTGGGCCGGGAGTTCGACGCAAAGCTGCTGGGCCTGATCTCGTGTACGTCGGAGAACGAACTGCGGGAAGAACTTGATCGCCTGATCGCCGCCGAAATCATCGTTCCGGCCGCGGGCAAACGCGCTGACGGCGACGCCTATATGTTTCGACACGCGTTGATCCAGGAGATCGCATATCAGTCGCTGCTGCTCGCGCGCCGGCGACACTATCACGCGCGCATCGCCGCCGCGCTCGAGGAACACTATCCGGACATCGCCGAGCGGCAGCCAGAGCTGATCGCGCAGAACTTCGCCGCGGGTGATCTGCCGGAGCGTGCGATCGGCTACTGGCAGCGTGCCGGCGAGCGTGCGCTGGCGGGCGCGGCCTACGACGAGGCCATCGCCCATGCGCAGCGCGGACTCGAACTCGTCGAGCGATGCTCTTGCGACAGACCTGACCGAGGGACCCGCATCCTGCCGTTGCTGTTGACAAGAGGCAGGGCAGAACTCCGGCTGGCACAACGCGAGGCGATTGCGACCTTCCGCGAAGCGGCTCGAATTGCCCGCGAACATAAGCTGACGTCGTATCTCGTGCAGGCGGCATTGGAATTCGACACCGCTGAGACGTTCCTCGAAGGCTCCGGGAATGCATCGCTTGCGTTGCTGGAGGAGGCGCTCGCGGTGGCCGGCACCGAGGAATCGGTCGAGCGATGCCGCCTGTTGAGTCGGCTCGTGCGCACCATTCATATGACAGGCGCACGCGAACATAGCAGCGAATTTGCACTGCAGGCCGTCGCGGTCGCCCGACGACTGAACGATCTGCCGAGCCTTTTCGATGCGTTGGCGTGCGAGTTGATGCATGTCGGTGCTCTGCCGTTGTCCGCCGACAGCTTCGTGCAGCGCGCGAACGTGTTGCTGGAACTGAGGCACATCGCGGAAACGCTGGGAGATGCGCACACCATCGGCCATGCATGCGCTCGATGTCTTGCCGGGTATCTGGAGATCGGCGAGGTGGAGCAATTCGATAGCGCGCTGGAGCGATATCGGGAAATCGCCGCCAGCGGGCAGCACTTAGTCGACAAGTGGTGCGTGACCGGGGCGCAGGCGATGCGGGCTATTCTTGTCGGCGATTTCGCCGAGGCGGAACGAAAGACGCGCGACGCTCTGCAGATGGCACAGAGCGCCGATGCGAATCTCGCAACGGGCGTCTACGGCATGCAGATGTTCACGATACGCCGCGAACAAGGCCGGCTCGCGGAGGTAGCGCCGATCTTCAAGCGCTTTATCGACGATGCGCATTCCGAAGATGCGACGTGGCGGCCAGGTTTTATGTTGATATGCAGCGATCTTGGCTTCGCGGCGCAGGCACGCGACAATCTCGACCGGGTTTCGGAACGGGCATATTGTGTCCCCATGGACAGCAAGCGGCTGGTCACGCTCGCGTATCTGGCGGAAGTGGCCGCACGGCTGCGGGATGTCGGGCATGCAGAACGGATCTACGCCCTTCTGCTGCCATTCCGCGACCAGGCCGTCACGGTTCCGGTCTTTACGCTTTGCTGCGGTTCGGCGGCGCGGTTTCTCGGCATGCTGGCCCACGCGCTGGGCGACTGGTCGAGCGCCGAACAGCATTTCGAATATGCGCTGCACATGGACGAACGCTTGCGTGCGTGGCCCTGGCTCGCGCATAGCAGGCACGAATACGCCCTCATGCTGACGGCGCGCAATCGTATCGAAGACAGGGCGCGAGCCCAAGACCTGCTTGCGCTCGCGGCAGCCGAAGCCAAGAAACTCAGAATGTTCGCCCTTGTCGAGCGTATTGGCGGGGCGCAGACCGGCGCAGGGATCAGAAACTAGCGCGAGATATCGCGCGGTTCAACGTGCGATGTGCTGTCTATATTGAGGAGGATGCCATGCCACGGTTCATGATTGAACGCAATTTTGCGGAACAACTTGAGGTGACGAGCGACAGCGCAGCCACTGTGAAGCAAATCAACGACGAGGAAGGCGTCGAGTGGCTCTTTTCGTTTCTCAGCGCGGATAAGAAGAAGACTTATTGCCTGTATGAGGCACCCGATGCCGAGGCTATCCGCGCCGCAGCACGCCGGGCAAATCTGCCGGCTGATGTAATCATCGAGGTAAGCGACTTGAGGCCGGAAATGTTCAGCTAGATATCGCGGGACAGGTCCGTGATCTTAGGGCTGAGGCGATGCAATGATGGAACTGCTGATCACGCCTTCGGGCAGCGTTGCGACAGCGATCGACGCGTTGACGACTGTGCGGCAGTACGTCAATCCGTTACGACTGCGAGAACTCTACGCCATGTCGCCAGTTCCTCGCGGGTATGTCCACGACCGTTGCTCCTCGAAGGCGGCCCTTATCCGGCGTCGGGCTGATAGACCGCAACGGGTTGGGTGCTGAAGCCCGCGCCACTGTTGCAATGCGCCAGATCTGGGAATGCAGCGAACGGCCACAAGGAGCCGTTCTCCTATCGAAAACGGCTGCCATTCAAGCGGCAGCAACGGCTTTGAAGCCGACGGACGACATACCTGTTCAAAACTGGAGCGGCAACGGCCTTGTCATCGGTCCCAGATCCGGCCGATGGAACACTTGTGCAGGGTGGTCGGTATGTCAATGGCATGTCGGCGTTGAACAGGGCGCTGCAGCAACGTCAGCCAGCGTCGGGGGCTGGTTTTGCATTCGGATAGGGCCAGCCGTTATGCAAGTAACGAGTACTAGGCCTTGCTGGAGCGGCATCATGTGGTTTCCAGCATGAGTCGCAAGGAAAATTGCTGGGCCGCGCACCCGGCGCGCACGAGCTAGAAATCGACATCGCCTTCTGTGGCGTCTCCCATTCCGACATCCATAGGGTACGCCGCGAATGGGCCGGTACGCTGTTTCCCCGCGTGCCGGCCCGGAAATCGTCGGGCGCGTGTCGGCGGTCACCGCCCATGTCTCGGGGTTCAAGGCGGGCATCTTGTCGGAGTCGGGTGCATCGACCTGGCGAGCGGCACCGGCCTGGGCCTGTCGATATTAGCCCGTATTGCCTGTTTTTTGAAGGCGGCGCTAACCTTCTCTCACGGCTTGGACGGCAGGGGCTTGTCTGTGCCGATGACGTTTCCGAGATAAGCCCTGTGAGCCGAACCTGTGAGACGCCGAGTTCCAGTCTTGATTCGGCCGTTGCCTCATATCCACCCACACGCGAGCAAGGCCTTGATCAGATATGCCGCTGCGTCATTCATTCTCGTTCTCTCCATCTGGCTGGTCGGAGCATCGGCCGCGCCGCTGAGCAAACAGCCGAACTCACGGACGATTGCTTTTGTTGTTGCGGTCGCAACGAGTGATTTGCGCAGTGCTAGGGGAGGAGGCGAACATGTGTTTGCTTATGCTCCGGACGAGAGTGAGGGGACACTGTCCTCCGCCATAAAGGATTGGTTGTCGCAGGGGGACAAGGCGAGATTGAGGCTCGCGCCTGCTGACCAGGCAACCATCTTCGCATTCTACTGGGCGGCGACGCGGATGCCTCCGCAGTCGCGGTGCTTCATGGACATCGATAGCGAGGAATGCCAGCAGGATCTTGGTTACTGGCTAGCTCGGGTGCGAGATGGCGATCCGGAGTTCGTCTCAGCTTATCGGCAGGCGCAGATGCGGTTGAGCCTGCCCCCGCTAGCTACCCAAAGGCACGAGTGACCGTCGAGCGCATTCACGGCAAACACCGCCCGTACGCGAGCTCGGCGGGCGAGCGGTTGGTGCGGCGGACTGCGGCGCTGACCAAGAAAATCAGGCGTCGTTGAATCAGCCCCGGCTGCCATCGTCTGGTTCGCGAGGCTAGCGCCAAGCTAATGGTCGATCATGGTCTATTAGCGGCCGTTAGCCTGACCGCCGCCCGACCGTCGGCCAGGGGTCGTGAAGACTCATTCGGAGTTCGCGGAGGCCGACTTTCAAGTGCAACGACGGCAAAGCGACATGCAGCGGCCGGACAGCCGCGGAACGCCGAACGTCCGCAAAGGCCGATTCGCGGAACAGTCGACGACGCGCTGCCTGCTGACTTCTTTTCGTCGCTCAGAGAGGCAGATCGCTTGCGCGTTCCAGGCAGGAGCTAGGGGATGCGGCGACTCAATGAGCGAGAAGGGGCGCTTCGCGATTCGTAAAAAGCGGGTTGTGGTTAGGAATCGGTGTATCAAGATGATCTAGTTATAAAAACGGCGTCATTCCGCGACGGCTGAATCTCACCAGCGTCAATTGTTGCCGTGGCCGGCCGCGCCACCATTCCTAAGAGTGCGAGATCGGCCTCTGGGATCGCGGATCGCGTCCCATTGGTTGTTGCCGCTGCCGCCATCCAAGCAGACTTCAGTTAGTGGTTTGTATAATTTTGAAACGCTGTGCTAAGCGAGAGACTAGCTGCGAAGGGAGAAACCATGCGCTGGGTGATGTTGTCGATTTTTATCGCTTGCGCTGCGTACACCCACTGGCGCGGCAAGGTTCGGCACGGGTTCTTCCGCCAGCTTTCCGACCATTCGACTTTCATGTCGCCGCTAAACGGTTTCGTGTACATGTTCTCGCGCGTGCCGTCGACACCTTTTCTCGAGCCTTCCTTCTTTCCCGAACTCGCGCAGATCAAGGCGCACTGGGAAACCATCCGCGCCGAGGCCATCGCACTTCACGAAGCCAGCAAGATTCAGGCGGCAGGCGTGTACAACGACATCGGCTTCAACTCATTCTTTCGGCGCGGCTGGCGGCGCTTTTACGTGAAATGGTATGACCGCCCTCATCCGTCCGCCGTCGCACAGTGTCCGAACACTGTCTCAATCCTGCAAAAGGTTCCGACGGTAAAGGCGGCGATGTTCGCCATGCTGCCGCCCGGCGGCGTGCTCACGCTGCACCGCGATCCATACGCGGGATCGCTGCGCTATCACCTGGGACTCGTGACGCCGAACGACGACAACTGCGCGATCATCGTCGACGGCCAGCGCTATTCATGGCGCGACGGCGAGGAAGTCGTTTTCGACGAAACCTATCTGCACTGGGCCGAAAACAAAACGGACAAGGACCGCATCATCCTATTCTGTGACATCGAGCGGCCGATGAAATACCGATGGGCGCAGGCGTTCAACCACGCGGTAGGCGGCTTCCTGATGCGCGCGGCGACCTCGCCGAACGAGATGGGTGACCGTACCGGCGGCCTGAATCGCGCGTTCAAATATTTGTATTCGATCCGGCTCGTCGGCAAGCGTCTGAAGGCGTGGAACCGGATCGTCTACTACATCGTGAAGTGGCTGCTGTTCGGCGGAATAGCGGTTGCGATTTTCTGGCGCTACTGAGGCCAGCCAAAGTCAAGCCAGCCCAGACCTGGCGGTGCCGTACGCGGCGAACACCCCTAGATGAACGGGACTTTCACGATCAATTGAAGCACCGAGCCGACATGGACCGAATAGACGCGATGAAAGTGTTCATCGCCACGCTCGACGAAGGCAGCCTGGCAGGCGCGGGGCGGCGTCTTGGCCGCTCGCCTGCAGCCGTGAGCCGGGCGATCGCCTTTCTCGAGGCGCATACGGGCACGGCGCTGCTTCATCGTACAACTCGAACTATCAAGCTGTCTGAAGCCGGCGAACGTTATGCCGTTGCGTGCCGCCGCATCCTCACCGATCTCGAAGAAGCCGATTTGCTGATCGCGCACGAACGCGCCGCGCCGCGCGGGCTGCTTACGATTACTGCGCCCGTCGCCGCGGGCGAAGATATGCTGCGTCCGCTGCTCGACGACTTCATCGCGCGCTTTCCCGCCGTGTCGGTGCGTTTGCAACTGCTCGACCGGCCCGTGAGCCTGATCGATGAAGGAATCGATGTCGCCTTGCGCATCGCGCATCTGTCGGACTCGACGCTCGTCGCGATTCCCGTCGGTGAAGTGCGGCGCGTCGTGGTTGCGTCACCGGGCTATCTCGCGAAGCATCCGCGCATCGAAAAGCCCGCGGAGCTCGGGCAGCATCAGATCATTTCGATGACGCACTTCGGTCTCGATTCATGGAGCTTCCCCACCGCAGGCGGCTCGACGATTCCGCAAGTCGTGCAGTTCGCGCCGCGTTTCATCGTCAACACCGTGCGCGCGGCGGTTGCGTCCGCTGTCGATGGTAACGGCCTCACACGGCTCTTTTCCTATCACGTCGCCAAGGAAGTGAAGGACAGGACGTTGCAAATCGTGCTGTCCGACAGCGAGCATGGGCCGTTGCCGGCGCATCTGCTGACGCCGCACGGACGGCTATCGGTGCCCAAAGTACGCGCGTTCGTCGATTTCGCTATGCCGCGCCTGCGGCGTCGGTTCAGGGAACTGCAACTCGACTCAATCGAATAGCGGAAGATTGTCTTCCGATCAGCATCGATTCTCTCTCAATGCGATCGAATATAGACTTGCCTTCATCGAGGCGCGCACGCCGCGTCTCCCGCAAAGATGGAGGCGGTATGCGTTACGCAGTGTTGAACCCATCGGAACGCGAGCCGTTCCAAGTCTGGCGCGGCATGCTCGCGGGGGCGAGCGCGAGTCTCGTCGGCATCGGGCTTGCGCGTTTTGCCTATACGCCGCTCTTGCCAGCGATCATCGGCGCGCACTGGTTTCCCGCGTCGACGGCCGCTTATCTCGGCGCGGCTAATCTCGGCGGTTATCTTGCGGGCGCGCTGGCCGCGGGCTTCTTCGCGCGGCATGCGCGTGCCGCTAGGGTCCTGCGCGCGATGATGGTCATCGCGACCATTGCGTTTGTCGCGTGCGGGTTTCCGGTGTCGTTTCTGTGGTTCTTCGTGTGGCGGTTTCTGTCGGGCGTCTCTGGTGGCGCGCTGATGGTGCTCGCCGCGCCGACGATCATCGCGCACGTCGCGCCCTCGCGTCGCGGCGTTGCGAGCGGGGCGATTTTCACGGGCATCGGGCTGGGCATCGCGGCGTCGGGGACGATCGTGCCGTTATTGCTGCGACAAGGTCTGACGCAGACGTGGCTGGGCCTCGCGGTGGTTTCGTTGCTGCTGACCATCGTCGCGTGGAATGGATGGCCCTCGCAGGATGCACCGGCGCCCGCCGCGCACGAAGCGAGCGTCAAGGCGCCGCCGCCCGCATTGCGCGCGCTGTTCGTCGAGTACGCGCTGAATGCAGTCGGTCTCGTGCCGCACATGATCTTTCTCGTCGATTTCGTCGCGCGCGGTCTCGGCAAAGGTGTCGATGCAGGCGCGGAGTTCTGGGTCCTGTACGGGCTCGGTGCGATCGCCGGGCCGCTGCTTGCCGGTCATCTCGCGGATCGCGCGGGGTTCGGGCCGGCGCTTCGGGTCGCGTATCTGCTCCAGTTGGTTGCGGTCGTGTTGCCCGCGGTGTCGTCGAGTTCGAGCCTGCTGATGGTGTCGAGCGTGCTGGTCGGTGCATTCACGCCGGGCATCGTGCCGCTCGTGCTAGGGCGCGTGAATGAGCTGCTCGCGCATCATGCGGCCGCGCAGAGGGGCGCGTGGCGCACCGCGACGACGGGCTTTGCCGTCCTTCAGGCGCTCGCGGCATACGGTCTTTCCTTTCTGTTTTCGAGCAGTGGCGGCGATTATCGCCTGCTTTTCGTGATCGGCGCGGCGGCGCTCGCGATTGCCCTAGCCGTGGATCTTTTCGCTGCGTTGAGGTCAAAATGAGCCAGGTCGTTCAACCCTCGGGCGCCCTCGGCTATGCAGAACGCAATGGCCAGTACTGGCGACGCAATCTCGCAGTCTGCGTGTTCGGTTCGTTCACGACGCTCGTGAGCCTCAGCATGTTGCTGCCGTTTCTGCCGCTCTACGTGCGGCAACTCGGCGTGAGTTCGCAGTCGGCGGTGATCGAATGGTCGGGCGTCGCGTTCAGCGCGACGTTTCTTGGCACCGCCGTCACAGCGCCGCTCTGGGGACGTCTCGCCGATCGCTACGGCCGCAAGCCGATGCTTGTGCGCGCGGCGGTCGGCATGGCCATCGTGATGTCGTTGATAGGAGTCGCGCATTCGGTGCATCAACTCGTCGCGCTGCGTCTGCTTGCCGGTCTGATCGGCGGCTACGCGTCGGCGTCGACGGTGATGATCGGCACGCAGGCGCCGCGCGAGCGGGCAGGGTGGGCGCTCGGCATCCTGTCGACGGGCGCGCTCGCGGGCAATCTCGCCGGGCCGCTCATCGGCGGCATGCTGCCGGGATTGATCGGCATACGCGGGACGTTTTTCGCGGGCGCGGGAATGATCGCGGGGGCCGCGCTACTCACGATCGTCCTCGTGAAGGAAGACTTCCGTCCCGCCGATGCGAAGAAACAGGCGGCGGATCCTGCTTCAAAGTCGGCGCATCGCACGAATTACGTCGTTGTGGCCGCGCTGCTCGCCACCGCGATGATGGTGCTGCTCGCGAACATGTCGATTGAGCCGATCATCACCGTGTATATCGGCGGTCTGGGCGTGACGGCAGACCATGTGGCGCGCATCGCGGGCGTCGTGATGGCGTGTTCCGCGCTTGGCAGCATGCTGACGGCGGCGCGGCTCGGCGCGCTCGCGGATCGCATCGGAAGCTGGAACGTGATCGTCGGATGTCTCGTGCTGACTGGCATCGCGATGATCCCGCAAGCGTTCGTGCATCAGTTGTGGCAGCTCGCCGCGCTGAGGGTGTTGATGGGCATGACGCTCGCAGGTCTGCTGCCGTCTATCTCGAAACTCGCGCGCAGCGCCGTCGATGAGAACCGAAGCGGACAATTGCTCGGATATCTGCAATCGGCACAATTTAGCGGGCAGGTCACAGGGCCACTGATTGGCGGCCAGATTGGCGTGTGGTTCGGGTTGCATTCGGTGTTCTTCGCGACGGGAAGCCTGCTGATCATTTGCGCGGGCCTCGCGTATTGGGCGCGCACCCGCTGAATCGTGCAGCGCGGTTGAGTTCGGACTCCAAGAATTCCAACTCAAGCAGCGGGCTCTTTCCCCGCTTCCGCCCCGTCCCGCCAGTTCTCTCGATGGCGGGTAGGTTAGCGCTTCATACAGTTGCTGCTTCTTTGAGGGCCGCGGCGGAGCGAATCGGTCCGACGTTATGCGATGGGTTCGCCCGACGTCCCTTATCGCCTCCTATCGACCCAAGCGACTTGATAAATATGCACTAAAACTTTGTGGACGGCTCGGAACGGGTCGCATCGGCACTTGCTCGGAAGGCTGGCGCTCAGCCCCGCTATCGGCGTACGGTGCGTTCAAAACCGGCGGCGATTTTGGTCACTGTGTGGGTGGTTGGTGAGTTCGACGAGAAACGGCGCAAGGCTCATATCGAACCCCAATGCGGCTTTCACGCAGCGGTCCGACGCTTACGGCAGCTCACGTGGACATCGCGAAGCCCCTCGCCCTTCAAGACGGCCTCGCACGCTATGTCGCGTGGCACGACATCGCGCAGAGAACGCTAAAGGACAGCACGAGCACATTGCGCTAAAGTACTCCTACTGGTCCCCCCGGGAGGCACCATGCCGGCGACACTGAATGCAGGGAACACCGAACGCGAGGCGGTAGAGCGCATTTACCGCGCGTTCGCCGCGCACGACATCGCGTTGCTGCGCGAGGCCGTCACCCCCGACTGGGAATACGTTCCCGAGCCGCCCGGCCGGAAGCCGGGCCCCGATCAGATGATCGCTATCTTCGCCGACATGGCTACCGCGCTGCCGGACCTGCGCATTGAGATCCTGGACATGCTGGTGCAGGACGACCGGGTGGGCGTGCGCGCCGAAGTGAGCGGGACGCAGTCCGGCCCGCTTATGGGCATCGCCGCGACCAGCAAGCCGGTGCGCTTCGCGATCCATTCGTTTCATCAGGTGCGCGACGGCCGCATCGCGAAGACATGGCATCTCGAGGACTGGCTGAGTGTATTTCACCAGCTCGGCCAGATGCCGCGCAGTGCCAGGCGCTGAGCCCCGAACGCCGGACGTCTTCGAGGCCTCGGCCGACTAGCCGAGCATCGAGCCGTTCGAGTTCGCGCCGCGCAAAGCGGTGGCCATTGCTTTCGAATGAATCGGCGAGCGGGCATTGAGCAATTGCCTTGAATCGCAAAGCTGTCAAGGGTCGGGCGACACTGGATTTATCCGCGAATCAGGGCTCGATGAACCTAACTGATACCGGAGGCACTGCATGGACGAAGAGAAAACTCGTGAAGCCCTGAATCTGCACTGGCAAGCGTCGGCGGCCGGCGATCTCGATACAGAACATGACATCTACGACGACGATGCCATCTGTGACTATCCCCAGTCAGGTGAACGAATCCTCGGGCGAAAGAATTTGCAGGCACTGCGCAGTCATCATCCAGGGAAGCCCGCAGGTTTCGATGTCAGGCGAATCCTAGGCGAGGGCAGTCTATGGATCACGGAATACTCCATCACTTATAACGGGCAAGCGGCTTACACGGTAAGCATTATGGAGTTCTGCAACGGCAAGGTTCTCCACGAAACACAATATTTTTCTGATCCCTTTGAAGCGCCGGCTTGGCGGAGTCAATGGGTTCAGCGGACCGAGCAACGACGCATTTTTTGAGAGAGATGCGTGATGCGTCAATTCGATATGAAGAAGACTTACTCGAGGAGAATCTCCGGGCTTGAGAAGCCGAAGTGCTAAATTTTGCTCCTGCTGGACCGCTTCAATGGCGCGTCGTCTATGTGAGATATTCGAGTCGATCATTCGGAGATCGAACGCCCCAAGAGGTTGCTGTCTCGCACCACTGCGGAAACGCGACGCGGAGCACGTTCGTACTGGTGATTCGAAGTTAGGTCGAACTGCTCCCCTCGATCAGACACTTGCAGTCAAACGCGTTCCTGCGATTCAGACACCAGCCGGTACACGTCGGCAGGCGGCTCTAGCAGCTTTCGCAGTAGCCGTCTGGTATCACTATGATTGGGCCGTTGCGACGAATGTTGAGGGCGTCACCCGCACTTTAAATAGTGAGACCGCATATAACGTCGGCAGGCTCGCGCAAGACAGGGCTGGCGCGGTAAGCGGTGCACCTGGCGCAGGGTCACACCTTTGATGACTGTGCGTTATGTATTCTGGCTACTATCTCGGCAACACGCCGTTAGTTCACGGCTGAAAGGCAGGGAAGGCGCGTGCGCTGGGGAGACATGGTGCCGGACGCCAACGATGCGCTTGCGTTCGACACTTGGTTGGCGACGGTTGTTCGTCAATTGCGGTCAATCTCGCACCAGCGAGCAAAAAATCTCGGCGGCGACAAATTGCGCATTTTCGATGCCCTTCCGCTCGGGATTGGGTTGTTCTAACTCCGCGACACTCACAATATCGTTGCCGTGCGCCGCTCTACAACGTCTCCGAGAAGGAAGCCATCGGGACCGCGCTTCGCTTCGACAACGTTGCGAAGAGCGTCAGCCCCCGGCTTCATTCCGCAAAGAACGGGACGATCAGCGCGCAGCAACTCCGCGAGCGTAGGTGGATTCCCATCCGCCGCCAAGCGCCTTGCACAGCGTGATGAGATTTTCCGCCGCCGTCGCCTTGCTCTGCTCGAGCTTGCTCTGGGCGTCGAGCAACTGCTTCTGCACGTTGAGCACATCGAGATAGTCGAGTGCGCCGGCCTTGTAGCGCTGCTGCGCGATGCCAAGCGCGCGCTGATTAAGCGTGACGACCGACGCGAGCCGTTCGTGCCGGCGTTGCTCCGCGTCGTAGACGAGAAGCGCATCGTCCACCTCGCGCCATGCTTCGAGCACGGTGCGTTTGTACATGATCGCCGCTTCCTGCTGTTGCGCTTCCCGCAATTGCATGGTCCCCTTGAGCCGGCCTCCTTCGAAGATCGGAATGGTTATCGACGGACCGACCACGAACTGCCCGGAAGCCCAACTGGCGAGACTCGAAAGTTGCAGACTTTGAAAGCCAGCGCTGCCGTTGAGCGATATCCGCGGATAAAAATCAGCCTTCGCCATGCCAATCGACGCCGTCGCCGCATGCAGTTGAGCCTCCGCGCGCTTGATGTCCGGCCGGCGCTCGGCAAGCTCCGACGGAAAGCCGATCGGGATCCGTTCCACAGCGTGGGCACCTCACGCGACGCCGCAAGCATCTCGCGCAGCGCGCCCGGCTCCTCGCCAAGCAACACGCCGATCGCGTTGACGGTCGTATCGCGCTGGGATTCAAGCGTCGGAATCAGACTCTCGATGGTTTCCATCTGCGCGGACGCATTGGCGACGTCGAGGTCGGTCGTGACGCCTTCTCGCACGCGTATGCGAGTGAGTTTCACGGAGTCGCGCGCGATGTCAAGATTCTGCTTTGCGATTTCCAGCAATGACTGCGTGTCGCGCAACGCGATATAATCGCGCGCGAGTTCGGCGCGTGCCGACAGCAGTATCGCATTGCGGTCCTCAAAAGAAGCGTCGGACAAGGCGCCCGTCGCTTCGACACTGCGGCGCACGCGGCCCCAGATATCGAGTTCCCACGATGCATCGAAGCCCGCCTGATACAGGTCGTACGCGGGAGAGCCCTTGGACCCCGGCATCGCCGATACACCGAGCGGCGCGCTGCCGGATGCGGATTGTGGCTGGCTCTGCGATGGCGTCACGCCGAGCAGCGAAAGAATGCCGTTCTCGCTGCCGCGCTCGCGGTTGTACGACGCCGCGCCGCCGAGCGTCGGCAGCGCGGCCGCGCCGGCTACGCGCTGTTCGGCGCGGCTCTGTCGCAAGCGCGCCGACGCGGCGGCGACGTCGAGGTTAGCACCGGCGAGACGCTGTTCCAAGGTATTCAACACAGGATCGTCGAAAAGCGTCCACCAGTCGGGGTTGAAGTCCGCTTCGACCGGCTTGCTCGGCGCTTGCGCCGTTTGCGTCCGCTCGAAGACATCGGGCGTGACGGACTTCGGCGGCACGAAGTCCGGTCCGACCGTGCAGCCGACCATCGCGAGAGCCGAGAGGATGGCGAGTGCGATTCCGCGCACCGTTGGTCCGTTCGTGTTCATTTTGCATCGCCTCTCTGCCCAAGCGCCTGGCCGCCTTGTCCGAGCGCGACTTCCGCCTCGACCGAAAGCCCGACGCTCAACGCGGCTGCGGCTTCCTGTCCGCGATCGATCGTGATCTTCACGGGAACGCGCTGCACGATCTTGGTGAAATTGCCGGTCGCGTTGTCCGGCGCGATAGGCGCGAAGCTCACACCGGTCGCGGGGGCAAGGCTATCGACGTGACCTTTGATGGCTACGCCCGGGATGCTGTCCACCTTAATGCGCACGCTTTCACCGGGGCGCATCCGCGTGATCTGATTCTCCTGGAAGTTGGCGACCACGTACGCATCCAAAAGCGGGACGATGGCGAGCACCGGCGCGCCTGGCGCCACGAACGCGCCGACACGCGCTGAGCGGCGCCCAACCTTGCCATCGACGGGGGCTCTAATCTCTGTGTACGACAGGTTCAGCTTCGCCTGCTCGCGCACTGCTTCGGCGCGGGCCAGCGCGCCGGCGGCCTTGTCGCGCTGCGTGCGCAGCACATCGAGATTCTGCTGAGTGGTCGCCAAGGCGGCACGGTCGTGAGCCTGCTGCGCGAGCTGCTGTGCAAGCGTGCTCCACGCGTGCTGCTGTTCCTGCGCCGTGCCCGCGCCCGCATCCGACAGGTTCTGATACCGCGCGGCACTCGCGCGCGCGAAGTCGATCGCGGCATCGTCGGATCTCAGCGTCGCCCGTGCCTGATCGACGAGCGAAGGATGCCGCGCAATCTCGGCATCGAAATTGGCGACGGCCGCACGCGCTGCAGCGACGTCAGCATCGGCGCTCATCAACGCGGCCCGATAGTCGCGGTCATCAATGCGCACAAGCAGTTGGCCGGATTTGACCGACTGGTTGTCGTCGACGAGCACGTCGGAGATCTGTCCGGCGACCCGCGGTGCGACGAGCGTGAAATCGGCCTGAACATACGCGTCGTTCGTCGATTCGGTATGGGAATCGGAAAGAAGCCTGACGCATGCCCAGGCGCCAATGGCGACTGCCATCACGGGCACCACGACACGGATTAGCTTTGAACGGGAGAGCTTGAAGGATGACATGGAATAACTCCCCTTAACGCGAGGACTGCGGCGAAGACTGGGATGAAGGGCGCGGCGTCGCGGCCCATGGCGGAGATATGCGCACGGCCAACACCGGAATGAGGAGAAGCAACGTGAAGGCAATGCACGCCATCACGCGGTAAAGGTCGGCGGACATCAGCACGAGCGCCTGTTCATGAACCCGATGCGCAAGCTGGGCCACGCCATGCGCGGTCTCGACGCTCCGATCGGTGACGAGCGCGCGATTGCCGAGTTGATCGACGAGCATGTTCGAATGGAAGCGCTCGCGCGCGGTGCCAAGCCCTTCGATGAGCGCGCTCGCGACAGCCGCGCTGAATGTCTTGAGCGAGTTAAACATCGCCGAGGCAAACGGGCCTTCGGTCGGCGGTAAGCCTGTCGTCACGCCCATCAGAATCGCGAGAATCACCATAGGTTGCGCGACGATCTGCAAAGACTGGAGCCAATAGAAGTTGTCGCGGATCCACTCGGAGGTCATGAAGCTGCCCATCGCGCAGGTCGCGATCATCAACGACAGGCCGAGCGCCATGATCCAGCGTGAATCGACGCGCTTCACGTTTAGGAGGGCGGCCGTCAGCGGCAGCGTGAGCAAAAGCGGAACGGCGACTAGCAGTGAAAGGGGCGTCGTTTGCAGCGGCCTGTATGCGTGGATTCGCGCGAGGAACTGGCCAGGTATTGCGGCAACGCCCACTAACAGGATAACCGCGCCTGATAGTGTCGCGAGGCCATGAGAGAAGTTTCTTCGCGACAGCAATTGGAGCTTGAAAAACGGCGCCGGATGAAACCATTCATTGACGAGAAATATGGCGAGCAATGCAGAACCGCCGACGAACATCACGCGGATGAAATCCGAGTTTAGCCAGTCAAGCCGTTCGCCTTGCAACAGGCCGATGACGAGCATTGCGACCGCCGGGCCGCCGGTCATGAAGCCGCACCAGTTGAAAGAGCGAAGACGTTCGAGCTTGAGCGGATCAGAGGGCAGGCCCCACTGGATCGCCACGCAGGTCGCGAGGCCGAGCGGCACGATCTGCCAGAACGCCATCTTCCAGTTGAAGAACTCGGTCCATAAGGCGGCGAGCGGCGTGCCGAGCGCGGGTCCGAAAGTCGCGGTCATCGCGTAGCCCGCGAGCCCGTATAACTTGATCTTTGGCGGAAGATAGCGCAGCGCCACGATGATCAGCATCGGCGGAAGACAGCCACCCGCAATACCCTGCAACACCCGCAACGTGTAGAGCGACGCAAGGTTGGGTGAGAAGGGACAAAGGAAGCCGAAGAACATCGTGGCAAGAACGGCGGCGATCGTGAATCTCTTGAGCGTGAATGTGATGCCGAACCGCGGCGCGAACACCATCGTGGTGACATTGGCTGCTTCGAACGAAGTGGTCAGCCAAGTGCCGTCATCGTGACCGATCGAAAGCGCGCCTTGAATATCGGCTAGTGCGAAGGCGGTGACCTGTTCGTTGAGTATCGCAAGCAGCGAGGCGAAGAGCATGCCGATCAGACCGATGGCAAGACGGAGCGACAACGCGGACTGCACCGGCGCCGACGAAGGCGCCTTGCTCGCGGCGAGAAGCGCGGGCGCATCCTCGATGACCGGGTCTGGGGTCATGTCCGTCGGTGAATTGGCGCTATTCATAGAGGCTCTCGATCGTGTATCGGCTTAGGGGAATTCTAGAAAGAGAGCCTCGCTTGCTGAAGCGAAAAGAGGTCGGTTATTGGGCCATTTCGTGCGTGATTTCTGCCAGTGTGGATATCTCGCTACGGCATTAGCTTTTGCGTTCCACATCAGGGAAATACTGCGGCGCTTCACGCCGATCGAACATCCCGTACTCACGGATCACGCGAATATGGCGGAGGCGTACATCATTAAGTTGGGCAGCATCGCGCTCGAATGCGTCGGCGGCTGCCTGATCGCGCCAAGTCGCGACGACGATCGCATCTCCGGGCGATAGCAGCGCATTGAACGCATCCCACGCGACGAGGCCCTGCGCTTGCGTATCGAGCCCTAGCGATTCCGCAACGCTTTGCGCGCTCGCCTGCGCGATCCAATCGGGCGCGCGCATCGCATTGAGCAAGGTTACGGCTTTGCCTGCGCCGGCTTGGGTGACGTCGAGGCGTTGTTCCGTTAGCGCCTGGCCTTCGGGCACATGCGTGTCGGATACCAACTGTCCGATGCGCAGGCGATAGTCTGCGAACACGCGGTCACGCGCGGCCTGCTGAATCTTGTGATGCTTGCTTGTCGTGCGCCACCGCACGAGCGCCTTTTCGTCGCGCCAGCTCGACAGTGAAAGCAGCCATCCTTTGCGGGTCAGGCTCGTATAACGCGTGTTGTCCACAAATCCTTCGATCTGTTCGAGCTCGGGGCGCAGCATCTTTGCCATGCCGAGATAGACATCAAATTGATCGGGAACCGGATTGACTTCTAACATTGCTGAGAACATGCGGGACTCTCTAAAGGGTTGGCCATACGAAGCGACATCGCCCGATAACTTGCGGGCGTCGCGTCATTGTCGAAGACGGCGTCGCTTTACCATAGAACGATGGAGGCTCGAATCGGGCCAATGGATAGCAAGCGCTGGCCATGCGTGACTTATGGGCCAATGTGTGTGCGACTTAGGCCAGTTCACCGAGCAGATGAACTTCTCTGGGCCGGGGTCGATAAGATTGCAACGCAGACGAGTCGTGAGTTGGATTGGGAATGGACAGATTGCGGGAGATGGAAGTATTCGTCGCCATCGTGGACAGCGGTGGTTTGACCAGCGCTTCGCAGAGGCTCGGGTTGTCGACCGCCGCGGTGTCGCGCGCGCTCAACGCGCTCGAAGCGCGCATGGGCGCGCAGCTGCTCGCTCGTACGACGCGTTCTGTGCGCCCGACCGATGCCGGCGTAGCCTTTCTTGATGCCTGTCGCAAGGTTCTCGATTGCCTCGCCGATGCTGAGGCGAATATCGGCGCATATCACCGAAAACCGGTGGGCACGCTCACTGTATCCGCACCGGCGCTGTTCGGCCAGCGATTCGTCGCACCACTCGTCAACGCCTTCGCGTTGCGCTATCCGGACGTAAGCATCAATGCCGTCTATGTGGACCGCACCACGCGATTGCTTGATGAAGGCGTCGATATCGCGATTCGCATCGGTCATTTGGGCGATTCGACGACATTCGCGGTGCCGCTTGGTTTTGTTCGACGCAGAACATATGCCGCGCCGTGTTATCTCAAAGCGCGCGGCGAGCCGGGGCATCCACGCGAACTGACCGGGCACGACTGCGTGTCCTTCACGGGCGTGACGAACGCACTCGAGTGGGTCTTCGTTGAGGGTGGCGTACGTTTGCCGGTGCGCTTGCAGCCACGCATGATCGTCGACCTTGCGCCCGCGGCTATCGCGGCGGCGAAGGACGGCGTTGGCATCACGCAGTTGCTTTCCTACCAGGCGACGCCCGAGGTGAAGGGCGGCACCTTGCGGCCCATTCTCTCGGCGTTCGAGCCAGACGCGGTTCCAGTCAATCTCCTGCATGTGGAGCGTCGCGGTACGAGCGGAAAGATCCGTGCGTTTCTTGAGTTCGTTACCGAAACCTTACGCGGCCACACGGAACTGCAGTGCGGACACGACGTGCGATCGATCCGGAGAAAATAGACCCGGGATGAATTTCCGTTTAGGCCACCGCAATGCGCAATTCGCGATAAGCGTTCACGAGGGCTTCCAGCGTGAATGACCGGTTAAGCCCGCTGGGATTGGGCAACACCCAAGTATCTGCGCCGCCGAAACGCATCGCCTGCTTTCCCCATGAGATATCACGCTCGCCTGTCATCGCGGACAAGGCCGTCTTGCCAAGAAAGGCAATATAACGCGGCGCGATTGCTGACATCTTCTGCTCGATTCCCGACGTCGCCGCCCGTATCTCCGCGGGGCTCAGCTCATCCGCGCGTGCCGTCGGACGCGCAACCGCCGTGGTCAGCCCATAACCGAAATCGAGGAACGTGCGATCGTCTTCGGGACGAAGCTGTGTCGGCGTGAAGCCAGCAAGATGAACGGCGCGCCAGAATCGATTGTTTCTGCCTTCGAAGTGATGGCCGGCGGCCGCCGCGCCCAGGCCCGGGTTGATTCCGCAGAAGACGACCGAGAGACCGGGCGCGAGAATATCCGGGAGTGATTGCGACAAGACGGTCTCTTTCACGAATGGCTCCGATCACGCAGCTTCCGCGAATTCTTCGAGCATCGGGACTTCTGCGACGGTCTCACGCACGGCCTGCATCGCGATGACATCCGGTGTTCCACGGAATCGCGCGCGGTACTGTTTGGGTGTGACGTTAAGCCGCCGCACGAAGGTCATGCGCATGTGCGTCGCGCTATGAAAGCCGCACTTGAATGCGATGGTCTTGAGCGGAGCATCGCTGGCTTCCAGAAGCTGCCTCGCGGTATCGACGCGAACCTGTTCGACGAACGCGGATGGTGTCACCTTCGCGTGCTTGGCGAACATGCGCGAGAACGTTCGGCGACTCACGGAAACTGCGCTGGCCAGTTGCTCGATCGACAGCGCATCGGCCAGATGCTCCGTCACGTACCGATGCACCTTGCCGATAATTGGCGCTTCTTCCTTGTCCGCGCTCACGTAAGGGCTGTATTGCGACTGGCCGCCTTCGCGCTGAATATAGACCACCAGACGCTTGGCAACCCGCACTGCCTGCTCGTGGCCCCAGTCTTCGGCGACGAGCGAAAGACTCAAATCGATGCCGGCCGACACGCCAGCAGACGTGAACAGACGTCCGTTACGAACGAAAATCTTGTCCGGCTTCACCCGCGCGTGCGGGAATTTCTTTGCGAGCCGTCCTGCATCCGACCAATGCGTCGTCACGAGTTGACCGTCGAGCAGACCGGCGTGTCCGAGTACGAACGCACCGTTACAGACCGAGCCAAATCGCGCCGCGCCGCGCGCTTGCTTGCGAAGCCACGCAAGAAACTCGACAGGCGGTTCCCAGTCGGGCAATTGCGGCCCGCCGGCCACGAGCAGCAGATCGTATTGCGTATCGGATTCGCAATAGCCGTTCGGCACGATGATCTGCATGCCGTTTGAGCAGGTCACGATGCCGGCTTCCCGTCCGACGAGCGAAACCTCGTATTGCCGATGAGCGGGCAAATGAGTGTTAGCTTCGGCGAAGACATCGAGCGGGCCAGCGACATCGAGTGCCTGCACACCGTCGAACAGAACAATGGCGACCTTCATGTCGAAACCCTCATCAAGTAGATGCGTTGCCTTGCGCAACGGTGACCCTAGTCTATCGCCAGCGCATCACGAGAATGACACCTCGGCCGGCAAATGACTTTTACCGCCATGTAACAAGCAGGCTGTGCTAGTGCGGCCGACCACGGTGGCTCGAATCAGACATCAACTGGCCTGAGAACGAGTCAAATACCCCCGCTGGCGCAAATGCGGCTGGCTAGACTTGGGTTCAGGCACGCGGCACTCCGCGCACTAGTACATCGCCCATCCCGGAAAGGGACGGGCAGGGCAAAGGAAGGTCATCATGTTGATCGAGAAACTCCAAAGCACGTTCCTGTTCGGAGCCAATGCTCCGTATGTGGAAGAGCAGTATGAGTCGTATCTTGCCGATCCGGCGTCGGTTACCGAAGAATGGCGCGCGTATTTCAATGCATTGCGCGAAACGCCCGCGATCGACGGCAGCGATCGCGATGACGAACCGCATTTGCCGGTCGTGTCCAACTTCATCGAACTCGCACGACGTCCACGCAGCGCTTCATCTTCGATGGAAGGCGGTCTCGCGCTCGCGAGAAAGCAGGTGGCGGTTCAGTCGCTGATTGCGGCGTTTCGTACGATCGGTACGCGCAGCGCCAGTCTCGACCCGCTGCAATGGACGACGCGGCGCCTGCTGCCGGAACTTACGACGGCGTATTACGGTTTGACATCAAGCGACCTGTCGACGCGCTTTAGCACCGCCGACACGTATCTCTTCGATGGAGATGCGACGCTACAAGAGATCATGACGGCGCTCGAAGAAACTTACACCGGCACCCTCGGTGCTGAATTTATGCATCTCGCCGATGCCAACGAACGACACTGGTGGGAGCTGCGCTTCGAATCCTCTCGAGCGAAGCGTTCGTTCTCGGTTGAGCGCAAGCGCCGCTTTCTCGAACGGCTCACGGCGGCGGAAGGGCTCGAAAAGCATCTTCATAGCCGCTATGTTGGACAGAAGCGGTTTTCGCTCGAAGGCGGTGAATCGCTGATCGTCCTGCTGGATGAACTCGTGCGCTACGGCGCCTCCAAAGCCGTGCGTTCCATCGTGATGGGCATGGCGCACCGGGGGCGTCTGAATGTGCTCGTCAACGTCGCGGGTAAGCCACTGCATGCGCTCTTCGATGAATTCGAAGGCAAGAATGCCGAGGCGCTGCCCGAGGGCGATGTCAAATATCACAAGGGCTATAGCTCGATCACACAGACCGATGATGGTCCTGTGGAAGTGACGCTCGCCTTCAATCCGTCCCATCTCGAAGTGGTCAATCCAGTCGTGCAGGGCATGGCGCGCGCGAAAGCGGACGCCTTGGCGCCCGATGACCGAGCGACCGTGCTGCCCGTCGAGATTCACGGCGATGCCGCGATGTCGGGGCAAGGCATCGTGATGGAAACGCTGAGCCTCTCTCGTACACGCGGACATGGGACGGGTGGCACCGTTCACGTGGTCGTGAACAATCAGATCGGTTTCACGACGTCGGACCCTCGCGACATGCGCTCATCGTTTTATGCGACCGATATTGTCAAGATGATCGAGGCGCCCGTACTGCACGTCAACGGCGACGATCCGGAAGCCGTAGCCCTGGCGGTGCATCTCGCGCTCGATTATCGCACCGCGTTTGGGCGCAGCGTGGTCATCGATCTCGTGTGCTTTCGCAAACACGGACATCAGGAGCAGGATACCCCGGCTATCACGCAGCCGCTGATGTATCGCGCGATTGCGGCGCATCCGGGCGCGCGGACGGTCTACGCGCAAAAGCTCGTTAAACAGGGCCTGATGACGTTGGAACAGGTCGAGGCGCTGGTCGATGCTTGTCGCAAATCGTTCAGTGGAGCCCCCGCCGATACGAAGTCTGCGCCGGCGCTCTCTCAAGTTCATCTCGATGCCCCATCGCCGGAGCGACTGGGCATGCTCGCGCGACGGATCTCGAGCGTGCCCGATGGCTACGCACTTCATCCTCTTGTCAACAAAACGATCGCCGCGCGCCGCGACATGGCGAGCGGAAAGAAGCCGCTCGACTGGGGCATGGCGGAGCACCTTGCGTTCGCGTCACTGCTCGCGCAAGGCATCGATGTACGCCTGAGCGGGCAGGACAGCGCACGAGGCACGTTCAATCATCGCCACGCCATGCTGCACAACCAGACGCGCACGACACGTTCAGACGGTGTATTCGTTCCGCTGGAGCATGTCGGGGAGAAGCAGGGGCGCTTTACCGTGACGAATTCGATTCTCTCTGAAGCAGCCGTGCTCGCGTTTGAATACGGCTACTCGACGGTGAATCGCAATGCGCTCGTGATCTGGGAGGCGCAGTTCGGTGATTTCGCGAACGGCGCACAGGTGGTCATCGATCAGTTCATCGCTGCAGCCCGCGCAAAGTGGGGACAGCAAAGCGGGTTGACCTTGTTCCTGCCGCACGGCCAGGAGGGGCAAGGTCCTGAGCACGCCTCGGCGCGGCTGGAGCGCTATCTGCAACTGAGCGCGCAGGACAACATGCGCGTGACCCAGCCAACAACGCCCGCACAACTGTTTTATCTCCTGCATACGCAGGCAGCGTCTTCCGACATGCGGCCGCTCATCGTGATGACGCCCAAGTCGCTGCTTAGGCATCCGGAGGCAATCAGCACGATGGCGGAGCTGTCAGGCGGCGCGTTCCACGAGATCCTGGCCGAAGGCGAGCGCGTGGAACGTTCGGAGAGCTTGATCGTCGCTACAGGAAAGGTCTATTTCGATCTGCTGGACTATTGCCGGAAACACGCTATCGACGCTACGCCGATCATTCGTATCGAGCAGCTGTATCCATTTCCAGCGCAACAGTTGGCCGCCGAGTTGGCCCACTACCCGAATCTGAAGCGCGTCGCCTGGTGTCAGGAAGAGGCGCGCAATCAGGGCGCGTGGAGTTTCGTCGAGCCGCAGTTACGCGAGCTCTTGCCTACGCGTGCGACGCTGTCGTATGTGGGACCGTCCGCGTCGGCGTCAACCGCGCCGGGATATCACGCGATCCATGCGGCGCGGCATGCGGACGTCATCGCGCGTGCGTTCGCTAAGTGAGAGAACCCGACATGACTCAGAACCCAACGCTTTTCAAACCAGCGCAGACGGATCATCTCATCTCCGGCGCCGATGTCATACTGCGCGTGCTCGCAGAAGAGGGCGTCGATACGCTGTTCGGCTACAGCGGCGGCGCGATCTTGCCGACATACGACGCCGTGTTTCGCTTCAATGAAATGCATAAGCACGAACCGACGCGGCAGATCAACTTCGTCGTGCCCGCGAACGAGCAGTCCGCCGGCTTCATGGCTGCCGGCTACGCCCGCGCAAGCGGGAAAGTCGGCGTGTTCATGGTCACGTCGGGTCCGGGCGCGACGAACGCGGTGACACCGATCGCGGACTGCAACGGCGACTCGGTCCCGGTTGTTCTTATCTGCGGACAGGTCCCTCGCGCCGCGATCGGTACTGATGCGTTTCAGGAAGCGCCGGTCTTCAACATCATGTCGGCCTGCGCGAAACAAGTCTTTCTCGTCACCGATCCGGACAAACTCGAGCAGACGCTGCGCACTGCATTCGAGATTGCGCGCACGGGACGTCCGGGTCCCGTCGTAGTGGACGTGCCAAAGGACATCCAGAACTGGAAGGGACCCTATCGCGGGCACGGAACGCTGCATTTTCGCGGTTATTCGGATCGGCTGCGTCAGGTCGCTAGGGGTGCGCGCCTCGAAGGTGCGAAATGCTCGGCGTTTTTCGCCATGCTCGCACAAAGCAAGCGGCCGTTGTTGTACGTAGGCGGCGGCGTGATTGGCTCCGGTGCGACGGCAGAATTGCGTCAGTTCAGCGAGCGCTTTCGCATACCCGTTGTGACGACTCTGATGGGTCTCGGCGCGATGCCGCCCCAACATGAACTTGCGCTCGGCATGCTAGGCATGCACGGGGCCGCATGCGCCAACTATGCGGTGGAAGACTGCGATTTTCTCATCGCCGTCGGTGCACGTTTCGATGATCGGGTGGCGGGCGGACAGCCCGACGCGTTCGCGCCCAAAGCGCGTCATGTGGCGCATATCGACATCGACGAAGCGGAGATTGACAAGGTCAAGCGCGCGGAATGGAGTCACGTCGGGGATGCAAAGGATGCGTTGCGCGCATTGATAGCGTGCGCGCCGGCGGCGTGCCCGTCACCGGACTGGAGCGCGCATGTGATGGCGCTCAAGCGCAGCCACGGGATGAACTACGACCGGCGCAGTCGGGCGATCCAGCCGCAACGAGTCATCGAGATGCTCAGCGACATCACGCTTGGACGAGCGATCATCACGACGGGCGTGGGCCAGCATCAGATGTGAGCCGCGCAGTTCTTCAAGTTTGCCGAGCCGCGCAGCTTCCTGACGTCAGGCAGCATGGGAACGATGGGCTTTGGCCTGCCTGCCGCGATTGGCGCACAGTTCGCGAAACCTGACGCGCTCGTGATCGACATCGATGGCGACGGCAGCATTCGCATGAATGCAGGCGAACTGGAAACGGCAAGCACCTACGGCGTGCCGGTCAAGGTGCTGCTGCTCAACAATCGCGGCGATGGAATGATTCGGCAGTGGCAGCGTCTTTTTTACGACGGCCGTATGTTCGTCAGCGACAAGACGCTTCATCGCAAGGACTTTGTGCTGTCGGCGCGCGCCGATGGATTCGAGTTCGCGAGTCGAGTGGAGACACTGGATGAACTTGAAGAAAAGCTCAACGCATTCGTACGGTTTGATGGACCCGCGTTTCTTGAAGTGATGATTGATCCGAACGCCGACGTGTTCCCGATGGTCGGTCCCGGGCAAAGTTATGCGCACATGGTTACAGGGCCGTTCATCGAACCGCGGGCTGCACGAGAGGTGCCATTTGACGGCACGGACAGCAAACGCATGACAGACATGTTCTGAATCATGAACGCGGATCTGATCCACAAGGCGCTCGCGAACCCGTTGCGGCGAGACATTCTGGCGTGGCTGAAAACACCGGAGCATAGCTTCGCGCCGAATGCCGCGCGCTTCCCGCACGGCGTGCCGTCGAATACTATTCAGGCGCGCAGCGGGCGGTCGCAATCTACCGTCTCGGCGCATCTCGCGTTAATGGTCGAGGCGGGTCTCCTCGTCTCGACGAGAGTCGGTTCCTTTGCGCTGTTTTCGCGCAACGAAGCAGTGATTGACGCCTTCATTAAGCACATTGCTGAGGGGTTTTGACTCGTACCGAGGGTTTGTAGACGTGGACCGCGGCATTGACGGCGACGCCAATCTGTTGCGCGCGGCTGAACGCCTTCTACGCATGCCTCATGCGCCATCTGCGCGACCCCTTCACGCCGGACGGCAACATCAACGCGACCACCGCGTCTTCCGGCGTTTTCATCCGTGCTATTCAATCGGGAAATTGGGCGTTTCCTCTATCAATCGACGCGCTCGGCGGTATGAACCGAATGGACGCGATTACGGTCTTCATCGCCATGCTGGGCGAAGGCAGCCTTGCATGCCGGTGGTGCCGCGTTCCATCGTGAACACGGTGCGGGCGACTGTTTTTGGGTCGCTAAGGAGGTGACGGTCGCGCGCTGCATACCGCCCTCCTGGACCTGTTCTCTAACCTTGATTGCCGCAGGCTATCCTGACGCCACGGGCAGCAATGTTGACAACCTGAGTGATGACGTCGAGTACCCGGTCTGAAACCGCCCGTTCATTCGAAAGACACTCTTGCGCGGCGCGATAAGGTTGGCGGAGTATCTTTTTCGTCAACATACCGCTTGCTATTTGCTGTAACGCTGCGATGTTCCAGGGATGCGCAAAGTCAGCCATGCACCCCGCTTTCGATCGAGGATTTGAAGAGGGGACCAGGGCGACCCGACCCTGGGCCGTCCTCGCACACGGAAGGTTTCTATCAGCTAACTGCCATCGTCCGGTCAATTAACCCCCCAAGCCGGAATCTTCGCTGCGGTGGCCATCCGGACGTAGCGCAGAAGCTCATTCCACGGTTCGATCAGACGAGGCTACCGAAGCGACGCACGCCGTTGCAACTCACTCAAACCTAATTGTTGGGCTATACGATGGGCTCTGTAGATGACCTCAGCATCTGGTTGGGCATCTCGAGTGGTGTCTCTAACAGACTACGAGCGCTTATGTCTAAGAACCGCAAAGATGTGGCCGGGCTCGCGACATTCGTCGTTCATCGACGTCAACCCTAAGGATCCCATAAAATGCTTAACGAACTCTCTGTTGTCCCGGCGTCTGCCGATCTGCAAAAGTTGGTGCGAGGTGCGGCCACCTTTGGTCACGACGTTTTTCCGCGCAACCTAGAACTATACAGAAGGCTTGCCGAGGGGCAGTCCCCACATACGTTGTTCATCGCGTGCGCAGATTCCAGGGTTGTCCCGGAGCTGATTACACAGACCGAGCCCGGGGAACTGTTCGTCTGTCGAAATATCGGCAATATCGTCCCTGGCTTTGGCGAAATGATGGGCGGTGTGTCTGCCGTGATTGAATATGCGGTTGTTGCACTACGCGTCAGGCAAATCATTATCTGCGGCCACTCCGAGTGTGGCGCAATGAAGGGACTAGCCGCTGAGCAAGCGGTAGCTGAGTCGATGCCGACCGTGCAAGCGTGGCTGCGCAATGCCGAGGCCGCGCGCAGCGTCGTACTTACACGCGAGCTTGGGAGGGGGAAAGCCCTTGTCCAGGCACTGGTTGAGGAAAACATCAGGCTGCAGTTAATGCACTTGCGTTCCCATCCGTCGGTTGCTGCTCGACTTGCGCAAGGGGCACTGACGGTTCATGGCTGGTTGTATGACATTGAGCACGGCACTGTTTCAATGCTTAACGAGGCGCAGAGAACGTTCGAACCGCTTTGCCTAGCCAGAGCTCGTAGCGCAGAGGGGCTTTAAAATGACAATCCCGGGGCGCGTACGTGCTGGACAAATACTTCTTTACGTTGGGCGACCGCTAGCCTTGTTGTTCGCGTGGGACATAGCGGTGACTGTCGCGTACCTGTGTTCACACGCGAAGGTAAACTTCCCAGCGCTGCCGATGTCACTAATGGCGACCGTTGTCGCGATATATCTGAGTTTTAGGAACACGGCTGCATATGCGCGATGGTGGGAGGCACGAACACTCTGGGGATCGTTAGTGAACGCCTCGCGAACCTTCGCGCGGGAAGTCGTTATGCTGGCCGCTAGCGAATCGATCTCCTTGCAGCGAGAACTCGTGCTTCGTCATGTCGCATACGTCCATTCGCTGCGGTTGCACCTCCGTCGTGAGTCGCCATGGGAAGAGCTGTCCCTACGTCTCCCGCAAGAAGAGATTGTGAACTTGCGTCGCGTAGCGAATGTCCCAAATGCGATATTACGGCGGACCGCGGAAATCGTGGCTCGACAATGCAACGCAGATAGTGTGAGACTCGTCGCTATCGAGCGGACCATGGCAGACATATCGAATGCTCAAGGAGGAATGGAGCGGATCAAGAACACGCCGTTTCCAAAGCAATACTCGACCTATCCGATCTTCTTCACGCATGTTTTTTGTATTCTTCTGCCGTTGGGACTAGTTGAGTCTCTTGGCTGGTACACAGTATTTGGGTCAACTGCGGCTGGCTTCTTATTCCTTGCGCTTCTCAAAATAGGTAGCGACATGCAAGAGCCCTTTGCCAACACTGAGAATGACGTTCCTATAACCACGCTTGCGAGGGCGATTGAAATTGATCTACTCGATGGACTGGACGAAAGACATTCGATCAAGCCTGTTCCAATCGAGAATAACGTTGTGTGGTAGGTGTCGCTCACCAAGGCAATCGCGGAGACATCAGTCAGGGAGCCAAGAAAGCGCCCGTCGTTCGCTTCCGCGACGAGATGGTCGCAAAAAATGCGGTTCACGAATTGTGAGGGATTGGTTCAGCTTTGCATGGAGCCGGGCGATAGCATGATGAATTACCGCCGTTCGCCTTGCCGGTCTCGACGCGCGAGCGAGAGTGACGCTGGCATGTGCGCCGGAATAGTGTCGAATGACCATCCCTCCGTTTTTACAACGGATGGCCAATGGCGCGCTCGGTTGTGGTGCATTACGCCGAAGGAATCACAGCGTCGTCGAGATAAGTTGCCTTTACAGCCGTGTTCGAGAAGGCGGCATCGGACGCGTCCTCTTGTCAAGACTGGAATCAGATGCCGTTACCCTCGGCTATGCGATCGTGGTCATCGAAGCAGATAGGGCGAATCGTCGGACTATCGCCTTCTGCGAGAAAAACGGCTTCCGCCACCAGCGCCGTCTTCGGTGACAGATGGTCATCGCGCTATGGCGTTGTTGAAGAAAACATTGCACGGGTGAGGCCCGCAAATAGCACTTGCCTCGGGACTACTGTGTCTCGAGTAGCGCCTGCCGGCGATTCTGTTGTCACCGCGGGCGAGGCGTCCAAGGACGCCGTCAACCAGGCGTGAGCGAGGGCGGCGCCTTTCATGCCGCCGACTTAGAAGAGTTGTGCTCCGAGCGGCCGTAGGCTGTTGAGCTTGACGGCCGTGCGACGTTCCGTGCCTTCCGCGTGAATCGAGCGGATCATGATCCATCGGCCACGCGCCTCGCCCAGCACCTCAACGATGCGATCCTCGTACCGCACGAGGGTGCCGCGGGGCGGTTTGCGTTTGATGCGGCTGCGACCGGTGGAAGAAGGCATAAGGATATCAACGCGCGCGTGCGGCGATCGTATCATGCCAAGATGCGGCGGCGGCACATCGTGTCGCTCACCGGCTCACAGCAATAGGGAAGGGCAAAATAATGCGCCGCATCGTTGTACGTTCTTCACCGGTCCACGGACGCGGCGTATTCGCGCTGACCCAGATCCGTGCCAACGAGCAAATTCTGGAATACAAGGGCAAGCGGGTGTCGTGGGCACAAGCGCAGCGCCAGTATGCGCGTTCGGCGGCCGAAGACGGCCACACGTTTTACTTCGATCTGGACGACGGGCGCGTGATCGATGGTGCGCAGGGCGGCAACTCGGCGCGATGGGTCAATCACAGCTGCGCGCCCAACTGTGAGGCCGAACAAGACGGCAGCCGGGTGTTCTTCCTCGCGCTGCGCGACATCAAGCCCGGCGAAGAGTTGTTCATCGACTATGGACTAATCGTGGAAGGGCGAAAAACGGCTGCGCTCAAAAAACTCTATGCGTGCCGGTGCGGTGCCGACACCTGTCGAGGAACGATGCTGGCCGCGTCCTGAAAGCGCCCACGAAACGACACACCTGCTTCTGGCTCTCGCACGTCAACTTCCGCACAGGCTCGGCCGCGACGATTTTGACGCTGCACTCTGCTGACGGAACGTGCTTGTCATGCCTCACCGAAATGGACATTTGCTTCACGCTTTCGACGCAACGCATTCGGGTGGCGATCGTCGCTGCCGATCCAACGCCTGAAGGAGGCGGTCTCCGAGATCCGTTCGGTCGCGCGCACCGATCGCCCGCTCGCGGCCGACGGGGCTGTTCTTCTTCTTGAAAAACTGTCGCCCGCACTCGAGCACGTCGATAGTTCCTCGGGCGCCCTTGGCAGCGCGGTCAATCGTGCAATCGAGGCGCTTGTCCCACTGATCGCCTCCGCCGACGTGACTGCTGCAGCACGGCAGCGTTGGCTGGAACGACTATTCGACGCGTTGCAGGACGATCAGATGCCCTACATCGAGAGCCTGGGCGAACATTGGGGAACCTTGTGCGTGACGCCCGCGTTGGCATCTGACTGGGCCGACCGGTTGTTGCCGCTCGTCACACACGTGCTGGAGGCTAAAGGATTCAACTACTTCGTTGGCGTCGTGCCGTGCTTGAGCGCGCTCTACGCGGCCGGCCGCTTCGAGGAAATCGTTAAGCTTGTGCACCGCGATCGGCTGAGTTCCTGGTGGTATCGACGTTGGGCCGTCGACGCGCTGGTTTGCCTTGGGCGCCCGGGCGACGCGCTCCGCCTTGCTGAAGCGAGCCGAGGCCTGAATGCGCCCGAAGGCGCGATCGCGCGCGCCTGCGAGACGATCCTCCTCGACTCCGGCATGACTGAGGAGGCCTATGAGCGCTATGCGATCGCCGCTAATCGTGCAGGCACGTACCTCGCAACGTTCCGGGCCCTCATCAAGCAATACCCCGAGAAAACCGCGGAAACGATCCTGTCTGACCTGGTTCGAAGCGAGCCCGGGTCGGAAGGCAAATGGTTTGCCGCCGCCAAAGACGCCGGCCTGTTCGATCAGGCCATCGCGCTGTCCAGACAGAGCCCTACCGATCCCAAGACGCTCATACGCGCCGCGCGAGACTTCGAGACGAAGCAGTCCCGGTTCGCGATGGACTGTGCGCTGTGCGCATTGCAATGGATGGAGGCCGGCTACGGCTATGAAGTGTCGATGGCTGACGTCACTGATGCCTATGATGCCCTCGTCGCAGCGGCAACTGCGAGTCATATTTCGAAGGCAGCGGTGGACGATTGCGTGCGACGCCTGATTGGCAATGCGGACTCGCTTGTTGGGCGTGCGTTGCGCACGCGATTGGAAGCCGACAGGCGCTAGACCGGAAGGAAAAAGGGTTGGGCTCAAGTCGCGCGTCGGCGCCGCTTGCGCCTTTGCGGAAGCGCGGCAAGGAGCGACCCTCCAGAGCCGCGGTCTCATACACCCCCGCATGCTTCCTTGACTTCCCGTGAGCCTCGATACGCTGGTCTCAACGATCAGGAGATGCACAGCGTATGAAGTCAATCGTAGCAAGCCGAAATCATCAGGTCCCCGCCGCTTCACCCGCCGTGCCGAAGCGGACCTCCCTGGAAGCGGACAGTGAACTCGCTCATATACAGAAAGTGGTGACCGCAGTACGGGCAACATCCGTGCCGTTGCCGATAAGCGTTCGGTATTGGAAAGTGCGCCTGCATGAGCTTCGCATTGGCTACATGTTGCTTCCTGTCCAACTTGCCCGACTGTCCGCGCTTGAGCTTGACGTCGAGAAAATCGCACAAGGACAGGTGGACGTCGGCACGAGCGACGAGCGCCGCGTGGCGTAGACACTCAGCGCGGCAAGCGGACTATGACAGGCGCGATTCTTACGCGTCGTCCCAGACAAGTCGGCATTCGCGCACGAAGGCACCCGCGCGCAGCGCGAATTCGATCGCCCTGGAGCCCTGTGCTCACAGGCCGTGACGTCGCCGCTAGAGCAAAACGGCCTGGCGCAATAACTCCAATGCCTTCAGTTCATCCAGGCGACCGGTGCGGGCCTTGCCGGCGAGCGTCTTCAGGAGCGCCTCTGCGATAGGTGCAATCCCGTCCAGGCCGTCCAAGGTGGTCCCTAAAGTGGAGGAGGGTGCCGTGTCTGTAGGCGGTGATATTGCCACCGCAGGCTGCGACAGCGCAGGTGCAGAAACAGCTGCTGGCGTGTGGCTTTCGATGCGTTGCACGGGACCGTCGAGGCGCGTTGCGACGGCACTGCTGACGTTCTCGTGGTGAGGGCTCGCAACGTGGTCGCCGTCGCCTGCCGCATCGGCTGGCAATGGCTCAATGTGCGCGTTGCTCGAAGCGCGAGGCAGCGCTCGTTCTATCTCGCTGGTCGGCGCCGCCGCGACTTCTGTGTCTTCAGATACCGCCACAGCGGTGGGCGCCGGTGCTTGGCCAGGCGCGCGCACGCGTGATGTGGGCGCGAGCAGCTGCGCAACTGACTCGGGAATGTCGGCTTCACCGCGGGGTGTGTCGAGCCACCCCGCGGGCAGACCCAGACCCGCGGTGAAGCGCTCGGCTTCAGCATCATCCATGCGCTTTTTACCGTGGAGTCGGTGCGCCATATTTGATCCGCTCAGACCCAAGACTGCACCGAGCTTGACCTTCGAACCGTTGCGTGTGGTGAGAACGTGAAGGTTGGCCTGCCTGATGCGCTCTACGGTCGCACCGCCGTTCGGACGCGCCTGTTTCCGCCCGGCCGCTTGATGCGATTGGTGCGGTTTCGACGATTCTGCTGCTCTTGCAGCTTGACCACTTGCCTGCGCAGACGCCTTTTGGGGGCGGGTCTTGGTCGCACCCGACGCTTCTTTTGAACTTTTAGACGGCATGGTCGTATCCTTGGACAAACTGCTCACAAGCAGCGATGGCTCCTGCGCACTCGGAAGAAGGGGTGCTTGCTCGATGCCACCTTCATTGACGGTCTCGTCGGCATTGACGGTCTCGTCGGCATGGACGAACTCGAGCGGCGCCTTCAGGCGCGCAATCGTCTCCGGCGAAAGGACCGGATAGAGTTGGTCAAAAAAGCCGGAAGGCAGCCCAAGCGTCGTTTCCATATGGAAGGCGGTCTCGGGCGTGAATCGCTCTCCGCGCATCAGTTCGGCGATCCGGGTCATGCTGGAATCGAGCCCCAGCGCGATGTTTTCCGCGCCGACCGCATCGACCAGGAATTTCAACGAACGCGTCTTAATAATCGACGCCGGCGTCGCCCCGCCATTAGTCTCTCTGGAAGGAGGCTGAACTCGCGGCGGGCGCTTCCGATTCGTCAAGTGTTGAGGTTGACGCCGACTGCTTGGCTTGCCCCGATATCCCGCATTCGGTCCGCGGGTTTGGCTCATAGGAGAACTCCGGTGCAATGCGTAAAATTTCTGCGGTCCATTATATCGGCCGTCATTCGAACTGAGCGACTATCGCCACGCACACGACAGTGTGGTGCTAGTGGGCACTTTCGCGCTATGGCCGATTGCGATTAGTGGCGTGCCGCCGTGTACGGGAGCGGCGAGGCGTGCCCGCTAGTGGCGAATCGTTTCAGCCTGTCCCGTGCAGCAACGTGAACATATCTTGGCGCGCTCGCTAGTTGTCGGTCTGCCTGCTGCAACACCGCTTCGAACAACGGCAGGTCCGCCGCCTCGAACGCCCATCGGCGCTCGACTTCGGCGCGTTGCAAGGCGCGTTCCAAAGCAGCTTCAGCGCGTGCATAAATAACTACGTCCGTGTCCCCATAGCCTGCATCTTGCACAAAGAACGTGACGTAGACCAGTTGAATAAGCTCGTTGAAAAGATACGCCGATCCAGCGCCGTCCCGACAAGCGGCAAACGTCAAGTGATTCGACAAGGCGACAGTCTGCGACGCTGACGACGGCAGGGGCAGCAGCATTTCTTTGCTGAGCGGTTTGCGCCGTAGTGACCGCGCTGCTTCTGAGAAAGGGCGGCGAGATGACATCGGAAAAGAACTGGAGGTGTCTGCTAAACGGATGCCGCGAAATGATAGCAGGCTAAGGGGCGCGTTTTTGTGCCTCTGGCCTCGTTCACGCGCGGGACGGCCCGACCATCTGTGCGTCGGCGAACCTGAGGGAATCTGAACAATGCGTCACTTTCTCGTGACAGTCTCCTGGTCGCCGCAAAGTTTCTTAGCAGCACGGCGGGCCGGGTCGAAGACCGCTTTGAACGGACCCTGCGTAAAATAGGGTATCCGTCAGTGCAGCCGGTATGACAGGACTTCATCAGATATCGACGATTTTCCGTAGAAGACCGTACGAAACGCGCCAGTGTCCTTCGATGTCTGCCACGGCGATCGACGCCGTTTTCGAGTTCAGTCTGACGACGATACCGATACGCTCGTTCAGATGCTTGTCGGTGAATCCCACGGTGTCGCCGATAAAGAACTCTTCGGGGCGCGGTCGCGCTTGCGGCGGTTCCTGCTGAATTGGCGCTGCGGTGGCATCGAGGAGAATCGCCGCATACAAAACTGCCCATCGGCGTCGCGTAACGTTGTCTTGTACAACTGCTTGTGTATGTCGCAGCTCGGTGATAGTGCCATTCGAAGGCGGGCCCAACGGATTGTCACCGATGTATTTGACGGTCATGCCAATGTGCAGTCGTTGTCGGACTTCTAGGATCCGTCGGGGGTCATCGAGCATCTTTCCGATGGTCAGATAGAGGCGATACAACTCGGCGCTGGGCGCTTGCCGAAGGGAGTCCAGGATGTCCATATGTCAATTTTATTTAGCGGGCAAGCGGTACCAGTTCAGGGACGCGATTGACGGGATGCGGCAGAAAGTTCCCCAGTGTCTCGCAACTCGTGCGACGCTTACAAGCGTCGCATGCGCATACGGCCGCTCGTGCGAAGCTGCGTTGCCCCATCGCATCGCTGCAATCGCTATGAATGCGGTACTTTCGCATCATGCAATTGGGCATCAAGACGTTTGCACCGACGGATGCCATCGTAGATCGCGGCACTGCTCCCTTTTCGGCCTTTGCGGTCATTCGAGCATCAAAATTTGGCAGGCGGCTGAACGCCGCTTTCCGGCCGTTCGCACGTTAGCCTGTCGCGAATGACCTGCCACGCCGTCCGCCAATGCGAACTCGCGACCCGGAGCAGACTCTCAACTCATCAAGTGATCAACGGCAGATATACGAACGAGAACGGCCACTGCGATTGCACCGCTACTGTTCGGTCTAATGGCACGTAGCTGAGGACGTCCTGAGAGCGCGCTGTGCGCGATCGTCGGAAGTCAGCTGCTCCTCGTGTCGAGCCGGCGCTCAGCAGCACCGCGCCATAGCTAAAGGCGTTTCCGTTACAGTGGCGACACGGCACGATTCACGTGAAGCCACACATGACCAGCTACTTTCATTACGATCTGCATTCGCTGCGCCTTTTCATCGTCGTCGCGGAAACGGGCAGTCTGACGCGCGCCGCCGACCGCACCAGCATGACGCTGTCGGCGGTGAGCAAGCGCATCGCCGATCTGGAGCGCAGCACCGGCTGCACGTTGCTGCTGCGCCAGCCGCGCGGCGTCGAAATGACCGCGGCCGGCAAGGGTCTTCTGGCGCATGCGCGTCAGGTGGTCGAACGCGTGAACCGCATGGCCAATGAGATGAGCGACTACGCCGTCGGCGTGCGCGGTCATGTGCGCATGTGGGCGAACACATCGGCGATCGTGCAGTTCCTTCCGCGTGATGTGCGCATCTTTCTCGCCGATAACCCGAGCGTCAAGATATCGCTGGAAGAGCGTCTGAGCGGTGATATCGTTGCAGCCGTCACGACCGGCGATGCGGACATCGGCATCTTCGCGGACAACGTGCCCGCGCCGAACATCGCCAAGGCCGTCTATCGGCAAGACCGGCTCGTGCTGCTGGTGCCGAACGAACATCCGCTCGGATCGCGCGAACACGTTGCATTCGTCGACACGCTCGATTACGAGTACGTCGGTCTCAACGAAGGCAGCTCGCTCCTCGCGCGGCTGCTGGATGCCGCGTTCAGCGCCGAACGCACGCTCAAGGTTCGAATTCAGGTCAGCAGTTTCGATGGCATCTGCCGAATGATCGAGCAAGGACTCGGCATCGGCGTGTTGCCGGAAGCGGCGGTGCGCACCGAGATTCTCGCGGCCGGCCTTCGCCCCGTTCGTCTCCTCGACGACTGGGCGGACCGCACGCTCTGGATCGGCACCCGCTCGCGCGATGCGCTTTCGCCCGAAGCCGCCCGTCTGTTCGACTTCATGTCCGCGCAGACGCACGCGTGACAATGCTCCGAGTGCCTTTCCAAAATGGAAAGGGTTGTTGAAGATTCATTGATTTTCAACGCGGCCGGTTTGTTTCACAGTGAAGCATCGCAATCAAATGACGACGCTTCATAGGAGACAGCTGTGACGAAGCCGCTCGCAGGCATACGCGTGCTCGAAATGGGACAGCTCATCGCCGGTCCCTTCGCTGGAAAGATGCTCGCCGAATTCGGCGCGCAGGTCATCAAGATTGAACCGCCCGGCACGGGCGACCCACTGCGCAAATGGCGCCTGCTTCATGAAGGCACGTCGGTCTGGTGGGCGGCGCAGTCCCGCAACAAGGAATCGCTGACGCTCGATCTTCGCTCGCCCGAAGGACAAGACGTCGCGCAAAAGCTCATCGCACAGAGCGATGTGCTGATCGAAAACTTCCGCCCCGGCACGCTCGAAGCGTGGGGCCTCGGCTGGGACGAACTGCACACGCTCAATCCCGGTCTCGTTATGTTGCGCGTCTCGGGCTACGGCCAGACTGGGCCGTATCGCGACCGGCCCGGCTTCGGTGTCGTCGCCGAAGCAATGGGCGGCTTGCGGCATTTAAGCGGCGAGCCCGGCCGCACGCCGGTGCGCGTGGGCGTGTCCATCGGCGATTCGCTTTCCGCGCTGCATGGCGTGATCGGCATTCTGCTCGCGCTACGTCATCGCGATCAGAACGGCGGTGAAGGACAGATGATCGATGTCGCGCTGTACGAATCGGTCTTCAACATGATGGAAAGCCTGTTGCCCGAGTTCTCCGTGTTCGGCACGGTGCGTCAGCCGGCGGGCAGCAGCCTGCCGGGCATCGCGCCGTCGAACGCGTATCGCTGCTCTGACGGCAAATACGCGCTGATCGCGGGCAATGGCGACAGCATCTTCCGCCGCCTCATGGATCTGATCGGCCGCCGCGATCTCGCCGATGATCCCGCCCTCGCACAGAACGACGGCCGCGTGAAGCAGGTCGAGCGTATCGACTCCGCCATCGCCGAATGGGCGAATCGCCAGCCGCTCGACGACGTGCTCGCCGCGCTCAACGAAGCGCGCATTCCGGCGGGCAGGATCTATGACGTCGCCGATATCGCGAGCGACCCGCACTATCGCGCGCGCAACATGATCCTCGATGCACATCTGCACGACGGCACGCCGGTGCAAGTGCCGGGCATCGTTCCGAAGCTGAGCGCGACGCCCGGCACGGTCAACAGCCAGGCGCCGACGCTCGGCCAGCACACGGACGCGGTGCTCGAACGCATCGGCATCGACCAAACGACCCGCGACGCATGGCGTGCGCGCGGCATCATCTGAGGGGAGCGCTCCATGACTGGCCAGCGTGTGCATATCCAGGAAGTCGCGACCCGCGACGGCTTCCAAAACGAAGCGCAATTCGTCGATACCGACGCGAAAATCGCTCTCATCGACGACTTGAGCGCGTGCGGCTACGCGAAGATCGAAGTCACCTCGTTCACCTCGCCGAAAGCGATTCCCGCGCTGCGCGATGCCGAGGCGGTGATGCACGGCATCGCGCGGCGCGAAGGCATCGTCTACACCGTCCTCGTGCCGAATATTCGTGGCGCAGAACGCGCGCTGTCGTGCGGCGTCGATGAAGTGAATCTGGTGATGTCGGTAAGCGAAAGCCACAATCGCACGAATCTGCGCATGAGCCGCGAGCAGTCGTTCGCGCAATTGCGCGATGTGATCGGCGTCGTGAAGCAGACGAACGTGGCGATCAACGTGTCGCTCTCGACCGCGATGGGCTGCCCGATGGAAGGCGACATCGCCCAGGAGGATGTACTCGGGTGGATGCAGCGATTCGCCGATCTCGGCGTGCATGGCGTCACGCTATGCGACACGACCGGCATGGCGTTTCCGTCGCAGGTCGGCGCGTTGTGCGCGGCCGCATGCGAGCGCTTTCCCGCGCTTGCACTGACCCTGCATTTCCACAACACGCGCGGCATGGCCCTGGCGAACACGCTCGCCGCGCTCGATGCGGGCATCGACCGTTTCGATGCATCGCTCGGCGGGCTGGGCGGCTGTCCGTATGCGCCGGGCGCGACCGGAAACGTCTGCACCGAAGAACTCGTTCACATGCTCGAACTCGACGGCTACGACACGGGCGTCGATCTGTCCGCGCTGCTGTCCGCGTCGGCACTGCTGCCGGGTTTGATCGGGCACGACGTGCCGAGTCAATTGCTCAAGGCTGGGCGTCGTCTCGATCTGCACGCGATGCCGTGCGCCGCCCGTGACGGTCGGCCGGCCCAACGCGCCTTCGCGCAAGCGGACTGAGGGAGCGACGGCATGCAAAGCTATCCTCTTTCGCGCGATTTCCACGTGTCGTTCAGCGATCTGAAGCTCGTCGCGCGCGGCCTAGTACGACCCGAATGCGTGCTTGCGCTCGACGACGGCACGGTGATCGCCGCGCACGGCGAAGGCGGCTATTCGGTCATCGCGTCCGATGGCGCGCTCACGCACCGGCTGATCGAGCCGCGCGATTCGAAGCGCGCTTATGTGCCGAACGGCATCGCGCTCGCGCCGAATGGCCGCGTGCTCTTCGCGGATCTCGGCCACGCGTACGGCGGCCTCTTTTCCATCGACAGGCAGGGCAAGCTCGAAACCGTGCTCGATGCCGTAGACGGCATCGCGCTTCCTCCCAGCAACTTCCTCTTCGTCGATGAGCACGGCGTGCTGTGGTTCACCGTCAGCACGCGCAAGATTCCGCGCAGCGAGGCGTGGAACCACTCGGTGACGGACGGTTTCATCGGTGTTGTCGATCAGAACGGCGCGCGCATTCTCGCCGACGGGCTCGGCTACACCAACGAGGTCGCGATCTCGCCCGACCGCCACTGGCTGTATGTGAACGAAACCTACGCGCAGCGCGTGAGCCGCTTCCCGCTGCTCGGCAAGCAGGAAGCGCCCGTGCTCGGTCCGCGCGAAACCGTCGCGCAGTTCGATGGCGCCGATCTCCCCGACGGCCTTGCCTTCGACGCGCACGGCGGGCTGTGGCTGACCTGCATTGCGAGCAATCGCGTGCTGCTCGTGCGCCCCGACGGCGAGGTGCAGGTGATCCTCGCCGATACCGACGCCGACCACGCCGACCGCATCGCACGCGGCATACGCATGGGCACGCTGCAACACGCCGACATGCAGACGCCGGGACGCTCGCGGCTCGGCAATGTGTCGAGCATTGCGTTCGGCGAGCGCGACATGCGCACGGCGTACCTCGGCTGTCTGCTCGACGACTGCATCCGTTCGTTCCAAAGCCCGATCGCTGGGTTGGCGTTGCCGCATCGAAGCCGCCGTATCAGCTGATCGGATGAGGCCGCAGAGCCACACCGATCCCATCATCGACCTATGCAGGAGACGAGCATGAACGACATCGAATCGCGAACGATGCGCAAAATACTGCGCCGCTTCGCGCCGCTTCTGACCATCTGCTTCGTGGTCGCTTTTCTGGATCGCGTGAACGTCGGCTTCGCCGCGCTCACGATGAACCGCGACCTCGGTCTTTCCGCATCGGCTTTCGGGCTCGCCGCGGGACTCTTCTTCGTCAGCTACTTCATCTTCGAAGTTCCGTCGAACATCCTGCTGGAACGTGTCGGCGCGCGGCGCTGGATCGCCCGCATCATGCTAACCTGGGGCCTCTGCTCAGCGGCGACCGCATTCGTTCAAGGCGAGTCGTCGTTCTACGCAGTGCGTGTACTGCTCGGGGCGGCCGAAGCCGGCTTCTTTCCCGGCGTCGTGTTCTTCCTGACACTGTGGGTTCCGGCGACGCACCGCGCGCGCGTGATAGGCGGCTTCATGGCCGCGATGCCGCTCGCGAGCGTGATAGGCTCGCCGCTCTCCGGCTATCTGATGAGCCTGCACGGATGGCTCGGCCTTGCTGGCTGGCAGATCATGTTTCTGCTCGAGGCGGTGCCATCGCTCGTGCTCGCGTTCGTCGTCCTGCGCGTGTTGCGTGATTCGCCGAAGGACGCCGAATGGCTCGACGACGACGAACGCGCATGGCTCGAATCGACGCTGGCCGCCGAACGCGCAAACCGCGCGACGGCCGTCGAGCGCGGCATGCTCAATCTGCTGAAGAGTCCGGTTATCCTGCTGACCGCGCTCGCCTACTTCGGCGTCACCGGCTTCAATTACGGATTGAGCTTCTTTCTGCCGCAGATCGTACGCGCATTCGATTTGACCCTCCAGCAAGTGGGTTTTGTCAGCGCGCTGCCGTTTGTCGCGGGCGCGGCGGGCATGATTCTATGGGGCCGTCACTCCGATCACACCGATGAGCGGCGTTTCCATCTACTCGTTCCGCTGGCGCTCGCTGCAATCGGACTGGCCGGCTCGACGATCGCCAACGCGCCCGTGCTCAAACTCGCGCTGCTGTGCCTGGCAAGTTTCGGCGTGTTCTCGGCGTTGCCGGTGTTCTGGGTAGTCGCGCCCCGATTGCTAGGACCGGCTGCCGCTGCGGCCGGCATCGCGCTCATCAACTCACTCGGCAATCTCTCTGGCTTCGTCAATCCTTATGCCGTCGGCCTCGTCAAGGATGCCACCGGCAGTTTCGACGGCGGCCTGCGACTAATCTCGGCGTTTGGTGTCGCGGCGCTCGTCATTCTGCTCTTTGTCACGCGCGGGATGCGGGGTACACGACGACAAGAAAGCTCCGACGTTTCGACATTCGAACCCGGCAAGGGAGTCTAACGTGAACCTCATCGACCATCTCGACCACCTCGTCCTTACCTGTGTTGATATCGACGCTACCAAGCGCTTCTACACCGAAGTCATGCAGATGCGGCTCGAGACTTTCGGCGAGGGGCGCATCGCGTTCCGCTTCGGCGATCAGAAGATCAACGTGCATGTTCGCGGGGCCGAGTTCGAGCCGAAAGCGCATCTTCCGGTCGCGGGCGCGCTGGACTTGTGTTTCATCGCGGCGGTTCCGCTCGACGATGTCGTCGCTCATCTGGAGCAATGCAACTGGCCGATCATCGAAGGCCCGGTGCAACGCACAGGCGCCACTCAAAGAATTCGCTCTGTCTACGTGCGGGATCCCGATTTAAACCTCATCGAAATATCCGAACTCGTGTAACAGACGGTCAACATCGAGCGGTGAACGGCAGATAGGCCGACCCGCTCCTCAACGACATAGCAGGAGACACATCATGAACATCGCAACGGAAGCGCCCGTCGAGGCGCAACCCATTTCCCGGCCGCGCAAGCGGTGGTTCCAGCACCTGTATATCCAGGTATTACTGGCGGTCGTGCTCGGCATCCTTCTCGGGCACTTCTATCCGTCTGTCGGCGAAGCGATGAAGCCGCTGGGAGACAATTTTCTGAAGCTCATCAAGCTGATGATCGCGCCGCTGATCTTCTGTACGGTGGTGCACGGCATTGCGAGCATGAACGACATCAAGTCGGTGGGACGTGTCGGCATCAAGTCGCTCATCTACTTCGAAGCGATGACCACGCTCGCGCTCGCCATCGGTCTCGTTGCGGTGAATCTGATGAAGCCCGGCGGCGGCATGCATATCGATCCGCGTACGCTCGACGTCTCGTCCATCGCAGCGTACACCAAGGCCGCGCACGACCAGAGCGTCGTTGGATTCCTGTCGCACATCATTCCAGCGACGGTGTTTGGCGCGTTGGCCGAGGGCGACATTCTGCAAGTACTGTTCATTTCGATCATCTTCGCCTTCGCGCTTCAGATGCTCGGCGAACGCGGCAAGCCTCTGCTCTTCGTGATTGATGCAGGCGCGAACACCTTTTTCAACATGGTGCGCATCGTGATGTACGCGTCACCGATCGGCGCGTTCGGTGCGATCGCGTTCACCATCGGCAAGTACGGCGTCGTTTCGCTCAGCTCGTACGGACAACTTCTGCTGACTTACTATCTGACCGGGCTCGTGTTCGTGTTCGTCGTTCTCGGCACGGTCTGCAGACTCGCAGGATTCAGTCTGATCGCCTTTCTGCGCTACATCCGCGAGGAGCTGCTGCTCGTGCTCGGCACGTCCTCTTCAGAGTCGGCGCTGCCTCGGCTCATGGCGAAACTCGAAAAACTCGGCTGCGAAAAATCCGTCGTCGGTCTCGTCGTTCCCGCTGGATACTCTTTCAATCTCGATGGCAGTTGCATCAACATGACCGTGCTCGCGATCTTCATCGCACAGGCGACGGACAGCACACTCAGCATCGGTCACCAGCTCACGCTTCTGCTTGTCCTGCTGCTCACGTCCAAGGGCGCGGCGAGCGTCAGCGGCGGCGCATTCATCGTACTGGCCGCAACACTCAGCTCGGTGCCCGGCATTCCCGTCGCAGGCCTCGTCCTTGTGCTCGGCATTTATCGATTCATCTCGGAAGGCGGTGCGCTGATTAACGTCATCGGCAACGGCATCGCGACGATCGTCGTCGCCGAATGGGAAAAGGCGCTCGACCGCGACACGTTCAAACGCCAGCTCGCATCGGGACCGGGTGACGAGTGAGCACGCGCATCTTTCCGTTCGAACCGACGCATCGCTCCTCGAAGCGCCTCATCACCACCGCAGCCTAAGCAACCGACAGAACATGACTTTATCATCGTCACCGCTCCGTGTCGTCTTCCTCGACCGATCGACCATTCCGCCCAATACGCGCCTGAAGAGTTTGCCCTTCAGTAACGAATTTAAGGTGTTCGAATCCACCAAGCCTGAAGAGGTGCGCGAACGAGTCCGCGATGCCGATATCGTCATCACCAACAAAGTGAAGCTCTCCGCCGACGTTATCGCTCAGGCGAAACGCTTGAAACTTATCGCGATCGCGGCAACCGGCGCTGATAACGTCGACATGAACGCCTGCGATGCAATGGGCATATCGGTTTGCAACGTTCGCAACTACGCGGTGCACACTGTCCCTGAGCACACCTTCGCGCTGATCTTCGCGCTTAGGCGCAGCCTGACGGCTTATCGTTCGGCAGTGCAGGCGGGCCGCTGGAAGGCGTCCGGACAGTTCTGCTTCTTCGACTATCCCATCAAGGATCTGACGGGCTCGACGCTCGGCATCGTCGGTGATGGCGCGTTGGGAAAGGCGACCGCCGAAATTGGAGGAGCATTAGGGCTGAAGGTGCTTTTCTCGTCGTTCAAGGGGCGCAACGACATGGGCATGCTCTACACGCCGTTCGACCGCGTACTCGAAGAATCCGACATCATCACGCTGCATTGCCCGCTAAACGATCAGACCCGCGACCTTATCGGCGATGCTGAATTCGCAAGAATGAAGCGACGCCCTATTCTTATCAACACGGCGCGCGGTGGACTGGTGAATGAAGCCGCACTGATTCGTGCGCTGAAAGACGGCTCGATATCCGGCGCGGGTTTTGATGTCGCCACTGAGGAGCCGCTGCCGGAAGCCAATCCGTTGAATGAAATCCTAGATCATCCCGCATTCATTCTGACGCCTCACGTCGCATGGGCCAGCGAAGAAGCCATTCAGGCGCTCGCCGATCAACTGATGGAGAACATTGGTGCGTATGTCGCGGGACAACCGCGAAACGTCCTTAACGCACCGCGCACCACTGGCTGGTAACCGGGTCCCGGAACAATTTCTAAAGGATCAGTACTTGCGCTCTGCGTCGATCTCTGCCGTGTACGTCCTCCCGAGCAAGAATTCAGTCAGCGGCCTTATTCGCAATTCGAGCGGCCAATCGGAACGGCAATGTCCGATCACGCTCAATGATGGCAAGTGGCCGGTCGGCGCCTGAGATGATGCGCGTACGGCGCTGACACTCGGGCAATCGCAGTCGAACGACCGGTGTCGGAGCCGTCCCGTCACGCGAGCCTACGAACCGTGTTGCCTCAACGTCGCTCGGACCCATAGAGCGCAGTCAGCCGAGCGCGTCTAGAAATCTTAGATCTTCAGCGGACATCGACTCGAGCCACTGCGCTTCGCGGCCGAGGTCAGGAAGGACTCTACCGAATTCGACCATCTGCGACGGAGACAACTCCGACAGGTAGACCCAAACGTGGCGGCTCGGCGTGCGAGTCTCGTCAACCACGATAGTCACGATACGTTCGAGCAATCGTTGTTTTTGCTCGGACGTTCGGCCCGCTCGAATCTCCGCGTGTACAAAAATGTGGTCCGACGCTAAAGGCTGACCCGCCAGAAAATGATTCCCGGCGGCGATATCCTGGAAGATCACCTGGGCAAAGAACGTCTGCGCGCCCGTCGCTTCACTGTGCGCCTGTGTGATGCCCGAAGCGATTGCATGCTTCAGTTGAGCGTCCAGGCGGCCTTCCGCAGCCGCGACAATGTAGGTTGGCATTGACAGTCTCCTTTAAATCGCTGTTCCAGCGCAAAGGATGGAGGAGGTTCAATATCCGGCGGCTGCCCCGCGGCCCGCTTGCGAGCCAAGCGTCCCCGCAGCAGCCGAGTGAGGCTCGAGGACGGAAGCGATAACTCCAATAGCTTGCTGGATTTGCTGACGGGAGATGTTCAGATACGGGATTGAGCGAACCGCATCAGCGCCGGAGGGAAGAACGTAGAGTCCTTTTGCATGGAGCTTCTCGACGAATTCTCCAGCGGGCAGCGATGTCACGCCGAAACGTACGATATTGGTTTCCACCGACGCCACGTCCAGTGCGATCCCGGGCAAAGATGCAATTCCACGGGCAAGCATTTGCGCGTGCTCATGATCTTCCACCAGACGGGTACGATGGTTACGCAGCGCATAGAGCGCCCCCGCCGCGATGATGCCCGCCTGACGGAAGCCACCCCCGATTTGTTGCTTGAAACGACGCGCCCGAGCGATGAAGTCGCGCGGGCCGGCCAGCGCAGAGCCGACAGGTGCGCCAAGGGCCTTTGAAAAACACACGCTGACAGTGTCGAAGTGTTTCGCGTAGTCGCGCTCGGGAATACCTGTAGCCGCCGTTGCATGCCACAACCGCGCCCCATCGAGATGCAGCGCCAGGCCTTTCGATCGGGCTGCATCGCAAACACCGACGAGCTGCTCAATCGGCCAGACTTTCCCCCCGCCGATGTTGTGAGTGTTCTCCAGACATAGCAGCTTGACCGGGGCGGGGATCGTAGCCGGAAAGAATCGATGCGGCACACCTAGTGCGTCCGCCACGTCCCTCGAGGAAAACACGCCGCGTACGCCAGGCAAAAGCCGCGGGAGCACACCTGAGAAAGCAGCTGGCGCGCCACCCTCAAGAATATAGACGTGTGCGTTCTGATCGAACAGCACCGCGTCGCCCGGTTCAGTGTGGGCCCGGATGGCGACCTGGTTAGTCATGGTGCCGGTCACCATATAAACGGCGTCCTCCTTGCCCAGCAATTCCGCTACTTCGCGCTCGAGCTCCTTTACGGTCGGGTCGTCGCCATAGACGTCGTCGCCCACCGGTGCGGACGCCATGGCTGCTCGCATGGCCGCTGTGGGCTGGCTGCAAGTATCGCTACGCAGGTCGATCATTTCGTGCTCTCTGGGATGATTGTCGTGCCCAGATTGTGTATTCCTGCGTGCGCGTACTTTTGGATAAAGTTGCGCTTATTGCCGGCGTGAGCGACTTGGCGGTACGCCAAAAAAGCGTCGAAATTCGCGGGTTAGATGCCCCTGATCGCAGTATCCGACTTCGATTGCGACCTGCCTTAGTGGCTGCCCTTTGAGCAAGAGCTGCTTTGCCAATGCGACGCGGCGCTGGACTAGATACGCGTGCGGCGCCAGACCTACGGAATGCTTGAACACGCGAATAAGCTGATAGGTGCTCATTCCGGCAACTTCTGCGATCGCGTCAAGGGTCGGGTTTTCCATGAAGTGCGCATCCAGGAATTCGCGTGCCCGTTTGACTGCCCCCGGCAGCAATGTTAAAGCGTCGAAGCTCGAAACTGTTTGTGCGTGCCGCTGGACCAGTTGAAACAACGCTACAGTGAGGCGCGAGGTCTTTTCCAAAGGATGAATGTCGGTCGATTCCGAATAACAATGGGCTTCGTACAGCAACCGCATCGTCTGCGGGTCGTCGATGACGGTTTCGGAGAAATGAAGCGTTCCTCTCAATGGCCGGCGCTCAAGGTTCAGCATGTTCGTCAGGTCGGCGGTCGGCACATACATCATCCGATAGTCCCAGCCACCCTCGAGCGCGGGTCGCCCTTCGTGCACGCTGCCGGGGTTGATGACGCAGATCGTACGTTCGGGCATCACGAGACGGTGTCCACGTGCGTCGAGGTATGCTTGGGCACCTCGCTCAATGACGCCGAAGGCGAATTCGTCGTGCGCGTGCGGCGGAAACCGATGAGTACGGTAGGTCGCCTGGAGCATCTCGATACCTGCGAAAGCAGGCTCGCGCCAAAACTTCGCCCGATTAGGAATGTGCGGCGGTACTCGATCCATTTGACTGACCTGAAAGTTAGGGAGGTCCGACCCGCACACGCGGCCGGAACCTGCTTGCCCCAGTTGCGCCAATGATCGCATGTTCTCAAATACGAAACCGGCTACGTGTTGGGCGCCCTAATCAGCCTGAAAACGTTCCCACTTGCACGGGCTTTCTGACGCGAAACCACAGACGGACGACGACCGCAATAGTCCCTGAAAGTCGCAAACAGCGCTGTACCGGCATACACGTCCGAGCAGCAACCGCTTCCGGGCATTCAAGTGACCGGTTCCGGCGACTAGGAAGCGGCGGTATCGGCCGAGCATCGTCTGACGACAAATGCTTGTGCCGTAGCCACAGCCGACGCTCGCCGTGCATCGGTGGTGCGCCTGCGTTCCTGCCTCGCTGTCATTCACAAGACGGGTTGGTCATCCTTCGGATGCCGGAAGCGGCGAACGAGTCTGAACCGATCGTTGTCGTTCCGACATCGTCAGCGATGTTTGTGGTGGCCGACAAGCGTATCGCCCCGTAGCCCGGTGTTGGATGTGGAGCAGTCGTTCAGGTGAAAAGTACACGTCCGCGGTGAGCGGCAGGAAGTGGCCGTTTGTTCGCATTTGGACGCATTGCCCACAGGCCCACGTGGAGGACTTGAACATCCGCTTCGGAGACCGTTCATCGAGATGGCGCTCTCGGCCACTAGGCGACGCTCGCCAGAGATATCAGAGGACGTTCAGATGACCGGTGTCATCGCGGCAAGAGCCATTCCGGTCGTCCTTCGGATCGCAGCGACGTCCCTTCAAGAGCGTGCGGTGCGCATTAGTGTCGACTCGACACGTTGCTGGCTGGACTCTCAGCAGACCGATTCCAAGCGCTCCGCGCATTTCCGTAAAACCTGACCGGGCGGCAGTTTCCACCATTTGTTGCGCGAAAAAATCTCCACTTCCACCATACCAACATAGCCCGCATTCTCGACGCTCTGCCGAAAGCGCTTCAGGTCGATCACGCCGTCTCCCATCATGCCGCGATCAAGCAACAAGTCTGTCGTCGGAACCAGCCAGTCGGAAACGTGGTAGGCAAGAATGCGATTTTCATTGCCGATCGATGTAAGCGCACCTTCCAACTGCGGGTCCCACCAGCAGTGGTAGACGTCGACCGCGACACCGAGGAAGCCATTGTTATGCGGATCGAGCTCGCGCGCGATGGCGTGCGCCTGATCGATCGTGTTGACCACCGATCTTTCGCCCGCATACATCGGATGGAGTGGCTCAATGGCTAATGGGACGGCGAGCTTGCGGGCTGCTTCCAACAAAGCGCCGATGCCGTCCTGGACCTGCATGCGCGTAGCGGATAGGTCGCGGCTACCTTCGGGCAGACCTCCCACGACCATCACGAAACATTGAGCACCCAGTTCCGCCGCGTCGTTGAGCGCCCGAACGTTCGACTGGATATTGGCCTGACGCTGCTCTTGCGTCGAAGCAGGAAAGTAGGTTGACCGACAGTACCCGGTGACCTTGAGGTCGAGTGCACGGATCTGCTTGGCGATGTTGCTGACGTCGGCGGCTTCGACTTCATGACGCCAAGGGGCCAATCCACCAAACCCTGCCTTGGCGATTCGATCAATCGTCACGTCGATCGGTTCGCGATGTCCCAGTGTGGCGGTGTTGATGGAGCAACGAGTAAGGTGCAGAGATTCCATGTCGCCAATCCAGCCTTCGTTGAGGGTCGCTGATCTAAGAGAAAGCCGCCGAAAACGCGGCTTCTGCGTTTATTCCGCGCATCCGAGCGTGGTCAAGACCGCCCGCATACGGTTGACGGCCACCTCAGGATCTCTGAGCAGGTTTGCCTGATCGGCGAGTCGGAAGACCTCGGCCAAATAGGCAGGCGGCCGCATGCCGTGATGTCCGCCCAACATGAAGAAGTGCGGCTGGAACCCATTCAGGTAGGCGAGGAACACAACCCCGGTTTTGTAGTACTGCGTCGGGGCGCGAAAGATGTGACGCGACAACGGCACCGTTGGCGCGAGCAGTTCGTCGTAGCGAGCAAGATCGTTTGCGGCGAGCGCGGCCAGCGCCTGCGACGCTGCAGGCGCGATCGCGTCGAAAATACCCAGCAGCGCGTGGGAGTAGCCGAACTCGTCGCCCGCAATGAGAACCGGATAGTTAAAGTCGTCGCCCGTGTACATCTTCACGGACTGAGGAATGCGACGGCGGAAGGCAATTTCCTTCGCGTCATCCAGCAAGGAAATCTTAATGCCATCGACTTTAGCTTCGTTCGCGGCGATGACTTCGAGGCAGACCTTCGCCGCGTTTTCGAAGTCGGCGTGGCCCCAGTACCCGGCCAGCTCGGGATCGAACGCATCGCCGAGCCAGTGGAGAATGACCGGCTTGTCGCACGCCGACAGGACTTCCCGATAGACACGAATGTAGTCATTCGCGTCCTTGGCCACGCGCGCGAGGGCGCGGCTCGCCATCAGAATAATCTGACCGCCCGCGCGCTGGACGCTCTCGATTTGCGTCAAGTAGGCCTTGATCACATCGTCGCACGAGCGCGTGTCGTTGACCGGCAAATGATCCGTGCCGCAACCCGAAGCGATTAATGCGCCGGGAATGTCGCGCGTTTCATTCAACGTGCGGACAATCAGCTCTTTCGCCGAGTCCCATGACAGACCCATGCCGCGTTGCGCCGTATCCATTGCCTCCGCGATCCCCAGCCCTTGCTCAAGGAGACCTCGGCGATATTCGATGGTCCGGTCCCAGTCGATCGCGCACGGCTGGCCGAGCTCACCGCTACGCAGCGGATCGGCCACCACGTGCGCCGCCGAATAGGCGATGCGGTTAAACGGTGCTGCAGGCTTGACGACTTGCAGCGGGGTGCCGGTCAGACGGTAGTCAACGAGTGCGCCGTCTAGGGTGGGGAGCTTGATTTGCATGGCTTGAATCTCGAAATCAGTATTTAGAAACAAGAAGACCGCCATCGACGCGGATCGCTTGGCCAACGCTGAACGGTAGGCCACCCGTTGCTAGCGTGCGCACGGTAAGTGCGACTTCATTGGGCGTTCCCCATCGTTTGATGGCGGTCAACCCGTTTTCCATGAGCGCGTCATAGCGCGCCTTCGATGGCGCAGTCATTTCCGTTTCGATCAGGCCCGGCTGCACTTCGAAAACACTGACCCCCAATTCAGCAAGCCGCAAACTGAACAGGGTCGTGGCCATCGACAGACCCGCCTTCGAGACGCAGTACTCGCTGCGCTGAGGCGACGCCGCGACGGCGTTGGATGAGGAAATCGTGACGATCGAGCGATTGACGTCCGACTGCGGTGCTTGAGCGACACGCCGACCAAACGCCTGCATCAGGAAGAACGTGCCTCGCGTGTTGACGTTCAGGCACCGGTCATAGCTTTCGGGTGTGACTTCCAAAAGATCACCTCGGGACATGACAGACACTCCAGCGTTATTGACCAGGCAGGTGACAGGACCGAGCGCCTCTTCGACCGCCTGAAAGAGCGCGTCGTGGTGCGCAATGTCGGCAAGATTCGATGTCAGCGCCACGCACTTCATACCGATGCGTTCGATATCGGCGCGCGTGGCGACCAGTTCCTCTGATGTCTCGACGTCGGTGATGGCGACGTCGAATCCGGCGTGGGCAAGCTCGAGCGCGATGGCTCGACCAATGCCGCGACGAGCGCCCGAAACCAGTGCGACTTGGCGTTGCTCCATGGTGTTATCTCCTGCATGGCTTTTTCTGACATGTCGTCTTACGAATAGCGATTGAAACCGTAAGTAACGATCCAGTTCGTTATTTAATACTGGTAGGACGGCGCTGTCAAAAAAGGGTTTTCCCTAACAATCAGGAAAACCCTGTGCGTGCTGGAACAAAAAAGGAAGTGAGGAGGCGCGGTCGCGTAATTAACGCGGGCGTAACAGGCTAAAAATCGTTTCGAGATTGAAGTCGAGGCGTTTCTGGAGGGCGTCTTTCGAAACGAAATCGAAGCCGAAGATGACCTCTCCGGTGAAGCGATTGGTCAGGTAGTAATAACCCAGCGCGGCGATAGTCAGGTGCAACTGGCTTGCATCGATGCCGGCTTTGAAGTCGCCGGACGCCACGCCGCGATCAAGGATTTGCTGCAGCATGTTGACGAAGCCACGATGCAATTCGCCGAATCGTCTGGATTTCTTGATGTGTCGAGCCCGGTGCAGATTTTCGCTGTTCACCAGGGACATGAACTCCGGGTTCTTCAGGTAATAGTTCCACGTAAAGGTAACGTACGCGCGGATGGCCTCGACGGGCGCGAGATGGTCCAGGCCAAGCGCTCGTTCCTCGGTCCGAATATCCGTCCACATCTCTTCAAGGACCGTCTGGAAGAGTTCCTCCTTCCCCTTGAAGTATTCGTAGATCATCCGCTTATTGACGCCGGCTTTTTCGGCGATCGTCTCGATGCGGGCGCCGCCCAAGCCTACCTTAGCGAACTCCGCCTTGGCTGCTGCGAGAATCTTGGCCTGCGTCTGGATCGGATCACGCAGCCGCTTCGCACGCGCGGGCTTTTCAGCAACGCGTGCCTCTTCGCTCGGTTCGACTGTGGTCTGCATATCTATGGGTCAAATCTAAAGTTAAACGGTAACTGACAACACCTGCACGTTGCAATCACGGCGGACGGGCAGCTTTCCACGCCCTCGTTATCGTAAACCCGATTTCGGGTCTTTCACTCTTGAACGTCGCTTTTCTCTGTTCTACCATGCGCCACAAGTAACGATATGGTTCGGTACTAAGTAATTCGCAGATTAGCACAGGAGGCGATGTGAACAAGTGGACCAATGCAAAGGCGGTTGCGGCTTCGATCTTTGACGGTGCGACGATCGCGATCACCGGCTCAGGCGGCGGCCTGCTTGAGCCGGACGCCATCCTCGCGGCGATTGAAGCGCGCTTTCTTAAAACGGGTCATCCGCGTAACCTGACGGTCGTTCACGCGCTCGGCGTCGGTGACGGCCAAGGCAGTGGCCTCGGACGGCTGGCCCACGCTGGCTTAGTTAAGCGCGTGATCGGCGGGCACTGGGTGTGGTCCTCTGCGATGCAGAAGCTGGCTCACAACGGCGAGATCGAAGGCTACAGTTTTCCCGGTGGCGTGATTGCGACCCTGTTTCGGGAGATTGGCGCGGGTCGGCCGGGCGTGATCACGCGTGTTGGTCTCAGAACCTTCGTCGATCCGCGTCTGGATGGCGGCAAACTGAATGCAGCGACCACCGAAAACCTGGTGGAACTGATCGAAATCGACGGTAAGGAGTATCTCCGCTACAAGCCCCTCAAGATCGACTTCTCGATCGTCATGGCGTCGAGCGCTGACGACAGAGGCAATCTTTCGACCCGCCACGAACCGGCAGACCTCGATATTTACGCCGTCGCGCTGGCCGCCCACAACAGCGGCGGCAAAGTCATCGCTCAGGTCAAATCGCGGCCGCGCTCCCATGTGCCCGCGCGTCTCGTCCGTGTGCCCGGCGTCATGGTCGATTTCACCGTCGAGATGCCGACGCAACGTCAGTGCCAAGTCAGCGAATACGACGCAACGTTGAGCGGCGAAAAGCTCGGCGAGACGCCTGAGATTGAGATGCCCGATGGCATGCGCCTTATCGTGGCCGAGCGCGCTGCGCAGGAACTTGGCTCCAATCAATCCGTGAATTTCGGTTTTGGCTTCCCGGGCGCCATCCCGGCAGTTCTGGCGTCCCAAGGTCGCGGCGACGAGTACTGGGGTTCCGTTGAACAGGGTATCCACCGTGGCGCGATGCTTGATGGCTCGATGTTCGGTACGGCGCGTAACGCCGACGCCATCATGCCGAGCGTCGATCAATTCGACTGGTACAGCGGCGGCGGTATCGACGTGACCTTCCTCGGCATGGGCGAATTTGACGAAGAAGGCAATGTGAACGTTTCGAAGCTCGGTTCCACGGTCGTCGGCCCAGGCGGATTCATGGACATCGCACAGGGCGCGAAAAAGCTTGTTTTCTGTGGCGCGTTCGAGGCCAAGGGGCTGCGCGTGGAGCGCAAAGGCGACGCGCTCGAAATCCTCTCGCCGGGATCGGTGCCGAAGGCCGTAAGGAAGGTGCGACACGTGACGTTCAGTGGCGTGCAGGCGCGTCTGGACGGCAAGGAAGTCTTCTACATCACGGAGCGAGCGGTGTTCCGGCTTGATGCGCTCGGCGTGTGCCTCGTCGAAGTCGCCAAGGGCCTCGACATGCACCGCGACGTGCTCTCGCGCATGGAGTTCACGCCGCTTATCGATGAGCGTCTGCTCGAAAACGCTCCGGCTCACTAACGCCGCTCAACTACCGCTCACATTCGATTCTCGGGAAGAAGAGGTTCTTCATGTCTGACACTGACATTCTCTACGAAGCCAAAGGTAGCATCGCCACCATCACGCTGAACCGCGCTTCGCGACATAACGCGCTGACGTTACAAATGCTGGATGACATCGACCGTGCCGTGGCGGACGTCGAGCGCAACGATGAAATCCGCGTGCTGAAGATCGAAACCACCAGTCCGCGCTTCTTCTGCAGCGGCGCAGATATCAACGAGTGGGGCGACATCGATTCGCAAAAGATGGGCACCCGTTTCATTCGGGAAGGCAACCGTGTGTTCCGTCGAATCGCGGAACTCGACAAACCGACGATCGCTGTCCTTTCTGCCAGCGCGCTCGGTGGCGGATTCGAACTCGCGCTGACGTGCGACCTGCGCTACGCAAGCACCCAGGCCAAGGTTGGCTTTCCCGAAGCGTCGGTGGGCGCCATCCCCGGATGGATGGGCTGCTCGCGGCTTTCCGAACTCGTCGGCGCAACCCGCACGCGCGAGTTGATCCTGCTCGGTGAACCGATCTCCGCCGAAACCGCTGTCGCGTGGGGCGTGGTCAACGAAGCTGTCGAAGCGGATCAGCTACGCAGCCGCGTCAATGTCGTCTGCGAGACGCTCATCAAACGATCAAGGACGTCTCTGTCCGTGGGCAAACGGCTTATCCGCATGATGGAGACGGGCCAGCACGATTACGCTCACGAACTCGCCGCATCGGTATGCAAGGCGTCGCCCGATGCAATTGAAGGCGTCGCGGCATTCCGCGAAAAGCGCCATGCATCTTTCCGTTAAATCTCAAATCCATCACGCAGTGATGTAAGCCGCATCAGCGGATCAAGCACCTCAGGAGACAGGAGTCGCTCATGGACCGTACATCTATTCGGTGGCGCATCTGCGCGCTGCTTTTCTTCGCAACCACGATTAATTACCTGGACCGTCAGGTGCTGGGCCTGCTCAAGCCCGAGCTTGCCGTCACGTTCAACTGGACCGAAACGCAATACAGCTACATCGTCATGGTGTTCACGGCTTGCTATGCAATCGGCATGGTGCTTTCTGGCAAGATGGTCGATAAGTTCGGCGTCAAGATCGGTTACGGCGTGTGCGTATTGGTTTGGAGTATCGCTGCCTGCGGGCATGCGCTCGTGCGCAGCACGCTGGGCTTTGGCGTCATGCGCGCCCTGCTTGGCATCTCGGAATCTGGCAGCTTCCCCTGCGCAGTGAAGAGCGTGTCGGAGTGGTTCCCGCGCAAAGAGCAGGCACTTGCGGTGGGAATCCTGACTTCCGGCACTAGTATCGGAGCGGTGGCGGCACCGGCCACCGTGCCGTGGCTGGCTGCAACGTACGGCTGGGAGGCCGCGTTCTTCATCACCGGCATGACGGGATTCATCTGGCTGGCCTTCTGGTACTTCATGTATCAGGTGCCGGCAAAGCACGCCAAGATCAATGAAGCCGAACTAACCTACATCAGCGAGGATTCGGCTTCTGCTCCCGCGACCCAAAAGGTAAGCTGGTTCACGTTGCTCAAGCTGCGTCCGACATGGGCCTTCTTCGCCGGTAAGCTGCTGACCGACCCGATTTGGTGGTTCATGCTCTTCTGGCTGCCGTCGTATTTCAACTCGCGCTTTCACCTCGATCTGAAGAACCTCGGCCTTCCGCTGGTGATGGTATATGTCGCAACTTCAATAGGTAGCATTGGCGGTGGTTTCATCTCGTCCAAGCTGATTCAGCGCGGCTGGTCTGTGACGAAGGCGCGACAAACTACCATGCTTGTCTTTGCGTTCCTTGTTATGCCGATCGCATTCTCGCCGTTCATCGACAACATGTGGGCGATGGTTGGCCTGTTGAGTTTGGCGGCAGCCTCGCACCAGGCATGGTCGGCAAACCTTTTCACCACCGCATCTGACATGTTCCCGAAGGCAGCAGTCGGTTCCGTTGTTGGGATTGGTGGCTTGGCCGGTGCGTTGGGCGCGACGCTTTTCCCGCTGCTTGTTGGCGCAGTGCTGGACCATTTCAAGATGCTCGGCCACATCAATGCAGGCTACAACGTGCTGTTCGTCGTCTGTGGTTCGGCCTATCTTTTGGCGTGGATCGTAATGCGTGTCATCCGCTCGTCGGGCAAGCCCGTCGACATTGCGCAACTCACGCCGACCGCCCATAGTTGAAGTCAGCCGCTTTGACGCGCCTTTCAGTTGCTCGCCGAGCTTCGGGAGGCGGCGATGGCAAGTCTCTCATTCGTAGCGGGAGGAAGATCCGGCCGGCTCCCACTTAGGTTAAACGACGAAAGGCTGCACGGGACATGTTTCATGCAGCCATGGCACGCAATGCAGCGGCCATGCGCGCCGGCGTTCCGATGAGGCTGCCTGGCTACCTTTGTCGATCCTCACCGCTGACGCGGCAAGATGTGAGGCCGCTTGGCTTTTCGCCTTTGGGAAAACCGTAGCGATCCGTCGCGCGACGGCTCCCTGGATGGTTGGCAACGGCATTGTCGCCAGCGATAGCTCGAGCGTTGGAAGCAGCCATCGAAATCGCAACGGTGGAGCGGCAGAGGAGGGGCGCAGGTCAACGATCACCGTGCCGTTCATTGGTTGCTCATGGCGCCGGGCCGCGATGACGGGCGCAGGTGCGATTGTGAAAAACTCCGGCAACCACAGCCCGCCACACGCGCCGTCCACAGAGATATAAACAGTGGCTGCGCGTCATGCAGGCACTGAAGCCCCGACCAACCTCTCAAATTCGGGCGAGTCGTGTCTTTCCGAGAGTAAATTCCGGGGGAAGGACCAAGGAAAGAAAGGCTTGCCACGCGCATTTCGGATGGGTATCGTCGAGGTGTTCGACAACGCGCCACGGAAGAGCTCGTCCCCGCGACGACGCCGACGGAGCAACCGCCCCGGAAACTCTCAGGCAAAAAGGACCGTGTGCGCCGGAACATCTGGAGAGCGGCGCCATGCGCGCCCACCGAAGGGGAGCCCCGGCCGGCAGCAATGCACGGCGCGCGGGCGAAACTCTCAGGTACATGGACAGATGGGGCATCGGTGCCGGCTATGGACGGCCGGCGATGCTCAACGAAAACTGGACCATGTCATGTCACGAATCGCCATCATCGGCGCCGGGATCACCGGCGTCACGAGCGCGTACGCCCTCGCGCAGCGCGGCCTTCGCGTCACCGTGCTCGAACGTCATCGCTATGCCGCGATGGAAACCTCCTTCGCCAACGGCGGGCAACTCTCCGCCAGCAACGCGGAAGTCTGGAACAGCCGCGCGACCGTGCTGAAAGGTCTCAAGTGGATGTTCACGCGCGACGCGCCCTTGCTGATGAATCCGCGCCCCGGCTGGCACAAGTACAGCTGGATGGGCGAATTCCTGCGGCAGATTCCGAACTATCGGGCCAACACGGCCGAGACCGTGCGCCTCGCGCTCGCGGCGCGCGAGCATCTGTTCCGCATCGCGGAGACGGAGCGCATCGACTTCGATCTGGAGCGGCGCGGCATCCTGCATTTCTACGCTACCCGCACGGAGTTCGAGGCCGCGTCGAAGGTGAACGAGATTCTCAACGGCGCGGGCCTTGCGCGCCATGCGGTAACAGCTAAGGAAATCGCGTCGATCGAGCCGACGCTGAAGGGCAATTTTCATGCGGGCTTCTTCACGCCCTCCGATTCGACCGGCGACATCCACAAGTTCACGCGCGGTCTCGCCGATGCATGCGTGCGTTACGGCGTCGAGTTCCGCTATGAGACGTCGGTGAAATCGTTCGATGATGAGGCGGGCCGCATTGCGCTGAGGGTCGAGCAGGCGGGCGAAGAAAGCGTGCTTCAGTTCGACGGCATCGTGATCTGCGCGGGCGTGGGCAGCCGGGCGTTCGCCTCGATGGCCGGCGATCACGTCAACGTTTATCCAGTCAAAGGCTATTCGATCACCGTCTGTCTCGACGATGCGCGCAGCCGCGAGAACGCGCCGTGGGTCAGCCTGCTCGACGACCGCGCGAAGATCGTCACGAGCCGTCTCGGCGCGGATCGATTCCGCGTGGCGGGCACGGCGGAGCTGAACGGCTTCAACCGCGACATCCGCGCGGACCGCATCGCGCCGTTGGTCGAATGGACGCGGCGTTACTTTCCTGAAGTGTCGACCGCGCGCGTGATTCCGTGGAGTGGCCTGCGCCCGATGTTGCCGAGCATGCTGCCGAAGGTCGGGCAGGGCAGGCGTCCCGGCGTGTTCTACAACACCGGGCACGGGCATCTCGGATGGACGCTTTCGGCGGCGACGGCGGAACTCGTCGCGGAAGCCGTGCTGCGGAAGTGGCCGGGAAAACCGGTTCAGGTCGCTGCTGCGCCGTCGGCAAGCATGGCGCGCAGCGAAGCGCTGCTCTGAGCGGCGCGTTCCCCGCTTGAAACATCAAGCGGGGAACGCGCGTTACCAGCCGATCGCCGCACCGTCGCTGCGCGGATCGTGTCCGCCTTCGAAACATCCGTTCGGATAACGGATGATCGCGCCCGCATGGCCCATCGTTTCGTCGTAGGGCAGCAGCACATCGACTTCGTGGCCGAGGCTTCGGAGCGCAGCGGCGGTCTCTTCGCCGAAGCGCGCTTCGAGCTTGAGCGAGTCGCTCGCCTGTCCCCATGTCCGGCCGAGCAGCCAGCGCGGCGCATCGATGGCCGTCTGCGGATTCCATCCGTACCGCGCGATTCGGGTGAACACCGCGCTCTGCGATTGCGGCTGACCGTCGCCGCCCATGTTGCCGTAGACCATCACGCGACCGTCGGCGAAACGCGCGAGCGCGGGATTCAGCGTGTGGAACGGCCGGCGTCCCGGCATCAGCGGATTGCGCGAGGCTGCGTCGAGCGAAAAGCTGCAGCCGCGGTTCTGCCAGTTCACGCCCGACGAAGGCAGCACGATCCCGCTGCCGAACTCGTGATAGATGCTCTGGATGAAGCTCACGGCAACGCCATCGCCGTCGATGACGCCGAGCCATACCGTGTCGGCGGGGCCGAGGCCGTTGCCCCACGGCGCGGCGCGATCCATCGAGATTTGCGCGGCGAGCTCGTCGAGACGTTCGGGCGCAAGCAGCGCCTGCGGATCGACGTCCATGTGATCGGGATCGGTGACGTGCGCATCGCGGATCGCGAACGCGAGCTTCGTCGCCTCGACGCACGCGTGAACATACGCCGGGCCAAGCGGGTCCATGTCGTCGCGCAGCACACGGTCCAGCAATCCGACGATGATGAGCGACACAATGCCTTGCGTCGGCGGCGGCATGTTGTAGACGGTGCCGAGCGAATGGGCGAGGGCGAGCGGCGTCACGATCCGCGCGTGGTGACGTTCGAGATCGCCGGCCGCGAGCGGGCTTCCCAGCGCGCTCAATTCCGCCACCATGCTGCGCGCGAGATCGCCGCGATAGAAATCGTCGAGCCCGTTGCGCACGAGTTGCGTAAGCGTCGCGGCCATGCGCGGCTGCGTGAAGCGATCGCCAGCCTGCAAGGGCGCGGGCATGAAGGTGTCCGCGAAGCTGGGCAAGCTTTCGAGTTCATCGCGCTTGGCGGCGATGCAGCGCGCCTGACTTTCCGTGACGGGCACGCCGTGCGTCGCATAGTCGATTGCATCGTCCAGCAGCCGCGACAACGGCAGCCGTCCGCCCAGCGTCGTGCGCGACCACTCGAACGCCGCATGCCAGCCCGATACCGTACCCGCAACCGTATTCGCGGCAAGCGGCCCGCGATGCGGAATGCGCTCCAGCCCGAGCCCGCGATACCGCTCGATCGTCGCCGCCGCCGCCGCCGCGCCGCACGCTTCGATGCCGACGGGTTCGGCGCCCGGCCGCGAGACCAGCCAGAAGCCGTCGCCGCCGATGCCGTTCATGTGCGGATAGACGACCGCGATGGTCGCGGCAGCGGCGATCATCGCTTCGACGGCGTTGCCGCCTTCGCGCAGCACGGCGAGCGCGCTCTGCGAGGCGAGCGAGTGCGGCGCGACCGCCATGCCGCGCGTGGCGCGCGACGGATTGAAGGTCTGAATGGTCATGGCTCGGGTGTCGGGAAGGTTCAGGATTGAACGGCGCGCGGCTTCATCTGCGCGCGCATGATTTTCTTGCACATCTGCACGAACTGATTGACGAGCGCCGAACGCTCGCCGCTGATCGCGAGACTTGCGACGACCGGAATCGCGATCTCCGGCGCGAGCGGCGCGACGTTCAGGCCGAACGCGCGGGCGGAAAGCGCCGAGAATTCGTCGACGATCGTGACGAGCCGCGAGCGCGCGGCAAGCGCGATGAGCGAGTGATACGACTGCGCCGTGAGGGTCGTGCGCACGTCGAGCGCGTGCTCCTCGAATCGCTTGTTGAGCAGGCGGCCGACCGGATCGTCGGGGTCGGGGCCGAGGATCTCACGCCCGTCGAAGGCCGCGAGATCGATTGGCGCGGTGTCGTCGAGCACGTCGGGATGACCCACGCACACGAGCCGGCTCGAGGCCAGTTCGATCTCGCGGATCGCCGGATGCGCGACGCTGTGATAGAGCACGCCGACATCCGCGTCCATCAGCGCGATGTTCGCGACCGCGGTCGCGGAGTAGTCGGATCGCACGGAGAGCTTCACGTTCGGATGCATCGCCGCGAACGCTAGCGCCGCATCGGCGACGACGGTCTGCGCGAGCGCCGGTGCGGCCAACACGCGGATCGACGATTCGTCGGTGCCGCCGCGCAGGTTGTCGGCGAGCCGCTGCACCGCGTGCAACTGCTCGTCGAGCTTCATGATCTCGGGAAAGAGGCGCTGGGCCTCGCGCGTCGGAACCAGCTTGCCGCGCGTGCGCTCGAAGAGCGCGTAGCCCAGCTGGCGCTCCGCGCTCTGCAGTATCTGCGTGACCGCCGGCTGCGTGAGCGACAGCAGCGCGGCGGCGGCCTTGAGTGTGCCCGTGACGCGGATCGCGTTGACCACCTCTATGTGCCTGAGTCTCATCGAATGTTTTTTCCGGTCGGATTGGGCCAGGCCGGGCGAGCCGGCGTGCGCGGCAAGACCGGCGCGACGCTCACGCGTTGTTCAGCGCGTTCTCCTCGATGCGCGCAGGCTGATAGCGCAACCTGAACCAGAGGATACAGGTAAGCGCGACCACGGCGGTGACCATCACGTACCACGCGGGCACGAACTTGCTGCCGGTCTCGTTGGCGATCCACGTGCAGATCATCAGCGAGAGGCCGCCGAAGACCGCGAAAGTCAGGTTGTGAACGATCGCGATGCAGGTCGTGCGCGTGCCGTGCGGAAACAGTTCCGCGACGAACGCGGGCATCGCGCCCTGGAACACCATGACGCAGGCGGTGAGGCCGGTGATGCAGAGCACGTACACGCCGACCGTGGGTTGCGCGACCATCAGATGGAACGCCGGCATCGTGAGCGCGACCGTCAGCAGCGTGCCCGCCGTGATGAGCGCGAGCCGTCCCACGCGGTCCGACAGCGCGCCAAACACGGGCGGCAGGAAGATCTGCGCGACCGAATAGCCGATCGCGCCGAGCATCGAATCGGCCGGGGATAGGCCGAGCACCTTCTGCGCATAGAGCGGGATGAAGACGCCCAGCAGATAGTTCGTCGACGCGGCGAGCGAGTACAGCCCGATCGCCGCCGCGATGCGCGCCTTGGCGGTCGCGAGCGTCTCGCGCAGCGGACTGTGCTCGTGCCGGCTCGCTTCGAACTCAGGCGTTTCGTCGACGCGGCGGCGAATCCAGTAGCCGAACGGCACGATCGCGAGGCCGATGATGAACGGCACGCGCCAACCCCACGAGAGCAGCGTGTCAGGCGTCATCAGGCGTGTCGTGCCGAGGCCGACGATGCTCGCGAGTCCCGTCGCGAGCCCGATGCCGACCACCTGATAGCTCGCGAAATAGCCCTTCATGCCGCGCGGCGCGTGCTCGGTGACGAACGAGACCGTCGAGCCGAACTCGCCGCCCGCCGAGAAGCCTTGCAGTAACTTGCCCAATACGAGGATCAGCGTGCCGCCGGCGCCGAGCATCGCATACGAAGGCGCGCAGGCGATGACGAGCGTGCCGAGCGCCATGAGCCAGATGGTCAGCATCATCGCGGACTTGCGGCCGTGCCGGTCAGCGTATCCGCCGATCACGACCGCGCCGAGCGGCCGGATGAAGTAGCTGATGCCAAAGGTCGCGGCGGTGGCGAGCATCGACGTGTAGGGGTCGCCCGTCGGGAAAAACGCCTTCGCCAGGATGGCGGCGAGAAAGCCGTAGATGAAGAGATCGTAGAACTCGAGCATGTTGCCGACGAGCGCAGAGGCCAGAATGCGCCGGAACTTGCCGCGCTGCTCGCGGCTGATACTCAGGTCGTGTGACATGGCGTTTTCCCTGGTCGATACGACGTGTGGAAGTTGACGCGAAACGCGATACGAAAGCCGGACGGGCCGGTCAGACGTCGTGCAGGTAGTCGAAGGCGGTGAGGGCATAGATCTCGCCGAGCGCGCGCAGCTCGTCGATGTGGACGTGCTCGTTGAACGAGCCCATGTTGTGCGCGGTGAGTCCGCAGACCACGGTAGGCACGCCGTGCATGCGGTAGTGCCGCGCGTCCGATGCGCCCACGCGCATGTTGACGACCGGCTCGACGCCGAGCCGCGCCGCACAGTTGCGGCGCACGAGCTGCACAATTTCGTGATCGGGCGAGGTCCAGTTCGGATCGTAGCGCCGTGTGATTTCGACGCTGACGCCCTCGTGCCCCGCGACGATCGCTTTGATGCGTGCCTCGATCTGCGCGACGCTCACGCCGACCGGGAGGCGAATGTCGGCGGTGGCGCACGCGTGATCCGCGACGAGATTCGACAGGCGGCCGCCCTGAACCGTGCCGAAGGTGACCGTCACGCGCCGCAGCACGTCGCTTTCGCCGCGGCCGGACAGCTCCTCGGATACGGGGCCTGCGTGTTCGATCGCGGCGAGTACGTCGGCGGGTGCATCGACGGGATGATCGCGAAGTGTCTTCAGATCCTGAATGGCGTCAAGCAGCCGCTCGATCGCGCTGATGCCGCGGTGAACGTGGGCCGCATGCGCCGATTTGCCGGACGCGTCCAGCCGCAGCCAGATCATGCCTTTCTCGCCAAAGCGCAGGACGGCGGGCGAGCCGGTGTCGGCGCTGATCATCGCGTCGCCGGAGGCTTCGGGCACGTGCTTGAGCAGATAGCCCGCGCCCTCGGTGCCCATGCTCTCCTCGTCGCCGACGAAGGTCGCGACGACTTCGCCCGGCAGCGTGTCGCGCAGTGAGGCGAGGTGGCGCAGCGCGAACACGATCGCCGCGATGCCCCCTTTCATGTCGGAGACGCCCAGGCCGTAGAGCTTGCCGTCGCGGGCCTCACCGTTCGGGTCGGCGCCCCAGCGATCCGCATCGACGAGGGGGAAGGTATCGAGATGGCCGTTGAAGACGAGCCGCCGGCCGGGCCGCGTGCCGCGCACCCGCACGACGAGGTTCATCACGTGCGGCAGGGTGCCGTATCGCGTGATCTCGACGCCGCTGCCCGCCAGCATGGCCTCGATGCGCCGCGCGACGGCGTGCGTGTCGCCGGGCGGATACGGGCTCGGCTCCGCGACCAGCGCACGCGCCAGATCGACGACTTCCTGACTGCTTGTGGCGACGGCGCGCGCAAGGGCGCGTCGCTGGTCAGATACTTCGGCGCTGCGGGCGACGAGAACGTCGGCTGGCATGGATGACCTCCGTGGATTCGCTGCGTTTCCGGCGCGCACAGGCGCGTCGGGCATGAATCCATGGTCCGTGGCCGATTTAGCCGCGTCGAATTAGACAAAAAGGAGCGGGTATAAGTAAAACTTAACTGCGTCCGGACTTGTTTGAACGCGATTAGTCCAATTCGACAAGTTATCTCTGGGATCGACCCTGATATGCGACAGCCTCTTGCGGCGGAGGCACAGTTGAACGAACGCGAAGGGTGAGAGCCCGGATACCGTCGTCGATCCTCGCCTCCTTGGTGGCAAGGTAAATGAGTACCCTAAGCGCCGCGCCTTTGTAAAAACCTTGCGACCGTGTGAGCGACGGTCTCCGGATTTGCAATGGCATTGCAGCAGGCGGCCGTTCGACCCTTCGAAGCAGCTACTGGACTGGCTCCGGTCCAACGGCGGAAGTGGGTCGTAAGTGTGAATTCGCTGACCCAGCTAATCGCGGTCCTGCGTGAGACACTGGCAACGTCCGCGATCCGCTTGGCTGCCGACGTCGAACGCGATCAGCGTCAAAGTCCGCAAAGGCCGATTGGCGGAACAGTCGACGACGCGCTGCCTGCTGACTTCCTTTCGTCGCTCAGAGAGGCAGATCGCTTGCGCGTTCCAGGAAGGAGCAAGGGGATGCGGCGACGCAATGAGCGAGAAGGGCGCTTCGCGATTCGTAAAAGACGAGTTGTGGTTAGAAATCCGTGTATCAAAATAATGGTAGTTATCTTGATAGCTGCGTTTTAAACGCGTCGGCAAACTGACCCGACGATTGATCGATGCGCTTGCTGCGCCGATCCGGACACAAGCGAGGCTTAAAACCATGCTGATACTACGATTGTCAAGACTAGGACAGTGTCCGCTGCCTGGCCATGCCCTGCTTCAGGGCTTCGAGCCGTTGGATGAGAAGCGGGGTGGGTGCTACTACGATTTGCGGGAAGGTCGACTGAAAGGTCGGTGCTGATGGCAACGCAGGATCGGACGGCGTATTGAGACTCTTAAAGAAGCGTCGCAAAGATACCACGACCCGTTTCATAGTCGAAGCATGTAAAACGAAGACTGAGTCCATCCTATAGAGGCCGGGGGTCGACAACTTCGGATGAGCTAGGGCGTTCTGCGGGAGGGTTGTTCAAGATGTCATTCGCTTTCGCAATTACCGGCGCATCTACCATCTTTCCGTCGACACTAATCGCGGAACCGTCGCCTTCCTGGACAGCGCCTATCACTCGTTGCGCCCACCTGAACTCCTCCTGAGAGGGCAGGAACGCCGCGTGAACGGGTGCTAGTTGCTTCGGGTGAATACACAGCTTTCCTCGAAAACCGAGGTTGCGCGCACGAATCGTGTCTTGCCGAAGCAGTTCGGCATCGTCGATGGCCGGTGTCACTCCATCGACCGGGGCGGCGATGCCTGCGATCCGTGATGCGAGGGTCAGTTGCGAACGGAAGTAGACGAGTTCGTCGCCGTCGCCTTTTATGCCCGTATCGACCTGAAAATCGATTGTGCCGAACATCAATCGTTCGACCTTCGGCGTCCTTGCCAAAGCCTTAAGGTCATCAAAGGCTGCCGCCGTCTCAATGAGAGGCAGCAATTCGATGTGGTCGGAAAGCATTTTCGACAGGTTCGCCAGCACGTCGACTCGCTCAGCTTTTGGAACGATGATGCCGCGAAGGGCCGGGCAACCGAGAAGAGCTTCGATGTCACCCTGATACCACGTCGTATCGGCCGCATTGATTCGCGCGTATGCGCTGCCGCCATTCTTGAGCCACTTTACAACGGCTTCGCGCGCCTGGGCTTTTGCTTCGGGTGGCACGGCGTCTTCGAGGTCAAGGATGACGGCGTCAGCGCCGGCTGCGCACGCCTTGTCGAATCTTTCCGGTCGATTACCGGGAACGAAGAGATACGTTTTCGGATACATGGCAATTCCTTGTGGAAGCTGACTCACGCGCGAGTTAGAAAATCGAGGAACGAAGTTGGTAGTGCCTCCTGAATTGACGAACGAGGCCTTCTAATAAAGCATCAGAAAGCGTCGGTCTGCAGAGCGTGGGAGTTCCTCTTCGAAACCGACGCGGCACAGCGATTTACTTCGTTAGTGTGCGACTTTGAGGCTATCTGATACAGAGTTTTGCTCGGCGGGCTTCTGACGTCCGAGGTGGAACGCCGCCCATGCGCTAATCAAGGACATGAAGGCAAGGAATGCCGCAACAGCGTACGCAGAGTGAAACGTCTGGAACAGCCACAGCGAAATCATCGGAGCGGGTCCCCCGGCGATAATCGAGGCACCTTGGTAGCCAAGCGAAGCGCCGCTGTAGCGAATGCTGGCGGGAAACGACTCAGCAATGAAGGCTGCCTGCGACCCGTAGAGCGCCGCGTGAATAACCATGATGATGACCGTACCGGCAATGACGGCAAGCGGAATCTTCGTATTGAGCAACGCAAAGTACGGGAACGCGAAGAGCATCATGCAGATTGCCGCCGACATGTAAGTCTTCCGACGCCCGATGCGGTCTGCCAGATGCCCAAAGTACGGCAATGCGAAACAAGCGACGACTGCAGCAATCAGAACGGCGTTGAGGATGAATTCTTTGCCGAGACCGAGATTCTTGGACCCATAGAGCATCGCAAACGAGGTGAGCATGTAGAACGCAGCTTGTTCGCCGGGGCGCACCAGAGCCGACAGCAGAATTGCCTTCCACTCGGTCCTGATAGCTTCGCGAATAGGGCTCTTCTTGCGGTCGACCGACTTGTTGGCTTCGACGAAGTCCTTGGTTTCAGGCACGCCCATCCGAATCAACAGGCCGAACACGAGAAGCACACCGCTCGCATAGAACGGAACGCGCCAACCGAACTCGATCAACGAATCGCCGCTCCAACGGCTGCAGACGCTCCAAACGAGAACGGAGATGACCAGTCCGAGAGGGACGCCCACATTCGGCAACGATGCCATGAAGCCACGGCGCTTGCCTTGATGGCTCTCCATTGAGAGCAGAACAGCACCACCCCATTCCCCACCGACGCCAATTCCTTGGAGGAACCGAAGTGCAATGAGAAGCCAACCCGCCGCAGGACCAATCTGCTGCGCAGTCGGCAGAAGACCGACGAGCAAGGTGGCCACGCCCATCAAAGTGAGCGTGGCGACAAGAGTCGATTTTCGGCCTACACGGTCACCCATGTATCCGAAGATGGCTCCGCCCAAGGGTCGCGACAGAAAGCCGACGAAAATGGTGGCGAATGATTCCATGAGACCTTCCGAGCTTCCGTGTGCAAAGAAAAGCTTCGGAAAAATGAGAGCCGCCGCAGTGCCGTAAATGAAGAAGTCGTACCATTCAATCGTGGTGCCAATGACGCTCGCGATTGCTGCGCGGCGTTCGATACGCTTTGAGTCCTTCGATTGAGTCGAGGCGTCGGCCTGACCGAGGGGGGATTTCGGGTGCATCTTTGTCTCCAATCTTGAAATTACGTCAAAGCAAGCTTGCTTGCATCTAGAACGAGGCTTCAGCTCGCATCGAGACGGCGCCGCCGGGCAAGCTCACCCAAACCACGAGTCGGTCACCGTCTTGCGCGGCGTTGAGCTCCAATTCGTTACCGAGTATCGAGGGCTGCACTCCGCGATAGCGGAAGTGTTTCAGCTGATGTCCGCTCACTTCTTCGGCGAAGCCGGCAAGAAGCGTTGCATTCAGTGGACCGTGAATCACGAGATTTGGATAGCCTTCGACTTCGCGGCAGTAGTCCGCATCGTAATGAATGCGATGGCCATTGAACGTCAGTGCGGAGTAGCGGAACAGCATCGTCGAATCTGGTTTCACCCGACGCGTTTGCTGCGGTTGGCGCATCTCCCGCTTCGCAGCCGTAGCACCGGCCTTGGACGCTTCCTTGTAGACAATGTCATGGTGCTCTGTCACGAGGACCTTGCCTTCGTGTACGACTTCATGCAGCACTGTCACGAAAACAAGCTCGCCACTTCGCCCCTGTTTGTGCTCAACCGACGCGATGCTCGATCGCTTTTCCACTTCTGCGCCCAGCGGCAAGTCGCCGTGGAATTCGAGCGTGCCGCCGGCCCACATACGGTTTGACAATGGCACGGGAGGCAAGAAACCGCCTCTTGCGGGGTGGCCGTCTCGGCCAAGTGCCGAAGGCGGCTCGCCACTGAGGAAGTAGAGCCAATGCCAAAGTGAAGGCAACGGTGTGCCGTCTACGAAGTCCGACTGAGGGATTCCGAGCGTTGCTGCCATCAGCCGCGCTTGGCGGGACGAGAGTACGTCACGGTCCGACTGGCTCTTGCCAATCCACTCGCGCAGGTTAGTAATGTCGACGGTGCTCATGCGAGTTCTCCCACTTGTTTCGTTGCGAACTCCGAGCGAATGCGTTCGGTGTGCTCGCCCAACAGGGGCGCGGCATCGAAGTGTTGGCTATCCCAAGGGGCGCGAACCGCCGGAGCAATCATTCGCAGTTCTTCGCCATCAACCGTCATCGGCCACGTCCGCAACGCCGGATGTTCGGCCATCTGAGCAATCGAGCGGACTTGGCCGTAAGCGGTGTTCGCCGCGGACAGCCGTTGAAGTGCTTCATTGGAGTCGACTCGGGAGAATGCTTGGGCAATCACCAAATCCAGCGCTTCGCGATTACGCACCCGATCTGTGTTGGATGAGAAGCGTGAATCCTCTGCAATCTCAGGCTGCTTAAGGAACGCCGAGCAAAACTGTCGCCACTCGCGCTCGTTCTGAATGCTGATGACAATTTCGTCGCCGTCTTTCGTCTTGAATGCACCGTACGGGGCAATTGAGGGATGCTTCAGACCTTGCCGGGTGGGCGCACCGTTTCCGTAGACTTGGTGTACGTAGGGGATAGTCATCCAGTCCGCAGCACCATCGAACAAAGAGACGGAGACGCCGGAGCCCTTGCCGGTGGTCGCGCGCAAGGCGAGAGCCGACAGCACTGCGATAGTCGCGTTCATCCCCGCGCCGATGTCACAGATTGAGACACCAATGCGACCGCATGCATCCGGCGCGCCGGTGATGCCTGCCAGACCGCTCTCGCACTGCACGAGGAGGTCATATGCCTTGAGGTTGCTCGCGGCGTTGTTCGTGCCATAGCCGCTGATGTCGCAGGTGATGAGTCGCGGGTGAAGTTCGCGCAATTTTTCGCTGCCGAAGCCTGCCCGGTCCAGAGCGCCCGGAGCGAGGTTCTGAACGAAGATGTCTGCCTCGGCGATAAGTCGATGCAACAGTGCGGAGTCGTCTGTTTTCTTGAAATCAAGAACGACAGATTCCTTGCCTCGATTTGTCCAGGCGAAGTATGAAGATTGGCCGTTTGCGGCTGCGTCGTAGCCGCGCGCAAAGTCGCCCTCAGCGCGCTCAATCTTGATGACTCGCGCGCCCATTTCCGCGAGCCGCCCCGTACAAAGCGGCGCAGCCAATGCTTGTTCGATGGATACGACTACCACGCCGGCAAGCGGCTTGGCTGAGATTTCCTGCGTAACCGATGCCCCCATCGCTACCTCCTCGCGTTTCGTTGATGGCTACCAGTATCGGAAAATGCGGTCGGCTATTACAGTGAGATTTGCCAAACGGACCGTTTGTGAAAACCGAAATCGTGCGCTGCAACATCACCGAACGCGCCTTCTGCCAGTTGGCTCTCGTGCTATAAAACCGAATTTACCGCCGTCGGATACGAACACATGAGCTACGACTTGACCGACCTAAAGGTGTTCGTTGCCGTCGCCGAAGAGGGCAATGTTTCGCGCGGAGCCGAGCGTTGCCACTTGGCACCATCGTCGGCGAGTCTTCGCGTGAAGAATCTTGAGGATTCTGTCGGCGTGACGCTACTGAGCAGGCATCCTCGGGGGGTCGCGCTGACTGCCGCCGGGCAGGTCCTCGTCGAGCACGCAAAACGTTGTCTTGCGCAACTTGACCAGATGCGCGCCGACCTCCTGCCGTTCACCGAAGGGATGAGAGAACACGTAACGGTGTTTGCGAATAACAACGCAATCAGTTCACATCTTCCCGATGACCTGGCAAGATTCTTTGCCGCGTTCCCAGGCGTGCGCATTACCCTCGAGGAGCGGTTGAGCCACGACATCATCGGCGCCGTCGTTGCAGGTCGGGCGGACGTCGGGGTTGTGGCGCTGGAGTCTGAACACCCCGCCTTGCGCTTCGTGCCCTACAGGCAGGACCAGTTGGTGCTGCTCGCACCTGTTGGGCATCCGCTCGCGGAGCAAAGTCGTATTAGCTTCAGGCAGTGCCTCTGCCAGCCCTTCATAAGTCTCCAACCAGGAGCCGCTTTGCATACATTCCTGATGAATCATGCGAGCGCGCTAGACGGGCGCTTGGATGTTCGCGTGCAGGTTTCCGGTTATCGGGCGATTGCGCGGCTGGTTTCATCGGGAGCTGGGATAGGCGTCGTGCCGCGAACAGCCATTGAGGCGTCGGATGAAGGGAAAGTCGCGGTCATCGAGCTAATTGAGCCGTGGTCCCAACGAAACCTTCACGTATGCGTTCCACGCAATCCCGCAGAGAAGAATCTCTACCGTGATAAGTTGGTCGACATGTTGTGTCAACCGACGAGTGACGCGTAGGATCTCACTAGCTTGTCCAGTCCGTCACACAGCGGATTCAGTCCGGAAAGCGCAGAAAGAGGTTCGGCGACCGGACAGCAACGTTGGGGCGAACGAGCGCGTGTGGTAACCATCATTCGGCGTGGGCCCCATCGTCACATCGTCTTTCCCGCATTGGTTAGTGACTCCATCGACCATGGCGTCCGACGCACGCACTGAATGCATGAAGGTCTTCTTCGTCCAGTAGTGATCGTGAATTCGAACGAGTCGACAACAGCGTCGTTCAGACGCCGACTTGCGTTTTATGTTCAAGTCGCTGAATGGCGGGAACTGCGTCTTGTGTTTTCGCGTAAGCGTGAGCCGCTCCGTAGGCGGGGCAGGCGAAAGCCTCCCCGATGCCAGACACGCCGTTGAGGTCTTCTACCGGGCAAGCTTGAACCGATTACGTCCGCTATCCACAAGTCTGCATGGTCGATACCTGCGAACCCAATTCGGTTGCAACGGTTACTCCCTTATTCAGAAATCTGACCCCGTTCTTTAGCGTGCGTTCTTGAAAGACGATCGCTCAGCTTGGGCACAAAATCTTGACGGACTCACGAGACTGAGTAATGCGCGTTTTTCATGCTGGAGGGCGGGGGATGTGTTGTCTCACTATCGGTTCTTCGGTCCGCGAGTGCGGGGCTGGGGCTCCTGCACAACACGGATTGGGGCGCCGTGCCTTGGTTGAAGTGCATGAATTCAAATGTTGTCGACTCTTGGTGCGCTGAGATCACGCGATCGTGCTATGTCATGGCCCAACGCGCGCCTACCAAAGAAGCAAAAGACTGGCTTCTTGCATCCCAACGATTGAGGACCTGGACGGCAACAGACGGCCGAAAAGCGCATGGTGATTGAGAATAGCCTTCTTTCACCCAAGCGATTTCGGATGCAAAAGGGAAGAGAGAGTCGAGGCACAAAGTCAGAACACTCGACGTGTTGCAGTTGCGTACAGGTCCGCGTGTGATGCTGTTTTATGGCTCGGCGGCTACCAAGCAATATCCATTGGACCCGGGCGCTTCGTGCGACCGGCAAAGAATCACTCTGCCTATTTCACGCGGGGCTTTTAGTACGCGCGATAGGGTGCTCACCTGCCCACTGCGGCCAACTTAAGGAAACGACCATGAAACTGTACGTTCATCCGCTGTCCGGTCATTCACACCGTGCCCGCCTGCTGATTTCGCTCCTTGCTATTAGGCATGAACTCGTCGAAGTAGATCTTGCCGCCGGCGCACACAAGTCCCCCGACTTCCTGAAGTTGAACCGTTTCGGTCAAGTTCCGGTGCTCGTCGACGGAGATGTGGCGATCGCCGATTCCAACGCGATCCTGGTGTATCTCGCGCGCAAGTCCGGCAGGACTGATTTCCTTCCGCAGAATCCGGTCGAAGAAGCCGCCGTACAGCGCTGGCTGTCGGTAGCAGCGGGCGAAATCGCATTTGGGCCGGCAGCCGCGCGGCTTATCACCGTGTTTGGTGCCAAATTCAACGCCGACGAAGTCATCGCACGCGCGCATCGTATCCTCAAATTGATCGATGAAGAACTGAGCGGTCGCGGCTTCCTCGTCACGGCGAAACCGACCATCGCTGACGTCGCGTTGTATGGCTACATCGCGCGTGCGCCCGAGGGCAACGTGGACCTGTCTGGCTACCCAAACGTCAATGCGTGGCTTCGACGCATCGAAGCACTGCCGGGCTTCGTCGAATTTGCGAAGACACCGGTCGGACTTGCCGCCGCCGCGTGACTGCTCCCGCCGGCAAGACAGGCCCTTGCAAGATCGAACGCGCATCATCGGTCAAGGAGATAGATCGTGAGTTCTGTATCGAGCCAAATCGGCTCGCCCTGGCATCGGGGCGAACTAGAACTACAAGAAAAGGTCGGTGTAATGCAGAAGATGGACAGCGTCGGCCGACGTTTCGTCCGAGATCACATGCCCGAACAGCACCGAAGCTTCTTTTCTCAACTTCCCTTCATCGTCGTCGGCGCAGTAGCAAAGGATGGTGACGTGTGGGCGTCCTACGCGTGCGGGCGACCGGGCTTCATGCGTTCGCCCACCGATCGGATCCTCTCTATCGATGCCGCGTTCGATCCTAATGACCCAGCCGCCAGTGGCATCGGTGATGGCGCGGCGCTCGGGCTGCTTGGTATCGAGTTGCACACCCGCCGCCGCAATCGGCTGAATGGCATGATCCGCCAGCGGGCCGCGCGCGCATTCGATCTTGAAGTCTTGCAAAGTTTCGGCAACTGTCCGCAATACATCCAGTTGCGCGACTTTGAATTCGTGCGGGACCCGGATGTCTTCTCGGAGACGGCGCCGATAGAATACGATTGCATCGACGACCGCGCCCGCAACATGATCGCGAGCGCCGACACGTTGTTTGTCGCCTCGTATCAGGGCGATGGCGACGCGCGCCAGGTCGATGTTTCGCATCGAGGGGGAAAGGCGGGGTTTGTGCGCATCGGCGATGACGGTGTGCTGACGATTCCTGACTTCGCTGGCAATCTGTTCTTCGCGACGCTCGGCAATTTTGTCGTCAATCCCCGCGCCGGCTTGCTGTTCACCGACTTCGAAACCGGCGATGTCCTGCAAATGGCAGGCGACGCGGAAGTCGATCTCGAGTCGCCAGAGATCGCCGCTTTTCAGGGCGCTGAAAGGCTGTGGCGCTTCAGGCCGCGCAGAGTCATTCACCGCCGCGGGGCGTTGCCGTTGCGCTGGAAGTTTCGGGCGAGCGGTTGGTCGCCCAACTCGCTTATGACAGGGAGTTGGGATGATGCAGCGAGCCGACTAAGGGCGTCAGACCTCGCGCGGTCATGGCGCCCGTTTAGGGTTGCGAAGATCGTTGACGAAAGCGCAGTGATCCGGTCCTTCCATTTGGAACCGATCGACGGTGCTGGGCTGATTCCGCACCTTGCGGGTCAGCATCTGCCGATTCGCGTCAGTATCGTGAGCGATGACACGCCGATCCTGCGCAATTACACATTGTCGAGTGCGCCGTCGGACGGCTTCTACCGAATTAGCGTGAAGCGAGAAGGAAGCGTTTCATCATATCTGCACGACACCTTGCGCAATGGCGACGTGATTGAGGCGCGTGCCCCGGCCGGCCAATTCACGGTCGACGCACTCGAGCGCCGGCCCGCAGTGTTGCTTGCCGCCGGTGTTGGTGTAACGCCCATGCTTGCCATGTTACGTCACATCGTCTACGAGGGCCTACGTAAGCGCGGAATTCGCAAAACGTGGTTCTTTTACTCGGCGCGTTCAATCAAGGACCGTGCGTTCAGCGAGGAGATCAGCCGTCTAGTGGCTTCCGCCGATGGTGCAGTGAAAGTCGTGCGCGCGCTGTCGGACCCGCGCGACGCGCGCGAGGGCGAAGACTTTGACGTTGCGGGACGTGTCGACATGCATTTGCTCCGCGCGACGCTTCCCTTCGACGACTACGACTTTTATTTGTGCGGGCCTGCGGGTTTCATGCGGTCGGTTTATGAAGGGCTGCGCGACCTCAACGTCGCAGACGCCCGCATCCACCTGGAAGCCTTCGGTCCGTCCGGCATTAAACGGCGCACCGATGCGACGATGAGCGTTTCCTTGCGCGCGCCGGCAGATAAGCCAACGCCCGTCGCGTTCGTGAGGACAGGAAAGGAAGCGCGCTGGCAGCCAGATTCCGGATCTCTGCTGGAACTGGCCGAAGCGCGTGGCTTAGCACCGGATTATGGTTGTCGGAGCGGCAGTTGCGGGAGCTGCCGGACGCGCATTGTTGAAGGCGCAGTGGCCTACACTGCAAGCCCAGAATTCAAGGTGCCGGAGGACGAGGCGTTGATCTGCTGCGCCGTGCCTGCCCATCCCAACTCGGGCGGTGGGGATCGTCTGCTCCTCGACGTTTGACAATACTGCTCCTCCCTTAGCGACTAGCCTAAAGTTCTAACCCTCAGAAAGGAATTGATCATGAACGATGTCGACGCAGCGCGGCCGCCGTTTCCGCCCTTTTCGCTGGAAACCGCCATTGAAAAGGTGCGTCTTGCAGAGGACGGATGGAATTCGCGCAACCCGGAGAAGGTATCGCTTGCGTACAGCACGGACAGCGTGTGGCGCAATCGAGCAGAGTTCGCCACGGGTCGCGCTGCGATCGTGGCACTGCTTACGCGCAAATGGCAACGCGAGCTCGACTACCGTCTTATCAAGGAATTGTGGGCATATGAGGGCGCCCGCATTGCTGTTCGCTTCGCATACGAGTGGCACGACGACGCGCAAAACTGGTACCGCTCTTATGGCAACGAAAACTGGGAATTCGGCGCCGACGGTCTCATGCATCACCGCTATGCCTGCATTAACGACCTGCCGATCAAGGAGAGTGAACGGAAATTCTTTTGGCCGCTAGGGCGCAGACCCGACGACCACCCTGGACTGAGCGATCTGGGTTTGTAAGAACCCGCAGCCGCCGCAACCATGCAGGAGTCTCATCGTCGTGAACACCGCCTCCTATGTAGAATCTCCCGTTGAACGTGAAGCTTTGCTACGAAGGCTGGCCGGTGTCACGTTCGTGATCTTCTTCCAGGCTTACATGGTTGCCCCTATCGTGCCGGCGCTTTCGCGCATCTTCGCGGCACCGGAAACAGCTGTCGCTCACATCGTGCCGGCCTATCTGATTCCGTACGGTGTCGCGACGTTAATCTACGGGCTGGTCGCGGATTGGGCCGGTATCCATCGCGTGTTGTACGGGTCGCTCGCCGCGTTCGCAGGGCTCACGCTCCTGAGCGCGAGCGCAACAAGTATCGATCAGCTTGCGGCCTGGCGAGTCGCGACGGGCCTCGGCGCAGGCGGCGTCGTGCCTCTTGCACTCGTGCTTGTTGGCCGCGCCTTCCCCTACGATGAGCGCGGGCGGCCCCTAGGCTGGCTTTTTGGTGCGATGGCAGGCGGCATGGCGTTCGGTTCCCCCTGCGGTGCCTTGCTCATGCCGCTGATTGGCTGGCGCGGACTGTTCGTCATGGTTGGACTTGTCGGCGCCATGCTTCTGCTTGTGTTGCTTCCTTATCGCAGATTCCTCGCAGCGGCGACACCACCACAAACCATAAGGCTTACCGACGTCTTTTCTGGATACAGAGAGCTACTCCGCAATGCTCGTGCTCGACGCACCTACGGCTACGTGCTGGTGAACTCGATGTTTCACTCCGGCGTCTTTACTTGGCTCGCGGTATATCTGGAACAGCGCTATCGACTTGATGCCGTGCACGTCGGCCTTGCCTTGCTCGGATACGGGGTTCCTGGTTTCCTGCTGGGGCCGTTCATCGGACGGCTGGCGGACCGGTATGGTCGCGCGCGCATCGTTCCGCTCGGTCTGGCCCTGAGCGCGCTGGGAGCGGCTGCCCTTTGCTTGAGCGTGCCAGTGCAGGCCATTCCGCTCGTCGCGATGATCCTGTCGCTCGGATATGACATGACACAGCCGCTTTTCGGCGGCATTGTTACTTCTCTTGGCGGTCAACGCCCGGGACAAGCAATGGGGCTCAACGTCTTCACGTTGTTCGTCGGATTCGGCCTCGGTAGTCTGCTCTTCGGCGCGATCCTGGCCCATGGATTTGAGATGGCCCTGGGCCTCTTCGCCGCCTGCGAACTCGTCGCCGCAGTGGTCGCATTGAACCTGTTCAGCTCTGAAAGGCGAACGGACGCAAGCGGTTGAAAGGCTGCTACGGCGGAAAGGCCCCGATGAGTTATCGACTTCCGATTGGGCACCCGAATCTCGGCGCCCGGATGAAAGCCCGTAACGACCCGCACCGATACAGTATTGATTCGACCGCGCTCACATCGACGCTTCGGCTGCTTCAGACCAAGAGTCGCAGTCGCTTATAGCGCTACAAACCAGACTGAAAGAAAAGCGGGGTACAACACGAAGCGGCCAGGATCGTCCCTGGTCAGCTTGACCACAAACTCCATATGGAAACCCTGTGAAACATTTGAAACGAGCATACTGTGCCGGCTGAGGGGGCCGGGGGGCGGCGCTACGCGAATCTGGGATAGGTCAGAGATGGGAATGTGCGGCGCGGTGGGAAGACGCGCCAGGTGCCGTCATCGTGCCGAAAGAAGTACATCTCCGCGGCCCTGCCGCCTTCGGAGGTCATCACCTTCACGAAGCACTGGTTCGTGCGTCCACGATTCTTGAACCGCAGTATGCGCACGAGCGCAGAAGGGGACGGCGAGAGCCAGTATTCGACCGTCTTTCGCAATGAATATTTCCATTCGATCATCGACTTCTCCGTATGGCGGCAACTGCCGCTGACAAGGTCGCCGGTCGGAACGGATCGTTCGATTCACGGCGCATGCGCGACATGTCGAGCATGAAAGGGCGCGCCAGATCGACGCTTTCGGCTAGTGCTAAACGATCGTCGTTTCAAGTTCGCCGAGCGCCTCAATCCACACCTTCATGACGTCGCCGCGCTTGAGGAAGGTGCCGGTTTCCATGCCAACGCCGGCGGGGGTGCCGGTCAACAGAATATCGCCGGGAAACAACGTCATCCGTTCACTCAGGTAAGCAATCTGGTCGGCCACGGAGTACAGATGATTCGACGTATTAGAGTCCTGCTTGATCGCATCGTTGAGCCAGAGCTTGATGCCGAGCTTCTCGGGCGACGCTACAAACTGGGCTGGCGTGAAGTAGGGGCCAAGCGGACATGCGCCTGTAAAGCACTTGTGACCGATCCAGTCGAAACGGAAGGGCGACGATTCATCCACCTTTTCCCGCTTGAGGTTATCTCGCGCCGACAGATCATTCGCGATGCTGTAACCCGCCACGTAGTCTAGGGCATCCGCGACCGCGACGTTCTCCGCGCGCTTGCCGATGATCACTGCGAGCTCCGCTTCCCAGTCCAGGAGCTGCGTGTGGCCCGGATAGCTGACTTTTTGGCGGTGACCCGCGAGTGTGCCGCGTCCTGCCTTAATGAAATGCCAGGGCGGAATGCCGTCCCCGCGCGGGTCAAGCGTGATGCGCATGTTGAATGCGCGCGCCATGGCCTCCACGTGGTCCCGATAGTTCGCGCCGCAAGCGTAGATGACACCGGGGCGGGTGACCGGCGCGTCGAACGAGACGGCGTCCGCCTGAAGGCGCGCGGGCGCACTGTCAAAGGCCGCTGTGTCCAGCGCTTGGACCAGGGCCTGAAGTTGGGCTTGCGCGCCCGCCCAGTTTCCGATCAGTTCGTCGATACCGGCGTCCGAGCGATCAAAGAGCGCAGGACCCGCCCACGCAGAGTCGAGGGCCCGGAGGCTGTAGTGTTGCCCGCGATGCAGGAGACCCGGACAGGTGACGCCTGACGAGTCAATGTAGGTGAAAAGCTGATAAGTCATCACATGCTCTCAGTCGATGCTGGCTCTCTGGTTTGACAGGGTGATCGTGCAGTTGAGGCTTCCTTCCATCAAAAGCCACGGCCTCAACTCCGCTTCGAACACGCCTTCGGCGATGAACGGATCTTGCGCGATAAGGCGCTGCGCTTCCTCCATCGACGGCGCGCGCAGTATGCTCATGCCCCCTTGGGAACCGGGCGGGCCCTCGCCGGTGAAGGGCCCGGAGAGGAAAACTTCGCCGGTACGCTCGGCCTCAAGCATCCACTCGAGATGACGCGGTAGCACATCGGCCACGCGCTTAAGATCGAGTGGCTTGCGCAACGCAACGTAGAACGTCTTGTTGAGCATGTTTCGCAGAACGGTCTGGAGGTCGCTCATGGTCGGTTCGAAGATTCAGGTTACAGTCGAGGGGGACGCAAGGCAGCGCGATCAGTCGGGTTCTTCAAAGTTCATGATGAATTCCTTGGGCGCCGGCATGCCCGACCAGACTGCTTCCAGTACGGCCCGTACTTCGTTCTCCGTGCAACCCATCGGTGTCCAGTCTGCGCCTTCGGGAATTACGTCGATGTCCCAAAAGTATTCGATCATGCTGTTCCACGGGTCGCGAATGTAGTGAAAGTAGTTCGAACCGGCGCCGTGCCGCCCGAGGCCGTAGCCGTCGCGGTATCCGGAGGCGAGCAAGTGCTGAGCGCCCATTTCGATCTCGTCGATGTCGCTCACCTCGAAGCTCATGTGATGCAAGCCGGTATGCGACGATTTGGCGATGCCGAGCATGTGATGATCCCCACCGAATGGCGAGCGCATGAATGCGATGATGTCCAAAGCACGGTCGGAAATCAGCAGGCCGAGCACTTCGGTATAGAAACGTACGGCACGGTCGACGTCTGGCGAGAACTTGATGAGGTGCCCGAGACGGCGCGGACGCGTGCGCTTTAGCGACGACGTGGCATCACATGCCCGCATGCCGAGGCGGCGGTAGCGCTGCGGTGAGTTCACTTCTACCGGAGCGGGCAACGTGGAGGGCACATCGTCGGCCTCCTGCACGTTGATCCAGTCACCGTCCGGATCCTTGAACCAGATGCCGTCGAATGGCACGGCAAAAGGTGCATCGCGCATTTCGACGTCAGCCGCTTCGAGCCGCGCGCGGAGTTCGGCAAGGCGACCTTTTGGCGTAGCAAACGATACATAAGCCAGGCGCTTCTTTGGACCTTGAATGAGACGGACTTGGTCCTGGTCGCGACCTTCGCAACGACAAACCAGATGGCCTTCCGACATGCGGGTCTGGAGGCCGGCGCATTCATAGAAAGCTCGACCGATCTCGAGCGAAGGAACGATCAGTCCGATGTGGTTCAGGCTGTGAATCATGACGGCCTCAGCGGATAGGAGAGAAGGGCGCAGGTATCAGCAGTTCGCTGCGCTGTTCGATGACATACGACCCGGCTTTGGTGAGAAACGCCCGCCACGCCTCGGATTGCGACAGCGCCCGGCGGCGTTGAAGGCGGTCCTCGAAGGTGTCGAAGCCCCACAGCTGTACGACACGGTTGAGCTCGCCGGTCTCGGTGACGAAATACCCGACCAGGTTGCCTAGCGCCTCGGCTTGCACGTCAAGTCCGTCGGACTGATACAGCGCGAGGAACGGCTGCACGGTTCCGGGCTTGAGGGTGTACGTTCGCTGCTCGATGATCATGAAATATCCTCACGCGTTTCTGGACTCTTGCTCGAGTAATGTGATGACCGCTGAGATGTCTTTCTCCCCGATGCCTTGATCGACGGCACGGCGAAAGTACGGTGCAGCGGCCGAAAAGAGCGGCATGGCGCTACCGGTCTCGTCCGCCATTTCGGAGGCGAGATGCAGATACTTCTCCAACGCGGTGAAGGGGCCCGGCGCGGGCTGAAACCGCCGGTCCGCCATCATCGGGGCACGAATGTTGAACATGGTCGAGGCGCCCGCGCTTTTGCCGATCGCCTCCACCAGCACATGAGGATCGATGCCGGCGCGCATGCCCAGATTCACCGCTTCGGCGGCAGCGAGGGTGTGCACTGCAAGCAGGGCATTCGCGATCAGCTTCATGCTAAGCGCGGCGCCGATCGGTCCGAGGTGGAACTGGGTTGGCGCGATCAGATCAAGTACATCCTTGCAGCGGGCGTAGAGATCCTGTGATCCGCCGACGAAGAGCGCCGCCTTCTTCTGCAGAACCATCGGCGGTGAGCCGCTCACTTCACATTCGAGCAAATCAAGGCCCGCGTCTCGCAGTCGCTGCTGCATCTCAAGCTTGAACGCGAGGCTGTACGTGCCGAGCTCGACGACAATCTTCCCGCGCACGCCCGCTTGCAGGAGGCCTCGCTCACCGTCGAGCACCTCGAGCTGCGCCTTCTCGCCTGGGAGACAGAGCAGCACGATGTCTGCTTCCTGCAGCAGCGTCGCTGGATCTTCGATGGGAACGCCGCCTATATTGCGGAATTCATGCATGCTGCCGCGCGCGACGCCCAGTACACGCGCTCCGGCTTGGACCAGATTCGACGCAACGGGAAGGCCGAGTTGCCCTAGTCCTATCATTCCGACTGTCTTCATGCCCTGTCTCCTTCTTTATCGATCTGAGGCGTTTCACGAAATTCTGATCGTGACGCCGGACGCCGTCGAGGAAGTGGCGCTTATTCAGAGGGATAAATACAATTTATAGGTCGCTGACGGCCTTTCTACCGAGATCTTCGGCGCAGACGCGTAAACCCGAGTGCGTGCCTACCACCGGGCGCCTATAAACTGCATTAATAGAATTGACAGTTCAGCATTTTCAATGTGGGAGGCGGCTGGCAGAAATGAAAGACTTAAATCTGCTCTATGTATTTGAGGCCATGTGGCGTGATCGATCCGTCACGGCAGCGGCCGAAAACCTCGGACTGACGCAGGCCGCCGTCAGTGCGTCGCTTAAGCGGCTGCGTGAAACTTACGGGGACAAGCTTTTCGTTCTTATCGGGAGGCGGATGGAGCCGACTGCGGTGGCGCTCGAGCTAGCCGGTCCATTGATCGAGTCTCTAAACCTTGTGCGCGGCACGACGGGCGTGCCGCAGCCTTTTCGGCCGGAGAAATCGGAACGAACGTTCACTATAAGGACACGCGATATCGGCGAAGTCGTCTTGCTGCCGATGCTTTATCGAGAGCTTCAGCGCACAGCGCCCGACATCAAGTTGCACACGATGTTCACGCGCATCGAAGACACGATTCCCTCGCTTGGGAACGGGCGGATCGATGTGGCGGTGGGATATCTGCCAACGCTTGAGCAGGACATTCACCGTAAGCCGCTTTTCAAGCAACGGTACGTCTGCGTGATGCGGAGAGGTCATCCGCTCGCACAAGGAGCGCTGGATGCCCAAGTATTCGGTCAGCTCGATCATTTGCTAGTCGAATATGGCGGCAGCGGGCATCTGTTGCTCGAACGGGCGTTGTTCGAAGCAGGGGCTAAGAACCGCATAAAAGTGCGCATCCCGCAGTACCTCGCCGCGCCACATTGCCTACTGACTTCGGATCTGATCTGGGTAGCGCCCGAGATCCTCGCCGCCACGTTAAGCCGTCACTTTCCATTAATCTACCGGCCCGAGCCTCTCGGGCTCGAAGCGTTCGAGATCGCGTTGTACTGGCACGACCGCTACCATCACGACCCAGCAAATCGCTGGTTCCGGTCGTTGATTGTCGACCTTTTTCGCAAGGAAATCTCAAAACCAATGTCAGGTGGCCGCGAGATGTCGGGTGACCGCGACCTCGAAGTTCTTGCCAAGCCCTTCCAGCCGTCAGACGTGGGTGACGAACCCCACCACCTTGCTTAAGCAATGGGTGTAACGCACCCATTGCAGGTTTTTCGACGAGCCCAAATGCTCAGTGGTGTGTCTCGCCGCAGGTGAGCGAATGACGTCAGGCGGAGTATGCCTGGCAGAGAAATTTTGTCTCCATGAACTCGTCAATGCCCTCACGCGCACCTTCCCGGCCAACCCCTGATTCCTTGTAGCCGCCGAACGGTGCGACTTCGGTTGCGATCATGCCAGTATTTATACCGACGATGCCCGCGTGTAACGCACGCGACACGCGGTGGATGCGCGAAGCGTCACGGCTGAACAGGTAGGATGCGAGGCCCATGCGCGTAGCATTGGCGCGTGCGATCAATTCGCGCTCGTCGCTGAAAGTGGCGAGTGCCATCACTGGTCCGAAGGTCTCCTCGCACGACATCGCCATGGACTCCGTGACGCCGCTGATCAGGGTGGGCTCGAAGAAGTGGCCCTTGCGCCGCGCACGCGTGCCGCCGGCAAGGAGAGATGCACCGAGTTCCAGCGCGTTTTCGACATGCCTTTCGATCTTGCGAAGTGCTTCCTCGCTGATGACCGGGCCGAGCGTAACGCCAGGCTCGGTGCCGTCGCCAAGCTTGAGCGATTGCATCGCTTTCAGCATGCGCACGACGAACTCGTCGTGCACGGATGCTTCGACCAGGAAGCGATTCGGCGCGATGCACGTCTGGCCGGCATTGCGGAACTTGGCGAACAGTGCGCTGGACACGGCGACGTCGAGGTCGGCATCGGCAAAGACGATGAACGGCGAATTGCCACCGAGTTCGAGCGATACCCGTTTCATCGTTGCCGCGCATTGCGCGGAGAGGATTTTGCCAACTGAGGTCGATCCGGTGAAGCTCAATTTGCCCACCGCCTCGCTAGAGGTCAGCGTTCGTCCGATCGCCTCCGCCGCGCTGCGGTCAGCAGTCACGACGTTGAGTACCCCGGGTGGTATCCCCGCGCGTTCAGCTAGTGCGCACAGCGCGAGTGCGGACAGTGGCGTGTGCTCGGCGGGCTTAAGCACCATCGTGCAGCCGGCGGCGAGCGCGGGCGCGGCCTTGCGCGTCACCATGGCAGACGGGAGGTTCCAGGGTGTAATGCCTGCCGTCACGCCGATCGGCTCCTTCACCGTCGTGAAACTCATGTCGCGGCGCGCAGCAGGAATGGTGTCGCCATAGGTGCGCCGCGCTTCTTCCGCGAACCATTCAACGAAGGACGCTGCGAAGATCACTTCGTTCTTCGCATCCGGCAACGGCTTGCCCTGTTCGCTTGTCAGGATCGCTGCGAGTTCGTCAGCGTGATCAACGATTAGACGCGCCCATTTTTTGAGCGGCTCGGCACGATCCTTAGCCGGGCGGTCGCTCCACTCGTCAAACGCGCGTTGCGCGCTTGCGATGGCGTGCTCAACGTCTTCAGCCGCCATGTGTGGCACGGTGCCGACGAGTTCGCCGGTGGCTGGATTGCGCACCTCGAAGGTCTTGCCGCTCAGGGCGAGGACCCATTCGCCACCGACGTAGGCGCGGTCACGCAACAGGGTATGATGGTTCGATGTCATCGTCTTCCTTGATTACAAGTCCAGTGTCAGATCGCCGCACCGTGCCCGTGATACGCACACGCACATTTGCTTGCGGCTAGTTTTGTCATCGGGAGAGAGCACGTAATCGCGATGGTCGACCTCCCCTTCGATGACTGTCGTTGCGCATAGCCCGCATTCGCCGCGCTTACAGTCGTAAATCGGTTCAACGCCCTTGCGGATTAGCGCATCAAGAATCGACTCGTCACTTGCTACCTCCACTGCCTGCCCGCTTTGCTGAAGCACGACTCGAAAGGCAACGTCACCAGCGGCTGGCGCCGCAGCGCCAAAGAA
>NZ_CP084289.1:0-8158 GCF_022879815.1 Caballeronia zhejiangensis
TACCGGCCACAACAACCCACCTCCAGGTGGCGGCCCACAGTTCCCTAAACACACGCAGCACCCGGCTCGCTGGAGCGACTCGGCGCAACACAAAAACGAACGACAACAACGACAAAGACCAACGATGAACAGCAGGAACAAATCCGCGTCGGCACCGAATCGCTCGCGATCGAGGCCTCGATCAACCGAAGTGAAGTTCATGGAAGCATCGCTTTACAAGGGAGCCGCGACGTTGACCCGGCAGAAGATGTTGACGACTTTCCGAGCGTTTGCCGCGCACGCCAAGCTGCAACGTTACGGAGATGTCGATCCCGTCACCGTGACGAAGAAGCAGCTATGCAACTACGTGAGCACGCGCATTGAGGCGGGCATCACCGCGCGGACGATTCAAAACGAAGTCAGTCATCTGCGCCGAGCGTTGCACGGCGCTGGCCGCGGCGCGTGGGCCGATGCTCTCACCAACTTGCAGCTTGGTGTGCCAGCGGGAACACGCATTGGCGGTGGCCATGTGGTCGATGAGCAGGTGCTCGCTCATGCGCTCGAGCACGCTGCGGCCGACACGCGTGCGTGGATCCAGCTCGAGCGTTGCTTGGGCTTGCGTCGCGAAGAAATGATCGAGAGCCACAAGAGCCTGAAGCAATGGGAAGCGGCTCTCGCACGTGGCCAAAGCTTTATCACGGTTCGCTATGGCACCAAGGGTGGACGTGTGCGAGATACGGTCATCCCAGCGCCCTATCGCACGCGAGCCCTAGAAGCCGTACAAGCCGCGCTCACGGTCATGGCGACGCGGTCCCACTTGGTCGACGCTACGACCGCACGTGCAGCCCAAAAGCACGTCCATGAGCGTTTTGCTGCGCTAGGCCTTAAGGGTAAAGATTCTGGCCACGCCCTGCGCCGTGCCTTTTGTCGCGACAACTACGAGTACTACCTGCGCGAGGGCCACGAAGTCAAAGAAGCGCTCGCGCTGTGCTCACGTGATCTTGGCCACGGTGAGGGGCGCGGTCGCTGGGTTTGGAACAACTATCTGAGGGCGAGCTATGAGCAGCAAACCTGAATTCGTGACCGCTCACCGGCTGCCGAAAGGCAGCGTGTGGAAGGTCAAAACTGAACTGGTCGGAGGTACGCAGCTGGAAGCGCTTTCGGATCCGGCTGACGCGCTGCCGAGGGTGAAAATTTCGCCTGAGGCATTCGAAGCGCTCAAAGGTCTTCGGCATCGCGGTGAGACGATTCGGGAGGTGGTGGAGCGATTGATCTTCACTGCTATTGGGCAACCCAATAGTGATCCTCGCCAACGATAGGACAGCCTTGGTCCGTTCAGGGCCCCTGTTTGGCCCCGGAACGGACCAAGGCAGATTCAAACTATTGGTAGAAAAGCCCCTGAGCCCCAGCAGGGGCCCTGTCGGGGCCTTCACAAAGTGCTCGAAAACTGGCCGGTATGGCATCCTTTGTGTCACCAATGATTTCGATGGCCTACATGACGAAGCGAAGAGGTAGAAAAGTGTCAGATATCGGTGACTTTTCTGCCCCTTTGCTGCAGTCCTGTGAGGTCAGATCGACGTGATCGCAGAACGCATGATGATTGACGGCAGCCGGTAACTTGCTGGTCCTTGACCGCGAAACAACGCGCAATCAAGCGGTCCTCCGCTCTTCCGCCTGAAAGCTGCCTTTTGACCCTATCCGCATAAGCAAAATTATCAAGAGATAGTTGCCATTACACTACAGCCGCTAGACAAGTTCCCCCATAATCATATTATTTAAATAGCATTTCAATATTGAAATACGGTGATATTTATATGATTATCACAATAGGGAACACGAAGGGTGGGGTGGGTAAATCGACGCTTGCCGTTCAGCTTGCACTGGGCCTTTCGCTAGATGGGCAGCGCGTGTGGCTGGTTGATGGAGACCGGCAGGGGACAAGCCTGGGCGCGATCACCGTGCGCGCTGAAAGTGGCCGAGCACCGATTGCCGCCGCCGCGTACCCAGACGGCGCGACGCTGCGCGCACAGGTCACGCAGCAGGCCAGTGCATACGATCACGTCATCATTGATGCGGGCGGACGTGATTCAACCGCATTACGCGCGGCGCTAACAGTCTCTGATCTTATGTTGGTGCCGTTTCAGCCGCGTTCATTCGATGTTTGGGCGCTGTCGGACGTGGCGAGCTTGTTACGCGAGGCGCGCAGTGTGCGCGACGTACGAGCTCTAGCGTTGCTGAATGCCGCCGATCCACAAGGCAGCGACAACGAAGAGGCGAGTGAGGCGCTTGCTGACATTGAAGGCATCGAGCTGCTGCCGCTGCGTATCGGGCGGCGTAAAGCGTTCGCCAGCGCGAGCGGTGCGGGGCTCTACATCGATGAATATCGGCCGCGCGACGCGAGCGCATCGATAGAACTATCGGCACTAAAAAATTACATTATTTCAATATTGAAATAATATTGAAAATATATATGTCCATTACGAAAAAACCTAAATCTGTTGCCAGCGAGCCAGCGGCAAGTGCGTTCATCGCTCGCGCGCCCGATGCCACTGCCGCGGCAAACACGAGCCCGTCAGCACGGAAAAACAAGGTTCAAATCGCCATTACAATTGCCCCCGATTTGCTCGCTGCCGTCGACGCGCTTGCCGTACGGAAGGGCCTCAGCCGAGCCGCAGCAATTTCGCTCGCCTGCGCTGAGTTGGTGGAGCGGGACACGAAGAACTGACGCGTTAACTGTTCTTCAGTTGTTGGACTGTTGCGAGCGGTTTTGAATGGTCGTTTCTCTTATAGGACAAGCCCGAAAGGGCGCGTCAGGCTCAAGTGAGGGGAAGTCCCGAACCGCACAGCGGCTCTCCACGGACCGAGTTTTTGGCCAGTGGAGAATGGGCTAACCACAAGGGGAAGTGCCGTGACTTTGGGGGCAGCTATTGCGTCTTTTTCCGGGTGCTATCCACATGCTGCGAGCGGAAGCTTCTTTCTCGTGCATCGGCGCATCAGGAAAGAGTTTCGCCGTCTTCGAGTTGGAAAAAAATACGCGGTTCAGAACAGCGCGCCTTGCGGATTGGGTTCGAACTCAAATCGCAGTGCCGTCACCTTCCGGCCGGCTTTGATAGGTTCCCACTTCACAATTAGTCCGTTCTTTTCTCGCAGCTCTTTGACTGCAGGTTCGATGACCCGTAGTCGTAGTTCCTTAAAATTTGCCCGTGCTGTAGGCGTAGCGTCGGTCGCTTCTTGGAATTCGACTATCGTGGGCGTCCATCGCCCGGCACCCTGCCAAGACCTCAGGCACTCAAACAGTCGCCAAGAATAGATCGAACGGAATGCCGCGGCGTGCTTAAGCTTGTAGGTCGTGAACTCTTTGCGTAGGCCGAACAGGAATGGCACCAGGTCAGGATGCCATCGAACTTCAACCATTCCTTCGCCCTTCGCATACTTTCCGGTGATGACCCATGCGCGAACTTCACGCACTACACCGCGCCGCGTTGGTGTCTCGACGATAACCTTTGGCTGCTGTAATGCTTCTGCGCCCGCCTGTAATTGCTGATAAGCGGCGTCAAGTGTGATGCCGAACGTCTCGGCATATTCGATCGCTGACAGCTTGACAGTCTGCATCTTCGGATCCATCAGACCACGCACATCGGTGCTGTCAGTTTTAGCAAGCGCTGCGGCGATAAATCGTTTTTCGGGCAGGCTCAGCCCGTGGGCGGCTCGGGTGACGGCGTTCGCCATCGTCACATTGCGCTCAGCTATTCCCGTTTGGCTGCCCGGCTTTGCTGACAGACCAGTTTTCATTGGAGCAATTACTCGGTTATTGGAGCAGATGCCGATGCTACCACCAGTTCTGTCCGTTTTGTATACGTTTTACCGTTTTACTTCGTTTTAGACAGGGTCGGAGCCTTGATGGATAAGGCTTTGCGAGGCGTTATTGGTGGAGCTGCTCGGTTCTATTGGTGGAGCCGCTCGGTTTATTGGTGGAGCTGCTCGGTCTATGGTGGAACCGCTCGGTCGTTTCCACAGGCTATTGAAACAACGGCTCGGACTTATCCACAGGTAAAAAGCAAGGTCATAAAACGAAGGGCGCCGAAGCGCCCTTGATGCCGTGGAAGTGAGGCTCACGCGTGTGCGCGCTCGACTTTGGGCGTTCCCTTGGAACGCGCTTGCCAAAGATCATAGGCTGTCTGCTGGGCCAGCCATACGTCCGCGCGGCCGCCATTCTCGACGCCGAGCCATCCCTCGATCCGAAGGGCCATTTCTGGCGAGATACCGGCGTGCTCGTTCAGCACGCGTGACAACGCCACGCGCGTGACACCGAGCTGCTCGGCCGCTTGAGTCACCGTCAAACCAAGCTCCGGGAGGATATCCTCCCGAAGCGTTTCACCTGGGTGAGGCGGGTTAAACATTTGGGTCATGTACTGAACCTTAGTGGTAGTCCTGGTAGTCCACCAAGACAGCGTCAGTACCTTCGAATGTGAAGGTCATCCGCCAGTTCCCATTCACGCTTATCGCGTAATGACCGGCTAACGGCCCTTCCAATCGGTGAAACTTCCAGCCCGGCAAATTCATATCATGTGGCGACTGAGCCACACTCAGCCGAGCTAACTGACGCTTTAATTTGGATGCATGGTCAGGTCGAATGCCTGCCTTACTTCCACTGACGAAGAACTCCTCGAGTCCCTTGTGCTTCCATGACTTGATCATGGGGCTCCTGATACTTGAAAAAGTTAAAGACGGTCATGGTGGTTCCTTCGTGAGTGAGTTGAACTGCTTCGCGCTCTGCTTCGCCATCTGTGTAGCGTATAGTTACACTATACACATTGGGTGAAGCAAAATCAAATTCACGGGTTCTCTCAAAGGCGGATCCGCTCCACCTCATCTAGACTGATCTCATCATGCCGCCGGTCATAGAGTTGGGTGGTGCGGGTCGATGCGTGATTGGCCATCGCGGCTGCGTTTTCAAGCGTGCCGCCGTTCTTCAGATACGCGGTGATACCGGTTGCGCGAAACGTGTGGTTGCCAATCAGCGTATCGATGCCGGCCACACGCGCCCGGCGCCGCACCATCGCGTAGGCGTTGGCTTGGGGGAGAGCAGAAGGGCTCAACTGTCCGGTGCCGCGCGCGATCGTGCGAAACAGCGGCCCCTTCGGCTCATCCCGCAGGCCGGTCTGCTCCAGGTAGTCGTGGAGATACGCTTCCAGCGTGTGATGACACGGCATCGCATGCGCCTTGCCGCCTTTCTCGCGCAGGCGCACCCACAGGCGCCGCTGCTGCACATAGACGTCCTCTACGCGCATCGCGAGTGCCGCGCCGATGCGCGCGAACGAAAACACCATCAACGCAATGAGCGCCCGGTCCCGCAGGCCGATCGGCGTCGACACGTCGATGCTGTCCAGCAGCTGCCGCGCTTCGCTCGCATCGAGCACCGGCGTCCTGCCCTTCTTCGGCGTGTGACTGGGGCCGCGCACTGACGCGGCCGGGTTGTGCGGGACAATCTGGCCGGTGACCAGCCAGTCGAACAGGTGGCGGATCGCCGCGAGGCGCTGCTTGACGGTCGACGCCGCATGCGTCTGCGTCTGCAGCTCGATCCACGCGGCGACGTGCAGCGGCTGCACAGCCGTGATGGAGGTCACGCCCGCGCTGGCGCACCAAGCCAGAAAATCCCCTGCCGCCCGCGCATACGCCCGCCGCGTATGCGGATTGCGGATGGCTGAGGCAAAGAACTCCAGAAAGCGAATACTTGCTTGCTCGCCAGCGGAGGTCACGAGCGAGGGAAGAGAGGTCGCCAGAACTAGGATTGAGCCCATCGGGGTCGTCAATGAAGCGTTGGCTTGGTCGTGATGCCCGGCGTAATCGGCGCAGCACGTTCGGCTTGCTTATAGAGGCCTTCTCGGCACTCGGCCTTGAGGTCAGCGACTGCCGATTCGATCAACGGATGGCCGCGGTAAGGCGCCACGGTGGCGTCGATCGTCGCTTCGACCTTTTCAATGGCAGCCTCGACGCTGTCCGGATCTTCGCTATCGAAGTCAACCGTGATGACGAGGCCTTCAAGCGCCTCGAGGGCAGCAGCTACCTCCGTACGAAGGTCTGCAATAAGTTTGTCGGACATAGGGTTTTTGAGAAAGCCAGGTAATCGTCACTTAGGCGGTACAGTCGTTTCCTGACTCACTAGCAGCGCCTGCGCCCGGGTCACTAGCGCCTCCAGTGCGCTTGCTGTTCCGACATCAAAATCCAAGGTACCGAGCGTCAACCGCACGACGCGGCCGGCCTGAGCATTGCGCCACGCCAGTGCAGCACGCGCGAGCACAGGGCCAATTTCCTGGCTGAGCGGGACGACAAACTCGCCCGTGAACCCGGTGTCGTCCGACAGCCCTGGCATCGTGAACGCGATGGCACTGATGCGGGTGTGATCGGCGCGCACCAAGTGATAAAACTGTTTGAGTTCACGCTGGTAGTTCGGGCTGAACGCGGCCTCATCGCCGGCTGAACGGACCAGCGTCAAACGTAGCGTCGCAGCACGCTCCATCGTTCCTCCTTTATATCTGATAAAGGACATTATCAAATATAGAAGGACGATACGTATTGGCGCGACCGTTGTGCACGCAATTCGGACGCGCCGAGCGCCTTATAAAACGGCACGAAGTGCGCTAGCGTCGGCGGGTTGCGTGAATCACGTTTCGGCTACTCATCATGTCGGACTCTGACCTGCATGCGCTTGCCCTTGCTGTGGCCGACTGCGCCCAATTCTCATCCTTGATTCGACGCGCGTTGGGCAAGCAGCAATACGAAAAAACAGAAAGTACGCTTTGCCGTGACATGTCCGACCTCGTGGGACTCGTCGAGTGGAGCCTGCCCCTCGACATGGCGCAGCAGAGCGAATTAAACAAGGCGCGCACCTACCTGGCACTGCGACGGCTGGACTGGGCCCTGACTTGCGTGGATGGCGTCCTTCAAAGCGTCCGGACGGCGATTCAGGACGATTGCTTACCGGACTCCTCGTAGGCGGGCATGGTCGGTGCGCTATCTATCGATAGGGCGCACTGGAGAGTTCATGCCGTTTTCGAAATTGTTTCAGCGGGCGCCCCGACCGTGGACCGCGCGACGAGTGCCACTCAATCAAGCCAGACTGCGCGTCCTCGTGGTCGATGACAACCACGATGCAGCCTTGGCCATGACGGTCTATCTGTCGCTGGAGGACATCGAGTCACGTGCTGTTTTCGGCGGTCGCGACGCCATCGATCTCGCGCCCGAATGGGCGCCCCATATCATCCTAATGGACATCCAGATGCCAGCATGCAATGGCATCGAGGCGGCTCGCATGCTGCGGCGTGATCCGCGGACCAACCACATCGCGATCATCGCCTATACCGCGCTGGACGAAACCGAACTGCGCCGCCAGTTGGTCGATGACGAGTTCGACGGCTACCTGCAAAAAGGTCGAGATCTCAGTCAGTTGATCCAGCTGCTCAAGACTTTCACTCAGGCCGATGGCACGGGATCAGGTACCCGTGCGGGAGGCGTTGCCTAGCTTCGAAAGACCAGCTGATCGGCATCGTAAGAAACCACGTGCGACCACCTGACTGGTCAGACGAAAACTGCTGTGCTAACGTAGCGGCGTTCCTGCGTCCCTGACGCATCGACCTACGATCGGCTTCGAGCCTGATCCTACTTCTTAAGCCGGGCACTTTGCCCGCAAACCGCTTACGGCAAGTACATCGGATTCGTCCGCCCTGCACAGCCCCCTGAGCGATTTTTTCGTGGCGCTTCGGCGGGGCTGTCGTAGTCCGTCCATCGCAAGCGCAAGCACTTTTCCATCTCGGGCTTTGCCCGCGCATCACGTTCCTACGAGCCACCAAGCTCGAACTTACCTCGTCTTTCGGCTGCCAACGAGCAGCCCAGCTAGCGCATCGCGTCCGCGCTTCCCGTTTGCTGTGCCGACAGCAAACGCAGCAAGCAAGATGCGGTGACTTCCCCGCCTTCCGCGGCCCGATCATTGGGAGCATCCGCCGAGGCAACCACGTGGTTTTGCGCGTCACTGCTTCGCATCGAGGAGCAGTGACGCGCTTTCGCGCACTCCTCTCGCCCGCGCCACGCAAGGCGTCCGTCTCATGACGTGATAGTTAAGCGCACGTCAGCGCGTCGAACCGGCCAACCGGCGAACGACAAACGACCTCATCGGCAGCAG